>NZ_JAIQZB010000034.1 GCF_020164555.1 Salegentibacter lacus | reverse complement strand
TGGTGGATGGAAAGGGTATCAATCTCAAGGTCCACCTGGAGTAATCGTTCTAAAAAGAGGAATGGAAAGGTTCAACTATATTATGGAAGGGTTAGAACTGGCAAAAGATGTGTACACACGGTAGCTTATTTTCAAGGGGAGTTGGTCGCAGACCGGAGGGGTTTTTTTGAGTATTTTTCACTGATATTAACCACCCCTTTCTTCAGCTACGCTGAATTCATTCCCCTCCTTAAAAAGTAGGGGAGCTTTTAATTTTTTCGTCAAGCTGAACTTGGTTCAGCTTCTAACATATTATGAATATCAATATCTTAGATCCTGAACCAAGTTTAGGATGACGAATATTCGTGAATACGCGGCAGGAAAATATTACACCGCTTTTAAAGCTTTTCTACTACTTCCTGCAGCTATAAAAGAAGCGATAAGGCCCAGGATTCCTATGGTTAAGATCACGATCAGTATATTTTCAAAAGTAATAGCCACGGGATATGGCAGGCTTGGGGTGATCATTACCAGGTCAAATTGTAGTTGCAGGTAAACCAGCAAAATCGCAGACGACAATCCTATTGCACCGCCAATAATCGTCATAAGTATTCCCTGGGTAAAAAATATTTTTTTGATCTGGCTTTCTGATGCGCCAAGATTAAATAAAGTTTTTATGTTTTCCCGTTTATCCAGGATTACCATAATGATAGAACCGGCAACGTTAAATAGCGCGATAATCAAAACCAGAGTGAAAATCAGGTAGACCGCAAGGTTTTCGGTATTAAGCATTTTATAAAGCGTCTCGTTAAGTTGTGCCCGGTTTTTTATAATAATTTCATCACCAAAAAGTTCTGTTATTTCAGCGGTGACAACTTCGTCATCGGCATTTGGAGTTGTTTTAATTTCTACAGCAGAAAATGTATTTTCATCTAATTCCAAAAGATTCCGGGCGAAATTCAGATTAGAGAAAACATATTTATCGTCCAGTTCTTCGTTTACGCTGTAGATTCCGCTCACGATTACCTTTTCCTGATTAAAAGCCTGTCCGGGATTTAGGCCGGTAATTTGCCCTTTTCCTGGACGCGGTACCATCACGTTCAGTAAATTTTGATAGTTAAAAATACTAAGACCAAGTTTTCGGGAAATTGTGTTTCCCACCACTACCTGGGCTTCACTATTGGTTAACCAGGAGCCGGAAACCGCACTATCTATTTGAGTAACCTGCCGGTAATTATTATCTACCCCTTTTATAAACGCAGTATGGTTTTTATTGCGGTAATCGAGAAAAATGCGCTCTTCAATGATTTTACTAAACCCGGCAATTCCTTTAATTTCAGCTAGTTTTCCGGCTTTGTCTTCAGGAAACTGAAAAGTTTTTCCACTTGACGGCAATATTTTTAAATCGGGATCAAATTTATTGGAAAAAGAAAGGCTAAAATCCTTAAGCCCTGCGAAACCTGAGAGTACTATAAATAAAGAAAAAGCACCTGCAAAAACGCCAATGGCCGCAATAATGGTAATAATATTAATGGCATTATTGCTGCTTTTGCTAAAAAGATAGCGACTGGCGATGTAGAAGGGGAATTTCAAATTAAGATTTTTTCCGGCGCTCCAGCAAGTCGGGATCGGTTATTGGATTTTCTTCTCCTTTAATAGATTTTTCTATACCTTCTATATAATCAAGAGAGTCGTCCAGGTAATAATTGATTTCCGGCATTTTTCGCAACTGGTTTTTAGTGCGCTGTGCCATTTCGTGCTTTATTTTAGATTTCCCAAGGTTTATTTCCTCTATAACTTCCTGCGCGTGTTTTTGCGGAAAAATACTGATATAAGCCTTCGCGATAGAAAGGTCTGTAGTTACTTTTACTTTAGAGACAGAAATAATCACTCCTGTTCTCCCGGCATCTTTAAGGTTTTTTTGCAGGATATCGGCTAGATCGCGTTGCAAAACTCCTCCTATTTTCTTTTGTCTGTTTGTCTCTTCCATAAGGCAAAAATACTATAATAAATTGGTATACTCCTAAATGTAAAAAACTATGCGTACAGGTCTTATTTTAGATTGTTTATTTTTTCCATTGATGAAAAAATGAACCAAAAAAATCTAGGCTTACGAATCTTTATCTAAATTTTATGCTCGTTCCCTAAATTTTAGGAACTCGCCAATAAAGATGCTGCTTGCGTGAAAATTTAGGTTGGCTCAAACAGCCTAAAATTTTACGGAAACTTCGCTTCAAATTTTATGATAAATTTTCGATGGGCCAAACTGAACTTATTCAAAAAGCAACCTGAATATTACCGAAGCTATTGGAGTAAAGGTGTTAGGTTTTCTTTTTAAATTGATAGAAGTTAACCGATTTTGAATATATGAAATTAGAAGTTTAACTTGCTGTATCTACTTAAAAAATGAAAAATGAAGAAAATTGAACATATTGGAATTGCGGTAAAAGATCTTGAAGCGGCCAATGCTACTTATAACGCGGTTTTAGGTAGTGAACATTATAAAACTGAAACGGTGGAAAGTGAAGGCGTGAACACTTCTTTTTTTAAAATTGGCGATAGTAAAATTGAATTACTGGCGGCTACAAATCCAGAAAGTCCTATCGCAAAGTTTATTGAAAAGCGCGGTGAAGGAATCCATCACCTGGCTTTTGCGGTAGACGATATTAAAGCTGAAATCTCCCGACTTGAAAATGAAGGTTTTAGATTGATCAATATCGAGCCTAAAACCGGTGCCGATAATAAGCTGGTGGCTTTTATGCACCCAAAAAGTGCTAACGGAGTGTTGGTGGAATTGTGCCAGGAAGCCCCGAGTGCCAATAATACGGAATCATAGGAAGTAGCGACTAAGGAAAATTACGTTTAGTCTTGCAGAGATTGAAAATATATACTAATATTGCACTCCTAAAATTCGGGTATTGTTGAAATACTTGAATTGGTCCTATAGCTCAGCTGGTTAGAGCACTTGACTCATAATCAAGGGGTCCCTGGTTCGAGCCCAGGTGGGACCACCAGTAAAATCAAGCCTTACAGAGATGTAGGGCTTTTTTGTTTCTTCTTGGGTACAACATATGTACAACATTTTGAAATTATTTTTCGAACTACAGATTTCTAATATTCCAGCAAATTGATTTAATTTTTTCTACACTTTACGGAAACCCACATTGAGACCTCTCATTAAGACCTTAGCTTTGTTTAAAATTTTTAAAACCTCATTTATGAAATTAAAATTACTTTACATTCTTACCCTGGTGTTTGTTTTGACTTCTTGCAGTAGCACATACTATCAGGTTTATAAGACTGAAGCAGGAGAGAATATTAAGAATACTAGTAATGGTTTAATTTATGAAGATGACAATTGCCGTATTAGCTATGATTTATGGAATGATGGCGGATCAGCTGATTTTATGATTGAAAATAAAACTGAAGAGGATTTACATCTCCACCTTGAAGAAAGTTATTTTATTTTAAATGGCATTGCCTATGATTATTTCCAGGATCGCGTTTTTATGAGCTCGAAGGGAACTGCTGCCTCGCGGGTAAATCGATCAAGCAATAAAACTTCTCTAAGCGGGATGAATATTTTTAATATTTGGCAAACTAATAGCAAAACTTTAGAGGATGAGTCCGCAGTGGCAATTTCGTCAGGTGCTGGTGTAAGTTACCGTGAAAAGGAAGTAGTTACTATTCCCGCAGGAACTGCCAAGATTTTTAATGAGTTTCAAATAAACAACCAACTTTTTAGAGATTGTGATCTTTATAAATATCCAAATAAAAGACAGATAAATACTAAGAACTATTCAGAAGCCAATAGTCCTTTTGTTATTGGTAATCTATTAGCTTATTCTGTAGGAGAAGAAGAGACCCTACGGCAAATTGAAAATCAATTTTATGTTTCAGCCATTACCAACTACCCCGAAAAGGAATTTGTTGACACTGAAAGAGAAGAATTCTGTGGGGATAAGGGAAGCAGTGAAGTGAAGTACTTCAAGAAATCTTCGCCCGATGCATTTTATATTCAATATACTAAGAAGGATGGAGATCCTTTTCAGCATTAGTTTTCGCATTAAATTGATATTTTCTACTTACACAGTTCCTGGGATAGGCCCTTTTTCAAATTTATTTTAGCTAAAAAGGGCTAAATATTTCTTGAAAGCATAAATCTTTCCCCTTTTACTTCCAGTAACTTCGGTTAAAATTTCTAGCTCTTCTAAATCACTTATTAAATTGTAAGCTGTTCTATTGGATACACCTGCAACCTCTTCAACTTTTTTAGGATCAATCACAGGTCTTGTTAATAGATACTGTAAGATTTTTTGAGCATTATTTGCTCTAGATCCAAGGGTTTGAATATTTAATTCGGATTGTTGTTTTAATTTTAGTATTTCGTCAAAAGTATCAACACCCTTTTTCGCTGTTTCAATAATTCCTACTAAAAAAAATTTAAGCCATTGTTTTAGATCATTATTAGACCTTACGCGCATTAAATTATCGTAGTATAAATTTTTATTTCTTTCAAAAAAGTCTGATAAATATAAAATAGGCTTTTTAAGGATTTCCTTATCAACTAAATAAAGGGTTATTAATAATCTCCCTACTCGACCATTTCCATCTAAAAAAGGGTGAATTGTTTCAAACTGATAATGAATAATTCCTATTTTTAAAAGGTCTGGAAAAAATAGGTCTTGATTGTGCGTAAACTTTTCTAAATCACTCATTAGTCCCCCCACTGTTGTGTGAACTGGAGGAATAAAAGTAGCATCATTAATTGAAGCTCCTCCGATCCAATTTTGACTTTTTCTAAATTCACCAGGTTGTTTATGTTCACCCCTTACTCCTTGTAATAAAACTTTGTGAGTCTCTTTAATAAGCCTACTAGAAAAGGGAATTTCATTCAACATATCAATAGCTCTACTCATAGCGGAAATATAGTTTTGTACTTCTTCCCAGTCATCTCTCTTCTCATTACTTACGTCTTCTTTGTCTAGTAAAGCTTCTTCCATATTAGTTTGTGTACCTTCTATTTTACTACTTTGTGTAGCTTCTTTCAGTACGTGCATGCTAATAAAAAGATCTATGTCGGGAATATGTTCGCTATACATATCAAGTCTGCCTAATTGCCTATCCGCCTTAGATAACAAACTTAGAATTTCCATATCTTCAAGTAACCATTCTTTATTTATAGGATTAGGTTGAAAGCTTTTATAATGTCCTTGATTTATATACTTGCCCGATTTGAAATTTTGCATAAAAAAGATAATAATTACAATTTGAAAAACACTATTGCAAAATATGCATTTTTTTTGCAATAAGATATACGCTATTGTAAAAAAGCGTGTTTTTTTACAATAACGAAATTGTAATTGCAGATACTGCCTTTATATTTCATCAATCACACTTACCCTCATATATACTTATCTTTTCCTTTATTAAGATTTTTGTGAAAAATGTTAGAAGAGTTAGATGGATGAATCTATTATTTTTCTTTTAGCTATATTTAATAGCCTGAAGCGTTATTACTTATGGAGAAATTTATTCTTGAATCAGGAAAAGCACTGGCTAGGTTAAGGTCTGGAATAAATGAATTCATTGAGGATAAAATAGAGGGAAATGTCACCAACGTGATTCTTTTCATCCTTGGTTTTTTTATTCTTTTTGTTACTAGCTTCAGTTTATTTTTCGGAATCAGAACCATCATAGAAGGGTATGTCTATTTTTTAATTCTTCTTATAATACTGGCGGTAGTTTTGGTCTGGCTTGCCATATTCTATGAATCAGATAAACACCTGGAGAGCGACCGGCATAATTTTAAGGTGGAACCCATTGATAAATACCGGATAAGGTTTGAATACATCAATCTCAATAAAGACGCTAAAGAGCAGTTCTTTAGATTGCTTAAAGGCCGAAAGGTTCAGGAGAAGATCAATTTTACCGTTGGGAATAAAAGTGGGGACTCCGCGAACCACCGAATCCTTTTTGTATTATTCGATGAATTGTTAGTTGGGGGCATCCAGGATTTTTCCGGAGAACGGAAACGTGACTTTTTCCAATTGCTGATGAATTCCTTTTTGATGAACAATGAACCGCTTAAAGAAAACACTTTAAAAACCAGTTTTTCCGCCTGGAAAAACGACCAGGAAAAAATAAATTCCCGAAACCAGCGCAAATTCATCCGGCAGATGCTAGCTAAAGAATAATTATAGCATAATTCCCTTCTTATTTGAATTACTCTATTGATTTACAGGTATTTGCTTTCTTAAGTTTGTCCTGTACAAAATCGTAAAAGGCCTTTTACTCATTTCTAATTTTAACCATATAGTTATGAATGAGCAGGAACAAGTAGTGGGTTTATTGGAGGATATTAAAGTGCTTCTTTCCCACACCAAGAAAGTAATGAACGTGGAAGACCTGGCACAATATACGGGTCTCTCCAAAAGTAAGATCTATAAGCTTACCCATTTAAAGCTTATCCCAATGGGGAATAATCCGAACATCCGTCAGAAGTTTTTCGACAAGGAAAAAATCGATGCCTGGCTCCTGGGAGAACCGGACCTATCCGATGCCTACCTGGAGGATCAGTTCAACAAGAACCTATTGAAGAACCGCAAGTAATCACTTGCTATTTACTCAACCTTAAAAAAACATTATGATGAAAAATTCATCTTATATCCGTGTGGGTACGAGTTACTATAAAATAGTAGTAATGCCCACAATTGCCGGGAACTTCAACGAAGTTTTGATTCCCTGGAATATCGAGACCTTACGACAGGACCACGGTAAAGGCTTTGTTGGAAGTATTAAAAAATATGAAGGCTTTACCTGTATCCCGAGCCACCTGGATTTTAAACAGGTACATCACGGTTTTTATAATACTTACGCTCCCTTATCTACTTTGCCCAGTAGCGGTAAAGTAGATTATTCACTGCTGTTCGTTAAGCACATTTTCGGCAACCAATTCGAATTAGGCCTTGATTATTTGCAACTCTTGTATACAAAGCCCATTCAGATGTTACCCATACTATGCCTGGTTTCTAAAGAACGGGTGACTGGAAAAACTACTTTTCTTAAATGGCTCAAAGCTATCTTCGAAAATAACCTGACTTATCTCACCAATGATAGTTTCAGCAGTCAGTTTAATACTGATTGGACGCATAAACTCCTTATCTGTATTGACGAGGTTTTATTTAATAGGGAGGAACTCACCGAACGAATTAAATACCTCAGTACTACCGATTTTAATAAACTGGAGGCTAAAGGTAAAGATAAGCGGGAAGTTGAGTTTTTCGGAAAGTTTATCCTCTGTAGTAATAATGAAGATAACTTCATTAAGATCGATAGCGAAGAAACCCGCTTTTGGGTTTTGAAAGTTCCATCCCTACAAAAGGAAGAAACTCATTTTTTAGACCATCTGAAGGCAGAAATCCCCGCTTTTTTATATTACCTGCAGCAGCGGGAATTAGCTACAACTCATAAAACCAGAATGTGGTTTGCTCCAGAGCAGATAAGAACCAATGCACTGGAGAACCTGATGCAAAACAACCGGAACCGGGTGGAAAAAGAATTAGCAAACATGATGCTGGATGCTATGGAAACTTTTGATCTTGAGGAAGTAGCTATTTGTCCCCTGGATGTCTTGCAGATTTTAAATAGAACCCGGGTTAAAACCGATTTAACCCAACTACGGCAGATATTAAAGAAGGACTGGAAATTAAATAACCAGGATAATTCCTTGAAATATCGAAAGCTATATATGTGGCAGGAGGGTGGCCTCGGACTTATCGATGGTAAGGGACGCTATTACACGGTTAAAAAATCATTCTTAATACAGCACTTCAGGGAAGATATAAAGTGATGATTTGATGCGTAATTGATGACACTGAAAAGCTGCTAATTCAGAGGCTTTAGGAGTGATTAGCCCTGAATTTAGTGAGAACAGTAAACAAACCCTCTAGGAATATACTTTTATTATTTATTCTTTTTTTGATGAATGATGACAGATAGTAAAATAGCCCAGTGATAGCAATGGTTTTGCCCCGCATCGTTTTGTCATCACTTTGTCATCAAAAATAGAACGATGCTGAAATTTGAATGGATTTGATGGAATTTGAAACGAAAACAGCAAAAAAATGGAAAACATAGAAACATCAAAAAGCTGGGAAAAAGCCCGTAATATTTGCATCGTAAAAACGCTTGCAAAATTAGGGCACTTTCCCAGCAGGATATCGGAAAAAGAAGCTTGGTTTCTGAGTCCCCTGCGGTCAGAAACGCAAGCCTCTTTTAGCGTCTCTTTACATAAAAACCTATGGTATGACTTCGGAATAGGAAAAGGTGGTTCCATCATAGACCTTATTATGACAATGGAATCCTGCACCGTAAAAGAAGCGCTGGAATACTTAATGAACGATATGGCAACTTTTTCTTTCAGCCCTCTAAAAACTGAAGGGCGGTTGAGACGAACAGAAATTCGAATCCTGGATGTTGAAGCTATCTACCTGCAGGGATTAATTGATTATCTAAAATCCCGTAATATACCTCTGGAGGTTGGCAATAATTACTGCAAACAGATTTGGTATCACTGTAAAGGGAAACGGTTTTTTGCCATTGGAGTTCAAAATCATCTAGGAGGCTGGGAACTTCGAAATAAATATTTTAAAAATTCCAGTAGTCCTAAAACTTTTTCCCTGTTTGAAAATGATTCCAAACAGCTACTCATCACGGAAGGGATGTTTGACTTCCTTTCCCTGGCAACCCTCGATGAAAATTTAGTACAAAACTCAGACTCCATCATTTTAAATTCCCTGGCTTTTATAAAGCGGATCGAAACTTTGATTCCAAAATATAAGCGGATTTTACTCTTCCTGGATAATGATCCCACTGGAAAAAAAGCAACTGCTTCGCTTTTAAACCAGTTCGATAATATGACCGATTGTAGCGATTTCTATTCTGGCTTTATAGATCTCAATGAAAAATTGATCAATGAAGGAAGTTGGAAAAAAGGAGAAAATGTAAAAAGAAAGCTAAGTGGGTAAGTAGTAAATGCCTATCGGAAATTTCAGTTGAAAGGGAAAAGCAAGATGTGTCATTGTAATGACAATCTTGCTTTGCGCCCGATGGTTGCAAAGTTTAAAAAAGAAAAAATGAAAAGGGAATACATCCAGGTTCGATGCTCTATCTACGAGAAGAAGCTGCTCCAAAGAAGAGCTGCCAGGGCAGGAATTTCCCTTTCAGAATACATACGAGCTACCGCCTTTGATAAAAATATTGTAGAACGGATCACCCCGGAACAAGTGGAAACTTACCAGATGTTGGTACAGTACAAAAACAACTTTACCCGTATCGGGAATATGTTTAGAAAACGGGATCCAAAGCTGGCTAAGGAAGTGGAAGATCTTGCGAGGGAGATCAGAATGCACTTAAAAAACTTTAAAAAATGATCGGGAAAGGACACGCCATTTCCGGCACCAGGGTATCGATATCCTATGGCTGGAACCAGGAGAAAGAAGCTGAAGTTGTGCTCAGAGAACATTTGGCCGGAGAAACCCCCGCGGAGATCGCCGAAGAGTTTAGGATTATCCAGTCGCAAAATGAACGCTGCATTAATAACACCTTAAGTTTTATTGTAAGCCCCACCATTGAAGACGGGAAGGATTTAAGCAAAAATGAACTGGAAGATCTCGCTAAAAGGTTTTTGAAGGAGATGAATCTGCAAAACAATCAATCCATTGGTTTTGTACATCGGGATAAAGCGCATACCCACGTTCATATCTATACCAACAGGATTGGGTTTGACGGTAAAGTCTATAATGACAGCTTTATCGGAAAACGAAGCCAGATCGCAGCTGATAACGTCGCAAAAGAATTAGGGTTTAAAAGAGTTCGGGAAGTACAGCAGGAAAGACTTAATGAGTTAAAGGGTCTGCGACAGGAAATCAAAAATATACATGACCGCGTACTTCAGTCGAGACCAAAATCCCTGGATGAATATATAAACAAAATGAAAGCACAGAAGGTGGAAGTGATCCCCACTATCAATAAAGCGAATCAACTGCAGGGCTTCCGGGTGGAATACAAAGGAGTAAACCTAAAGGCCAGTGAAGTCCACCGGTCGATGAGCGGCAATAGGTTAATCCCAACGATCTCGCAAAACCAGAGTTTTAAAAGGCTAACGCAAGCTCCAAAAGAGCTTCAGGTCTTAAACAAAACGGTGCAGCTAAGCAGCAACCTGTCCACCAAAATAGCCAAAGAGCTTATAAAAGGAGCCGTAAAAATAGTAAGGGATACCGGAATAGGGATATAAATTTTAAATGTGAAGCGATGAAAAAACTTGATGAAATTATGGAACTGATGGCCGATGAGATGGCTGATTTTAAAACTGCTGTGCTGGAACTTCAAAAGCTTTCGAGGCAACTGGCTGAAATGAGCATCCCTATTAGTACAGAAGCTTTGGAGAAGCACCTAAGCATATTCCTTAAAAAGCAGGAAGCAGAAAAAGAAAGAACAGATGAGATTCTAAAGGAAATAGACCGGAAGTTAAAACACGCCACGATCATACCCAATTATCTATTGATCCTTTTTGGAATACTCGGAATTCTGGCCCTGGGCTTGGTGGGGTACTTTGGATATTCCAATAATAATACCCAGCAGGAAAACTTTGAAGTTTACCGAACGATTATGGAATCACAGAATAAGTCCTATGAGGATTATTTTGCAGCATATCCCGAAATCCACCAGGCATACTGTGAGTGGATAGAGGCTGGATACCAGGATTTGTAATGACAAATACCCCTTTGAAAAAATTAGTAAAATTGCGGCAAATGCCCTGAAACCCTCAGTAAAACCGTGGAAATTTGCGGCAAAATTTTAGTAAAAAATAAAAGCAATTTTTTAAATGAGTGGTCAAAAGCGAGCAGATTACCAGTAAATGGCCTGGGAAAGCCTGAAAACAGGTTGAAATTTACTGGTTTTGAACAAAAGAGTAGGTAGCGCCCTCTGCTGTTTTTGCTTTACGCTTAACTTCCCGTACACTATAAAAACAGCATAGGATCCAGCGCAGATTATGGTAGATGTGGGGCCCTAAATTACTGCCAGTTGTATTCAAATTATTAGCCCCGGTACTAAAGGAAGTGATCGAACAGGCAGAGGGGCAGTATAAGGACTGGCCGATGGAGGCCTAGTGAAGATATTGCGCCCCTTCAGCATCCTGCTATACGGAATGCTAAATGTATAACGCCCTTTCAGGGCTTATTTTTTATATATTTGAACGATGGGTGGAGCCCTGAAAGGGCGTAATATTAATACACCAACTACTATGGGCCAATCTCTTGTACAAAATTATGTCCATCTTATATTCAGCACTTTTAAAGTATCTTTAGGCTATGCAGCATCCAAATGAAAAGCTTATTATTGATTTTTACCGGGCCTTCCAAAACGGAGATCCAAAAGCTATGAACGCCTGTTACCATAAAAACATAGTCTTTTATGATCCTGCTTTTGGACATATAAAGGGAGACCGGGTGAGAGCCATGTGGTATATGCTTCTGGAAAAAAGCAGTGGTGATCTAAAGGTAAGGTTTAGCGATATACAGGCCAATGATCATAACGCAAGTGCCAAATGGAGCGCCAGTTATTATTTCGGACCGCAAAAACGCAAGGTGACAAATAATGGGATAGGAACCTTTTACATTCAAAACGGGAAGATCTTGCAACATACAGATCATTTTGACCTTTGGCAATGGTCCCGGCAGGCTCTTGGCTTTAAAGGTTTTTTGTTAGGATGGACCAAATCGATGAAACTTAAGGTTCAGCAGGAATCCAGTAAGATGCTCTCTCGCTACCTTCAAAAAATGCAATCTCTGGAAGAGGATGCCACCTAAATTTTCTCAGATTATTCTAACTCGACTGGACCAAAAAAAGACGCCGTACCGCCATACGCCTGGCAGTTAAAAAAGAGTTGCGAGGAAAAGTGCCATTTTCTGAATTCGATAATTTACTAAAAGAAGTAATTGAACAGGCAGAAGGGCAATATAAGGATTGGCCGATTGAGGCTTAGGACTTAAAAGGATGAATTAGAAAAATAAACTTCTTAGAATTTTGGTTTATATATTAGTTTAACGGTTCGATTAAAATTAATTCTATCGTGAGAAAGTAATAAACATTACTTTTGGCAAGAATTAAAATTAACTTAAAAGTGAATAAAAGTTTTAAAATTAACTTATAAGTGAATATATTTGCACATATAAAACCTATAGCAAGGTACAGTAAGGTAAGTTATTATTCTCTTGTGCTCAATGATAATAGTGTATCTCTATTTGAAGATTTTGTAGCAGTTCAAACGGAATCAAACAAGAGTAAGCTTAATCATATCCTTTCTTGGATTAAAATTATAGGAATTAAATATGGTGCACAACCCCATCATTTTAGATCTGAAGCAGCAATTGCAGATACTTCTGCATTACCCCCTAAAGGAGTTAGACGAGAACCGGCATACATTGAAAAAGGAAAGAAGGCCAATAATATGCTTAGGTTGTACACCTTCAGGCTTAATGAAAATGTTGTATTTTTATTTAATGGAGCCCTCAAAACCTCCCGTTATGCTCAAGATTGCCCAAATGTATCACCCCACTTCGATTTGGCAAATAAATTAACTGCCGCAATACAAGCAGCATTAGAAGAGAAAGAAATCCGTTGGATTGAAGACTTCACACAAATTGAATTTGAACAAGACTTTAAACTAGAGCTTTGATTATGAGTTTTCCTAAGAATAATATTATTGATAACTGGTTAGAAGAGAACGGCGATCCAGAAATAGAAAAGTTGACAGAGCGTAATCTTGCAATTTCTAATAAAGTTCAAGCTATTTTAGACCAAAGAGGTATTAAGCAAAAAGAATTTGCTGAAATGCTAGGTAAAAAACCCTCCGAAGTGTCTAAGTGGTTAACGGGGTTGCATAATCTTACATTAAAAAGTATTACCAAAATGGAGGTTGCTTTAGGTGTAGATCTAATAAGCATTGAACCGGTAACAGAATACAAATATGTGTATTTAGGATCTGTAAAGGGTGATGGTTTGGAAGAAGATATCAATGATTATGAAGAAACCTCAGAATACCAAGAAGCAATATAATGAGTAATAACTCTCCTATAATTCCGGAGGAAATTGAGCTTTTCCATATAGAGATTTTAAATAGTAAGATCAAAGAAGGGAAAAAACCTCAGAAACCATCATACGATATTGATGTAGCCCATAAAACTGCTCATAACTTAAAAGATGAAAGGATTAGAATAAAACTATTAATAAATTTATCTGATCAGCAAAAAAAAGAAGGCGGTAATCAGTTGGACTTTGAAACAGATTTTCATTTTAAAATACAAAATTTGAAAAATTTCTATGATATTAATGAGGATAATACTCCACGCTTTTCTGGAAATTTAATCGCTACCTTATTAGGTATTAGTTTCTCCACGGCTAGAGGAATGCTTTATGAGCGTTTGGCCAATACAAACTTTCAGGGTGTGATACTTCCAGTAATTTCACCAATAAAAATGTTAGGTACTAAGAGTAAAGGTGAATAATAATAGTTCTGAAAATAATTATAAGAACTACACTTTTCCCAAGATTAATTTTTTCTAAACCTATAGTTACAGGGATTAAAATATAATATTTGGGGAATACAATCCCTGAATATAGGTTAAAAGTGGTGTAAATTTTAAATTATACCCATTCTGAGATTTACTTTCATATCGTATTAGAACGAGAATTATATACAATTTTTACTGCAACAATAATTCACTGGCTTCATCCAGTACGGCAGTATCCAGTTCTTTTAGATAAGCTTTGGTGGTTTTAATATCCTGATGACCTAGAGATTCACTTATGATATCTGTTCCCGCACCTTTTTGTTTTAAGCAGTTGGCGAAGCTATGCCTGGCGACATAACTCGTAACCGGTTTATCAATTCCGGCAAGACTGGCTAATTCCTTTAAATCCTTATTAAACTTGCTGAGGGTTTTTCTTTTTCTGTCATTTAATTGAGTGGGGGTGAGGTTTTTCCTAAGGAGTATTGGAAAAATGTACGGGCTTTTATTTTTGCGGTAATAGTCAAGTATGTCCTTTACCGGGGGCATAATTTTTATGATGAAGTTTCCTTTGGTTTTGGCTCGCGTGTAATGAATTCTGTCGCCGGAAACATTTTCCCATCTGAGTCTCATCATATCGGCGAAATTCATTCCCCGGGTATAGAAGCTAAAAATAAAATAATTTCTACTATTGACTAAATGAGGCTTATCACTCAAATCTAAATTTTGTAGGTTATGAACTTCTTCAATATTAAGGGCTTTTTTAATTGATTTGCCTTTTAGTTTGGATATTTTATAATGTTTAAAAGGGTAAAGTTTTTCGTCTATTATTCCCCTTTTTATTGCCACGTTGAAAATAGCCCTTATAGCTCGCATTTTAACCCCAATACCTCCACCGGTTCCGCCTTTATTGCGAAGGTGTACTTCATATTTATCTAAAAAGGTAGGGGTCACTTCGTAAAAATGTAAAGACTTTTGTTTCACGAATCTTTGTACCGAATTTTTAGTGTGGTGATAAATGGCTGCATTGCTCATTCTCCCTGCTTCTTTAAATTCATCAATTTGCTCTTGCCAAAACGCGAATATATTTGAAGCTTCAGGATTTGATTGCGTTCTAAATTTCCTTTCAAAATCATTCAGGCTATAGAAATCATGGTTCATTTCCAATTCACTAATGACTTCTAAAGCACGATCTTCAATTTTCCCTAATAATCTATTTGATTTGAGTTGTAGAGTATGTTTCTTATTAAAGCGCCCTAAATTAGAATCCCACTCATTTAAATTAGCTTCAAATGGAGTACTGAAGAATTTAGATTTACGATCTTTGGTTACTCTCAGGGAAATTGGATATTTGCCATTAGATAACTTTTTTTTACGAAGTATTGTTTTAATAGACGACATATCAGGTATTTATATTAAAAACGGGTACAACATAGGTACAACAAATTGACAAATAAAGGTAATTTAAAGAAACCAAAATAAAAATAAATATTCATAAAACATTGATAATCAGTTAAATGAAAACAAATGAAAATTAAGAGTATGCTAATTTATACTTCTCATAATCAAGGGGTCCCTGGTTCGAGCCCAGGTGGGACCACCGATAAAAAAGGCTTCACGAGGTTTTACCTGTGAAGCCTTTTTTCATTTGCACATACAGTTTTTTTGACTTTATTTTAACATTAAAACAACTCATTTAAAGCCAAAAATTATTCTATGAGTTAAATTTTAGAACTTGCAAAAACTTGATTAAGAAGTTTTTGATCAATACTTTTTATTTCAAAAATTCCCTAAAGTTATCTTTATTGATAATATTTACCTCTGCATCATAAGCTTCTAGGAAAGTCTTTGGAATTTTCACCTTATTTTTCGGATTCCATTTAATTTCAAAACCTTTCAACTTTCCCTCACCTTCTTCAACATAATCAATTTCTTGCTGTTGTACCGTCCTCCAGAAATATGCTTTACCCAAGGAGTTATTATAGGCCAGAAATTTTAAACGTTCAGCAATTAAAAAATTTTCCCAGAGATTACCTTTATCCTGTCTATCATCCATTGGACTTAAATCGCCAATTATCATATTTCTAACTCCGGTATCGTAAAAGAATATTTTTTGATTGGTTTTTATTTCATTTCGTAGATTCTTACTGAAGCTTGGGAGTTTAAATATTACAAATGCCTGGCAAAGAAGATCAATGTAGGTTGCTACGGTTTTTTTGTCAATACCCAGCAACTGAGATAATTCGTTATAACTTACCTCACTACCAATTTGAAAGGCAAGAGCCCTCAATAATTTTTCCAAAACCTCTGGTTTACGGATTCCGCCATAACTAAGAATATCTTTATATAAATAACTATCAGTTAGTTGTTTTAGAATATCCTTTTCTTCCCCAAAATTATTAATCACATCGGGATACATTCCGTAGATTATTCTTAGCTCTAGTTGTTGCTCGGCTTTAAGAAAGCCCACGTTTGATTCAAATTCACCCCAGGAAATAGGATACAACTGATACTCCCATTTTCTTCCAGTAAGAGGCTCTTGAGTTTGATTATTTAATTCAAAAGCAGATGAACCACTGACCAAAAGTTGAACTGATTTTAATTGATCTGTAATCAACTTGAGAGTAAACCCGATATTATCTATACGCTGAGCTTCATCTATAAACACAATATTATAATTCCCAATTATGTTTTTGAGTTGTTCTAAGTTGGGGTTAGAAAGGAGTTTTCTGACTGTTGGATCATCTCCATTTAAGAAAAGATATTCTTTCCCTTCCAATATTTTATTGAAAAGTGTAGTTTTACCAACCTGTCTCGGGCCAATTAAAAGAATTGCCTTTCCTGTTCCAAAACGATTTTCAATTTTCTTTTCTAATGTTCTCTCAATCATATTCAGGGATTGTATTCCCCAAATATAATGTTTTTTGGGGATTGTGTTCCCTAAATATTATATAATCTACTGAAACTTATAGTATATAGCGATTTGAGAAAAATTATTCTGCAAAAGATTCGAATTAATTTCTTAATCAGTAGTGTCCGATAAAGATTTTTAAAAGCGGGATTTCCTAAAAAGGATTTCCCGCTTATTTTATATCTTGTTTTTACCACAAAACCAGATATATGAACAAAAGTAACAACTTTAGCGGACAGCCCA
>NZ_JAIQZB010000033.1 GCF_020164555.1 Salegentibacter lacus | reverse complement strand
TCTATCTAACAAATATTACCTCCTAAAAACAGACCAATCCCCATATATAGTTAATCGGCAAAGAACCGGTTTAGTCAACAGTGCGTTCATGTTCGGCCGTTCCGGCCACACGAACGCTTAGTTTTTGCAACAGGTTATTTTTACTCGATAATCGAGATTAAACGTTCCGAGGCTACTACTAATAATGCTTCTTGAGCTTGCTGCAAAGTTGTTTACAAAAACGAAACACCAAAACTCTTTGTTAGTAACTTCTCAAGTTCCTCGAGCTCCACTATTAATTCCTGATGGCTTTGTGATAAGGATAATTCAGACTTATCTTTCCGAAGCAACTTTTTCAATTCAAGCATTTTAAAGTGAAATGATTTGGATTGAAGTTCGATCTGTAGTGTTGCTACGCGTTTTTCAATGGCTATCTTTTTTTGTTTAACTACATCAATCACTTTAGTAGCATTATCAAAGCTCAACTCCTTTTTTTCGACAGATTTCAAAACTCCACACTCAAAATTTCTACAGGCTTTTGGTCTTTGAGAATAAATATTACAACCATTGCAGCCAAGTTCATTACAAGGTAGAAAAAACATTCCATTTTCACCCGTTTGTTCAATATCCATCAGCTGTTTTACAGGTGATAGCTCTTCAGTATCTAGCTGTACAAAACCAATTAAAGTACCATCACAACATAAACCACAAGCCAAACAGATATTTGTTGGTTCACTCATATTTCCTGAATTTTAAGCTGTCTATTATATTTTTCTTATTCATATTCGGCTAATGTAGTATAAACATAGCCGTTTTCACGGGTATAATTTCCGTATTTGTTCTTAATTGAAATTCTTTAGACCTGGTGTAATAATTAAAATAGCCTTAGTATTAATCTTTCAAAATCCCGGCTTCCTTTAAATATTGTAAAACTTCCTCTTGAGGTAAAGCTTTTATGGTTCAGCCTTTAAAACCCGTAGTAGTTTCAGCCATAAATAAAGAATTTAAAATAGCTTCTTCGGTAGCTTCAATGGCGGCCATAAACAGCGGCGACATTAAATCGTTGGGCACTATTTCCTGTGTTAAGGTTTCGCTCTCTATTTTATAAGGAATTCTCATTCCTTTGGCGGTAGAAAAAGCGATCACATAATCGCCGCTGCCGTTGGAAGCGATTCCGCCGGTTTTTGCCAGTCCCATAAATGCTCGTTTAGCCAGGCGTTCCAGGTTTCGGTTGTTCAGTGGCGCATCGGTAGCGACCACCATCATACAGGAACCGTCTACATTATTCTGTAAATTATTGCTAAAACTGTAGTTTCCCAGCTTTTGTCCCACCGGTACGCCGGCAATTTGCAAAACCCCGCCAAAATTACTTTGCACCAAAACGCCTAAAGTATAACCGCCCAGGCTTTCGGGCAGTTTTCGGGAAGCTGTGCCAATCCCGCCCTTATAACCAAAAGCGATGGTGCCCGTGCCGGCGCCAACGTTTCCTTCAGCCACTGCAACGGTTTTCGCATTTTCAATCGCAGAAATTACATCCGCATTGGTCACATGTTGTCCGCGGATATCATTCAAATAGCCATCGTTGGTTTCGCCTACCACGGCATTTACCGAACGTACATTTTTATTTCCGGGCAGGTTTAGCGTGTATTTTATCACCGCGTCCATCGCGGTGGGAACGTTCAACGTGTTGGTAAGGATCACAGGAGTTTCCAGGTTTCCCAGTTCATTGATTTGTGTGCTGCCGGCTAGTTTTCCGAAGCCATTTCCCACAAAAACCGCCGCAGGTACTTTCTGCTGAAAAATATTCCCGCCGTGCGGAAGAATAGCCGTCACGCCGGTACGCACCGAATCGCCTTTTACCAACGTAGTATGCCCGACTTTTACTCCTTCAACGTCGGTAATTGCGTTTAAAGTTCCCCTTTGCATCACCCCAATTTTCAGCGGAATTTCTTCTACACGTTGCTG
This sequence comes from Salegentibacter lacus, assembly GCF_020164555.1. Classification (GTDB taxonomy): domain Bacteria; phylum Bacteroidota; class Bacteroidia; order Flavobacteriales; family Flavobacteriaceae; genus Salegentibacter; species Salegentibacter lacus. Next base: position 14,911 of record NZ_JAIQZB010000033.1, on the reverse strand, counting down.
TGCGGTTAACGTATTCACAAGGAAAAATAAAAACAAAGCGAAGAGGAGAGGTTTTTTCATTGATAACTGGATTCTTAAGTTTTTGATAGATTGGAAAGTTACAAAATAGTTTGAATGGCAATTTTCTAAATTATTAGAAGGATTTCGGCCTACTTTTATTTCCGTAGCAAAACCGAGCTGATTGTCAGCGGTGGGCAGAGGAGCATTGCCTAGCGCAGCGGTTGCAATGCGCAAGATAGGCAATCAGCGTAGTGTTTTCAAGGAGAGAAAAGTAAGCCTAGCGTTTTTTGGTTCTTTTTGGGCAATGCAAAAAAGAACATAGAGAAATATATTCTATGCTATTCCTTTCAATATTAACCCGCTGTAGTTCAAATTATAGATTGTATCTTTGCACCCGCTTTTAAGAAGCTGTGCAAAAGTTTTTAGAACGTCATCCTGAACTTGTTTCAGGATCCAGGTTGTTCATAATCAAATCAACTTAGAAGCTGAACCAAGTTCAGCTTGACGAACAAAGATATTTAGAAGCAGCTTTGAAAAATAGAATGGTATGAGGACAAAGTCGATAAAGAAGAACCGTATTAATGTCGTAACCCTTGGTTGCAGCAAGAATGTGTATGATAGTGAGGTTTTGATGGGGCAGCTTAAGGGCAACAATAAAGACGTGGTGCACGAGCAGGACGGCAATATTGTGGTGATTAATACCTGCGGATTTATAGACAATGCCAAAGAAGAATCGGTGAATACCATCCTGGAGTTTGTAGAACAGAAACAACAGGGAGAAGTAGATAAAGTTTTTGTGACCGGGTGTTTAAGCGAACGTTACAAGCCAGATCTTCAAAAGGAAATCCCCGATGTTGACCAGTATTTTGGGACTACAGAACTTCCCGGCTTATTAAAAGCCCTGGAAGCCGATTATAAACACGAATTGCTTGGAGAGCGTCTAACGACCACGCCAAAAAATTATGCTTATCTAAAGATCGCCGAAGGTTGTGACCGGCCCTGTTCTTTTTGCGCTATCCCTTTAATGCGTGGCGGGCATAAGTCTACACCGATCGAAGATCTGGTAAAAGAAGCTAAAAATCTTGCCGCTAATGGCGTAAAGGAATTGATCCTTATCGCGCAGGATCTGACTTACTACGGACTCGACCTATACAAAAAACGAAACCTGGCTGAATTACTGGAAAACCTTGCGAAGGTGGAAGGTATTGAGTGGATTCGTTTACATTATGCATTTCCAACCGGTTTCCCAATGGATGTGCTGGATGTGATGAAACGTGAGCCAAAGATTTGTAATTATATAGATATTCCGTTACAGCATATCAATACTGAATTGTTGAAATCTATGCGCCGCGGAACTACGAGCGAGAAAACCACAAAACTGCTAAAAGATTTTAGGAAATATGTTCCTGAAATGGCTATTAGAACAACGCTTATTGTGGGCTACCCGGGAGAAACCCAGGAGCAATTTGAGGAAATGAGAGATTGGGTAGAGGAGATGCGTTTTGAGCGTTTGGGCTGCTTTACTTATTCTCACGAAGAAAACACACACGCCTATAATTTGGAAGACGATGTGCCACAAGATGTGAAACAAGATCGCGCCAACAAGATTATGGAAATACAGAGCCAGATTTCCTGGGAGCTAAACCAACAGAAAATTGGTCAAATCTTTAAAGTGGTGATCGATAGAAAAGAAGGGAACTACTTTGTAGGAAGAACCGAATTTGATTCTCCAGATGTAGATAACGAAGTGCTAATCGACGCTACTTCAGTTTACCTGAAAACCGGCGAATTCTACGAAGTAAAAGTAACCGATGCTGCTGATTTCGATTTATATGCTGAACCAATTCACGAAGCGCCAAAACCGGTTAGAAAAGAGCTAAAAGTTAAGAGTGTTTAAGGAAACTGTAAGCTGACGTAGTTTAATCGCTGTATTGGTCGAAAATTCCCTTTGGAAAAGGAGTCCATAAACAGGCTTTAAGTCCGGAGGCTTTTAATGCGGAATTCGTCCAGGTGTTACATGTTTTAAAAAGGTGGAAAGAAGTTTCAGCTAAATAAAACGCATCATCCTGATAATAATGTAAACCTGAAACAGGTTGAATTTCTCCCTTATTTTCAGCGTTTACAGTTTCCAGAATATATTCAGTTAACTTTTTATATTGATCTTCTGAAACTGAAATTTTTACCAGGTTTTCTGAAACTGGTATTTTTTGATAAAAGCGAGTGTGTAATGCGCTTTGTGATCTTAGAAAAAGCGCTTTAAAAGCTACATCCAGTTTTAGATCTTCCCATTGCGGTGTATTTCTATAAAAATTAAGATCACCCCAGCCAAACCCAATAAATTCCGAATTCTGCGGATTTGACAGCGTATGTTCCGGTTTAAAAATCCTGTCCCATTTTATAATTTCCGACTTTACCGGCAGCAAAATATCGGTATGCATATCCTGTTTATAAAGATAGATTTCTATATCAGTGTTTTCGATTTCTGAGTTAGAATTTACAGGTATCACAGATCCAATCAACGCTAATAGCAGGTAAATCACCGGCGGTGCGATAAAGATCAAAAGGGATTTTATGAAATATCGAAAACCTTGTTTCATAGGTTTAAGGTATTGAAATTTCCGTCAGTGAGTAGATTTTTGAGGCGATAGCCGAAAAACATCATATCGAGAACCGGTTCAGTTGTAACACTGACACTTCTCGATACACTCCCGATTGCATCGGGACCACTCGAAGTGACGGTAGCAGGATTAACTGAACAGCGAGTTTTTAAAACCTACCTTTTAAAGGTTTTCTTAGCCAGATTTGGTAAAGCATCAAAACTTCCATCGATCAAAGCTTTCTTTTTAGCTCGAGACCATTTCTTAATTTGTTTTTCCCGCATTATGGCAAAGTTGATGTCTGAAAATTCTGCGAAGAATACCAGTTTTAAAGGTCTCCTTTTTGCAGTATAACTATCTGGATGGACTCCCGTTTGATGTTCTAACATCCTTTTTTCCAGATTAGAGGTGATGCCAGTATAATAAGTTTTATCTGCACATTCCAGAATATATACATAGCTTATCTTCATCTCAATATCTAATAAAGAGAAGTAAGTTACTAAGTTTTTTGTTTATTCATCCTGTCAGTTCGAGTAGATTTTTGAGGCGGTAGCCGAAAAACATCATATCGAGAACTTCTCGATACACCCCCGATTGCATCGGGACCACTCGAAGTGACACCTTATCCGGTGAAGAGGGGAATGAATTCTCCGTAGGAGAAAAAAGGGGTGGTAGCATCTGGCTACATTAAAAACTCCTTGTAAATTTTTAAAATAATTTATTATCTTTCCTCTAATATTGTAAAACCCATGCCGCAAATTTCTAAAAAAGTCAGTTTTTTCCGAAGAAACTATTTCTATATCACGGGTGGTTTCTGGTTATGTATGGGCATAGCTCTTATCTTGGTTGGAAGTAATGATTTTATTGCTTATCCTTACACTATCTTCGGATTAATAGGTGCTGGATACGGGTATTTTAAAAAAGATCTGCCCTTAGAATTTATTCGCTGGGATAACGACAAAATTGAGATCAGCGAATGGCAACAAAGTACAAGATCTTATAAATGGGCTGTGATTGACGGGATTAATGTTTCACCAACCAACCTTACGATAAAATCAGGCCCTGCAGGTGGAACTATGGTTGAGCTAAAAGGCTATTCCGAAGCCGATATAGAAAAACTAAAAATCGAATTAACTCCTGTCCAAAACTTAGCTACGGCCTAATATGCAAAAAATAGAGAAAAAGGTCAATTTCTTTAAAAGGAATCTCAATTATATTTTCGCGGTTTTGTGGATATCTATGGGCTTAGCAAACTACTTTTTTACTGATGGGAGAGTAGCGATTTTAATTTCTTCCCTTTATTTGATTTCCGGTTTATTGTATGCCTGGCTTGCATATAAACAAAAAGATAGAAATACCGAATATATCGCCTGGGATGATGAAAAACTAATTGTAGCGAGGTTACATCAACAACCTAAAGCTTATAATTTTGCTCCGGAAGTGAACATCCATTTAGCCAGTAACAATCTTATTATAAAAGCACCAAAAGCTACAGGCGATATGGTAGAGCTAAAAGGATTTTCAGAAGAAGATCTGGAATTACTTCGGGATAAATTTGCTAAACCGGCTATAGCCTAATCCCTAATTTCTGAAATCAGTTTAAAATCAATACTATCTGCTTCATTTAATTTATAAATAAAAATAGCTTCTCCGGCTATGTGGCCGTCTTCGTAGGCTGCCCAGATAAAACGCTCGTTTAAAATTTCGGTATCTACAAATCGCATTGTACCACCCAAAACAGATTTTTGAGGAATAAGCTGTTGATTTCTTTCTAAAGATTCCACAATGAATGTTTCAGGATTATCAAGTGAATCAATATCGGGCGTAAAAACAACCGGATTCCTGCTCTCTAACAACTGCAACTCTTTTTTCAGCGAATCGTTTTCGAACTTTATCTCGTTAAGATCCGCTTCAAGATTGTCAATGCGCAAATTCAGTTTTTCCTTTTCAGCTTCATTAGTGCAGCCTAGCAATAAGGCAAGGATGGGTATCAGGTATATCTTTTTCATTCAAGTAAATTAGAAGAATTTGCTATAAAAAGTAATAGATGAAAATGCAAGTCCCAATTTTCCAGGATCTCGACTTCGCTCGATCTGATATTATCTGATTAAATAATTATAATTCCTGCATCACCAAATAGGTCGTGTAACCAAGATAAGCCACCAGTAAAATTAAAGCTTCCCAGCGGTCCAGGCGTCTTCTTTTGCCGGTAAACATTGCCAGAAGTAGAAAAATGGTTCCACCAGCCAGAATATATAAATCCTGGTTGAAATTCGGGTTGAAATCTATGGGTTTAATAAGCGAAGCGGCTGATAGGATAAGGAAAATATTAAAAATATTAGATCCAATAATGTTCCCTACAGCGATATCTGCATTCTTTTTCGCCGCTGCTACTATAGAAGTCGCCAATTCCGGCAAAGAAGTCCCGGCCGCTACTACGGTAAGTCCGATAATTTTCTGACTAATCCCCATACTTTCGGCAATATCTATGGCGTTATTCACCACCAATTGCCCGCCCAAAACAAGTCCCGCCAGACCTCCAATAATAAAAACCGTAGTTTTTAAAGGAGAAAGCAGCTTGATATCATCTTCTTCAACTACGTCATCATTTTTGAGCTGTTTGTAAACATAAAACAGGAAAGCCAGGAAACAGAAGAGTAAAATAAATCCGTCTAAAGTGCCTAAAATACTGTATTGCTCTGGAAAGATAATCTGATCGTTTACCATCATAAAAAGAATGATTACGGCAATAAGCGAAATTGGGATTTCCTTCCAGGCTGTGCTGGATTGTACAGCCAGCGGAGTAATAAGTCCGGTAATTCCCAGGATAATGAACAGGTTGAAATTATTACTGCCAATTACATTTCCAAAAACAATATCTGAATAGCCATCGGCTGCGGCAAAAGTGTTTACCACCAATTCCGGGGCGGAAGTTCCAAAAGCCACAATCGTTAATCCAATGGCCAGATTGGATATATTAAATTTTTTGGCCAGTGCCGAAGCACCTTCAACCATATAGTTTGCACCAAAAATCAGGACTATCAAGCCCAATACAAGTAGGAAGGACGGAACTAACATTATTCTTTAGTTGCGTTTTCGTTTAATAAAACCGGTTTTCCAAAGCCCAGGTCTTCCAGTTTTTCCATTTGGGTTTCGGCATCTCCAACGATTAAAAAGTACATTTTATCGGGATTTATATACGTCTCAGCCAATTCCCTTATGTCTAAGACCGTAAGTTCATTTACCGTTTTTTCACGTTGTTTTATATAATCGTGCTCCCGGCCATAAGTGCTTATTTCGCTAAGCATATCCAGTTTTGAATTTAAAGTTTCAAACTTCCTGGCGTTGCTTTTTACCATAAAGCCACGGGTGATTTCCATATCTTCTCCATCAAAATTTTGTGGGTAATTCTCTACAATTTCTTTGATAAGTTTCACAGCATCATAAGTGATATTGCTGCGCACGCCGCTGGAAATTAAGAATGGGCCTTTATTTTGCCCTGCATTAAAACCGGAACGAATCCCGTAAGTATAACCTTTTCCTTCGCGTAATTCCTGGGTGAGTTGAGAGGCAAATCCGCCACCTCCCAGGCGATAATTCATTACTTCGGCCGCATAAAAATCATCATCTGTTGCGGCAAGGGCGGGTGCGCCAAATCTTAAAACCGATTGTTTAGCACCGGGAACATCGTAAAAATAAATTTGCGAATTCTCTGGCATTTCAGGCTGTGCAACTTCGGGCATTTCAACCGTTTTTGGAGGCCAGGCTACCGATAGACCGCGAAGACCTTTTACAGCTTCCTCATTATCAATTGCGCCCGCTACGTGAAAAACACTGCTTTTCGGACTAAGATTTTGTGAATAATAATCCTGAAGATCTTCTAGAGTAATGCTGTTTACTGAATTTTCGGTACCTAAATTATTCTGACCTAAAATATGATTTTCACCATAAATAAGCTTTCTGAATTCGTTGTTTGCGATACTGTTAGGATCGGCTTCCTGTTGCTGAATTCGGCTGAGCGCCTGCTGTTTTACTAACTTGAATTCGGTGGAATCCCAACGAGGCTCCAGTAATATTTCCTGAACTAAATCTATGGTTTCCGAATAATTTTTTGCGAGCGTACTTCCGTTCAAAACAATTTTTTCATCCCCGGCATTTACACGAATATCAGCACCTAATAATTGAATAGCTTCTTCCAGTTCTTGAGGAGTTTTGTTTTTAGTGCCTTTGGTCATTAGGTTGGCCAAAAGATTAGAAACCCCAACCTTTTTAGGATTTTCCAGCAATAGCCCGCCTTGCATTTCCAGGCTAAATTTTACCAACGGAACTTCGTTGTTCGTAATTCCATAAACTTTAAATCCCGAGGGAAGAATAGTCTCCCAAATTTCCGGTACGTTTAATTCGGGCGCGCTGCTATAGGGTGGTTCTACACTTCGGTCAAAGCTTGAAGGAGTTTTCTCGTAAGAAACATCTGCAGAAACATTCACTTCTTCTTCAGCATTTTCCACGATTTTTTCTTCAACCACTTCAGCTTCTTCAGAATTTTCTAAAGCGAGTTCAATTTGACCTTTCGGAACAAAACTGGTCGCTACGAAGTGTTTTTCTTTTATATATTTTTCATAAACACGCTTTACGTCTTCAGCTGTAACAGCAAGTATTTTTTCCACATCTTTATTAATATAATTCGGATCGTTAGCGAAAATCTGATATTGAGCGAGTTGGAAACCTTTCCCCAGAACACTGGAAAGGCTATTGTAAAAATTGGTTTCCTGCTGCGCTTTAATACGCTCTAAGTCACGCTGCGGAATACCTTCGGCTTCAAACGTTTTAAAGGTTTCAAAAACCGCGCTTTCCACAGCATTTAAATCAACTTCGTTATAAGCGGTAACCTGAAGCATTAGTTGTCCCGCTAATTCTGAAGTATAATTAAACATTTGTACACGATCTGTAAGCTCTTTTTCTGCAACGAGGTTTTGATATAGCGGGGCATTTTTTCCGTCACTTAAATAATTTGCTAAAACTTCTAGCGCATAATAATCTTCGTGATAAGAATAAACACTTGGCCAGGCGATGGTTAATTCTGGAAGCCGTGCAAAATTATCTTCGTAATACAGTTTTTTGGTTTTATCCAGCTCCACCATTTGTTTTTCCTGGCGGGATACTTCTGGACCACGTGGAATTTCATCAAAATATTTATGAATCCATTCTTTGGCCTGTTCTTTATCAAAATCTCCGGCGATGGTAAGCGTTACATTATTGGGAACATACCAGCGGTTGTAAAAATCCTTTACGTCTTGCAGGGTGGCATTTTGAAGGTCTTCTAAAGAACCAATTACCTGCCAGTTGTAAGGATGATCTTCAGGATACAGGTTTTTATCCAGAACATACATGGTATGGCCGTAAGGACGATTATCTACGCCCTGTCTTTTTTCATTTTTTACCACCTGTTTTTCTTTGGCAAGTACGGGTTCGGTTACAGTATTGATAAAATAACCGAGTTTATCGGCTTCGGCCCAGATCATTTTTTCTAAAGCGTCTTTTGGTACGGTCTGGAAATAGTTGGTGCGATCACGACTTGTAGAACCATTGGCCCCAGAGCCGCCAATTCTCGCACTCAGTTTATCAAGTCCGCCTTTTCCAAGGTTTTCCGATTCAAGGAATAATAAATGCTCAAAAAGATGGGCAAAACCGGTTCGGCCTTCTTTTTCACGGGCAGAACCCACGTGCGCGGTTAATGCCACCGCCGCAACTGGATCAGATTTATCAACGTGGAAAATAACATTTAAGCCATTTTCTAAAGTAAAAGTTTCAAAATCTACATTGAAATCGGTTGATTCCTGAGATTGAATATTTTGAGAAATTGCAAAGCTGCAAAGCAGTAAAAGTAATATTCTGAATTTCATTAAGATGAAGTTTTAGCTACCCAAAATTAGTGTTTATTTCGATTATTTCAGAATAAATCATTTACGTCATTGCGAGGACTGCGATAGCAGGACGTGGCAATCTATTGCTAAAAAAAGCCATGAATACACGAATATTAGGTTTTGTCATTGCGAGACTTGCGATAGCAGGCCGCAGCAATCTTTCGTTGAAAATTACTACCTGTTTAGCGTTTGTAGTTTACTTTAAATTTTAAGCTTTAAAACCCCCAAATGAGCATAAAATAAATTAGTGGATTCGTAGTAAGAGAAAGAGTTTCGTTAATAAAAATACCTACGAGGTTAAAAGAAACCTCGCAGGAGAACCACATCCTGCAAGGATTTAAAAACCTTGTAGGTTTGATTCAGAGCAAATTCATGCCGGGATTTAAAATCCTGAAATTTTTACTTCTTCCTTCTTTGGTCAAATGAATTCGAGTAAATTGATAGTGGAATATACCTACGAGGTTAAAAGAAACCTCACAGGATAATTCAATAAAATTATTCGTGCATTCGTGGCAATAATTTTATAGATTTCTATAAACTGAACTTATTATTATTCACGAAGAAAACTGAATTTGCGAAGAACAATTTCCCGTTCTCCCAAAATGCCCGGAATAAAGGATTATCTACCATATAGATAATGCTTCCGCTTCCCATTCTTTCTTCTCCGAAAATCAGTGAATTTTCAAGATCTTTTATAGCTGAACTTCCTGCAAAACCTGCAACTATTTCCGGTTGTTGAACGTAGGAAACATTAAAGCCTTTATCCAGAAGTTTGTAGCTGTCACTACTTAATTTTAAACTCAAATAAGTGTCGCCGTAGCCAAATGCCATAGGATGAGTATTATCTAATTTGGTTTTTATAATGCTCCCTGTAATCATATCTTTCGCGGCTTCTCGCTCTCTTTGTGCATACGGAATTAAATTTCCCGTGGCTGTAGAATCCATGGCTTCTGATTTGTTTTCTTTAAGTGCAAAATCGTCTTTTCCGGCAAAAGTTTTTGCAGCGCTGCCAATCGCGATAAGTTTTCCGCCATTGCTAACCCAGTCTTTTACTTGTTGTAGAGTATCCTCATCTAAAGTATCAGCGTAATTACCTTCCGGCATAATTAAGATATCAAATTGCGCTAAATCTACATTTGTAAAATAATCGGTGTTTATGGAAGTCACCGGATAATTAAGATCCTGCTCAAAAAAGTACCAAACTTCACCATAATTTAAAGAAGAAGTGTCTTCACCTTTTAAAACCGCAACTTTCGGTGGATTGATAAGTTTCACCTCTGGTGATCCAAAATCTGGTCCACTTCCGGCGAAACTGGTCGTTGCTGCAACCAAATTGCGTTGGTGTTTGTTAGCGATTCCGACTACAGTCTTATCAAAATTTTCCTTAGTTCTATTGTCACTTTTTGTAATGATCAAACTTCCGCGATCAAAATCTTTTCCTTCACTTTTAAAAGGAATTTCGGTAAAACGCACTTTGATATTCTCATTCAGTAATTCAGCTAAAAACTGGGCGTCTTGTAAGGCGTTCCATTTGGCAACATAACCCGCTCCTGATGGGTTTGCTGTATTATTAATTTCTGGAGTTCCTGATTTTTCCAATGAAGAAACTTCTCGTGTAATGGCAACCGCTTCCAAACCGTAAGCATACGGTAAACTCCAGGCAGTGATGTCATAAGTCAGGGAATCAGTGAGGGTGGTGGTAGGTTCAAAAAGCACATTAACCATCTTTCCTTTTGGCTGATTGGTATTGATTACTAAAGTATTTTCATCGGTATTAAACCTGTCTTCTTTTCCTTCGGTATAATTAAATCCGTTAACCCTACCAGAAGCAGCTTTTTGATACTTTATTTCGTGCTTATCGAGCAATTCTTTTAGCGAAGCGATCTTATCAGGATTTCCTTTTAGCGCGTAAGATTTATATTCAAGCTCTGAATTGTCAAAGTACTTTTTGAATTCAGTATTTAGAGTTTCTGTATTTCTACTGGCGACTTCCACGGTTGAAAGTCCGGTGGTATGGTGGTGCGCTACACGATCTTTTAGAGTGAGTTCATAACCTTCGTCGGTATTTATTCCTAATCCCGCACGGCCGTGACCGGCTTGTTCGTAGGTCATCCCAATGGCGCCCATATATGTTGGATAAGTGTCACCGTAACTTGGGTACAGCAAATCAAATCGTTCTTTGGTGAAAAATAACCAGCCTTCTTTATCAAAATACTCGGCGTGGTTTTTTCCTATTTCGGTTTGAAATTCTCTTTGAAATGGTGTGATAATTTCGTGAAAAGGTTCTGCTGCAGGTGCGAAATAATAGGGTTCGTTAATTCCCTGTTCATGAAAATCTACGTGAATATGAGGCATCCACTGGTTGTAAATTTTAAGACGTTGCTGGGTTTCCACCTGCGTGGCCCAGGCCCAGTCGCGGTTAAGATCAAATAAATAATGATTTGGTCTTCCGCCCGGCCAGGGTTCATGATGCTCGGCTGCAGCCTGCAACGGGCTGTAAGGTTCGGCTTTCACCTGATTGTACCAGTTTACGTATCTATCGCGCCCATCAGGATTTACATTGGGGTCTATAATTACCACGGTATTTTCCAGCCAATCCTGTTTTTCGGTGATCAATTCGTATAAAGTTTTCATAGCCGCTTCGGTACTGGAAGCTTCATTGCCGTGTACATTATAACTTAACCATACAATAGCTTTATCAGCTTCGGTTTCAGTATCTGAAATTCTGGTATTGCCAAGATGAGCATTTCTTATTTCATCCAGGTTTTTTAAGTTTTTTTCCGAAGAAATCACCGCATAGGTAAGCGGCCGGCGTTCGTTGGTTTTTCCGTAGGTATGATAATTTACCAGTGGGGAGTTTTCGGCTACGTGTTTAAAATAATTCACCACATCGGCGTGACGGGAGAATTGTTCGCCAATCTCGTAGCCTAGAAATTCTTCCGGACTTTGTAATTGCGCATTAATTTGTAAACCTAAAAATAAAAACGCGACAGAAAGTAAAATTGATTTCATTGATTGATTTTAAATGTTGAATATGAATCCTGATTTCTAATTACGTCACCCTGAATTTATTTCAGGGTCTAAGGTCTTGGATTTAAAATATGTTAGAAGCTGAAACGAGTTCAGCTTGACGTTTGATTATAAACTATCAATAATCGAGTAAAAACAGTATCTAACGCCAAATTAACTAAAAATTAGCGAATAAAATTCTTAACTTCGGTATCTTTACCATCCAAAAAATTGCTAATGCCAACCGAGTGTATTCCGTACAAAGAAACCAATTATTTTACCGATCTTATTTTAGATTACCTCTCTGAAAAAGAGGAACTAAAAACTTTCTATAATCGTTTTCCAAACCTGGAGAATTTTAAAGCGCAAATAGAAGAAAAGTCTTCTTTTCCTCAGCAAAACAGGAAGGTTCTGGTAAAAGCTTTAAAAGAGCAATATTCCGGGTTGGAAATTTCAGAAGCCACACTAAGAAATATTGACACGCTGGCAGAGGAAAAAACCTTTACCGTGGTAACCGGTCATCAGCTTAATTTATTTACCGGTCCGTTTTATTTTTTATATAAAATTGTTTCTACAATTAATCTTACTCGAAAATTAAAAGAAAAATATCCTAAAAATAATTTCGTGCCGGTGTATTGGATGGCCACCGAAGATCACGATTTTGAGGAGATCAATTTCTTTAATTTAAACGGAAAGAAGTTTCAATGGGCCAATGCGCCTAAAAATGCTGAAAATGATGCCGTAGGAAACTTATCTACCGATGGCCTGGAAGATGTATTTAAACTTTTTTCAGCGGAAATAGGAGGTGGGAAAGATGCCGATTTTTTAAAGGAATTATTTAAAAAATCTTACCTGGAGCATGATAATCTTGCTAAAGCTACGCTTTATCTGGCAAACGAACTTTTTAAGAAAGAAGGTTTGGTTATCCTGGATGCGCAGCAAAAATCCCTGAAAGAACTTTTTATTCCTTATGCCAAAAATGAACTTTTTGAACAGGTTTCTCATAAAACCACTACGGTAACTGCCGAAAGGCTTAATAAGCTCGGCTATAACGTACAGGTAAATCCGCGGGAGATCAATTTGTTTTATTTGAACAATGGTTTGCGGGAAAGAATTATAGAGCGAGATGGCGAATATTTTGTGCACGAAACCGAAATACAATGGAGCAGAGAAGAAATCCTTAAAGAATTAAAAGATTCCCCAGAACGTTTTAGTCCAAATGTGATGCTTCGTCCTTTATACGAGGAAGTGATTTTACCCAATCTTTGTTATATAGGTGGCGGAGGAGAAATTGCCTACTGGCTGGAATTAAAAGAATATTTTAAAGCTGAAAATGTTGTTTTTCCGGTTTTATTACTTCGGAATTCTGCTTTGATCCAATCGGCAAAACTGGATGAAAAGCGAAAGAAATTAAATATTTCAAACAAAGAATTATTTTTGAAACAGCACGAACTTATTAATAGAAAAGTGCGGCAAATTTCAAATATAGATATTGATTTTTCCAAGCAGAAAGAACATTTGGTGGAACAATTTCAGCAAATGTATGATTTGGCAGAGAAAACAGATAAATCTTTTCTGGGCGCGGTAAAAGCCCAGGAAGTAAAACAATTAAAAGGCCTCGATAATCTCGAAAAACGTCTTTTGAAAGCACAAAAACGAAAACTGGAAGATGAGGTAAGTAGAATTGCAGAGCTTCAGAATGAGCTTTTTCCGAATAAAGGTTTACAGGAAAGACAAACCAATTTTTCGGAAATATTTGCCGAATACGGCCCCGAATTAATTTCAGTATTATTAAACGAATTAGACCCGCTGCAGGCGGAATTTAAAATTTTGACTTTTGGAAAAGAATAAAATGCATACCATAGATATGGACCTGGTAGAAATGACGCTGGACGTTATGAAATATGCTATAGACCGTATCTCTAATATTACTCCCGAAATGGGAGCCCCAAAAAAAGAAGAAGAATTATTGCGAATTGTTGGTGAAACTGTTACTCCGGAAGGGATTGGGGGTGAGAATGCTTTCCAACTATTTCGTGATGTTTTGGTGAAGGCCACGGTGCCTATAGATCATCCACGGCATTTGGCCTTTGTACCCGCAGCCCCAACCCGGGCGGCGATTATGTTCGATTTAGTGACATCGGCTTCCAGTATTCATGGTGCCTACTGGATGGAAGGTGCCGGAGGTATCTTTTGTGAAAACCAGGCGATGAAATGGCTGGTTTCGCTTACCGGTTTACCGGATGGCGCTTTTGGCGTTTTTACCAGTGGCGGTACAGCAGCAAACCTTTCAGCTATGGTGGCGGCGCGTGAAGAATGGCGTACCCGCGATAGCCAGAATGTTGGCAAAAAAGCCTTATTGCTCACTTCTCACGGCGCACATAGTTCTATACAGGCAATGGCAAAAGTGATTGACGCCGATGTGGTGATGATAGATTGTGAAGAAGAAAATCTTACCGGGCGTGAATTGCAAAATGGGATAAACGAACTGGAAGAAAAGGACAGAAATCGACTTTTTGCTGTGGTTGCCACCGGCGGCACCACTAATGCCGGAATTATAGATCAATTAGATACCATTGCCGATGTTTGTGAAAAAGAAAAGGTTTGGTTCCACGTAGATTGTGCTTATGGCGGCGGGGCTTTGGCGGCACCATCCGTTAGACATTTGTTTAACGGAATTGAGCGCGCCGATAGTATAACGATAGATCCGCATAAATGGTTGTTTTCACCTTACGATTGTGGAGCCGTGATTTATAAAGACCTGGAACTGGCTAAAAATGCTCATTCACAAAAAGGAGCTTACCTGGAAATTTTTAAAGATGAAGGTGCGAAAGGTTTTAATCCAGCCGATTATCAAATTCAGTTAACACGAAGAATACGGGGAATGCCACTTTGGTTTTCTTTGGCAATGCACGGTACCAACAAATACCGACAGGCCATTGAGACCGGAATTTCCCTGGCGAAAAAGGCAGCCAAAAAGGTTGAAGAACGCGAAAATTTAGAATTGGTGAGACCCGCGAGTTTATCGGTGGTTTTATTTCGAAGAAAAGGTTGGACTCCTGAGCAATATCGAGACTGGACGTATAAAAACCATCGTGATGGTTTGGCGCTGGTTACCCCAACCACCTGGAAAAAAGAAACCGTGATCCGGTTCTGTTTTATAAATCCGGATACTACAGAAGAAGATATTGATATGATCTTGGATACTTTGGATTAGAATATACAAGAGGAACCTGTCTGAAAAAGTTTTTTAGTCGTCATCCTGAGACCTGTGATAAAAAAAATTACCTAGCGTAGGATTTTGACGTAATTTTATTGGTAAATATAATGAACCACGAGTTAACCGATATAAGTATAGTGTTTTCATACCTGTTCCTGAGT
>NZ_JAIQZB010000032.1 GCF_020164555.1 Salegentibacter lacus | reverse complement strand
ACCGAAACAACTGGCACAAAACGAACCGATATAGGCTCAACTTAAAACCAAAAGTGGCACAATTTGAACCGAAATGCCTGGCACTAACCGACCGAAATCACTGGCACAAATCGATCCGAGATATCCACCTACCGCATAAGGCAACCAGATGGGTCATTCACACACTTAAAAAAATTCTCTTTTTTTATTTTAATAAAATTACAACTCAATCCTTTCATGATTCAATTGATCATTTATAATTTTTAATTCTAAAAGGACAAAAATAAATCAACCCAACTCTTAATTTCTTGAAAATTCATCTACATCTCTGGTCAACATTACCATTGTAATTCATAAGATAAATAATATGGAATATTATTTCCAATTTTTGCTATGTTTTTTATTCATAGACTGCAGTAGTGATGATGATAGTGTTACCGATCCTATTGTTGAGAGGAAGCGGAGTAAATATACAGGAGATGATAAAGAACCATTAACTTATAATGCTTCAGCATTACTTAAGAAGTCAACAATCTCCCAATTGGCAATATTGTTTCTACCTCAAAACTAACTTCTAATAACACTCATTTCGAGGAAGTTTTGGTGATTCAGATTAAAAAAATTACCGATTCTTTAAGTATAAAAAAGAGGATTAGTGCTTGCCCCAACTTTATTCCAACTCCTTTAAAATAGTCTAAAAAAACCTCCTTTTCGGGAGGTTTTGTATGCTTTTACTTTTTTGATTCTGCAACTGAAACTTTACGGAATTCTTTTAAAAGTTTTTCCAGCTCCAAAGAAGATTTTCTCGCTCTGGTACCGGCGCTTTTATTGCCAGATTCTAACTGTGCATTAGCTTCTGTTTGGAAAGTTTCAAAAGTAGTCTGAATGTTTTCTACAAGTTTTTTCATGATAGTATATTTAAATTTAAAACGCTAAAATAGTAGAATATTCTACGGACTCCTCAATTTTCAAATATTTTTGGGGAATATTTTAGAGATAGATTAATGTAAAAGACTTTTTGGACAAAGTTTGATCGTGTTAGGAACGCAATAGTGTGTTTGTTATTTTTCGCCATGAATTGTTTCAGAGTCTATTGAGAAGAGGTGCAAGACTTGTTCGAACTTACTATCCTGAATAATGCTCATTTAAGTCAAAGCAAACCAGCATTTGAAATAGAAATAAAAAAGTATCTAAAGTAGAGATTAGGTTACATTTAATAAGCTAATCTCGAGAAATCACTGCCCTGTAATCTCAAATTATAATTCAGAAATATTCCTGAGAATACTTTTATTTACTTCTTATAAATTATTTGGAATTTGTCTTCTTAGGGATTGGGAAAACGTCTCAGATCAATTAAATAGCATTAAGGAAAAATACAAATCAAGCTGGCACAACATAACAAATAGAGAGCTTCAACAAATATGTTAGATTCTTATACGAATTTCATTCGTAAGATATCACATCAGGCAAATTGAACTTACTAGGATATCTCCTTTTCCATTCAAAACTGTTGCTTAAAATGTAAAGGCTAAAACCTGATTTATATGTTACCTTTAGTCTTTCAACTTGATAAATTATGAACTTACGACTTATCCTTATTGCCAGTTTCTTCTTTTTTAATTTTTCTTATTCCCAATCGGAAGTCTATGAGCTAAAGGTTTACGACATGAAATTCGGTAAATCAGCAGACATTCTTCATGACTATTTCAAGGACGCTCTTATCCCTGCTTTGAATCGCCAGGGAGTAGAAAATATAGGAGCTTTCGAAGAAACCGGAGAAGCCTTACCGAAAAAAATCTATCTTATAATTCCGTATAAAAATATGCAGGCATATCTTGATGTTTATGAGACACTTGTAGAGGACGATCAATTTAAATCGTCCGCGGAAGCTTACCGAAACACACCACCCGATCAAATCCCATTTGAGCGATATGAAAGTAGATTTATTAGATCTACGTGGGGTTTTCCAAATCTTGTGAAACCAGACGAGGATTTGGATCAATTTGAATTAAGGATCTATGAAAGTTACCATGAAAATGCACTACGCCGAAAATTAAAAATGTTTAATGAAGATGAATTTGAAATTTTTGAGGATGCAGGGTTACGAACAGTTTTCTTCGGAAAAAATATCTCTGGAGATCAGATGCCTTCACTAACCTATATGCTGGCTTTTAAAGATAAAGAGACGCATCAAAAGGCGTGGTCAAATTTTGGTCATCATCCAGACTGGCTGCGAATTTCAAATCTGGACGAATATGCCAACACGGTATCTGACATCACCAGAGTATTTTTAAAATCCCTACCATATTCTCAATTTTAACCTGTTGTTTTGGAGTATAATATTTCCCTCTACCTGAAAAATTAAGATTGAAAGTTACTTTTGTGTTCGATTAAATAATACCTTTAAGAGGTTCCCCCCGCAAAGTACATATTATGAGAGTTTCAGTAGAACGCAAAAACATCAAGTTTATGCCAGACTCCAGCCGGGTTGTGGCCAGGTTTTTTATGAATGGGGATCTAAGAACTCAAAATCTTGTTGCCAGAATTTTGGCAATGAGTGATTTTCAGGTTAATCAAACTTTAGAACAAACTTTAAGAGACTTCTCCAGGCGCCACCGTAATATTTCCAGGGTATTTATTAAACATTGCTCCAATATCCAACATATTATTGAGGCTATGAAGGTTAACTATGCCGAACTTTCCGAAGAAAGAAAATTGCTTATTGGCTCCTACTGCACTATGGAATTTGCCCTGGAATCAGCTGCATTTTTCAATCCTTCAATGATTGAAGATTTTGACCAAACCTATTTAGAAGAGGGTGAAAAAAGAGTAATTATTTCCTTTAGGGCAACAGGAGAAGGCCACATTTCATCATTAGTATTTAGAAGAGGTATTCTTGATAAGAACAATGATCTGCATTTAATGAAGATCGGGAAGCATATAGATAAAGCCGAGATCTTACACAAAAAACTATATGATAAAAAACGCTTTATAGAGCGGCTTGCGGAAATGGATATTCCCGAAAAATTTTCAAAAGCTATTATGGACAGGCTGCCCGACAGGTTTGAATATTATGCATTAAAACAGGAAGTGAGCAAGATATTAGAGTACACCAATATGATTGCCGAAAGAAAAATAGCTCTTCAAGAAATAACCTGGTTGGTAGACTCTTTTTATGATATTGAATTTAAACACGATGCCGATATTTCAGCACGAGTAATTTTCCCAATTTCAGAATCGGAAAGCAGCGGAATAGAAGATGCCCGTTTTGTTAGATTTATAGATGATGACGGTACGATAAAAGTGTTCGCAACCTATACCGCTTATAACGGTCATACCATTTTACCAAAGCTTCTCTCTACCGACGATTTTTATACCTTCAGGATTATGCCTTTACATGGCGATGGGGCTCAAAACAAAAACTTAGCGCTCTTTCCTACCAAAATAAAAGGTAAATATGCAATGCTGGCAAGAATTGATGGGGTAAACAATTATATCATGTTTTCTGAAAGGACAACCTTATGGAAAAACCCCATTCCTCTTCAGAAGCCAAAATATCCCTGGGAATTTACGCAAATTGGCAACTGTGGTTCGCCGTTATATACCACTGAAGGCTGGTTAATTATAACACATGGAGTGGGCCCAATGCGCCGCTATTGTATTGGAGCTTCACTTTTTGACCTGGAAGATCCTACCAAAGAAATCGGCCGACTGGAAGAACCTTTAATTACGCCGCTTGAGAATGAAAGGGAAGGTTACGTACCTAATGTGGTTTACTCCTGTGGGGCTATAATTCACAATCAAAGCCTTATTTTACCATATGCCGTTTCAGATTATTCTTCTACATATGCCGTGGTAAATTTGGCCGACTTATTTAGTGCTTTGAAGCGAAGATAAATTTATTTACCCGTTTTACTTTCTATCACAGTTTTATAAGCTTCAATATAAGCATTAACCATAGTTTCCAGGCTGAAATTTTTCACAGCCTGAGCTCTGCAGGTTTCAGGTTTAATTTTACTTAAAGCTCTTACGGCTAAAACCGCTTCTAAAATACTACCCGGTAAAAACCCTGTTTTTTCGTCTTCAATAAGTTCCGGCATACTTCCCCTATTGAAGGCAATTACCGGCGTACCGCACATCATAGCTTCCAAAACACTTAAACCGAAGGGTTCTTCAAAATATATGGGATGAAGTAATGCTTTTGCACTTCCAAGAAGTCTATCCCGTACTTCGGGACCTACATTACCTAAATAGTGAACATTTTCATTATCTAAATAAGGTTTTATTTCTGAATTAAAATATGCTTCATCCTGAATAAGCCCGGCTATTTTTAGAGGAAAACCCGCTTTTCGAGCAATTTCAATAGCTGCGTGAGCACCTTTGTGTGGGTGAATTCTTCCGAAGTAAAGTAGATAATCCTCTTTTTCTTTTCTGAAAGTGAACTTCTCAGAATCAAGGCCATGATAAATAGTAGCAAGGTAATCTAGCGCGTTGTTTCGATCTGAATTGGAAATAGATACATATGCGGTTGAAGCATTGTACTTTTTATAAACCGGGAGAATTTTAGAAGATGAAAAACCGTGAATTGTGGTTAACATCGGAGTTTTAATCAAACCAGAGTAACTCAAAGGCAGGAAATCGAAATGGTTGTGAATAATATCAAATCGGTGAGCTTGCTCCATTAAATGACTAATGTGCAAAGCCTCCAATACCTTCGGATCGTTTTCTTTATCAAGTTCATAGGGTAACTTGCAAACCCAGTCCAATTTTGCCTTAGTAATGGAATCGCCAGTTGCAAAAAGTGTTACGTCATAGCCCTTTTTCACCAAACCTTCAGTAATATTTGAAGCTACCTGTTCCCAGGGGCCGTATTTTTCTGGTGGCGTGCGCCAGGCTATTGGTGATAAAACTGCAATTTTCATCAGCTATTAACCATTGTTTTTAGAAGATTAGCAGATTTAAATTCTTTGGTTTGGTAAAGTTCTTCATAAGCCTGCAGCACGGTGAGGTGCGAGATCAAATAAGCGAGAGAACTCTCTGCTCCCTGATTTCTATTTACTCCGTATTTTTCAATTCCATCGCAGCATCCTTTGGTATCAAAATCATAAAGACTCATTCGCAAATCGTTTTCACCTAAAAACCACATAAATGAAAGAAATAATTTATTTAAAAACTCCTTATCTTTTGTGAGTAAAAACGCCTGGTAATACATAAGTACCATCGCTAAAGCATCTACTGGCTGCTGCGCAAACATAGATCTTTCTTCTTCTCTTACATACCAATTCTTATTTCCTATAATTGAAAGGTATCCGTTTTTTAATGTATGTTCAGTAAGGAAATCCATAGATTCCAACGCTATAGAGCGTATATTATCATCATTTAAAATTTGGGTAGCATGAAGGAGTGACAAAGGTAAAATCCCATTATCATAGGCTAGTAAATTCTCAAACCAATGCCATTCTTCAGACCTGTTGTTTTCATACTGCGTTACCAATTTAGAACTTAGGTTTTTTAGGTGTGCAATCATTTCTTCATCGCCCGGGTTACTTTTTAGATAATAACATATTCCGATTATCGTGTTAGCGATACTTCTAATAGAGTTTAATCTTTCAAAAATTGGCACTGCATTAAAGAATACCAATTTTCCATTTTGATAATAGGCATCATTAGGAGCATTTCCCATTAAATAACCCAATGCCCAAATAGTTCTTCCGAAGGAATCCTCGGAACCAGTTATGTCTAGAAAATTTCGGTTAAAGCTTAGAAAATTTCGAAATGTTCCATCATCATTCTGCATATAATGAATGTAGCTTAGATAAATGGGCATTAACTCCTGTGCTAAAGGATTTTTTTTCTGATTATAGGCCATTAAAGACATTAATAAAGCTCTAGCATTATCATCGAGACAATAGCCTTCTTTAAGGTTGGGAATTCCAAATTTTGCGTGTTGGATAATTCCGGTATCATCAGTTAATCTTTTTACATGTGCCAGGGAAAATGTGGGAAGAAGCAAAGGATCTAATATGGTGCCCTCTTCATGTAAGGTTTCTTTTTTAGGTGATTTTAAAATGTTTTTGGCAAGTTCTAAATATTTCTCCCCTATCCTCGGCCATTTAATCTCTTTGCCATATTTATAGGCCTTTCTTTGAATCTCTTTAAGTTTATCCGGATTATCTAATAATTTATTCAGCGTATAAGCAAGGTCGTCTGGATCATTAAAATCAAAAAGACAACCTCTACCATCCTGAAGTAACTCTGCCGCGTGCCAATAAGGAGTAGAAACCACAGCGCAGCCTGAGCCCATAGCATAGGTAAGCGTACCACTGGTAATTTGAGCTTTATGTAGATAGGGCGTTATATAAATATCGCAGGCAGATAAATATCTAAATAATTCAGTTTCGTCAATAAACTCGTTCAATAACAAAACGTGGTCCTGAAGCTTCAGGTTTTTGATGAGTAATTGCAGATAATTCCTGTATTCTTCACCTGAATTACGCAATACATTAGGATGTGTTTTACCCAAAACCATGTAGAGGATTTCGGGATGATTTTTAATGGTTTGAGGTAAGGCTTTAATAACAGTTTCAATTCCTTTATTTCTCCCAATAAAACCAAAAGTCATTAAAACCTTTTTCTTATTGAGTTTAAATTCTGCCTTAGACTGTCTTCTATTGAATTCAATATCGGGAACGCCATGTTCAATAAATGCAATTTTTTCATCCGGAACTTCATAAATAGAAGTCAGAAAAGAAATGGCCATTTGACTCATTACTACAACCCTATCGGCCATCTTACAAATCTCCTTTAAAATAGCCTTTTCTGTATAAGAAGGATTTTCAAGAATAGTGTGCAAAGTAACAATTATCGGGATTTTAACGTGATGTAACAACGGCAGTACGTAAACTCCACCGTTTCCTCCAAAAATCCCAAATTCGTGTTCAAGTATGCAAATATCTGCGCCATTAGAGTTTATAAAATTGGCAGCTTTTAGATAGTCGGTTTGTTGTTCCTGCCGAATAGTTAATTTTACTTCCGGCGGATATACATAAATTTCATCATAATCGTTCATGGCAATTATTAGGCGCTTATGATTTTTTTCACCCAAATGATTTTTTGCGGTCATTGCACAGGCAAGATTCTGGGTGAAAGTCCCAATACCACATTCCCTTGGCGGATATGTTCCTATATACGCAATCTTCATTTTAAGGTGTTTATGCATTACATTTAACCACAACTAACCTTGCAATGAACATTTCAGTTTCATACACAGTTCATTATAAACTGCCTGCGTGTTAGCTTGTTTATCTTTAAATAATTTGGGGCGCCTTAATAGGGGAAGTTTCTTAAAGATAAGCTTTTAGCCTAAAAGCATTATAATCTATGTGTTAACTTTTACCAAAATCTAGAAATGTTTTGATTTAATTTTAAAAACCAGATACTATCTTTAAAATAGAGCTGGCCATATTTCATATAGACGATACCACATTTGTAGTAATATTGAGAAGTTCAAAATTTATAGGAGAAATTACCGCATAAAAATGCCCTTCCAGGAATGAAAGGGCATACTCTTTTAATCATTAAAGTATTTTAGAATTGAAATGCGTATTGAATTTTCAGACCGAAAGCCAGGGTCCTCACTTCATCCACATATTGTTTTGAATTCATATCATTCCGTGAAGATAACAGACTTCCGAACGCAAAAGCTGTTGGGTTTTGATTATTGTAATCAATAAGCCTATCCCCTGAAGCATCAGGTTTTATATCATTAAGCCCGTAATCAAGGAAAAGCCCCATATAAAGGGATTGACTGTTTTCCAACATAAGTTTCACCCCGCTTTCCAGGTGGGCTACAAAATTTGTTTTCAGGTTGAGTTCAGATTCAGCATTATTTATAGCTCCGAATTCACCAAATCCGGCAAATTCGGGGTCAGTTAGTTCCACGTCATATTGAGGGTAATATCCGCTGGTTTCAAGCGAGGTAATCGAGCTTTGATATTCTGAAGTTAAAACCAAACCTGTTTTAACACCAGCAGCTGCATAAAACCGGGTCATTCCCAGAGACTCATATTGAATTTGGAGCGGAATATTAAAGAAATATACTTCCTGGTTTTCCGAGAAATTATCAGCACTATATCTAAATTCAAACTCCTCACCTTCCGAATCCTGGGTCATATAAGTACCTTGAACATTGGGTGAAAATAGCGATCCTTCCATATACTGGAATTCTGCACCAGTCCCAAGGCTCCAATTATCTGAAAGATAATAGGCGTACTTAGCTCCCACCCCAAAACCGTTCTCTAATTCGCTATTATTTCCCAGAGTTTCATAACCTAATTCGGAAAACGAACCCTGCAGGTAAAATGAAACTTCATTATTAGATTGAGCCAAGGCTTGGGTACTTACACTAATTAGCGCAAGTACTATTGCAAGCCTCAAAATGGTAATCGTATTGGCTGCTTTTATATTATTAGTTTTCATATTTATTTTTAATCATTAAAGTGAATTTCAAAAAGTACTAAGGTTCCTTATTTTATAATAAACTTGAGTGACTTACTGATATTCTCAGTTTCAATCTTTAGAAGATACACACCCATTTGAAGATTATAAGGCAAAGTTATGCTTGTACTCTTGTTATTCGATTTCATTTGCTTGATAAGCATCCCGTTAAGATTGTGTATGGAAAGCTGCATGGTTTCAAGTTCTTCTTTAGGGAAATCTGCTAAAAGCTCCATAGTTCCTCCAGAACTTACAGGGTTTGGTGCCAGCGCAACGTTTAAAGAGCTCCTTAACTGGATAGCAGAGGTACAGGTTCTTAAAAATTCTCCTTCCTCGGTTTCCAATACCACGTAATAAGAACTATTAGCATCCAACTGGTCATCAGCATTATTCCCTACAGAATAGTATTGCCCCTTCCCGATTACAGAACCATCTTTATACCAGCGGTAACTCACAAATTTGTATCCGCCGTTGGTATCCGGGTTATTATTAACCAGCAATACATTATTAAACTTCTGAATCACGATATCCTCGAAATTGAAATTCTTCTCTACGGTGATATTATAGGTCCTGGTGGAATTCCCATCCTCAGAAGTCACGATTACCGTCTCCTTATAGATTCCAGGCGTCGGTGTAGTCATGGTAAAGCTATTGTCCCGATCGATTGTTGAGCCCTGATTTTGTTCAAGTTGAATTTGAACCTCATTCTCAGAGTTTCCACAACCAATGAGATAGTAAATATCTTCAGTAGGATTGGAATAAGTAACTCCATTGATTACCGCTGTATTTAAGCGAGCTTCACTACCATTTATGGTAAGGGTTCTTACCACTGCAGCAGCTGATTCATAATTCTGGTTTCCTTCCTGAGTGGCGGTAATAACAACTTGCCCCGCACCTAGAATTCTAACAAATCCTCTGGGACCAACAGTAGCCGCCGGGTTTTCTGACTCATAGGTATAAGAATAGATTACCGGTAATCCTGAGCTTGCTGTAGCTTCCAATTGGAAATTATCCTCTGCTAGTTGATTTCGATCTTCAATTTCATCAAAAGAAATCGCTTGTTCAGCCTTTTTAACCTCAAGCTGCGCAGTTAACACCAAATCATTGTAGTTCTCCTGGCTAATTGTTGCTGTAACCATTTTGTTTCCTGCGTTGGTTTTCCCATTATTCTCATAACTTACAGAAGCTTCTTCTGGCAATCCGCTTACATAAATACTATGTTCGCTGCCATCATAAGTGAAAGTATCATCCTCAAAAACAACTCCGGTAATTTCAGCCTTTTCGATTACCAAAGACACTTCTTTTGTAGTCGCAAGGTAATTCTCAGTTTCTGCTGAAGTTAAGGTAATCTCATAAGTTCCAGGCTCAGTAAAACCTTCCTGAGGAGAATAACTCAACTCAGTTTCTGAGTGATTTAGACTTGCAGTTACATTTTTAACATTACCATCGTAGGTAAAGATTTGAGTAGCTTCCGCGGTGATTTCTGCCTGAGCTTTTTGTATAGTAAGTAAAGCCGTCAATTCAGTAGCTGGGCATCTTTCACTTCCTGAAGAAAGATTTGCTGTTACCGTATAAACCCCTGCATTTATAGCCGCATTTTGAGTTCCTGTTTCAGAAGAAATAGTGTAATCAACAGAAGCACCTTCAGGAAGGTTATCTACTTTCAGACTATGTTCACTTCCATTATACACAAAGCTTGCATCATCAAATGTTACAGCATTTAACGGTGAGGGCTCCACAATCACAGTTTGTGTTTGCATTGCGGTATTTCCATTTCCATCATCAAAGTTCCAGGTAATAGTATAAGATCCAGGCTGATCGTAAGTTAGCGGATCTAAAGTTGTTGCAGTCAATACTGAGCAGTTATCAGTAGCTGTAGGAGCAGTAATCCTTCCGGTTACAACTTCACATTTCACTACTATATCTTCAAGTTCAGCATCATCTGGAATAGGAGCTATAGTATCTTCTACAGTTACCGTAGCGGTGGCTGAAGATTCATTGCCATTTACATCGGTAGCTGTTAGCGTTACTGTATTCTCTCCTATGTTTTCACAGGTAAAATCAGTAATATCTAAAATCAAACTTTCAATTCCGCAAGCATCGTTTGATTCATTATCGATCATCTCGGGAGTAATGGATGCCATTCCCGTTTCATCCAGTTGAACAGTGATGTTTTGCGTTAATACTTCGGCGGGGATATTATCTTCTACAGTTACTATTGCAGTAGCTGAAGATTCATTCCCATTTACGTCAATTACCGTTAAGGTAACAGTCACAGGATTATCGACATCTACACAACTAAATTCAGTGATATCCAAACTCATCGTATCGATCTCACAATTATCGGAAGAGCCGTTATCGATATCTTCCGGAGTAATTGAAGCTACTCCATTGGCATCAAGCTGAACCGTGATAGGTTGAGTTTCTACTATAGGAGCCACATTGTCTTCTACCATTACCGTAGCAGTTGCTGAAGATTCATTGCCATTAACATCTGTAGCTGTTAGCGTTACAGTATTCTCACCTATATTTTCACAGGTAAAATCAGTAATATCCAAACCAATACTTTCAATGCCACAGGTATCATTTGACCCATTATCGATCATCTCTGGGGTAATAGAAGCCATTCCAAGCTCATCCAGTTGAACCGTAATATTTTGAGTCAATACTTCAGCAGCAATATTATCTTCTACAGTAACCACTGCTGTTGCTGAAGATTCATTGCCATTAACATCGGTAGCTGTTAGCGTTACAGTATTCTCACCTATGTTTTCACAGGTGAAATCAGCAACATCCAAACCAAGACTTTCAATTCCACAAGCATCGTTTGATCCATTATCGATCATTTCCGGAGTAATGGAAGCCATTCCAAGTTCATCCAGTTGAACTGTAATATCTTGAGTCAATACTTCAGCAGCGATATTATCCTCTACTGTTACTATTGCAGTAGCGGTAGCGGAATTCCCGTTTTGATCGGTAACTGTAAGTGTTACCTGGGCTTGCTTTGATATGCCTTCTACAAAATTTTCTCCATTAGAGCCGAGAAGAGTTCCATTGTTATTTCCTTCTTCATCGTTTATATCTGTACCATTTTTATCATCAAAAGTATAACTACTAATCACTCCATTTAAAGGGGTTTGACTTGCCTTATCCTCTTCAACTTCTAACTCGTTTAATGCTTTATCATAAATTCTAACCTCATCTATTTGCCCATCAAAATTATCTCTGAAACTAGCACCGTTATTTACCGTTTCCCTCCCCACGAATAATTTGCTACTTGTGGTATTTATATTGGGTTTAGAGAATGATTCAGACTCTCCATTTGCGTATAGCGTAACCAATCCATTTTTAAAGGTTACCGCAATGTAAGTCCAGGTGTCATTAGGAATATCCAGGTTCGAAATGTAATCATCACAACCTCCCCAGAAAACAAGTTTATTATTTTCGCTCATTCCCAGTCCAAACATTTTACTGGTACAATCACCATTTCCTTGCTGTACTAAACATCCCCAACAAAAATCAGAAACATCGGGGTTGACCCATAAACTAATGGTTCTTTCCTGAGTACCTACAGGAATATTAGCTGGTGCATCTGTAGAAAAATAGGAGTTATTTTCACTGATAAAATCGATAGCCGAGGGATTATTCGATTCAACATTTTCACAACTGAATTCAGTTTTATCTAAACTAAAACTAAGAGCATCAGGGTTAGTACAGTTGTCACTACTTCCACTGTCGATCATTTCCGGAGTAATAAAAGCCATCCCATTTTCATCTAATTGAACAGTTATGTCTTTAGCAATTGCCGTGGGAGCAGTATTGTCTTCTACAGTTACAGTAGCGGCACAGGTATCTTTAACGCCATCTGAATCGGTTATTGTTAATTCTACCGTATTCTCTCCTATATTAGAACAATCAAAAGTTTCTTTATCTATTGATAAAATAAATCCTGCTTTATCATCACTTGATCCACTATTTACATCATTTGGAGAAATAATAACATTGCCCGAAGTATCCAATTGCGCAGTAAATGCTTTACATACTGCAACCGGGGCTTGATTAGTAGCTTTAAGCTTAGTATCTGTCACCGCAGCTCCCTCATTTAAAGCTGTATCGGTTAATGTCACCGATAAAGTGATTGTTCCATCTTCGAGACCACTAAGGTCTATCCCTGTAACTTGATCTATTGCCGCAGTAATAGTACCTGAACCAGTCACGTTAGTTCCGCCATTATCACTGCTAAAGGTATAATTATAAGTAGATCCTACTTCTGCACCAGCAAAAGTAAAGCTAACACCTGTTTGGTTATTTTCATCAATTTCAGCCTGGTCTATACTTACCGAATAACCTGTAGGGGCTTCCATATCATTAACGATAACATGAAAACTACAGGTAGATTTATTTCCGCTTGCATCCGTTACTTCAAAAGTGTTAGTGGTAGTTCCTATTGGAAATTCGCTCCCAGTAGGAAGACCAGCTGTTTGAATAGTTTGAAGACCTTCAATACGAATATTGTCAAGAAATACATCAAAATAACTACTATTTATTGTAGCTTGAATTACTTCTAAACGAATAGCCTGATTAGCATAGGCAGAAAGGTCAAAACTAAAGGCAGAGACAGGAATACTCAAAGCGTCTCCTGCTTCGGTTTTAAATAATTCCTCAATAGTATCATCGGTATTCACATCTTTTATAGCAATAGCTATATATTGATTATTAGCATCAAAACCAATAGTGTTATTATAACCTAAGTCTAACTTTAAAACAGAATTTTGATCAACATTAATATCCTGGTACATTCTATGGGTTGAAGAGCAGTTTTGAAGAAATACAGCCATAAACTGACCATCTGTGGCAGCGATATTAAATGGAAGATTGGGAGAACTTTGGTTCTCATCTTTATTATCTGCATAATCGAAATGAAGCCCCGTGGTAAAGGTTTCACCATCTTCTCCAATTAGAAAAGATCCGCAATTAGGATTGGAGCTGGTAATAGTCCACCCTGAGTAGTCTCCTTGCTCAAAACTCCCATTTGTAATGTTGTTTTCAGGTGTACATTCATCTGAAACTAAAGGTAAAGAGTAATTAACTATAGCTCCGTCAGTCCCCGCATCGTTATCCACCTCAATATTAGTCTGGCAAATAATAGTCGGCGCTATATTATCTTCTACGGTAACCGTCGCAGTACAGGTATCAATTGCACCATCGCTATCGGTCACGGTAAGGGTTACCGTATTTTGACCAATATCTTCACAGTTAAAGCTATTCTTATCTAAACTTAGTGTAACCTCTCCTTCGGAATCACTCGAGCCGCCATCCACATCGTTTGGAGAAATTGTTACATTTCCAGATCCATCAAGTTGCGCGGTGATGTCTTTACAAACCGCAACAGGAGTTTGATTAACTTTTGCCTCCAATAATTGAGTTTCAGCAACTTGCAAACTATTATCTAACCCACATTGGGTAGTAAATATTATTTTATAATATTTATATGCATTTGTATTAGAAAAAGAAAATGACCTCTTTGTAAATCTTGAAGAGATACAAGGAATACTTCCCGAGGCAACGCTTGTAAAGGCACTCCCATCATTAGATCCCGAAATTTGAAAATTTTGTGGATCTCGGTTAGGTGAATCGTTCGCTGTAGTAATCTCTATACTCGCAGCTATATATGGAGTTCCACCCATATACACAGTAAAACCCATGCCATCTGAATAGTTGAAATCCAGAAATTTTGTATTGTTATTACCATCAATTATTTTGCTTACGTCCTCTCCGCTGGGCGAACTTACACCTCCAGTAACAGAAATATTCATGCCAGGAGAAAAGATGGGTGTCTGCCCCATTGCTTTGCCAAAAGCAAAACTTATAAAAATTAACACTAGAAATTTCAGGAAGTAATTGTGTTTCATTGAGAATGGTTTGGTTAGTAGATGGATTTTAGTTTTAAAATTGGGCAACTAATGCGCAGAACTCTCCCCTTCATAAATATCTTTTTCTTATTAATATTTTTGAGTGACAAAACCACTGAATAGGTAGAATTAGAATACAAAATGCACTATAAATCTTAATTTTCCCTTAAAACGCTCCAAATATAGCCATTCCAAAAAATTATAAACCCTTGAATTTTAGGGGGTTTTACCCCTTTCAAATCTCAAATGTAAGGCAACCAGCTCTTTAACAATTCATTAGCACTACACGATATTAATTAGAGACGTTAATTTTTCGACGAAATATATCTTTTATTCGTTATAATACATCGTTATAAGTGTTTACTCACTGATTATCTGACAAATAAATTGAACAATTCGAAATCTATCGGGGTACTTAAGAATTGGGATAAGTTTTTTACCAACAACGCTGTCTTATGATCCAGAAACCAATATAGTTTCATTGGATTTGCCCGAAATTTATTCTCCTGATTATTTTAAAAATTTTCCTTATTCTTTACAATTAGCTTTTAGTGGGAGTAGTCTTACAATTATGTAATACGGTGAGGATGACACTTACCTCGCAGAAGTCCTTAACTTTGAAAACTTTGATATTGCCAGTGGGAATTTAGAATAAGAAAATTTCGGTGAAATCCAGGAAAGGACATTGAGGGCTTTTAGTAAATATATTACAGACCCTCTGCTCACATAAACACTTCATATTCTAATATTGAATTTTATTGGCTCCCCTTATTTTCTAAAATTGAAAAAATATTAAAGACGACATATTATGACGCTTACTACCTTTATTATTGTAATATACAATTAGGATGATGCGAAAATTGGAAATAACACTTACCGTAGAACAATACCAGCATATCCAGGAAAAAATCAAATATGGTGGTAGAACATTGCTCGAGGAAGAGACCTTCGGCGAATTTGACATCACGCTTCAAGTTGGCGTGCCAAATATCTATACTTATTTCGAGATGAATTATATTAATAAAATAGATTTAGGCGAAGTGGAATGAAGTTTTAAAAATCAACTTAAGAATGCTTCCAATAACTAAAGGATCGAAAGAAAAGACAGCTGATGAAATCCTGTTTTTAAACTAAAGTGTTGAAATCTATTTATATCACGGTGCATATTGGTATTTCTAAAAAAACAACACTAAACAATTAAAATATAGATCTTTAAAACTTATTGGCTAACCTGGGGAATTAGAACTTAAATCGTATAAAAAACCCGATACTATCATTGATAATATCGGGTTTTGAAGATAAGCGGAATGAAGTTTAATCGTCTTTAACGTCGTACCTATCCAGCATCATTACTTTATCCCATGCTTTCACAAAATCTTTTATAAATCGTTCTCTTCCATCTTCAGCACCATATACTTCAGCGATATTTCGCAGCTGAGCATTAGATCCAAAAATAAGGTCGCAACGGGTTGCCGTATATTTAATATTTCCGGTCTCACGATCTTTAATATCGAAAAGCATTTCCTTTTCATCTTGTGGGACCCATTCGTAATCCATACTTAAAAGGACTGTAAAGAAATCGTTGCTTAAGGTTCCAGGACGATCTGTGAAAACTCCGTGTTTAGAATGATCAAAATTTTGATCTAGAACTCTAAGCCCGGCAGTTAGAACAGTCCATTCTGGTGCATTTAGCGTAAGTAGCTGTGCTCGATCCAGAAAAATTCTTTCAGCAGGTACGTGGTATCCCACTTTATCGTTATGGTAATTTTTAAAACCATCTGAAACCGGTTTCAGCCAGTCAAAACTTTCCACATCGGTCTGCTCTGAAGTGGCATCTGTACGGCCTGGAGTAAAGGGTACATTTACACTAAAGCCGCCATCTTTTGCAGCCCTTTCGATAGCTGCACAACCTCCAAGGACTACAAGGTCTGCCAGGGAAACCTTTTTATTTTCAGACTGGTTCCCATTGAAATCCTCTTTTATAGATCTCAGGGTTGTCAGAACTTTATTGAGTTCATCAGGTCTGTTTAGATCCCAGTTATTTTGTGGCTCTAAAGCGATACGAGCACCATTGGCACCTCCACGTTTATCTGAATCACGGTAAATAGATGCAGAAGACCAGGCTGCTGAAACCAGGGCAGAAACCGACAGATCGCTGTCCAGGATTTTTTGTTTTAAGCCTGAAATATCGGCTTCTTCAATAATGTCATAATCTCTTTTTGGTACCGGATCCTGCCATATTAAATCTTCTTGCGGAACTTCTGGACCCAGGTAACGATCTTTTGGTCCCATGTCTCTATGGGTTAATTTATACCAGGCTTTTGAAAATGCATCGGTGAAATACTCAAAATCGTTGAGGAACTTTTCACAAATTTCACGATAAGCTGGATCTACTTTCAGAGCAATATCTGATGTCATCATCATCAGGTTGTTCATCTTTCCTTCTTCGTGAGCATCTGGCGTTTTTGGCGCATCTGCATCTTCAGGAGTCCATTGAACTGCTCCGGCCGGACTTTCTGTCTTTTTCCAATCAAATTTGAAAAGGTTGATCAGGTAATTATTATCCCAGTTTGTAGGATCTGGCGTCCAGGAACCTTCAATTCCGTTGGTCATGGTATACTTTCCAAAACCGGTTCCTTCTAAATTTTGCCAGCCCATACCCATAGCCTGCAGTGGTGCGGCTTCTGGAGCAGGACCAATTTTATCTGCGCTTACCATTCCGTGGCTTTTTCCGAAGGCATGTCCGCCCGCAATCAATGCAACGGTTTCTTCATCGTTCATAGCCATACGTTTAAAAGATTCACGAATTGCCATTGCCGAATCTTTAGGTTCACCATTACCTCCGGGACCTTCCGGATTTACATAGATCAAAGCCTGATGTGTTGCCGCTAACGGATTCTCCAGGTCCCGGTTTGGGTCTGATGGCTCTCCTTTCCAACGCAATTTCTGGGTTACCATCTCGTCGGGATGCCCGTCGTAATATTCACCAACTTTAGATTCTTTAAAGGGCTTACCATTCCAGAATTCAGGCCCCCAGTAAGTACTGCGATCAGGCTCCCAGGCATCTCGACGTCCACCTCCAAAACCGAATGTTGGGAAATTCATGATCTCCAAAGCACAGTTTCCGGTAAGTACAATAAGGTCTGCCCAGGACAGAGAAGCCCCGTATTTTTGTTTAATTGGCCAAAGGAGTCTTCGAGATTTATCGATATTTCCATTGTCCCACCAGGAATTAATTGGGCCGAAACGTTGCAGCGCCTGCCCCGCTCCTCCACGACCATCTGCGATACGATAAGTCCCGGCAGAATGCCAGGCCATACGAATCATTTGAGGGCCGTAATTATTATAATCGGCAGGCCACCAGTCTTTAGAATCGACCAGCATTGCTTTTATTTCTTTCTTAAGTTGCTGAAGGTCAATACTATTGAAAGCCTCCTTATAATTTTCGTCGCTTAAAGGGTTTGCAACGGGTTGTTCCTGGTGAAGCAATTCTACCTGTAATCGGTTAGGCCACCAGTCGTCAACTTGCGGCGATTTCCCTATCGCTCCGCCAACCCTGGTTCCTCTAAAAGGACACTGGGCCAGGTTTTCTGGATTCTCCATGTTTTTCATAATAATAAGATATTGTTGGTTTAAAAATGAGTTTAATGTTGAATGGCTAGTATCTTTCCCGGCAACAAATTTTTAGTATTAAGTCTTGTAACCTGGCCTAATGATCCAATACCGAAGAGCTATAATAATCTTTTGATTAGATATTGAAAAAAGGAAGAAAAATGTAGTCGTTATTAATTTTTGATTTTAAAAGTAGAATTTAGGAAGATGCTAAGTAAATATAGTATTTAAAATTGTTAAACTTTTTTTAAAACATATAATTACACAGACGACATTTTTGTCGCCTTCTCTTTTTTTATTTGTCCCGAAGCTTTAACTTTATAAGATGAATATACTTTTGCAATAAATTACGACATATAAAAATATCATTGTGGAATGCCTTTTAAGATCGCCATTTTTGGCTATTATTTAATGACAAAGCATAAAAAAATAAAAAAGCACTGGCCAACTAAAGATGCCATGGTGCAGGTTTATAAATAGAACCTCTGGGATGGTAAGAAATCCGAATTTTACTCTGGTTTATGCTCACACCATCCTGAAAATGTGATTCCTTATATAGCCGTAGTATCAGAATTTCTAAATTCTTTTGAAAGTTTGCCGGTGGTTTGCGACCTGGGATGCGGGGACTTAAATATTGGGAAAAAACTGGTAAAGTACAGCGGGAAGTATACCGCTGTAGACATAGTTCCGGAACTTGCGGTGGGCAATAAAAAATAGTATTGAGGAAACAGTTATTAAAATGATTTCTTTATCATTCCTTCTTCAAGAGCTTCAGAAGTGTTTTTAATCACAAAATCGACAACACCAAGTATTAGTTCCTCTTCTGTAATTACTTCAACTTTCCATTGGCCTTCCCTAAGGTTATTTTTATAGGTATATCCACGGAAACCACGACCACGACCACCGGCAACTTCAAAACCAATGTCATCAGTAACTTCCCATTTCCTGGTTCCAGGATTATACCGTTTCCACCTATGAAAAATAGACTTTTTTAAATCTGTAGGTGCAAAAACAGAAGTGAACACATAAACCCTTTCACCAACATGACGATGAAAATTGATGTTATGTGTACGCCAAAATATATACCATTCATCCCTCTCGTAAGTAACGATGTATTCATTATTTTTTTTCCTGACATCATGAGCCACCAACCCGGTTTCCATAGCCAGTGGTACCGGCGGAATAAGATTGAAATAGTAAAAAACATTGATAATTAAATAGATAGAAAGGATACCACTGATCAGTTTTTTTAGACTTATCTCTGCTCTTGTGCTTGGGCTAGAGGTGTAAATAAACAGGATAAGAGCCAGCGTACAAGCTAAACTCAGAAGTCCGGAAATAATAAAAACAAAGGTATTCATTTCCTTTATCAGCGTAGGGACCATAAAAGTGAAAAAGGTAAAACTTATAAAAAAATAAACACTGAACTGGAGGTATTTATTGGAGATTTTCTTTTTAAGAAACTCGTTCGCAAATAAGAGCAGAACCAGCAGTATGAAAAAAACCATAGTTTTTGACAGTGACACACTTCTAAAAAAATAGATAACAAAAGCACTTGAAAGTGCTCCAAAGAAGAACTGTATAGCTAGGGGAAAATATTCGGAATAACGATCGATAAAAGTGTTTTTCCATTTACCATCATCCGACAAATTAAACAAATAAAGCGTTAACGATAATAAGGTCATATGCGAGCAAAGTACTACCGTATCATAAATTCGATCTATTCGCCCTAAAGTCAACGTATCAAAAATAAAACCGCCCATAAAAAAAAGAATGGGAGCGTATTTTTGATTGCGAATAACATAACTCCCAAATGCACTTTTTCTATATCTTACTAAAGCTCTTCTCATACTATATTGAGTAGTGCCAAATTTAGCGTAAAAAACTTCACCCGGATAATTGCTTTGACTTTAATGCCAGAGCGCTTATGAAAAAAAGCGGATTGAGGTTCCTATCGGTAATTTCAGCAGAAAGCAATTAATTATTTATTTATTATTCAATATTATTCGGTGCTTCAAAAAAGGCATGGATATACCTATAATTTTTTAGCTATTGCTGTTAGCCTTAATAGTAATAGTGGGATTTAGAATTTCGCATCTGTTAGTTTTATTGTACCGTGCCCTGCTTTCTGTCCACTTCTCAAAATTAAAATTTGGTCCTTCACCTATTGCGGGTTCCAGATTTTAATCCTTTACTTTTGAGTGATGATCCAGTTTCTATCATTTAAATGACAAAAAAGAAAAAAATAAAGCAGCCCTGGCCCACCAAAGATGCTATGGCACAGATATATGAAGAAAACCTATGGGGTGGTGATACAGCTGAATTCTATTCCGGTTTGGGCTCACATCATCCTGAAGTAGTAAATCCATATATAACTGTAGTATCCGCATTTTTAAGAGATTTCGAAACACCTCTGGTAATTTGTGATCTAGGTTGTGGCGATTTTAATATTGGTGAAGAATTGTTCAAATACTCCAAAAAGTATATCGCCATAGATATAGTTCCAGATCTTATAGCTCATAACAAAAAAGAATTCAAAGCAGATAATTTGGAATTTCAGTTCCTGGATATTGCAAAAGATGAATTGCCTGCCGGAGATTGCGTCATTCTAAGACAGGTTTTACAACATTTATGCAATGCTGAAATAAAATCTGTAGTAGAAAAATTATATGATTTTAAATACGTTGTTCTAACCGAGCATTTACCTGAAGAAGATTTTGAACCCAATAAGAACATTATTTCCGGACAGGGGATCAGACTAAAAAAACAAAGTGGTGTAAACCTTTTAGCGTCGCCCTTTAACTTTATAGTTAAGGAAGAAAAACAGTTATTATCGGTTAAATCTCCCGGCTTTAAAGGGAATTTAGTAACTAGCTTGTATATTACTTAGGTTTAAGATGGAGGAATTATTGAAAGTTGAAAACTGGATCGAGTTATTTTCAATTTTATTGTAAGCACTTAAAAGAAACTGTTTTTAAAGTAAACTCATTCTCTGTCCCAGATGCGTTACCAATTATCCGGGCCTACTTTCCTTTTATCTTATGAGACTAAAATGTCCTGTATTTACATCGCCATTATCAAATTCCACGCGGAACCAGTAATCATCTGAAGGCATTGATTTTCCGTTAAAAATGCCGTCCCAGGCCTGGTCAATACCCAACATTTTTAGTAGTTTCCCATAACGGTCAAAGATCTTTATAGTATATTCTTTTTCAGTTTTTCCCTGCATTTTCCAGGTATCATTATAACCATCATTATTAGGTGAAAAAAAGGCAGGAAAAGACAGTATGGAGAATGTCTCTTCCAGATAGCCGCAGCCTTGAATCTCCCTCACAAAAACCCTATAATCTCCTCCGGTTAGATTTCTAAAGGTATTGGCATCCTGGTAAGTTATTCCATCCAGTGAAAATTCATAATTACCTTGGTCTCTTATTACTACAGTTACGCTATTTTCAGAATTAAAGGATGCTACCTCTATTTCATAGGAGATAATAGGGTTATATTCTGTTATATCCACCTTTAGCGTTGAACTGGATTCCCCGCACAAGCCGTTATCGATCGTGTAAGTATAAATTCCAGGAGCATCCATGGCCGGATCCAATATACCCTCTCCTCCTTTTGGTAAGGGATGCCACGTGCCACCTGTATCAGGAGAACCTTCTAAAAGATCATATAGATTGACCGGCTCCTCCTGGGAACATAGCTCTACTTCTGTACTTTCTCCCGCATTGGGTTCCTTATCAACTCTTATCTTCACCTCCGTAGAACTGCTTCCACAAGACCCCCTGTCTACCGTGAAAATATAGTCTCCTTCGGAATCAATGGCAGGATCAAAAATATCTTCATTAGCCAGGCCGGGACTCCAGGAACCTTCAAGGTTAGTGTCAACGCCAATAAGATCTCTAAGATTTACAGTAGCATCATTTTCACAAAGATCGAGTACGGTATTATCACCCATTTCTGGCCTCGGAATTACCTGTATTCTGATTTCTGCAGAATCTTTTCCGCAGGAACCATTATCAACTTCATAAACATATGCACCCGGGGAATCTACCGCCGGATCAAAAACAGCATTCCCACTTAAAGTTTGTGTACTCCAGGATCCTCCTGAATCTGCACTGCCCAGCAGATCAAAAAGGTTTATAGGAGCGGCTTCCTCACAAATTGTGAGCTCATGGTCTGTTCCTGCCCTTAAGACCTGGTCTTCCTGAAAGTCATAAATTCCATTTTCATCCTTATCTTCAGGGGTAGTATATCCTGATGAAACGCCGGTCACTAAACCCTGCGCATCTACATTTTCTGGCGAGGTTCCCAAACGGCCATCCTCATCCTCATCTGCAAAACCTGCTTCTATAACATCAAAACAGCCATCTCCGTCACTGTCCAGATCCCTGTGGTCTGGATAACCATCCCCGTCAGTATCCCTATCTTCCTGACCCTGTTGTTCTATAGTATCCAAAATTCCGTCGTTATCATCGTCAAGATCAATATCATCGGGTATCCCATCCCCGTCAAAATCTCCCAGACATTCCTCTTTTACTTCCATTTCGCTACTGCATTTAGCTGGATTTCCGGTAATGCTGACTGTGCCAATGACTCTGTTGGAGCCCAAAAGTTCACATATTGCAGAACAATCGGTTAAAGAATTATTTCCTGTTACAACTACCCCCTCCTGCAAGCTACCGTGTGTACACAAATGTACTATTTTAGGAGTATGAATATAACTGAAGATACTCATGGGTTTTTCCCGAACTATTCGGGATATCTGTCTGACCCTCGTTTAGAACGAAGATGTCAGCAAT
>NZ_JAIQZB010000031.1 GCF_020164555.1 Salegentibacter lacus | reverse complement strand
TACCAAGAAAAAATACTACTTAATAAACAAAAAAGCTTATTCAAAATGGCAAAAGAAATGAACATGGTAATCAGCTATAAAACAGCAACTTGAAAAATACGTCAATGGTAATTTATTTCAGGATCTAAGTTATGGGTAACTAAAACATTTTAGAAGCTGAAACAAGTTCAGCTTGACGGATAGAGACCTTTTGAAATAACTTTTCCGTTAATCAATCTCATAATCTAACCGCATTGTAATAGATGCGGTTTTTCTTTTATCGGCGGTATTATAAGCGCCGCTCCAGCTGTAATCTTCGCCACTGTTTTGTCCGGTGATCTGGAAAACACCCATATTTGCATTTTTAAGTTTACCCAAACTACCACCGCTATTTTCAGCAATTCTTTCGGCTCTTAAACGAGCATCTTCAGTAGCTTTAGAGATCATTTCAATTTTTAGATCGGCAAGCTTGGTGTAATAATATCTTGGTGGGGTGGAGTTAAATTGAACGCCTTTATTCAATAATTCGGTAATTTCACGGGCAACGGCTTCTACCAGTTCTACGTCATTGGCTTCAATCTTTACGCTTTGAGTAAGCTGGTAGCCCTGAAAAATACTTCCTACATAATTCCCGTTTTGATATTGATTTTCCCGCTGTTCTGAAGTTTGTACTGAATTAAATACAATGTTCTCTTCGTCTATTCCTTTTTCGATAAGGTAAGTACGCACCGTTTCTTTGTCGTTGTTTAAATCTTTGTAGGCTTGTTCCAGGTTAGGACTCATTCGGCTAAAACTACCTTCCCAAACAATAAGATCTGAAGTGAAATTCTCGCTTCCTGAACCGGTTACCGAGATCACGCCGTCTGGATTGGCTCTACTAACATAAGATTCTCCCAGGAACCAGGCGGCGAGTACAATTGCAATGGCAAAAATTATAGCACTTATGTATTTCATTTTTTAATAAAAATTTGTTCAGAATAAAGATAGAAAATAAACCTGCTGGTTATTTTATTTTTGCTTCAAATTCTTACTTTTGCCTATGCAATGTATTATAAGTCCTTAAGCCCTTTATTTATTGGTGATATCGTTAATTTATTAAACGATATGTGGTAATTGTGTGGTAAAATAGGTCACGTATTAGTGTCTTTTTTCTAAAATTTAATTTTTATAGATACCAGTCCAGATAGGGAAATTGGAATTGATTTGAAGATTGTTAATTATAATATAGTCTCCGATTGTCTGGCAAAATACAATAGGTTAGTTGAAATATTATATTTAATAATACTGATAATATAGGAAACCCTGAAAAATTAGATTTTAAAAAATAATAATAATAAAGAAAAAATGTAGTTTAAACTAGTTATTAATTAAAGAGAATTAATGATAAAAAGATATAACTAAAAGTATATATAAAAAAAACTACTTTCTCAGAAAATAAACAAGGTAATTCCCAATTATTTTTCCCTTAGTGTTATAATTTAACATTAAAGTATTATGAGTGTTATCCTATTTTCATTTCTTCAATCTCTGGTTCAACCCCTATTTCGTCAATAGCCTCCATAAGCTCAATAGAGCGATTTAGAGCAACTATCATCCTTTGATAGTGTAAGACTTCATCATAAGACAAATCACGTCCTTTGCGGTCTTTCAACCATTTTTGTAAGGGTTGATATCCGCCAACTGAATATACCCAGGATTGTAAAGGAACATTATCAAAATATTGTTCATTATTAATCCATACTTTCCCAAGAGTATCATTGATGGGAACATAGCCTGGACTGGTTTTCGTTATTTTTCTTTCAATAATATTATTACCATCAATGGGATACTGGGTAATAAATTTATTTATTTGCGAATGGTTTAATAAATGATATTGGCGGAGTTCACTACCGAATTCAACTAACTTCCAAAAGGATTCCCCCTCTTTTGGATACGGAATCCTGGGGAAATCAATTTTAAGAAAATCTTTGTATTTTTTACGGAAATCTGGGGAGTATAAAACTGCATATATATAATCCATTAAATCTATAGGTTGAAAAATCCGTTTATTACCAGGTTCTAAATCACGAGTCATATCTTCATTTGGTAGAAATTTGTGATTTATTGAATCAGCAAATTCCTGAACAATATCTAGATTCAGATTGAGCTTTTTTTCATCCCCTAATCTGTGGCTTCCATTCAGGTATAGGCTAAATACCGTTCCCCGACCACGATAAAATATATTGGAATCGATAATCTTATCAGTAATATAGATAATATTCCATTCGTCATTACCAATCGCCTGTCCTTGTCTTCCAATAACTAAACCGATATTATTTGTATTAATAAAGTTATCCATTACCGTAGCTCTAGGATATGAATGAAACCCTTTTGATTTACCGCTATAAAGGGTGTTCCTAATGTCAAAGGGTCTGTATAAAACTTTAGTATGAATTGGTTTATTATTAATAATATCTTCCCTTGCTGTTTTTAATTTCCAGTCTCTTCCGTCCTTACCAAGAGAATATAGTTGCCTGAATTGATTATCATCTAATTTAATTATATCATCCTTCATCTTATTAAAGAAAGTGTCGTCAAATTGAATAGTCAAATGGTCACGTTCGGTAGTTATTCCAGATGCACTTAGTAAAAAAAGGTCATCCACCTTAAAACTATTGGCTTCGTTTAAAGGAGAAATCTGATGTTCTCTCAAGGAAAATTGCTCATTAAATGAATAAATCTCTTTCCATTTGATTGTATCTAACTGATTATTTTCAAGGAATTCATATTTTCGCTTACGTTCCCCAAAAAGGTCATATAACTTAAGTTTAGCTAGGTCTTTATTCTTTTTTTCTCCTTTTTTGATAAAAATATTGATTGAGACTCCAGAAAGAATATCGAAAACATTTTCATCTTTACCACCATCAGGAGCTTTTTCCTTTCTTTTAGAACTTCCGTGTAAATCCAAGATGTATATGTCGTCAAAGGTTTCCAGTAAGTGTTTGCGCATTTGCCTATGAATTAACCCATCAATGAAACTATTGTTAGTAATGTAAGCAAGTACGCCCTCACCATTTTTCTCAATAAGATGTTCCCCAAATCGTATAAACTTTATATAATCATCCGATAACGGCTGAATATTTTTTTCATCTAAACCCTTTTTATAATCCGATACCAGGGATTCTATCCAATCGCTTTTGTTCGAACTACTAACGCTATAAGGAGGATTACCAATAACACACATTACAGGAGTATCCCTTTTAACTGCATTTGCCTGGTCAGCTTCATCCGACAACCAGGAGCTAAATAATGTACTTGTATCTGGATGAGCTTCTTCGAGAGAGTTAGTGAGATATATTCTCAAACGTTGGTCATCGGTTGGTTTGTAGCCAGTTTCTGTCAACAACATATCCATCTTTAAATGTGCCATCGCATAACTAGCCATCAGTAACTCAAAACCATTTAAACGAGGTATAAGGTCTTTTTTCACATAGTTAGACCATATCCCTTGCTGACCTTGGAAACCCTTGTATATGTGTCTTACGACTTCAGCTAAAAAGGTTGAAGTTCCAGTTGCAGGGTCAAGAATTTGAACTTTATGAACTTCCTGTTCAAAATTTGTAAAACCAGTTTTAGACCTTTTATCGTGTGTGGGTACCTTTATTGAAATTTTGGTTTTACTGGTATCGGCTAAACCTTGCGTTAGATTAAACTCAGTTTTGAGAATGTCATCTACTGCACGCACAATGAAATTAACAACTGGTTGAGGTGTATACCAAACTCCACGGCTTTTTCTTAGGTTAGGATTATACTCGGCTAAAAATGTTTCGTAAAAATGGATAACAGGGTCATCTTGTCCAGTACTTTTCCCGAAGTTTTTCATGATTTTTGATACATCCGACGCTAGAAAAATGTTTACTAGTTCATCAACAATCCACACCAATCTATCATCTAGGTCATACCCAGCAATGTCCTGGAACAATTTTCTTAAAAATGGATTTGATTTCGGTATAAGTTGTGCGGCTTCAGTTCGGGAAAAGGTTTCCAGGGTAGGGTCATGATAACGAGCTGCAAACATCCCGTAAGCAATGGTCTGTGCATAGATATCGGAAAAGCTTTTATTGGTGATATCGTGTATCAACATTTGCTTAAAACTTATCATCTGGGATTTCAAGTTTGACCTGGTGTTGCTATTATCATCAGAGTTTAGTGATTTTTCAATAACATCGGCCATCAGGCGAGCTTTACCAGCCATCATTTTTGCTAATCGGCTGGGGGATTTTATTGACTGAGATACTGTTGTTGTAAAATCCTTAATTAAATGAGTGAACTGGGTGAAATTATCTGGAATGGGTTTGATAATTCCACTATCAACTTCAGCAATCCTAATATCGGTTATGAATTCCCCGTCTTTATAAAACCTAAATTGTAGATAGTCGGTGATAATAAGGTTAGATAGTCCAGCCTTGTAACGGTCAAACTGCTCCTTCAGATTTTTGTGATTGAGGTCGACACCAATGTCTTTAGCTTCAATATATCCCACAGGTATATTCTTTCGAGTCAGCATGTAATCGGGGGCACCGCAACTTACTCTTGCAGGTTCATTCGTCACTAAAACATCAGGTAACATCGAGGTTATTAAAACTTGCAAATCACTGCGATAGGAGTGTTCCCTGGCGTTGCCTGTAATATATAATTGATTGATGTGTGCGATGTATTCGTGAACGGTCATGAAAATGGTCTGTTAATTTTCTACTAATATAGAATTTTTTGTTTCATCCAATACCCAAGATACAATAGTGTATTTTTTGGTTTAAACCCTGGTACCCCTCACTACCTATGTATTTATAAATACTAACGGGGGTATCCTACGTTAGCATACCCCTCCCTATGTTTACGGTTTTAGTGTAATCGATGTTTTAGATAAAATTGGTTTAAAATTTATGTAAAAACAATTAAAGACCGTGCAAATTCAGTAGGCTTATTTTTCTTAAAATTATTGAAAATGAGAATCGGGTTAATTTTTTTTAAGAGTCAAAAATTTATGAATCAATTACTTATGTTTTTTTTTAATAAATAGTGCATTCAACCTATACTTTTTACATCATACGATTATACTTATCAATAACCACTAGTCATGGTTTTATAATAAGAGAAATAAAAACAAAATAAAATGATTAAAGAAATTAAAGGTGAAAAGCAATTACATAAGTATTTCAATCAGCTGAAGATGAAGATTTACTTTTCATCAACTGATGTGATGCATATGACAGGAATATCCTTGCGAACATTAAGATACAGAATTGCGGAGCTTAAAGTGAAGTACAAG
Source organism: Salegentibacter lacus (assembly GCF_020164555.1). Taxonomy (GTDB): domain Bacteria; phylum Bacteroidota; class Bacteroidia; order Flavobacteriales; family Flavobacteriaceae; genus Salegentibacter; species Salegentibacter lacus. The sequence goes on along the minus strand of NZ_JAIQZB010000031.1, from coordinate 24,239 downwards.
GGGGTAAAATCCCTTATGTACCAAAAAGGAAATAAATGGCAAATCCACAATAATATCGTTGGGGAATTTTTACCTAAGTATGAACCCAAGTGGAAGAACCTGTACAACATCAATTGGCAATCATTCATTACGTGGAGTACTTTGAATAATTACGATATGGACTACCATAAGCAACTTGCAGATGAGTTGGCTTTGAATAACCCTGGCATTCGATTCTACTATGTATTAGAACGAACCGAGAACGGGAAGTACCACGGACACCTATTAAGCACTGGTGAAATGAAGCAAATCGAAAAGTCCATAAAAATAATACTAGATGATTATATCCCTTATTTCGAGTACAGATTGGAGGTAAGTGAGGTGAGAAATAAAGTTATGGCAATTAACTATCTACAAAAAGAAAAATACGATGAAAGATTATACTAACGATTTTATTGAAGAACAAATGGGGGATGTTAATTTAGACCATTTACCACATACTAAAGCTTTGCTTATTTTGTATGTCACCTGGAAATATGAAGATAATGCCGACACCTCAAATGAATCATTGCTAAGAGAGTGGTGGTATCTTCACGGTGAAAATCTTTTACATGAACTATTTACCAACGAAAGTGTTTATTCACCTAAACAGTATGAAGAGTACTTTAAAGCGGTTATAAGAGGTTTAAAGAGGTAATTGAAGCTTAAAATGACAGTATATGACCTGGGTGCAAATTCTCATTTTGCCCCAGGTTCAACTGTTTTTATTACCTACAAGCCATATAGCCTTCAAAGTGTTAAGTGTAAATTCAAGTAAGTGAAATCCTAATAGAAAAAATATTATACAGACACCAAAACACTCTTCTAGCCCAAAATGAGATACTATGAAATCATAAAATTTTTCTGATAAGTTGAACTACCACAAGTACAACTGGAAAAGGAACATTTTCTGCAAGTTAATTTACTACACCGAGCACATTTTTTAACAATATCTCTACTTTGAGAGTTTCCGCAATTAGGACAATTAGTAATTTTTTCCATTTAAAAGATGTAATTGATAAATATTTTATGTACGATACTGGTTCTAGGAAGTGAAACAAATTAACTGCGATTATGCAGCAGTAACACTTCCCGTTCTATAATTTGGATTCATTTCCCTTGCTATTTTTAATGCAGCACCTTGATTTGCTGCGAAGACTCTTGTCTTGGTCAAAAGACCTCCGCCTTTTGGGTGTAAATTAACTATCCATTCTTTCATATTATCAGGTTTGGATTCATTAAAGTCCTAATTTCGATTTGCTATTGTTGATGGAATTAATAGAATTTTTTAAACTTAAATCATCATGCATCTCTTCTTGGATTTTCACTTCGTATAACCAAGTACTCATGATACCGATATAATCTTCTAAATAACCATTGTCATTAATATACTTCAAGCCTTCATTAAATGCCTTTTTCATTTCATCCTGGACGTTTGCGGAATGTTTAACACAGTAATATTTGGGAAATAATTCAGGATTTATTTCTCTAAAAATTGCCTTATACTGCTCAAAAAGATTACTGTCCCAGTCGCAATGTTCAAAATCATGTAAAAAATCTTCTAAGTGATTATCATCAATATCATAATCGGGTAAACATTGGTCAGATATCAAATAATAACTTTTGGTGCTATCTATTGGAGAGTATTTTTGAAGTTTAAACTGACCAAAAAAATTACTGAACTTAATGCCCCAATTAAGATGTTTTAAAGAAAAATTAGATGTTGGTGCTGAGGTTTTAAATAATTCGGAATTACTCATAGAACTTACTATATTTTTAAGATTGTGATTGGAAATGTTTTAACAATTTTACGACATATTTAACAAAAATAAAAATGTTTTTTAAGGAGGGAACTAGCATCTCAAAAATGTTCATTTATATCCTAGATGAACATTTTCTTATTTCATAGTCACTTATACGTGATATGAGTTTGTAAATGTTTATTTAATGTCGTATCATTGTGTAATTGAACATAATAAGACAATAAAAAATGGTTGGAAGTACATTCTTGGATTTTGATAAATCACACGCTAAAGCTTTAAAACTAATTAGGACAGGTGAAAATCCCACCTTTGGATTGTTGGTAATTGCGGGAATTAACCTAGGTCTTAGAATAAGTGATTTATTACAGTTAAAATACGGTGATTTAAAAGCCCTTTCTTTAACTATCGTTGAAGGTAAGACCAAAAAAACAAGAAAATTGAAAGTTAACCATAACATTCAACAGGCTATGGAATATTTTAAGGAGGAAAATGAGAATTTCTTTGCTTTTCGTTCACAAAAAGGTTCGGTGTATAGTTCTCAGCATGTAAATAGGTTAATGAAGCAATATTTCAAGAGAGATAAAATTAGTTCACATAGCCTTAGAAAGACTTTTGGTAGAAGGGTTTGGGATAATAATCAACAATCTGAAAAAGCTCTTCTCTACCTTTCAGAATTGTTTAATCATACCTCGATATCGGTTACCCGAAAATATCTAGGGATAAGGCAACAGGAATTAGATGATATTTATATGAGTTTGTAAGACATTGTACAATGATATTTCAAGACCGTTCTTTATTGACAATATATGGACTGTTTTAAACTAATAGTTTTAAAAAAAATTATTTACATTTGAACTAACTAACCTAAGCTTGAGCCCTACCGATTGCTTTCTTAATTTTTTATATGAAAATTTTTACCCCAATCAAGACTATTTTATTTCTGTTATTGCTTACCAATTTTGCCTGTCAAACTGAAGACGAGGATTTAAAAGAGGATAAAGTTGATTTATTTACAAGTTTAAAGGGTTCTTGGCATGTTCACCACTCTTATTCAACAAGTATAGTTGATGAGGAATCGAATAGACTTCGAAATATTACCAAATATAGATATGATACTGGAGACCCTTTTCGATATGTTGGGCTGTATGGTATCGAGAGTGAAGATGATAGCGATGTGAATATTTCTAACTTTGAGGATGTTCGAGTGTTTAATTTTAAGAATGACACCATTTTTGAATACTACCAAACTGACCAAAATGGTAATATCACAAATGAAAAAACCGACCGCAGTTTAGAAATTAAAGATTCGGAAACTATATATGTTGAATTTATGGGTACTCTTGAAATTTTAAAGATTACTGAAGATGAACTGCATTATAGAGGAACGGAATGGGGGGAATCAGGGCAATTTTATTTTTTTGGTTTTGCCGATAGAATAGATTAATTCTCAGAACTCTTATTGTAATATTTCTTCTCCTTTGAAGGAAGTTCAATTAGTTTCTATCAGTAGTAAAGAGCTCATACTAAATAGTTTTAAACTTGGTATGTTGGTATGGTTATGAATATGTATTTATGGTTGTAACACCGTTTATGAGATAGTCCTGGTTTACGAAAGGTCTTCCTCTGTTATTGCGTTTAGGTTTGCTAAGGATTCCATCATATTTTCTAAATCTTCATAATGAGTTATAATCATATTCAAATTAACATCGTTGCTACCCTTTAGCTGGTCGATATCAAAATGAAAGGTTTCACCAACATCAAAGGCTTCATCAATATGTTTTAACTCTCCAGTCATAGCAAGATTAATAGCCTGGGTCATTAAATCATTTCTTGCTTTGATTAAGTGTTTATAAGTGTTAATTAAGTTGGCTCTATAATAGTCCATTATTTTTGTTTTTTGAAAGATTCCTACCAAAGGTGAACAAAAACATTTCAATTTGGTCGGGTTCTACCTTTAGTTTTGCGGATAGTTGATGGGTAATTTTTAAATAGCCGTTATAGAAATTTATTGCGTTTGATGCATTAATCCCTTTGAGGCTATTATAAGATTGGTATTTACCACTATTGATAACCGTCATTATTCGATTATCTAGTATCAGTGCCCTATTACCTTCAATTGTGGTTTGCAAAAAGTACAAGAATTTAGTAATGGTTGATATTCCTAACCCAACTCTATTTTGAATTTCATCTTTAATGTCCAGGATGGAGATTTCCGCATTTCGATATCGGACAAGAGTATAACATAAGTTTTGGAAATTAGTTTCTTCCAATAATTTTTCAATGTTAGAGCCTCTCCCTTTAGTAGGATAACCCCACATCAAAGTCATAAGTATAAATCTTTCAATGTCGTCGCTATTTTTAAAAAGGTCTTGACGATTTATAAGTATTTCTTCCTTATCACCAAAAATATGATTTAATAGTTTATCCTGGCTGTTTACACGCCAGTTGCTTTTCTTTATTTGAAAGGCGTGATTTTTATAGGGAAGAAAACTGATTAGATTTTGATAGGTTTCCATTTGATGATTAAGGTTAGTTCTCAGTTTATAAAAGTTCTCCTAGTCGTTGGGTCAATTCACTATTTCTTTCACCCATTCTTTTAAAGTATAACTTTGTGGTTTCTTCTGAAGAATGAGTTAAAAATTCTGATAGGTCTTCAATGCTGACACCCATCTGACGCAAAATCTGAGATGCGGTATGTCGAGCCATATGACTAGAAAGTTTCACCCGAATGTTAGCTTCCTTTGTCATTCTTTTTAAATAACCATTATAGTTAGCTTTAAAAGAGTTATACTTGGTTTCATCCTCCTTATCCCATTTGTCTACTTTTAGCTTATAAATGTTGCCAGGTGGAAAAACGTAATCCAATGGTACCTCATAGGCTAAATCTAATATTTTGTTTTTAATGAAATCCTTTCTTTGCTTCCTCAGATTGTCTAGCTTTATATTTATATCAGCTAATTCCTTTTTGTAAGATTTCTTATTATTATGAAGCTTTTCAACATCGTCCAGCGAACTTCCCCTTCTTAATAATTGAAGTATTTCGGTGGTTGGTATATCTCTTGGTGGTGCTTCTTTAAGTGAATTAAGTTTGGCTTCTAAATTGTTAATTTCCATATTCAACAATTCCAATTCTTTCTGGTAACTCTGGTGATATCGACCAATACAATTAGTAAGCAAAAGTTGAGCATTAATTGGTATCAGCCTGAATAATCTTTCAGTTGTCTTTGTGGTATATTTATCTAAATATAATGCTCCATCTACCTCAATTAAATCCTGCCAACGTAAGGTAATTACATCTTTAACTCTATATCCACCACTAAATTGAAATAACCATATACTCTTAAACATTTCCCAGTTATCATTGCTGTCAGTATCGAGATTCTTAAATTTCTCCAATTGTTCCTTCGTTAAAGCCTTAACTTTCGGTTTCCCTTTTTTGTACTTAATTCCTTCAAAAGGTTTGATTTTAATTGTGATACCCAGGCTTTCATCCTTCTTAGCTTCATTAAAAATAGTTCTGAATACACCCAGGTACTGTTTAACCGATGTCGGAGCGTATTTCAACCCTAACCAGTAATGATAACTCTTCACAAAATCTTTATTTATTTCTGAGAATCTCAGTGAAATGTTATCAATAACTTCTAAATAATTTTTTAGTACCCCTATTGCATTTACCATGTTACTTTTAGTAGATTCATTTCTAACCGTGGTTAAATAGTGCTCCACATATTTTAGGTAAGACCTATTGCTCCCAGAAAATTTACTATCCTTAATTTGTTGAATAGATTCAGGGGTAGTATTTTTTAATTTAGCCTCCCATTCATTAATCATGGAAGCAATTGTAGCATTAATTTGAAAATGGTTTGGCTTCTTGCCTTTATAAGATGTTTTTACCCAATTATTTTTACCTTCAACAGGTTTAGGATTCCAATCTGTTTTACTAATTTTGACCCCTTTAACGGATGGTCTGGCTATTGGATACTTTCCACCATTATGAACAACAATTAATATACGATAATGACCCTTATTCCCGTATTTTTCAATTTTAGGTGTAATTCGCATAAATTTATTTTGTGTGGGTTTAAAGGTAACGTATTAGTGACTACCACACAAAGAAATTATATAAATGACTGATAAAGAAAGAAATACAGAGAGCCATTCTTTGCCTATGCAAAAAAACGTACTCATTTTAGACTTCGGCTCGCAGTACACGCAACTGATTGCAAGGCGTGTAAGAGAACTCAATATTTACTGCGAAATTTATCCTTTTAACAAAATTCCAGATGATATTTCAAGTTTTAAGGCGGTTATCCTTTCAGGGAGTCCGTTTTCTGTCCGTGGGGAAGATGCTCCGCATCCAGATCTATCAAAGATTCGTGGAAAACTTCCGATTTTGGCGGTTTGTTATGGAGCACAATATTTTGCCCATTTCCATGGTGGAAAAGTAGAAGCTTCTGAAACACGTGAGTACGGAAGGGCAAACCTTTCGGTAATCAAGGACTCTGAACCGCTTTTTGAAGGAATTATGGAAAATTCCCAGGTTTGGATGAGTCATAGTGACACTATAAAAGAATTACCCACAAACAGTGTAAGGATTGCAAGTACCACCGATGTTTTGAACGCAGCATACAGGATTGAAGGCGAACAAACTTTCGGGATTCAGTTTCACCCTGAAGTTTATCATTCAACTGACGGGAAGCAGGTTTTAGAAAACTTTTTGGTGAAAATTGCGGGAGTAGCACAAACCTGGACGCCCGGTAAATTTGTAGATTTAACGGTTTCAGAATTAAAGGAAAAAATAGGAGACGATAAAGTAGTCTTAGGTTTAAGCGGTGGCGTAGATTCTAGTGTAGCTGCGGTTTTATTGCATAAAGCCATCGGGAAAAACCTGTATTGCATCTTTGTAAATAACGGTTTGCTTCGTAAAGGAGAATTTGAAAGCGTTTTAGACCAGTATAAAGATATGGGGCTAAACGTAAAGGGAGTTGATGCTTCGGCACGATTTCTGGATGCCCTTTCGGGAGTAAGTGATCCTGAAGAAAAACGAAAAGCTATTGGAAATGCCTTTATTGAGGTTTTTGATGATGAAGCGCACCAGATTACAGATGTAACTTATTTAGCCCAGGGAACTATTTATCCCGATGTGATTGAATCGGTTTCAGTGAACGGCGGTCCTTCAGCAACTATAAAATCCCACCACAATGTGGGTGGATTACCAGATTTTATGAAACTTAAAATTGTAGAGCCACTAAAAATGCTCTTTAAAGACGAAGTACGAAGAGTAGGTGCCGAAATGGGAATTGATAAGGAATTACTCGGAAGACATCCATTTCCGGGACCGGGACTTGCGATTAGGATTCTAGGAGATATTACCGCTGAAAAAGTGCGTATTTTACAAGAAGTAGATCATATATTTATCCAGGGTTTAAGAGACTGGATGTTATATGATAAAGTTTGGCAAGCCGGTGCTATTTTGCTTCCGGTGAGCTCCGTAGGAGTTATGGGAGATGAGCGTACCTACGAGAAAGTAGTGGCGCTAAGAGCTGTAGAATCTACGGATGGAATGACGGCAGACTGGGTGAATTTACCTTACGAATTTTTGCAAAAAACCTCGAATACTATAATAAATCGGGTTAAAGGCGTTAATAGAGTAGTGTATGATATAAGCTCAAAACCACCGGCTACTATAGAATGGGAATAAGATTTGAGCTTAATTAAACTCTCTTTGAGAGATTAAACCAATAAATATGAAATACCTTTTAATAGTTTGTTTTTTATTTCAGCTGTCTACTCTTTCGGCATCAGCCCAGGAATTTAAATATCATACGGTAGAAGCTGGAGAAACTGTTTACAGCATCGCTAAAGCCTATAATATTTCAGAAGAAGCGATCTATAAATACAATCCCGATGCTAAAGGCAATCTAGAGATATCTTCAAAATTGGTGATCCCATTAAGTCAGCAGGAAAAAGAAGTTTCGACTGAAACGGAGGATATTCAGTTTATTACCCATACGGTAAAACGAAAAGAAACTTTATACCGACTTTCAAAAGATTATAATGTTGAAATTGATGAGATTAAAAGGTTTAATAAGCATCTTTATTCTGAAGAATTACAGCGTGGAGAAGAAATTTTAATTCCGCAGCCAAAACAAGGCGTTTCCAATACAGAAATAGCTTCTTCTGAAAATTTGAATATTCCGGCTACAGATAAACCGCAAACTGCTGAAACTCGTGAGCACGTAGTTTTACCGAAAGAAACCAAATATGGGATTGCCCGTAAATATGGTATTACCGTAAAGGAGCTTGAAGAATTAAACCCAAAAGTTGATGTTTTGCAACCCGGCGTAATGATACGAGTGGGAACCGATGTTTTAGATGAACCGGTAATCTTAACCGATGAGGTTTTTGAATTTTATGAAGTAAAACCAAAAGAAACTTTATTCGGACTTTCAAGAAAGTTTGATGTTCCGCAGGATTCGCTAATTTCTTTGAATCCCGCATTAGAGGATGGATTAAAAATAGGAATGGTTTTAAAAGTTCCTAATACCGGCGATGGGGAAAACAATTTCGAGGAAGGTGAAGAATTAGCAGGTGATTCTGAAGGCACAGATGCCAATAAAAGATTAGACCTATCTGATAAATTAAGCAATTTCAGCACGAAAGAACTCGTTGTGTTTTTGCCTTATAATTTGAATCAAATCGATCAGGATTCTATTTCAAATTATAAAGACGCTATTTTAAAGGACCGCGTGTTGCGTATTTCTTTAGATTTTTACAGCGGTGTACGTTTGGCGGTAGAAAAAGCCAAAAGCTTTGGAATTTCTACTCAATTAAAAACTTATGATACCCGTAGAAGTGTTCAGGAGGTAACTAATATTATCAACTCAAACGATTTTAGGAATGTAGACGCCGTAATAGGCCCATTGCTGCAAAATACTATTGAAGCGGCGGCAGCTAAATTATCCCAATACAATGTTCCGGTAATAAGTCCGTTGTCTGATCGTAAAATGCGATCTTATCAAAACCTTTTCCAATCGCGTCCAACCGATGAAATTTTGAAGAACGCGATGTATGATTATCTGGGCAAAAACTCAGTTGGCAAAAATGTAATTATTATTGCGGATGCTGCTAAAAACCAGGTGAAGAATGAACTTACCCAAATCTTACCGAATTCAAGGGTAATTCTTCCTTCAGATAATTATTTAAGTGCCGAAAAGATTGAAGGTCAGCTTTCCGGAACTCAGGAAAACTGGGTGATACTTGAGTCTTCCAATGTTGGTTTACTTAGTAGTGCTACTTCAGCATTAAACCGTTTGGCACGAAACCATCAGATTAAATTATTCACTACGGAGAGAAACAGTGGGTTTGAAGATAGTAATGTTGATAATGAACATTTAGGCCGGCTTAATTTCCATTATCCTTCGGTAGATAAGGAATATGACACTGCTTCTTCTGAAGAGTTTATAGAAGCTTATAAGGAAGAATTTGATATGATTCCTAATCAATATGTGATTAGAGGTTACGATCTTACTTTAGATGTTTTGTTGAGGCTGGCGTCTGCCGAAGATATTTATGATTCATTTGAGAAATATACCGGATTTACAGAATATCACGAGAATAAATTTCATTACACTCCAAAACCCAATGGCGGTTTTTATAATGATGCCGTGTATATTATGAGTTTAGATGAAGAACTTAATTTAAAAGTTGTTAATGACAAGCAAAGTAATTTATACCGGGAGTTTAAGGACTGAAGCCGAACACCTTAAAAGTGGTGCTAAAATTATTACCGATGCACCAACCGATAATCACGGGAAAGGCGAAGCTTTTTCTCCTACAGACACTGTGGCTACCGCTTTAGCGAGTTGTATGCTTACCGTTATGGGAATTAAAGCTGAAGACTTAAAACTTAATTTAAAAGGAACTACGGCTGAAGTAGCTAAAACAATGGCTGCCAATCCCAGGCGAATTTCTAAGGTAGAAATTGCGATTACCTTCCCTGAAACTTATTCAGAAAAATCTCGTAAGATTCTTGAACACACCGCTAAAACCTGCCCGGTGTTGGAGAGTCTTCACCCAGACATGGAGAAGATAATTAGCTTTAATTATTTATGAAATTCTGGTGTTTCTTACTCATTTTAGTTCTTACTATGCCGATTTTGGCGCAGGAAGATGAAAGAGTAAGCTGGAATGCAGATAAACCTTTAAACTGGAGCGATTTTAAAGCTTCTCCTAAAAAACATCTTCCTTATAAAGCGAATACCAATTCGGGATTATCATTCTCTTGGAGTTCTACTGAAAGCAACAGTGGGATAGAATTAAATTATGAAGTTGGGAGTAACTTCTATCCGAATAGATCCTGGGTAAAAGAAATTGAAGAAGTAGATTATTTGCTGGCACACGAGCAACTTCACTTTGATATCACGGAATTACACGCCCGGAAACTTAGAAAAGCGCTGGAATCTTACGAGCCTAATGGAAAGATGAAAAAAGAACTGGATTCTATTTATTCTGAAACTGAAAAACAGCGCCGGCAGATGCAAACGCATTTTGATAAAGAAACCAATCACAGCATTAACAAAGAAGCGGAGTTTGAATGGCGTCAGTTTTTAAAGCAGGAATTAGATAAATTAAAGAATTACTCCAGCTAAAATGTTGAAACTTCTTTTTTCGCTGTTTCAAATTCTTTCATCATTTCTTTTACAATTTCAGCAGCGGGTTTTATCTCGTGAATTAATCCAGAAATCTGACCAATTTCAAGTTCTCCTTCTTCCAAATCACCTTCAAACATTCCTTTTTTAGCACGAGCGCGACCCAAAAGTTCAATAAGTTGCTCTTTTGAAGGATTTTCAGCATACAATTTCTGAACGTCTTCGAAAAATTTATTCTTTAGTAATCTTACGGGAGCAAGCTCCTTGAGAGTAAGTTTAGTATCTCCTTCCTGTGCATTTACCACCATTTCTTTAAAATTCTGATGCGAAGAGGCTTCAGGAGTAGCCACAAAACGGCTACCAACCTGTACGGCATCGGCACCAAGAACCATTGCAGCTAACATTCCGCGGCCTGTGGCGATTCCTCCTGCAGCAATTAATGGGATATCGATCTTTTCTTTCACCATAGGGATTAAGGTGAAAGTTGTAGTTTCGTCACGACCGTTATGTCCTCCTGCTTCAAAACCTTCGGCAACAACGGCATCTACACCGGCTTCTTGTGATTTTAAGGCGAATTTCACTCCGCTAACTACGTGCACTACTTTAATGCCGTTTTCCTGTAAATGTTTGGTCCAGGTTTTCGGGTTTCCAGCAGATGTAAAAACGATCTCCACTTTCTCCTGAATAATGATTTCCATGATTTTATCAATATCGGGGTAGAGGAGAGGAACGTTTACCGCAAAAGGTTTATCGGTCGCTTTCTTGCACTTTTCAATATGTTCTTTAAGAATTTCAGGATACATGGAACCCGCGCCAATAATCCCGAGTCCGCCGGCATTACTAACCGCGCTGGCGAGTTTCCAGCCGCTGGCCCATACCATTCCGGCCTGGATAATTGGATATTGAATATTAAAAAGCTGTGTGATCTTATTTTTGGGCATTTGCTTAAATTTTTCCCGAATTTAAGAAATAACCCCCGAACCTAATAATTCTTCACCTTCATACCAGGCCACGAACTGTCCTTCGGTAATCGAGGCTTGAGGTTCTTCAAAAACCACATACATTCCGTTCTCGGTTTGATGTAAAGTTGCATCCTGAAGTGGTTGGCGGTAACGAATTCGCGCTTTTACTTTTAAAGTTTCATCGGGATTAATCGCCAGGTCTTTTCTTACCCAATGAACTTCATCTTTATTGATAAAAAGTGCCTTTCTATAAATTCCCGGGTGATTTTTACCCTGCCCGGTATAGATCACGTTTTCTTCAACATCAGTATCGATAACAAACAGCGGTTCCGGAGTGCCACCTACAGCCAAGCCTTTACGTTGTCCTTTTGTGAAGTAATGTGCACCCTGATGTTTCCCGACCACTTTTCCGTCTGTAGTAGAATATTCAAATTTCTTAGCAAGAAAATCCAGTTCTTCTTTTTTATTGCTGAATTCAGGAATTTCAGTAGAAAACAACTCTTTTTCGGCTTCAATTTCTATGATTTCACCTTCTTTAGGTTGTAATTTTTGCTGAAGGAAATCGGGCAATCTTACTTTTCCTATAAAACATAAACCCTGCGAATCTTTTTTATCTGCAGTAACAAGTTTTTGTTCCGCAGCGATTTTACGCACTTCAGATTTTTGCAATTCTCCAATAGGAAATAAGGTTTTAGAAAGCTGTTCTTGCGTAAGCTGACAGAGAAAGTAAGACTGGTCTTTATTATTGTCTTTTCCGGCGAGTAACTGATATACAGTCTCTCCGTTTTGTTGAATTTCACCTTTTCGGCAATAGTGACCTGTGGCCACATAATCGGCACCAAGGGAAAGGGCAATTTTCATAAAAACATCGAACTTGATCTCGCGGTTGCATAAAACATCAGGATTTGGCGTACGGCCACGTTCATATTCGTTGAACATATAATCAACGATACGCTCTTTGTATTGTTCGCTAAGATCTACGGTTTGAAAAGGAATCCCCAGTTTATCGGCTACCATCATTGCGTCGTTGCTGTCATCGAGCCAAGGACAGTCGTCAGAAATAGTTACCGAATCATCGTGCCAGTTCTTCATGAAAAGCCCAATCACTTCGTAACCCTGCTGCTGCAAAAGATATGCTGAAACACTGGAATCTACTCCGCCCGATAAACCTACAACCACTTTCTTTTTCATAAAACTAAAATTGAAATCCTTTCCGCATAAAGTCGGAAAAGGGTGTGCAAAGTTACGAAATTTTAAGAGAAAGGTTTAGGAGAAGGGAAAGTGTATAAAATAAAAAAAGCGGTCTGAAATATATGTTAGACCGCTTAAATATAATATTGACAGAAAAAACTATCTCATCTCAAAGATGATTGTTGTATCAGGAGATAAAACAGGAGAAAAAATGAAGGTGTCGCCTTGGAAATCTGCAGTACCATTTAACTCACCAATTCCTTCAAAAGGTATAGTGAAGGTATAAATCTCATTGTCTTTGCTCCAGGTACTTTCTGTAGTATCATCTATTTCACATTCGCCATCCATTTCGGTGTAATACTCAGAGTAGGTTGAAAAATCTGAGTTAAATGTGATATTTGAGTTCTGATTGCATTCACTTAGTTCCACTCCCGGCACGGGTGAATTGTTTATTTCAACTGCATACCAGGTTCCTAGAATTTGGTCATCCCCATTTGCATCATCATCTTCACTACAGGATGTTAGTAGTGCAATACTAAAAAGCATTAAAAAAAGTTTTTTCATAACGTAGATTTTAAATTGTTGTAAATATATTCATTTTTAAACAAGTCTTAGATTAAAGCGCAATTAGCCACTAAATATTGTATGATATTATTAAGTTAAGAGTAATTATTTGTTTAATAAAAGATTAATTTAATTAAACATTTAACTCTTGTTTAAAAATAATTAACAAACAATAAACAAAATATAATTAGGTTCTGGTTTACTTTTATGTCATAACAAAAACTTAGAATTATGAAAACTATTAAATTTACAAAACTTGCTGTAGTGGCGTTTTTGGCTTTTGGCCTCTTTTCCTGCAGTGACGATGATGACGGAGGAGACGTAATCATGCCAACTAACACTATTACAGATTTTGTTGCAGGAAATGATGATTATTCCTCTTTACAAGCTGCCTTAGAAGTAACAGGACTGGATGCTACTTTAGACAGCTCAACTAATTTCACGGTGTTCGCACCAAACAATGCAGCCTTCAATTCATTTTTATCGGCTAACGGATTCAGTAGTCTTGATGAAGTGCCTACAGGTGTTTTAACCCAAATTCTTTTAAATCACGTACAGGAAGGTGAAATTATGTCTAGTACCTTATCTACCGGTTATATTGAAAGTATGGCTACCGGAATGGCTTCAGATTCACCTTTAAGCTTGTATATTAATACTTCAGACGGAGTAAGCATAAACGGAGTTTCTTCTGTTACTACAGCTGATGTTGAAGTAGATAACGGAGTGATTCACGCGGTAGATGCGGTAATTGGATTGCCAGATGTAACCACTTTCGCTACTGCTGATCCTAATTTTGATATTTTAGTACAGGCGCTTACTGCAGATGAGTCTTTTACTTTTGTAGAAACTTTAATGGAAACAGATGCTCCTGCACCTTTTACTGTTTTTGCTCCAACAAATGCAGCTTTCGCAAGTGTACTTGAAGAGTTGGAATTAGCCGGATTAGGTGATATTCCTGCCGATCTTTTAGCCAGTATTTTAAGCTATCATGTTGTTACCGGAGCTAATGTTCGCTCAGGTGATCTAACAGATGAAATGATGGTTGAAACACTTGAAACCGGAAGCTTTACCATTAATCTTGGAGATAATGTTACTATTACAGATGAAAACGGAAGAACAGCTACGATAGTTGCTACCGATGTTCAGGCGAATAATGGTGTAATTCACGTGTTGGATACAGTACTTCTTCCTGAAAATGATGCTATTGAAATTGAAACAAATACTATTGCTGATTTTGTAGCCGGAAATGAAGATTATTCTTCTTTACTGGCAGCTTTAGAGACCACTGGTCTAACTTCAACATTTACAGGAACAGATGAATATACTGTGTTTGCCCCTAATAACGCTGCATTTGCCGCCTTCTTAAACACTGCAGGATTTAGTAGTCTTGATGAAGTACCTGAAGCTTTATTAACCCAGGTATTATTGAACCACGTTCAACCGGGTGCAATTATGTCTACCGATCTAACTACCGGTTATATTCCAAGTTTAGCCGTGTGGGGAGCTTCAGAAACGCCATTGAGTATGTATATTAATACTGATGACGGAGTGATGATTAACGGAGTGTCTACAGTTACTGCTGCAGATATTGAAGCAGATAATGGAGTGATACATGCGGTAGATGCCGTAATTGGCCTGCCAGATGTAACCACTTTTGCTACTGCCGATCCTAATTTTGATATTCTTGTACAGGCACTTACCAGAGAGGAGTCATTTACATTTGTACAAACTCTTATGGAGACAGAAGATCCAGCACCATTTACTGTTTTTGCTCCAACGAACGATGCGTTTGTAGCATTACTTGATGAACTTGGAGCAGGATCACTTGCCGATATTCCTACTGCAACTTTAGAAGCTACTTTAGCTTACCACGTAGTTGCCGGAGCTAATGTAAGATCTGGGGACTTAACTGATGATATGATGGTAACAACTTTACAGGGAGGTGAATTCACCGTAAACCTTGGAGATAATGTGGTTATTACCGATGAGAGAGCTAGAACTTCAACAGTTATCGCAGCCGATGTTCAGGCTACCAATGGTGTAATCCACGCACTTGATACAGTATTACTTCCTGCTGAATAATTTAATGATTGATATAAAAATAAAAGCCCCGGAAAATAATTCCCCGGGGCTTTTTTAATGTTGAAAGATTTCAGTTTTTATTCTTCAGCTTTATCTACTACCAGTCTTTCATCGCGGTTAGCGATTTCCCAGGCAGTTAAGAAAACTAATTGAGCTCTTTTCTTTAGCGCTTCATATTCGATTTTCTCAGCGGTATCAGTTGGTTTGTGATAATCTGGGTGAACTCCGTTAAAGTAAAAAATTACCGGAATGTTATTTTTCGCAAAGTTGTAGTGGTCGCTTCGGTAATAAAAACGGTTTGGATCATTTTCATCATTATAAGTATAATCCAGATCCATATTCATAAATTCTGAATTCACATTTTCACTAAGTTCGTGAAGATCGGTACTTAATTTATCGCTTCCAATAAGGTAAACATAGTTGTCGTTTCCTTCGTGTTCTTTATCTATACGCCCAATCATATCCATATTAAGGTTGGCAACTGTATTTTCTAAAGGAAAAACAGGATTTTCAACATAATATTTAGAACCTAAAAGACCTTTTTCTTCAGCGGTTAAATGAATAAAAAGAATTGATCGTTTAGGAGTGTATCCGTCTTTTTGAGCTTCTTTAAAAGCTTCAGCAACTTCAAGGATAGCCATTGGTCCAGAGCCACCATCATCGGCTCCATTATAAATATTTCCTTTATCATCAACACCTACGTGATCGTAATGCGAGGTGATTACCAGAATTTCTTCAGGTTTTTCGCTTCCTTTTATATACCCTAATACATTTTCTGAATCTTTAAGTTTACCGTTGAAAAACTCAGTTGGAATTTCCTGGTAATAATTTGAATATCCTTCTGGAGCTTCCATGCCCATTTGTTGATATTCATTTACAATAAATTCAGCTGCTTTTTTCTGTCCCGGTTCACCGGTGTTTCTGCCTTCGTATTCGTCACTCGCAAAAGTGGTAAGATTATTTCTCAATTCAGATGTAGTAATGGTTTCAGCATACTCCATCGGATTTGCATTTTCAACATTTTTTTGTGTGCCACAGGCTACCATTCCGGCAGTTAGGCCCACTAAAAGCATTTTTTTCATAGTTTATTTAATTTTTTCTATTAGATACTTCGTTAAATAATCCCGAAGTTTTTATTAAAGTCGCAGCAAGATAGCAGTTTCGGTTTAATTTTTAGATAGGTCTGTAAAAATTTCTTTCTTTTACTCCTTTAGAACTTTTTCTATTACCTCTTTGGTAAGTGGAGCCATCACCTTATATCCGGCCAGATTTGGATGAACCCCGTCTTCAGAATATTTTTTAGGTAAACCCTCTTTTTCATCTTTTAACGGAGTAAAAAGATCTAGGTAAGTATGTTTGTTTTTCTCAGCATATTTTTCTAACCAGGTATTGATTTCGTCTATTTTTTGAACCGGTTCCAGGCCGGGGCGCCAGGGATAATCGTAAACGGGTAGGATAGAAGCAAGAATAACTTTAATATTATTGGCTTTAGCAAGTTGCGCCATAGCCTTAATATTATTTGTAATCATTTCTACAGAAGAAAATCCTGTGTTTCCTGCTATATCGTTGGTGCCGGCGAGAATTACTACTGCCTTAGGATGAAGTTTCACCACATCTGGCATAAACCGAACAAGCATTTGGGGAGTGGTTTGTCCGCCTATACCTCGTCCGACATAGTTATTTTGTTTGAAAAATTCCGGCTGTGCATTTACCCAGCCTTCGGTTATGGAATTTCCCATAAAAACCACATCGGGATAATTCTGAGATTCGATTATTTTTTCATTTTCGGCTTTGTACTTTTTTAAATTGGCCCAATCCTGTTCCATAAGTTCGCGGTATTCTGTTTTTTGCGCAAATAAGAAATTGCTAAAAAGAATTACAACAGAAATTAAAATTACTTTTTTCATAGGTTTAAAAGTATAAAATTGAATTTATTCTGTCCCAAATTTTTAATTAATAGAGAAGTATTAAAATCCAATAGATACTTTTGTTCGTAATAGCGTATTTGGCCTGGGCTCATTCCCAAAAATGGTACTTGCTCCAACATTTATATTTACATTATTGAAATTCCCCTTTAGTCCTGCGCTAACTTCAGATTGAGGATACAGAAGTTCCATATGAGGAGTGTTGATTCGTGCTTCATCATTTAAAGACGGCGTTAAATACCGGCCAAAAAGATAAAAGCTAAACCTTGGGTTAAATATGTACTCAAAGTTTGCACTAAAACTACCGTGAAGACCGGGAGCCATATTATTAAAAATTGTGTTTTGCTCAAGGAAGCCTGCGCCTAAAGTGATTAAGAGTTTATCGGTTTCGTAATTAAATGTATAATTATATAGTTTATAATAACCTAAACCATCAAAGGCGGCCTGTACCTTGTAACGTGAGGTGTAAAAATCACTTGAAGGTAGTTCTGTATTATTTATACGCTCTGCTTTTTCCTGGGCTTCTATAGTAAAAAAGGTTAGAAATATAAGAAAGTAAAAGAGCGGGGGAGTTGATAGAGGACGTTTCACAAAGCTATAGTTTATTAAAATAGAGCAAAACCATCCTATAATGTGTTGGTTTTTATTATAAAAACAGGAAGGTATTAATTATTTAGAAAATTAAGTATTGAAAAATATTAAATATGCTAAATGCTGATAATTAGCCGGTTTCGTAAAAGTCTGAAAAAACTTATAGAAAAGCTTGTGTGTATTTGTAAAAGCTTGTTATATTTGCATCCGCTAAGCAGAAAAGCTTAGCATTTTATTGGAGGAATGGCAGAGTGGTCGATTGCGGCAGTCTTGAAAACTGTTGACTGTAACAGGTCCGGGGGTTCGAATCCCTCTTCCTCCGCAACTTTTCTTACAAAATATCACAAAAAGCCTCAAACCCTATGGTTTTGGGGCTTTTTTATTTTTCAATATTTCAAAATATCCCAAAAAATATCATTCTATCGGTTACACATTCGGTTACACTTGGTATCCATAAATTAGGTGTAACCAAAGTAATATAAGTCCTACAAAATAAAACTTAATGCTCTAAAAATAAAGGGATTATGTTGTATCTTAAAACTGTCTAATTAAATATATATAGTTATGAATACAACATTTTCTCACCTCTTTTACTTAAGAAAAAGTAAAGCTAAACCGGATTCTGGAATATTATACTTCAGAATAACCGTCAATGGTAAACGAGCTGTTACTACAACAGGACGTGAAGTACCACTTTCACTATGGAACCCGGCTTCTGGTAAAGCAACGGGTAATTCGGATCAAGCTAAAGCTATTAATAGATTTCTTAGTAAAGTTGAAAACGATATCTATAATGCGCATCAGCGACTGCTGGACAAAGGAGTAATTTTTTCCTCTAAGGATATTATAGATATCTACCTTGGAAAAGACAAGAAAAAAGAAGCCCAGGAAAGGATGCTTCTAGATATTTTTCAGGAGCATAATGATCGGGTGAATAGACTTGTAGGTAAAGATTTTGCAGCCGGAACTGCCGAAAGGTATAGAACGGCTAAAAAGCACGTTGAAGGATACATTAAGAAAGAATACAAATCTTCAGATATTCCCGTACAAGATGTAAATCATAAATTTATCACCGGGTTTGAATATTACTTAAAAACCGAGAGAAACTGTGCGCATAATTCAGCGATCAAATACATAACAAATTTTAAAAAGATCATTCGTATAGCATTATTAAACGAATGGATAATTAAAGATCCGTTTAAGAACTGGAAGGGGAAATTAAAGGTGGTAGACCGGGAATTTCTAACAGAAGGTGAACTTCAGGCTTTAATTTCCAAAGAAATTAAGAATGAGCGGCTGGGTTTGATTAAAGATATTTTTACGTTTAGTTGTTTCACAGGGCTTAGTTATGCTGAGGTAAAAAAACTCTCAGAAAAAGAAGTAGTTATTGGTATTGATGGTAAGAGATGGATAAAAACTAAGAGAACAAAAACTAAGACCAGATGCAGCGTTCCAATTCTTCCGGTAGCAGAGGCTATATTGGAAAAATATTCTTCACATCCTAAGGTAAGTGAGAAGCGTTTACTTCCAATTTTTAGCAATCAAAAAACGAATGCTTATATTAAGGAAGTAGCGGATCTCTGTGGCATCAACAAGAACCTTACATTCCATTTGGCCAGGCATACTTTTGCTACGACTGTAACCCTTTCCAACGGAGTTCCTATTGAGAGTGTTAGCAAAATGCTGGGACACAAAAACCTGCAGACTACACAACACTATGCAAAGATTTTGGATAAAAAGGTCAGTGATGATATGGCTATTCTGAAAGATCGTTTAAATTCCAAAAATTTCTGGGGAAAGGCTTAATTGTAATTTTGAACCGAATTATTACTTGAGCTAACCTGGCAATCAAGGTATATAAGCATTTGCCATAACTAGTCCAAAAAATGGACAATTAAGCACTTGAAAAACTACTATAACTCATCTATTTAAAAATAAATAATATTTTGATTTTAAAACACTTAAGGGATATTTTTTTGGTAATATTAAATTTGATACCATTTGGGATATTTTGAAAATATAAAACTTACAAAGCTGTCTTCAAGATCACGAAATCAACCAAATGAAACTAAATAAAATGATAGCTTTTTTATAACATTTACTTTTTTCATCTGGAGCATTTTCCTTTTGGACGTCGAAAAGGAAGAAAAAGTAGATAGAAATGAAAGTTCTTGAGTCCGTCTTTTCATTTACTTCTTTCAGTGCCTTCGCATTACCTTTTGATGCTCTTGCATATTCAAGCTTTGAAATTATAGAGGAGCTATAAATAGCGCGGCGTTTTATGCGCTCCGGTTAATTTCAAAGCTGGTTCCTTTAGCAGCAAAAGGGAAGGCGGTAAGCAAGAGGTTTAAAATAAAAAGAGCTAAAATTTTGATCGGTAAATTATTTGTAAAAATCGGGATGGGTATCGTCTTCTTCATAATCCCTTTTCCGATTTGCGTAATTATTTTTAGGATCTGCTGCCTCCATAAGTGACATCAAAATAGCCAAAGTGGGGTTCACTTTATGCTTTTCCATATCCCTGGTTATTGCGATCACTGCATTGATTCTTTTCTTGATAATATTTTCAATTCGTCTGCCGGTAGGTCCAAAATTTTCTTTGGGAGAAATCTCATTGTAAAAGAAAAAATCCAGCATTCCGGCCAATGCTTCAGAATGTGTTTTGTAATGTGTTCGAGAAAATTGCTGAAAGCGTTCGGCAGTTTTCTTTTCAATAGTAATGTTCTTAACTGCTTTCATAATTCAGTTTTTTTAAGGTTTACTGGTTTTTTGAACCATTTTATTAGGGTTTCAAGCCTAAAACCAGTAAAACCATAATTTTATAATATTTCTGTTGTTTTTAAATAATTGAAAGTCAGAAAGATAAAAACGAAAAGGTATATGTAACGTGGCTCTGCCCGTTACCCTCTTGCTTTACCTTTTCGTCCCACAGGGACAAAAACTTCAACTATTTAATTCAATTTAATAGCGCTTTTGATGAAGAAAAAGTGAATCCTCTTTTTTAAGATTTGAAGAGAAACCTTTCTGAATTTATTATAGAGATATGAGGGAATAAATGAAAATTATATAAAATGGAGGTGGAGAAAAGAAGCTGGAGACGGAATTAAATTTTTATGTAATCCATTTCAAGGACTCAAGTGGAAAACCAGAAACGAGAATGAAGTGTTTCCGCATTTTCTGTGAAAGTAGGGGAGTGGAATGTGGTGGTTTTTCACTTGTGTCCGGTTGTTGTTGAATGAAGCTTTTTAGCCTGGAGGTACGTAAGGCTAAAGTGCTGAATGGAATGTGAAACAGATGATTTGACTTCAAAAATTATTCAATTCTACTTTTTCTTCTCAATATATTGTTAATAACTATAAAATAATCTTCTTAAACTACAAGCTGATAATTTATAGATTTGGATTCCCTACTCTATTTTATTTTTAAAATGAACTCGGATAGATTGAAATCAAACCTTGTAGATAGATACGATTTCCAAAATATTCCAGAGTTTTTTAGGTATAAATTATTTCCTACTAGTATTGGTCATAATATTATACCCGGGAATTAGAAATAGAAGATTTAGAATTTTTTCAAGTACATCAATGTTATTGACCGTGGCGAAGCCTTGTAAATTTTTCAAATTTGGATGAAAAAACAGAAGGAATAAATTTGGGACATCAATAATGCGATCAATATAAATTTTAAGTTTTTTCCATATAGTTTTGCCAGGTTACGAGAACATATTTCTTTTTTCCGTTTTCATACCTGGTTAGAAAACCAAATTCGTATACAAAAAGGTAAACTTCCTTTTTGCTGTTTTTCCAATAGTGCGTAAAGAAATTAGGATCGAAGCCGTGTTGTTTTAAAATGTCAGCTCTAACCGTAGCTTTTCCCGCTTTATTGAAACTTTTTAAAATTCTTCTATTAGTTTTTAATTGACGGTCTACTTTTGCATAAAATCCGGCAGCTCCTTCTTTGGTTTTTTGATAATGCCAGGCACTTTTGCAATAGGGATCGCAAAACTTTTTATCTGGACGGCCTTCCAGTTTTTTATTACAGGCCAGGCAATATTTTTCAGTTTCCATAATTTCAAAAGCCGTTTTAGTCGTATAATATACGGATAATAAACGTTTTAGGTTTTAAGTCTGTTTACATTTATATCACAATAAATGAGCAGGCCATATGGATAGGAAGTATATTACATTAAAGAATTTAATCATTGATGAGGAAAAATGTATAGGGTTAAAATTCTTCAGCGATAAAGTAGTGCAGGCTATGGTAAATGATTTACCCGATATAAAATGGAGTGAGAAATTTCGAATGAATTATATTTCAAATACACCAAAAAACCTGGAACTTATTTTTAGGACCTTCCGGGGAGTGGCCTGGATTAATTGCAACCATTTTTATCCCAAAGCCAGTTTTGGGCGCCAGGAAAAACCTGTTAAGGTGCAGCAACTAAAAAATAGGGAAGAGTTAAGTGGCCGGCGATACTGCCCAAAAAGCTACCTGAGGAAGTTAGAATTAAAGCGCTACGCGAATAGTACGATAAAAACCTATGTTTCCTGTTTCGAAACTTTTATAAATCATTATAGCGATAGGGAAATAAAAGACTTAAATGAAGAAGATATAAGGATGTACCTTCAGAAATTGATACGGGAGGATTTCTCACACTCTTATATTAACCAGGCTATCAATGCTATTAAATTTTATTACGAGGTAGTGCTGGAAATGCCCAATAGGTTTTATGCCATAGAGCGTCCAAGGCCAATTGAGACACTTCCTAAGGTATTGGCGAAAGAAGAAGTAATGGCTATTATTGAGAATACCAATAATATTAAACACCGGTGTATAGTAAGCCTGCTTTATTCAGCCGGTTTAAGAAGAAAGGAGCTCTTAAACTTAAGGCTGGAAGATATTGATAGTAAAAGGATGGTAATTAAGGTAAGTTCTGGAAAAGGAAATAAGGATAGGTTTACTATTCTAAGTGAAAAACTCCTTGGGGATCTAAGAAAATATTTCCTGGAATGGCGGCCAACAAATTTTTTATTTGAAGGACCCGGCAGGAAATCTTATAGTGGCGAAAGTGTTTCTTGTATAGTAAAAAATGCCGCAAAAAAAGCAAATATTAAAAAGAGAGTTACCCCACATATGTTACGGCATTCATTTGCAACTCACTTGTTAGAGAGTGGAACCGATTTACGATATATACAAGTGCTTTTGGGACATAAAAGCACCAAGACTACCGAAATATATACTCACGTGGCCACAAATATTTTTTTAAAGATCAAAAATCCTCTAGATTAGCTGGAGTAAAGACATAATAGATATAAATGTAATACTGCATTTATACGTACGTTATCACAAATACTATTTACCTGCATTTATAGCTAAGTTTTCAGGGTTCCAATAAAGAACACAATATGGATAATAATCATCTGTATTATCTGTGCCTACTTCTAAAACAATTTTTTCCGTAACCGCATCTATAAATTGTATGGTATCGTTTACATCATAAGTGCTATTCTTTTTCATTTTACCAACAACCTTTTGAGGCGGGAAGCTATTAGCGACTTTTTCTTCTGTCACTTCAAGTTCTTTCAAGTATGACCTATAACCATCATCTGGGTCTTCTGTTGCTTTATATGTTTTGCCATCAATCACAAACATTATCACTTCGGTATCCTCATAATAATCTCCGTATTGTTTTACTTTTACTGTAGAAATTTCAACTCCTGAAAGTTCGTGTTCTCCTACTAAATCTTTTAGTTCCATAATTTTATTTTTAATATTAGTTTTTAGTTTAATAATCCGTAATTGTGATAACATCGTATAAAAACCATAGAAAAAACGGTTTTTATACGGGACGTTGGCAACAATATGAGAATTAAGGCAGATTCATACATAACAAACATTGTCGTTTACCGATTAAGTAATTTCTCATACAGAATTGGAATTTTATTGACATTAATACTACTGACTTTTTATTGGACAGATAAAAACAATTCGGAAAATGGAACCATTTACCTGATATTAGGAATTCTAATATTTTTATCACTCATAGTTGGACGAATCACACGAATTGTTTCGGGCGGATATTTTTGGCATCATATCAAAAATTACTTGAATATAAATCAAGACTCTATCGAATTACAAAATGAACGATATGAATTCGACAAAATAAAATTGCTAAAATTCAACATAACGGATTATGAAAAACAAAAACCGTTTTTATATAATCATATTTTAAAAGACACACGGAATATGATAAAATTTGCGACAAATGAAAACGTTATTCAAGTTCATTTCAAACCCGAAAACAAGTCTGAAAATGAATATTTGACGGAATTAAAAAAAATGTGGAATGTTAAAAATACTGTTGCCAAAAACTAAGCGTTCGTGTGGCCGGAACGGCCGAACATGAACGCACTGTTGACTAAACCGGTTCTTTGCCGATTAACTATATATGGGGATTGGTCTGTTTTTAGGAGGTAATATTTGTTAGATAGA
>NZ_JAIQZB010000030.1 GCF_020164555.1 Salegentibacter lacus | reverse complement strand
GGTTGAGCGTTTATTGTTACAGAAAGTGCTTCCGATTCACATCCGTCAGCATTTCTTGCAGTTACAGTATAAGTATCGGCAGCAAGTTCAGACCAGGAAGTAGTAGTTTCAAAAGCACCGCCATTAAAGCTATATTCCATTCCGGTTACAGCAGTGATGCTGAAAGATCCGGTGGCTATATCGCAAGTTGGTTGAGAAACTTCACCGGCTACTACAGGAGCATCAGGAGTTTCAGGTTGAGCGTTTATTGTTACAGAAAGTGCTTCCGATTCACATCCGTCAGCATTTCTTGCAGTTACAGTATAAGTATCGGCAGCAAGTTCAGACCAGGAAGTAGTAGTTTCAAAAGCACCGCCATTAAAGCTATATTCCATTCCGGTTACAGCAGTGATGCTGAAAGATCCGGTGGCTATATCGCAAGTTGGCTGAGAAACTTCACCGGCTACTACAGGAGCATCAGGAGCTTCTGGTCTACTTAAAGTGATTTCCTGGGTTACACTACAGTTATTACCATCTGTAACGGTTACTTGGTAGGTGCCTTCATCCAGACCTGTAAGATCTTCATCGGTAGAATTAAAGTCAGGTCCTGTCCAGGAATAGGTATAGTTCCCTGTACCTCCCGTAACTGATATATCTATAGATCCAGTGCTATTTTCACTGCAGTCAAGGTCTTCATTTACATAAGAAACCTCAATTGGATCAAGTACACTTACGGTTTGAGTAATTGTGTTTGTTTCAGCACCTTGCGCCGAAGTCAATGTCACTTCATAATTACCTGCTTCCGTAAAATTAAAAGAAGGGTTTTCCTCATTACTTGTATTTGAACCTCCAAAATTCCAGGTATACTGAAACGCACCATTTTCGTCATTACCTCCTGAAGTTTTATTTTCAAAATTCACAACATAACTATCACAGTTTTGAGAAAAATCAAAATCGGCTACCACAGGTGTTTCCACACGTGTAATATCACCTAAATTAACACATTTGGGACTGGTTGGTCCACATTCATTAGAGTTTAAATTCTCCTGCCAAGAAAGATAAAATTGAGAGATCTCAACCGTAGATCCACATTCCCAGTTAATTTGTTCAGATATTTGAAAACTTCCATTATTTGGAATTGCTTCTCCTCTATATTTACAACCCTCGAAAGTTTTACTTGTAGCATTGCCATCGGAATCTGTAATTGTAAGGGTATATTGTGTCCAAAGAGAATATCTATTAGGATTGTTACCTGAATTCACCCATATATATGCAGACACATTATCACCTGCGGAACAATTAGCAATCGGAGCTCCGTTTTGATCTCCAATATAGAATGTTAGATTAGCAAAATCTTGTGAATTACACTTTTCTTTGCTTGTATCAGTCGGATTATTTGTTTCCGCTATTTGGGAATATCCCAAATTACCGGAGAGCAAACTTCCCAAAACTAATAAGAGAAAAATTTTACTATTATTACTCCTTCTAACCCTATCAATTTGTGAAGAGAGTTTAAGCAGAGTAATAAAAAATGCGAAAGTAGTTTTCCAAATCATATTAAAAATGTTTAGAATTAATTGTTATAATTCTTTCTTTGAATTTCATTTCAGAAATTCAGGTATAAAAGGGTTGATCACCTGGTGATTAGACCATCGTAATTTGTTTTTTGGGGAAAACAGGTAAATTTTTTAAAAATAGATTTAATTTCAGGTAAAATTAGGGAGTATTACCTATAGGAAAGTTGGGGGTGACCTATCTGTTAAATATTAAATCTTAAGTAAAATTAGGGGTTAAAAACCGTAAAAAAAGTTTTTGAAGATTTTTTAGATATAACCACATATATTTTCGGTAAAAGGTAAGGTAGTGGGAAAAATTAAGGGAAAACAGGGGTTTAAAATCTTAAAATATAGATGTAACTCAATATTAATTAAAATATCAATTAGTGAAAACTCTTAATTACTGACATAAAAAAATCACCTGATGAAGGTGGCTAAATTTAAAAATATGTCGGGGTATTTATTTTTGTTCATACTTTAATATTCTATGTTCATTTACTTCTATTGGAGCGTGTTTTTCCAGGTTAATTTCATAAATATATCATTCTTCTATAGTGGTGAAAATATCATATCCATCTTCAATACTGTATGTCAATTCCTGTCTTGCGCATTCTAACAAGGTTTGGTAAGTGGGCACTTCCATTTTGTTTTTGTAAGAAATAACAGTTAAAAATCCATTCTCTATTTCAATATTATAGCTATCGCTCTTGCCATTTTTAATCGTTCCTTAAGCTATCCAATTCCCTTCACGCATTTAGGGAATTTGAAGTTTATTTAAATTATGAGGATTAAAGTCTGCGGCATATACTTCATAATTTCTATTTTAACTATCCGGATTTGTCATTCCAGCCGTACAGCTTCCTTAACTTATGGTGAGAATAACTATAAAAATCTTAATAGCATTACTGTTTTTAATTTGTAAGAAATTTAAAGTAAAACTCATATTTATTTATTTTAGCTCAATTTAAAACTGACAGTTAGTAAAATATTTCAGTCATATGTCATCTTAAATAGATAAAATGTAAATTTTAATAGCCAGGCTTTTATTTGTTGAATATGGATTCTGAACGCGATTCATCCTTATCTCTCTGTATTCCAAAAGTGTATTTTATCTATAATATTGCAGAATCTTATCCCAAAAATCTTCTGGCTTTTGCCTAAAACTTGTAAATTGCAGCAAAGCAAAAAACAATGCAAAAAAGCCTTGATGATTACAGAAAAAGCTACGGAAAAAGTGAACTTTTAGAAGATAATCTTCCCTCTTTTCCATTACCACTTTTCACTGCCTGGTTTGATGAGGCTGAAAAGCATCCTGAAATTTCTGAAGTTAATGCTATGAGTCTGGCTACTTGCGGAATTGAAGGTTTCCCAAAAAATCGTATTGTATTATTAAAGTCTTTTGGAGTGAACGGATTTAGTTTTTACACGAATTATAATTCAGAAAAAGCTCGTGATATAGAAGAAAACCCCAGGGTTTGCCTGTCATTTTTCTGGCCGGCATTAGAGCGTCAGGTAATTATAAAAGGAGTTGCTATGAAAACTTCAGAAGAAGATTCAGCTACTTATTTTGGTTCCCGCCCTCGCGGAAGTCAGTTAGGAGCCTGGGCCTCTAATCAAAGTAATATCTTAGGTTCACGCGAAGAACTTGAAGTTAATTTAAAAGAGATTGAAGAGAAATATCATAATAAAGAGGTAGATAAACCACCACATTGGGGTGGTTATCTCGTAACCCCTCGAAGTTTTGAATTCTGGCAGGGTAGAAATAACCGTTTGCACGATAGGATAATCTATGAATTTATAGAAATGGATACCTGGGAACGTAACCGTTTAGCACCTTAAAATTGAAGTTATGAAAAGACTAATTCTTGTTAGACACGGTAAATCTTCATGGGAGAAAAATTTACCCGATGAAAAGAGACCGCTTAAAAAACGTGCTTATAATGATGCTGATGTAGTTTTGAAAACATTTAAGGAATTTCAAAGCGAAGATTTGACTTTATGGAGCAGTCCGGCGGTAAGAGCAAATACTACGGCAAAACTTTTTAAGGACGAATTGCAAATACCCGATGATAAGTTCACCATAAAAAAGGAAATTTACACTTTTGATGACGATAATTTACTGTCTATTTTAAAAACCTGCCCCGAGAGTATAAAAACCTTAATGGTATTTGGCCATAATCCGGCAATGACGAGTTTGGTAAACCGGCTTGGAGATAAATCTCTGGATAATTTACCCACCACCGGCCTTTGTGTAATAGACTTTGATTCAAACAACTGGAAAGACATTCAAACCGGCAAAACTTTATTACAATTATTCCCAAAAAACCTACGCTAATTTATGCCGCAAAAAAAATATTTAAACAGGGAACTCAGCTGGTTACAATTTAATGCCCGGGTATTACAGGAAGCCGAAGATGAGACCGTACCGCTTATAGAACGATTGAGATTTCTAGGAATTTTTTCAAATAATTTAGATGAATTTTTTAAAGTTAGGTATGCAACCGTAAAGAGAATTGATCTCGCCGGGAAGGCAGGGAAGAGTGTTCTTGGAGGAATTAAAGCCAGTAAACTTCTTGAAGAAATCACTCAAATTGTAATAGAGCAGCAGGCTGAAAGTTTGCAGGTTTTACATGATATTCAACACCAGTTGAAAGATTACAATATTCACATTATAAATGAAAAACAGGTCTCTCTTTCCCAGGAAAAGTTCATTAAAAACTTCTTTCTTTCAAAAGTAAGTCCGGCATTGGTTACCATTATTCTCAACGATTTACCTGAGATTCCTAGTTTAAAGGATAGTGCCGCATATCTTGCAGTAAAAATGATTATGAAGGAGGAAAAACCGCAGAAAGGTATTTCCAAAGTTCTGGATAAAACTGAAAAGGAAAAAAAATACGTCCTCATAGAGATTCCGCGCAGTATAGAACGTTTTGTGGTATTGCCTAATGAAAACGGAAACCAGTATATCATCTTGCTTGATGATTTGATTCGCTATAACCTTGGGACTATTTTTAATATTTTTGAATACGAAAGTATTTCGGCACACATGATAAAGATTACACGTGATGCCGAGTTGGATATTGACAGTGACCTGAGTAAAAGTTTTATTGAGAAAATTTCCAGTAGCGTTAAAGACCGAATTAAAGGTGAGCCGGTAAGGTTTGTCTACGACATGAATATTGCCGATGATACCTTGTCCTATTTAATGAACAAAATGGGCATAGAATCTACCGATAGTATTATTCCAGGTGGCCGTTATCATAACCGTCGTGATTATATGAATTTCCCCAGTTTGGGACGCGAAGATTTACTTTATAAACCCATTGAACCTTTACCAATTCCGGGCCTTATTCTACAAACCAGCTTGTTTGGTAGTATTGCAAAGAAAGATTTTCTCCTGTACGCACCCTATCAAAGTTTTGCCTATACGGTTAAATTTTTAAGGGAAGCAGCGCTGGATCCTAAGGTGAAAACCATAAAAATAACTATTTATCGTCTGGCTAAGATTTCTCATATCGCCAGTTCACTAATTAATGCGGTGAAAAATGGGAAAAAGGTAATTGTTCAAATTGAATTACGTGCACGTTTTGATGAAGTAGCCAATATTCGCTATGCAGAACAAATGCAGGCCGAAGGAGTGCAACTTATTTTTGGGGTGCCGGGATTAAAAGTTCATTGTAAAGCTTGTGTGATAGAACGTGAAGAGGATGGCAAAATGAAGCGCTACGGTTTTATTAGTACCGGGAACTTTAACGAGTCTACCTCACGTATTTATACCGATTATACTTTATTTACTGCTCACACTGAAATTTTGAAAGAAGTAAATAAGGTTTTCGACTTCTTCGAAATCAATTATAAAGTTAATAAATACAAACATTTAATAGTTTCTCCGCATTACAGTCGAAATACTTTTGTTGGATTGATTCAAAAGGAGATTGAAAATGCCAGGGAAGGAAAACCTTCAGGTATCGCTTTAAAACTGAATAGTCTTTCAGATTATCCGATGATCGATAAATTGTACCAGGCTAGCCAGGCAGGAGTTGAAATCAAGCTTATAGTACGCGGAGTTTGTTGTCTTATTCCCGGGATTGAAGGTTTAAGCGATAATATTGAAGTGATAAGTATTGTAGATAAATTCCTGGAACATCCACGGGTTTTTATATTTAAAAATGGCGGAAATTCTAAAGTTTATATTTCTTCAGCCGATTGGATGACAAGAAACCTTGACCTTCGTGTTGAAATTTCCTGCCCTATTTATGACGAAGAAATTAAACAGGAAATTATTGAAACTTTTGATATTAGCTGGAACGATAATGTAAAAGCCAGGATGATTACCGCTAAACAGGATAACGCTTACAGAAATAGCAGTTCTAAGAAACTTCGTTCTCAGTTTGAATTGTACGACTATTATGTGAATAAACTATCTGAGAACGAGCCGGAAAAACATTTTAAAAAAGAAAAAAAATAATTTAGTCTCAAAAATCGAATATTGATAATCTCACTTAGTGAGTAAGATAGAAAAACTTAACTTGTGATTACACAAAAAAACTACGCAGCTATAGATATAGGGTCCAATGCCGTTAGGCTTCTTGTTTCTACTATTACAGAACAAAAAGGCAGGGCAGATACCGATTTTAGAAAAACATCACTGGTAAGGGTTCCCATTAGGCTAGGAGAAGATGTATTTAAACAAAGCGTGATTTCAGAAAAAAATATAGAACGTATGGTAGATACCATGCAAGCTTTTAATCTTTTAATGAAATCTCACGGAATTGTAAAATATAAAGCCTGTGCTACCTCGGCTATGCGCGAAGCTAAAAATGGCGCAGAAGTAGTTGAAAAAATAAAAGCAAAAACCGGTGTAGAAATTGAAATTATAGATGGCAATCACGAAGCTGCTATAATTGCTGCCACAGATTTACACGAACTAATTAAAAACGATTGTAATTACCTGTATGTAGATGTAGGTGGTGGTAGTACCGAATACACGCTTTATAGCAGCGGGAAAACCGTTGCATCCAGATCTTTTAAAGTGGGAACAGTACGTCTCTTAAATAATTTAGTTGAAGATGGTGCCTGGGAAGAGATGGAGAAATGGGTGAGGGAAACTACAAAACCTTATAAAGATATAGATATGATTGGTTCCGGAGGAAACATCAACAATATCTTTAAAACCAGCGGTAAAAAGGAAGGAAAACCTTTAAGCCTGGCTTATATTAAGAAATACAATGAATTACTGAATTCTTTAAGCTACGAGGAACGGGTTATGGATCTACAGCTTAAAAGTGACCGTGCCGATGTGATTATTCCTGCTTCAAGGATCTATTTAAACTCTATGAAATGGGCAAGAGCCGATAACATTTTTGTTCCAAAAATAGGACTGGCCGACGGAATTATAAAATCACTTTATAACGGGAAAAGGAAGTAAATTAAACGAACCCAGATTTCCAATTTAGAAATCTGGGTTTATATTTTTCACTTAAAAAGTTTAACCGTGAATCGTTTTATCTTTACTGAGATCTTTCATAATATCAGCTTCAAAATCCAGTAAATCCTGCCATTTTTTATCTACTTCCTCTCGCTCGCCGTATTTCCTGGCAAACCTTAGGAACATGGTATAATGATTGGCTTCGCTTACCATTAATTTATGGTAAAATTCAGCGAGTTCTTTGTCTTTTAATTCTTCGGAAAGCAACCTGAAACGTTCACAGCTCCTGGCCTCGATTAATCCTGCGATTAGAAGTCTATGAACCAACTGTGTGGTTCTACTGCCTCCTTTTGGAAAAAAACTAAGTAGTTGAATTACATATTCATCTTTTCTATCTCTGCCTAAAACATAGCCACGTTTTAGCAACTGCTCGTGCACCATTTTAAAATGGCCCATTTCTTCCCTGGATAAAGCGATCATTTCATCTACCAATTCGGTATATTCAGGGAAAGAAACAATTAATGAAATTGCTGTTGAAGCCGCCTTTTGCTCACAATAAGCGTGATCTACAAGAATGTCTTCAATATTTTTTTCGGCTATGTTGGCCCAACGTGGGTCTGTGGGAAGTTTTAATCCTAGCATATCTATACGTCTAAATCAAATGTACTTCTAAGTTTATCTATTAAAGGATTTTTCTCCTTCAGTTTATTGTATTTCTCAATAGGAGTGAAGGCATATTTTTTTGCCGACTGCTCATTTACATTAATCACCAACCTGATTTCTGTATTCTGAAGTTTTTGCTTCAGATAAGACATCAATTTATTTTGCTCCCGCTCCAGGTTAATTTTCATTGTTTCGTTAGGTAATTCTATAACAATGCGATTATCTTCTTGAAGTTTAGGTAAATCGGTTTCAAGAATGGAAGCGAGAATTTTTGATCCCTGTTTTTTAATGCGTTTTACATAGTCATTCCAGGTGGCCTGCAATTGTGTTTCGCTGAATTCACCCTTAAGCACCACATCCTTTGTTGGAGCAGCTTCCTGCTGGCGGGCTTCTATTTCCCTTTTCTTCTGAATACTTTTTAATGAAAGTCCGGAAACCTTTTCTTTTTTTACTTCTGAATCGGTTACTGGTTTTGGTTCTGGAGCTGGAGGAACCGGGGCAGGTTTTTCCTGTTCATCATTCGCTTCGGGCACCATAGTTTCTTCTGAATGATAATTATCATGCTTATCATCGGCACAATGGCCATTTGGAGTTTTATTCTCTCCTGAAGGCAGCTGACTTTCCTTTGGAGCTTCAGCTGAAGCTTCACCGTGTTCATTCTCGCGCACCAAAACTTTTTCTTCCGAAGAAAGTGGAGCGGGTTGTTTTTCAAAAACTGAAGCGGGAATTATTGACTGTTCAAACTTTTTTTTTTCTCCATCAAAAGTGATAGAGGCAAGCTGCATTAATGAAAGTTCAACGAGTAAACGTTGGTTTTGGCTTGTTTTATACTTGAGATCACACTCATTCGCCAAGTCTATCGCTTTAATCAAAAATTGATGATCGGTTTTGGAAGCCTGTTCAAAATAGCGGGCTTTGGTCTGCTCCCCAACTTCTAAAAGTTGAATGGTCTTTTGATCTTTACAAACCAGAAGATCTCTAAAATGCGAAGCCAGACCACTAATAAAATGGTGTCCATCAAATCCGCTGGAAAGAATCTCGTTATAACTGAGCAGTAATTGCGGAATATTATTACTTAAAATAAGATCGGTAACCTTAATGTAAGTATCGTAATCAAGTACATTCAGGTTTTCGGTAACTGCCTGCCGGGTAAGGTCTTTTCCGCTAAAACTTACTACCCGGTCGTAGATAGAAAGAGCATCACGCATAGCACCATCGGCCTTTTGGGCAATGATGTTTAACGCGTCTTCTTCAGCATTAACCCCTTCTTGCTGTGCTATATATCCCAGATAATTTTTAGCATCGCTTACCGTAATTCTTTTAAAATCGAAGATCTGGCAACGCGAAAGTATGGTTGGGATTATCTTATGCTTCTCAGTTGTAGCTAAAATAAATATAGCGTGTTGTGGTGGCTCTTCTAAAGTCTTTAAAAATGCATTAAAAGCCGATTGCGAGAGCATATGCACCTCATCTATAATATACACTTTATACTTCCCGACTTGAGGGGGAATTCTTACCTGGTCTATCAAATTCCTTATATCGTCTACCGAGTTATTAGAAGCGGCATCGAGTTCAAAAATATTAAAGGCGAAATCCTCATCGGGGCTTTGCGTACCATCGTGGTTAATCATTTTTGCCAGGATACGTGCGCAGGTGGTTTTTCCCACTCCACGAGGTCCCGTAAAAAGAAGTGCCTGGGCCAGATGGTTGTGTTCAATGGCGTTCTTTAAGGTATTGGTAATTGCTTGTTGCCCTACCACATCTTTAAAAGTTTGTGGGCGGTACTTACGAGCTGATACTATAAAATGTTCCATTGAATTTTATTGAGCTACAAATATAAAAATAGCCTCCTTAAGTTCTAAGGCAATCGCTTATATTTTTAAACAATTAAAGCTAAGAAATCAACAATTTTTTAATCGCGATGCTTTGTAAAAAACTACCTTTGCATTAAGCAGGCCGCCTTATCGCCAACGAATTTATTCGGTGGAGGAAATTCCGGACACCAAAGGGCGGCATAGTGGGTAACGCCCACCGGTTCCGTTTCGGTTTTCCGCTACGGGATCAGGACTAGTGCAACAGAAAGGATGTACAGGTAATGCTGTAGTGAAATCAGGTAAACTCTATGCGGTGCAATGCCATGTAAACCGGTGTTTGCAAGCGGCCCGCTTGCTACCGGAGGGTAGGCAGCTAAAAGTTTTTGGCAACAAAAACCTGAGATAAATGATAAGGGGAATCCCGGTTTACCGGGAGGAACAGAATCCGGATTACAGGCCTGCTTTTTTATAATAATGTCTTTGCCCAGGCCCGGGCTTCTTCCATATGAGAGAAAATATCAAAAGGAACGGGAGAAAATTGTTTTTCAAAATTAGCTACTTTTAAAGCTTCATAACGTTGACTCACGATGGCTATTCCCAGTAAGTTTTTCACGTCTTTTAATTCAAAATAAATGGTAGGGTTTACATTGTAGTTATTTTTTCGGTCAGAAATATATACAAAATCTGCACCCTCATATACTTCGTTGCATATTCTTAGAATTTGCTCTACGTGTTCAATTTCAAAAATCACATCGTCTTTTACTTCAGAAATAACCATCCCGTCATAAAATTCTAAGGTAACATCAATAAGTTCAATTGTCTTAATCCTCTCCGTCATAACATCACTATTGTAAGCCTGTGAAGCTCTATTTTTCTTCAGTAGAAATTAATCTGTATTCTCAAAAAAACTAAATACCGAACCTCCATAGCGCCGTCCTTCTATAAAGTTAGGCAAATCTGAGAGATCAGTATGTTTAGAATGTTCAATTATTAATTGACCATTTGGATTAAGTAGGTTTTTTTCAAAGACGAGTTCGGGGATTTTAGAGAATTTTTCCTTTTCAAAATCGTAAGGAGGATCGGCAAAGATTATATCAGCTTTTACATAAGCTTTCTCAAGGAATTTAAAGACATCACTTTTAATGGTGGTGATATTCAAATCTAATTCCTGTGCCGTTTTTTTAATGAATTTCACACAATCAAAATTAGCATCTACTGCCGTGATTTCTTGGCTTCCACGCGATGCAAATTCATAAGCGATATTACCCGTTCCCGAAAAAAGATCGAGAACGCTTAATTTTGAAAACTGAAAATTATTATTCAGGATATTGAAAAGGGCTTCCTTAGACATATCGGTAGTAGGGCGTACCGGTAGCTTTTTGGGAGCCATTAATCTTTTCCCTTTATGTGTTCCTGAAATTATTCTCATTAAAATGATTTTAATCCCTAATTGAGGGTGTGATTTTTCGAGGTTCTGTCTCGAAATTATAAAATTGTATTTATTCTTAACTCGAGCGCTTTTCCCCAAGGTTTTTGATTAATATATATTCTTCCAGTTCGTTTAAACCCTTGAGCTCGTTTTCTTGATTTAAGCTGAAATTGGTTTCTAAAAGCTCCACGTGCTTAATATACTCAAAAGCAATTTTAAATAAGGGTGAAGCCTTGCTAATAGCTCCCAGCAAAATTAATCTAAACCTTTCCGGATCTAAATTAAGTTGTTCAGCAGTAAAAAGAATATAATATAAAAAATCTTCTTTTTCGGTAAAACTGAAAGAATTACAAAGAAGGAGTTCTCCATTTTCTATTACTACCAGGTCAAACTGTTTATTTTTTATGTGCGCAAATATTCGAGGTGTGTCTGCTTTTGGCAATTCCAGTAAACTTTCGACTAAAACGGTATTGAGGTGCTGGTATTCAAATTCGCCGAATTTTTCAAAGAAGAAATTAATGATATTGGTATACGGAATATAAACATTAATAATCCCGGTTTCACCAATTTCCTCATTGGCAATAAAATCGGTTTTAAGGATCTTGGTATTAAATTTTAAATAATCTGAAGCATTTTCTTCCTTAAATAAAATAGCGGGAACAAAACTATAAAGTGCATTATCGAAAATGAGTTTTACCTGGCCGGCTTCAGCAATGCTTTTTTCTTCAGCATATATTTTTTGAATTTCCTCAAGTAATTTCACAGGATCTACCTGATGGGGAAAGCGTATTTTTTTGAATTGTACCAATTCATTTTCAGCAGAATTTATAGTACAAAAAGAAAGTCCATCCAGGGAAACCTGAATGGACAGTTCTAAAGTTATTTGTTTTTTGCTTTTACTCGTCGCCATATTGCGTTGGCCAGTTTCCTTTTGTGTTCACTTCTTCTAAAGAGCCAACGTTAATGTAACGACCGTTTATATCGTCTACAGATTGTACCTGGTTTTGTTGTAAAATAAGCTCTTTATCTAAACCTTGCAATACCACGCTTTTAGCCACTCTTGCTCTAAATACTGGAATATCTGAATTTCCTTTTTTGATACTTCCTGCATCAAGCTCAAATTTAGCATCTACCCCTTCAATCGGTACATTGATCATATTTGCATAACGCTCTCTATCTCCTTTAAATAATGAATCTTTTACCGGTACGAAGCTTAATGTGTCAATAATTACTTTTTCAATATATTGATCTACTCCATAATTTTTAAGGTATTCTTCGTCTAAGATTGTAGTATCACGACGTTGAGTAACTGCAAATTCAGCAGTATCTAAAAATCTCACTAGCTTATCAAAATCATCTTCAAAAGAACCGATAACCTCTTTGTGAGCAAGCTCGGCATCACGAATGTCCTTTAAGTTTTCAACTACTTTGGCATAACGCTTTTCTTTAATTTTATTAAACTGGATTGGTTCGTAAACAGCATTAAAGGTAAGGTAGGCTAAACCAATAATAACCACCCAAAGAAGTAATTGAATTGCAAGTCTCATGCTTTCTAAATTTTGTTTTAAAATTACTAGTGTTTCACGACAAATCTACAATTTTTTTTTATTCGTAAAAGTTTCTTCCGTAAAAATCCATTCCTATCTTTGATTTTTGATAAATCTTCTATGGAAAATCTTGATGCTTCCAAATTTTATAAACTTCTTTTAAGCGATCTGGGTTTTACAGCTAAAGCTGGTCAGGATCTTGCCTTACAGCAACTTTCTCGCTTTGTTTTAAACAATAATAAAGATGAACTTTTTGTGCTGAAAGGTTTTGCCGGTACCGGTAAAACTACTATAATCAGTACATTAGTAAAGAATCTTTGGCAAATTAAAAAATCTGGTGTTTTACTGGCTCCCACTGGAAGGGCAGCTAAGGTGATTTCCAATTATTCTAAAAAAGAAGCCTTTACTATTCATAAAAAGATCTATTTCCCGAAGAAGAGTGGTGGGAGCGGAGTGCAATTTGTGCTTCAACCAAATAAGCATAAAAATAGTATTTTTATTGTAGATGAAGCTTCAATGATCTCTGATACGCCTACAAATTCTAAATTAATGGAAAATGGCAGCCTATTAGATGATCTTATTCAATATGTATATTCGGGTCAAAACTGTCAGCTTATTTTAATTGGGGATACTGCGCAGCTTCCTCCGGTGAAAATGGAAATTAGTCCCGCGCTGGAAGCTGAAAAACTTCAGTTTTCCTATAATAAAGAAGTTCTTCATATTGAGTTGGACGAAGTGGTGCGCCAGGCTGAAGAAAGTGACATTCTATTAAACGCAACAAAAATAAGACAAAGTCTTCAAGACGGGTTTTATGATAGTTTTCAATTTGAAATAACTCCTAAGGCCGATGTGATTAGGTTGCAGGATGGTTATGAAATTATGAATGCCATCGAGGAATGCTATAATGAATTAGGAAATGAAGAAACCAGCTTTATAGTCCGGTCTAATAAAAGGGCGAATTTATACAATCAGCAGATAAGATCTAGAATTTTGTTTCAGGAAGAAGAAATTTCAGCCGGAGATTATCTTATGGTGGTGAAAAATAATTATTTCTGGATAAAACCCAGTTCCGAAGCCGGTTTCATTGCCAACGGTGATATTGTAAAAGTACTTGAGATTTTCGGTATTAAAGAGCTGTACGGTTTTCGGTTTGCCGAAGTACAGGTGCAAATGGTAGATTATCCCAAAATGCAACCTTTTGAAACTGTAGTCATGTTAGATACGCTCACCAGCAACACGCCTTCGCTTTCCTATGATGAATCTAACCAACTTTACCAGGAGGTAATGAAGGATTATGAAGATGAAACTTCTAAATACAAGAAGTTTATGAAGGTGAAGAATAATAAATTCTTCAATGCTTTGCAGATTAAATTTTCTTACGCGATGACCTGTCATAAATCCCAGGGAGGGCAATGGAATACCGTTTTTATAGAACAACCATACCTGCCCGAAGGTGTGGGAAAAGAATATTTAAGATGGCTTTATACGGCTGTAACAAGGGCAACCGATAAACTTTACCTGATAGGTTTTAAAGACGATTTTTTCGTAAATAAATAATTTTGGATCTGATGGAAATCGGATTTTAAAACCTAAATTTAACCTCTAAAACTATCATTTTTGATGAATAATCCGCTTAAAATAATCGCTATGATTCCCGCCCGTTACGAGGCTTCTCGGTTCCCAGGGAAACTTTTAAAAGACCTTAACGGGAAAACTGTAATTACAAGAACTTACGAAGCTGCTAAAAACACCGGTCTTTTTGAGGAAGTGTACGTTGTGACCGATAGCGATAAAATCTTTGATGAAATTAATAAAAATGGCGGCAACGCCATAAAAAGCAACAAAGAACACGAATGCGGAAGTGACCGTATTGCTGAAGCCGTGCAGGATATGGATGTGGATATTGTAGTGAATGTGCAGGGAGACGAGCCATTTATAGATAAAGACAGCCTTGCGAAATTATTAGTAGTTTTTAGGGAAGATGATGCTTCTGCCATAGATCTTGCTTCGCTAAAAACCGCTCTCTCAGAAAGCGATGATATCACCAATGCAAACAACGTAAAGGTAATTACCAATAAAAATGACTTTGCGATGTATTTTTCAAGATTTCCCATTCCTTACCCGAGAAATACCGATGCTCACGTGACTTATTTTAAGCACATTGGGATTTACGCTTTCAGAAAACAAGCCCTTATAGATTTTTATAATTTACCGATGCTTTCTTTAGAATCTGCCGAAAAAATTGAAGCAATTAGGTTCCTGGAATACGGTAAAAATATAAAAATGGTAGAAACCCAGATGCAAACCATAGGAATAGATACTCCTGAAGATCTTGAAAAAGCCAGGAAGATCTGGAATAATTAACTTACTGCATCTTTATAAGTTTTAAGAGCCCGTTCGCGGGCTTCTTTATGAACTACCATTTTCTCTGGATATTTATCGGTGGCGAATTCTTCTACCCATTCTTTGATGTATTTTTTGTCTTTATCAAATTTATCAATTTGAGTGGTGGGGTTAAATATTCGGAAATACGGGGCTGCATCTACACCGCTCCCGGCAACCCATTGCCAGTTTCCAACATTTGAGGACATTTCATAATCCAGCAATTTCTCAGCAAAATATGCTTCACCCCAGCGCCAGTCAATGAGTAAGTGCTTGCAAAGAAAACTAGCCACTAACATTCTCACGCGATTATGCATAAAACCGGTTTCATTCAACTGGCGCATTCCAGCATCAACCAGTGGATATCCTGTTTTTCCGGTTTTCCACTTTTCAAATTCCTCTTCATTATTGCGCCATTCAATACGGTCGTATTTCTTTTTAAAAGATTCAGTGACAGTATCGGGGTTGTGATACAGCACTTGCATAAAAAACTCTCTCCAGATCAATTCATTGAAAAAGGTTTGATTTGATTCGGCATTTGCCTTTTTCACCATCTTTCTAATACTTACAGTACCAAACCTAAGATGGGCTCCTAATCTGGAAGTTCCATCTTTTCCGGGAATATTACGGGTATTTTCGTATTGCTGAATTAAAGTAGGCGTAACATCATACTCCGGTACTTTAATTTCTGAACTCTTAAATCCAATATCCTTCAAACTTAAATTAGGTAACCTGGTATTCTTCACGAGATTATCTAAATATTGGCTCGTATAATGAATTTTGAGGTCAAGCGATTTGAAATGCTCTTTCCACACCCTCATATAAGGCGTATAAACCACGTAAGGATCTCCATCTTTCTTAAGCACTTCATCTTTTTCAAAGATAACCTGGTCCTTAAACGTGTGAAATTCAATATTATTTTCAGAAAGTAACTCGGCTATTTCCTTGTCTCTTTGGGCTGCGTAAGGTTCATAATCATGATTAGTGAATACTTCAGCGATTTGATATTCTTTAACTAACTGCTGAAAAATTTCTTCTGGTTTCCCATGATACATCGCTA
Source organism: Salegentibacter lacus (assembly GCF_020164555.1). GTDB lineage: Bacteria > Bacteroidota > Bacteroidia > Flavobacteriales > Flavobacteriaceae > Salegentibacter > Salegentibacter lacus. The sequence continues at coordinate 14,280 of NZ_JAIQZB010000030.1, read as the reverse complement.
TAGAGCTGCTATAATCATCTTGAAGCTCTTTTCGCATTTCCTGAAGATGCTCGTGTATAAAAGTAACCCGAGCATCATTTTCAGGTAATTTATCAAGAATTTCAGTATCAAAAATAAAAATTGGTAAAACCGGTTTATCAGATTTTAAAGCTTCGATAAAACCTACGTTATCATCTAACCTCAAATCACGTCTAAACCAGAAAATATTCACTTTTTTACTCATTTATGAAATATTTAAAGTTGAAAGTCCGCCATCTACCCCAATAATTTGTCCGGTAATCCAGCTGTTTTCATCGCTTAATAAAAAGGTAGCTGCGTTTGCAATATCTTTTGCGTTTCCAACCCTTTTAAGAGGATGTCTTTCACTCATCTTCTCTTTCTTGGAATCATTAGACAATAATTTTTCAGCTAGCGGAGTATCGGTTAAAGATGGAGCGATCACATTTACACGCAGGGTAGGAGCGTACTCTGCTGCGAGAGATTTTGCAAAACCTTCAATAGCACCTTTTGCCGCGGCAACGCTGGTATGGAAGGGCATTCCAACTTTAACAGCCACGGTGCTAAAAAATACCAAACTTGCATTTTCGGCTTCTTTTAACTTCGGCATTACTCCCTTAACCACTTTTACCAAACTTAAGAAATTAAGATTCATTTCTTCCTCAAAATCTTTATGTTTTAGCATTTTAAAAGGCTTCAGGTTTATGCTGCCGGGGCAATAAACCAGACCGTGTATTTTTTCCGGCAAATCAAGATCTTCAATTTCATCTTTCAAAACATCAAATTCTAAATGTTTTATATCATCATTTAATTCGCCTTTATTTCTTGAGGCAACAATTACATTATTTTCTTTAACCAGTTGATTGGCAATTTCAAGTCCGATTCCGGTTGAGCCACCAATAAGTAAAATATTCTTTTCCATAATTTAGTTTATTTAATTTAGTATATCTTGTTTTAGTGTTGCGTTTTTAGCTTTATTTTCATCAAATTCACCAAAAAGTTCAACAAGTTTTTCCTGTCTGTAATCAAAAATTTCTTTCAGTTTAGGAGCCACAAGGAAGGGATGAGCCATTTGACCCAGAATTCCGAGGGGTAACTTATAATCTATAATATCTTCCATTTCTACACCGCCGGGTATTTCCTTTAAAAAATGCTTGTGGTGCCAGAGGGCGTAGGGCCCGAAACGTTGTTCATCTACAAAGTATTCTTTGTCTTTCACGTGAGTGATTTCGGTTACCCATTTGGTTTTAATTCCCGCAATAGGTGTCACTATATATTGAATAATTTGCCCGGCAAACATTGGGCGATCGGCTCCAGAGATAATATTAAATCCCATATAATCTGGTGTTATTGTCTTTAGATTACCGGGACTGGAGAGAAATTCCCAGGCCTTTTCCAGACTGATAGGAAGCTTTTGGACCGATTTCTTAGTGTAGATTTTCATTCTAGTTGTATTTGAATGTAAAATTAAGAGTAGTTTTGTTTAAAATAAAATTATTATAGTTAAACAAAATATAAATGAAGTTTGTTCTTATCTAAATTTGTAAGCAATTTCTGGGTATATTTGATCAAACTAAAAACAAACTAAATAATGAAGAAACTACTTTTATTTCTATGCACAGCCGGGCTTATGAGTGCTACACAGGCACAGGTACAGGCGCCGCAAGCCAGTCCATTCACTAAAGTTGAACAAAAAGTTGGACTTACCGATGTCACTTTAGAGTATTCCCGTCCCGGAATGAGAGATCGTGAGATTTTTAGCAATCTTGTGCCCTATGGGGAAGTATGGCGTACCGGTGCCAACGAGAATACCAAAATTACCTTTAGTGACGATGTTACTATTCAAGGAGAAGAATTAAAAGCTGGAACTTATGCTATTTATACAATTCCGAAAGAAAACGAATGGGAAGTAATGTTTTATACCGATGCTTCTAACTGGGGAAATCCTGCTGAATGGGACGAAGAAAAAGTAGCCTTAAAAGCAACTGCAGAAGTGATGGAACTTCCTTTTGAAATGGAAACTTTTACCATTATGATAGATGAACTTAAACACGATTCTGCTGCTCTTAGCTTTATCTGGGCAGATACTGCTGCAAGTTTAAGATTTGAAGTGCCTACCGAAGAAAAAACAATGGCAAGTATTGAAAAGGTGATGAACGGTCCGGGAGCTGCTGATTATTTCGCTGCAGCATCTTACTATCATGATGTTAATAAGGATTTGGAGCAGGCCTATGAATGGGTTAAGAAATCCCTTGAAATTGGTAATCCAAATGCATTCTGGATCTTGAGAAGAAAATCTCTTATCGCTGCCGATCTTGGTAAAAAAGAAGAAGCGATTGCAGCTGCTAAAAAGTCTTTGGCCGAAGCTGAAAAAGCCGGCAACCAGGATTACGTAAAGATGAACAAAGACTCTCTGGAAGAATGGGGAGCTGAAGAATAGAAAATCAAATCATTAAATAAGAAAAGCGCCAATCGGCGCTTTTCTTATTTAAAAACTATAGAACTTAAGCCTCACAACTGGAGCAATTCACCATATTAGCTATAAATTCTTTAGAAACACTCTGACTTCTTTGATAATAAAGCGTTTTTACACCAAGCTGCCAGGCTTCTATCATTAATTTATTAACTTCCCTAACCGGAAGATCTGAAGGAATATTTAGATTTAAACTTTGTGCCTGGTCTATATACTTTTGTCTTACCGAGGCCTGTTGAATAATTTCTAACTGACTTATTTCTTTAAAGGTTTTGAAAACCATACGCTCTTCATCATTTAACTCTTTCAAATGCTGTACGCTGCCGTGATTAAGCATAATGCTTCGCCAGGTTTCTTCAGTATCCAATCCTTTTTCCTGAAGTAATTCCTTTAAATATTTATTCTTCCGCATAAAATTACCTTTTGCCAGTCCGGCTTTGTAATAATTACTGCTAAAAGGTTCTATGCCCGGTGACGCCTGTCCCAAAATAGCAGAAGAGGAAGTTGTTGGTGCAACGGCCATTAAGGTGGTATTCCTTAAACCGTAATCTTTTAAAACTTCCGGTTCTCCATAAATATTGGCTAGCTCTTTACTCGCTTTGGTAGCTTTTTCACTAATATCCTTAAAGATGGAATTCGTTAGGCCTTTGGCTTTTAATCCTTCAAAAGGAATCCTGTTTTTCTGTAAATAGGAATGCCATCCCATAACGCCAAGTCCTAATGCTCTATGTCTTTTAGCAAATTTATTGGCAGAAGCGAGGTAATAATTATCTTCGGTTTTCGCAATAAACTCCTGTAAAACAGCATCCAGGAAATAAATGGCCAGTTTTACGGCTTCGGTGTCTTTCCATTCGTCGTAAAGTTCCAGGTTCATAGAAGATAGACAACAGATGAAAGATTCATCTTCGGTTGATGGCAGCGCAATTTCTGAACAAAGATTACTAGAGTGTATGGTATAATTTTTATCCTTATAAACCTGTGGCTTAAATCTGTTTATGTTGTCTTTAAAGAAAATATATGGTAAACCTTTTTGCTGCCTGCTTTCTAAAACCTTGGCCCAGATTTCGCGTTTTTCCCTATCGCCATCTATCATTTCCTGCATCCAGTAATCGGGCACACTCACACCGTAAAATAAATTCTGAATAGGATTTCCAATATTTTTTATTTCAAGAAATTCCTTAATGTCGGGATGGTCTATATCTAAATAAGCTGCGAAAGCTCCGCGGCGCACACCACCTTGTGAAATAGTATCCATAGCGGTATCAAACAGCTTCATGAAACTGGTTGCTCCGCTGCTTTTACCATTATCGGTTACCGCGCTTCCACGACCTCTTAATTCCCCGAAATAGCCGGAAGTTCCACCCCCAATTTTGGTTTGCATGATCACCTCACCCAGTTTGTGAGTAATGCCTTCAATATTATCTGGAACATAAACATTGAAACAGGAGATAGGCAAGCCTCTCTCGGTGCCCATATTTGCCCAAATTGGCGAACTTAAACTCATCCAGCCGCGTTCTATCATTTCAATAAAAGCTTCCGCCAGTTCCGGCTTGTAGAGCCTTTTTGCGGCTGCGTTGGCTACGCGTTCAATAGCCGATTTTGCGGTTTCTCCTTTTAATAAATAGCCACGGTTAAGTATTTGCTGGCTTTCTTCATTAAGCCACCATAGGCGTTCCTGTTGTGTTTCTTTAATTATAGTTTCGGGCATTTTACTGGATTTTAAGGTGAAATAATTACTGAGGAATTCTTTAAAACAAGTCATCGGCTGTGATGCTCTTGTCATGTTTGGTGTAATCTACCGGTCTTTTGGCGAAAAAATCGTCTAAACTGTTGGCAAAAACTTCTTCCTCAAACCACAACATGGCTTTATAATCGTATTCTGAAACGAAGTAAAGTTTTTCCAAACCTATTTTCTCAAGGCTATCGTCTACGCGATATTTCATGAAATTTAAAAGGTCTTCTTTTTTGCATTGTTCCAAAGAGCCATCAGCAAAGATCCAATCCAGAATTTCAGATTCTACTTCCATGGAATTCGCGATAATTTTCCTGATTTCAGTTTTGGTTTCTTCATTAAAGAATTCAGGATATTCATTTTTGATCTGATTTACTATATAAATCCCGGCATTGGCGTGAATTTGTTCGTCTACCGAAGTCCACGCAATAATATTGCTCACATTTTTCATGATTCCTTTAAATCTACTAAAGGAAAGGATAATGGCAAACTGACTAAAAAGGGAAACGTTTTCAATCAAAATTGAAAATAAAATAAGGGAAAACACGTATTTTTTTTCATCTGAAGATTTTGTGTTCGATAAAGCTTCAGAAAGGTAAGCCACCCTTTTTTTGATAACGGGGGTTTCAATTAATTTCTCGAATTCATTATTATAACCAAGAACTTCAAGTAATCGGGAATAAGCTTCAGAATGCCTGAATTCACATTCGGCAAAAGTACTTCCCAGGCCGTTAAATTCCGGTTTTGGAAGGTGCTGATATAAATCTCCCCAAAAGGATTTAACGGCTACTTCAATCTGTGCGATGGCAAGTAAACTCTTTTTAATTACCTGTTTTTCATTTTCACTAAGATGCGAATGAAAATCCTGTACATCGGCAGTGAAATCTACTTCAGAATGAACCCAGAACGAACGGTTTATGGCTTCGGTAAACTGAAGAATTTCGGGATATTCGAATGGCTTGTAGTTTACCCGTTTTTGAAAAATACTCATATTACTTTTGTTTTAGTTTAAAATCAAAAGCATAAAAGCAAATAGGTGTCTATGGATAAGTGAAGTTGCGGGAGACCCGCAAAAATGCTGTCCTGGACATTTACTTTTTATGCGAAAGCAAAAGTCAGCCCGGTAGGGTAGGTGATCTGGCTTGTAGAAAAATCTACTTTACAGTTGCGCAACAGCTCATGATTCTCACATGATTCCCCTTGTTTATTACAAAAAGTAATACCCGCCGGTATGATTTTACGAAAGTAAAGTTATAAGGAATAAGCCGCGGTTTTAAAAATAAACTTGTGAGTTATAAACATAGTTTTTCACAAGTTAAAATTTCGGTAAAAAGAAGAGTTCGTTGGATATAGTTTGGCTGCGGGCATAGTCTTTGCTAAATGAAAGTTGCAGTATTTGCTAATCAATCGAAACAACTAGAAAATGAGACTTGTTCATTTACAAAACACCGATAATGCCTATATTGCTAAAGCCGAAATTACGTTAAAGGCTTTTGGAGTAGCTTTGGGACAGAAATCTAAAATTTACATTAAAAAAGATTCTGAAAATACCTGGCGTGAGGAAAAAACCAATAAAAAAGTTTCTTATAAGAAAACTGTTCATTTAAATAAATGGTTAGCTGACCATCAAAAATTCGTGGAGCATTAATTTTTTCGCTTCTAATTATAAAAGGTTTCTAATTAAAGAGGCCTTAAATCCTATCTCTTTATTTTAAAATTGAAATTTAAATAACCTCTTTATTGAGTTTATTTCTATTTTTTATTCGATAATTTCTATTTTATTAAATTTCTCGTAAAACTTGAAAAAGCCTAATATTAACTGGATTTGGGCATTTCATTTCCGAAGGTTTTTATAAATTGCAGGGAACATGTTTTATATTTTTCAATATTAACCCTAAGAACCATCAATATATTTATTTAAGTTATGAGTAATTATCATATTAAGAATTTAGAGGAATATTTTCAAGTTTATAGAAAATCGGTGAGAGATCCAGAAAATTTCTGGGAAGAAATAGCCGAAGAACATTTCACCTGGCAAAAAAAATGGGACAACGTACTAAGCTGGGACTTTAATAAACCTGAAATAAAATGGTTTGAAAATGCCAAACTTAATATCACCGAAAATTGTATAGATCGTTATCTTTTTAACCGGTCAGACAAAACCGCGATTATCTGGGAGCCCAACGATCCTGAAGAAGAGGCTCAACATATTTCTTATGGCGAACTTCATAAAAAGGTAAATAAGTTTGCGAATGTTTTAAAATCTAAAGGAATTAATAAAGGCGATAGGGTTTGTATTTACTTACCCATGATTCCTGAACTTGCCGTTGCGATGCTGGCTTGTGCACGAATTGGCGCTATACATTCTGTAGTTTTTGCAGGTTTTTCTTCAAAAGCCCTCGCTACCAGGACCAATGATGCCGATTGTAAAATGCTAATTACTTCTGATGGTTCTTACCGTGGAAATAAAACCATAGATCTTAAAGGAATTGTAGACAAAGCCCTGGTAGAGTGCCCTGGTGTGGAAAGCGTTTTAGTAGCCAAACGACTGGATTCTGATATTGAAATGAAAGAAGGCAGAGATGAATGGTTGCAACCTTTATTAGATGAGGCTTCAGATGAATGTAAAGCTGAAACTATGGATGCAGAAGATCCTTTGTTTATATTATATACTTCGGGTTCTACTGGAAAGCCAAAAGGAATGTTGCATACAACTGCAGGTTATATGGTTTATACGGCTTATACCTTTAAAAATGTTTTTCAATACAAACAAGATGATGTTTACTGGTGTACTGCCGATATTGGTTGGATTACCGGGCATTCTTATATTTTATATGGACCCTTGGCCAATGGAGCCACTACTGTAATGTTTGAGGGTGTTCCTTCTTACCCTGATGCCGGAAGGTTTTGGGATGTAGTAGAGAAACATAAGGTAAATCAGTTTTACACCGCCCCAACGGCAATTCGATCTTTGGCTAAAAGAAATATAGAGTTTGTAGAAAGACATGACCTTTCTTCTTTAAAAGTACTAGGAACCGTTGGAGAACCTATCAACGAAGAAGCCTGGCACTGGTATAACGATAACGTAGGGAAAAATAAAAGTCCGATTGTAGATACCTGGTGGCAAACTGAGACCGGCGGGATTATGATTACCCCAATTCCTTACGTAACGCCGGTAAAACCAACCTATGCAACTTTGCCATTTCCGGGAATTCAACCTGCTTTAATGGATGAAAATGGGAATGAATTAAAAGGAAATCAGGTTGACGGTCGTTTATGTATTAAATACCCGTGGCCCGGTATTGCAAGAACGGTTTGGAGAGATCATGAGCGATATAAAACCACCTATTTCTCTACTTTTAAGAATATGTATTTCACCGGTGATGGGGCCTTAAGAGATGAAGTAGGTTATTACCGAATTACCGGTAGAGTAGACGATGTGATCATTGTTTCCGGTCACAATTTAGGAACGGCGCCAATTGAAGATGCGATAGATGAACACCCGGCTGTAGCAGAATCTGCGGTTGTTGGTTTTCCACATGAAGTTAAAGGGAACGCACTTTATGCCTTTGTAACTTTAAAAGAAGTTGGAGAATCTAGAAATCACGATAATCTTAGAAAAGAGATAAATCAACAGATAGGGGACAAGGTTGGTCCAATTGCCAAACCGGAGAAAATCCAGTTTGTTAGCGGACTTCCAAAAACGCGAAGTGGAAAAATTATGCGAAGAATTCTTCGTAAAATTGCTTCTAAACAAACCGAAGATCTTGGAGATACTTCAACCTTACTAAATCCTGAAGTGGTTGATGAGATTATGAAAGATTCTTTTTAAGGTTTAACCTTAGATTTTAAAGTGAAATAACTAAAAATACAAGACCTCGCAGGATTTTATAACCTGTGAGGTCTTTTTATTAAACCCTGAATAATTTTTTAAGATTCATTTTTCCATCGGTGTTGAGTTTACCGAGAATTGTTAGGAAAGCTATGGCGGTTATAAAGGCATCACCGGCGGCAGTGTGCCGATCTTTGATGTCAATATTGTAAGTTTCAGCGATTTCGTCCAGCGTGTAACTTTTTTCACGATTAATAAGATTGGAAATAATTCGGGTACCACGGTATAAATTCACAGTATCTAAAACCTTGTTCTTAAGTTTTGGCAATCCCAATCTGCTCAGAGCTTCATTGACCATCCCGATATCAAAACCGGCGTGATGGGCCACCAAAACAGAATTTCCTATATAATTTAAAAATGCTTTTACCGCCTCTTCTTCTGTAAGGGTTTCTATCCGTTCATTCTGAATAATACCGTGAATCTTTACGGTTTTGGGATTAAAGGTTTCCTGTGAAATATATTCTTCAAATCCGTCGGCAATATTTATAGATTTATTTTTGATAGCTACGGCACCTATAGAGAGCATTCGGTCTTTTTTGATATCAAAACCTGTAGTTTCGGTATCAAAAACAACAAAACGGGTATGAGTTATTTCTTCCGGAAGTTTTTCCTGAAATTTAGCTTCATAATCATTCCAGAATTCCGGGAGATTATCGGGTTTCTTTTTGAATAAATTCAGCATTATATATAAGGAGTTACTTCAAAACGGTATTTTATTAATTCCTGCACCTGTCTTATACTTTTAAAACAGCGTTTTAGTTTGATCTTTTCCTCTTTGCTCAAATTCTCAAGATCTATAAACCTACCGCTATTTCTATTTTCCAAACCGTGCTGGGTCCTGAATTTCAATAGAACTTTAGAAGCATAGGCGCAAGCTAGAAATAGTTCTTTATTGTTTGGCTCCAACTGTGCCAGTTTCTCAAAGCGCTCTGAAGTATTGCTGATATTTTTTACCTGGTGATATAAAATTAGCAACCTGCCCGCATCAGTCAGAGGGGTGATTCCTCGTTTTTTAATATCGAAAAAATCTTTATTTTCTCCATCTTCTTCTAATAAAAACTGCCTAAAGAAACCAAGCGGAGAAGGGTTTCTCAATGTTGTAGCACCCATTACCGCATAAAATTTGCGGTTATCTTTGGTAAGGCTAAAAATATGATCGGCAAGTGAGTTGGATAAATTTACATTTCCGTAAGAAATATCAAAATCGAAGAAAATAGAACAAAGTAGGATCTCGTCGTTTCCCGGATCAATAATCCAGTTGGTAAATTGGTCTTTCCATTCGTTTAAACTCAGGCAGTATTTAGGGTTTTTAGCCATCATTTCTGCAGGACAAAATTCGTAACCAATAATATTGAGTCGTTTGTTCACTTTTCTAGCTAACTCCAGGAAATAAGCCCTGGTTTCTTCTAGTTTTTCTTCAGGTACATCTTCAAAAATTAGCGCATTGTCCTGGTCGGTTTGTAAAAGTTGTTCTTTACGTCCCTGGCTGCCGAGTGAAATCCAGGTGAAATCACAGGGCGGGGGAGTAGGTAGTTTTTTAATGCAGCGCTCAATTATACGTTTAATGGTGGCATCATTCAGCTCAAAAATTATTTTTGAAATATGGTTTAACGGTATATTAGCGGCGAGAAACCCTCGGAGCAGTAAAGTGATTTTATGACGGATTTTTTTTAATTCGTTAGTGCTACTACTTCGCTGAATCGCTTTCATAAGAACCGAAGGATTGTGCCCTTCTGAAACCATAATATCGTGTTCAGAAAGTATTCCCACAACTTTAGTATTTGGAGTGCCGTCTTCGGTAATACAAATGTGGTTTATATGGTGTTTCATCATGGTAAGCTGTGCCTGGGCAATAGTCAAGCCTTGCGGATAACAAATAACCGGGGAAGCCATAATTTTTGAAATAGGAGTTTCAATTCCAAATGTTCCGGTGGCCACCATATCTCTAAAATCCTCATCGGTTACAATACCTTTAGGGATATTTTTTTCTACTACTAAAACGGAACCTACTTTCTTTTTGCTCATAAGTTGGGCTGCGGCTTTAATAGTAGTATCGGGTGGTGTCATGACCACTTTTTTTGTTACAGGTGCCGGTTGAAGTTCAAAAAGATTATTATTGGGTTTATATTGATTCTCTGCAGGTTCTTTTTCTGAAATTAACTTTCCTTTATGTGCTTCAGAATAAGGGTTACGCGTGTTTGAGGCAAAACTTTGAATTAAGAAATTATTGACTTCTTTATTTTTTTCTGAAAGGGGTTTGAATTTCTTTATAGGAATAGCGTAAAGAATAGTTTCTTCTTCGGCAATGGCATTGATGAGGTAATTTTCTTTCGCAAACAACGGGCGCAGTCCAAAAATATCACCTTCGTCACACTTATCTATAGTTTCTCGTTTGCCGTTATTGTCACGTTCTAAAGAAATCGCTCCTTTATTTACAACATAGAAGCGCTTATGGCCAATATCGCCTTCAGCAAAAAGCATTTTGCCTTTTTCAAGATATTTTACTTTTACATGTTTTGCAATCTCTAATAGGTCTTCCTTTTTTAGAAGATTAAAAGGAGGGTAATTTTTAAGGAAATCGGCTATTCGCGAGGCAATGGTATTCTTCATACCGCTAATTTAATCAAAAATGAGTAGTGCTTTTTCCTTTGAGTTTTAAATATTCACTTCGTAATCCTTAATCATATTAAGAATGACTTTTTCAGTTTCCGAAAGGGAAATATAATTTTCTTTTTCTTCAGTTTTAATCTGTTTGAAATAGGGGACGATTTCGCCTGTTTCGTAAGAATTTACAATCTTTGGATGTACATAATAACTTCGGCAAACGGCACGGGTATTTCCCAATCCTTCGGCAGCAGCATCAAAAGCCTGGATCAGGTTCTTTTTATTTTGCTTTTCCTCATCCTCGAAACCAACTTCCCGCAAGGTTTCAAAAAAGATCTTTGTTGCGCTCCAGGTTCTAAAATCTTTTGCTGAAAATTGATCGCCACTTATTTCGTGAATATAATCATTGATCATTCCGCTGTCTATGGCGTGCTTATCGCCTTTTTCATCATAAAATTTAAAAAGTTCCCATCCCGGGATTTCCTCGCATTGATTTACAAGTTTAATTAATTGTTTGTTTTTTACAGAAACCGAATGTTCTTTTCCTTTCTTTCCAACAAACTCGAACTTGATTTGATTTTTATAAGTTTTTAGATGCCTGGATCTAAAAGTTGAAAGTCCGTAAGTTTTATTTTTCTTAGCATAGTATAGGTTTCCGATCCTAATATGAGTTTCTTCCATAAGCCTAAGGATCAATGCTAATACTTTTCTCTGGCTCATTTCGGGCAGGTCTATATCTTTGTCTACTTGCTTTCTAATCTTTGGCAAAATTTCGCCAAAGGCTGTCATTTTAAAGAATTTGGTTTCATTTCTTAATTTTCTCCAGGTAGGATGATAAATATATTGTTTCCTGTTTTTTTCATCACGCCCCACAACTTGTAAGTGTCCCTTTTTTAAATGAGTGATACGTACGCTCTCCCAGGCCGGTGGAATCACTAAACTCTTTATTCTATCAATGGTTTTATCATCTTTTATGCGATCTCCTTTATATAGGTAAGAAAAACCTCTACCTACTTTCTTTCTCTGGATAGAAAGTTTTTCTTCTGAAACATAAGTAAGATTAGCAAAATCTACCGCTTCGTGCGGATTCGAAATAAGGGTATTTATCTCTTCAGGAGAAATAGTCATTTTTCTTTTTCCTTAAATATAGAGGGAAAAGCGACAGGCAGGTGGTAAATAATTGTGAAAGTATACCTAAGAAAATTACAAAAGCCCTTTCCGGGAATTTTCCAGAAAGGGCTTGATCATATATAAGGTATTGATTTATTTAGTCGAAATAACTAAAACTCTCTCCTTGTTTTATTTTTAAAATGCTCTCGTAAATTAATTTGATCACGTTTTCCACATCGTCTTTATGTACCATTTCTACCGTGGTATGCATATATCTTAGCGGAAGTGAAATTAATGCAGAAGGCACACCGCCATTGCTATAAGCAAAAGCATCGGTATCAGTTCCCGTAAATCTTGAATTCGCCATACGCTGAAACGGAATTTCTTTTTCCTTGGCAGTTTCAATTAATAATTCTCTCAATCTATTTTGTACAGCAGGGGCGTGTGCAATGACAGGACCATGACCTATTTTAGTATCGCCGGTTTTCTTTTTGTTGATCATTGGCGTATTGGTATCGTGGGTAACATCGGTCACTATAGCTACATTTGGTTTGATTTTATGAGTGATCATTTCTGCGCCACGAAGTCCAATTTCTTCCTGAACCGAGTTGGTGATGTACAACCCAAAAGGCAATTTTCTGCCATTCTCCTTCAATAACTTAGCAACCTGCGCGATCATAAATCCGCCCATTCGGTTATCTAAAGCACGGCAAACGAACTTGTTTTCATTTAGAATAAAGAATTCATCCGGATATGTAATTACACAACCTACATGAACGCCCAATTCTTCAACTTCATCTTTACTGGTGCAACCAACATCTATGCAGATATTATCGATTTTTGGAGATTGTTCTTCATCTTTATCACGAGTGTGAATTGCCGGCCAACCAAAAACACCTTTAACAATTCCTTTTTTGGTATGGATATTAACTCGTTTTGAAGGCGCGATTTGGTGATCACTACCACCGTTTCTTACCACGTAAATAAAACCTTCATCAGTAATATAATTAACATACCAGGAAATTTCATCGGCGTGTCCTTCTATTACCACTTTATATTCAGCTTCCGGATTTATAACTCCAACCGCTGTTCCGTAGCTGTCTGTAAAGAATTCATCTACGTAAGGTTTTAAATAATCCATCCACAATTTCTGGCCTTCAGACTCGTAACCCGTAGGTGCGGCATTGTTAAGATATTTTTCCAGAAAATCAATAGACTCTTTATCAAGTATACTCTCTTTACTCATAGTTTTGAATTTTCACGAATTTAATAAGAATTAAATGTATGACAACTGATTATTGATTAATTTTGGAATGATTTTAGTACGATAGCAAGCTAAATATTTGGTGAATGCTTAGGACGCTTTTTATTATATTATTCTTTAGTTCCTCAGGACTTATAGCGCAGGATAGCCTTCCTGTCGAGGATACATTGCAAAAAAAATACATGATTATAGCCGGCGATACTGTGCCAAGGGAAACCATAGATCTTAATGAAGTAGTTATTTTAAAGAAACTTCATTTTAATAGTCTCGCGGAAAGAAAACAATATCTTATATTAAGGAGGAAAACGAGAAAAGTTTATCCTTATGCCAAATTGGCTTCAGAAAGATTAATAGCGCTAAACGGCAGGCTCGAAGAAATAGATTCTAGATCTGCGCAAAGAAAATACACTAAAATCGTACAGGATTATATAGAAGATGAATTTTCTTCGGAATTAAAAAAGCTTACACATACTGAAGGACAAATTTTGGTGAAGCTAGTACATCGCCAAACGGGAACCACCGCTTTTAATCTTATTAGGAATTTGAAAAGCGGTTGGCGGGCCTTCTGGTATAATACTACTGCTAGTTTGTTTGAAATTTCTCTAAAAGAAGAATTTGACCCTAAAAATAATCACGAAGATTTTTTAATTGAAGATATTCTACAGCGATCGTTTGTGAATGATATTTTAGAGCCGCAAGCCACTGCACTGGATTTTGAATATGTAGAACTTACCAATAAATGGACTAAAAGACCAGGTCGTTTAAATTAACCTTTGTCTCCTTAATTTTTCTCAATTTTTTTTATCTTACAAGTTCCTTTTATTGAGAGTCTTAGAAATTAGTTTTAAGATTTCATTAAAAAATTGTTATTTGGGGCTTGCGGGGGAATAAAACCCGCGTATATTTGCACCCGCTTTGAGACACAACGAGGGTTGGGGAGTAAAGTGGGAAGTTCATTACATACTGGGAGATGCAAGGTTTTTAATGTTTGAAAAAGCTTTAAAAAATAAAAGTAAAAAAAGTTGTTTTTTTATTTGTGAGAATTAAAAGAGGTTGTATATTTGCAGCCGCAAAAACAGCTAAGGTTTTGTTTAGAAAACGGTGTTGTTTTTAGAGTTCTTTTAAGGAGTTGCTTTTTAAAAATAAAGTCAAAAATTTTATTAAAAAATATTTGGCTTGTAAAGAAAAAGTAGTGTATATTTGCAGCC
>NZ_JAIQZB010000003.1 GCF_020164555.1 Salegentibacter lacus | reverse complement strand
GTATTGCTTGCAATCCTCGTTAGATTTGAACCGATCAGAGAACTCCAGAAGATTTTGACCCTTAAAAACATCCATAATTTTAAATATTTACTGGTAATTAAGATACGTATTTAAATACTGACCTCTAATAGATTTAATTTTGATTAAGAAATGGAGACCGTTTAAGGATTTAGATGGCCTTTTTTACAACTGCTAAGCCACATACATGAACTTTCTATGGTTATAGTTGATCTTATATACTACTTTACTTATCATTACTTGAAATCAATAACCACAAAATAGTACAACCGTTGATACAATCGGAATATGAGGTTATTTGGTAAATTGTCTTATATTCCAAAAAATAAATGTCTTAATGAAAAAAGTATCCTTTATTCCAATCTTATTTTTGATTTTTTCCTGTTCATCTGATGATGATTCTGAAGTACAAAGTGAAGCTACAATTTTAGGATCTTGGATTGGCGTTGAGAGTTATCTCGATGGAGAAAGTATGGGCCAACCAAGCAATGATAGAGTTGAATTTTTCTCAGATAATAGTGTAGAATTTACATATGATGATATTACTGAATATGGTGAATTTGTGATAGATGGTGATATACTTACAATTACTTGGGAAAGTGCTGAGACAGGTTTAGAAACTTATAGCTTGGAAATAAATGAACTAACGGAAACCACTTTAGAATGGGAGACCGACCTAGGTAGTGAAGGAATTTTAATAGAAATTTTCAGAAGATAGATTATTAATTAAGCTGCTAAGAAATATCTCATAAAGACTATCTCATATCTGAAAAGGCCACTTTTTTAAAACTCTTCCTTCCATAAATAAATCGTTTGGCAAGTTTAATAATTTATTTATTTGATAATGCTTTTTTGATTTCAATTTGTTCCTGGTAAATAAGCTTTAAAAGCTGGGTGGTTTGTTTGGACTGTTCGCAAATCTCTTTAAGAAAGTAAAGTGCGTTTTTACCCTCTTCTAATGGATAATCTTTTTTCTCTTCAGAAATATGAATAGACTTCTCTTTACTGAAGCCAAAAAGTTCTTGTTGACCCGTAATTTTATCTTGCTTTGCAAGTAGAGCCTCTCCCTTTCCTTCTTTCAGAAATAGATAGTTTACTCTTGGGTAGTTTTTAACTATGCCATGTATCATATCTGAAGATAAATTATTCCTGCCTTCTTTAACGTGATATACTGACGACGCGGTTTTATATCCTAATTTTTTTGCTAATCCATAGGCTGTGATCCCTAATGACTCTAACACTATTTCTAATCGTTTAGCATCAGATAGAGCTTTTGATGGATTTTCTTTCATTATAGTTCTAATTTTTAATTACGATTTAACAGGTTTCAATAGAGATTAACTATTATACTTAACCATATACGAAGATATTAAAAATTATTTATATAGAATAATAATATATTGTTTTACACCTTATTATTATACTAATATAGATTGTTTCGAATTTCAAAAAAGTCTTCCGTAGTAGAAGACTTTTTTGTTTGATAACTATTTTGTCAGTTTCTAATCCTTCTTAATCGGTACCATAAACACCGGAACTTCAGTCTTTTCCAAGACACTTGAAGCAACAGTTCCCATTAAAAGTTTTTCAAAAACCGAATGGCTATGAGTACCCATTACCAGCATATCGGCGTTCCAGGTTTTAGAATATTCAAGGATAGCCGTGGCCGCATCACCTTCGGCTAAATGTGTTTCTACGCTTTCATCGTTAAGGTGTTTTGCTGCAGTTTCAAGAAAATCTTCTACTACCTCTTGCATTTCCTGTGCAATATCCAGGTTTACAGCCATTTCATCATAGCCTGAATATCCCATAAATGTAGGGTAATCAATTCCGTAGTAACTCACATTGGCCATTACGTGAAGTAAACAAACCCGGGCATCTAATTGTTTGGCGAGTTTGTAACCGGCTTCAGCGACTTTTTCTGAGACCGGGTGATAATCAATGGCAATTAATATACGCTTCATAAGATTGGATTTCTTATAAAGTTATTAAATGAATTTTAAAAAGTAGAATATTTGGTGATGAATCGTTTGAAAAGAATTTATTCAGAAAAAATTATTCTTTAACCACAATTAAGCTCGCTCTGGCGCCGGTTAAAAGATTCCATTCTTTAGAAGCAACAAGATTTCCGTTTTCTTCCAAGACTTTTAACTGTGCGGTATTGGGACCGGAAGAACCCTGATTTATAGCTTCAAATTCAATATTATTAAAGCCGCTTTCCAGCGTAACCAAAACGGGGTGATAACCACCGCTAAGCACAACACGCTTTATAAATTTTCCGTTTAAATAAATATTTACCTGATCGCCATCCACAAATTGATGGTCGCGGCAGTACAACTCAACAAATTTTCCGGTAGTTTTAAAGTCGCCTAAATATTGATCTTCCCTATATTTCTCCAGCGCTTCTTTATCCTCAGTCCATTTCTCTTTTACCGCGTCGCCGGCGGTTTTCAAGTTATTTGGTTTTTCCCTGAAGTCTATTGTTTTTGGTTTTTCTCTAAGATACTTGCTTTCCTCGTTTGATTCTTCAGCACGAAGAATAGGAAATCCTGAAGATGTTGTTTCGGGTTCTGCTTTTAGAATTCCGCCTGTATTATTAGTAGCCGGAAGATCTATTTGCCCGTAGCTTAACACAGAGAAGCAAAAAAACAAGAATGTATAGATAAACTTCATAAGATGAATTCTTTAAGCTCTTAATATCAAAAATACAGCCAAATTACCATACAGAAAAATCTTTTGAGATAAACCTGAAATATAGCTTTGCCAATTAATGCATTCAAAAATTATTCGAAAATTGAGATTAAAATACCTCGAGGTATGCTCTGAAATTCAAATATTGTTTACTACTACTATTGTCTTGTGAATTTGCTCCGGTCTATTTTACTTATCTTTACTCACCAAGTAAGTTCAAAAATTTAAATACTACCATGCAGATAAATCATCTCTTAGAAGAAAATTCTATAGCCGGAAAATTTGTAGCACAACTCAGGGATACTGAAATTCAAAAAGATAGAATGCGTTTCCGCAGAAATATTGAGCGTTTAGGTGAGATTTTAGGTTATGAATTGAGTAAAACTCTAAAATTTTCAACGAAAAATATAAATACCCCACTTGGTACTGCTGAAGTTCAATTACCTGAAAGTGAAATTGCACTTTGTTCTATTCTACGTGCTGGCCTACCTCTGCATAACGGCTTATTAAATTATTTTGATGATGCCGAAAACTCTTTTATTTCAGCCTATCGGCATCATCCTAAAAACGATGAAAATTTTGAAATTGTAGTAGAATATCTTGCCTCTCCTTCCCTTGAAGGAAAAACCCTAATTCTTGCCGATCCTATGTTGGCTACTGGCCGTTCTTTTGTAAATGTTATGGAGGCTTTAAAACATATGGGAAAACCCAAAGAAATTCATTTAGTAGCTGTAATTGGTGCCGAAGAAGGTATTGCGCACGTGGCCGAAGAATTTCCAGAAGATACCAAACTTTGGATCGCTACCATAGATAAAAAACTAGACGATCACGGCTATATTATACCGGGCCTTGGCGACGCCGGAGACCTTTGCTACGGTGGTAAACTTCAGCATTAATTAATCCATATATCTTATAGTTTTCTTAAGTGCTGGGCGCTGGTTTTTATATTACTTAAATTCAAATATTATTACGCTAATTCTTTAAAAATAAAATTATGAAAGCCGTTGGAATAAAAAAATCGCTTCCTATAGATCATTCAGATAGTTTCCTTGAGTTTAACACGGAAGAACCCACACCGAGAGATTCAGATTTGTTGGTTCGTATTAAAGCTGTTTCTGTAAATCCCGTAGATTTTAAAGTAAGGCAGAATGCCGCTAAGGATAAAGAGTTGGAACAACCCAAAATCCTGGGATGGGATGCTGCAGGAATTGTAGAACGCGTTGGGAATAAAGTGACAAAATTCAAGCAGGGAGATGAAGTTTTTTATGCCGGAGAAATTGACCGTCCCGGTTGTAATGCCGAATTTCAATTGGTAAATGAAAATATAGCAGGTCATAAACCAAAAAATATTTCTTTTGAAGAAGCTGCGGCTTTGCCTCTAACTGCACTCACAGCCTGGGAATGTGTATTTGAACGTTTAAAGATTAAAGAGAATTCGGGTGAAAATCAGGATATTCTTATTATTGGCGGTGCCGGCGGAGTAGGTTCTATTGGAATTCAACTTTTAAAGAAGCTTACCAAATTTAACGTGATCGCCACAGCTTCCAGAAACGAAACCGAAGAATGGTGTAGAAATATGGGTGCAGATGTCATTGTAAATCATAAGAGTTTAGAAGAAGAAATGAGGTCTAAAGGTTATGAGCAGGTAGATTATATCCTGAACTTTTCTGATACCGATATGCACTGGAATGCAATGGCCGAACTCATAAAACCCCAGGGGGATATTTGTTCAATAGTAGAAACCAAAAACCCGGTAGATCTAAATAAGCTAAAAAATAAAAGTGTGGCTTTTCACTGGGAATTGATGTTCACCAGGGCAAAATTCCAAACTCCGGATATGCATAAGCAACACGAAATACTGGAAAGAATTTCTAAACTTTTAGAGGAAGAAACCATTGAAAGCACTCTAAATAAAACCTTCACCGGGCTTAGGGCCCAAACGTTTAAAGAAGTTCATGAACTACAGGAATCAGGGAAGTCTATCGGTAAGAATGTAATTTCATTTTAAGAAAAAAAAGAGGTTGTTTGGATTAAGTTAATTCGCCATTCTGAATTTATTTTAGAATCTAATATTTTCGTAGTTGAACTATGTTAGACCTTGAAACCAGTTCAGGATGACGGCTAAGAACTTCCCAAACAACCTCTTTATAATTGCAATAAACAGAATCTTTTAAGCTTCTTGCTTTCTGGATTTTGCTTCGTAATCTATATAACCTTTTTTGCCGGATGTGTAAAAAGTATCGGTATCCCAGTCTGAAAGCGGTATATTTTCATCAAAACGCTCCACTAAATCGGGATTAGAAATATAAGGTTTACCAAAGGCTACCAAATCGGCATTTCCTTCTTCAATAACTTTATTCCCGGATTCCTGATCAAATCCTGCATTGATCATCAAAGTCCCATTATAAATTGGGCGGTATCTTTTTGCAATTTCAGTCACTGCGTGTGGCACATCTGAAACATCGTTAAAAGGCTCCGATAAATGCAAGTAGGCAAGATCGTAATCGTTTAATTTCTTAATAATATAATCGAATGTTGGGATGGTTTCCTCATCCATCGTCATTCCAAAAATGCCGTTAAGTGAAGGGTTTAATCTTAAACCAATTTTTTGTTCCGGCATTACTTCTTTAATCGCGTCTATAGTTTCAAATAAAATCTTAGCGCGATTTTCTATGCTTCCGCCATATTCGTCATTTCTTTTATTAGAAGTTCCATTAAAAAACTGGTGAAATAAATATCCATTGGAAGAATGAATTTCTATCCCATCAAAATCGGCTTCCATTGAATTCTTCGCCGCATTTTTAAAATCCTGAATGGTTCTTTTAATATCTTCAATAGTCATTTCCTTAGGCGTAACAGTATCCTTGAAACCTTCAGGAGTAAAAGACTGCGCCTCAGGATTTATTGCCGAAGAAGATAATGGTAACTGTCCATTATGGAAATCAGGGTGAGACATTCTTCCCACGTGCCAAAGCTGAATGAACATTCGGCCATCTGCTTGGTGCACTTTTTTATTCACCATTTTCCAGCCTTCCACCTGTTCTTTACTATAAATTCCTGGTGTATTTACGTAACCAACAGCTTCTTTTGAAACCTGGGAACCTTCAGTAATAATAAGTCCGGCAGAAGCTCTCTGGGTATAATAAATATCGTGTAAACCTTCTGTAGGCTTATTTTCAGGATTATCAGCTCTACTTCGGGTCATTGGAGCCATTACGACTCTATTAGGAAGTTCTAATCCGTTTAAATTATATGATTTTAATAAATTTTGTTCTTTACTCATAATTGTTTTTGGTTAATTTTATTAATCTCTTTCTTAGCAATTTTTTTAATTTCAACCAAGGATAAGTCCACGGTCCATATGTTTTGAAAATGAAATTTTTTTGAAAAGGTTCCAACTCTCAATACTGAACGAAATTAACAGAAAAAAGAAAGAAAATACTTGATGTATGTTAGCAGCTGTTGTTAAAAAACGTTAAGCTAAAACAGCTCTTTTCGCAGTCTGCTTAGGCTTTCGGGTTTAATCCCGAGGTAATTTGCAATATGATAATTGGGAACACGTTTTTCAATTTCGGGATAGGTTTGGCAAAATTCCAGGTAACGCTCTTTATTGTTCTTCTGTAGTGAAGAAAGAATTCTACTCCTTAGCGCTACGAAGGCGTTAGTGGTTTTTATTCTGAAAAAACGTTCGAATTTAGGAATTCGCTTATATAAAGTTTCTAGTGTATCGCGATGAATTCCCAAAAGAACCGAATCTTCTATGGCTTCAACATATAATTGTGCGGGATAATTTCCGAAGAATGCTTCAAAATCACTTATCCACCAGTCTTCTACCGCAAATTGAATAATATGTTTGTTGCCATCTTGATCTAAATAAAAGGCTTTTAAACATCCCTTAACCACATAATATTCACAATCTACCGACTGCCCCGGTTCAGTTAAAAATTCTTTTTTTGAAATATGTTTTTCTGAAAGAACCCCAACAAACTCTCGCTGCTCTTCTTTAGACAGCTCAATTTTTGAAGTCACGTGTTTTAGAATTTCCTTATGCATTTTCAACACTCTTAGAAGGGATAACCTATAGCGAAATTAAGTACAGGATTTGCGTAATCAAATTCCCAGCGCTCACCTTCTGGTAAAGCAGGATCGTGTAAAGGTGCAGCCAGATCCATCCGAATCACAAAACTTTGAATATCTACCCTTAAGCCGAATCCGGTACCAATTCCCAGCTCGTTCATAAAATCTTTACTGAATTCTCCTCCTTCAAGAGTACTGTTCTCACCGGTATTCCAAACATTTCCGGCATCGGCAAAAACAGCTCCGTATAAATAAGAGAAAAGTGGAAAACGATATTCCAGGTTGGCTTCAAGCCTAATATTACCTGCCTGGTCGAAAAAAGCACCTTCTTCGCTAGGTGGCGTGTAAGTCCCTGGACCTAAAGAACGTGTATTAAAAGCCCTCACACTGTACGGCCCACCGGCAAAATATTGCTTTGTAAAGGGTAAAACATCAGAATTTCCATAAGGTATACCATAACCGGCAAACAACCTGCTCGCTATTTTAGAATCGGTACCTGTTTTAAAATGATACCTTAAATCTATATCGGCCTTTGCATACTGGGCATATTCCAGGTTTAAAAAGGTTTGTGGATCTTCTTCGCCACCGCCACTAATTGCATCTACTAAATTCCCGGCTACATCTAAGGTTGAATTTAAAAAGAATTGATGCCTGCTGTTTGCATCTATAAGTCCGTTATAAATAAAAGAATAAGTTAAGCCGGCAATAAATTCCTGGTTAAAACTTCTTTCTAAAAACGGGTTATCGTTTAATATATCCTGAAATTCCTGAGTAGTATTTCCCAGGTTCACATAATTTAAGGATATAGGATAAAACTCGTGAGTTACAAAACGATTGGCATTCCAGAGATAGCCAAACCGGGCCGAAATAGATCCCAGGCTAAAAAGCTTACTTCTGGTGAGATAATCAAAACCTAAACTGGTTTTTGTTTTAGGAATAGAATAAGAAAACCAGTTTTTATCAAATTTAATGGGAAATAAAAGTCTGGGAAAAATAAGATCGCCATTTAAACCTAATTGAATACTGTTTAATCCTGCCTGTGTGCCTCCACCGGTTTGAACTTCATAACCAAAATCTCCGGTAATATTTAGAATTTCCCCGCCCTTAAATAAATTTCTGTTAGTGTAGCCTAAAGCCAAACTCGGGCCGGCAAATCCATTAGATTTTGTTACTGCCTGAATTTCGGCCCTTAATGAGCGTTTATTTAACGGAGAAAGATAGATATTGGTTTCCAGTACACCTAAACTATCGGTAGACAAACTATCTATTTCTGTATAATTAATATTCACAAATTTATAGGCCCCAATTCCACCCAACCTCCTGGCGGTATTCCGGGAATTTTCAGGATTGTAATACTGGCCCTCTTCAAGAAGAATATAAGGATCTAAATATTTAGGCTTAAAGAATAATTCTTTCTGAAAAAAATTCTTTTCGGCGTAGCGGGTTTTCGCCGTAGAACTATCGGTGCCCACTTCATAATTAGGATAAATATTAACGCTTCCCAATTTATAAGGAATAATACTTTTGGTAGGAATATCCTTTTTTAGTCTTAAAAAAAGATCAAACCTCTTATGTTCGTATTGATTAGTATCTGCCTCAAAAATTAAATACCCGGGATTAAAATTGTAATATCCTTCAGACTTTAAATTAGCATCAATTCTCTCTCTTTCCTGTTTTAATGCCGAAAGATCGAAACGCATTCCTTCTTCTATGGGAGAATCTTCTAAAGTGTTACTAATTTCCTTAAAGATCTTGAGTGTATCTGAATCTAACTTATAATTCTCCAGCAAATATGGACTGGGAACTTCTACGGTATAATCTACATTCATTTGTTTCTTCTCTTCTTTCCGGTTAATGGCAGAAAGCACATTACTGTAGAAGAAACCTCGATTTTCCAATCGGTTTTTTAATAAATCTTCAGTTCTAAGAGGATCTACATCACTTTCGTATACAGGCTCTTCCCCTATTTGCTTATTCAGAAATTTATTTATAAAACCCGGTTTTTCGCGTTGTGCTTTATAATGAAAATAAAGACCGGGTTGCATTCCTAAAAATGAATTGTTGGGCTCCGGTCTTAAAACCGATTCCAATTCAGCTTTTAAGCGGGCACGTCTTTTAATACTTGTATCGCTCTCCATCGTAATTTTGGCTCCCGTGTAAAGCAGTTCGTCTTCAGGAACAAATTTCTTCACATTACAGGCCTGTAGGAGAAAAAGTACAGCACAGAGATACGCGATATATTTTAAGTATACTTTCATTTAATTTTCTTCCTCTTTGTTTTCATCTGTATTTTCTTCTTCTTCTCTTTCTTTCAGGAAGAAGTTATCCCATAATTCTTGAAACTCGTTGAATTCCCGGGTAAAAATAAATGCTATTCCGCTAACAATAAGCTGGCCGTCTATTACATTTTCAAACTCATTTCGTCGGAAACCTTTTAGTCGAAATCTTCCAGATTCAGTAAGCAAATATTCTATGCTAACATTACCAATTACCGGGCTCGCTTCCTCACCGGGACGGTTACTTCCCTGCACACCTACTTCACTACCTACACTTACGATAAGACGATCGTCCAGTAGGCTCTTTTGAGCTTCAATATCTACTTCGGTACGTGCACTTCCACTAGCATCAGTATAACTGTCTACTCCAAAATTAAGCTCCACCCCGGTATCACCCAGTAATTTGTCTGAGAACACATTAAGCTGATCTGAGAGCGCCTGACTTAAATTATCACGGGCAATAGAAAGATTTCCACCACCGTCTCCGGCACTTCCTGATGATGGATAAAAACGGTTTAGCACCAGTAAAGAAAAAACCTGTTTATTCAGTTCTGCTTCCTGATTGTTTAACTGTTGTAAACGCCCATATACCTGACCGCCAACAGCACCTCGTTCTTCTTCCGGCATTTGCAGACCAAAAGATAACTTAGGCTGCATTAATTCCCCGTCTACATTAAGATAAACCAAAAATGGCAGTTCTCGTCTAAACTGATTACTCCCGGCATCTTGTGTTGTAGTCATAAGTGAAGATGGTGAAGCTTCTACTCTATAAATAGCACTAACATCTAAAGTAGCGTCAAAAGGATCTCCAGCCCAGGTTATTCGGCTACCTTCGGCAATTTTGAATCTACGTTTAACCAAATTATATAAGCTCATCTCGTAGTGACCGCCACTCATCGTGTAGCGACCGGCTAATGTCATTCTACCATTAGGTGAGATATTAAAATCTAATTCTCCTTCTCCTTTTACCCTAAAATTATCACCAGTCTGCTCATCTATAATTATACTGAATGCCGCCTCTTCATTAATATTAATTCTGGCATTAATATTATAACCTGTAAGCGTAGCCGATTCTTCCTCTTCTTTCCCGGTGAGAATATCATCTGGATCTTCCCGGTTTGTGAAAATCACGATTCCGTCGCGCTCTTGCATCGCCAATTCTTCTTCTACCATCACGTAAGTGAAATCGGTATTAGCACCTACGGTAATATTAATATCTAATATTGGAATATTGAGATCACCGGTTAAACTGGCATCGGCATCAAAAGTGGCGGTACCATAAAACATTTCATTATCTTTTTTTGTAGAATTAAGGACCTGGAAGTTCCTGGCCCTAAAATCTAAATCGAAACTTGGGTTAAGGAAACTTTCGGTTAGCACTTCTCCATTAATTATAATAGAATTTGAATCCTTATCTTCTACCCTGAATTCATTAAAATAGATTCCCTGATTATCGAATTCCAAGGTTTCTGATGGCAATTTAAATGGCGCATTAAGTAATGCTACACGGAATTGAGCTTCATCAAATTGAAGTTGGCCGTTATATTCCGGTTCAGCGGTAGTACCTTCCAGGCTTAAATTACCAGAAAAGCTTCCTTCTCCATTATTAATAGCGCCCATTGAAAAGCCTTCCACGGTTTTCATGCTAATTTTATTAATCTTCATTTCCATATCTACCACAGTTGTAGAATCAAGTGCCTGGAAATCGCCACTCATATCAAGATCTACGTTGTCTCCTTTTATCGCCAGGCCAACATCATATAAAAAATCGGCTTTTGGAGTAGAATTTAAACTTAGTTTACCAAGCTCTACCTGCATAACCTTTAGCTGGTTAATCTCCATTCCCGCCATGATCCCAATCTTCTTTAAGGGATCTTCAAAAATTAAATAACCATTTAATTGCCCTGTGGCTAATTCTTTTTCGGGATTGAAATAATTAAGCAATGCTCCTAAATTGAAGTTACTGAACTCTAAGCCAATATGGTTTTTATCGGAATAAGAAAGTTCACTGCTCAATAGCATTTCCTGGTTATTTCGGGTTAACCTGAAATTATTTGTAGTAATATCCTGATCGTAAACAATCATCTCATTATCGGCAGCAATATTCCATTCCTTTTTATTCAAGATTAAATCTTCCGGATTTATATGAAACCTTAATCTATCTTCAGATTTTGTGATTTCTGAAGCCATGTGGATTAACCTATCTTCACCTTGCATAGAAGTAAAATCAAGGAAAAGTTTATCTTCCGTGACACTTCCGTAAAAATCGGTTTTCTGAATAGCGATTGGACCAGAATTTATTGCTTTAAAACCAAGATTGAAATCGAAATTCTCAGGATCTGAATTTAAGCTGAATTCCAAACTGTCTATCTCGCTGCTGTAATAATTTATATAAGGTAAACTTACCAGGGCATCAAGTTTTCGCTCTTTTTCATTAAAATCGGCTTCAATATGAATAGTATCTAATTGTTCTAAATTAGATAAGAAAACTTCGCTTAAAACGGGATCATCCATTATAGTGCCGCGCAGTTTTAAATTTACGGGTTTTTGTACGGTATCTAAAGGGTCTACATCGGTAAAATAAGATTGGTAATGACGGTTTAATGCATTGGAAAAATCTACGGGATCGGCATTAGATTTTAAATCCAGTTCTAAAATTTTATTGCTAATCTGTAACGAAGTAGAATCGGTACGCACAAAAGCATGAGCACTTAAATCTCCGGGGAGATAGGTGTTATTGTCATAAACTACAACTGCATCTTTTATATCGGCGTAAGTTTCATATTCTTCTGCATTTCCTTCAAATTGAGCAGCCAGTTTAAAAGCCAGTCGAATATCACGGGAAGCCAGTCCCAATTCCTGTAACCTTGCTCCTTTTAAATCTAAATTAAGGTTCGCTTTTGGTTTAACCGAATCCAATTTTACTTGGGAATTAAGCGCTAATTCTAAGTTATCGTCTTTATAACTTGAAGTAATATTCCCGCTTCCGTCTTCAATTTCACCTGAAATATTAAGGCCTTCAATTTCATAATCATTGTAAGAAAATGAAGTTATGGTTGCATCATAAGTCGCATCAAGGGTGTTTACTGTGCTTCCTTTTCCAGAAGTTTCAATTTTAATATCTAAAGCTCCAAGGCTTTCATTTTGCAGGATAGTTCCAAGCTGAAGTTCTTCTGAAGTCATTATACCTTCAAAAACGATTTCTTCCTGATTGGAAAAATTCCCATCTATGCGAATATCACCTTCAGAAGTTTGTAAAAGTGCTTTGGTAGAAAGATCTTCCAGGCCTCCTTCAAAATTTACGCTAAGTTGAATATTCTTCGGAATGCTTATCCCCAGGTCTTTTTCACTCACAAAACCGGTAAGATCAGATTTTCGGGATTTCGCATTGAAACGAGGAATATTAAATCGAATATTATCGGGATCTGTGGCGTTATAAATATTTCCGTTAGCTGAAAATGACGTGTTTTTCCATCTAAAATTGGCTCTTGCAATATCTATTGCTGAAAGTTTCCCTGAAGCCTGAAGATTCCCCGATACTTTATTTGTGCTCAACTCCTTCATATAAGGATTAGACCTTAAATCTGGCTGAAATCGAAAAGCATCTTTTAAGTCTACTAAAATTGTTGGTAAATCGAGGGAAAGTTCTGCTTCTTCAGAATTATCGATCAATTCCTGTATAGAATTATATTTTAAAGTAGCCTCACCTTCTAATTGGTTTTCATTTAAGGCCAATGCCAAATCTGAAAGATTCAATTGAGTTTCTTCCAGGTTTAGGTTGAAATTCAGCTTTTTTAAATTTAGGCCTGAGGCTTCATTAAAATTTAAAGCAGCCACTTCTGCCCCGGCTTTTTTGTCTTTTAAAAATAGATTATTAGCATTAAAATCAAGAGAATCAAGTGCCAGTGCTCCAGCATTGAATTCATCCTGTGTAGGCGCTGCGCCATCAACTAAATAGGTTAATTGATTTTCAGAAAAATTGATTTCATCTACAGCAATTTCCCAATCTGGCCAGGTAAACGCTGAATTTTTGGTAGCTGTGCTATCCTGGGGCTTTTCTAAAGATTTCATTTCAACTTTAATCTCAGAATTCTTCAGCGCTATACTATTTACTTTAATTTCCTGAGTTTTTAAATCCATTAACGGAACTTCAGCTAAAAATTCAGCAATATCCAGATTCGCATTTATTCCGTCTGGAATAGAATTATAATTAGCCTGTACATTTTCAAGATTAAAATTATCTACTACTAGATATGGCATTGGCGCTGGTTCTTCCTCTTCAGATTCAGGAAAGGGTTTATTTTGCAAATATTTAATCTTTGTATTAACGATGCTCGCGTTTGCCGCCCGGAAATCCATTTTTTCAAGATCGGTTTTTTCCAGTTCCAAGATAAGTTCACCGAGGGATAATTCAGTGTCAATACCCATAACATCATCTTTAAAGTTGATGTTGAAGTTTTTAAAATTTAGATTTCCAATATTAATTTCCTGTGAAGCTGTAGTATCCTGTTGGGTAGGTTGCTGGCTTGCCTGTTGGGTAGAATCGGCCGCGAAGGCTTCCATTAAAAATTCGTAGTTAAAACCGTCTATAGAATCTTTTCTTACGATGTTAGCTTTTAAACCTTCCCAATCTAAATTGTCTATACTTATGGCATTTCCCTGAATAATAGGCCAAATAGGAATATCGGCTTCGAGCGATTTAGAATAAACCAAAGTGTCTCCCTTTTTATCTTCGAGGTAAAGACCGTCTAATTGTATATTTCCAGAGAAGGTTATAAAAAGTTTATCGAGAGCAATTTCGGTATTGGTTTTACTCGAAATATTCTTTACTACCTGGTCTTTTATAATGCCCTGACCCCACGGACTTCTAATAAAAAGCAGCAATAGTATTATAAAAATAAAGAGCCCCGCAAAGAATTTTGCGAGGATCTTTAAAATGCGGTATTTATTTTTTTTCTTCTTTTTTTCTTTTTCCAAATCCTGTAATCGCTAGAAATTCAAATTTATTGCATTCTAAGAGTAATATAAAGTTTTTAAACCTAAGATTTAGTTAATAAAGCTTTATTCAGCCGGACTAGGCTCGATATCCGGAATCGTAGCTGGTGGAACTGTATCTTCCAGTTCAGAAGAAGATTCCGGTACGTGCCTTGCTAAACAGATTCAATTCCAGGACCTAATAACCCGCACTATCGTCCTGCCCAAATCCGTGCCCCATTTCAAGGAAGTTTTTCGCTCCACTTTCGGTAGGCCGACATCGTTCCATGAGCTAGGTGTCTCTTTAAACACAAACAAGCCGTCATCATTGCTTCGCTTGGTGCAAAGTGTGATTTCTTCTCGTGCATTCTCATTAAAATATACGAGAACCTGGCGTTGAACAATTTTAGAAAAATCATTCCATTAATTTCCGTTATCCATACTTTGTTAATCTACTCAAATAAAACGAGGGCTGCATTACTACAAGCTGACAAACTAAAAAACAATAGCATTAAAGCTAATAAAAAATGATTTTAAATCGCTGTAAATAAGCTATTTAAATTTATATTATGAAGTAATATTTTAATTTATAATATTAAAAAGTGTGCAATTTCACCACAGGTTTTAATGGAATTCCACAGATTTTAGAATTAGATTTTTTATTTAAGATCATCTATAAATTTAATTTTGGCTTCTAAATAGCTATCTAAGTCTCATTAAATGAGATGGTAAAATAACAACCCGGGCTCTAACCGCTATATACCATTAACTTCTTCACCAACTTGGTATGATTCTCGCCCAACACGAACGAGCCTTAAAAAACCAAATCTAAATTACTAAAGGCCTAACTTAAAAAACCCGAAATATGAAAAGAACAATCACCGTAACTGTTTTAGCCGCAACAATGCTAAGCTCATGTGTTTCTAAGAAAAAATACGTAGCTTTAGAAGAAGAACTAAGCGATACCCAGAGCACGTTGCAAAAAACTCAGGTAGAAAAAGAGGAAATTGAAGAAAAATTTGCACGTATTGAAGAACGTGTGGCAGACTATAATTCAAAAATCAATTCTTTACGCGAAGAGAACGATAGTAAGATGGAAATGAACGATCTTACCGTGATGTCTAACAACAATAAGGATAAAATGCGAGCAACCATCGCAAAAATGGATCCTGAAAAAGTTGCACAGGCTAAAACTTTAGAAGATTCTATTAACCTTGCAGTTTCTCATAATTTAAAGAGTAACATTTCTGAAGGATCTGACGATGCAGATATTGATATTACTGTAGATGAAACTGTAGTAATGATCAATGTCTCCGATAAATTATTGTTTGGAAGCGGAAGCTACCGTGTATCTAACAACGCACAACCTTTGCTTAAAAAGCTTGCTGAAGTTATAAACTCTGAGCCTGCAATGGAAGTAATGATTGAAGGCCATACCGACGATCGTACTATGGTAGAAGGATCTTACATCCAGGATAACTGGGATCTTAGTGTAAGAAGAGCAACTTCAATTGTTCGTTTACTTCAGGACAAGTATGATGTTGCACCAGAGAAGCTTATCGCTGCCGGTAGAAGTAGCTACCAGCCATTAGTTGATAATGTAGATAACGATAGTAGAGCAAAAAACAGAAGAACGAGGATTGTAATTATACCTAACCTGGATAAATTCTTTGCAATGTTGGAATCTGAATAATCAACCGTATTTCCAATTATTAAGGGCCTAAGAAGATTCAATTCTTTTTAGGCCTTTTTATTTAACCAGTTTTTAACCTGAAGGCTCCTATCTATTTCTTAATTTAAAGGAAAAATAGAGATATGAGTAAGCAAGAAGAAAAGAAAAAGTATAATTCTGACGTTACTGCTGAAGATAAACAAGCCTTAAATAAAAAAGGTCGAAGCATGAATAAAGGTCAGGATAAAGACCTGGACCGGAAAAAGCCTGTAGATTTTACTGCCGATAATTTAGATATTCCTGGCGGTAACCAAACCGCCAAAAACGATAGAGATAAATTGGTAGACGAAGAAAATTACCAATTTAATAAAAAAGGAACCGAGCGAAAAAAGCAAGACCTGGATGATATTCCCGATCCTGATACCACAAAAGATAATTAGTTTGTTTTAAACTAATTTGGAACAAAGCTTAATAAAGCACGATAATTGAGTAAAAAAGGATCTAAAAACCTTCCTTTTATTTTTATAATGTCAGGAAGGTTTTTAATTAATTTCTTTCTCCATTTCCGCAAAACGATTTTTAGCCTGATTTATTAAGTTGCTGGTATTTATTCCCGTGAGCTTCCCATCGTACTTTAATATCTTTCCTTTGGCCATGACCATATCAATATTTTCGGGTAAAGCTGCTTCTATTGCTAAATGATAGGCTTTGTTCCCGGTAGAAAAATTAAGATCGTTTTTTTTAAGTAAAACTAAATCTGCACTTTTCCCTAGAGTAATCGACCCGGTCTCCTTTTCAATACCCAGATTTTTAGCCCCGTTTATAGTGGCCATTTTTAAAGCTTCCTTCGGATGCAGATAAAATTCATCTTTAGCATTGGCATTAGCTAAATTTTGAAGCATTTTCAGAGAATCCAGTAAATGGGCATTTCCGGTTAAGGCCGTGGTATCTATACCCACACAGCAATTAATATTCGATTCGTATAATTCATTTATTTTTGGCAGACCGTAACCAATACGCATTTCAGAATAAGGAGTCATGGTTATACTCGCACCAGTCTCTTCCAGCATTTTTATTTCTTCAGGAGTTATAGCGTTGCCATGTATAATATTTACATCAGTACCCAGGAGATTTCTATCAAAAAGTGATTTTATTTGTCCCTTTTGATCTTGATTGGAACTTGCATGAATAGTAATTCTGAGTCCTAAATCCCGCGCCCGCTTCCAGTCTTCTTCTATATTTTTATAATTCGCAGAACGCGATCCCAGGCCCAAACTAATGCCATTATATTCTGAATTGGAATCAATAAGTTTTTTTAATTCACTAATGCCTTTAAAATCTGTAGGCTCGTTTCCGGGCATATCACGATAAGTCCCATAACTCACGTGACCTCTTATTCCCATTTTAGCCATCGCATCAAAGCTAGCTTTTACAAACTGCCGGTTTCTTGCATTATGGTTATAATCGCTAATACAGGTGATTCCCGAATGGATTGCTTCGGCAATAGCATAAGTTGCAGCAAGTTCCATATCTTCAGGATCATAAAGCCTTGAATATCGCGCCGTCATTTTAAAATAACCTTCTTCAGCAGAATCGCCCGACATACTTCTTAACAGGGAAGTCCATAAATGCCAATGACAATCGATAAGCCCCGGAATTAAAATACCGCCTTCAGCATTTATTGTTTCAACACCGGGTGGAGCATCAATACTATTACTTACATTGGAAATTTTGCCATTCTCAACCAGAACGTCACCGGAGGTAAAATCACCAATTTCCAAGTCCATACTTAAGATCCGGGCATTCTTAATTAAAAACGATTTACTCTGAAGGTCTACAGAACTTTGCTCGCTATTAGAAAAAACAGAAGTAGGATTAATCAACCCGCCTAAACCAAGTAGTCCGGTTTTCTTTAAAAATTCCCGGCGTTCTTTTTTCATCACTTTTTCTTTAAAAAATAATAATCCAGTGAGAATTTACCAGCTCCGGTAAAGAAAAGTAAGAGAAAACCACCCATATATAATAAAGGTAACTCCTGGCGGCCAAAACCATCGGTCCAGTGAACGATTATTGCAGCCACGGCCATTGTTATAATTAAAGGAATTGCTGCAAACCTGGTAACCCAACCTAAGAGAATAAGGATAGCACAAACACATTCTGCAAATACTGCGAAAGTAAAGGTGACAGTTTCTCCCAGGCCAATAGGATCTGCAAATGCTATTTCTTCACTGCCAAAGAACGTAATGAGTTTGGGTATGCCGTGAGTAAGCATCAACCCACCAATGAATAATCTAAATAATAGTAGGCCAAAATCGGTATTTTGAAGGTTTAAGCTTGTAGTGTAAGAGTTTTTCATAGATATATGTTCATTTAAAAATTTTAAGTGCACCAAATTAAGTTTATTCTATTAAATTCTACTATTTATAATTATTGAAATAATACAATTTCTATCTAATTTCTTTAAAAATCTATATTGACTGATAATCAGGGCAATGTAGGTTTAATCATACTTTAAAATTGGATGAATTAAAATTAATAGTGCATTTCATCGAAAAAATATGCTTTTGGACGACTAAATGGATTAATCTTTTGTACTTTTATACTATGACTAAAATGCAGAAGCAGTTAAACGATGAAAAATTTATTAGCCTTTATAATTTTCAGCTTATTCTTAGGAATTAGCACTCTTTTTTCCCAGGCTTCTGCGTCGGCAAACTTCACTGCTTCTGCCACTATTATCCAACCTATAGGTATTACCACTACTTCAAATATGCAATTCGCCAATATTGACGCTAAAGAAGGTGGAGCTGTTATCCTTACCCCCGAAAATACAAGAATAACAAATGGAAATTTAGATTTAGCTGAGGGAGGAACTGTTTCTGCAGCTACCTTTGAAGTTACCGGACAAAGCGGTTTTGCATTTGGGATAAGTTTACCAAAAGGAACTCATCGTTTAACAAATGGTGGTGAAAGCATGATTCTTCAGGATTTTACTACTAATTATAATGGCAGTAGTTTAAACGGAGATGGGAAAACCATAAGGGTTGGTGCCAGCTTGATTGTAAATCCAAATCAACAACCGGGGGATTATAAAACTGCCGGTGATCTACAAGTTACTGTAAACTACAATTGAAAAATCTTCAATAAACTACACTATATCGTTGTAGTTTTATCATAATTTTATCCAAAAGTGCATTTCAACGAGTATTTTATCTTGATTGTCGAATAAGTTTCATTCGTATAGGGGTTTACCCCCATATTTGCGGTATTAAACTTTTGAACCCAAATCAAAAATTAAAATAAACGAAATGAAAAAAATTACTTTTATCCTACTTGCACTTATTTCAGGAACTGCTTTTGCTCAAAACTCTGCAACTGCTAATGCTGCTGCAGATATCGTTAGCCCACTAGAAATTACAGCTACACAAGCTTTAAACTTTGGTAAAGTATCGAATAATACAGCAGGTACCGTTGTTATTGCTACAGATGGTAGTGCAACAGGTTTGTCCCAAATTGGTGGTGCAACTCCAACGGCTGCAAATTTTAGTGTTACTGCTGCCAATGGCTTTAGATATAATGTTATACTACCAGGAGATACTGATCTTTTAAGTGGAACCGATGTT
The DNA here is from genome assembly GCF_020164555.1 of Salegentibacter lacus. GTDB lineage: Bacteria > Bacteroidota > Bacteroidia > Flavobacteriales > Flavobacteriaceae > Salegentibacter > Salegentibacter lacus. Next base: position 230,606 of record NZ_JAIQZB010000003.1, on the reverse strand, counting down.
ATAACAGTATCAGCTTTTAATGATGATGCTGGTGCCGAACCTACAGGTAGTGGTGCTGCTCAAACCATTGGTGTTGGAGCAACATTGACTGTAGCAGAGAATCAGCCAACAGGTAATTACACAGGTACATTTGACGTAGGTGTTGCTTACGAATAAATAGAATTATTTACAAGATATAAAAAACGCCGCCCACACTGTGGCGGCGTTTTTTTGTTTAAATTAGTTGTTATCCAACCGTTATTGAAAATAACAATGAGAAATTATATTTTCATCCTCTTTTTTAGCTTCTTCGGATTTGGCGTTTCTTCACAAAATTCGGCTTCCGCTACGGTAAATAGTAGAGCAACGGTTATAGATCCTATTAAAATTGACAAAACTGTAGACCTGGATTTCGGCAATATTATTAGTGCTTATAATCCCGGCCAGGTGATTTTGTCACCGGATGGATCAAGAGTTGCTTACGGTGTTCAGATTTCCAATTCTATTCCCGGAACGGTAAACCCTGCCGAGGCAATTGTTACACACGGGAATAATAATTACGCTATCACCCTACCCGAGCATTTCACGTTATATAACCAGGAAAATCCCAACCAGGTTTTAATAATAGATCAGTTTACAGTACAGCCCCAGGAAGGCAATTTAATCGATATTATAAAAATTGGCGGCACTTTAAACCTTGAAGCCAACCAGACTTCCGGCTTTTATACCAATTCCACCGGCTTTAACGTGACGGTTTCATACAATTAAATTCAGATTTCCCTAATAGGCTTAAATCTTATTTATTACCTTTGAAACCAACGAAATAACATAAATCCAGCCCCACGGAAATGATAAAAAAACTACTTAACCCCCTACTCCTATTCTTTATTTTTATTTTTTCAGGACTTGCAACTTATGCGCAGGGAGATCTTATGATCATGCCGAAGCGACTTGTGTTTGATGGTTCTGAACGTTCCCAGGAAATAAATCTTGCCAACACCGGTAGCGACACAGCTGTTTACGCTATTTCCTTTGTAAACTACATAATGACGGAAAGAGGAAATTTTGAACAAGTAGAAAAACCCGAAGAAGGTCAACGTTTTGCGACCGATTTCCTAAGGTATTTCCCACGACGAGTTAGCCTTGCTCCCAACGAAGCACAAACCATTCGTGTACAGCTTACCAGAACCGGAGATTTAGATCAAGGCGAATACCGTTCGCATATGTATTTTCGCGCTGTAGAAGAGCAAACCGCTCTTGGTGCTGAAGAAGCCGAAGAAAGCGAAGGCATTTCCATCAATATCAAAACTGTTTTTGGAATTAGTATCCCTATTATAATCAGGGAAGGAACTTCTACTACAGATATAAAACTAAGCGAACTTAAATTAAATAGCGATGGCGAAAACCCAAGACTTTCCATGGTGATTAATCGTTCCGGTAATATGTCGGTCTATGGAAATTTAACCGCAACCCATATCGCACCAAATGGAACCCAAACCGAAATTGGCATGGTAAAAGGAGTTTCTGTCTATACACCAAATAACAAAAGATATTTCAGTTTTGAACTTAGAAATGCAGCTGAAGTAGATCTAGCAAAGGGAAAATTAGAAGTTTCATATGCTGAAGATAAGGGCGGAACTTTGGCTACAAAAGAAATTTCACTGAACTAAATGGATAAAAACTACCCCCGGTTTTTTAATTTTTTTAAGCCAGGCTTGTTCTTGGTGGTTTTTTTATTTTTTAGTTTTAATGGGTTTGGACAAACTATTAGTAAACCTATAATTAGTGATGTTCCAGTTTGTAAAGGATCGAATCTAATATTGACTTTTACAGTAAAAAATGCTGATAATGGTGCCTCAAATAAATATTTTACTGCAGATACAAAATATTTAGTGTATGATTACACTGGTGGAGCAAGCCTATTAAGAGGAGAGTATAATTCAAATGTACAACCTAATGGTAGAAATGCATCCGCTACAATTGTTCTTTCTATTTTTATACCCAATAATGCAAGTTATCCTGCTGCAACTGATTACAGGATAAAGGTATTTTCCGAGAATCCGGATGCTGAATCTAATTTTTCAGATCCATTTACAGTTAAATCTAAACCACTTTCTCCTTCAGTAACAAACAATAGTCCTATCTGTGAAGGTGAAACTTTAGAACTTACTACTTCTAATATTGCAGGAGCTACTTACAGTTGGAGCGGGCCAAATGGTTATACCGCTACAGGTCAAACACTGTCACGTACCAACGTTACCACAGCCATGGCAGGCACATACACCGTAACGGCTATGGTTAATGGTTGTAGTAGTGATCCAGTTAGTACAAATGTTACCATAAATAATACTCCTACATTATATTCAGAAAATGAAATAGGAAACGATTCGTGGATTGGTCACGTCTATGATGGGACTAATTTGAATCAAAATTTCAATCAGGATTTCACTAATTATATTGGAGGTTACGAAGAACCTTTGAGCTTTGACCAAAATTTCGGAGGAAACCAAAACAATTTTCAATTAGGATCGGGAATTTGCGCTCCTTCGATTTATACAGAAACATTTGCCGTACGATATAGAATGAATAGTACTTTAAATGGGCTTTATGCTATTAATATTGGATCTGATGATGGAACAAGGTTAAGTGTAGATGACGATTTAATTTATGATGATTGGAATGATCATGCTTATAGAAACCAGGATATTTTGGTAAACCTTTCTGGTAACAGCAACTTAGTGTTAGATTATTATGAGAATGCTGGCGGAAACAGAGTAAGTGTAACAACTCCAAAACTGCTTATAGAGAATATTCTTACAAGTAACACCAGTCAGACTATTTCCACTCCATCTGATTTTCAAGAGATATCGGGAGATGATTTCGCTAATCTACCCAATGGTATCTCAAGAGAAAATACTGGTTTTCAGTGGGTTTATAGTAACACACAAGGAGGTGCCATTTCACTAATTAATGGAGCAAACGGAACTTCTTTTAATCCAGATACTAGCATCGTCCCATTTGATTCTCCTGGAACTTATTACGTTTACAGGATTGCAAGCTTAAATGGTAATAATATTGGACAAAATTACAATACTTCAATTAAGTCTAATCCGGCTACTATTATTGTAGAAGATTTTTGTGCTGATTTAGATGCTAATAATAATATCTCATTTTTTAAAGGAAATACAGCTACATTACAAGCTACTGTAAATGAAAATCAGGATATAAATTTCAGCGCTCCTGAAGGTACTGTTTTTACTTACATAGATTTTGCCAGTTACGGGACACCAACTACTAATAACGGTAGCTTTACTATAGATCCAAACTGCCACGCTGCAACCAGTCAATCGATAACAGAATCTTATTTATTAGGTGAGAGTGCAGCGACAGTTCCGGCTACAAATGTTGTTTTTACCGATCCCTGTGTAGGTGCTTTTAAGCGATTGTACGTAAGTGCAACTTACGCAGAAGCTGTTTGCGAAGCAGAAGATCCCGGAACGATTACCGGAACCAACATTAATGGAAATAATATAGAATATCAATGGCAAATAAGTACTACCGGAGCAGCTGGTAGTTTCTCTCCTGCCCCTGGAAATAATATTTCACAAAACTATCAGCCTGGCACTTTGTATGAGGATATCTGGTTAAAAAGACAGGTAACTACTGATAATTGTACCAGCGAATCTGCTGTATTGTACATTCCTGTAAAAAAAGTAAACACCTGGACGGGTGCTGCAGACACCAACTGGAACAATACCAATAACTGGAGTTGCAACAGCCTGCCTACTTTAGAAACCAACGTCCTAATTCCGGAAAATCTAACTTCAGGAAATTATCCTGAAATAAATCCTGGAACTAATGCTTTTGCTAAAGATTTAGTTATCGAAAATACCGCAAGTGTATTAGTCAATGATAACTGGTTGCGTATTGCCGGGAATTTGACTAATAATGGAGTCCTAAACACGTTTACAGGTAGTATTTCTTTTGAAGGAACTTCAGCGCAGATCATTCCAAATTCAGCTTTTGAAAATAACCGAATTCGAAATTTAAATATTGATAATAGTTCGGGAGTAACTTCAGAGGCGATTATTGAAGTTACAGGAACTTTAAAAGTTGAAAACGGAAATTTTGATACCGGTAATGAACTGACCTTAATTTCTGACGAAAATCAAACCGCACTTATAGACGGCAGTGGAAATGGCGAAGTAATTGGTTTAGTGACTATGCAACGTTATCTTGATAGGGCTTTTGGCTATAAATATTTTAGTGCTCCATTTCAAAATTCTATAGTAGGCGATTTTGAACCTTTTATGAATTTTACAGATCCCGTTACTGCTTTTCCACATTTCTATCGTTATGATGAAAATCGAAATATAGCAATAAATGATACGGTGCGGGATGCCACTGGTTGGACAGCTTATATTGATCCTGCTAACAATCTAAATATAGGCGAAGGCTACGCGCTTAACTTTGGAACCACTACAGCTGCGCAAACCATAGAATTAATTGGAGAAGTAAATAATGGTACAATTCCAGCACGCCAGTTAGAAAACAATCATCGGGAATATACCAAAGGTTTTCATTTGGTAGGAAACCCTTACCCCTCTCCTATAGATTGGGATGCTGACTTAGGTTGGACTAAAACTAATATTGACGACGGTATTTATTTTTTCACCGCAGGAAACGATAGCCAGTATACCGGAACCTATACCGCTTATGTAAATAATATTTCTACAACAGACCCTCGTGAAGATGGCCGTTCTTCAAACATAATTCCTTCTATGCAGGGATTTTTTATTAAAGTAAGCGATTCTGATATTGAAGATAAAGTGACCGGAAGTTTTGGAATGGATAATAATGTACGGGTAACCGATTTTGACCAGGAATTTTTAAGAACCCAGGAAGATCTAAAACCTTTAATTCGTTTGGAGGCCGGCTTTAATACTTCAAACCGTCAGGATCTAATGGTTATCTATTTTTCATCTTATGCCACTCCAAATTTTGAAAAAGAAATGGATGCGCATAAATTAATGAATACCGATCCCGCCGTTCCTAGTTTTTATAACCTAACAGAAGATAAAAAAGAACTGGCCATTAACGCAATTCCTTTTCCGGAATCGAGAAGCTATAAAAAAATTCCACTAGGTATTAAAGCCGATCAAAATGGTAAAATGAAGATCAACCTTACAGCGGTAGAAAATTTGAATTCAAATTTCAACATTTATTTAATAGATCACAAAAAAGGTAAAGGTCAAAACTTAAGAAATAACCCGGAATATTCTTTCAATATTCAAGCGGGCACTCATAATTCCAGATTCGAATTAATGTTTTCTGAAGAAAAAGTGACAAGTCCTGCTATTGCATTTAACGAACCTTTTGATGTTGATGTCGAGAATGGGGATTTAGTGGTTAAACTAAATTTAGAAGAAAATCAGGAAGGAATTCTTAGAGCAAGTACAATGACCGGGCAAATTCTCCAAATAAAAGAGGCCAGTGGAAAAGACCAGGTTATTTTTGAAGGAATAACCAGTGAAGGGGTTTATATAATAAACCTACAGGTAGGGAAAGATTATTATGGTAAAAAAGTCTTGATAAAAAAATAAACGAAAACTATGCAAAATAGACGCTTATTTAAGAACACATTTTTGGTGTTACTGCTTATGTTTTCAGTATTTGAAATTAAAGCCCAGGAAGATCCGCCTATTCCTATAGAAGTCGAAGTAAGAACTTCCAGAAATCTTAATTTTGGTTCATTTACTGCCGGTAGTGCTGGTGGTAATGTAACTGTGAGTTATGACGATCAACGAACCGTTAATGGTGATATCGTTGAACTAAATTTTGGAGAACCGGTCTCTGCCGCTTTATTTGATGTATATGCCAATCCCGGGACAATTATTCAAATTGAAACTTTAGGAGATTACATTTTGTTAAATCAAGATACCGGAGCCGAAATAAAACTTACTATCGACAGTTTTAGTACCGGCCAGAGAACTTTTGTCACCCAGGCCGCTAATGCCCAAACGCCGAATGAAGTCTTTGTTGGAGGTACCTTAACCATTCTTCCAGACAATTCAGGTTTGCTTCCCGGCACCTATTTTGGTAATTTCACGCTAACTTTTATTCATCAATAGTAAGAACGCTAAGCGAAATGCAAACCCCTCACTGCGCTTTTTCTGTTGAGTTTTATAAAAAACTTTTCCCGGTAATTTTCTTGATGCTTCTTTCGTTAGCAGGTTTTGCCCAGGAAGATTTTCCTGAATACGATGAGTTAAGCGTAGAAATGAATGTACCCGATCTCGGTACTATTGAAATCCCTATCGCGATTAAAGGTCAGGACGCTTATATTCCGGTAAAGGAGCTTTTTGATTATTTAAAGATTAAAAATGAAGAAACCGCTAATGGTGTTGAAGGTTTTATTATAAATCCCGATTCTACATATCAAATAAACCCTTCAATAAACAGGATTCTTTATAAAAATGAAGAATTTACGCTTACTGAAGAGGATTACATTCAAACTCCAATAAATTTTTATTTAAAATCGAACCTCTTCGGGGAAATCTTCGGCTTAAATACCAATTTCTCTTTTAGAGGCCTTTCGGTTACCATGAAAACCGAAAAAGACCTGCCGGTAATAAAAGAAATGCGGCTTAAAAAAATAAGAGAAAATCTAAACCGCGTAAAAGGTATTGTGGAACCCGATACAACGATGGCCAGGCGTTTTCCGCTATTTAAAGGCGGTGCTTTAGATTGGGGCGTGGTCACTACTCAACAAAGTGAATTTGAAAATGACAACCGATTATCCTTAGGTCTGGGAACCATGTTTCTTGGAGGCGAAACGAATTTAATGCTGAATTATTCTACGCGGGTTCCCTTCGATTCCAGGAACCAATTTTACCAGTGGCGTTATGTGAACAATGATAACAAGGTTTTTAAACAGGTAACAGCAGGTAGAATATTTACCCGGGCTACCTCTTCCCTGTTCGCTCCGGTAAGTGGTGTACAAATTAGTAACAGCCCATTTCAAAACCGAAGATCTTTTGGAACATACGTGCTAAACGATTATACCGAACCACGCTGGACGGTTGAACTTTACGTAAATAATATTTTAGTTGAATTTACCCAGGCTGATGCTTCAGGCTTTTACACCTTTGATGTGCCGTTAATGTATGGAAATACCGCCGTAAGCCTTAGGTTTTATGGCCCTTATGGAGAAGAACGTATCCAGGAAAGGGTGATCAATATTCCGTATAATTTTGTTCCAAAAAATGAGCTGGAATATACCCTTAGCGCCGGGATTGTAGAGAATGAAGACCTGGACCGTTTTTCCCGGGTTAATTTTAATTACGGGCTCAGCAATTCTGTTACCATTGGTGGTGGTGCCGAATACCTTACCGGCGTGACCAGTGGCGAAGTAATGCCATTTGTGAATTCCTCTATTCGTTTTGCTTCAAATTTTCTGTTTACAGGAGAATATATGCACGGAGTAAAAGGGGAAGGGATTTTAAGTTACCGCACTCCCGGAAATATTCAGGTAGATCTTAATTATATAAAATATGATGAAGACCAGACAGCTATTAATTTTAATTACCTGGAAGAAAGAAAATTGAGCTTTTCGGCGCCTATTCGTTCTAAAAATTTCTCGATGTTCAGCAGGTTTAGTGTGAACCAGATCATTATGCCTACAACCGAGTTCACTACTGCACAATTGTTACTTTCAGGAGCAATTATGGGAATAAGTACTAACCTTACTACCTACGGGATTTATAATGACCGTGTAAAGGAACCTACCATTTACACCTCCATATCTCAGAATTACAGGCTTCCGAATAAATTCTTGTTTTCACCACAGGTGCAATATGATTTTAGCCGAAATCAGTTCAATAATATTATCATGGAAATAGAGCGACCGGTTTTTGATAACGGATTTCTCAATGTTGCCTACGAAAATAATATGCTTAGAAATGCCCATATTTTTGAAGTCGGTTTAAGATATGCATTCAATTTTGCTCAAACTTCTGTGACCTCCAGGTTGGGTAATAGAAATAATTCTTTTGTACAGTCGGCCCGAGGTAGTTTAATGTTGGACGATAATACTGGTTATATAATGGCGAATAACCGTACCGCCATGTCCAGAGCTGCTTTAAGTATTATTCCGTTTTTGGATTATAACACCAACGGAAAAAGAGATCCTATGGAACCTGCTGTGCAGGGAATGGAAATTAAAAATACTTCTGGCCGACTTTCCTATAACGAAGATGAGACCGTTTTACGTATTACCGAACTTCAGCCTTATATAGATATCATCCTGGAAGTTGATCCAAACAGCCTGGATAATATTGCCTGGAAAGTGAAAAACGAAAAGATTAAAGTACACACCGTTCCTAACCAGTTTCAGGAGATTGAAGTGCCGGTGGAAGTTTTAGGTGAAGTTGCCGGAATGGTTTATTTTAAAGAAGGAAGCAGTCTTCGCGGCCAGGGAAGGATAACCGTAAATATTATAGATGAAAATGGAAACCTGGTGAAAGAAATCCTAACCGAAGGTGACGGTTACTTTACTTACCTGGGATTAAAACCCGGAAATTATACTGCTGAAATTGATCCTGTACAAATGCAGAAATTAGATTATAATGCAAGCGAACCCATTGAATTTGAAATCAAAATAGATGAATATGGTGATATTGTAGATACCCTGGAATTCACCGTTGAAGCCGATTAATTAAATTATAAACCATATAATTAGAGAAACAGCTAAACCAACTACGGCTATTAAGGTTGTCATTACCGTCCAGGATTGAAAAGTCTGTTTTTCGGTTAAACCTAAATACTGGCCAACGAGCCAGAATCCGCTATCGTTAACGTGGGATAAAATTGAAGCACCTGATGCAATCGCAATTACAATGAGCGAGGTTTGTGCCATAGAATAATCACCACCTGTCAACACCGGCGCGGTAATTCCGGCAGCGGTAATCATCGCAACTGTTGAAGATCCTTGTAAAATTCTAACCAAAGCCGCCACAATAAAACCAAAAACCAGCGGATTGAACCAGGCGTTATTTAAAGCATCGGCGATCATCTCTCCTGCTCCTGTTTCGATCAGGATTTGTTTAAAAGCGCCACCGGCACCGGTAAGTAAAATAATTATCCCGGCCGCCTGGAAAGATTTTGTAGCTACTTTCAGTAAAAATTCTTTTTGCATTCCCCGTCTTACTCCAAGAAAATACCAGGCTACAAGATTTGCAATTATCAATGCAGAAAATGGATGTCCCACCAATTCTATCGTATATAAAAGCCCTTCTGGAATTAAAACTCCATCAAATAACGGACTTTGAACTAAAGTGTTTGCTACTATTAGAAAAATTGGAATAAGAATGATGGAAATAATCAGTCCCGGTGAAGGTGCTTTTGATTCATCATATTCTATTTCTTCGGTAAAAGTTTTAGGCTCAATCTGGATTCTTTTTGAAATATACCGGGCGAAAATTGGTCCACTAATGATTGCTGCTGGAATTCCCGCTAAAAAACCGAAAACAATCACCCAACCTAAATCGGCACCAAGAATATCGGCAACCGCAATTGGTCCCGGGGTGGGCGGAATAAACGCGTGGGTTATTGCTAACCCGGCAAGTAAGGGCAATGCATAAAGCAAAAGTGATTTTCCGGTACGCTTGCTTAAGGCATAAGTAACCGGCACCAGAATAATAAAAGCCACATCGAAAAATACTGGAATGGCAACGGCAAATCCGGTAACCATCATTGCCCAGGGCGCTTTTTTATCTCCAGTTTTCTTTAATAAAAATGAAGCGAGGCGTTGCGCTCCACCAGATTGTTCCAAAACTCCACCGAATAAAGCTCCTAACCCAACTACCGTGGCTACAAAACCCAGTGTGCTGCCCATCCCGTCCTTCATAGTTTCCAGGATTTCGGTAGCGGGCATTCCGGCGATAATTCCTACCGCGATGCAAACAATTAATAATGCTAAAAAAGCTTGTATTTTAAGTTTTAAAATGAGGAAAAGCAAGAGCGCAATTCCGGCGAAAACGGCAAAGAGTAATTGTATATCCATTAACTATTGTTTTTCCATTGGGTATGAAAAAATTCGCCCCGGGGCTTATCGGTTCGTTCGTAAGTATGCGCACCGAAATAATCCCGTTGCGCCTGAACCATATTTGCGGAATTTTGAGAAGAAGTAAAATTTAAAAGGTAATTGGCCGCAGCCGATAAAACCGGAACAGCAAATCCCGCCTGCAGCGAAACCCCGACTGTTTTAACTAATGAAGCCTGATTTCCCTTTATTTCGGATATAATATTTTTATTAAGTAATAAGTGATTATTTGAATCTTTAAAAATATTAACTAAGTCTTCCATTAAACCAGATCTTATGATGCAGCCATTGGTCCAAACCCGGGAGATTTCAGATAAATTAAGGTTCCAATTGTATTCTGAAGAAGCCACCCGAAGCAGATCATAACCTATTGCGTGATTAATAAGACTCGCTGTTTCATAAGCCTGGAATAATTCATCTTTTATTTCTTCTAAATTTCCATTTTGGTTATTTGTGTTCTTATACAAGTTCGAAGCTTCTACCCTAACTTCCTTCATCCCGGAAATATTCCTGGCTAAAACTGAAGCGGTAATTGTATCTAAGGGAACACCAAGTTCTAATGCGGCGTTGGTTGACCAACCGCCGGTGCCTTTTTGTTTTGCTGCATCCAAAATTTTATCGATCAGGAAACCTTCATTTTCTTTTTTTCGAAGAATATCTACCGAAATTTCCAGTAAATAGCTTTTCTTTTCCTTATTCCAGATTTCAAAAAGATCGGCAATTACTTCTGGATTCGTATTAGTGTAAAATCGTAGATAATGATATATTTCAGAAATAAGTTGCATTTCGCCATATTCAATACCATTGTGCAACATCTTTATAAAATGACCTGCGCCATCGGGACCAATATGGGTACAGCAGGGATTTCCGGTTTTATCTTTGGCCGCTATTTTTTCTAAAATCGGTCCTATTTGTTTATAAGCTTCTAAAGATCCTCCGGGCATAATTGAAGGACCTTTTAAGGCACCTTCTTCCCCACCCGATATTCCGCAGCCTATAAAATGAATTCCCTGTTCTTTTAAGGTCTTTTCCCTTCTCAAAGTATCTTTATAATGGGAATTCCCACCATCGGTAATGATATCATCTTTTTCTAAGAAAGGAAGCAAACTTTCTATTACAGTATCAACCGCAGTACCGGCATTTACCATTAATAAAATTTTCCTGGGTCGATTTAAAGACGAAACAAATTCTTTTAAATAATCAAAACCCTGAAATGTATATTTTTCAGCATTTTCCTGAACAAAATTTTTAGCGATATCTTCTTCCTGGCCGGGAACGTGACGGTTAAAAACAGAAATATTAATATTTTTTGAAAGTAGGTTTAAAGCCAAACTCTTGCCCATTACTCCAAGGCCTATTAACCCGATTTCTGCTTCAGGAGCTTTTAATTTTGCCATAATTTCCTTTAAAATATTTCCTTCAGAAGTATTTACATTTATTCGTAAACCATAATCTGGTTCTTCCAGGGTTTCAAATTGCGAAGTGAGCATTTCCGGCTTAAAATAATGGCCTTTCCGGACTTTTAACCTTTCTAAAATCACCTCAAAATCTGCCCATAGAAAAATCCAATTTAGATCTTCTTCAGGAACTGAAGTCAATTGTTTACGATATTTTTCTTTTAAAGCCGAACAGGCCAAAACAGCGCCACCGTTTTTATCCCATTTTTGAATATTTTCAGCTAAAACCGCTAACCATCCTTTTCTGTCTTCATCCTGCAGTGGCCTACCGCTTTTCATCTTCTCCACATTTTCGGGAGGATGAAAATCATCGGCATCATAAAAGGTTAAATTCAATTTTTTAGCAAGTAGTTTTCCAATGGTAGTTTTACCGGACCCGGAAACGCCCATTACAATATATACGCCCATTAGTAAGCTATTTTCAGGATTTCGAGCTTTCGGGTTTCTTCTCCCAGTTTAAAGTCTATTTTATCGCCCACTTTCTTTCCCGTAACGGCTTTCGCAATAGGCGCTACAAAGGCAATCTTTTGCTTTTTTACGTCGGCTTCATCCACGCCTACAATTTGAAATTTTTGGGTATTTCCGTTTTGTTTAAATTCTACAACGGCACCAAACCGTACTTCGTCTCCAGGCTGGTCTTTTGGATCTAATATTCTGGCTGTATTAATGCGCTCTCTTAGTAATTTCAGATTTCCATCTATCACAGCTTGTGCCCTTCTTCTTTCAGTATCATTTTCCTTATCGAGATTGGCCCGCTCTTCAGTAAGTTCAGCTTCTTCTTTTTTTAATTCCTTTAATCCATTTGGGGTCACATAATTTATTTCTCCAGTGGGTAAAGCCGCTCTTGGCGGGATCATTGGAGCTTCTTCCTGATCGTCTTCCTTTACAAATCCTCTGCTCATAATCTTGTTTTAATCTTCAAAATAGGAATTTATATCGCTTGATGAAAATTATAAGTATGTATTAAATCATAAATCTTTCAGAAGAAGATTTTTCCAAAGCGGTATTCCCTTATTTTTATTTTATAAATTTAAGTAATGAGTCTGGAAATAGCTATACTGTTTTTTATCATTATCGTGGTAATTATCCTTTTTGCACTGGAAATTTTCCCGGTAGATAAAATCGCCTTTTTTATTCTCGCCGCCTTATTATTATCCAATATCGTTAGTCCGGAAGAAGCTATTTCCGGGTTTTCAAGTCCGGCTACTATAACGGTTCTTGCCTTAATGATCATCGCAATTGGCCTGGAAACCAATGGGGTGATAGACTGGCTGGCCAGCGGACTCAAAAGTTTACGGATGCTTCCAATTTTTCTTATGGTGCCGGCCTTTATGTTAATTGCAGGGAGCATTTCAGCATTTATTAATACTACGGCGGTTGTAATCGTTTTTATAAAGATCATTACAGAGTTATCGGCTAAATACGATATCCCTAATTCAAAATTGCTTTTACCTGTTTCTTTCGCGGGAATTATTGGAGGAAGTTGTACACTTATGGGCACTTCTACCAACCTTATTGTAAACGCGGTTGCTATCGACAGAGGTGTTGAACGATTTAGTTTTTTTGAATTTACCTGGTATGGATTGATTTTTTTAATTATCACCATAATTATAGTCAGTGCTTTGGTAAAACTTCTCCCCACCACTAAAAAGACTAAATTAAGCGAAGATTATAACCTTGATGAATATATTACCAAGGTTATTATTACCGCAGATTCTAAGGTAATTGGGAAAAGTATTGGTGAAACTTTTTTGCATGATAATGACGATATTGAAGTTTTAAGACTTAAGCGGAATGGAATTATTAACGACAGGCCAGGGAAATTCACCAGCCTTAAGGAAGACGATCAGCTTTTACTGCGCTGTAATCTTGAAAACCTTATAAAACTAAAAGATGCTGAAGGTTTTACCGTAATTAAAGACGAAGACAATAAAAAGCTTGCTGACCCTATCACTGATTCTGATGAACTCGAAGAAAATGTACAGGTGGTAGAACTTTTAATGCTTCCCAATTCACCTTTAATTGGAAAAAATATCAAAACCGTGGGTTGGTATGATCTTCACGGGGCTGTACCGCTGGCAATAAGAAAAAGAAGAAATTTTAGAAACCCCAGGAGACGAATTTTTAATCGTGGTAAAGATGAAATTGAATTAAGGGTTGGAGACCGTCTACTGGTGGAGGTTAGCGAAAGTGCCCTGGATGAACTTCAAAAGATTGAAAATGTTACCATTTTACAACAACACAAGAATATTGAAGTTACCACTAAAACTAAAAAATATCTTTCGTTGGCTATTCTTTTAATAGTTATTGGACTCTCTGCTTTCTCTATTTTTCCAATTTTAAAAAGTGCGCTTATTGGCTGTTTTTTAATGATTTTCACCAAGTGTATAGATCTTGGTAAAATTTATTCCCAGGTGAACTGGCAAATTATTTTCCTGCTCGCAGGAATGATACCTTTAGGAGTGGCAATGACTAACACCGGCGCCGATAATTGGATATCTGAACAATTACTGCTAATCTTCGAAAATCAAACAGATATTATTGTAATTGGAATTTTGTTTCTTGTCACAATGGTTTTAAGCGGATTTATCTCCAATAATGCCACAGCAATAATCATTACACCTATTGCTATAAGTATTGCTGCAAGTATGCAAATGGATCCAAAACCCTTTATTTTATCAGTTTTATTTGCTTCTAATTTTAGTTTTTTCACTCCCGTTGGTTATCAAACCAATACCATAATTTACGGGATGGGAATTTATCGCTTCAGGCACTTTTTTATTATTGGTGGTATCGTTTCCCTGGTACTTTGGGTAACGGCATCGCTCCTACTTTCAGCCAGTTTTTAATTAGGAATCTGCTTTAATTTCAGGTATTTTTGGAAAAAACTTTATACCGCTTTTAATCGAGATTAGATGGCGCAGATCTAAGTTCAAATTAGAATATTAATTTTTCCTGTAAATTTTTCATGAGCTTACCTAAAAGTAGTTTACTTGTAATTGGTTGTGTTTGGCCCGAACCCAATTCTTCTGCCGCCGGTAGCAGAATGCTGCAATTACTCCAGTTTTTTCTTGCTGAAAATTATGAAATCACTTTCGTATCCTCCGCGGCTCGTAGCGAGTATGCTGTAGATTTAGAAAAGATGAATATCACTTCTGAAGTGATAAGAATGAATCATCCTTCTTTTGATGAAATGCTGAAAAGAATTCAACCAGATGTAGTGCTTTTTGATCGTTTTATGACCGAAGAGCAATTTGGCTGGAGAGTTGATGAAATCTGCCCTGAAGCCATAAAAATCTTAGATACTGAAGATCTTCATTTTTTAAGAAGAACCCGCACTGAAGCTTTTAAAAAGAATATTCCCGCGGAAAGCCTGTATTTTGATGGCGATATCACAAAAAGGGAAATCGCGAGTATATATCGCTGTGACCTTAGTCTTATCATTTCTGAAGTTGAAATGAAATTGCTTCAAAATGAGTTTAGCATACCTAAAGATCTTTTACATTATCTGCCCTTTCTGCTGGAACCTATTACTGAAGAAAAACAGCTTGGCCGACCAGAATTTAATCAAAGACAAAATTTTATAAGCATTGGTAATTTTCTGCACGAACCAAACTGGAACGCGGTTTTATATTTAAAAGAAGAAATCTGGCCAGTAATTAGGCAGGAACTCCCTGAAGCAAAACTGGAAATTTATGGAGCTTATCCTTCGCAGAAAGTCTGGAATCTGCACAACGAAAAAGAAGGTTTTATCGTAAAAGGTCGTGCCGAAAATGCCGAAACCGTCGTGAAAAATGCCAAAGTTTGTCTTGCTCCAATTCAATTTGGAGCAGGTTTAAAAGGAAAGCTTATTCAGGCAATGCAATGCGGTACGCCTTCTGTCACTACAAATATTGGAGCCGAGGGAATTGCCAGCGACCTTAACTGGAATGGGTTTATCACTAACGATTCTCAAGAATTTGCCCAAAAAGCCGTGCAACTATATTCCGAAGAAAAACTTTGGAAAACATCTGTTAAAAATGGTTTTAAGATTATTAATTTAAGGTTTGATAAAGCAGTATTTCAGAAAAGATTTTCAGAAAAATTGTTTGATCTAATTCAAAATTTAAATTTCTACAGGAAGCAGAATTTTGTTGGGAAAATGCTGCAACATCATCAGCATAGAAGTACTTATTTTATGGCCAGATTTATTGAAGAAAAGGAAAAAAATAAAAAAACCGCCGGTTAGCCTACCGGCGGTTTTCACTACACAAAAAGAACAGTTGCCTGTTCACAAACAGAAATCAAACAAATTGAGGTACTTTTCGGTCCTCAAACAATTTATGATTTAAACCCTGTAGGGTTTGTATTTTGTTTTTAGTATCTACCAGTAAAGAAATATTGTTGTCGCTTCCGCCATAAGAAATCATTCTCACAGGAATATCATTTAAAAGTTCAAAAAGTCGGCTAGTGCTTTTATCTTCAATAAGTCCCTCACCCACAATGCAAATAATACTGTGATCTTTCTCCACTGTAATCTCGCCGTAAGCGTTTAATTCTTCCAGGATTAGATCTAAATTCCTATCATCGTCAATGGTTAAGGAAATAGCAATTTCTGAAGTGGTAATCATATCAATTGCAGTTTCGTATTTGTCAAAAACCTCAAAGATCTTTTTTAGGAAACCGTGAGCCATTAACATCCGGTTAGATTTAATTTTAATAGCAGTAATCCCGTCTTTAGCCGAAATCGCTTTAAGTCCACGAGAATGAATCTCTGATGATATTTTAGTTCCGGGAAGTTCGGGAGTAAAGGTGTTTTTTAGAAATAAAGGAATTTGTCTTTTTATAACCGGAGAAATAGTTTGCGGATGCAGAATCTTTGCTCCAAAATAAGCCAGCTCGGCAGCTTCCTCGAAACTTAACTCGGCAATAGCGTGCGTATTTTCAACATATCTTGGATCGTTATTATGAAATCCGTCAATATCTGTCCAGATTTGTACTTCTTCTGCCTGAACCGCTGCGGCCAGAATGGTAGCGCTGTAATCACTTCCACCACGCTTTAAAGTACTAATGGAATTCTGGGCATCAATTCTAACAAAACCCTGGGTAATATAGATATCTGTAGGTTCGAGGTTTTCTATACTTTGCTGAAATAGCTTTCCTACTAAATCTGTATCAGGATTTTCCAGGTTTGAAACCTGCATAAAATCTTTAGCATCCAGGAAGTTATTCTGAATTCCCGAATTGGTAAGAAACGTAGAGAAAATATAGGTAAGCATAGTCTCGCCGGTTGTCACCACTTCCGAATACACTCTTTCAGAATATTTATTGCGGCTAATTTCATGTAAACCTTGAAGCACATTATTCACAAAAGCTTTGGCATAAGAATTCAATCCAGGTTTGTCTATAAGTTCATCTATCGTAGATTCGTGCTTTTGTTTTAACTCAGCAATAATTGTATTGATGGCTGAATAATTTTCGACCTTAATATTTTCGGTGATTTCAACCAGTTTATTGGTCACTCCCGCCATTGCTGAAAGAACCAGAACTTTCTTCCCCCTCCTTGCAGATAAAATGTTTTTTACATTTCTAATGCTCTCTACAGATCCTACAGATGTGCCACCAAACTTTAATACTTTCATTGCTAATTATTTACTCAAAGTAAGATTTATATTATTAAATACTTTATTGATTTTTCCGATTTCATCTAATGAAATAATAAGATGCATAATTAGAATTAAAGCCGTCTGCACCAAAAAATATCTCTCAATTTATATACATTTGCACAAAATGTACAATATTTAACAATGAAGACGATAACTACCTGTGTTCACGATATTATAAGACACCAACCATTTCTCGATGATGCGATAGCTCGTGATATTGTAAATTTTAGCGGACTTGCAGAAGATATTCAGCCCCAGGTGGAAAAAGAAATGAGAAAACCGGTAAAGCAGGGTTCTATTATTATGGCTTTAAGGCGCTACGCTCCCCGCCGCACTAAAATAAATATGCGGCATTTACGCGAGCTTGGTGATATTGTGGTGCGATCTGGAATTACCGAATATACCTTCTTGAACTCCAATACCATAATTGCCAATAAAGCGAAGTTGTTGGACGCGGTAAAAGATCAAACCGGGGTTTACCTGAATTATTCCAGTAATTACCAGGAAAGTAATATTTTGGTTTCCTCCAGTCTTACTAATCTTGTTGAAGATTGCTTTAGAAACGAAAGACGGGTATCTATAAAAGAAGAACTTTCTTCTATAACCATAGCCCTGCCTAAAAATAGTTCGCAGTTTGTAGGCCTATATTTCTATCTTTTTAAACTCCTTGCTTACGAAGGAATTCCGATTTTTGAAATGATCTCTACCTCAAACTATTTTGCACTCTTTTTAGAAAAAGAATATGTGAATCAGGCGTTTCTGTTAATTAATGAGATTAAGAAGTAGGTGATTTTTTTCTTCACATAAATGGTCTATCCACATCAATCTATCTCAAAACCTCAGGCTGGAAATATCTTTCGTTATAAACAACTTAGATTCTGAAATAAATTAGAATGACGTTAAAGTAATTACAAGAAATCAATCTTGAATTATTACCAAAACTCAAAATAAAAACCGGAAATTACCACGGCTGCAATGAGAATAAGTATAATGGTAATAATAAAACCTATCCCAAAATTAGTTTTCTTATTATCCTTTAAAATATAATCTTTCTCTTCTTCGTCTTTCTTAAGTTCCATTTGGTTAGTTTTTTTTTCAAAAATAGTATTTAAAAATTTTAAGAATAATAAGGTAGTCTTAACTTATTGAAGTTGGTACCACCAAACGGCGTTTTGAAAATTCATAGGTAAAACCAACTGATTTTTTTTTGCGTCAAAAAAGATATCTCCCGAGCTTTTTTCTGAAGTTAAAACTTCTTTAAGTTCCCCATCTTTTTTGGCGAGATAAATTTTTCCGGTAGCCCAATCAGAAATGTAAAAAGCATCATCACCTACAGGTTGTACTCCATCCAAATTGCCTATTCCTTCCTTAGATATTTTTTCAATCTCGCGAGTATCCATATCTACTTTCAAAAAGTTTCCGTCGGTATTTTCTCCCCAGGCGGCGGCGTAAAGATGGTCTTTTTGCGCATAGAGACCATTTACATATTCTAATCTGGTACTGTTCAAATATTCAATAATCTCACCTTTTTTATTTTTAGGGACCATCATATTGGCGGAGTCTCCGGGCATCAAATAAATAGCGCTTTTCCCTGAATCTGAAATAAAAATATTTCCAACCGCGTCTACTGTTATATCGTTTAGAGATTTAGCCCCTTCAACTTCAATTCGCTTCGTTATTTTAGAATCTTCAATACTAATCTCAATAAGTTCGGTATTATTGGTTACATAAACCTTATCCTCTACAATAAGTAATCCCTTTGGATCTTTTAAACCATCTATCCACTTTAATTCAATAATTTCACCTTCGGCAGAAACCCTGGAAATAAATCCGTCTCCTTCCACCCTGTCGGCCATATTCGAGACGTAATATTCATTTTTATCTTCATTAAAAACTACAGATTCCGGATGGCTAAATCCTTCTACCTTTTTTATTAAAGTAGCCGAAGTACTTTGCGCATAAATACCGCTGCTCAATATTAAGCTTAAAAAAACGAGTTTGAATGTATGTATTTTCATCATAGTCTATTTTTAATTTTTATAAAGATACAAAATCGAATGTTTTATTGTTTTAAGGCTTTGTGCTTAATTGCTGCTAAATATTTGCTAATTCTAAATTTTAAAATTTGTTTTCATCTAAATTAGTCCTGACTTAACCTATTAATATTTAATTATGAAAAGTATCATCAGGGCTATTCTCGCCGGCTGGGGCGCCAAAAAACTAGGTGGCGGCTGCGGATGTTTTGGAATTATTGTGGTATTTATAATTCTGTGGATAATCCTGGGTTATTTAGGCCTTGGATAATTATTCGTATTCAGCCATAATAGAGTTCCACTCCATAGTTTTCATTACACCTATAAGCACTGGATCAATCTTTTGTAATAACGCTGAATTCTTCGGAAAGCTATACCCGTAATAATCTTTTTTAAGGGTTTTGGGAAGAACTTCTATTTCATCTTCCAGGCCTCTTCTCTTGATCTCATAGCGTAAAATAGGCTCATCGTAAACAAAAAGTTTAGTTTCTTCGTTTTTCAATAAGGCTATGCCTTCTTTTTCATCCATCACTTCATTATGTTCTATATTATAGAGGTTTAATAATTCCTGCGCACTACTGCTTTCTACACTGGTTACCTCAAATTTAGACAAATCCTGTACCGAATTTATTTCATCGTTCATAGTTTGAACGGTAAGCGATGATGCGATACCGGCTGTTAAACTGGAAATAATGATAATAGCCATAAACATCCAGATAAGCGCGATTACCCGTCCTCCTGTAGTTCTAGGAGATTTATCTCCATAACCAACCGTCGTCATAGTTACAGCACTCCACCAAAAACCCTGAAGGATTCCCCGCGATCCGTTTCCAAACTCTTCGGCATTCTTTTTACGTTCAAAAATCCATACCAGGAAGCCGAAAATAAAAATTACAGCGAGTAAAATAAGTATTGCTGAAATAAAATTCCAGCTAAATAAGTTTGCTAAATAACTAAAAATCTGAGATTCACTTCTTTTAGCCACACCGGTATGCGAAATAAAATAAGGTTGCGAAAAATCCATTCGTTGCATTCGATTATTAGTCACCGTAACCGGATTAATACTAAAATCTACTTCGCTGTTTTCTATTGCATTTAAAAGTTCTGATAGTGAACCATATTCTTTAAACTCATAATCGAAATCCATTTCTTCATTGATCAATTCCCAGGAATCGATACTTAAGCCGGAGTACTCACCATTTTCTTCCATCACAAATGGTGGGGTTGGTGTCACACCAATCACCAATGTTTTTGAAAGATTCACACTATCAGTTGCCTGCTGGGCTTGAAAGCTTAAACTTGAAATTAAAAGGATAGATAGTAGAAAGTATTTCTTAATCATTCAGAATTATTTTTTGAATTATTATTTTTTGAAATTGAATCGAGAGGAACTTCAAAATAGATATTTAATTTTTTGCGACCAAAATTTCTGGCTTTTTGGACATCCTCATCCATATAGATATCTATTTTGTTTTTCCAGCGATAATGCATTTTATCTTTTACCAGGAAAACGCTATCAAAACCTTCAATTTTGACACGGGTATTATGGTCCAGACCTCTTTTTATCAAATCCCTGGAAACTGCAATTGCATTTAACCCAGGTTTTAAAGTATCTCCCCAGGCCGTTATATTAGCACCCCCGGCTCCCGTTTGCCAGCTAAGAGAATTATATGCTGAAGCCGTAACTTCTAAAGTATCCCATACCATTTTGGACTCAGGCTCTTTATTATTGAAATTACAGGCTAAAAAGCTGAAGTAAAATACTACTAGACAAACTACTACAACGACTTTCATAACTATAATTTCTGAATTATTATTCTAGCTCAACTTCCAGCCATCGCGGTATTCTCTTCGCACAAACTGATTGGCTTCCTCAAAATTGGTAACCCGCATATTTTCTGAATCCCAGAGCATTTTTATATCACGCCCGGGATAATTGAAATAAGTATCACCATTATCGCGTCTTTGCTCATTTCTTACATCATAACCTCTAATAGCTAAATTAGCGATCAACAAAGTTTCAGTAAGCGGTCCAGCAATTTCGAATGGAGAACTTAATTCTTTTTTTCCGTAACCCGCAATCGCGCCTTCAACCCATTGGGCGTAATGGCCTTCTTCCCCACCGGGAACCCTATCGTATTTTTGAGCAACATTTACTTCATCTGTTTTGGAAGTTGGCAGTAATCTTGGATTTCGGCCATAAGTACCACACATCATTTTTCCTTTATCTCCAATAAATAAAACGCCGTTGCCACCATCGCCAAAAGTTTCATTTGGCCCAAGTTCTTCCGGTCTTTTTGGTTTAATGCCACCGTCCATCCAATGTAGCGTTACATCTTCACTGGTTTTATCGGTTTTCGGGAAAGTCATCACTGCGTGGCTTGATGGCGGACAGCTTTCAGGGAAATATCCTCTTTTAAATTCATCTACATAAACACTTCCCACGCTACACTGAACATCTTTAGGATGGCCCAGGCCTAAAACACGATATGGTGCTTCAATTAAATGGCAGCCCATATCGCCAAGTGCCCCGGTACCATAATCCCACCAGCCACGCCAGTTAAAAGGAACCAGGCCTTCTATATAGTTTTTATAAGGAGCGGTATTCAACCATAAATCCCAGTCTAAACCTTCAGGAACGGCGGTTGTTTTGCCTTTTGGCCAGGGAATTCCCTGTGGCCAAACGGGCCGATCTGTCCACACATATACGGTATGCACTTTTCCTATAAGATCGGCGTCGTACCATTCACGCATTTTTCTAACACCATCACCAGAAGCCCCTTGATTTCCCATTTGGGTAACGACCTGATATTTTTTTGCAGCTTCAGTTAATTGTCTTGCTTCATAAATATCGTGAGTTAAGGGCTTTTGAACATACACCGGTTTCCCCAGTTCCATAGCCGCTAAAGCTTGAACTGCGTGACCGTGATCTGGCGTAGAAACAGAGACTGCATCTATATTTTTAGCTTCTTTCTCTAACATTTCCCGATAATCTGTATAGAACTTGGCCTTAGGAAAGCGAGCAATAGATGCTGCAGCCCTTTTTTTATCCACATCGCATAAAAAACCAATATCAGCCTTACCAGATTGATAAAAACTGTTGATATCGCTTTCACCCTTTCCTCCTACTCCAATTCCCGCAACTACTAATTTATCACTTGGCGCTAAAAAACCGGGGCCTCCCATAACATGCCTGGGAATAATACTAATTCCGGCAGTAGCCAAAGCGGTGGTTTTCAAAAAACTTCTCCTTGAATTGGATTTAGGGGTATGGTCTTTTTTCATTTTGTATAGGTTTTAATTGTAAGTGGTTGAGATAAATCAATATTTTCTAAAACTTAAGTTAATAAATGTATTTACTTATTACGGAAATTCCAATTTAAATTTTAAGCTCCTGTCTTTCAAAGCGCAGCATTTCAAAATAAATTTCTATTCAAAATGTTAAGATTTTTAAAAGATTCCGGGATTAAGGGCGCCATAATTTGGAAGCGCATATTATAACTGTACCTTTGCACTCTTTAACGGGCATATTGTTAAATAAAGCCCATTATAATTTTTGAAAAACAACATTATGAGTCAAGTAAAAGCAAATGACACGGTAAAGGTACATTACACAGGTAAACTAGCTGACGGGCAGGTTTTTGACAGCTCTGTAGAAAGAGGTGAGCCTATAGAATTTACTATGGGACAAGGACAGCTTATCCCTGGTTTTGAGAAAGGCCTTATCGATATGAAAGTGAGCGAGAAGAAAACCATAAATATTCCTAAAGAAGAAGCTTACGGAGAGCCAAGAGAAGAGCTTGTGCAAGAAGTACAAAAGAGCCAACTTCCGGAAGAAATTAAACCAGAAGTAGGAATGGGACTTGTTTCTAAAAGCCCTGACGGACAGGAAATGAACCTTGTGGTTAAAGATGTAAAAGATGAAACTATTGTGGTAGATGGAAATCACCCATTAGCAGGAAAAGATCTTGTATTTGATCTTGAAGTAGTAGAGATCAAATAAGTAGTTCTTATAAATTATATAGAAGAGCTCGAAGCCTAATGGTTTCGGGCTTTTTTGTTTGATGATTTCAAAGGAAGGGGTTAATGTTTTGATAATAATTTGAGGTTGGGTGTAATGATCTTTATCTTAGAAAGAAATCAACAAAAAGTATTATTATGAAAAGAAATGGAACCGCAGTTTGGAAAGGGAATCTTAAAGAAGGTAAAGGCACAGTAAGCACCGAAAGTGGTGTATTAAAAGAATCGCAATATTCTTTTAAAACCAGGTTTGAAGATGGAATTGGCACCAACCCCGAAGAACTAATAGGTGCGGCTCATGCCGGCTGTTTTACGATGCAACTCTCGGCTAATTTAACCGAGGAAGGTTTTGAACCGGATGAACTGGAAACCAAATCTGAAATTACTTTTGAAGATGGCGCTGTAAAAAAATCCCATTTGATTTTAAAAGCGAAAGTGAAAGGAATTGATAAAGCTAAATTTGATAAAATAGCCAAAGATGCTAAAGAAAATTGCCCAATTTCTAAGTTGCTAAATACAGAAATCACTTTAGAATCTGAATTGATTCAATAAGTTTTTGAGAATATTTTATTCTGAAAAAATCAAGCCACGAATTCACGAATATAAATTAGTGAATTAGTGGCTTTCTTATTTTACTAAAACTTTTAAAGCTGAAAATACTTCTCTCTTAACCGCTGAATCCATTTGATTATTCATTACAAATTTTTGATTCACTTCCAGTTCAATTCCCATATAATTTTCAGGAAATTTTTTACGTAAATACGTAGTGAATCCATCAGCCTTTCCCAGGTAAGGATAATTGAACCTGACTTTTAGATCTGGATTTTGACTGTTGAGAATTCGCTTGAAATTCTTACTGAATTCCTTTTCACCCGATCTCGCAGGATCATAAAGTAATCCGATATCGGTATTTCTTACTATTCCGTTTAATTCCGGGGTAAAAGTATGTACCGAAAAATGCAACACCTTCTCCCCTTTTTCTATTATGCTTGAAATTTGCTTTTCTACCGAATCCCGATAGGGAAAATAGTATTCGTTTAAAAGTTTGGTTTTAGAGGTTTTAGAAAGCTTTTTAGTGAATTCAGAAAATAAATTAGAATGCCATTTAGATCTATTTACTTCTACTAACAAACGCCCCGTTTCGTGAAAAAATGAAAAATCGGATAATTTCTTTAGCTCATTAAACAGATCTAAGGCACCGGGATCGTAGGCACGGTGTGATTCCAGAGTTTCCCTGGCATTAGTAAATAAATTGTGATATTCCTGCGGAATAGTATTAAAAGCGTGTTCGCAGGTTAATACCAGTTTCACGGCTTAAAGAATTTATTCTCTTCAAGACAATCGGCTAACTTAAAATAGGTTTTTTGAATATTTTCATTTGAAAAATCATTACCTACGGCTTTTAAAATACGGGTTGAAAGACTTCCGTTATTCAGTAGAAACTTTATGCTTTCCTGGTGTTTTTCTGCAATATTTCTTTTCACTTTTGAAAATAAAATCCGCCAAATTTCTTTGATTTCAATGGTTTGTGAAAGTCCGAAAATTTTGAGGTACTCTTTATTATTGATCTTTGTATTTTCAGCATCCTTAATTACGGCATCAAAAATTTCAAAAAGCTCGTTTTCGTGCCATTTTTTCTGCTTACCAATAGAAATCAATTCTTCGCTAACCAACAATTTTAAGCATTCAATTATTAAAATAGCGATTGCCATATCTGCCTTTGGACATTCCTGAACATCTATTACACGAATTTCAATGGCATTTCGGTCAAACCTAGCGATAGCTCCCCTAGAGTTTAAAAAATGGTGATCCAAAATATTTTCGGTATCGTGTGGCTTAATCTTTTTATTAATCGGTTCAAAAATCGTTTTGTAATAATCGTCTTTAGAGAAAACCTGTTCAGGAATAACTTTACCCGTCATCTCTGGAATTTCCTTTTGGTTGGTTTTATACACCTGCATTCTGGCATCTTTAAAACCGGTATTTTTCCCTTCAAAAATGGGTGAACTGGCGCTTAAGGCCGGAATTATAGGTAAAAGCAAACGTACTGCGGCGTGCAGTTTATCAAACTCATTATCATCAAAAAACGGAAGGTTAATATGCATACTCTGCACATTGCTCCAGCCGTGGCCGCTACAGTCAAAAATACGGTTGTAAAGTGCGTAAATTTTACTGGAACTGTGTTTCCATAACTGAGTTTCAGTTGCAGGAATCATCAAAGGGTGGGCAGCCGAAGGTAAAAGTAGCGTGTTCTTTTCCTTCAATAATTGGTTTATTTCTTTAACATTTTCGGCAAAAAGAAGGTCCAGATGTTCCACATCTCCGGTTGGACCATTGGTTTTAAGTTCCACTACGTGCGCAACTAACTCATTACTCCATTCAATTTCCCCATTTTCAATATCTGAGGTGATATCTCCATTTTTACTGATAAAAAGCTGGTCTACAATTGGATTTACCTTAAAACTGGATGCATCAACAAGCATATATTCCAATTCAATTCCAAAAACTTCAAAAAGATGATACTTCATAAACTATTTCTTTACTAGGCGGTTTTTTAGAGCGGTTATAATTTCCACATAAACCTGTTCGCCATAATAGGCGTCTTCAACTCCAAAATCTATGTTTGGATTATCGTTAATTTCAATTACAAGGGCTTTTCCTCCTACTTCCTTTATATCTATTCCATAAAGACCAGTTCCCATTAATTTAGCCGATTTTAAAGCAGCTTCAAGTATTTTCTTCGGAACTTTTTCTATAGGTAGGCAATCGGCATTTCCATCCTGATCGTCTTTTGCCTTGGCATCCCAATTATAGATCTGCCAGTGGCCTTTGGCCATATAATAACGGCAGGCATAAAAAGGTTTATTATCCAAAATTCCTATTCTCCAATCATATTCTGAAGGCGAAAATTCCTGCGCAATTACTAATTCCGATTTCTTGAGCATCATCGTGACTAATTCCTGGTATTCAGCGGGCGTAGTCGCTTTCTTTACTCCAAAGGAAAACGTAGAATCTGGAGATTTTAAAACTACCGGAAGCCCGGTAATTTCTAGCACCTTATCTATATTTTCTTTATGAATTATCACAGTTTTTGGCGTTGGAATATTAGCGTTTTCCAAAGCTTCAGCCATATAAACTTTATTACAACATTTAAGGATCGCATCAGGGTAATCTATAATCGCAATCCCTTCTTGCTGGGCTTTTCGGGCAAAAGCATAAGCCTCATTATTTACTTCGGTACTCTGCCGAATAAACAAGGCATCAAAAGCAGATAATCGCGAAAGATCTTTAGGAGAAACTATTTCTACGTAGAAATCCATTTTTTCAGCTATTTCCACAAATTTCTTTAATGCTTTGGCATTACTTGGCGATGCGGGATCATCGGGTTGTACTAAAATTGCAAGATCGTATTCCGCAGTATTGGTGCGAGGTGTATCGTAACGTTTTTTTGCAAAATACTGTGCCGCAAATTCATACATACTTTCTAAGTGATCTTCGGGAATTTCTGCCTCAGAAATCGCTTTAATGCTTTTAATGTTCCACCTGGTTGTATAATTAAATTTTACCCGCAAAAACGGTATTTGAAAGTGCCTATGAAACATAGCGCTCAACTCCTTATATTTTTGGGCTACATTTTGCCCAAAATAAATACTAAGGGTGAATTCCTGCGATTTTATACTTTTTAAGCTGGTTTGCATTAAATCGTCAAACTCTTCTGAAACTATTTTTACCAGTTTCGGTTCGTGTAAATCCACAATATTTTTAACGGTAGGAATTGCTAAATGCCCGCGGGCTTCGGCTAAAAGCGACACGTAGTAACCTTTAGATTGATAAGAATAATCTTTGGAAAGGTTGAAAATCCTTGCATTTTTGATCCTGGCAAAGTCGGGATTTGTGAGATAAGCCTGGGCAGAAATTATCTCTACATTATCCAGTATTAGTTTCCACTTTTCAGGGTGGTTTACAATTATATATTTATTCATTGAGCAGTTGAAAATTCTATCAAATGTAGGAGAAAATTAAATACGCTTTTAATGATTTTTACCAAAATAAGACATTCAATTTATTTCTTTAATATTTATTAGTAATTTGAGGGCTTCAATAAAATGAAATACAATATATATGAAATTAAATCTTCTTAGCCTTGCGCTAATTTTTACGGGAAATCTGGTACTTGCCCAGCAAAGCAGTGATGAAGCTTTACTTGAAAAAGCCAAAGAAATTCACGAAAATGTTATTACTATAGACACCCACGCCGATATCAATATAAATAATTTTACTGAAGACAGGAATTATACCATGGACCTGGAAAACCAGGTAACCCTTCCTAAAATGGAAGCCGGCGGACTTGATGTGGCCTGGTTTATAGTTTATACCGGCCAGGATGAACTTACAGATGAAGGTTTTAAAAATGGCTATGAAAATGCAATGAGCAAATTTGATGCTATTCATAAATTGGTAAAAGATTTCGCACCAGACCAAATAGGATTAGCTACAAACTCTGAAGAAGTAAGAAAGTTGACTTCTGAAGGAATGAAAGTAGCCATGATAGGTGTTGAAAATGGATATTCTATAGGAAAAGATATTGAGAACGTAGAGAAATTCTACGACCTGGGCGCAAGGTATATGTCGCTTTCCCACCAGGGCCACAGTCAGTTGAGCGATTCTAATACCGGTGAGGAAAACGATGAATGGCTCCATAACGGCCTTAGCGATTTGGGAAAAGAAGTTATCGCAGAAATGAACCGTCTGGGAATGATGATAGATGTTTCGCATCCTTCTAAAGAAGCAATAAAACAAATGTTTGAGCTTTCTAAAGCACCGCTTATCGCTTCCCACTCCTCTGCTCGCGAACTTTGCAATCGTAGTAGAAATTTAGATGATGAACTTTTATTGCTTTTTAAAGAACACGGCGGGGTTGTACAAACTGTTGCATTTAGCGCTTATGTAAACACAGAGAAAACCCAGGCTTTTAACGAAGCTAGTTCTAAAGTTTATGAGAAAAAGGCCGAAGAAATGAGTTTTGAGATTTTACCCCGCGATTCTGTAAGGGCTTTAAGCAATGAAGATAGAAACGCTTATTACGCCGATTTTCAAAAAGTACGAGCTGAGGCTGCACCTGAAGTTGAATTATTGAAAGAAGAAATCGTACCCGTTGGAGTTTCAGATTTTGTAGATCATATAGATTATATGGTAAAGCTAATAGGAATTGAGCACGTAGGGATTAGTTCAGACTTTGATGGCGGTGGCGGAATTGACGGCTGGCAGGATGCTTCAGAAACCTTAAATATCACCAAAGAGTTAGTAAAACGAGGCTATACCGAGGAAGAAATTGCTAAACTTTGGGGTGAAAATTTACTCAGAGTGATGGACGAGGTTGATGCCGTAGCAGCAGAGCTTCAGAAAGCATAAATTCTGAAATATACACTAAAAAAAGCCTGTCTGGGAAATTCCAGACAGGCTTTTTTAATTCTAATATTTCGGTTTAAGTACTATGCATGTTGTAAATCGTGCTTACCTTCTTTGATTTCCTCAATCATCTTAGCATTAAATGCCGGAAGATCATCAGGATTTCTAGAAGTTACGAAAGCTTCATCTACAACTACTTCTTTATCTACCCAAAGTGCTCCTGCGTTTTCCAGGTCTTTTTTGATAGAGCTAAAAGAAGTCATTGTACGGCCTTCTACAACTTCTGCATCAATTAGCGTCCATGCTGCGTGGCAAATAGCGCCTACAGGCTTACTTTGCTTAAAGAAGTCACGCACAAAAACTAAAACTTCGTCATTTCTTCTTAATTGATCTGGGTTAATCACTCCACCGGGAAGTACTAAAGCATTATATTCTTTAGCGCTTACCTCATTTATGCTGCGATCAACATCTATTTCTCCAGACCAGTCAGTACCTTCCCAGCCTTTAATTTTTCCTTTTTCAAGGCTTACTATATCTACTTTAAAACCTTCGTTTTCTAAAGCCTCTTTTGGGGAAAATAATTCACTCTTTTCAAATCCGTTTGTAGCTAAAATTGCTATTCTCTTTTCCATAATTTCATCTTCATTTTTGGTTCACTCAAAGATAAAATATGTATATCCAATAGTGTGCTAAGGGCATTATAAAAGGAACCCCGCTTAAAGTTAAACTTTATTAATTCTCTTAAAACTATTTAAAAAGCAGCTATTTCTTATTCTTGATTTTTTGATTCTTTCCCCGGTTTTTCTCCCAATCCATATTATTCTTAAGCGTATCTATAATTTCCTTTTCTTCCTCCAACTGAGTACGCTTCTGTTGTAATTTTTCCAGTTCCTGGTAAATGGCAGGTTCTCCATATTTATTTGGAACTACCCTTTCATTTCTAAGAAGGGCGTATTGCACGGTGAATTCGGCTCCAAAAAACAAGATTAGGCAGGTATAATAAACCCAAAGTAGAATTAGCACTACAGAAGATGCCCCGCCATAGACCGAAGCCGGTTCGCTTTTTCCGAAGTAAAAACTAATTAATGCTTCTCCTATTAGAAATAAAATGGTGGTAACCGCGGCTCCCAAATAAGTAACCCTCCACCGCAATTTAATATCGGGAAGCAACTTAAAGATGGCAGCAAATAAGGTCGTAATTACAAGAAATGAAATGCTGGAATTAGCAGCCTCTACCATAAATTCAGTTACATTGGGTGCATAATCACCAATTTTGTCTTTTAGAATTCTTATCAAGGTGGAAATAACAAGGGAGAGTAGTAATAAAAGACCTATAACCATCACCATTCCAAATGAAATAAGGCGATCGAACATCATTCTAAGGAAATCGGTTTTTTTGGCAGCTACGTTCCAGATATTGTTCATAGCCATTTTAAGTTGGAAAAAGACCCCGGTGGCACCAAAAAGCAACATTCCTATACCAAATATAATTGCCCACGTAGATTCTGATGCAAGGGCTGCACTGGCAATCATTTTTTCAATAGCTTCAGCAGGCTCCTGGCCTATAAAACCACTAATTTCTGTAGTTAATCTTCCCTGTACAGCTTCCTGTTCAAAGAAATATCCAGCAATAGTTACTACAATAATCAATAGAGATGGTAAGGAAAACAATGCATAGTAGGCTATAGTAGCACTACGGGCATAGGGTTCGTTCCTATTCCAGCTTATATATGCTTGTTTAAAAAGTGACCAGGTGGTTTTAAGAAATTTCATGAAATATGATATTTCTCTTTAAATATTTCAATATGATGTTTGGTATGTCCCGCAGTTATAAATCCCAAAGCCCTGCAGCTGGTTGAACTTCCACTTACAAATCCCTGACTCTCCAGCATTTCTTTAGAAAAGCTCTGGTATAGGGAAATTCCGGCATTTCGTACCGCTTTAAATTCCTTTTTAAAACTTTTTAGGCTACGGTTTTTAGCAGAGCTGGCAGGAACATAAGCATCGTGATCAAAGCCCGGTAATTTAATCCCCGGTTCTCTTGCAAGAGTAAGCGATCTATATTGAAAAATACGTTCTACATCTATAAGATGCTGAATTACTTCAGCTATAGTCCATTTACCTTCAGCGTAACTATAGGTTAAGTCTTCCGGTTTTATTTTCTTCAGTAAGCCAAGGAATTCTTCCTTGTTCTCCAGAAGTAAAATCCCCAGCTCTAAATTGCCGGGGATTTTCTGTAAATATCTGTCATAGTACGCATTGTACTCATCAGATGTTAGATTCTTCGCTATCATTATTAAGCTGAATTTCTACTTGCGTTAATATTACCGTAAAGGGAACGTGTTACCATTTTTTCGTAAACTTCCAGCATTTCTTCAGCACTCTTGCCCTGCTCCTGAAGCTCCTGAACTTTTCTAAGCGCGTGCTGCTGAATGGTTAACAAAGGTAAAACAATTCGCTCACGAGCCTGAATAGATGCTCTACCGGCTGGCTGATTTTCCATGAGCTCATCATAACCGGTTACTTTTAATAACATCGCATGGCTACGCTTATATTCAGCATAAATGATCTTCCAAAATTCTCCAAATTCCTTATCCTGCTCCATATACGCGGTTAGCGCGAAGAAAGATTTGGTAAGGCTCATCATAGAATTCTCCAATAAGGTTTTAAAGAATACCGAATTGTTATAAAGTTGCTGAACTTTGTCAAACTCACCAGCCTGTTCAAACTTTTCCAGTGCCGTTCCCACACCAAAAAATCCGGGAACATTTTGTTTTAACTGGCTCCAGCTTCCTACAAAAGGAATTGCCCTAAGATCGTCTAAATTAAGCTCGGCAGATTTATTCCTTTTAGATGGGCGGCTACCAATATTAGTTTTTGCGTAATATTTAAGCGTACTCATCTTTTCTAAATAAGGAATAAATTTCTCGTGTTGCTTGAAGTTGGTATAGGTTTCATAACTAATTTCAGCAAGTCTGGTCATAGTTTCCCGGTCTTCATCGGTTAACTTGTTTTTATCATCACTAAAAATTTCATTTGAAACACCTGAACTTAATAATTGCTCCAGATTATATCTACAGGAATCCAGGGTTCCAAAATTAGAACTAATAGTTTGACCCTGTACGGTTAACTGAATTTCTTCATTTTCAATATCTGAACCTAAGGAAGCATAAAACTGGTGTGTCTTACCACCACCACGAGCCGGTGGTCCTCCTCTACCATCAAAAAATACGACTTTAATGCCATATCTCCTGGAAACTTCGGTAAGCATCTCCTTAGCTTTGTAAATACTCCAGTTGGCCATTAAATATCCACCATCTTTAGTACCATCACTAAATCCGAGCATAATCGTTTGCTTATCTCCTCTGCTTTTTAAATGCTCACGATAAACAGGATTTTTATACAAAATCTCCATTACTTCTGGTGAAGCTTTTAAATCGGGTACCGTTTCAAAAAGAGGAATAACATCTACCGTTGGTTTCTTCCATCCACACAGCCTTAAGAAAGCAAACGGTTCTAAAATACTTTGCGGTACTTCACTATGGCTAATTATGTAGCGGTTAGCTCCATTTTCCCCGTTCTTTTCCTGAATTTCCTGCATTGCGTATATAGAGGACAAAGTAGATTTAGTAATACCGTCTTCATAACTTTCAGGATCAATATTTCCTTCAGCTTTTGTAAGCGCTTCTATTTGTTCTTCGTTAGAAAGAGAAGCATAGTTTTTAGGAAGTAAATCGGGCTGGGTTTTAATAATTTCCTCTAAAACTTCAGCGTGTTTTCCCGAATCCTGGCGGATATCTAAAGTAGCAAAGTGGTATCCGAATATATTTACCTTATTAATTAGATCGTCAATATCTTCAACGAACAAGCCCTGATGTTTCGCTTCAACTATTTCTTTGAGTTGATGAAGCTTAGACTTGAAATCTTCAAGTGACATTTTAATCTTTCCAGTCTTGGAGATTGCACTTTGATAGAGGGGAGTTTCTATTTCAGCAATAATTGCATCGACTTCGCTAAAGGTTACCCTTCTTTTAAGTCTTCTAATATCCCGATAATAATTCATCAAAATAGTACTTCTTAATCTCTTGGCAACTTTTAACGTAATTTCAGTTGTCACGAATGGATTACCATCACGGTCTCCCCCTGGCCAGAATCCTAAATTGATTACCTGGTTGCCAATATCTTCGCCATCAAAAATATTCTGCTGAATATAGTTATAGATCTTACTTACACTTTGGTAAAATACATTTTCAAAATACCAGATTAAGCTTACGGCTTCATCATAAGGTGTTGGCTTCTCTTTTTTGAAAAACGGAGTTTTACCAAGTTGCGCCAGTAATTTCTTAATAAGCGTAATATCGTTCTTTTGAATAGCTTTATCCAAATCGGTAATTATTCCTAAAACGGCTCCCGGATAGAACTGCGTTGGGTGGGCAGTTAATGTTGGTCTCACATTAAAGCGCTTTAGATACTCACGTAACTCTGGCGTTTTATCTTTAGCTTCAGCTTCCTCTTTTACGTTTCTAAGAGTTCCGCGGCCATCCATATTATTTACTATAGGAAAAGACGCATCTTCTATAGCATCAAAAAGTACTACCTGTCTTTCTATATATTGAATAAACCTGAAAAGTAAACTGATTTGATGCTCTTCTGAAGGATCATCCTGGTATTTACTAAAAAAACTCTCAATAATCTCTGAAGGATTTTTGTTATCCTTAAAGCCTGCTTCACAAATTTCCTGAAAAAGAGGCAACAGGGATCCTGTTTTACTAATATCGTCAAAAGGTAGCGTTAGGAATATACTATTATAGACCTGATATTTTGAAAGTACGCTTTCATTAAAACGTTCTAGTTTTGGTTCTCTGTGCATAATTAATTTTAGTTGATTAAGATTAAATTTAAAGTTATAAAAAAACCCTTTAAACACGGAAGCCTAAAGGGTTTTTATAATAAGTTTAGGCTTATTTACATATCCTGAAAAATAGAGTGCATTAAACGTTTTTTATCGTTTAAGCTCTCTTCTAAAGAAATCATAGTTTCTGTTCTGTAAACTCCTTCAATATCGTCTAATTGAAAGATTACTTCCTTAGCGTGTTGTGTATTACGTGCTCTAATTTTACAGAATACATTAAATTTACCCGTAGTAACGTGAGCAACAGTCACAAAAGGAATTTCGTTAATGCGTTCTAATACAAATTTCGTTTGTGAAGTATTCTTTAAAAAAACACCAACGTAGGCAATAAACGCATACCCCAATTTCTTATAATCCAGAGTTAAAGAAGAACCTTTTATAATTCCTGCTTCTTCCATTTTTTTAACCCTTACGTGTACGGTTCCTGCCGATATTAAAAGTTTCTTCGCGATATCGGTAAATGGAGTCCTGGTATTCTCAATTAACATATCGAGAATCTGATGATCTGTTTCGTCTAATTTAAACTTGGCCATTTTTTAAATTTCTTTATTTATATGAAATTCAAAATTAATACAAAATCCTTGAATAATTGCTAAGGTTTTTGAGAATTATTCACATTTAAGAGGCAATTCTAGACCATTTAGGGTGATTTTATTAACTATAACGTTTTCGGTAAGTGTAGATTCGCCGTTAATTTCAATTTTTTTATTCTCACAAAAGATTTCTTTATGTGCGAACTTGCTAATTTTTGAGTCAATTTTCTCTATTTCCGGCAAAAACAGCAATTTTCCACCTTTAACCCCTTCTTTATATTGTATTGAGATATCCACTACTCTATTTTCGGTTTTAGCCTCTCTTAAGATGATGTCATTAAATAATTTTTCATTTTCAGGGATGTTTTGATAATCGCGATAATCTATTTCTTTGAAACTTTCGTCACATATTCCTTTTAAAACCGATATTAAAGCCAAAAACACATATTCCCTCGTTTCTTCTCGCTTATAATCTTCAGGATAATGCCCGGCTTCAAAAAGAATGGTAGGCGTTTGCGTACTTTGAAAGGTATCTCCGGTACAATTAATATTAAAACCATCATCATACCTTCCTATTCTCCCCGGAAGTAAATCTGAAAGATCTGAAGCTATTTTAGCGATAAGCTGCATACTTTTTATACGGGAAGGGAAGATTTGTCGCTCCTTATCCATAGAAGGCGTTAAAAACGATAAAACTGCTGGTTCAGGCTTGCTTCCTGCACTAAAGATAGTTCGCTGGTCATGTAGGTTTAGACAGAAATCAGGTTGAAATTTTTCGAATTCCCTTCGTAGAATCCTGCTTTCCGGCTGACTTAGATCCTGCGCATCACGGTTTAGATCAATTTTATTGGCATTAACACGTGTGTAAGCCTCGGCGCCATCAGGATTCAACATTGGAATAATACAGAAGCTGCAGTTCGCTAAAAAAGATTTTACTAAAGCTTCGTCTCTATAAATACTTATATAATTAAGAAGATCAAAAACCGCTTTAGTGGTGGTAGATTCATTTCCATGCATTTGGGACCAGGCAAGAATTTTTATTGGTCCATTACCAAATTGAATACTATGAATAGGTTTACCCAGAACCGAATCTCCAATGTTTTTTACAATGAACTTTTCTTCCAGATTATCCAGCAAATTTTGAATATCAATTTGCCGAATATATCTCCCGGAAATCTCCTGATTTTTAAATGAATTATAACTTTTAAATAGTTGTTTATATAATACTGTTTCTTCCATGTTTACAAAAGTAAACAATACAAATTTCACAATTGTAAACAGATCAATTCACTTTTGTTAGTTACAAGTGTAAACAATGATTCGTTTCATTAGACATCTTGCATGGAATAAATCCTATGCAGTTATTTTTAAATAATACTTATCTTACTTTTAGTAAGTTAAAACACTTTAAATAAAGTTATAATTCATACTTTTTAAATTAATTACAATTGTAATTTGCAGGCTATTTAGGGTTTGATTACATTTGTAAATAGCAATTTTCTATAATAGAATTTACAATGGTAAACACGGAAGACTTTTCCAAACGCTTGCATAAAATCCTTGAGTTTTATGAGTTATCGGCTGCTGGTTTCGCCGATAAAATTGAAGTTGGACGCTCTTCTATTTCCCACATTTTATCGGGTAGAAATAAGCCGAGTTTAGATTTTGTGATGAAGGTTGTAAAGTCTTTTCCCGAAGTGGAATTGTACTGGCTTCTGAATGGAAAAGGAGGTTTCCCTCCTTCTGAAAAACCTAGCCCACAACCTGAAGAAAAACAACCAACTCCTACCGCTTCTATTCAACAAAAGGAAAGTAGTCCCGAAAAGAATGAAATGCCATTCTCTTTTCCGCAGCAGGGAAAAAGTAAACCCATTAGAAAAATTGTTATTTTTTATGAAGATGGTACTTTTGAGGCCTTTGAAAATTGACAGTCCGAAGAAAATAGGCTTATTTTGCAATTCAAAAGAAATTGCCATTATGAAGAAGCTTATAGCGATATTTAGCCTACTTTTTATTTTCACAGGCTGTTTTGAGCCGGAAAGAAATTGCGCCGACTTTAAAACCGGCACATTTGAATATAAAACCTATTTAAACGGCGAATTAGCCACCTCTACCTTTATAAGGAACGATTCTATAGAAATTGATAAATTCCAGGGGAAATCGGATACCTCATCGGTTAGATGGATTAATGACTGTGAGTATATCCTCAAAAATGTTAATCCCAAAAGCATGGCGGAAGAAAAACCTATTCATATCAAGATACTCACCACTAATAAAGACGGCTATACTTTTGAATATGGTATTGTTGGGCAGGATAAAAAGCAACGCGGCCAGGTAGACCGCGTTAAATAAGACTATTTCCTTTCTGAAAAGTTATTTTTAAGCAATTGATTTTGTTCTTCCATAAGATGGTTCATTTTAGATAGAAGTTCAATATCTTTTGGGGTAACTTCCCGCTTATCCTCTGGATTTTCAGCTTTTTTTCTAAAACGGTTCATAAATTTTATAACCAGGAAAATAGTGAGACCTATTATCAGAAAATCCATTAGAGATTCAATTAAAGCACCATAACCTACGGCCACTTCTTCTACAAGTGTCACGCCCTCAGCTTCTGCAACGCCTTCCCTAAGCACCCATTTCTTATTAGCGAATTCAATACCATCGGTCATTAGGCTTAAGGGAGGCATTACCACCTCTTTAACCAGGGTATTAACAACCGAATTAAATGCCGTCCCGATGATGATCCCCACGGCCATATCTACCATATTCCCCTTTATGGCAAATTCCTTGAACTCCTTTAAAATACTCATTTACTCATCAAATAATTTAGTCTGGCTTTCTGAATCTCCGGAATCATCTTTTTTACGCACAATATTCAGCTTATTTTTTTCTTCGGAAACTGACTCCTCTTCTACTACTTCAATCTCTTCAGCCGGAACATCTTCTTCCTCTTCGTAAGGTAATGGTTCTAAAGGATTTATTTGCTTTACTTTATCAGTAGTTAGCTGGTTTCCAAGAGCCTTAATACCCTTTACCGAAATGAATTCTTCAATATTAACTTCCTCATTAGGGCGTTGCTCTTTTCCACGTTGTTTGGAGAAAACTATTTCCGCTTGTGGGTAATAATCGGTAGAAACAAGTTCTAAATAAGAGTTTTCATGTTCGCTTATAAACTTCTCTTCCCTCTCAGGATTTTCAATTAAAAATCGCTTCACATAGAAACGCTCTTTTTCGGGTTCCCAGTAAATTGCTGAAATTGGTTTTTTCGGCATCCATTTTTCCAGCACTACCATCTCTTCATCAAAACGGGTGGTGAGTTCGGGAATTATGGTCTTTGCAACTCCGTCCTGGGTAATGATCAAAATACGATCTTCTCCTCTAAACTCTCCAAGAAGTTCTCCACGTTCATCAACATTCAATCTTTTTACGGTTTCATCAAACCAGATTCTCCTGGGTTTTAAAGTAGAAACTCCTTCTTCTTTTAATTCTACGCGTTTTACGGCATATTTGGTAACGATATTACCTTTTACATTTCTACCTTTAATAAGCATATCGGCAAAGTCTAAATCAAATTTCAATTTTTTGATGCTACCTACCTGTCTTAAGAAAATAGTCACCACTTCTGCTTCACCATTAGGATTTGCTGAGAAATAATGTACTTTCGAGTCTTTTTTTCCTTGTGACAAATCGTATTCTTTGTCTCTTGTTATTGAAGTAACCGAAAAACGCTTAATATAAGATGCACCAGCCTTACCATCGCGGTAGATCAAATTATAAATTGTACGCTTATCTTTTTTCTTAAAAATAGCAACGTGAATTATGTCTTTCCCGATAAAGGTTTTGCTATCTACCTTTGTAACCATCATCTTTCCGTCCGCAGTGAAACAAATTATATCGTCTATATCACTACAATCGGTAACATATTCGTCTTTCTTAAGCGCAGTGCCAATAAATCCTTCTTTACGGTTCACATAAAGTTTAGAATTTCTAATAACCACTTTAGTCGCTTCGATATCATCAAAAATGCGAAGCTCTGTTTTTCGATCTTTATCCTGACCGTAATCTTTTTTAAGTTTTGTAAAATACGCAATAGCATACTCTACCAAATGGTCTAAATGGTGTTTTACCTTTGCGATCTCATCTTCCAGGGCTTCAATCTTCTGCTGTGCTTTATCTAAATCGAATTTTGAAATTCTTTTAATTCTAATTTCGGTAAGCCTTGTAATATCGTCGCGGGTTACGGCACGTTTCAAGTGTTTTATATGTGGTTTTAAACCTTCGTCTATCGCATTGATCACACCATCCCAGGTTTCTTCTTCTTCAATTTCGCGGTAAATCCGTTTTTCAATAAAAATTCGCTCTAAAGAAGAAAAATGCCATTGCTCTTCTAGTTCCTCGAGCGTAATCTCTAATTCTCTTTTTAATAAATGAAGCGTATGATCTGTAGAGCTTCTTAAAATTTCTGAAACTCCAAGGAAGATTGGTTTATTGTCAATAATTACACAACCTAGCGGTGCGATGGAATTCTCACAGGAAGTAAATGCATAAAGCGCATCTATAGTTCTGTCTGGAGAAATATTATTTGGTAAATGAATAAGGATCTCCACTTCGGCTGCGGTGTTATCCTCAATCTTTTTAACCTTGATTTTTCCCTTATCGTTCGCCTTTAAAATAGAATCAATCAAAGTAGTAGTTGTGGTTCCGTAGGGAATTTCAGTAATAGCCAGGGTATTTTTATCATACTGACTAATCTTTGCCCGCACTCTAACCCGGCCACCGCGTTTTCCGTCATTATAATTGGAAATATCGGCAATGCCTCCGGTTGGAAAATCGGGGAATATCGTGAATTTTTTACCTTTTAAATGTCTTATAGACGCATCTATAAGTTCATTAAAATTATGCGGAAGTACTCGGGTACTTAAACCTACCGCAATCCCTTCGGCTCCCTGTGCTAGTAACATTGGAAATTTTACCGGCAGATTTACGGGCTCTTTCTTTCTCCCATCATAAGAGAGTTGCCATTCGGTTAACTTCGGATTAAATAAAACCTCCAGCGCGAATTTAGACAAGCGGGCTTCAATATACCTTGGAGCAGCAGAACGGTCTCCTGTTAGAATATTTCCCCAGTTTCCCTGCGTATCGATAAGAATATCCTTTTGGCCTATTTGCACCATGGCATCACCAATACTGGCATCGCCGTGCGGGTGATACTGCATGGTATGCCCAACGATATTCGCTACTTTATTGTAACGGCCATCGTCCAGATCTTTCATAGAATGCATGATGCGGCGCTGCACAGGTTTAAACCCATCTTCCATGGCAG
Organism: Salegentibacter lacus; assembly: GCF_020164555.1. GTDB lineage: Bacteria > Bacteroidota > Bacteroidia > Flavobacteriales > Flavobacteriaceae > Salegentibacter > Salegentibacter lacus. Next base: position 191,193 of record NZ_JAIQZB010000003.1, on the reverse strand, counting down.
GTACCGCACGTTCAAGAATCACATAAGAAGCATAATCCAGAAACCAGTCTTTATACATTCCGGTTACCTTTATAAGCTCTTCTTTTGGTTGCTCTAAATGTTCATCTTTAGCTTCTTCCTGGTTGTCTTCCATTAAGCTGTTGTTTTTTGATTGTCTACTATTTTCTGCATCGAAGCTATCATGCCACGCTTCTTCTTACGGGTTAGAAAAGTAGTGTTAAAAGTATATTTTTTGTAGCCACGTCTTCTGCGTGAACTTATATAAATTGTTATTGCGGAATAAAAAAAGTAATCACTAAACCTGAATTTGCCGAGTTTTCTCTTTGGAAATTCGGCTTTCTTCACGCGGTATTCCATAAATTTAGAGAAGAAGACTCCGTTGTTTTTTAAATTTAGGGTTTCGCCGTCGCTATCAAAGTCGAAACTCTGCCCAATTCTATGCACATAAAAACCAAGCAAAAGCACAACTATATTAGGAAGGTAATGACTAAACCTCACCGGTTCATCACTACTCATTAGCTCAATATTCACAAAAATATTGGTAACGAAAATCGCCACCAAAACGATGTAAATTGAAGGGACTACTTTTACTTCATTCTTATTGGTGAATCTCATAAGCCTAACTCTTCAATAAGATCAAGTTCCACTTTAAGGTTATCAATAATGAATTCCTGCCTGTCTGGCGTATTTTTTCCCATATAGAAATTAAGCATTTCGTCTATAGATTTCTCTTTATCCAGCATCACGGGATCTAAACGAATATTATCCCCAATAAAATGTTTGAATTCATCTGGAGAGATTTCACCCAAACCTTTAAATCGGGTAATTTCTGCTTTTCCGGTGAGTTTGTCTACAGCATTTCTTCTTTCGGTCTCGCTGTAACAATAAATTGTTTCTTTCTTATTTCGAACCCTGAATAATGGTGTTTGCAGAATATATAAATGATTTTCCTTGATTAATTCAGGGAAAAACTGCAGAAAAAATGTAATTAACAACAACCTGATATGCATTCCATCTACATCGGCATCGGTAGCGATCACAATGTTATTATACCTGAGATCTGCTAGTGATTCTTCAATATTAAGCGCGGCTTGCAGCAAATTGAATTCTTCATTTTCATAAACGATCTTTTTGCTTAAGCCGTAACTGTTCAACGGTTTTCCTTTTAAACTAAAAACCGCCTGTGTATTCACATCTCGGGATTTAGTAATAGAACCACTCGCCGAGTCTCCCTCGGTAATAAACAAAGTAGTTTCCAGGTAGCGTTCTTTTTTACTGTCTCCAAGATGAATACGGCAATCACGTAATTTTTTATTGTGTAAACTGGCTTTTTTAGCCCGGTCTTTTGCCAGTTTTCTAATTCCAGAAAGGTCTTTTCGTTCCCTTTCTGCCTGTAATATTTTACGCTGAAGCCTATCGGCCGTTTCCTGATTTTTATGCAGGTAATTATCCAGTTGTGTTTTTAGAAAATCGTTTATGTGAGTCCGCACTGTAGGCATATCCCCACCCATATCGGTAGAACCCAGCTTTGTTTTGGTCTGGCTTTCAAAAACCGGTTCCATCACTTTAATACTAATGGCGGAAACTATGGATTTTCTAATATCGCTGGCATCATAATTTTTACCGTAGAACTCACGTATGGTTTTTACGATCGCTTCTCTAAAAGCGGCAAGGTGTGTTCCCCCCTGAGAGGTGTTCTGCCCGTTTACGAAAGAATGATATTCTTCGCTGTACTGAGCTTTACTATGTGTTAAAGCTACTTCAATATCGTCACCGCGCATATGGATAATTTCATATAAACGCTCATCTTCGTGAATGCTATCTTTTAAAAGATCTTTAAGTCCGTTTTCGGAATAAAATTTTTCACCGTTAAAAATTATGGTTAACCCGGGATTCAGGTAAACATAATTTTTAAGCATTTTTTCTATGTATTCATTTCTGAATTTGAAGTTCTTAAAGATAACCTCATCGGGTACAAAGGTTACTTTGGTTCCGCGTCGGCGGGAAGTTTCATCTAAATGTTCTTCTTCTTGTAATTCACCCTGGGCAAATTCGGCAGCGTGAGATTTATTATCCCTGGAAGATTCTACCCTAAAATAAGACGAAAGTGCATTTACTGCTTTAGTACCAACTCCGTTAAGTCCAACCGATTTTTTAAAAGCACGGGAATCGTATTTTCCACCGGTATTCATTTTAGAAACCACATCCACTACTTTCCCTAGAGGAATCCCACGACCATAATCACGTACAATAACACGCTGATTTTGCACCGAGATCTCAATGGTTTTGCCGGAGCCCATAACAAATTCATCGATACTGTTATCCAGCACTTCTTTGAGAAGAATATAGATCCCATCGTCGGCACTGGAGCCGTCACCCAGCTTCCCAATGTACATCCCGGGACGCATTCTAATATGTTCTTTCCAGTCTAAAGACCGTATATTATCTTCGGTATACTTCGTTTCCTGGCTCATAAGTGGTTCATGGAGTTGTGGGGCTAATATAAGGCTTAGGGCAAAAAGTTAAAACAAAGCATTGATATTTTAATTAACAAAAAATTAAAATTTCCTATTAATTATATTTTTAGGAAAAATAATTATTTGGAAGGATGCTTTACCAAATTCACCCAGAAATCTTCAATTTGATTAACGGCTTTCATAAAATCACCTACTTCTATGGGTTTTGTAATGTAGCAATTTGCATAATTTCGGTAAGAACTATCAATATCTTCTTGCGAAGAGGAGGTAGTAAGCATTATTACTGGTATTGTTTTTAGGGCTTCGTGCTGTTTTATATATTTAAGCACTTCGTGACCGTTCATTTTTGGTAAGTTTACGTCCAAAAGAACAAGGTCTGGGATTTGTATTTCTTTAAAATTACCTTTTTTATTCAGAAATTCTACAGCCTCTTTTCCATCTCTAACCACACTTAATTTATTCAGAATTTTACCTTCTTCAAGTGCTTCAGAAGTTAGAAGAATATCTCCCTCGTTATCTTCAATTAAAAGTATGTGGATAGATTCCATAGCTAGAAAATTTTAATAATAAAAATACAGATTTAAATGAGAATTAACTAAAACGTCTAACTCATTTCTAAGGCAAACCTAAAATACATAAAATTGTAATAAATTTCTTACAATTTTGCAATCTTTTTTGAAATGCTGAAATTAAATTTACTTCCTTCTCCTTCAGCTGATTCCACCCAAATTTGTCCTCCAAGATTTTCGATAATTTTTTTCGTTACTGCCAGCCCCATTCCTGTCCCGGAGTATTCGTCGCGACGATGCAAACGCTGAAAAATCACAAATATACGATCAAAATATTCCTTGTCAATTCCAATACCATTGTCTTGTATGCTAAATTTCCAGAAATCTTCGGTTTCAATAGCATCTATTGTAATTATAGGATTAACCTCTTGTTTACTATATTTAATCGCATTACTAATAATATTCTGAAAAACCTGCCGGATAGGACTTTTTGGAACTTTTATAACAGGTAAGTCCTTACTTATTATTTTCACTTTTCGTTCTTCTATTCTTTTTCGGTATAAATGTTTTATTTCATCTAAAATATCATCTACAGCTACATCTTCAAGCTTATCTTCGGTTCTTCCTACCCTCGAAAATTCTAAAAGATCTAGAATAATTTGACGCATCCTTTTTGCACCATCTACTGCGAAATCTATATATAGCAAAGCTTTTTCATCTAGTACATCGGCATATTTTTTTTCTAATTGGGTTAAAAAACTGGTTACCATACGAAGCGGTTCCTGGAGATCGTGAGATGCAACATAAGCAAATTGCTCCAGTTCGGCATTTGATATTGCCAGCTCTTTAGCTCTTTCCTTTAAATCAGCATTCAGTTTTGTTAGAGAGATCTCGTATTGCTTTTTACGGGTAATATCTTGCATTGCACCTACTATCCTAAGGGCTTTTCCCTTTTTATCCCGCACCACAAAACCTCTGTCAAAAACATCTAAATATTCTCCATGTGCATTTCTGTATCTGTATTCTTCTTCCCAAATAGTCTCTTCTCCTTGAATGAACTTTTGGAAACCATCCAAAACCCTTTCCAGGTCTTCGGGATGAATTTTATTATACCAAGTAGATAGCTGTGGCTTAAACTCATTTAATCTATATCCAAACAAAGTCTCAAAACCGGCGCCCCAAAATAAGTTACCGTCAACAACATTATAATCCCAAATAGCATCTGAAGTGGCTTTAGTTACATACCGGTATCTTTCATTCGCGCTTTCAAGTTCTTTTTCGTATGCTTTAATATCAGAAATATCGCGCAGCACCCCGATCATCCTTACCGGCTTTCCTTCATCACTTCTAATAATATAACCATTATCAATTATACTTAGATAAGTGCCATCAGCTTTTCTAAAAAGATATTCAGAATCCCATTTATACTTATTTTTATCCTTTAAACTGTCCTCTAAGCTTTTAACAACCTCAGTTATCTCTTCGGGATGTACGCGTTCGCTCCATTTTTCAAGTGGAAATGTTCCGTTTTCCCTATCGCGACCAAGCATTTTATAGAATCCATCTCCCCATTTTAATTCGTCTTTTACTACATCCCAGTCATAAATGGCATCTTCGGTAGCTTTATTTACAAATTCATATCGCTGGTTACTGCGTTTTAAAGCAATTTCATTTAACTGAAATTCAATTATTAATTGTAATAACCCAACCGATCTTTTAATACTTCTTTGCTCCTGCTTTTCTTCAGGAAAAAAATCATTTTTATAAAAAATCGTGAAAATCCCTAGAGTATTTCCTTTTGAATCTATAATTGGATAAGTCCAGCAAGATTCAATTTTATTTGCCAAGGCTACAGATTTTAAATTAGAATTCCCAGCATCATCAATTTTATGAATAATAGCTTTACCTTTATCAAGCCTTGAACAAATTCTATCTTTTTCTTCTATTCCCTGTTCATTCAAAGCTTGTATTAAATCAGGTTGAATTTTACCTGAAGCCCAACTATATAATTGCTCGTTTTCAAGTTTTTGAATTACGAAATAGGCATTTGGATTTATCCTTTCCAGATTTTGCACATAAAAATTTAAAATTTCTTTTAATCGGGAAGTCTTTTTAAAATTCATTTCCAAGACCTTACGCTCCAGATATTCCAGTTCCTGAAAACGCAATTTTTCGGTAACATCCCTGGAATTTGCGACAAAGCCTTTTACAGCGGGATCGTCCATAAGGTTGGTTACCGTGCTTTCTAACCAACGCCAGCCACCATATTTATGACTAAATCTAAACGGACTTATTTCTAACCTTTTTCGAGATAATATCTTTTCAAATTTCTTTTTAACTCTTTCCACGTCCTCCGGGTGAATAAACTCAAAAGCATTTCGATTACTGAAATCTTCGGGGCTATATCCCAATACCGAAATTGAAGTTGGACTGGCATATTTATAATCCCCATTTTCATCTAATAGCGCTATAAGATCTCCACCCTCCTGTACCAAACCTTTAAAACGCTGCTCACTTAATTGTAGCTGTTCTTCTGCCTGTTTTCTTTCCCGTGAATCCCGGGCAATTGCATACACAAGATCTTCTTTCTTATCCCAATATGCTGACCAGGTTAGTGGAATAACTTCACCGTTTTTTGCAACATAGCGATTTTCGAAATTGGTCATTGGAATACCATTTTTGATGTCAATGGTTGCTTTTTCGGTTTTCTCTTTGTCTTCTTCATATACAAAATCCATAAAGGCTTTTCCATTTAATTCTTCAATGAAATAACCTAAAATATTTTCTGCAGCTTTATTAATTTCTATAAAATTACCACTGTCATCAATTATGGAAATTATATCAAGAGACTCGTTCATGATTTGATCTAAACGCGATCGTTTTTCCTCCAGGTCTCTTTCTGTCTTTTTTCTTTTAGAAATATCGGTCATAATCCCACGTAACCACCTTGGTTTTCCGTTTTCCTTAACAACCGATACTATATCGCTTATCCAAGTATAACTGCCGTCCCCCTTAAGCATTCTGTATTCGAAACTGTGATTCTTGCCTTTTTCCACCTGGCTCGCACAGAAATTAATAGCATACTCACGGTCTTCAGGATGAATATGGCTTTCCCAGAATTTTGGATCGTGATACCATTGTTCTGGTTCAATTCCCAATAAATTTTTAGCCTGTTCACTCACGAAAATAAACTCAAAGCTTTCTATATCCAATTCCCAAAAAACACCATCTATACTTTTTATTAGGCCTTCATATTGTTCTTTTGCTTCATTTAAGGCAGTCTCCGCTTCTTTCTTTTCTGAAATATCTATTCCTATACATTGAATTTCGACAGGGTTTCCTTCGGCATCACATAAAGCAGTAAAATCCCAAACTGTAGTTCGAATCCTCCCGTCCCGCCTTGGTTTTCCTATATCTATTTGAAAAGTCTTACTAGGATTTTCTAAACATTTTATAGCCGTGTTCTCTACCTTTTGCCTGTCTTCTTCAACAATTGAGATCATACAAGTTTGACCAATCAACCCTTCATCTTCGTGGATCCAGCCAAAATCTTCATCAAATTTATTGTTATAATAAGTGTAATTTCCTTCAATATCGGTCCTAATCACATAATTGGTTTGTGACTCTAAAAGACCACGTTGCCTGGATTCGTTTAACTCAAGTAACTCATAAGCTGTTTTTTCCTCTGTAACATCCAAAATAATGGAATCCCAGATAACACTACCGTCTGAAAGCATTTGGGGCGATCCAGAACTTCGGTTCCATCTTAATCCTTTTTCGGGGTGATTAACGCGCCATTCATAAGACCATAAACTTAATTTTTCTGCAGAATCACGAATGCTTTCTTTAAGCTCATCGATATCATCTTCATAAAACAAGTTCCAAACTTTTTCATTATTTCGAGCTGCTTCGCAAGGTGCAATACCCCAAATTTCCCTGGAACCCTCACTAACATACATCATTTCATCTTCCCCATCAGGTTTAAGCTTATATCTAAATACAACTCCCGGAATGTTATCGTTTATATTTTCAAGCCTTATTTCAGTTTGCTTGCGTGAGGTAATATCCTGAGTAGCACCAAAAACACGAATACATTTTCCGTTTTTAAATTCCGTTTGCCCTGTAGCACGTATCCATTTTTCATTATTGCTAGCCGTAATTATTTCCAGTTCCAGATCAAATGCTTCGCCGGTTTCTATGGCTTTTGAAACCGCATTTTTTATTAGAGTTTTCTCCTTATCAGTTTTATAAAAATCAATTGCAGATTCAAGCTGAGGAATATAATCTTGCGCCACCTCATGTATATTCTTGAGCTCATCGGACCAATACAGCCTGCTCTTCCCAATATCCAATTCCCAGCTTCCAATTTGAGCTACCTCCTGGGTCTCTTTTAAAAGTTTTTCATTCTCCTGAAGCTTTTTTAATGAAACCTGCTCTTTTTCTTTAGTAAAAACTATCTGGGTTATATCGCGAACACGGTGTAAGATAAATTCGGTTTCGCCTTTAGCATTATTGATAGGAATACTATCTGCCTCCCAAAATTTGCGTTGTAAACTACCAGTTTCCCGATTGGGTAGATCATACCGTACCTCCGGAATATGATCTGGCTCACCTGCTTCTAGAGTATTTCTTAAAGATTTAGAAAGAATATCAATAAATTCCTGATCGGCCTGCTCCCTGCCAAAAGCCTCTAAAATACCATTCCCTATCAGTTCGTCTCGTGACATACCGGAACTTTTTTCAAAGGAGCGATTTACTTCAATTATTGTGAATTTTGGATAATCTGGTTTCAATAAAAAACAGTTATCTGGAAAAGATTGGAATAGCTCAGTTAAGTGTGTGGGGTTAATCATTATAAATTTGGGTTACAAGGCTAAGTTTAATTGTCTTGAAAAACAAAACTTTATTTCACGTTGAAAATACTTAAAATCTGTGAAACAGTTTAGGTCACGACATAAAAAAACCGAAGCCAGGGAAACCAACTTCGGTTATTAAATAATAAAAGCAGGGAATTTTAGGTACAAATCCCTGCTTTTGGTTGAATTAATTAACTAATTTAAATAGACAGTTTTTCAGTAATAACCTTATCAGCAACACTTAGTCTAAAAGTGTATTCACCTTTTGGCATTTTTGAAAAATCTAGTGTTTTACTAACTGTATACCCTTTTTCTTTAATTTCTCCTACGAGTTCTCCAGCAGCATCATATACTCTTAAGCTGGCATAAGTTTCAGCAGGATTGGTAAGAAAAAATCTAACTTGTTTTGATTCTACTCTATAGATTGGTTTAAATACCACTGCAGCAGTTTTATCTTCAATGCTTAATCCAGTGGAGGATTTTTTAATTACCGTGGTATAAATTCCGTTCAGATCTTCAGAGTTTAAGAAGTAAGTTCCTGTAGGAATACGGCTAAAATCTATTTGCTTTCTATAGTTTCCATCTAGCGCCGGACTATCTTTAAAAAGAATAAATCCTGAAGCATCTTCTAAACTCACTGTACTTACATCATCTAACTCAACAATTAGAGTTTGTCCTTCATTCACACTAACCTCCACACGATCAGCAGCGTATAGATTTATACCGGTTATTAAAGCTACTAGCAATAACGAATTTTTCAATAGTTTTTTCATAATTTTGATTTTTAATTGTTAACACCCCTTGTTTACATTTACAAAGATAGACCACTTTTACCCCGCTGAATAGTAGTGAATAAACAACAAAATGTGCTATATTGATCTTTACAATTATTTAATATTCATTTATTGTGCATATAGCATATTTTTAAGTTATTTTGTATCACAAGCTTATGTTACGCCTGTATTACCTAAAAGTTAATTTGTTGAGAATATGATAAAAACAAGTAAGCCTTCTTTTGAAAAAGTTGACCCAAGCTTTGGAAGTTCGTTTTCCTTTAAAAGCTTTAACCAGGAACATCAGAATAAAAACCACACGTTTTGGCATTATCATCCCGAAATAGAGCTGGTTTACGTAAATGGTGGTTCGGGAAAAAGACAAATTGGGAGCCACGTCTCCTATTATCAGCAGGGCGATCTCATATTAATTGGCGCTAATTTGCCGCATTGCGGCTTTACCGACAGCTTAACCGATAACGACCGGGAAACCGTTATACAATTTAGCCCAGATTTCCTCGGAAGGAATTTCTGGGAGATCCCCGAAATGAGAAATGTACGGGTTTTACTGGAGCGGGCTAAAAATGGAATTGTTTTTCACGGCGAAGATAAAAACCTTATTGGTGACAAAATTGAAGCTTTAAATTCCCTCACTAACTATAAAAGGTTGCTGGGTTTACTTGATGTTCTTAATATGTTGGAAAACGCCCAAGATTTCACACTATTAAATGCCGAAGGTTTTGTGCTGGATACCGAGCTGGAAGACCACAACCGGATTAATGTAATCTTTAACTTTGTGAAGAACGAGTTTAAAAGAAATATCGCCCTGGAAGAGATTGCCAATGTGGTAAGCTTAACTGTACCCGCTTTTTGTAGGTACTTTAAGAAAACTACAGGGAAAACCTTTGTTCAATTCGTGAACGAATACCGCCTGGTACACGCGGCTAAATTACTGCACGAAAAGCAAATAAGCATCACTGATGTTTGCTTTGAAAGCGGATTTAATAATTTTAGTCATTTTAATAAGCAGTTTAAGAAGTTTACAGGCAAGTCACCTTCGGTTTATCGCAATGAGATCAAGTTTGCAGTTTCTTAAGTCCATCTATGACTTTTAAATCTAAAATGGAGAGAAAACAAAAAGATCCCGTTTCAGTTGAAACAGGATCTTTTATATTTTAAATTCAGAATAGAATTTATTCGTTCTCGTGCATAAATTTTTGCTTGGCGAGTAATTCTTCTTCGCTTTCTACGTGTTCATCGTCTGGAACGCAGCAGTCTACGGGACATACTGCGGCACATTGTGGCTCCTCGTGAAAACCTATACACTCGGTACATTTATCGGGTACAATATAATAGATCTCATCACTAATAGGTTCCTGGGCCTCGTTAGCATCTGCTTCCTTACCATTGGGTAACACTACATGGCCTTCAAGGTCGGTTCCATCAGCATGACGCCAGTCATCTGCACCTTCGTAAATCGCTGTATTCGGGCACTCGGGCTCGCAAGCGCCACAGTTTATACATTCATCTGTTATAACAATTGCCATAGCTTTTTTCTTTGTAATTTAATTAACGTAAAACTTAGGTGGTATTTCCCGTCCTTTTTTAGGAGTTTGCCGGCTTAAGTTTTAATTTCGCGCTACAAATTTAAAGCCATTGGCTATCATAACCAAATAAGGAAATGACAATCGAAGAAAGAAAATCATATTTTGTTCAAGTAGGAAAATTCCTGAGTCTTTTTGGGGATAGCACTAATGATTCAATAAAAATATCGGCTGAAAACGAAAGATTTTTTAATGAATTAAATGATAAAATTGATCAGGCTGTTCATTACAACGGTTGGTTTACCCGAGAAAACGTGATTTTCTCACTTCAGCAATGGAGCAAAGCGCTAACGCAAAGCAATTTGGAGCAATGGCTGGAACCATACAAATTCGAAAAAACAGAAGAAAAAACAGTAGCCATTATTATGGCCGGAAACATTCCGCTGGTTGGATTTCACGATTTTCTTTCGGTTTTAATTTCGGGACATAAAGTTTTGGTGAAGCAATCTTCTAACGATAAGCAATTGTTACCTGTAATTGCTGGTTTTTTAATGAATATCGCTCCAGAATTTGAAGACCGAATAAGATTTACTGAAGACAGGCTTAATGATTTTGATGCGGTTATAGCTACCGGAAGCAACAATACTGCCCGGTATTTTGATTATTATTTTAAAGGGAAACCAAACATTATAAGAAAGAACCGAAACTCGGTAGCTATTCTTACCGGTAAAGAAAGCAAAGAAGACCTGGAAGCGTTGGGTGAGGATGTTTTTAGGTATTTTGGCCTGGGTTGCCGTAATGTTTCTAAACTTTACGTTCCTAAAGAATATGACTTTGACGATTTCTTTAAAGCGATGTTCCCGTGGAATACTTTAATGAATTCAGCTAAATATGCTAACAATTACGATTATAATAAGGCAGTATATCTAATGAGTGAATTTAAATTACTGGAAAACGGATTTCTTATTTTAAAAGAGGATGAAAGTTTCGGCTCTCCTATTGCCACCTTGTTTTATGAACAATATGAAGATGAAAAAAAATTACAGGAAAAACTTCAGCAAAATAAAGAAAACCTGCAATGTGTTGTAGGAACAAAGGCCGATGTTGATTTCGGCCAAACCCAGCAACCAAAATTGTGGGATTATGCCGATGGCGTTGATACTTTAAAATTTTTAGAAAAGCTTTAAATAAAGAACCTCCCAGAGGAACTAACCACTAATAAACCAACTATGAAAAAACATAACTATAGCGCAGGTCCCTGTATTTTACCACAGGAAGTTTTTAAAGAAGCCTCGCAAGGTATTTTAGATTTTCAGGATTCAGGATTGTCAATTTTGGAAATTTCGCATCGCAGCGCTGCTTTTGTAGATGTGATGGAAGAAGCCCGCGGCCTCTCCCTGGAACTTTTAGGACTTAAAGATAAAGGATACAAAGCCTTGTTCTTACAGGGAGGTGCCAGTATGCAGTTTCTAATGACCGCATATAATTTGCTAAATAAAAAAGCCGCTTATCTCAACACTGGAACCTGGTCTTCTAAAGCGATAAAAGAAGCGAAACTTTTTGGTGAAGTGATTGAGGTGGCTTCTTCTAAAGACAAAAACTTCAATTATATCCCTAAAAATTATCAAATCCTGTCTGATATAGATTATTTTCATTGCACGAGCAATAACACGATTTTCGGCACTCAAATTAAAGATTTCCCGGAAGTTGATGCACCACTGATTTGCGATATGAGTAGCGATATATTTTCCCGGGAACTGGATTTTTCAAAATTCGATCTTATTTATGCAGGAGCCCAGAAAAATATGGGCCCGGCAGGCACGACACTGGTCGTAATCAAAGAAGAAATTTTAGGTAAAGTTGAACGGGAAATTCCTTCAATGTTAAATTACAAAGTACACCTGGATAAAGACAGTATGTTCAATACCCCGGCTGTTTATGCAGTTTATGTGTCGCTTTTAACCTTGAGATGGATTAAAACCAACGGCGGGATTACAGCAATGGAAAAAAGAAATGCCGAAAAAGCCGACTTCCTTTATAATGAAATAGACCGAAACCCCTTATTTAAAGGTTTTGCTGAAGTTGAAGATCGTTCGCCAATGAATGCCACCTTCACCCTTACCGATGAAAGCAAAAAAGATGCTTTTGATAAACTTTGGAAGGATGCCGGCATCAACGGACTTAACGGCCATAGAAGTGTGGGAGGCTACCGTGCCTCTATGTATAACGTACTAGACCTTGAAAGTGTAAAAGTACTGGTTGAAGCTATGCAGCAGCTGGAAAAACAATCATAATTCAAAATAAATAACACCAGCATGATGCTGGACGCAAAAATTGACAACATACAGGAAAACGATTGTAATCCTGTATCAAATTCCCGCGCCAGGGATTAAATTTTAAACAGATGAAACCTGAAGATTTTTTTAATAAACCCACAACACTAAATCAACCAGAAAAGATAAAAGTCCTCGCCAACGATGGTCTTGCAAAAGCCGGTGTAGAACAGCTTGAAAAAGCAGGTTTTGAAGTAATAAGTACCAAAGTAGCCCAGGAACAACTGGCCGATTATATAAATTCTAAAGACATACAGGTTTTACTTGTTAGAAGCGCTACCACCGTAGACAAAGCGATTATTGATGCATGTAAAAACCTGAAATTGATAGGTCGTGGCGGTGTTGGTTTAGACAATATTGCTGTAGACTATGCCGAAAGTAAAGGCATAAAAGTCATTAATACACCTCAGGCGGCTTCAGGCTCGGTTGCTGAACTTGTTTTTGCCCATCTTTTTAGTGGAGTAAGAAAATTATTCGATGCTAACAGGAATATGCCTTTAGAAGGTGAGTCTCGGTTTAAGGAATTAAAAAAATCCTATTCAGCAGGAATTGAACTTAGAGGGAAAACCCTGGGAATTATTGGTTTTGGAAGAATTGGACGCGAAGTTGCCAAAATCGCTTTAGGTCTGGGAATGAAAGTTATAGCCAGTGATAAAGAAGTTGGAGAAGTAAAAATTTCATTGGAATTCTATAACCACCAAAGCATAGAAATTCCGATTAAAACAGAACCTGTAGAAGAGCTAATAAAGCATTCAGATTTTATCACATTACACGTGCCGGCACAATCTAAACCGCTAATTGGTAAAAAGCAAATTGAAGCAATGAAACAGGGAGTTGGTATCATTAACACTGCTCGTGGTGGAGTGATAGATGAAGTCGCACTTCTGGAAGCCATAGAAGACGGTAAAGTTGTATTTGCCGGCTTAGATACTTTTGAAGCCGAACCAAGACCGGCCATTAAATTGTTGATGAATGAAAAGCTTTCTTTGAGTCCACATATTGGAGCTTCTACCCTGGAAGCACAGGAACGCATAGGTTTAGAACTTTCAAATCAAATTATTTCACATTTTAAAAAGTAGATTATAATAAAGCTTTAACGTTAGATGCTGCTTAAAAGCTGTAAATTGATTTAGTAAATTTCTTCGGGACAAGCCCCAAGGAGCATCATTGGATAATAAATTTTGACTTCTAGGCAAACCTTGGCGCAGTTAAATCTCGATTATCGATTAAAAAATTAAAATTATGGCTTCAATATTAGATTTACTAAATACACAAACAGGAGAACAGCTAGTAAACAAAGCCAGCTCAAAAACTTCTGAAGATAAAACCAAAATAATTTCGGTACTTGGTATGGCTATGCCACTAATACTTGGTGCGATGAAACGAAACGCAAAAGATCCTAAAGGTGCCGAAAGTTTAAATAAGGCTTTACAAAGCGAAAAGCATAATGGCGATGTTTTAGATAATTTAGGAGATAAAAATCCAGAAGAACTTACTAATGAAGGCAGTAAAATTCTAAGTCACGTTTTAGGGGCAAAACAAAGTGGGGTGAGCAAAACAATTGCCGGAACCTTAAATATAGATGAATCCACGGTTAATTATATTCTTGAAATGGCTGCACCGGTTATTATGGGCATATTAGGTCAGCAAAAGAGGAAAGATGATGTTGGCGCTTCCGGTTTATCAGGACTTTTAGGATCGGTTATGGGCTCCAACAATTCTCACGATCAATCTTTGGTCGAAACTTTACTGGATGCCGATGGGGATAGCAGCGTTATAGACGATGTATCAGGAATGATTTTTGGCGGAAAAAAAGGTAAAAAAGGCGGCAGCCTGCTTGGTGGTATGTTAGGCGGTAAATAAATTAGGAACATAATTTGCTTTAAATTATTCAGAGTATTTAAAGCTTCAGAGAGAAACAAAAATGAAAAATTTTATTTACATATTTTTACTGGGACTATTTATCTATAGCTGCGGAAGTTCAAGAGATAGAAACCTGGGAGATTCACAAATAAATGAGGATACGGTTCGTATTGCAAACGATAGCCTTGAGTATGAGATCATAATTATAGAGCCGGGATTCAACCTTTTCATTAATTCCATCGCTAAACCCGAAGGTTATTATTCCCAGCAATACCTGGAAAACAAAAACCGATTTTTGGTTTCAGAGTATAATCAGCGGGTAAGACAACCACAGGTTTATAATCCAGATCTTTATTTACAGCAAATTAACTATGAGCCTAATATAGATTATGGGTACGAAGTTAACTATCTCCTGTACAATTACTTTGTGTATTTCAGTAGGCATTATAACCAAAGCTTTTCAGTCCCTACGCGTATTTAACACTCATTATTTTAATTCTCCGATGCTTTTAGTATTTTTGCCACATGAATAAATTAAAAGCACGTTGGGGTATAGATTCTAATTGGCAGATATTTGTAATTCTTATAGTATTCGCCATTACTGGATCTACATCGGCTAAATTAGCTGAACCTTTATGTAATCTTTTGGGTATTTACGAAGCTTCCTCTCATTGGGCGGTTTACTGGAGTGCAAGAATTTTTCTCATTTTTCCTATCTACCAGGTTCTATTGGTTAGTTTCGGCTGGATTTTTGGCCAGTTTCAATTCTTTTGGGCTTTCGAAAAGAAAATGCTAAGCAGAATGGGATTTGCAAAATTATTCCAATAATTATTTTTGAAAATATTTAGACACATATTCGCTATACTTTTAGGGGCTCTGCTTTTGCTTCCTATGGTAATTAGTTTCTCGCATATCTTCAGCGGGCACGGACACGAATTATGTGTTAATTATGCCGATGAGCATTTTCACGAGAGTAGCCTGGACTGTGAATTACATTCTTTTAATCAAAGTCCGGTACTCGCTGCAGACTTCATTAGTTTTGAACCGCTTTTAGAAAAGCAGATCAAAAAACAATTCTCCGATTTTTATCAATTTTTAAGTGATTATCAAAGGCTCCCCTTTGAGCTTCGCGGTCCACCTATGGCTGCCTAACAATTCGAATTTATTTGTTAGAAGTATAATTATTTAAAAAATTAATATGAAAAGTTTACTTTTCTCATTGCTATTTTTAGCAGTGAGCCCCATTATATATGCTCAGAATAGTTTCTCGGGCCAGGTTACCAATGCTGAAACTGGAGAACCGGTATTTAGTGCTAATGTTTATTTTCCAGAACTCAGTAAAGGCGATATGACCGATATTGATGGAAATTTTAGGGTAGAAAATATTCCAAACGGAAAATTTAAAATTGTGATTTCATCGGTTGGTTTTGCGACTTATTCCAACGAACTCGATTTTCCTGAAACTTCCAGCTTAAATATCACTTTAGAAAAGTCGGCCATAGAAATGGAAGAAGTGATTGTCTCTACTCCTTTTCATCAATTGCAAAGCGAAAATGTAATGCGCGTAGAACGTGAAAACGTAGCTGATCTAAACCGAAAAGGAGCTATTTCTTTAAGCGACGGACTAACCCAGATTGCCGGAGTAGAAAGCCTAACTACAGGTGTGGGAATTGGGAAACCTGTAATTAGAGGTTTAAGCTCTAATCGGGTTTTGGTCTATACACAGGGTGTTAGGTTGGAAAACCAGCAATATGGAGACGAACACGGTCTTGGAATAAGTTCTAAAGGAATTGAAAGCGTTGAGGTTATAAAAGGCCCTGCTTCCCTTCTCTACGGAAGCGACGCTATTGGTGGAGTTCTTTACCTGAATCCTGAAAGATATGCTGCAGCAAATGAAACAAATGCTGAAGCTGATGTGAATTATTTTAGTAATACTCAAGGTTACCAGGGAAGCGTAATGGCTAAAACTTCAGGAGAAAAGCTAAAATTCCTGGCCCGTGGAAGTTATGCCGCTCACAGCGATTACGAAACCGGAGATGGGGAAAGAGTGACCAATACCCGCTTTAATGAAACCGATTTTAAAGCAGGAATTGGCTACCAGGATGCCAAATTTAAAACAGATTTAAGGTATAATTTCAATAAATCTAATATTGGAATTCCGGAGGAAATAGGCGAACAATCTACAGATAAAGATCCTCTTCTTCCCTATCAGGAAATTGATAATCATATTCTAAGCTTAGAAAACAAACTTTATTTTAATAATTCAAGTTTAGACTTTAAAATTGGATATCAATATAATAACCGAAAAGAGTTTGAAGAACATCTTCACGAAGAGGAACACAGTGAAGAAGAGCACGCAGAGGAAGAAGAACACCTCGAAGAGGAAGAAGGCGCAGATCATCCCGCACTGGAAATGCATTTGGAAACTTTAAATTATAACCTTCAATATAATTTACCCAGAACCGGAAGATTTGAAACCATTTTGGGAGTTCAGGGAATGCATCAAACCAATACCAATTACGGCGAAGAAATTTTAATTCCAGATGCCATTACAACAGATTTTGGAGTGTTTGCTACTACCCATGTGCATTTTGATAAATGGGATTTCCAGGGAGGCTTAAGATTTGATACCCGGAGTATTGACAGTGAAGCCGTGGAACCACACGAAGAGGAACACGCTGAAGAAGAGCCTGAAGGTGAAGAGCACGTAGAAGAGCTTGAACATGCGCACGAAGGTGGAGAAATTGCCGCTGTAAATAACTCATACAAAAGTATTAATGGAGCCTTAGGTGCAAAATATATTATTTCTGAAAGATTAAGTGCAAGGTTAAATCTTGCTACCGGTTTTAGAGCGCCTAATTTATCGGAATTAACTTCTAACGGTTCTCACCACGGGACAAATCGCTATGAGGTTGGAGATCAAAACCTTGATAATGAACAGAATTTCCAGGTAGATCTTTCTTTAGAATGGCGGAACAAGCATTTTGAAGCTTTCGTAAACGGATTTCATAATACGATAAACGATTATATTTATCTGGAGCCCACCGGCGAATTAATCGAAGAAAACCCTGTTTTTGAATACACCCAGAACAATGCTGAATTGTATGGTGGGGAAATAGGTGTCCATATTCATCCACATCCTTTAGACTGGCTTCATTTGGAAAGTAGTTTTGAAACCGTGACGGGAAAAAGAAATAATGGAGAGTATTTGCCCTTAATTCCGGCAAATTCCATAACCAATACCTTTAGGTTGGAATTTGATAATTCCGATGAGAAAATCTATAGCAAATATGCATTTGTAAGGCTTAAAAATGTATTCGATCAAAATAACGTGAGTGCCTTCGAAACCCGTACAGGTGGCTACGGCCTTTTAGGTGCTGGATTTGGAGGAGAGTTCGCCATAAATACTACAGAAATGAGAATTGGAGTAAGCGCGAACAATATTCTGAATAAAGATTATATTTCCCACCTTTCCCGCTTAAAATCTGATGGTATTTCTAATATTGGAAGAAATATTTCAGTTTCGGTTAGATGGTTCCTTTAATAATGTAATTGAAAAAAGAAACAGGCATAAGTAAGCCTGTTTAATAAATCTTATAAAAAACCTCACAATACCGAAAGGGACCGTGAGGTTTTTACCTTTTAGCAGTTTTATATTACAATTTTATTTTTCCCTTCAATTTCAGGATTATTGTCTTCAATATTGTCAATATGGGTTAGGTCTTTTTTATTACGCTTTTTAAATAAGCTATAAACTGCGATTCCAGCCCCTGCTGCTACTGCTCCAACCCCAAGTGCACTTGCTGGTTTTTTCATGATCATTTTGCCTGCTTTAAAGATAACAGCTCTTTTAAGCCATTTCATACCTGTTTGTACTACCTGATTAGTCATAATTTTTTTTTAATGGTTTTACCCCGAATTTTTCGGTTAATTAAATATCGAGGTAATTCTGCATTTCTAACGTTAAAGAGATTTCAAATAACACAGTTTTAACGGTCTTACGCAGACTTACATTTCGCTTGAAATTTATTTAAATGAAGTGATCTTCTTAGCGTATCTCTCTGTAGCAGAATTAATTTGAGCTCCGAGCAACATTGTAAAACAACTAATAAAAAGCCATAACATCATAATAACCACAGCGGCAATAGAACCATAAACTTCCCCATAACTTCCAAAATTACTTACATAAAACGAAAAACCCCAAGAAGCGATTAACCAAAGAATGGTAGCAACCAATGCACCGGGAATCACCCACCTTAGTTTAGGATTGGTGCGCTCTGGCGCATATTTATAAATAAGACAGAGAAAAAAACCAACTATAATGGCCAAAATTGGCCAGCGTAACCAACTAATTAGGCTTTCTATATTTTGGGGCAAACCCAATTCTCCCACAACAGCAGGAAAAGCCACAATTAAACCCATACTTAAAATAACCTGTATTATAGCGCCAAAAGTGAACAATAAAGTAAGTGCATTTTGTTTTATAAATCCGCGTGTGCTTCGAGTTGCGTAGGCGATATCAATACCTCTAAATAAAGACTTCATTCCTTTATTGGCACTCCAAATACTAAACAATATACCTATTGCCATTCCCCAACCCAGTGCTTTTCCGGATGTAGATATAAACGCCTCCAGCCTTTGCTCTACGATACCAAATGCTTCATCCGGTAACATCGTGCCAAGCTGATTTAATTGATATTCAATTTGAGCCGGAGTCACCGCCAAACCATAAATAGAAACCAGAGCCATAACTGCCGGAAAGATTGCTAAAAATGCATAGAAAGCTACGCCTGCAGACACAATACTTAAATTATTTTCGTCTATTTTATCCTTTATTATAAAAGCTATTTTCTTCCATCCGGAGAATGAAATTTTTGATGGATTGGAAATTACTGGTCTATCCTGGTCAAATTCTGACATTGCATAAATTTTACATTCAAGGTAAATTACATAAAACATTTAAAAGCAAAAGCGGTCGCTGTTAAAGAGTTTTTAAATAATTTACAACAAATGCAAAAAAAAACGGAATCCCGATATGGAATCCCGTTTTAAAAATTTTATAAAATAGAAACTTATTCTATTATTTCAACTTCTATTACCTGACCTTTAGGTTGTTTTTTCTTGCTCCAAACAAAAGTATAGAAATACATTAGCGTAAAGGTTGGAATAATATCTGTTCCCGGTAAAATCTCTTCAAGAAATACAATTACTGAAGCCACTTTACCTTTTTTTCCTTGATACATTTCACCCATTTTTCTGGCGGCGTAAGGTGCCCATAATAAATCGAGAAACGGCCCCACTAAAGGAATTGCCAAGGTAACCATACCAATAGCATCATACACCAGGCTTTTTATAAATAGTTTATCTTTTAAAAGTTTCATTTTGATTGCTTTTATTAAATAAAGCAAATAAAATGCCAATTTGCTATTTAAGATTCGAGCTTATTAGCTTTAGAAATTCATTCCTGGTTTCTATTTTTTCAAATTGCCCTCTAAACCCGGAAGTCGTAGTCGCACTGTTTTGCTTCTGTACACCGCGCATCATCATACACATATGTACTGCTTCAATCACTACCGCAACTCCTTTTGGTTTAAGGGTGTTATTTATACATTCCAAAATATCGTGGGTTAAGCGTTCCTGTACCTGCAGTCTTCTTGCAAATACATCTACCACCCTTGGTAGTTTGCTTAAACCTACAATATGCCCGTTAGGAATATAAGCAATATGGGCTTTTCCAAAGAAAGGCAACATGTGGTGCTCACACAAAGAATATAATTCTATGTCCTTTACCACCACCATTTCGTCGTAACTCTCCTTGAACATGGCTTTTTTTAGAATGGTTTCAGCATCCATCTTATAACCCTGTGTTAGAAACTGCATTGCTTTCGCTGCACGTTCTGGAGTATCTTCTATGCCTTCACGACTTATATCCTCGCCTATTCCTTCAAGGATATTTTTATAATTTTCCTGAAGCCCATCAGTAACCTCAATATTATATTCTTCTTTAAATTTATATGACATTTTTTTATTATTTCAGTTTATCGGAAAAGACTTCAGTTAGTTTTTTAATTTTAGGATCTATTATAAATTGGCAATATGGTTGCTGCCGGTGCTGGTTATAGAAATCCTGATGTTCTTTTTCTGCAATATAAAAATCTTTCACCGCACTAATTTCGGTTACGATCTTATTCTCGAAAACCTCCTTTTCTTCTAACTCTTCAATTACCTTTTCTGCAGATTCTTTTTGTGCTTCAGAATGATAAAATACCGCGCTTCGATATTGTGTCCCAACATCATTTTGCTGTCGATTCAACGTAGTTGGGTCGTGCGTGGCAAAAAATACATATAACAAATCCTGAAAGCTTATCACCTCTGGATTAAATCTAATCTGAATTGCTTCAGCATGGCCGGTTCGGCCGGTTATAATTTCACGATACGCAGGATTTTTTATATTCCCACCGGTAAAACCTGAAAGCACCTGTTCCACACCATTTAAACGTTGAAAAACAGCTTCAGTACACCAGAAACAACCTCCTGCCAAGGTTGCAAGTTCTATATTTTCTGAATTCATAGATTATTTTTGTTTAGCAAATCTAAGCTATTAATAAACAAACCAAATATAGTTTAACGTGAATTTAAATCAAAACTTGGTCTACATTGAGAACTATGATATATTTGAACTCATTTTCACCCTAATCATCAATTAATGGTTCCGAAAATCCGGTTGATTTTAATATTCTTCATTTTTACCCATCAAATTACTGCGCAAATAGATAGTCTTCCGCGCAAAAACTATTCAGCAACAAAAGCGCAAAAATCTCCTGATATAGATGGACTTTTAGACGATGAAGCCTGGAAGAACCTTACTGAAGCAAAAGATTTTGTGATGTATTATCCCGGAGATGGCGATCCCATTCCATCAAGTCACAACACTTCTGTAAAAGTAGTTTACGATAATGAAGCGCTTTATATCGCCGCTTCTTTATTAGAAAATAATCCTGAAGATATAGTAAAGCAATTTACCCAACGAGATAATTTGGAGCAAAGCGATTATTTCCAAATAGACATTAATACTTATGACGATGGTGAAAACCAAATAAGGTTTGCGGTTACCGCTGCAGGTACACGTGCAGACGCCAAAATTACCGGCGATAATGAAGATTTTGGTTTTAATATCGTTTGGGAGGCGGCGGTTTCTCAAGATGAAAACGGCTGGTATGCGGAAATTCGTGTTCCTTATTCTGCGCTGCGTTTTCCTGAAAAACAGGAACAAAAATGGGGAATTCAGTTTTTAAGGCAAATTTCTCAAAGAAATGAAAGTTATACGTGGAATTATGTAGATAAAGCCGTTGGATTAATGAGTCAGCAAACCGGCTTACTTACCGGTATAGAAAATATAGAACCTCCTACCCGACTTAGTTTTTACCCATATACATCGGCTGAAATAGATAGATTTGATGGCCAGACCGAAACCAATTTTAGTGCAGGGCTGGACGTAAAATACGGAATTAGCAAAGCCTTCACCTTAGATATGACTTTAGTTCCAGATTTTGGCCAGGTGGCTTATGATAATGTAGAACTTAATTTAGGTCCATTTGAGCAAATATTTGGAGAAAATCGTGCGTTTTTTACCGAAGGAACCGAGCTTTTTACAAAAGGAGATCTTTTTTATTCCCGCCGTGTGGGAAATACTCCTATTGGTTTTAATAATGCCCAACGAGAAAAACTTGAAAATGAAGAAATCCTCGAAAATCCTGAAAGGACCGATCTCATAAATGCATTAAAAATTTCGGGCAGGACGGAACGTGGACTGGGAGTTGGATTTTTTAATGCCGTTACTGCTGAAACCAAAGCTGTTTTTAGAGATACTCTTACCGGTAAAAGCAGGGAGAAAGTTACAGAACCTCTTGCTAATTATAACATCCTGGTGCTCGATCAAAGATTTAATAAAAATTCTTCTATAAGTTTAATTAATACCAATGTTACCAGGGAAGGCAGTTTCAGGGACGCAAATGTTACCGGATTTCTATTTGATGTTTTTAATAAATCCAACTCATTTAACTTTGTTGGAGAAGCGAAAATGAGCAATGTGAATTTATCGGGACAAAAGGAAACAGGCTTTTCTTCTTTACTTTCAGTTAATCGAACAAAAGGTAATTTCAGGTATGGCCTTTCGCACGAACTGGCCAACGAAACTTACGATATTAACGACCTGGGAATAAGTTTTACCAACAATTATAATAACTTTTACCTGAATACTTCTTATCAAACTTTTGAGCCTACCGGGATTTTTAATCAATATAACATAGAATTATATGCAAACCACCAGCGGAGATATCGCCCTGGTATAAATGTGGCCAGTGGTGCTGGTTTAAGCATTTTTGCAATGACCCGCGACCGATTTGCTTTTGGAGGTTTTGCCGAAGTGAATTCAGCATTTAAAGATTTTTTTGAGCCGCGTAGGGAAAATACTTTTATAACCTACCAACCCAATATTATCGGAAACGCCTGGATTTCTTCAGATTATAGAAAGAAACTAGCTTTAGATCTTCGCTCCACCTACCAGGTTTTTGGCGAAGACTCACGAGAAAGTTTCAATTTTATATTTAAACCCAGAATTAGGTTAAACGAGAGGTTTCTGGTAATTTATGGTTTTGAATACGATAATGAAATTAACCGCCCCAGCTTTGTAAACCTCCAGCCGCGGGATATTATCTTCGGAAACCGGGATATGCAAAGTTTCGAAAACTCGCTTCAGGCAAATTATAATTTCACCACAAAGCAGGCATTAAATTTAAGTTTCAGGCATTTTTGGTCGGTTGCTCAGTTTGAAGAAGGTGAATTTTCAAAATTAAATAATGACGGAAGTTTAACTTCAGTAAATTATGATACTGAGGAAAATTATAATCCTGACGCTAATTTTAATATCTGGAACCTCGACTTAAGCTACCGCTGGCAATTCGCTCCCGGAAGCGAAGCTATTTTACTCTATAGAAATTCAATTTTTAACCAGGATGAATTAAGTTATCTGGATTTTCAACGAAGCCTGGATAATTTGTTTGACAGGCCGGCAAGACATAATTTTAGCCTGAGGATTGTTTATTATATAGACTACAATCAGGTAAAAAACATATTACAGTCCTAACTTGGGGATTTTCCTTAATTTGGCTAATTTCACGAGCCTTAAAGCGCATATATGATTATAGCCAAAAATATTCATAAATACTACGGAGATCTTCACGTTCTTAAAGGTCTGGATCTTCATATTAAAAAGAGCGAAATTGTTTCTATTGTAGGAGCTTCGGGAGCAGGTAAAACCACTTTGCTTCAAATTCTGGGAACTTTAGATAAACCTGAAAAGGATAAAGATTCTATGCTTGAAATCAATGATACCGATATTTATAAACTTTCATCCAGGGAATTATCAAAATTTAGAAATAAGAATATTGGATTTATTTTTCAATTTCATCAGCTGTTACCTGAGTTTACTGCTTTAGAAAACATTTGTATTCCTGCCTTTATACATAACACCCCAAAAGAAAAAGCCGAAGAACGTGCTAAAGAGCTTTTAGGCTTCTTAGGGCTAAAAAACCGGGCACACCATAAACCGGCAGAACTTAGTGGTGGAGAGCAACAACGTATTGCCGTTGCAAGGTCCCTTATTAATAATCCTGCGGTGATTTTCGCCGATGAACCTTCTGGAAATTTGGATACCGAATCTGCTGAAAATCTTCATCAATTATTCTTTAGGCTTCGCGACGAATTTCAGCAAACTTTTGTGATTGTAACTCATAACGAAGAACTTGCCGATATGGCCGACCGAAAAATCACAATGCAGGACGGAAAAATAATCGACAAAAAGCAAATTTAGGCAGTTTGAAAAAAAGTGAACTCAAATCTTTTCTTGACTTTAAAGTTGAGCAGTACAATACGCCTGAATTTATAGATACTGATCCTGTGCAGATTCCGCATCAGTTCAGTAAAAAGGAAGATATTGAAATTGCCGGTTTTCTCACGGCAACGATTGCCTGGGGAAATAGAAAAAGTATTCTTAAAAATGCAAATCGTTTAATGGAAATGCTGGATCGTAGTCCGCAGGATTTCGTCTTGAATCATTCTGAAAGTGATTTGGAAAATTTAACCGGATTTGTTCATCGTACTTTTAACGAAACAGACCTTATTTATTTTATTTCAGCCTTAAAAAATATCTACAAAAATCACGGTGGCATTGAAGCTATTTTTACTAAAAATGCTAAAAAAGCTTCACTTCAACCCGCTATTCACGAATTTAAAAAGGTATTCTTTGAAATTCCACATCCTCCACGAACACAAAAACATGTAAGTGATCCACTTAAGAATTCGGCTGCTAAAAGAATAAATATGTACCTGCGGTGGATGGTGAGAAAGGACCAGGCCGGTGTAGATTTTGGTCTTTGGGAAAAGCTCGATGCTTCTCTATTAAGTTGCCCATTAGACGTCCATTCCGGAAATGTGGCTAGAAAATTAAAACTCTTAAAGCGAAAAGCCAATGATGCGAAAGCTTTGGCTGAGCTAGATACTTCGTTAAGGAAGCTGGATCCAGCAGATCCCGTGAAATATGACTTCGCTTTATTTGGTCTTGGCGTGTTTGAAAAGTATTAGTATAAATTTAACAAGTTACGGTGAAAATTGTTAAATTTGTTTTAATTGAATTTTCATTATATGTTAAGTCCCGCTATTCCAGAAAACGAAAGTCAACGTTTAAAAGCGCTTGAGGACGCTAATATTTTGTATAGTCCTACCGAGGAGGAATTCGACAATATTACCCAATTGGCTTCTTTTATTTGCAAAACGCCAATTTCTTTAATTTCTTTAGTTGGCGAGCACGAGCAATGGTTTAAATCTAAATATGGCACCGAAATGTGTACCTCAGAACGGGATGTTTCGTTTTGTAGTCACGCCATCTTGGTACCTGAACAGTTGATGGAAGTTGAAGATACCAGGTTAGATAAGCGTTTTGAGGATAACCCTTTTGTTCTTGCCAAATCAGATCCTATTATTTATTACGCCGGGATGCCCCTCAAAAATCATAACAATATGGTTTTAGGTACACTCTGTGTGATTGATACCAAGCCAAATAAATTAAACCAGGACCAGAAAAAAGCCTTAAAATCACTTGCTAAACAGGTAGAAATACTTTTAGAATTAAAACGCAAGAACGATTACCTGGAGGATATTAAAAAGCAATTGAACGAGCATAATGCTATGCTTAAAAATTTTGCCGGAGTGGTTTCTCACGATATGAAAATGCCCTTGGCAAATATGATTATCACCGCAGATATCCTTAAAGCAAAATTCGGCAAAAAACTGGGAGAAGAAGGTTTAGAATACCTAAAAAATCTAAAACAGGCAGGGTTAAGACTTAGCGAGTACATAAATGGCATTTTAGATCATTACGAAAGCGATAATATTGCTGCCTCAAATAATGAAGAATTTGACGTACATCAATTATTAGAGGAAATTATTGACCTCTTAAATATTACCGAAGACTGCATCATCAACCTTCCTGAAGATAATACCATTATAAGTTCTAACCGCGCCGCGCTGGAACAAATATTTTTGAATTTATTGGGGAACAGCCTAAAGTACAACGATAAGCAAAAAATTATAATTGATATTGAATTCTCCCAAAACCCCGATTTCTATTACTTCAGTATTCAGGATAATGGTATAGGAATTCCTAAAGAAAAAGAAGAAGACATTTTTAAACTCTTTACTACCGTAGCCAAAAGTGACCGTTCCGGCAATAAAGGCAATGGCATTGGCCTTTCGACAGTAAAAAGACTCGTAGGTAATTTAGGCGGAAACCTAAAGGTTAATTCAGAAATAGGAGAAGGTACTCGTTTCGATTTTTCGATTAGAAAAAAACATAATTGATGCTGCTTTTTTATAGAAAAATGTTTAATTTTTTCTATATTAAATTAAGCTGTAATATCGGGATCCATAACAAAATCCTCACAGCACATTTTTAGTTTGTCAAATATCTTATAGTGAGTAACATAGCAGATGATATGCAGCAAAAAAAAGTCTCTTCAAACGAAAAATTACGTCGGGCAGCACTTGCTGAATATGCAATTTTTAAATCTGGAGAAGACAAGGATTACGACCAACTTACCTTTTTAGCCGCTAAAATCTGCCAGGTTCCTATTGCGAAAATCAGCATTATAGGGAAAACAAATGTTTGGTATAAATCGGCTTACGGCACTCAACCGGCTGAAATTCCGAGAGAAAACTCCTTCTGTGAACGTGCTATGAATGCTGGCGAAGAAATCTTCATTATAAACAGCCAGGAGCATCCTAAATTTTTTGAATGTGCTAACAATGTTTACGATCGTGAATTTCATTTTTATGCAGGGATTCCACTTTTAAATACAAATGGTCACGCCATAGCAGTGTTCTGCATTTTTGATACAAAGATTAGAAAGTTAGACGAAGATCAAAAAAAATCATTATTAGCCCTGGCGAACCAAAGTATGAATCTCTTTGAGTCGCGCAAGCACAAAACCAAACTTCAGCACGTACAGCGAAAATTGAAGCAGAAATATAATGAACTTGAAAAATTTGCCAGCCTGGTCTCGCACGACATCAAATCGCCATTAGCCAATATTATTTCCTTAACCGAATTACTTAAGGACGAAAACAAAGAAAAGCTTGATGACCAAAGCAGGCAATATCTTGACTTTTTAGTTGAGTCTTCTTATTCGCTTAGAAATTATGTTGATGGAATTCTAAGTTTTTATCGCAGCGATCATATTCTGGAAAAAGATTTTGAGGATGTACACCTTCCTACCCTTTTAAAAAGAATCACCGATCTTTATGTTCTAGAGGAAAATGTTGAAATCTCCTATCCCGATAAAGGTCATCTCAAAAACATAAATAAAGCCGCTCTTAGCCAGGTTTTTATGAATTTAATAAGTAATGCCTTAAAGTACAATAACGAAGAAGTAAGAAAAGTGGATATAAGTTTCAAAACTACTACTACTTATTATTGGTTTGAAGTGAGCGATAACGGCATAGGCATAAATAAAAACGATAAAGAAAAGATCTTTCAACTCTTCTCCACTCTAGATGCGAAAGACAGATATGGCAATCCTGGCAGCGGCATTGGCCTTGCCACCGTAAAAAAACACATAGAGCAAATGAATGGCTCCATTGATGTAATTTCTGAAAAAGGCAAAGGCAGCACTTTTAAATTCAAAATTAAACGGCCCTAGCTTAAATTCCATTTCATATATTTGAAAAACTTTTTAAAGCTTTATGGAATTTAAACAGCCGGAACTACTTTATGCCCTGT
The DNA here is from genome assembly GCF_020164555.1 of Salegentibacter lacus. Classification (GTDB taxonomy): domain Bacteria; phylum Bacteroidota; class Bacteroidia; order Flavobacteriales; family Flavobacteriaceae; genus Salegentibacter; species Salegentibacter lacus. The sequence goes on along the minus strand of NZ_JAIQZB010000003.1, from coordinate 163,505 downwards.
TTTTACTAATCATACCGCTCGCTGTTCACTTATTTCAACTACGACGCTTCCAAAAAGAAGACTTTACCAACGTAAAATTTCTAAAAAAAGTTATTCGGCAAACCCGAAAAAGTTCTCGCTTAAAAAAATGGTTGGTTTTAGCTACAAGAATGTTAATGTTAACCGTTTTAATTTTCGCTTTCGCCCAACCCTATTTTCCTGCCGAAAACCCTGAAGCTGCCTCAAGTGATAAAGTTATTTTTTTAGATAATTCTTACAGTATGCAGGCTACGGGACAAAACGGCGAACTCCTGGCAGCTGCTATTCAGGATTTAATTAAAAACCTTCCAGAAAATGAGGAAATAAGTCTTTTTACTCATAATGATGATTTTTTTAATCTTCCTGCTGAAGAATTAACTACAGAACTTCAAAACCTCGACTTTGCAGAAACCTCTTCTGATTTTAATACGCTGAATTTAAGAACAGAACAACTGTTGAAAACTTCTACCAGAGACAAAGATGTTATTCTTATTTCCGATTTTCAGCAAAATTTGAATCCTGAAGATTTATCAGATGCTTCCAATATAAATTATCATTTAATTCCGGCAATTCCCGGAAACACCCAGAATATCAGCATAGATTCTGTATTTATAAGTAACCGTGAAGCTTCTGAAATTGATTTAAAGGTCTTACTGAGCAGTTCGGCAGAGATTTCAGAACCTGTAAGCGTTTCAGTTTATAACGGAGAAGAACTTTTGGCGAAAACAGCTGTGAATTTTGTGGAAAATGAGCAAACACAAACCAGTTTTATGGTAAATGCTGAGGAAATTCCCAACGGAATTATAAGGATTGAAGATGCTTCTTTGGAGTATGATAATTCTTTATTTTTCAGCCTAAATAAGCTTAAACCGGTAGAAGTGGTTATTATAACCCAGGATACAGATGCCAGTTTTTTAAGCCGTATCCTTACCCCTCCTGAATTTAATACTGAGATTTTTGAAATAGATCAACTTGATTTTAACAGGCTAAACGCAGCTGATCTGGTAATTCTCAACGAACTGGAAGCAGTTTCCGGGGCACTTGAATCTAACCTTACGAACCTTCAGAAGAATGCGGTACCTCTGATAATTATTCCCTCAGAAAATATAAATCAAAACTCTTATAACAATCTACTTCGCAGTCTGAACGCTCCTATTTTTTCTGAATTAAAAACCCAGGAGGTATTAATCACAGAACTCGCTTTTGATCATCCTTTGCTCACCAATGTTTTTGAGGAAAGGATTGAGAATTTTGATTATCCGAAAGTGCAGTCTTATTATAGTCTGAACAATGGAAGGAAAATAATTTCTTATCAGGAAAATACCGGTTTTTTACTCGAAGGAAACGGGGTATTTTTATTTTCTGCAGCCTTAAATCCAGATAATACCAATTTCAGAAACTCTCCTTTAATTGTTCCGGTTTTTTATAATATGGGGCTTACCGCTTTAAAAATTCCAAATCTGTACTACGAAACCGGAAAAGAAAATGAAATTAATATCTCGCTACAAACGCAGCAAGACGAGGTGGTTCACATTGTTTCAAGGACCGAAGATTTTATTCCGCAGCAACGTGCTTTAGGTGATAATTTGGAAATTTCAACTTCCGGACTGGAAATCGCTTCAGGCAATTATTCGCTGGAATATAACAACGAAAATCAGACCTACATAAGTTTTAATTCCCCCAGAAGCGAAAGCGAACTGGAATATAATATCCCGAAGGAAACAGAAAATGTAAAAATACATTCTAATATAGGATCTTATTTTAATGAAATAAAAGCAGCCGGGCAAAGCAACGAGCTTTGGAAATGCTTTGTTATTTTTGCACTGATATTTTTAACAGCAGAAATGCTCCTCTTAAAATATCTTAAATGATCGCATTACAACTGAATACAATTAGCAACAGATTGGGATTAAAACTATAACTAAATGAAACTACTTTTAAAATCGGCCACAATTTTAGATAAACACTCAGCCTACAATAATAAAAAGCTAGATATTCTAATCGAAAACGGGATTATAAAAAAAATAGGTGAAGACATTAAGTCGAAAGTCGATAAAGTAATTACTGAAAAGAATCTTCACGTTTCAAGAGGTTGGTTTGATAGTAGTGTAAGTTTTGGAGAACCCGGATTTGAAGAGCGTGAAACCATTTCTAACGGACTGGACACTGCAGCAAAAAGCGGGTTTACCAGCATTGCTTTAAACCCTAATACTTATCCGATAATTGATAATAATGGTGCGATCACTTCAGTGAAATCAAAGGCAGCGCATCACCCGGTTAAAATGTTCCCTACCGGAGCATTAACTATTAAAAGTGAAGGCGTAGACCTTGCCGAACTTTTTGACATGAAACAGGGTGGCGCCATTGCTTTTGGAGATTATAAACGGGCTGTAAGGAATCCGAATCTGCTAAAAATTGCACTTCAATATGCTCAAAATTTTAATGCTTTAGTGCAGTCATTTCCTCAGGAAGATCGTATAGCCGGCAAGGGAATGGTCAATGAGGAACAAAACAGTACTTCGCTGGGGTTAAAAGGAATTCCTAACCTGGCAGAAGAATTACAAATTACGCGAGATCTATACCTTTTAGAATATACCGGCGGGAAATTACATATTCCTACAATTTCAACTAAAAAATCGGTAGACTTAATTAAGGAAGCCAAAAAGAAAGGCCTGGATGTAAGCTGTAGCGTTGCGATTCATAATTTGATCTTTACCGATGAACTTTTGCAGGATTTTGATACCAATGCAAAAGTTTTACCTCCGTTAAGAACCAAAAAAGATATAAAAGCGCTCATAAAAGGTTTAAAAGATGGAACCATAGATATGGTCACCAGCGATCATACACCAATAGATACCGAGCATAAAAAAGTTGAATTTGATAATGCTTTATACGGTACCATCGGCCTGGAATCAGCTTTTGGAGCTTTAAATATGATTTTTTCCACCGAAGAAGTTGTTGAAATGCTTTCACGAGGAAAACAAAGGTTTGGTTTGGAAGACATAGAAATTAAAGAAGGAAATCCGGCAGATCTCAGTCTTTTTATTCCGAATGAAAAATATGAATTTACTGAAGCGGATATTTCTTCGACTTCAAAAAACAGTATTTTCAAAGGCCACCAACTCAAAGGAAAAGCTTTAGGAATTGTTACTAAAGCGGGAGATTTTGGTTTATAAATTCTTACTTAATTTAATACCTTTGTATTTTAAATAACCAGCTATGAAAACTGTTACCGAAGAAGGAAAAACCCCTGCTATTGTTGCCTATCTTACGATTATTGGCACCATTATCGCCTATTTTATGAACAACGAACATAAAAATCCTTTTGCTTCATTTCATATTAGGCAGGCCTTTGGCATTCACGTTACTTTTTACGTTTTAGGAGTTTTGGTAGGAATGTTTGACAGCTGGTTAATTTCATCGGCCTTTTATATTTTTATTGCGGTTTTGGGTATTTACGGCCTGGTAACCGCAATACAGGGCGAACAAAAAGAAGTGCCAATTCTTGGGACTTATTATCAAAAATGGTTTAGCACAATACAATAAATGAATACCAAAGAACTTTCTCTACAACACCTTATAAGAAAACCGAAAACCCAAACTGAAAAGCCGCCCTTACTCATTATGCTTCACGGATATGGAAGCGATGAAAATGATCTCTTCTCTTTTGCTGAAGAATTACCGGATGAGTTATTCGTTGTTTCTGTAAAAGCGCCTTACCCGATGCAGCCTTATGGAAATGCGTGGTACGCAATTCACTGGGATAACCAGGATGGTAAGTTTAGTGATGACGAGCAGGCCAAAGAATCAAGGGAACTAATCGCCGGATTTATAGATGAAGCGATAGACGCTTATAATTTAAATGCAGAAAACGTAACCCTTTTAGGTTTTAGCCAGGGCAGTATCTTAAGCTATGCAGTAGCACTCTCCTATCCTGAGAAGGTTAAAAATATTATAGCGCTTAGCGGTTATATCAATAAAGCAATTTTAAAACCTGGATTTGAAAAGAATGATTTTTCGAGCCTATCATTTTATTGTTCACACGGCTCGGTAGACCAGGTGATTCCGGTAGAATGGGCACGAAAAACCAAGCCGGCCTTGGACGAGCTTAATATTGAAAACAGCTATTCAGAATTCCCGGTTGGACACGGAGTAGCGCCACAGAATTTCTTCGAATTACGGGAATGGCTTAAAAAACGAATTTAACTCGGGGGATAAAGAAAATATTTTTCAGAATTAAGTTCGAGCTTACCCTCTTCGTCTATTGAATAGGTGAAAAATATTTCACCCCAATAAGTACCATCAGTAAAATCGGCAATCACCCATTTATGGTTTAAGATCTTGATTTTATTAATGTGCATATCTCCTTCCATTCCAGGAAAAGGAACATAAGAATTATCGACAGAAACTTTATTCTCGCTAATTAATTCATTTTCTATAGCTTCAGAAACATCAGCAACGTCAATTCCCCTATTTTCAAAATAGGTCATTGCATCTTCATTTTCCAATAAGGAAAAATAGCCGTCATTTTCGTTTAAAATAGCAAGAGAATCAGTTTCCAGCTCAAGTCGTTCGACTTCCGCTCTTAAATTCTGAATTTCTGCATCCCGGGAATCAAGGATCTTTTTGTCGTTTACATAAATAAAAATGGTAAACAATAGAGAAAAAATAAAGAGATAAAGCAATAAATTCTTGCGCATCTTAAATGGTGATTTTTAGGTTATCGTAGGCTACGAATACATTTTCAGGAAGCTGTTTTTGAACTTCATCATGAAATCCAAGTAAATGGCTAATATGAGTTAAATAAGCTCTTTCCGGCTTTACTCGGGCAATGAACTCTAAAGCTTCTTCCAGGTTTAAATGAGAATGATGCGGCTCAATTCTTAAGGCGGTAACCACCATAACCTTTACGCCATCCAGTTTTTGAACCTCTTCTTCTTTAATAGATTTAAGATCGGTTAGATAAGCGAAATCTTTAAGTCTAAAACCAAAGACCTGTAAGCGATTGTGCATATAATCTATTGGCGTAATTTTTAAATCTTTAAAGTAAAAAGCTTCATTTACAATTTCGTTCTCGTGCACACCCGGAGCTCCGGGATATTTATTGGTTGAAGTAAAAATATAATCAAAACGTCTACGCAAGGATTCTAACACTCGTTTGTGCGCAAAAACAGGAATATCTCCCTGACGAAAGAAAAAAGGCCTTATATCATCTAAACCAGCGGTATGATCGTTATGCTCGTGGGTGTACAAAATAGCGTCAAGGTTTTCTACAGGATTTGCAAGCATTTGCATCCTAAAATCAGGACCGCAATCTATCAGGATATTATATCCTTCCCATTTTACTAAAACCGATACCCTAAGGCGTTTGTCTTTGGGGTTATCACTAAGGCAAACTGGGTGTTTACTACCTATAATTGGGATTCCCTGTGAGGTGCCAGTACCTAAAAATATTACTTCCAAGAATTGTTTGTTTTACGCAAAAGTAAAGATATTTTTTTTCAATACCTTGCTGTTTTTAGTACCTTTGATAGACACAAAAAAGAAATCACACTTAAAAAAGAAATTATGCCAATTACAATAATGGGCGATAAGGAATTTGAAAATGTTCCTTCTATAAAAAGCAAAGCACTTCGCATTAATTTAAACGAAAATATCTACGGAACTTTTTCTGAAATTGGTGCCGGTCAGGAAACTGTAAGAAATTTTTTTAGGGCCGGTGGTGCCTCCGGTACTATCGCAAAGGCAATGAGTGCCTACGATAAAGACTTTAGTGATGCTATTTACGGAGTTGAAAATGACAGGAGATATGTAACTGAGGCACGATTAAAAAAGATGCTTTCCCACGAAATTGGACTTATTGAGCAGCGAATTTCCCGTGAAAAGCATCCTAATAAACTTTTCTTTAGTTATGCCAACACCGTAGCTACTATAGATTTTGCAAAAAAATATAAAGGTCACGGTTGGGTAGGAATTAGATACCAGGTTGGCCCTGAAGAAGATTATAACGAGATTAGCCTTCACGTTAGATTTCACGAAAACGATGCACGTCATCAACAAAATACTTTAGGAATATTAGGTGTGAATCTTATTTATGGCGCTTATTATAAATATGATAATCCTAAGAAACTTCTACGTTATCTGTACGATCATATAGATAAAGATCAAATAGAAATTGATACTATAAACTTTAGCGGACCTCGATTTGAAGGTGTAGACAACCGTTTAATGAGTTTACAACTGGTTAAAAACGGAATGACAGATGCCGTAATGTTTGCACCTGACGGAAATAACGTACTTCCCGCAAAAATTCTTTATAAAAAGAATATTCTTGCGCTACGCGGAAGTTTTAGACCGGTGACCAAGGTAAATATGGATATGTATGAGCGTTCCCTTGAACTATTCCTAAAAGAAAGCAAAGTAGAAAAAGAAAATACCGAAGTGATTTTTGAAATCACGCTTTCTAACCTTAGGGCCGAAGGTGAAATTGACGAACGTGATTTTATGGACCGGGCAAAACTTTTATGTTCCCTGGGCCAAACGGTAATGATCTCCAATTTCCAGGAGTATTATCGTGTTGTTGAATATTTCTCAAGGTATTCCAAGCAGCGTATGGGCTTAACGATGGGTGTAAATAACCTGGTTGATGTTTTCGATGAGAAATATTACAGACATCTAAGTGGTGGTATTCTGGAAGCCTTTGGTAAATTATTCTTTAAAGACCTTAAGGTTTATCTATACCCACTTAAAGATTCTGAAACCGGAGAAATCACTACCAGCGATAACTTAAAAGTTCATCCTAGGATGAAAGAATTGTATAAATTCTTTAAGTATAATGGTAGAGTTGAAGATATCGAGAACTACAACCCTGAAATCCTTGATGTTTACTCTAGAGAAGTACTACAGATGATTAGCGAAGGAAAAGAAGGTTGGGAAGATATGCTACCTGAAAAAACTACAAAAATGATTAAGGAGCACAATCTTTTCCATTATAAAGAAAACAAGAAAAAAGCCGAAACTGAAGTTTAGTTTTTAAAGTTAAAAGCATAAAAAAATCCGGATGAATCACCCGGATTTTTTTATGCCTATTTTTTACGTCATCCTGAATTTATTTCAGGATCTAAGCTATTTGAAATCCAGTTATGTTAGAAACTGAACCAAGTTCAGCTTGACAAAAACAAGATTTTCCGAAAACTTTTTATTTTATTTCAAAATTGAACCTTAAGCAACCCGCTCAATTTTTGCACCAAGTGCTTTAAGGCGTTCATCTATATTTTCGTAACCTCTGTCTATTTGTTCGATATTGTGGATCGTAGAAGTTCCTTTTGCAGAAAGTGCAGCAATTAATAAGGAAATTCCTGCCCTGATATCCGGTGAAGTCATTGTGGTAGCTTTTAATTGCGACTTGAAATCGTGCCCAATTACCGTAGCCCGGTGTGGATCACAAAGAATAATCTTAGCGCCCATATCTATCAGCTTATCCACAAAGAATAATCTGCTTTCAAACATTTTTTGATGAATAAGTACACTTCCTCGAGCCTGTGTTGCCACTACCAAAACGATACTCAATAAGTCCGGTGTAAAACCCGGCCAGGGTGCATCGCTAATATTCATTATTGAACCATCTATAAAACTCTGTACTTCATAACCATTTTTATGCGCGGGAATAAAAATATCGTCCCCTTTACGTTCTATAGTAATTCCTAATTTTCTAAAAGTAGTTGGAATAATCCCTAACATATCCCAGCGAACATTTTTAATGGTAATTTCGCTTTTGGTCATAGCGGCCATACCAATCCAGGAACCTATTTCAACCATATCAGGCAAAACTCTATGCTCACAACCTTTTAAAGAATCTACTCCTTCAATAGTTAAAAGATTAGAACCTACGCCGGTAATTTTTGCGCCCATTGAATTGAGCATATTGCAAAGTTGCTGCAAATAAGGTTCACAGGCAGCATTATATATGGTTGTAGTTCCTTCAGCAAGAACAGCAGCCATTACAATATTAGCGGTACCGGTAACCGAAGCTTCCTCCAGGAGCATATAGTCACCTTTCAGTCCGTTTGGAGCTTCAACTCCATAAAAACGTTCTTCTTTATTATACCTGAATTTTGCGCCCAGTTTAATAAACCCTTCAAAATGCGTATCAAGTCTCCTTCTACCAATTTTATCGCCGCCCGGTTTCGGAACAAATCCTTTACCAAATCTTGCCAGTAATGGTCCAACGATCATAATTGATCCTCGTAACCCGCTACCGTCTTTTTTAAACTGATCACTGCTTAAATAATCTAAATCCAGATCGTCACTTTTAAAAGAATAACTTCCTTTTCCAAGTTTTTTGATCTTAACTCCCAGATTTTCCAGAAGCTGAATTAATTTATTCACATCCAGAATATCTGGAATGTTATTAATAACAACTTCATCAGAAGTTAATAATACGGCACAAAGAATTTGCAGGGCTTCGTTTTTGGCTCCTTGCGGCTGAATTTCACCACTAAGTTGCTGCCCGCCTTCAATTTGGAAAGTTCCCATGAAAGTAAAATATTATTTAATAGCGCTTACGGCCACCTCCACCTTTGCGGTTGGATTTTTTAGGATTATTGTTTTTACTGGTATGCTTTTTCTTATTTCTAATAAGGTTAGAAGCATCGCTAAGATCTTCATCGGCGTTTTTTAAATTAATTTTCCCGCCGCTAAGTTCACGAAGATGTTCAAAGATTATCTCGTCTTCTACAGTATCACGATTCCAGTTAAGATAAGACTTCTTCATATGGTTGGCAATGGTTAATACCAAACCTTCTTTTAAAGGGCCTTCTTCCCAATCTTTAACCTCATTAATCATTCGGTTAATATTATTTCCGTAGAAACGATATTTTGGGAAATTCTGAGGATAACCTAACATTTCAGGACGCTCTGCCAGCATTTCCCTGGTAGGTTTTGGAAAAGGTGATTCAACATCAAGCTTAAAATCACTAATTATAAATAATTGGTCCCATAATTTATGCTGAAAATCGGGTACATCACGAAGATGTGGTTGCATATTACCCATTACGGCAATTATAGATTTTGCAACCTGGTTTCGTTCTTTATCATCCTCAATTTCAACGGCTTCTTCCACCATTTTTTGAAGATGTCTCCCATATTCGGGAATAATTAAGTGTTTCCTTTCGGAATTATATTCTAATGCGTGTGTCAAAATTGAAATTTATAAGGTGATACTTTACTCGATAATCGAGTCTTAAATATACTGAGGTTTGTCCCAAAATTAAAAATTCTTCCATTTAATGCCTCGAAGGCTCAACCCCAAGGTAGTTTATTGTAGAATTTAATCGCTGCAAAATACTAAATATTATCGGGATAGATAAAAAATTCAGAATTTAAAATTAAAGGGAGATTACGCCCTCTACCTTTTTTGCAACTTCTTTGTATTTTTCTATTACCGCATCTGGATTTTTCATGCGTACATTAACCGAAGTACTTATATAAGTTCCCTTTTTTGATTTCCTGGTAGTAATTACCGCCCCCATATTATTAAAAATCTCATCGATAATTTTCACCTGATTCGATTTTGTAGGAACTATAAATTTATAAAGATACTCAGATGGCCACAGGGATGTGTCTTGTAATTGTGATCTTAATTTGTTATAAAACTCTTCCTGATCTTTCTCTCCACTCATAATTTTCTAACTTAAATTTAGGCTGCAAAGATACATGGATTGCATACATTTTTATAATCAATTTCAAATGTCGAAATTTGCAGCGTGAAAAAACAGAAAATAGTAATTACCGGCGGTCCCGGTACCGGAAAATCTTCTATAATCCGCCAGTTGGAAAAACGTGGGCACGAATGTCTTCATGAAATTTCCAGACAGGTAACTTTAGAAGCCCAAAAACAGGGAATAGACCAGTTATTCCTTGAAAAACCTTTGCTCTTTAGCGAAAAATTGCTGGAAGGCCGAAAAATTCAGCATCGCGAAGCCGATATGATTCCTGCTTCAATCATATTTATAGATCGTGGTCTGCCCGATGTACTAGCTTATATGGATTATTTTAAGACTGAATATTCCTCTTACTTTACCGATGCTTGTATAGAATATTCTTACGATAAGATATTCTTTTTACCACCCTGGGAGGAAATTTATCAAAGCGACAACGAGCGCTATGAATCTTTTAAAGAAGCCAGCCTAATTTCTAAACATCTTTTTAAAACCTACAAGACTTACGGCTACACCCCTATTGAAGTTCCAAAAACCTCGATAATTGACAGGACTTCATTTATTTTAAATCAAATTTGATCCAGGCTATTTGCAGGACGCGCACTACATATTAAAAAAATACTGGGGACATTCGTCCTTCAGGCCGCTACAGGAACCTATTATAGAAAAACTCCTGGAGCAAAAGAATGTGTTGGCCTTAATGCCAACTGGCGGAGGGAAATCACTATGTTTTCAAATCCCGGCCTTAATTCAGGATGGAATTTGCATAGTGGTTTCTCCCCTGGTGGCCCTAATGGAAGATCAGGTTAACGCGCTTCAACAAAAAGGAATCAAAGCTATGGCCCTAATTGGCGGGATGGCCTATCGCGACCTTGACGCCGCCCTTGATAATTGTATCTACGGAAATTATAAATTTCTGTATCTATCTCCTGAAAGACTACAACAAGATTTAGTACAGGAACGTATTAAACTGATGAACGTTAACCTTATCGCTGTAGATGAAGCGCATTGTATTTCACAATGGGGTCACGATTTTAGACCAGCTTATCGCAATATTTCGCTCTTAAAAGATTTAAAACCAGAAACGCCCTTTATTGCGCTTACCGCTACCGCAACTCCCGCGGTGGTAAAAGACATTGTGAAAGAACTGGAATTAGAAGATATTGAGGTTTTAAAAGATTCTTTTTATCGACCGAATATTGCTTACAATGTTTTAATAGCCGAAGACAAATATTATCGCTTATACCAATTGCTGAAAGATAAAAATGAAGCGGCCATTATCTATGTGCGAAGCCGAAAAGCAAGCCTGGAAATCGCAGATTTATTAAACAAAAAAGGCTATAAAGCTGATGCTTTTCACGGCGGATTGCAACCTAAAGAAAAAACCAAAAGGTTAAGTGATTGGTTGGAAAACAAGCATCACATAATGGTGGCTACAACAGCTTTTGGAATGGGAATAGACAAACCCGATGTTCGGCAGGTAATTCATTTAAATCTACCGGAATCATTGGAAAGCTATTTTCAGGAAGCCGGTCGCGCAGGTAGGGATGGCGAAAAAGCTGTCGCAACTATTCTTACCAATAAAAGCGATATTCCGGTTTTAAAGAATCAGTTTCTTGCAAATTTACCACAACTGGAAGATGTAAAACTGGTTTATAAAAAACTGAATACTTATTTCAGGATCGCTTATGGTGAAGGGGAGGAAACCGAACATAATTTTAGTTTTTCTAAATTTTGTGCCCAATACGAGCTTTCCTTTTCAAAAACCTACGAGGTACTTCAGCTTTTAGATCGGTGCAGCGTCTTGAAGCTTTCAAAGGAATTTCATAAAAAAACCAGCATTCATTTTACGATTTCAGGCAAGCAACTACAGTATTATTTAGATCAAAATCAGAAATATGAAAGCTTTGTAAAAGCCCTTTTACGGACTTACGGCGGAATCCTGGAAAATAAAACTGCGATAGACCTGGCTTCGATTTGTAAAAAATCAAATATCGATCAGAAAAAAGCGCTTAAATTTCTCGAGGAGCTGGAAAAAGACCAGGCGCTGGAATATGTTTTTGCTGAACATGATGCTACCGTTTTATTTTTGGTTCCCAGGGAAGACGATTTGGTTATTTTTCCACTGGCGCCATATATAAAGCAACATAATAAATCTAAAAAGGAAAAAATTGATTCGGTTCTAGATTATTTAAAAAATGATAAAATCTGCCGAAGCAAACAGCTCCTGGCATATTTTGGAGAAGAAAAAGAAGAAAACTGTGGTATCTGTTCAATTTGCCAAAAACAAGCTGAGCCCTTAAACAGGGAACTTAAAAATGCGATTTACAAAGAAATAATGAAAACTTTAAAAACCTCTGATGCTTCTTCCCGAGAACTCACCGAAGCCATAGATTATCCTGAAGAACAGGTTTTAGAAGTTTTGCGCTTGTTAATAGACAAAGAATTAATTTCCCGAAAATCAGGGAATATTTACAAAATAAATAAATGATGAGATCATTAAGAATAGTATTTATGGGTACGCCAGATTTTGCCGTGGGCAGCCTGGAAAGCATCCTAAAAGCCGATTATAATGTAGTTGGCGTAATCACAGCTCCCGATAAACCAGCGGGCCGCGGAAGAAAATTACAGGAAAGTCCAGTGAAGAAATTTGCAGTAAGCAAAGGTTTAAAGGTTTTACAACCTACAAATTTAAAGAATGAAGATTTCATTTCAGATTTAAAAGCTCTTGAGCCTAACGTACAGGTAGTGGTCGCTTTTAGAATGTTGCCAAAAGTTGTTTGGGATTTACCGGAATATGGCACTTTTAATCTACACGCATCCCTACTCCCTCAGTATCGAGGTGCTGCACCAATAAATTGGGCTATTATTAATAATGAAACAAAAACAGGCGTTTCAACATTTTTCTTAGATGAAAAAATAGATACCGGCGCGATGATCCTTCAGAAGGAAATAAACATCACTCCTGAAGAAAGCGTTGGCGAACTTCACGATAAACTAATGAAACTTGGATCTGGACTGGTGGTAGAAACCCTTCAGCTTATAGAAAAAGGCAACCTATCTCCTACTCCACAGCCCTCGGATGAAATACTAAAAGATGCGCCCAAGTTAGACAGGGAGAATACAAAGATTAACTGGAGCGATTCTTTAGATCAGATTTACAACCTAGTTCGCGGGCTAAATCCCTATCCGGCAGCCTGGAGTATTTTGTTTAACGATGGAAAAGAAGAAAAAGTAAAGATCTATCACTGCAAAAAAGAAGTAGTCAGTCATTCTTTAGAAAGTGGAAGTATAATTGTTGAAGATAAAATGCTAAAGGTAGCGGCACAGGGCGGTTATCTAATTATTGAAGAATTACAACTTCCCGGAAAGCGAAAAATGGATGTAAAATCACTTTTAAACGGATATAATTTTTCGGAAACGGCAAAATTCGTCTAAAGCCTTATGGTTGCTGAAACGGATAAAAATCAACTAAAATCGGACTTGTTTATTAACAAAATGGCCGACTTATTAACAAAATCCGGCATTTCCCTTGATATTACTTGCACGGCCGAGAATTCCATATAAATTTGTAAAGCAATTTAACAGAATGTTTAACCAACAATTTATTTAAAATTCAAATTATGAACAAAACAGATTTAATTGATGCAATGGCTGAAAATGCTGGAATCTCAAAAGCAGCAGCAAAAAAAGCCTTAGAATCTTTCTTAGAAAACGTAGAAAAGTCTCTTAAAAAAGGAGATCGTGTTTCTCTAGTAGGATTTGGATCTTGGTCAGTTTCTAAAAGAGCTGCCCGTGAAGGAAGAAACCCACAAACCGGAAAAACCATTAAAATTGCTGCTAAGAATGTAGTTAAATTTAAGGCCGGTGCAGATTTACAAAAAGCTGTAAACTAATAATTTATATTAGTAAAACATTGAAAGCCTCCCAGCTGGGGGGCTTTTTTAATGAAAATATTTTAAGTATTAATTTGATTTTTTTTCAAATTAATGGTAGCTTAGATAAAAACAATGCTAAAATGATTGCTTTAAAACCAACCAAAGGCCATCTATTGGTAGCAGAACCATCTATAATAGGAGATGTGGCATTTAACCGCTCTGTGGTTTTACTTGCCGATCATTCTGAGGCAGGTTCTGTAGGTTTTATACTTAATAAAGCATTGGACTTTACCTTAAAAGATCTTGTTCCCGACCTTTCTTCAAATTTTAAAATCTATAATGGCGGGCCAGTAGAACAGGACAATCTTTACTTTATTCACAAAATACCAGATCTTATTCCACAAAGTGTAGAAATTGCTAATGGGATTTATTGGGGTGGTAATTTTGATGTAGTAACAGAATTAATTAATCAAAATTTAATTAGTGAAAAAGAGATACGGTTCTTTCTGGGATATTCGGGTTGGGATGCCAATCAACTGGATGAGGAATTAAACTCCCACGCCTGGATTGTAACCACAAATGAAGATCCTAAAGATATTATAGAACGACCTTACCGCTCTTTCTGGAAGGATAAAATGATGCAACTTGGCGGAGAATATCTGTTATGGTCTAACGCTCCAGAAAATCCCAGCTATAACTAACCCAGTCTTGCTTTCACGTTTAATTTTGAAAGCAGGTCTTTTGCAACTTTATTTTCAAACTTCTTTTTCCTGTATTTTGTTACCGGTTGAATTCCTGTAACGACATTGGTTATAAACAATTCATCAGCTTTTTGAAGTTCAAAGGGAGATATTGAAGTTTCTTCTAAAGTTAATTCAGGCAAGGTTTTAATAATTTCCAGCAATTTCTTACGAGTAATCCCGTTTAAAGCGCCGTCGGTAAGAGGTGGTGTTTTAATCTTATCTCCTTTCACAAGAAATAAATTTCCGTTTAGAGCTTCAACCACGTTTTTCTTTTCATTAATCAGGAAGCAGTTTTCATACCCGTTTTCAGAAGCAAAAATACTCCCCAAAACATTAATCGCGCGATTGTTCGATTTAATTGTAGAGAATAAGCCGCTGGTTACATAATGATCTTTAAAAAGCTCCACTTCATAATCATTTTCATTCAGCAAATAAAATGCGTCAGAAAGTTCTTCTGTAGTAATTATAAATCCTATTTCACGGGTAGTAGGTCTATAATAGCCTCCTTCTTCTCTGTAAGCTGAAAATTTTACGCGGGCCGCAGTAGTATCTAAGTCATTTTCTTTAACCAGATCAAGAATCTCCTCTTCAAGGAATTCAGGAGAAAAATTCGCAGGAATTTCCATACGCATTATACGCATAGAAGCCATTAGTCTAAAATAATGATCTTCCCAGAACATTATTTTCCCGCTAATTACACGAATGGTTTCAAAAACCGCATCTCCATAAGCAAATCCTCGATTGGTTATTGACAGTGATGCCTGTTTGTCTTGTACTAATTTTCCGTTTAGATTTATCATAAAAAAGCCCCGTTTTAGAACGGGGCAAAGGTAATGTTTATCTTAGGAATATTAAACCGATCCCAGCACCTGTTTAAGGTTTGAAATCATATTTTCCCAAAGCATCTTGCCTTCTTCAATTTCATCATCATCTTCAGCAAAATCGGTAATCATTATAGAAACATCTTTGGTAATTTCGTCTACCTGAATTCTTATTTCAAAAAAATACGGAGTGTCTTCATCATCAAGCCATTTAAATTTTACGCGCTCGTCACTCTTTTTGCTTACCAATTTGGCCTTCTCTTCACTTCCTTCCCAAATAAAAGTAAACAATTCGCCCCGTGAATTTACATTATCTGCATACCATTCACTTAATCCTGAAGGGGTTGATATATATTGGTATAACAATGAAGGAGAAGCCTGAATGGGAAATTCCATTTCGTACTTTATCTTATCTTCCATTTTTAGATTTAATTAGTTTCGGGCAATATAGATATTAATTGGAAGGATAAAAAGAAAACAAATTAAATATTTTAGAAAATAATGTTTGCGACAATACAAAATGTTTATATATTTGCACCCGCATTCACAATCACCTAGAATGCTTGTAAAGTCAGGCCAATAGCCAGCTTACAGAAAATACGGCGAGGTAGCTCAGTTGGTTAGAGCGTCGGATTCATAACCCGGAGGTCCCGAGTTCAAATCTCGGTCTCGCTACTAGTAAAATAAGGGGTTTCGATTTTTAGAAATCCCTTTTTCTTTTCCCAGGTACAACATAGGTACAACTTTAAGACTTTTTTAAAATTTCATTAATGTTCATTGCAGATGATTTCATTTGCAATAAAACCTCTTGAAACTTTTAAAATTAGATTCTAAAAAAATAATGGAAGAATAAATTTGTTCAAGATTTTTGAAAGTAGATCTTAGAAATTTGGCTTCACAGAAAGCTAATTAAAAAACCCACCAGTTTATTGAACTAAGCGGTGGGTTTTTTTGTGTTTTGGTAATATTAAAACTAAGATAATTTACTCATTAAAAAGGTTAGGGTTTTCCTCTACTTGTTTTAGAATTTCATAAGTGTTGGTATTAAAATCAGCTCCATAGAAATTGGCTACAGTATGTGATTTAAATTCTTCCCTTATAAATCCGTGTTTCACCAGTTCTAGAATACTTTTATCTGCTAAATCCTTACGGAGCCATTCATCTTCAAAAGTAGGATCTAAAACCAGGGGCATCCTCTTTTCTTTATTATTAATTTTGGAGAATACATCATTCGCTTGAGTGGTTACCAAGCTTACATTCCAGTATTCATCATCAAAGTCATTATATATTCCAGCAATACAAAATAGCTTTCTTCCTTCAAGAAAACAATATTTTGGAACTGGACTGGCTTTAAAATTATTGTTTGGGTAGTGGGGCTCAAAGAATCCGTCCGCTAGAATTAAACAACGTCTATTTCTTGCTGGTTCCCTATTTGTTTTAGATTTCATCAGGTTCTCTCCTTTTGCTATTAAGGTATTATAGGCTTGTCGGAAATTAATAATATCTAAATCTGGCTTATTAGGAAGCAACCCCCACCACTCCATTGGATATATATGTGAAGGATCTTCAATTGGTAAGCAAAAAAGGTTGGGATGAGTATAGCCCGATACATGATAATAGGGTTCATAGGTCCCATAATATAAAAGCTCAACTCCTTTATTTTCTTCGATATAATCCAATGATTTAGTAAGGCTGGTTTCGTAACACATAATTTTAAATTTGGATTATATCCAATTATATGGATTTTTGCCTAATTTTGTTTTCCAATCTTAGCTTATGAAAATTTACAAAAAATATTCTTTACATAACCTTATAATGCCGCTTTCTACCAATGGAATCTCTGCGGGATTTCCCTCCCCTGCAGATGACCATCTGGAAGATATCATTGATCTTAACCAACAACTCATAAAGAATAAAGAGGCCACTTTTTTTGGCCGGGCGGAAGGCGATAGTATGATTGGTGCCGGAATTGGTAATGGTGATCTTTTGGTAATCGATAAAAGTTTAAGACCAAAAAATGATAACATCGCGGTATGTTTCTTAGACGGTGAATTTACCGTGAAGCGTATTAAAATTGAAAAGGATATTATATGGCTTGTAGCTGAAAATGAAAAGTATCAGCCAATTAAAGTCACCAGGGAAAATGATTTTGTGATCTGGGGAATCGTCACTCACTGCATAAAGGATTTATAATATGTTTGCCCTGGTAGATTGCAATAATTTCTATGCGAGTTGTGAAAGGGTATTTGATCCTTCCCTTCGGAATAAACCGGTTGTTGTGCTTAGTAATAACGACGGCTGCGTAATTGCGCGAAGTAATGAAGCTAAGGCAATGGGCATTCCTATGGGCGCACCGGCCTTTCAATTTGAAAAAGATTTTGAAGCTAATGGAATTTCTGTTTTTTCCAGTAATTATTCCCTCTATGGAGATATGAGCGGACGTGTTATGAATATTCTTTCTCAATTCACCCCTGATATAGAAATCTACTCCATAGATGAATCTTTTTTAAAGTTTAATGGCTTTGAATTATACGACCTGGAGCGAATTGGTAAGGAAATGGTGAACAGTGTGTTCAGGCAAACCGGTATTCCCATAAGTGTTGGCTTGGCTCCTACCAAAGCCCTGGCCAAAATTGCCAATAAGATCGCCAAGAAATTTACCGAGCGCACCGGTAATGTTTACGCCATTGACTCCGAGGAAAAGAAAGAAAAAGCACTTCGCTGGACAAAGATTGGCGATGTATGGGGTATTGGTCGGCAGCACGAAAAAAGATTACTTGATATAAATGTAAAAAACGCCTGGGATTTTATTCAGTTGCCCAATGAATATACCCTGAAAAAAATGAGCGTGGTGGGTTTAAGACTAAAGCGGGACTTATCTGGTGAAAGTACGCTGGATTTTGAAGAAATAAAGAACAAAAAGAACATCGCGGTTACTCGTAGCTTTGAGAAAATGTACAGCGAGTTCGACGATCTTCGGGAGCGGGTAGCTACTTATGCCGCAAAAGCTGCAGCCAAACTTCGCAAGCAAGATTCAAATTGCACTTTAGTCTATGTGTTTTTAATTACCAATCCTTTTAGAACCGACCTGAAGCAGTATCGTGCCAATATGGTAGTGAAACTATCCTCACCAACCAATTCCACTATGGTGTTAACCAAGGCTGCTTTATATGGCCTTAAAAAGATTTTTAAACCCGGTTACCAGTACAAAAAAGCCGGAGTAATTATTATGGGAATTACACCAGGTTCTGAACGGCAGCTCTCATTGTTTTCTGCGGAAGACCCCCGGCATCATATCCTTATGAAAACCATAGATCGATTAAACAAAACCGAAAACGGAAAAGTAAAATTTGCCGGAATGGATCTTGGCCGTACCTGGAAAATGAAACAGGAACGTCTTTCAAATCGTTTTACCAGTAGGATTGATGAAATAATTCGGGTTAAGTGTAGAAATTAGGTGAAAGTGAAGATGGTCGGGAATTCAATAATTAGGTTAGATTATTGCCAGATTAATTTATGGTTTATCTGATTAAACATCTAAACTTAATAATTATTCCTTGGTTTTTTCTCTGAACTAGCCCTATATTTTGGAAAATTACTAACTAACCGTATTTTAGATGAGATTAAACAATCCAAAAATGAATAATCTTAAAGTTTCTCTATTCTTTCTAACTTTTACAATTCTTTTTTCCTGTTCCAAAGATGATGTTTCTCCAACCCCACCCACCGAACGGTTTCCAGGAATTGAGGGTGAATGGCAATTAGAGGAATATTACTATGAAAATATCACTACTGTCTCCAACAAAGAGTCGTCATTTCCTAATAATTATAATGCGGTAGCAGATGATATAGATTTAAAACTTGAAATTAAAACTGAACCAAATAACTGGACTATTAAAGGAAATTATATTCTTAATTTAAGTTCTATGGAAGATGAATCGGTTACCAAGGAGATTGCAATTGAAGGTTTATCAAATAATGGTAACTTTAGTTATGATGATTATTGGTTTGACCCAGAAGAAGATCCAACCGGTTTTCCCGGTTTTCCTAACCCAAAAGAAGTTACTCCTATGAATTTCTCAGTTTTTGTAATAGAAGATCTTTCAGCGAACAGAATGGAATTAAGGATTAGTGAACAGCATGTATTTACTGAAAATGGAACACCTGTTAAAGTCCTTAGAAGTGGATCCCAAATCTACAAAAGGCTTTAAATCACTCAAAAACAGAAAGTAAAATTTATGGAATGGATCCTGGTCGTTTTTGTAAAATGAAACAAGACTGTCTTTCAGATCGGTATACCAATAAGTTTGATGAGATTATTCGGGTAAGGTGTAGTTAAAAAAGGTAAACTTCCTTATTAAAAATTTTTCATAGAGTTTTAAGTACCACTACCCTTCTAATCAGTTAAATATTATAACTTTAGGAGAATGAGAATTCTTTGCCTAATATTAATATTTACACCATTTCTCCTTCGAGGACAGGAAGTTTATTACTCTCCTTTTACTGAAACTTATCCTAACATTTATAGATCTGAATTTGAAAAAATAAACCGTAGAATTGTTTTCGAACCAAATGAGGTAACCATTGTAACCGAAACTCAAAGAGGCAAGGATATAGAAGTTTTAAATATTAAGGAAATCCAATTTGTAGATAACAGACTTATATTACAATGTCAAAATAGGAGCAAGCGTAAAGTAACGATTATATTACCGGAGGAACAGGAGCAACTTTTTTATATAGATTATTATTACCGTTCCTCTACAACCAATGAAGAGATCCAAATAAGGTTGCACCTTGAAGAAATGCAAACTGGCCAGGGAGATCCGGTAAAAATTAAATTTGGTTAAGATTGAGACACGCAGAAACCGGAAACACTACAAGGTCAACCTGATTTATCAGAATCTCATATGACCTAACCTTAAATCTTTTTGTAAACAGATGCCTTATGCTTATAGCTTACGCCATCCCTTGTGTAAGCCCCTCCCGAAATCATCCACATCGTACTATTATCGGGGAAGGAGATTTCATATTCTGTACCGGCACGAGCACTAAATATTTTATAGGTTCCATCAGAAATTTCTTCCCAATGGAGATCATCACTGGTAGCAAATTCATTTATAATACACGCTCCAGTACCACCGTCCAATGTATATTCCACAGACTTGAAACTCCCATTATTACTAAAAGTGATGATAGTATTTTCCGTACATGGTGCAGGATCTCTTTCAATTGTTTCCCCCTCTTCTGTAAATTCTGTTATTCCCTGATACTGCCAGCTACCTACAATTTGGTTTGAAGGCTCATCTTCAGAAGAACAGGAATAAAATAGAATTGCTAAGAGAAGAAGTAATAAGTTTTTCATTTGTTAAGAATTCAATTTAAAATTTATATGATTTTGTTCAATTTGTAATTTAAACAGAGAGATAACTCACTTCCCCCTTGCCCTACTGTCATCGCAACGAAAAATTGAGCTAATCAAAGCTAATTGCTTTCTTCAATAAGCTCAATTGCAGTCTCCAGATAAAGATCTTTATTATAATTAATTGCACTTTCGTCTATGACCACGTCAAGTTTTAAACCATCACGCTGCACTTCAGGACCCTTGGGATAGAAGGCAGTAGTCATTGTGAAATCTATGGAAGTATCATCCATTAAAATTATTGGATTTCTGTTAAGGACAGCACCGCCGGTCTGTTCTCCTACAGTAATAACATTAGGAGCGGCCTGTATTGCCATTCCTATCCACTCAGCCCGGCTCAAAGTAGATCTGTCTACCAGCAGAATAATCGTTCCTTTATAATAATTCCTGTTTCTCTTACCCGCGGCAAACGGATTACTGATAAATCTCAGGGCCGTTTTGGTATCGGGATTCCCGTAGGACGGTAGTTCGGGAGTTAGCGCTTTGACAAATTGCTTTTTGTGCGGATAGAGATATTTTGGTAGGGTCGATGTGGAAATACCTTGGGGATAATTGCGAATATCAATAATAATTCCTTTTGTTCCCTCAAACTTCTGGAATGCCACATCTACTTCATCTTTTGTAATTTCGTACAGGTTCATATAACCAATTTCCCCGCCCAACATTTTCCAGCTTTCTGTCTTCTCAGGCTGCTTTCGTTGATACTTTTCATAAGGATACTTTAATGTATCTAAACGTAAATATTTCTCCAGTGTACTCCCGTTCTTTTTAAGGACACCTACCCTAATAGAATCTTTATCTGAAGCCATTAAATAATTGTTTTCAATTTCCCTCTTCAGGTAATTTTCATTGGAAACGCTAATAACCTGTGAAAATTTATCGGTGTAATATTCTTTAAGTTTTACGCCTTCTACAGAATATATAATATCCCCGACTGAAATCTTATTCTTTTTTATCGAATCTTCATTAAAGATCCTGGTGACTACGAGGGAGTCATTGATTATTCTTCCACGGAAGTTTGGAAAATGTGTGAGTGAATTTAGGGTAAGGCTGGGATAGTAATTTGAATGGGAGTCGTTTAGTTTGCTGAAAAGTTTTTCCTTGGCTAACTCAAATGACTTTGTATTCAATAAGCTAAACTCCGGGATCATTTCCGGCAGGACCTGTGACCAGGGTGTTTTGGTAAGGTAAATATTGACGTTCCAGTATTTCATCGCATTCCAGAAGTGGGCAAGAAACAATAACCGGTGTGCTTTGTTGGTTGCATCAAAATTCTTCTGCGGCAGGTCATTGTCAAATTCCACAACGCTGGCCCAGCGGTTAACCGATGCATAATGATCTTTATAATTTTTGTTCAATTGAATTTTTTCCAGAAGCACCTGTAATTCTTTACTAAAACCCGATTTCCCTATCCACTTAAAATCTGCATTTTTGCTAAATAGTTCCTCTCTTTTTCTCCAGTTCTTTTTCGGCTTTAAATCTTTTGTTCCCAGGCTTTCCATCCAGTTAAGAACTTGCGAATTGAAATCCTCCCGACTTTTTATGCTTTCCAGTTTTTCCATCTGACTAAGAAACTCGGCGTTGATATCGTAATTACCACGGCTAACTTCAGGATGTTGATATTTAACCATACCCCACACCCGAATAAGGTTTTCAATTTTTTCTTCTTCCGAAATCTTTGCTTGTGAAAAACAAACCTGGGAACATAATAAAAGCAGCAGGAAATAAAGTTTTTTTATCATTTGGTTTTAAAAGTAAAATATAGGGGTTTTGATAAGATTTATTGGTTTTCCCAAGTTATTGCTGGTTTTGTTCATTATGTTTTACTATTCCATCAATTATTTCATCAACGGCCTTTTTCATTTTTGGAGCTGTATCTTTTCCACTTTGGTTTGTGATCAGAAAAATTCCCAAATCGTACTTCGGTAATATAAATAGAAAACATTGTGACCTGGGTACCCCGCCATGATGTGAATAATATTTACCTAAATCAGCTTGTGAAGCATCCACCTCCCAGAAATAAGCTACTCCCACTTCATCAGTATAATCTACCAGTACCTTTTGGGACTCCTCCACTACCTCATTATTTCCTAATTGGTATTGGAGGAATTTCATCATATCCGGAACAGTAGATTTAATACCTGCACCAGCACCCCAGGGTAATTTACCCATTGGTAAGGTAATATCAGGATGATCTGCGTGATAACCCACAGCCAGGTTTTTCTCATTATTCTTATCCAGGGTAATAAAAGTCTCCTCCATACCTACTTCATTGGAAAGAAACTCCGTGAGCAGTTTTTCGAATTCTGTTTGATACACATTCTCTAAAATGTGGGCGGCTAGCTCTGTTCCTGCTGTTGAATAAGAATAATTTACACCGGGAACGGTATCTATGCTAATGGTATGTAAATCCTTCAGAAATGACTGCTGACTATAATCCTTCAGGATGCTATCAATCTTTGAAGGTGTGTCCTGCTTTAGAAAGTCGGTTGTCATAAGAGAATTAAGCTTAAGGGGAAGAATGTTTGGCAGGCCGCTTGAGTGTGTGAGCAGATGTTTAATTTTTACTGGCTGATTCTCATAGGCCAAATTAGGATAATCTTCCTTCAAATATTTACTGACCTTATCTTCAAGATTCAGTTTATCCTCTAATACTGCATTGGCCATAAGGGTTCCCGTCAATACTTTACTCAAAGAACCTATTTCATAAACAGTATTATTGGTAGGAGAATTGTTGTTACCTTTTTCCAATTCCCCTTGATGTGCTATGTATTCCTGGTTATTGTAAACTATACCTATGGAGGTAGAATTAATTAATGGTTCATTAATTAACCGATTTGCAGCACTATCAATGAGTTGTTGGATCTCGTTATTCTCATTCTTTGCCAGGCTTTCATTTTTTTTATTCTGATTACAACTTGTAATGATTATAATAAAAATAAGGAAAAGGTTTTTATTCATAGTTTTCATTTAGAGGAAGCTATAGCATTTTTCAATTCTTAATCTCTGAAATACTTTTAAGCTTATAATTATCATCCCATTTGGTAATGAGCTTTAAATCAAAAACATCGTAATCGTCAGTGATTTTCGATTTGGATTTATAAATCATCTCATAGGAAACATGATAATCTCCATTACTTTTCCTAGCAACTTTAAAGCTATCCCAGTCGATATCTGAAGACGAGAATGGGTACTTACCACGGTGGGCTTTAGCATTTCTATAGATCCACTCCCGGGACGGGTTCTGTTCCCCATACCAGCCGGTGACTTGCGGACTCAAATACTCTGGCAACTTTTCTACTTGATTACTATTCATGGTTTGATAATAATCAGCTACAATTTCTTTTAGTTGTTCCTCTGGAGTTTTTACAGGATTCTCATCAGAAAAGGCGAAGCTGTAAATTATCATAAAGATGGCCAGTACTCCAACACCAGCGAGCGCCAGGATTTTGGAGTTATATTTCTGAAAACTTTTTTCCGGTTCTGTTTTTTTCTCTCCTTGTGGAGGTACTTGACCTTCTTTTGGCTCACTCTCTTTTTCTTCTTCTTGTTGAATAAAATGGTTATTAGGATAATGAACCTTCTCGATATTAAAGGAATGAACTTCGCCAGGTGAAATTTTTAAACTTCGCACTTGATTCAAAGGAATCAGGCTAACATAATCCGGATTCGAGGCTTGGCCTCCATAGCCAAAGGCAATAAAAACTGGTCGCTCAGAGGAATTAATTGTAGGAAAAGATTCAAACTGTTTTTCGCTTAATACCTGATATAAATCTTTATAAGGTTTTGCTCGCCATTTTGCTTCAACATAAAATTCTTTCCCCGTGACTCTACATTTGAAATGAAAATCGGGTTCTAATGATTTTGTAACGAAACGTCTCCTATTTTGTGTACTATCACTGGTTTTGTAAATTACCTCATAATGTGCTTCTGGAAAAATTGTTTCCTCAACATATCTTTCAAATTGTTCTCCCTTTTTAAAGGATTCTTCGTTGTAATTTTTTTCCATTCAATTGGTATCGTAGTTTCATCTATTTGTAATTTTATTCACTTCACGCATCGAGAACAGTCAAGTATAATCGTATCAAGGGATTATAAGTACTTCTTCTTCAGTTCGTCAATATGTTTGTTAATTCATTTTGTTAAAATTTTGCCCTTCTGCCCGTGTTATACTTATAGATTTTTGTATGCAGTCTTTTCTACTTATTAATGTTTTTAAGACTTGGATTTTCTTTTGTGTAATATTCTCCAACAACAAGTTCACTTTGATTAAGTTCCTCTGTAATATATGAGGTTGTATAAATCATTTGATATTTGTTTTTATCAAAATTATTTACCCTTTCAATTAATAAATATTGAAGGTTTTGAGCCCTTTTCATTTCAATTCCTTTATCCTCCATATTGTCTGCGAAAATAAATCTAGGGTAACGCATTTCATCAATATGTAAAGAAGCTAAGAAGATTGAAAACCTTGCAACAACTTTTAAGTAAAAATTTGAGCTTGCCGAATATTTAGAAAATTTATTTGATAGAAAAGCGATATTATTTGAATAATCAATAAAGAAGTCATTCGCGTTTTTAAACTCATCCTGTCTATCTAAATCATTGTTGAGTAAATAAACCCCTTCCTCTTTGATTTTTTCATTTATTGCTTGTTTTATTGTTGTCTGAGCTTTCTCTGTTTTAAAAATATAAGATTTTAAATATTTCACCTCTTTTCCTAACTGATTTTTCTTTTGGAGAAGTCGGTCATATAATTCGGCATTTTCTAGCATAGTCCTATATTGAAGAATTTCTCCTTCAATAAAACCTTTTTTATTGTTAAGATTATCTGTTGCTTCTTCATTGTACGATTTGACATCTTCTAATGCTGAATTAACTTGTTTTTGAATATCATGGAGTTTGCCAATTTCGCTAGAATATTTAGATTCTAATTCTAACAAACTTCTCTTATTGAGCTCAAGTAATTTTTTTGATTCATTAATTTGAAAACCAATTTCAAGTTCCATTCTTCTAGCCTGAACAACACCAAACGATTCATCTATACTTTCTTTGCATAGTTTACAATTAGAACTTTCTTCATTTACTTTTATCTTTGTCAAACATTCAGGGCAATATTCAAGAGGAAGATTGCCTAAAAACTCTCTAGTATGTATAGAATTCTTTAATGCTTCTACTTTTTTATTAAGAGTTTCAATGAAAAAGGTGGAATCTTCAATTTCATTGTACAAATATGTGATTTCATTTTCTAAAGCAGTAACAACTTTCCGTTGTGCAATTGCATTTTCATTTATTTTTTGAAAGGAAAGTTTAGAATCATCATCGTAACTAACTTCCTTACCTTTATTTCTAATAGAGATAATTTCTTCTTGAATAGCGGATATTTCCTTTTCTCTGTTTTGAATAGCTTCAAGAATATGTGCTGGATTTAGTGCAAGCGGATCAGAAAAAAATTGCGAAGTTACTTTTAATTCACTTTTAATGCTTTCGTATTCTTTCTCTGCTGCAATTAGACGCTTTTTATTTTCATACAGTTCTTCATTATAAACACCTAATAATAAGTCCGATACTGTTTCTCTAGTTAGTTGGCTATCAAAGTGTTCATATAAGAATAAGGAGCTTGTGGGTGATTCTTGGTCAATATACAACAGTCTCAAAATTTGGTGAAATGTTATATTACTATCACCTTTAACTATAGGCAGATCAAGGTTTTCAAATATCACGTTAGAGAAGCTTTTTCTATTATCGGTAGTCCTATAACCAAATTTTTGCCAACCTTTATCAATTGGAGGATCAAAGCTTTCATTCATATTACCCCAAAAAAAATAGAGTGGTGTTTGTGTACTTATATTTCCTTTATCATCTTGTACAATATCTCTTTTTATAGTAAAAGTTGCACCATTCATCTCAACTTCTGCAATGGATTGTGAACATAGCCTTGCCTCTGGTACAAAATCATTAAATGCTCCACCTAATACGTAAAAAATGAAATGAGTAATAGTTGATTTACCACTACTATTATCTCCACGAATTATATTAACACCTTTATGAAATTTTTCGTCATATGCTATTTCTCCATTCTCAGTATATATTCGTAGTCTGTTCAGGAATAAATTATTACGCATCATACTTACTTTCTAATAGGTTAGTTCTACTCTTTAATCCATCAGTTCCGAATAGTGATATTTGGTTAAAATGTGATGTCATTAAGGAAATTACATTTTTCTCTTTTGCAGGTAACTCTTCGAAGTTATTTACAAATTCAGTCAAGATTTCTTTGTTAATTATTGAAATTCGTTGTTGATCTAAAAAGGATTTATCAATTATACCATAGGAAGCTATACAGTTAAGTGCGGCTAGTTGATATGGTTTTATTTTTTCAAATATTTTTCGATTTTCAAATATTTCCTCATAGGGATTCTTTGAATCTTTTATGAATTGTTTTCTTAATACTCTAATATCAGATTCACTTTGTTTCAACCTTATTTCATGAATCTTACTTGGAAAAAGAAAATAAAAATCCCAAATCCTAATTCTTTCAATTTCAATCATACTCTTGTTTTCAAACTTGTTAAGAAAGTGGAGCAACCTAAAGATGGTATGATATAAATCAAGAGCTTGATTATATACTATCATAATTTTTCCAGTTTATGTGACATTGACCTGTTAAGTAATAAATCATTCCAAAAATATCATCAGCGTTGTAGTTTAACACTTCATCATCTTCACCCTCGATATTTATTAAGTCGAGCACAGGCTGAACTACTTTTATAACAACATGTTGTAATATTTCGATTTTGGAAGACCCATTGTCAATTAGAGGTAAAACAAAAGCTTCAAAATCCATTTTTATTTTGGCAAATAATTGACTATCTATCCACTGAGCAGATTCGAAAAATCTATTGAGTTGTAATCGTTTTGCATACTTTTCTTTTCGTTTCATTGCGGAAATAATCTCATTTTCATTAAAACCACCATCAGACAATTTTGTTTCGGCATCAATTCCATCAAGTTTTGTTAAATAATATTTCAAGGATTCCATAGTTCCTTCATATCGTTCATCATTTTTGACTTCCTGGTTTAGTTTTTCAAACCTTTTCGCGAATCGGGTTTTCTTTGTGAAATATATGCTTCCTTCAACATTTGTTGCATTTAACTGTGATTGGATTTCTCCTTCATTATTTACTTCTTGCCCCATTAAAATTTAATATCTCCTGTATTAGATTGAATATTTACCTGTTTTTCAACTTTACCTTGATTATTGATATTTTGTTGATTAAGGTTTATTTCGGCCTGAGTAATAGTTTCAAGAAGTTCATTTTTAAAAGTTTCATTGTTTTGAACTTTTAGGAGTAATTCCTCTTCTATTTTCTTTAATTGTTTTTCATTTGGGCATTCCGTAAACAACTCTTCCTTTCTTTCTTTGCTGAAAGGTTTCTTTAGTAAATTCCATACATCTTCGCCTATTTTCTCAGCAACCTTTTCACCTGTCTTTGCCAAATATGGAGAAGCTAAAGAAAGTGCGGTTGTTATTATTGTAATTGGTTCCATTTGTTTAGTTCTGTAATGGTTTAAATTGAATATTATCTGTTTTTAAAAAGTTTTTTCCAATCAATTTATTGTTCTATTCTAATAAAGAGAATTAATTATTCTTTTCCTCAAAACAATCTCCCCTCAGGAACGTCAATTAATTATTAATCGAATTTTCAACAATCCCGATCTCCTCCTCCGTCAGCCCATAAAGCTCATACACCAGCCGGTCAATTTCTGCTTCTAAGACAGCGGTGTCGGCGGTGGGATTTTGTTTTTTTATTTCAATCAGAGTTTTAACCTTCTCCGTAATTTCCTGCTCTTTTTCTATTGAAACTGCTCCTGGAAGAGGAAAGGGATTTAGATAATTTGTTTTGAAAGTGCGCGCATCACCACGAAGGGTATCACCAGTGATAATTAGGAACCACCATAAAATTTTAGAATTGGCGATGCTAAGTAAATATTCGTAGCTTTCTTTTGTCGTTTCTTTTTTGATCCAACTATAAACTTTTGTATTGTGGTAGATTCCAGGATTGAGAGTCACATTAGGATATCGTGAACAAATTTCCATTGACGAGAGCTTATACTTTTGAAACTTATCTAAATTTTTCGGATAAATATATGTATACCATAAATCCATTTTTCCGGCTCTCCCTCTCTCTCTTGATTTAAAATTTATTTCATTGTCAATTATATATTTAAATGTCAAAGGGTAGCCTTCTTCAAATTTATTTAATGTAACAGCTGGTTCCCCTTCAGTAGATAAATCATAAGGAAAGAAAACAAACAGATCAGTTTTCAAATAGGAATATCTTTGCACATCTTTTCCTCTAAGAAGTGGTTTAAAAAAATCTTTTTCAACCTCATACTGTTTGTTTAGTTTTTCAAAAGTTAAAACGTATGTTTGTTCAGTCTCCTCAAGGAGTTCTCCTATATATAACTCATCTTTACTTGTTGCTATTCCTTGGTAAATCCCTTCAAATCTGTCAGAAAAAGTAATTCCTGATTTATAAAGCTTTTCGAATATTCTTACCCCTAAACGGCCTTCAGGCAATATCCACTGATTTGAACCATATAATTCGGACAACTCATTCAGCTGTTGATATAATATTAGATCGTAATTATATTCGTCAAGCATTTTAGAATGATAATCTTCATTATATTTTGCTTTGTAAAGTAAAAAGCCTGAGTTGGGAAGAGGACTAAAATTAGCTATACAAGTATAAGTATCAGCCTCATCAAATATCATATTTGCTCCAAAATGTGTTAATTTGTCAATATACTGTCCATCTGTAAGGTAATCCCTAAAATTACTTGTGCTTGATGAGTTGAAAAACTTGTGTGGTAATATGTAGCAATTACTAGATTTAACATTAGATATATTTACGGCTAATTCCATAAAAATATTAGCCAGATCGTAAGAAGAACGAGCAACCTGATAATTTTGTTCGTAGAAATTCTTTTCTAAAGGCTGTGTTTTAGTAATTTCCTGTACGCGCATATAAGGCGGATTCCCAATCACCACATCAAAACCTATATAATCTCCATTTTTATCCAACACTTCCGGAAACTCAAAACGCCACTCAAAAGCATTTTCATAGATCTTATTGTCTATGATCTCCTGGATTTCGGTTTCCAGTTTTTTGCTGTCTTTGGTGAGTTTTTGCAGTTTTTTATTCCAGGCAGCTTTCTCACTTTTTGAAAGCTCAAACATCTGGGTTTGATTAGACATTATAAAGAGTTCGCCTTTTACTTTTTGCAACTTTTTAACCTTGGGATCGTTGGCCGAGATCTCGCTTCTAAAATCGCTTTTAATGTCCTGGATAATCTTCTCCATCTCCCGCTTTTGCTCTTTATTTTGAGCGTTCCGGTAGGTATCTACGGCATTGCGATAGCTGTCAATATTCCATTTGCTGTCTTTTAGCGCCTTGCTTAAGTCGGCATCCAGGTCAAAGCGGCTAATAAGGGAATTTCCGCATTTTATGTTGATATCAATATTCGGCAAGGTCTCAAGTTCCGTCTCGTTCTTGTAGTAGGCATTCTTCAGTAACTCTATCCACAGTCGCAGTCGGCATATTTTTACCGAGTTCGGGTTGATATCCACTCCAAAAAGGCAGTTTTCTATGATCTTCTGCTTCTCGTGAAAAAGGGCTTCCTGGATGCGCTGACTTTCCTTTGCGGTGGGGTTATATTCAAAGAGTTCGCCGTCCTCATCGGTTACAATAAGTTCGTCGTTCACCACTTCCACCTGGTATTCCTTAAGCCGCCTTCCGGAGCGATCCTGCAGGATATTCAGGTCGTTTTTAATGGCGATCATCTCATTTAACGCCGAAACCAAAAAGTGTCCGGAGCCCACCGCGGGATCACAGATCTTCAGGCTGTTGATAAGCTCATTCGCTTCCTTGCGGTCTTCTATTCGATCATATAATTCATCCAGATCCTTACAATCCCAGTCTTTGTTCTCGTTAAATTTCTGCACCACCGCTTTCCTTATGGTCTCGCGGCACATATACATCGTAATAAAGCCGGGTGTAAAGAAAGAGCCGTCTTTATAGCCGTTTATCTTTTCAAAAATAAGCCCCAGCACAGAGGCATTAATTAAGGTCTTGTTATCTTCCTGAATGGTCTCCCCGCCTTCACTGCTAAAATCGTAGGCATTGAGGAACTCAAACAAATATTCCAGGGCGTTAAGTTCGCCGCTGCGTTTTTTGCCTTTTTTGTCCTTTAGCACCGTAGCGCTATATATAGGTAAAGTCTTATCGTCCCGTAGATTACTTATAAAAAGCGTACTGTGTTCAATATCTGTAGGTTCAAAAAGGGAAGAATTGAGATAGGGCACTTTTTCAAAAAGGGCTTTTACATCTTCATTCCGCTCTGAATACTGACGTGCCAACACCTGAAAAAACAGGCTGTTTAGATCGTCATAATTATTTATCCTGTCCAGGCTAAGAAATTCATAAGATCTATCTCCTTTGTGATAGGTGATTAATTGAGCTTCTAAAAGCTTTAGGAAAAGAATCCTGTTTAACCAGGTAATACTTAGTTCCAGTCCAACATTAAAAAGCCGTTCCTGTTGGTTTGCACCAAATTGAGTGGGGTTTTCCAGTCTGCCAATCTTATCCATACTATCTAGTTGGATAATAGCATTCTCCAAAAAAGAACCGGTATTTCGCTGTCCTTCTTTCTGGCGTTCTATTAGTTTTTTACCACCCTGCTTGGTTTCGGTTAGGCCTATAATATGAAGCAATTCGCCATAGAATCGTTTATCAAGGCTGTTGCTATCGTTGGTAAAAGGAAGTTTTAAAAGATGTTCAGGCGATAACAATTTATAAAGGGCAATCAGCTTATTATCATCCTTTGGGTTGTTGTTCCTGAGTGGTTTTTCGTAGTTCCTTATATCAAAATAAGTGAATTCCACTTCCTGCTGCATTTCAGCAATAAAAGGCTGGGCTATTTCTTTATAGAAGTAATCGGTATTTGTTCCAGTAAGTCTGCCGGCTTCAAAATCGGTAAACTGACTTACCAGTTTTTTGTTCTGTGCAAACGCCTTTTCAAAAACATTGGCATCAAAGATAAACCACTCGTGAATATTAGTGGCAATCACGTATTTCACCTCCAGGTTCTTATGCGTGATGCGTTCCCGCAGGTAATATAACACCAACTCCTGGAACGCCTTCACGTTGATCTTCTCCCGGCTAAGCATCTCTGCCCGGTTCGTGGGTTTCTTTGCCTCCAGGATAACACCTACGCTGCTTTTGGCTTTGTTTCCGTTATGAATCACCAGGTCGTTCCTGCCCTTGGTATTGATGAAATGTTTGGATTCGTAATAAGTCCTATTCAGAAAGTTTGTTACCAGGTTCTTATGGAACTCCTCGCTTTCAGTATCATTAGTCCTGTCCAGTAACTGAATAAGGTTCTCCTTAAACTCCTCGATCTGCGAGCGATTAGGCTTAACCTTTAAAAAAGCTTTGTTGAGTGCCTTGCGAGGCTTGAGTATATGTGTATTACCTATTTTTTTGGCGTGTTGTTCAGTCTGCATGCAAAGATGGGGGAATTATCATTAAAACAGACAGCCTGTAGGGAGTGCTGTCTGAGCAGAATCCGTTTCATTCTAATTCTGCTTGTTAAAATTTTTAACAATATAAGAAGAAACCTTAAAACTCTACAAATACTTCAAAAAAATCTTTTAACAATTAAAAGTGAATAATTCCTATATTTGAATTAAAGTTGAAGATAGCGGTTAAGGAGTGGCCAACACCTGGCAGATGATGGGGGCGACTTTCGGCTGATAAGGACGGCGTTATCTGATATTAATCTGCACTTAAGTCCCGTGTGAGGCGGGGCTTTTTTTATATGTACTTCAAGTGATAATTTTCAACCCACCCTTCCTTAGATCTATAGAACTTAAAGGTTTAGCAATCAAAAAATCTTCTCGAAAATGCTGCAATTAAAAATCCCTGGTTACTTAAATCGTTTCTTTGAAGAGTATTAAGATAGTCAGTATATAATATGTGAGTTATTGAATACATACTAACTAGTATGACAAGTCCTACAGCAATAATAGCATCCATTTGATTTATTGTATATTTTTTTGGCTTCCCTAACAGCACCATGGCAATCAGAGTGATAACCTAAGTCCCGACGATTAATTGGAGTTGGCCCATTAGAACAATAAGTGTCTTCATGAACTTCGTGATCACCATTAGATTGAGCGTTGGTATTCACATAAAATCTTGGCATAACAATATAATTTTAAGTTAATAATTCTTAAATATAAAACTATATAGTCGAAGTAAATTACGGATTTCCGTAAAAGAAGAAACCTACTTAATCGTATGCTTTTTAATATCAAATTCAAAATCCAACAATTCTTTTGGATGAACATCTAATACATGAGCAAATTTTAAAAATGTTTTAAAAGTCATATTTATTTTTCCTTGCTCATATTTACTGATTTCTGAAACTTCTAATCCAGTATGGAAACTAAGATCCGATTGTTTATCACCTTTTTTTTCTCTGATCTCAATAATTTTCTTACCTATTTCCTTAAGAAAATCTTTATTTATATCCATAATAAACCATTTCAAAGCAATTTCTTTTAAATGGCAAAAAATATTATTGGGATATATCCCAATTTTAAAAATTATTATTATATTTACCTCATATTATTATATTTGCGATACTTCTTAAAGTAAAATATTAGAAGCATTCGCTTTGAATCTCGCCGTCAAAAACTGGTAATTTATGCAACGAGATGATAAGCAAGGATGCTCACGACCTAGGCGTGGGCTCTCTTATCGTTGCACGGTATACCAGTACCTTGATGGCATAAGTTGAGTCTCTACGCCTTTTTTGGTTACAAACTCCACTTAATTTTCAAAGTTACCTTCTACAGTTTATAAGCATTAGTCTCGCTTTTTTTGCCCCTACATTATAATAGGCCATAGTGATCGGCAGTAGTTTTACTGTATTCGCTAATTCTTGTTTGCGGGAACAAGGAAATCTAATAAACAATCCCGTGGGCTGCTGTTATGTGCCCTATTATTCAATAACAGCTTTGGGTGGGGTCTCCTCGAGGCACTGGGAAAATTTGATTTGGGTTAATAGGTGTTAACGATTAGGGCCGTTAATTTTAAAAAAAAAAGAAATTGTCTATGAAAAGAAAGTGAATTAGCCTTAGTTAAAGGTGTTAAGCCAAAAAGCCTTCCCCTAAGATTGCCGTCTGAGTGGGGAAGGCCTAAGCTTAAATAAAACATTGTTTCATTTAAATCACATGTAAAATTATGAAAAATAATTATTCGCGCCTTAAATGGGTGGCGCTAATTATTCTTGGTGGGATACTATTCTTCCTGTCCAAGTCTGCGACTGCAGCAACCACTACTACCCCACTCTTTCAACAACAGGAGGTTTCGGGTTTAGTGACAGATCAAAATGGGCTTCCCATTCCTGGAGTAACCATAACGGTTAAAAATACCACACAAGGTACTGTCACCAACCTGGACGGTAAATATGAAATAACCGCTCCTTCTAATAACACTTTGGTATTTTCTTTTATTGGTTATAAAACCATGGAAGTGGAAATAGATGGTCGAGCTGAAATTAATGTTCAACTTGAAGAAGATATTGCTGCACTGGGTGAAGTAAAAATTAATGCAGGATATTATAATACAACGCGTAGAGAAAGTACGGGAAATATTTCGAGAGTCACAGCAGAGGAAATAGAACTACAACCGGTGGTAAGCCCGATACAAGCTTTAGCCGGCAGAATGGCTGGGGTGGAAATCATTCCCGGTGGCAATTTACCTGGACAGGCATCTACCATACGTATTCGAGGAACTAATAGCTTACGCGAGGAAGGTAATTTCCCCCTATATATTATTGACGGGGTACCAATAAATCCTACTCCTATAGAAAGTAATAGTAATTTAGGTAATGTAGGAATAGATCCTTTAAACTCCTTAAATCTTTCGAATATAGAAAGTATCGAGGTTCTAAAAGATGCCGATGCGACCGCCATTTATGGATCTCGCGGAGCTAACGGTGTAATTTTAGTAACCACTAAAAAAGGAAGAGAAGGAAAAACTGAATTACAGGCCCGGATCTATACCGGTGCCTCAACGGTGCCTAACCGGGTTGACCTACTCAACACAGAAGAATATCTACAAATAAGAAGAAGGGCTTTTGAAAATGATGGTGTGGAGCCTACCGAGGGGAATGCCTACGATTTATTGGTCTGGGATCAAAACCGATATACAGATTGGCAAGAAGAATTTTTTGGGGGCACGGCCCAGGTAACTGATGTAAATCTAAATGTAACAGGGGGAAATAAGAATACTACTTACCGATTAAGTGGTTCTTATCATAAACAAGGTACCGTTTTCTTAGGGGATTATGACTATAACAAATTTACTGCTGGATTACAGCTCAGTCATACTTCAAATAACAAAAAACTGAATTTCAATTTATCGGTTAATTATGGAATAGACATAAACAATCTCGTAGGATATCTGGACCTATCTTCCTATGCGTTTTTGCTTCCCCCTAATGCTCCTTCCCTATTCACTAACAATGGTGATTTAAACTGGGAAGATTGGGGGTCTGTTGGACAAAACCATCCCTTAAACGGTTATTACAATTCCAGTAAAACACAAGGGGATAATCTTAATTCTAATTTGTCGATTTCTTATGAATTTTTAAAAGGATTAAGTATAAAAACCAATTTAGGATACACCGATTATAACGGGCAAGAGATAGTAAAAAGACCACGCAAATCCTACAGCCCCGGCAGTCGCACAAATATTGAGAATCGTTCAAACCATTTAATGTCCAATAGAAAATCCTGGATTATAGAACCTCAGTTGATTTATAATGCACAATTTGGAAAAGGAAGTCTTGATGCGCTATTAGGTGCAACCTTTCAGGAAAGTGAAACCAGTGGCTTAAGCCTTCAGGGAGAAGGTTATGTTTCTGAATCAATAATAGGTAATTTAAGTGCAGCTGAAGATATTATTTCTTCATTTAACCAAAATATTAAATATAGATATAATGCCGTATTTGCTCGCCTGGGTTATAACTGGAATAAAAAATACTATGTTAATCTAACTGGTAGACGAGATGGTTCTTCCCGATTTGGATCTGGAAATAGGCTTGCTAATTTCGGGGCAGTTGGTGCTGCCTGGATATTCTCAGAAGAACCTTTTATTAAAAAGTCACTGCCATTTTTGTCCTTCGGAAAATTTAGGGGAAGTTACGGTACTACCGGTAATGATCAGATTGGCGATTATGGCTATTTTGATGCATATCAGGCAACTATAGGACCCGGTGGCCTTTATCCAAATCAACTTGCAAATCCTGAATATTCCTGGGAGATCAACAAAAAATTTGAAGCTGCCATAGAACTAGGTTTATTTAAAGACAAGCTAAGGATGGGAGTAAGTTGGTTTCGAAACCGTTCTTCTAATCAGTTAGTTGGTTTCTCGCTTCCCGCTATTACAGGGTTTTCATCGGTTCAGGCCAACTTGCCAGCCACGGTAGAAAACACCGGTTTAGAAGTTGAAGTTTCATCAGTAAATATTAGCTCAGATAAGTTTCGATGGGAAACTTCTTTAAATTTCACATTACCAAGAAATGAATTAATAAGCTATCCTGATATTGAGCAATCTTCTTATGCAAACACCTATAGAATTGGAGAACCATTAAATATTTCGCTTTTATATCAATACAAAGGTATTAATAGCGAAACCGGTTTCTATAATGTAACTGATGTTAATGAAGATGGCAGGTTTGATTACCAAGACAGGACTGTCGCCTGGGACCGGGGACGGGAATTTTTCGGTGGAATTAGCAATACAGTATCTTATGGAAATTTCTCGTTGCAATTTTTAATGCAATATGTAGAACAAGAAGGATTATTAGCACTCTTCGATGCAGGTTCATTAGGAGTACAACGCGCTGATGTGACGCAAGCATTATCAGAAAATAGTACATACCAAAGGATCTCCAGGTCAATAGCAGCATCTCGGGCTTACAATGACGTTTTAAATTCTACTTATCCTATTGTAGATGCTTCATTTTTAAGATTAAAAACAATCAACCTGGGTTATTCATTACCTACTGCCTTTCTCCAGAGTATCGGTTTACAGGAAGGCAAAATCTTTGTTAACGGACAAAACCTATTTACTATAAGTCCTTACCAAGGTATGGACCCTGAAACCCCTGGCAGAGGAACTGCATTCGCAGGTCTGAGAACCATAACCGGTGGCTTACAACTTAATTTTTAAAAAATATATTATGAAAACATTTATATACAAGCTGGCTCTACTGGCAATTATAATTTTTTCGTTTACCTCTTGTGAGGATTTTCTCGAGTTAGAGACTCCCGATCATAAGATTGTAAGTGAAACAGTTTTTAACAACGAAGAAACCGCAATTAGTGCAATGACGGGAATTTATAACCAGTTATATAGAACATCTTTTAGCGGTGGAAGAGAAAATAGTGTACACGTATTGGCTGGTTTATCGGCTGATGAACTTCAGGTTATTCGCGAGAATGATCTTTCATTTCTGGAATTTCAACAAAATGAAATCCAACCAAACAATAACAGGAATCTTTCTTTATGGTCAGGAAGCTACACTATGATCTATATGACAAATTCACTTCTGGAAGGCCTGGAATCTTCAAATGAATTATCAGATGAAATCAGAAAAAGCCTGGAGGGGGAAGCAAAATTTATTAGAGCCCTTACCTATTTTTACCTGGTTAATTTATATGGTGAAGTTCCACTTATTCTTACCACTGATTATAACGAAAATTCACTGGCTTCCAGAAAAGATAAGGACTTGATATACGAGCAAATAATTAATGACTTAAACGAATCGATAGCCTTACTCAGTCCTGAGTACCGGGAAGATGACCGCTCAAGGGTTAACCGTTTTGCGGCCGTAGCCTTATTAGCCAGAGTACATTTATACCTTGAAAATTGGGAAATGGCTCAGGAATTAAGTAGTGAAGTGATTGCTCAGTCTAATTCTTATCAAATCCTGGAAGATTTGAATCAGGTTTTTCTTGCCAATAGCCAGGAAGCAATTTGGCAAATTTCACCAATAGGAGGCGGTGGTAGGTTAACATATACCAATGAAGGTTTGACCTTTATAATCGATCCCTTTGTTCCATTTTTTACACAGCTTAGGTTACACAGAAACCTGGTGAGTTCCTTTGAAGAGGAAGATAAGCGCCTTACTGACTGGATAGGATATTTCGAAGGCAGTGATAGCTATTTCGCCTATAAATATAAAGATGGAAATAGTATAGATAACATTACAGAATATTCTATGGTTTTACGCCTTTCAGAACAATTTCTTATAAGAGCAGAAGCAAAATTAAATCAAGGAGACCTACCCGGTGCCATTGCTGATTTGGATATCATTAGAAAAAGAGCTGGATTAGATTTAATATCAGAAATGAATCCTGAAATTTCTGAGGAGGATCTAATGAATCAGATTCTTATAGAGCGCCGGAAAGAACTTTTTACCGAATGGGGACACCGTTGGCTTGACCTAACACGAACAAATATGGCTACTAATATTTTAAGTGATATCAAGCCCAATTGGCAAGACACAGATGTGTTGTACCCTATACCAGCTGAAGAGCGTTCGAAGAATCCAAACCTATCTCAAAATTCAGGCTATTAATATGGTTTTATTTAAAAATATATATAAGCTCATTCCCCATTCTTTCATGATTCTATCATTTTTAGGGTTTGGGCAAACCTCTCTAGATACCAGCCTAACGACTGAAAGAAATTTCAGGGAGGGAAAGTTAAAAAACGGTATGAAATATTATATAAAGTCAGTACCGAATTCACAGCCAACTATTCATTTGAAGCTTTTAGTACGGGTGGGAGTGCATAACCAGGATAGTAGTCAGGCTGATATTGCTCATTTTGTGGAGCATATGGCTTTTAAAACAACTGAAAATTTTCCTAAGGGAATTCAAAATCATACTGAACTTTTAAATAGAAATAACATGTCTCGTTTTGATCTTAAAGCTCATTACGGCCAGAGATTTACTGAATACATATATCTTTCTCCCGACGAAAATATCGAAGCTTTAAAAACAGGTTTATTATGGTTTGAAGATATTGCAGTTAGACTTAAAATGACACCTCAAGATATAGACAGTGAACGTGAGGTTATGATTCAGGAGTTTATTGAGCGAAGCGGAGATAATTTGGATAAATCCATAGTGAGAAATAAACTAAAAAGGCAACTCCTTCCTGGGCACCAAAACTTGACCGATATTTCTATGCATCTCAGAAATTTTGAACCTGAAAAATTAAAAAATTTTTATAAAGACTGGTACCGACCCGATTTGATGGGAGTTATTGTTGTTGGTTCGTTGGATAACATTGATAAAATTGAACAAGAGATAATAAAACGTTTGTCAGATATTCCGGTAAAACAAAATCCCAAACAACCTGTAAATTATGATTCTATTTTTTTGAATCAGCCTCCCAGGTTTGTGGTAGTGAACGGTAACACTAAACATAAAAATAGTGAAGCGTCTACTACGCTTTTTAATCTACATTTTAGAGATAAATCAATGCTCAATCTTAGCAGTAACTTTGAAGTCCTTAAGCGAAAATATAAGTGGAGTATTTTTCAGGATATATTAAATAAAAGATTTAGAGAAGCATCGAATGTTTATAATAGTCCCTTCAGCGCCAATATGTTTCAGAGAGGGATTCTGCCATTATCTTTAAGACTAAAATTATCCATCAAAAACGGTAAGGAAGAGGAAGCTTTGAAAAAGACTTTTCAAATTTTAAAGCAGCTTCAGAAATACGGTGTTTCTGGTTCCGAATTTAAGGAAGCAATGGAAAGACAGCTCCATGCTATTTCAAATAATAATGAGCAGGAATATTGGATAGAGGCAATAAAAACTCATTTTCTTAACGAAGAAACCATCCAAATTGATAGTCTGGAAAATTTTTCAAATTGGGCCTCAAATTTCAAATTAGATGATTTTAACCAGTTTATTCGACAAGAAAACTTTTCGATGCCCGAGGACATTGGAATAATAGCTTCTTCAGATCATCAAAAATTACTGTATAAGGAGAATGAAATTCGGAATTGGATAAAAGAAATTGATAAAGAAAGCATCCATGTCTATTCACCTCCCCCCGTTCCTAAATATCTTTTAAGTCCTAATAAAATTAATGAATTTAAAGAAGGAAAAATCGAAGATATGGGTGTAGGAGCATCTGGAGCAATGAAATTCAAATTAAAAAACGGAGTTAATCTAATTCTGAAACCTTTTAAACCCTCACCTGGTGTAGAGCAGGATAATATCTTGATTCACGGTATTGCACCTATTGGTGCCCTGGATTTTCCTCACGAAGATTATTTCTCTGCTGTTAATGCCCCAGGCTTCATTAAAAATAGTGGCGCAGGAGGATTTGATAAATTTCAAATACAGCGCTATCTAGCCAATAGTAGTCTATGG
This sequence comes from Salegentibacter lacus, assembly GCF_020164555.1. Taxonomy (GTDB): domain Bacteria; phylum Bacteroidota; class Bacteroidia; order Flavobacteriales; family Flavobacteriaceae; genus Salegentibacter; species Salegentibacter lacus. The sequence goes on along the minus strand of NZ_JAIQZB010000003.1, from coordinate 123,373 downwards.
TGGGGAGGTATTCATTTATACTTGGACAATTTAGAAAGCGGAATAAAAATAGGAGCTTCCCCTACAGACCTGGAAAAAATGTTGCAGGTTATTTACCTATATTTTACCCAGCCAAATAAAAGTAAAGATGCCTTTCAAGATTGGAAAAAAGATCAGAAAAGGTTTTATAAAAATCCTTCTAGTGACCTAAAAGATACCGATTTGAGAGTGTTGATTAGAAAAGTTCTCGGAGATTCATCTGAGGTGTTAACGGGCACAGAGCGTTTTAAAGGTTTGGAGAAAACCAATATGAACCGCGGACACGAAATCTATCGGAATATATTTCAAGCCTCGAATGAATTTACGTTTATCGTAAGTGGGGAATTTAAGAAAGATTCAGTCCTTCCAATATTTAATAAATATCTGGGAAATCTACCTAATGACCATACTGAATCATCGCCTGAATCTAAACAATTAACTAAGAACTCTTTACCAAAAGGCCCCTTTTATAAGGAATTTGTTTTTCCAGGAAATTACAATAAAAGTAACGTGCTTTATAAACCAAAATATATAAAAGCAACTAACATAAAACCTGATTGGAAAGAAAAATTAAGGATTCAGGCTTTAGGAGCTGTGGTGAATAAATTGGTTTGGGATTTACGATTCGAAAAAGGATATGCATTATACGTAACCGGTGCAGTAGGAGAGTTTAATGAAAAAATAAACCAATATTCAATTGGTGCTAGTTTTAATTGTTTACCTGAAGAATATCCTTTACTACGTAAAGAATTTTCTCAAATAATAAATAATTTAAAATCTGATTTGATTACAGAAGAATTACTAGAACAAAGTTTAAAGCGTTTAAGGTTTTTATCAGTACCAGATGGAAGAATTAAATCGAATAGAGAAATGCAAAATAGATTATACTCACACTATAGATATGATACGGAATGGATAGATCCAAAGAAAAAGTTTGATTTTATAAAAACACTGAGTCCCGAAGATATTAAGGAATCTGCAAATGTGTTATTCAAAGATGAATATCTATACGAATTTGTAATAGGAAAAAATTTATAGTCCTTATTTTTTAAGGGATAAACAAGCCGGGAAATTCCCGGCTTGTCAAATTTTAAAAAATGATTAGAATTAAAATAATTGAATCACCTGCCCACTACCTAATTTTGGTGTTTGAAGATTCATGTCGTCGTACACTTCATAAATCGGTCCATTTTCAGAGAATTGAACTCTACATTGTTCATCTCCACTACCACACTCCAATTCTTGAATAGATCTTATTCCATTCTCAGTTTCAACATAATCCAAAGTCGGATCAGCTTCTACAAACGGGTTGGCAAACATCATCCCTATGGCACATATAAACGCCAACATGGGTAACAAAACTTTAGTTTTCATAATTTTAAATTTAAAGATTAATAAAAAATTCCCGTTTTTTATTTCAGGTGGCGGTGCACCCTAAAATTGCTGCAACAAAATTTCTTTTTCTTATTTTACTGTTTTAGAAGAAGCTTCTTCAACACCTCATTGATTATCAATGGTGTAAAGTTGCAGAATAAAACATGACAGAAGTGGAGGTAAACATATCAAATCGGTAGAAAATGGATTAAATGCTAGGATTTTTTCTGCGTTTCCGGTATCCTTTGGGCGTCATTTTCACCTCCCTTTTAAAATACCTGGAAAATTTTGGATAGGTTTTAAAGCCCATTTTAACAGCTATGTCCTGCAATGAATAGTCGGTATTTTCAATCAGGATTTTACTCTGTATGATACGATGTTTTTTATGGTATTGGGCAGGAGTTAGTCCTACTACTTTTTTAAAGCCTGTTTTAATTTTATGTTCATTGGTATTAAAAATCCTGGCCAGTTCGTAATTTTTCCTTGGAGGCTCCTTAATATGGTCCAGGATATACTCTTCAATATTCCGGAAGAGTTGCTGATTCCAGATAGAAATCTTATTTATCCTGGAGTTTTCTGTGACATTGAATAATTCATCTTTTTGAATATCTAAATACGAAGAGGTGACGATAAACTTTATTTCATTTTTTCCGCCTACTTTGGTTAGTACTGATGGTTGTTTAATCTCTAAATGTTTGTAGAATTCATACCTCAGTAAAAGTTTTATAAAAGTAGGTTCTCCCTTAATGAACTTTTGGATGTCCTTCCGCCATTGCCGCCTGTATCCCGACATCAGTAACATTTCAAAATCATTGCCTCTAATATCCAGTGACTGGGTGTTTTTTTTAAGAGCACTTCCCTCCCACTTATAATCAATTATTTTAAGATCGTTACTTAGTAAGAAGCTTGAAGTTCTTATCGTTACAATTTCATTGTACCTTTTAAACCATAAAAATTGGTTCCTATTCTTATTTAATTTTTGGACGGTTATATTTAGAAGGGCTATTAGTCCCTCCAATTCATCGCGATGGTTCGTACGCTTAATTTGATACGCAAAATTTCCTTTTGCTATTTCATACAGCATACGGTGCACACCTGCTAGACTCTCCCTAGTTAATTCACGTTCCATAACTCTCCACTTTAGGTGCTATTTCATTTACTGTAGGGTATAAGAAAGTTTATAGCTTGGTTTTTAGTTTCAAAAATATCAGCCGGTATATTTTCTTGAAGGGTTTCCAGGAAGAATTTAGTTAGAAGTATATTTGGAGGGAATTTTGGGTAAAATGCTATAGCCTTTATAAGAAGTAAGCCTTCCAGGGCAAGATAAGTAAGGGCTTCAAAATCAGCTTCAATAATACCGGAGGTATCACAAAATATTGCATACTCCCTATTCTGTTGATAGGTGATGCGACTATTTACTACCACACGAGCTACTTTCTGGGTGAGCTCAAGTCCATGCTGGTATTCCAGAAATAGAATGTCGTTTTCAATCCAAATTCTCGCATATTCATCTTCATACATTACTTCCGTTTTTACAGAAAGTCGTTAGAAATTACATTATTCTATTTTAAAAACTATTTTCTTTAATTTAAAGTCAAGTAACAAAAATGGATTTGACCTAATCAACAAAACTTTTTACCCTGAAGTGCTTTTTTAAAGTATTGTTAATTTTTTCTAAGAAAAATAGACTTCTAAAGCAAATTCAAAATTTTTAAGGCAAATTGTTCCTTGATCTTACTAAAAAAATCGACTTTAATTAAGTAGATAAAAATGAACTAATCTATATTACTCGTCAATATTGATTACCGCTTTAGGAGTAGCTCATCGTATTATTGACAATGTTTTTAGCAATAAAAGCTTATATTTTAAAAGTATCTTTTTATTCTCCGGTGAGATTGATTTTTTGTAAAATTAAACCTATTGAACCAATGAGTTTTGCAACTTCCACAATTTCCTATCGTCTTTTAAATGATGGCAAGCACTTGTAAGAGGCTATTTAACTTATAAATTCTTTAATTAGATTATTAAGAAAAAATACTAACCATAATTAACAATGAAGAAAATTTTATTTTTTATCCTCCTTATAATAATTGGGCTAATATGCTTTTTTTCAAATTCCTTCGAATTGATTTTACTTCCCATTAGTGCGGTAGCTTTAATTTTTATAATAATCGCTGGCCTAATTCAGGTTTTTAGAAAAGTGAATTTTCGCTATTTTAAATTCCCTTTGCTAATTATCGTTATATGTGTTTTTGGCATGGTTGTTTCCATTTTTAGACCTTATGAAAATGCAGTCATAACTTCTGGAAACGTCAGTGAAAAACTGGAATATGCATATAAAACGGACCAACAAGACCGAAAACAATTAAAATCCTTTATACCTTATTTAAGTAAGTTAGAACAACGGGATTCAAAAAGATTAAAGCTTACAAAAGACCTTTATAATGATGGTCTGATAAAAAAGCCTAGTGATAAGTTCTACGCTGCTTTTATTTATCATCACAGCGATAATACTAAGGATTACAAATTGGCGTCTATCCTGTCAGCCGAGGCAGCAGAAAGTGCTATATTGAAGGATGATTACCAGGCACAATGGCTCAAAAAAGCAGCTTACGATCGCTATATGGTTTCCATTGGAAAACCAGAAAAATATAATACCCAAAACAGCTTTAGCCTGGAGGTGGAATAGTTCGATTCTAGAGTATCCAAGCTTCTATTTAAAGGATTTGGAAAGTGCGGGATTCGTTTTTTGGAAATATAATTTATTTAGTTCCTCCTGCAATTAATGTTTTGAAAAATTCAGATACCATTGCCTGACCAGTATCCATACTCGAATCAACATTAGACAAAATTGTTATCGTATAATCAGATTCTGGGAAATATATTATCTCCCCACTTATTCCATACCAACCCCCGCTATGACCTAAAATAATTTCATCATAACGTTGATCTACATCTATTCCATAACCTAAATGTGTATTGTAACCTTTCACTCTTGGCTCGATCATTAGGTTCAAAGTTTTTTCACTTAGTAATGTATGGTTAAAAAGTGCTTTGTTGAAATTAAATAAATCTTCAACTGTGGAATAATGAAAACCTCCTGGTGAAGCTTTAGACAAATAATAAATATTATTTTTTAAAGGTTTCGTGGTATCGCCGGCAAAAGTATATCCGTTGGCTTTATTTCTTACAATAGCGTCAACCTCAAAAGCTGCAGTATTTGGCATTTTAGCTATTTGAAATATATTCTCTGTTAGGTAATCATAATAAGTTGAGCCGGTTACTTCTTCAATAATTAAACCTAGTAAAACATATCCAGCCGCATCATAGTTGTATTCGGTTCCTGGCTCAGAAAGCAAGGAGTCATTTACAAAAAGTGGTACAAAATCCTTAACTTCTTTAAAACCAAATTTACATCTATCTAAAAAATTAGTAACATAGAAATTTGGCAAACCGGCAGTATGGGTTAATAACTGGGATATAGTTACTGAATTTCTTACTTTCTTGTTTGGGTAGTCTTCCAGATATTTTCCTATCGGGGTTTTTAAATCAATTTTTCCAGCTTCATAAAGTTGGAGAATCGCAACGGCAGTAAATGTTTTGGTTATAGATGCTATATTAAACTTTGTATTAATTTCATTCTTTACATCAAATTCTATGTTGGCCAGGCCATAAGCGCGATGTTGTAAGACAATATCATCTTTTGCAACCAAGATGGAGCCGGAAAAATCTTCCTCGGTTAGGCTGTCAAAAAATGAATTGATATTTTTTTCAATTGAAGTACTTTGAGAATGAATAAGCATAGGGGAAAGAAGTAAACACAAAAGCCCTACATATTTAATTTTTTGCATACTAATCAGCTATTTAGAATAATCATAAGTTTCGGATAAGAATCTAAGTAAAAAAAGTCGTGCGAAAATAGTAAGTAATAATCTTTCATTCGGATGGGTCAGAAATTAAAGATAGCTAAAAAGTTTAGAACACTAATTTCAATTGACCCTATCCAATTCCTCATCTACCATTTCCTGCTGGATTAGATCTTTTAATTCTTTTCCGAATGAATACTTTATACCGATGGCTATTTCCTGACCGTCTGCAAAGAAAATACTGTCAGTTCGGATATTATTGATCTGATAGCGTTCTCGGTAATTCAATTGCTTAAAAAGGTCATTCAGGTTTAAACTTAGCTGCCATTTTTCAAAAAAAGTTCTTGAAATGGATGCACCTACCACAACCATGGCATTCCTTTTGTAAATTCCTTCAAACCGGGTAGTTTGCCCCCAAAAGTTAATGGCAAATTTAGTTTTGGGTAATATATTGAATTCATTATTGGAATAGTAATATAGAAAAGGCTTTGCGTTAAATGACTGTATTCCTTCGGCATCTTGTATCTTGGTATAAGCTAACAATGCCGTATTATAAGAAGTCAGAAATTTATAAGTAAAAGGTGCGGTAAGTTCCAGGTACATTCCATTTTCTCTTTCCAAATTATTAGGTGCCATAATTAAGCGTTCCATATTTTCATTAAAATAGGCGGTATAATACACAGGGTCTTTCTGGGTATAATAACTAAAGCCCAAAGTGAATTTGTCCCAATGATAACTCAGGGAAATTTCGTCGGTATAAGTTGGTTTTAAATTAATATTTCCGGAGAACTCCAGAAATGGATTTAAATAAGCAGTAATAGAACTGGCATTAGAATAATTAGGCCGTTGTACACTTCTCTTATAATTTAAAGATAATTGGCTATCATTTTTTGTAGAATAATTAATTTGAAGTGAGGGCAACCAATTAATGTTGTCCCGGTTTATTAGCAAATTCTCTTCACTTGCATAAGCACCTTTTACCAGACTTTTTTCCATTCTCAAACCCATTTGATACTCAAATCTTTTTAGACTTCCCGAAAAATCAGCATAGGTGGCATAAATGGATTCTTCATATCGGTAGTTTTTGGTTTGTGAATCAATGAATGTGTATGCGTTAGCTCCGGCTAAGCTCAGATTGGCTCCTAATGAAAAGTCTATTAATGTGCTGAATTTATTTTCATAATCAACGCGCATACTACCCCTTCGGATCCCAAAATCCTGATCCCTGAAATCTAAAAATTCATATCCCTGTTGGTTAATACTGTTATAAATTTCTGTTTTTAAATCCTGTCCATACCAGGAGTATTGAGCACCTAAAAATAGGTTTTGTTCTTTTGAAAGTGATTTATTAAAATTCAACTGAGAGCTTAAATAGCTTTTTTTTGTTTTATTCTGGGTTAGCGTGGTAATATCTACGTTCTGAAAATCTTTTCGAAACAATGTTTCTGTCTCTATCGGGAAATCTTCGTAATGGGTCCTGTAATTGATACTTGTTGAAAGTTCCGTGTCCTTGTCGAAGTTATAAGATAACAGAAGCCCGGATATGATCTGCGGTCGTGGAGCTGAAGTTACCACAAGATACTTCGAATAAATATCCTCGTTGAGAAGTGTGAATTCGGATTGATTACTTTCCCAATGATGAAGCTGGTTATATTCAAAATTAGCAGTAACCCCTATATTGTTTTTTCTATAATTGACAGCGGTAGATGCATAATTATTAAATCTTCTTTTAAAAGATGCTGTTTCAGCTATGTTCACATGGACGCCTTCTTCCAGGTTATCCTTTAGGTGTACTACAATGGCACTACTTCCCTCAGCCTCAAATTGAGCACCAGGATTATTTATAATTTCAATATTCTTAATATTGGTAACGGGAATGGAATTGAGTTCCTCAAATTGTATTTGTTGGTTTCCCAAGTAAATCAGTGGAGTTCCTTTCCCAATAATACTTAGATTCTCTCCATCAGGACTCACTTGTATTTTTGGAAGCCTAGTGAGTAGATCTTTGGTTTGGGGAAGTGTTTCTAAAATGGAATTTTCGACATTGATATTAATATTTCCATTTTTATAGGATACTGTTTTTCGTTTCGAGACAATTTCGACTTGATCTAATTGCTGCGGGAGATCAGTTAATTTAATATCTAAATTTATGTTTTTATTTAAATCAATAGGAGTCTGATGAACTTCATAATTCAGTACTTCAATTTTTAACTGGTATTTACCGCTCTCAGCCCTAATCGTAAAATTGCCATTTTCTAAAATACCAAAATCAATAAGCTGTCCTTCCTGGTTTAGGAGATAGGCCTGGCCCATGGAAATTTTCTTATGCTGTTCATTAGAAATAGTGCCAGATACGGTAAATTCCTTTTGACTATAACCGGAAATTCCAGTTATCAAACAGATAAGTAAGACGATAGTTTTCATTTCATAAATTTGAAACGAAGAAACTATCTCAAATCCTTTATCACCTGAATTACGGGTTTGAAAAAAGGACTAGTACCAGTAGGAAATTAATTATTAGCCTGTAACTCCTTTCGATTTTTAACTCCTAACTTATTGTATATATTGGTGGTATGTGTTTTTACGGTGCTTACGCTAATAAAAAGTTCGCCAGCTATTTCTTTATTAGTTTTACCTTCAATGATAAGGTCATTGACCTTTTTTTCTTGTTTACTCAAAATGCTCACAGAAGATTTTACTTTTTTATTTTTGATAAAGCCAAAAGTCAAGCCTCCAATGGCAACAAGTCCTACAAAATTCAGGATTAGGCTGGTTTGAAATTTACCGTTTGCCTGGTCAAGACAAACTTTTCTAATCTTATTTTCAAAATAGAGGTAACTTCTTGGCGGTAATTCACTTTTTTCAAATTCCTCCAGTAATGCTAAATAATAATTTTCGTTTTGGATAATATCTTTTATAAGCAGTCCTTTTTCATCCAAAGTTTGCAGGCCTTTGAGTTTGACTATTAAAATTTTTGTTGAATCTTTTAGAAAGGCCTTGGTCTTATCCAAGTACTTATCAGGATCGTAATCTGTCCTTAAATCACTTTCGAAAAGACGGTAATCAATCCAGGCTTTCTCAGCTTTAGAATCCCAAACTTTCGTATCAGGGAATTTACCTTTTGAAATTGTTTGCTCAAATTTGTTAAGGGTATCTTGGAGGACTTGTTTTTGTTCAGAAGTTACTGTGGAGTGTGATTTATTCTCCTTCACATCATAAAATTGAGATGTTGTCTCTGAATTGATACTATATCCATTTATAGATAAATAAGATATTGAGGCAATTATAAATAAGGTAACCTGATTCATACTAATAGAAAAAAGATAAAGTTTAAAGTTAATACGGTTTTTTAAATAATTAAAAATCTAATGCATTTACTTTTTTCCCTAAAGGAATTCAGTTGATCCTGATGGAGAACAATTTTGCTTAATAATTAGGCTATCCCCTATTCTGATTTATTTCTGATTGTATTTATATTACACTCCGATTCTCAATTTCAAATTCCTCGAGATAAAAATTTCCAATTTAAATTATTTCAAACTAAATAATTAGTTTTATATTGGACGTATAAGATTTATTTTTATATGACTTTAATGAGAAAATTATTCATCCTATTAGGCGTGATTTTGTTTGTTGTTTCCTGTCAATCCTATCACCCGTTAAGCAAATACAACTATTACAATCAAAGTAGGTTATATAATGAACCACTTAGTCTACAAGTCCAGTACTTTGGAGATGTTAAAATGAAATCTTTAAAAGAATTAAGGTCAAAAGATATTAAGAGAAAAATTGATCATTTTGAAGGTTTTAAAGTAAGAAACCTTGTATCCTATGGCGCTACCAATGTAAACCCGGAATATAAGGTCTACTTGTTTCTTAAGGAGAACCATGGTAATAACCCTGATACTAAAGGAAAATTAATAGCTAAAGATACTGCTTCAAATACAGTGCTATTCAAAAAGGTTACCCCTGATAAAATTGCCTATTTATATATGGAGGCAGAAAAATTAAATAATAATCTAGGTTCCCTTATCACCGATGGTGAATCTATCATAAATTCCCTAACAACAGATTCTGATGTAAAAGAAAAACTTACTTATGCTAAGATATTCAATGCCGTAAAGGATTCTCCCAATTACCTCAAAGCTAAAGAAGAAATAATTATGGCCCCTGTTGAGAAAACTGATGCTAATGAGTGGATGCAATTCCAATATTTAGCTACTATAAATTCCCTTTTTTCCGATAATCAGGAATATATTGAACAGTTTGAATCCAAGAGAAAAAAACAATTGAAACCAATTCTTGATACGCTCTTACAAAATCCCGGGATTAAAATAAATAAAGAGGCTATTGATACTATATCCCAAATGGCCAGTAATACCAGGGTTGTAATGCTCAATGAGAACCACTGGTATCCTAAACACAGGGTATTGGCTGTAAAATTATTGGAAGAATTAAAACAAGTGGGTTATACCCATTTGGCTTTAGAAGCCCTAAATCAAAATCAGGATAGGAAAATAAATCAAAGGGGATATCCCACCTTTAATTCTGGTTATTATATAAGAGAGCCGAATTTTGGACAGTTTATCCGAAAGGCTAAAGAATTAGGGTTTGTATTGGTAGGTTATGAGAATCAAAACCAGGACATCAATAGAGAGCTTGGACAGGCTCAGAACATTGCCCAAGTACTTGAACAAAATCCGGATCATAAGGTTTTTGTTTATGCCGGTCTGGATCATATCATCGAAGAAGAAATAAAATCCGGTAAGAGAATGGCAGCCTACTTTAAAGAACTAACCGGAATAGATCCGCTCACTATTAACCAGGCAGATATTATTGGTAATACCCAGAGTGAATTAACTCTAGTCCCCAGTAGCCAAGTCAATAGCTATAAAAAATTAGATAAAGCCGTAGATTACTTTATAATCAATAATTTAGAAGTAAGTACTTTAAACAGTCTCGGAAAGGAAAACTTGCGAAAAGTTACCATTAATCCTCAGCGCTTTGCCGCATTAGAAACTGAAAAGATCCTGATAAAGATTTATAAAAAATCTGAGTATGATATTTACAAAACTCAGAGTGTTCCCATTCAAGCAACTTTGAGAACAGATTCTGGCAATAATTGGATGTTTTATTTACCCAAGGGAAATTTCACATTTCATTTAAGCTCATTAGATAATGACGAAATACATATATTTCATAAAACTATCGAGAAGTAATTATTTACAAAAGCTTAATTAGGAAGGTTCTGATTCACCTGAACATTTCTCGATATTCACTTTTAAAATTATATTCCGTTTGTCCCAGGGATTTTAATTTACTATCTATCTCTAATTTAACTCTATCATAATTAACGTGATAGAACTCTGATAAACAGATTATTCTTCTATCGCCTTTTATTAAGAATATATACTCTGAGGTGCTTCCCTTATTAGGTTGCTGGATTATTATATAACCATCAAATTCTTTATAACTGTATTCCTTTCTTTTTCCTAAGCCAAAATATTCTTTTTTTGATATTTTTTCTTTAAAAACTGCAATTTTATGCGCCCTTGTCCTGAATTCTGTGAGCCAGAAATAAGTTACAAATAATAAGAAAAGTATTGGAAGAACGATACCAGCTTCTTTTGAATCTATGGTTATAAACAAAAATCCAATTGCTGATCCTGTTAATACTACACAAACAAATATCGAGAGAAAGCTGAATTTAGTTTTTTGGTTCATTTACATTGGTTTGAATTTTTTATTAAGATGCATACTCAAGATCAAGTTTCACATATCAGATCTACGTTCTACACCATTGCAGGAGTCTTTCAAAAATTAAACATCTCAATCCTTCATTATTCTTAAACATATTAAAACACGCATTTAAACTCGTAATTGATTTCAAATCAATGAATATTAAGAATTTTGCATTTTTTAAAAAGAAGAACCGTTGAATTGGATTTTACTGCTTATCTCTTCCTTTGATAGCAATCATTTGACCAAGACTTTGTTTAAAAAATCGTTTCCATCCGTTCTAGGCCAATTTTATTATAAAATGGCGAAGTATTTTAGCAAGCTCTAGCAAACTTGTTTGTTCTTTAATCGCTTCAAAGAGAATTAAGATTCAAATACAGCTTTAGCTTAAACTTTATTATTTAATCTTTTAAAAGCTTCATTTGGTATAAGAATGTTGTCAATTTTTATTTACGAATACTTTTTTTGTTATTTTTTGAATAGAATTTCTGAAAACGCCAATAAGAAAGTGCTCCCAAAATGGTAACACCAGCAATACAGTAATAAACAAATGTTGGGGTAATCACTTTATCTCCGCTTGCGTAAGAGTGTAAACCGGCCAAATAGAAGTTAACTCCAAAATACGTCATCATAATACTGGCATAACCTATTACCGCCATTAGGTTAAAAAACCATCTACTTCTAAGCCCGGGAACCAAACGCATATGTATAATAAATGCGTATACCATAATACTGATCAATGCCCATGTTTCTTTAGGATCCCAACCCCAGTAACGTCCCCAACTCTCATTAGCCCATTGGCCACCAAGAAAGTTACCTATAGTTAACATGACCAATCCCACGGTAATCGCCATTTCGGTAATAATGGTGATTTCCTTTATATTAAGGTCCATTTTCTTTTTATTCTTCTCGGTGGTCATAATCATTAGCAGTAAAGCAACCACCCCGAGAATCATTGCTAAAGTAAACGGGCCGTAACTACCTACAATTACCGGAACGTGGATAACTACCCAATAGGAATCTAGCACTGGTGATAGATTAGCGATTGCAGGGTCCATCCAGTTCCAATGTGCAACCATTAAAATCATGGAAGTCACAAAGGCGGTTGAAGAAATAGTTAGATTACTCTTCCTGCCGAAAGCTAGCCCAAAAAACATCGTTGCCCACGCCACATATATCATCGATTCATAAGCGTCACTCCAGGGAGCATGACCCGAAATATACCAGCGGGCAATAAGCCCGGCAGTATGTAAAGCAAATAGTATCGCAATAATTGCTATACTTGAGTTTATAAGGTAAAGGACAATCTTATTATTATAGAATATTTGGAAAATGACAAAAACCAACATAAGAAGGCCGGCAAGCATGTACATCCAGAAGATATTCCTAAAAATATCATATTTGTTATAAGCGATTTCTGCATTAACTTTATCTTCTGAAGGCAATACTTCGGACCCAAATTTTTTCTGAAAACCTTTTATACTTTCTAAATACTGATTTGCTTTAGAATAATCTCCGGTTTCGACCGCATCAGAAAGGGATGTCATATAAAGCGGGAGGATTTGTTTGGTATATACCGAATCCATTCCTTTAAATACCACTCCTTCATCTTCTAATTCAGGATAGGAAATCCATTTATTATTTTCGTGATCAGGAATTGGGAAAATTCTTAAAATCTTACCCTGAAGCGCACGATATAATAGATTCACCTTTTTATCGGTATTGATAAAATCTTTCTGAAATTTATTGGGAACAGCAGCTTTGTAGGCTTTATCCAGTACTGAAGAAAGCTTATAATTCCCCGTTTCGTCGAAGAAACTACTTAAGGTTAGGTATTTTTTTCCTTCTTGTACATCAAGAAGATTATGTATACTATCGTTATGCTTTTCCACATAAATAATAGGTACGTTGTACCAAATCATCGGATTTTGGGTTAGTGACACCAAAACCTGGTCTGAACTCAAACCTTCGTAGGAATCAGATTTACTTATTTTCCGAAGCAATTCTGAAGAATAGGTATTAGCCGGTTTCATTCTACCGCCTGCATCCTGAATTACCAGACGTCCAAATTCTGCCGCGTGCTCTTCGCTTATCGCATTACTTTTAATAATAGAATCTACTTCTCTTTTAGCTGATTCGGCATGCTCGTGCTCGTCTCCCGGAATTTGAGCAAACATCGAACCCGTGGCCATAAAGAAAATAAGAACTGTACTTAGTTTTTTCTTTTTTTCCTTCACTTTCTCAAGCATTTCCTTAAGATTTCCAAATCGTGATCCTTTATCGAATAAAATAAGCATCAAACCTAAATACAATAGAAAATAACCAATGTAGGTAATCCAGGTTCCCCAGAAATCGTGATTAACCGACAATACTGTCCCGCTTTCATCAGGCATAAAACTGGCCTGGAAAAACCTGAAACCTTTGTGATCCAGTACGTGGTTCATATAAATTTCATAAGGCACATTTTCTTTTCCTTCTTCTACAATTTCAACTTTACTCTTAAAGGCAGAGTAACTACTCTCAGTACCGGGATATTTATCAGCTATAAAATCATTGAGCTTTAAAGCAAAAGGTAATTCTATCTCCTTACTACCGTAATTCAAATAAAATTCGAGCCCTGCGAGTTCTAATTTTTGAGGTTCGCTGGGAATTCCCTTCCCTCCCATTAAGGTAACGGTTTCTGATTCTCCTTCAGAAGTAACTCTTACACTCAAGGCGTCACTTTGCCCATCAGCTTTTTCCGGGGTTTTTATAATATCATATTTTCCCTTCACCACCGGCTCAGGAATTACAAATTGCATAGCTCCGATATTATAGAGGGAACGCAGCATCAGGTTTTGTGTAGAATCTTTTACCAAATTTCCTTTTTCCTGATCTGCCATGCGCATATAATCTCCTTCAAATGGCGAGTTTATAGTGTATTCCCCGCTTTCTTTATCAAAAGTTATATTAATAGCCCCATCGGTAGGTTCATTCAAGGCAAATAAAACATTATGAATATTCTGAACTTCACCCTGTTTTAGATAATGATCGTGACGTTCTCCGCCTCCAGCCTCAACAATTTTAAGATGATTTACACCATCTTCGGCTGGTACTAACTCCTCCTTTGCTCCATATATAAAATTAGTAGCTTCAATAGTTACCGGTTGCCCGTTATAATCGGTGTTGAGTACGTAATTATTTTCTGTTTCCGGAGCAAAAAGTACCGGTTCTTCTAAAACTCTCCGACGAGGCTCACCTTCAATTTCTCCATCTATAAAAGTGGTGAAATAGGTTTTTTCTGAAAGCATCACATTGGTAGTTTCACCTTCCGTAATTGGCATTACACCCTCATAACTAATATAACGAGTTATAAATGCGCCTACCAGAATAAGTACAAAAGATAAATGGATTAATAGTGAAGACCATTTTTCGCGCTTATGAAGCTTATAACGTTTAATATTTCCGGCGAAATTAATAACAAAAAACACCATGATACCCTCAAACCACCAGGTGTTATAAATTAACACTCTAGCGGTTTCGATGCTATACCAACTTTCAATAAATGTTCCGAACGCCATGGCCATTGAAAAGACCACAAATAAGACTGCCATAATACGTGTAGAAAATATGACAGAGGCTATTTTATCCTGCATGAAGTAACTCTTTTTACGGCTGCGAATTTAAGAAATTTTAACGGTTTGCAGGCGTAAAACCAAAGACAATCTCGTATACTAATTTTAATTATATTTTGTAATTTATTATGAAAATTCAAGAGTTTGTAAGTTTGCCATTACTCACAAAATAAAGTTTGAATTTTTTAAATTTTAGTTTAAAATAGTAGATAATATTTGTTTTACACTTTGTTGCTAAAATTCGTATAAAGGTGGACTTATTTCTGTATGCATGGGAAAAATACTTTAATTCAACATTTTGTGTGGACACCAAATATATTCTCACTACATCAACACTCCCTTGTTTAAAAGTAGCATTATCCAATTCTCTCTCATACAAATATAAATGCAGTTTCCTACCTGCATTTTGTTTATCCTTCTTGAAGCTTTAAAAATATTTTATAGTTCCTTCATAGAACTTCAGCTCGTAAATTATTTTACATTCGAAAATTATTCCTTCTTTTTTAAGTTTTCATTTGCGATGTATGATTCTGTTATACCCCATAAATATTCAGTTGAAGCTCAAATAATACAACTCTTTATTCGCAAAACCGATATTAAATAAGTTTAGGCAAATATTATTTTCAATAGGAAGTAGTTTTTTCCTGTTGCTTAAATGATATTGTAATAATTCTTTTCCCATTCATTCCCTTCCCGCCGTGTACTGTCCTTTACCTTTTTCGAGATGCAAAATACCAATATTTAGAAGTTAGTGCAGACTGCATAAGCCAGTCAGGCTCCGCCCTCCTTTTTATAAGTCTTCCCTAATTCTAAATCTTGAAAATGTATAAGCATCAAAAAAGGAAACAGCAAACGGCTCTAAAAGAAGTAAATGAAAATTAATAGAAAATGAAAAAGTCAACGTACATATCATCCGCAGTAAAAAAGGAAAATCAAAAAAGGAAAACGCTCCGGATAAAAAAAGTAAATGATTTTTTTAAAAAATCTCTGAAGGGTTCAGGGATTTATTTTAACCACGCCTTGATAAGGCTATAAATCTTTTCAATTATGAGTACTTTAAAAAACAATGTTCAGTTAATCGGAAATGTGGGAAACACTCCCGAAACAACCACTTTTGAAAGTGGAAAAAAAGTAACCCGTTTTTCATTGGCTACCAATGAATTCTACTACGTGGAAGACGAGAAAACACAACAAACCTACTGGCACAACCTTGTAGCCTGGGGAAAACAAGCCGACATTATCGAAAAGTATGTAGATAAAGGTAAAGAGATCGCTATCTCTGGAAAACTAACCTCAAGATCCTATGAGGATAAAGATGGTAAAAAACAATTCGTAACCGAAGTGATTATTCAGGAAGTTCTGCTTTTAGGCAGTAAATCAAATGAAGCATAATTAAAAAAGAAGAGGGCTTCATCGTCGAAAATAGGCCCTCTTCTCTTAAAAACTTTAAACTGATTATAATGAATATCAAAGTTAATGAAATTAATGTAAGCTATACAGGGAATATCAAAGTAAGTGAACTACCTAAAATAAATTCCTCCGTTACAGCCGCGACTGTCTTTTATGAAAATTGGAATAAAGACAATATTGAACTCCACGAAAGCTTTAAACTAATGCTTTTGAATAACAATAACCGGGTAAAAGGTATTTATACACTCTCAACCGGTGGTATTACAGGAACTTTAGTAGATATACGTATACTTTTTGCAGTTGTTTTAAAAAGCCTAACTACCGCCGTAATCCTGGCTCATAACCACCCATCCGGAACCCTCAGCCCAAGCCATCCAGATAAATCGCTCACCCGTAAAATCAAAGAAGCAGCCGCATTTTTTGATATTAAAGTTTTGGACCACCTTATTATAAATCCAGAAGGAAATTTCTTTAGTTTTGCCGATGAAGGTATCTTATAATACCATTTAAATTTAGCCTGCTAATAAGCCCTTTTAATTTTTAAAAGGGCTTTTTTATGAAATATCTGAGCCTTCTAAAACTTCCCGTGCTAATTATAATTTAAAAAAAATCAATTTTTCCCTACTTTATCCGGCTTCTACATTTTCTTCCCGATCATAAAAAGTTCAATTAAAAAAACTCTAAAAATCCTAGACCATAAAAATTTAACATTTTTGGAGTTGATTTTAGATTTCCTAACTGATTTTCCAGCAATGATTTGATATCAAATGAAAGGATATATTTTTAAGAAATCATCCAATCTTTCCAAAGTAATATCCCTTGCTACATATTGATTTTAAAGGCTATTACACTATTATTTTACACTCCTTCAAGCCTATTAAATGTTCTTAGAATTTTACCTTTATAAGGCTGATATTTTAAGGTTTATAATTCTTAGGATTCAATTTTTTGACTTTCACTGATCTCTTTATAAACCGAATTTATAGCATTTGAAAAAATTTTCTTTTTAATTATTTCAGCTTTTAGCCGGTATAATTAAAACCAGGAAAACTAATGAAAAAATTGTCCCGCACGGCGGGACGGGACAGCAAGAGGGTAACACGCAGAGCGATGTTAAGTCCTTTTTTGCGTGGGATTTGAGGCTAAAGGCCATCAACCAATATCAATTTATATGATAAGGCTGAACTACTGTCTTACTTTTTTATGAAAAAAGACTGGGAAGCCAGTAAAGACGCTAAATTTTTTATGAAAAAATGGATAAAAACTATCAAAAAGAAGCATTTGAAGGACTGAAAATTAAAGCTTCAGTCGCCCGGAAATTTCGGAAGTTTTGTAAAAGCATTTCCAGGTCGCAATCAGCAAGTCTTGATCTTATGCTTAATTTTTTCGAGAGGAATAAGCTCTCCCCTTTCCAGGATCTGGGCCCTAATATGAAATCTTTGGAACACGTACTTAAAAAACGAATTGACTCTTCTATAGCTATCGTCAGGGATATTGAAACTACCCAGACCAAACCTACCCAGGCAATGCTGGCGGCTCTTTTTGAAAACCTACCGGATAATGCCAAAAAGAAATTACCTCCTTCCTTTGAAAAGGCCTTACAAAATACCCTAGCCCACACACCAATAATATTAGATGTACCCGAAATTCGACAGGAAGAAAGAGACTTAAAATTCCTTCTGGACCAAATTGAACAGGTGAAACCAGCCTTCGGAAAACCTTACCTGAAAATCGAGTTGCCGCTCTCTGAAATTGAATCACTAAAACAGAAATATCATGTACATCACCATTAGCCCACAGAAACTTGGACCTGCTTTTTCCTCGAGCGTTTCAGACTTTGTAGATTACCTGGAAAAAGAAAATACCGATCGATCTCCTGAAGCCCAGGAGTATTTCTTTGACCAGTCCAATGAAAATATTACCCGGGAAGAAGTGATTAAAGAAATTGATGGCAATACCGCTAAACTCAAAACAACTGAACCTCGGTATTATTCCCTGACTATCAATCCCTCCCAGCGAGAGCTTCAACATATCCAAAATGATCCGGAGAAACTAAAAGCTTATACCCGGGAGGTGATGAAAGATTATGCCAGCTCCTTTAATCGCGAAATTAATGGCAGACCCGTACAGGTTTCGGATATTAAATATTATGCAAAAATGGAATTCTCCAGAACCTTCGGCCCCCGTGACAAAGAAGTGCTGGAAAATGCTTCCTATAATAAACAAATAGCTAAACTCAATAATGACTTGCGTAAAATAGAGCGTGGAGAAATTAAAGGTTCACCTGAAAATATCAGGAAGGAAATCCAATACCTTCAAAAAGAAGCTCCTCATAAAATCGGTGAAAAATTAATTGATGAAGGCATCTCCAAACCCGGTAATCAAACGCATTTGCACCTTATCGTTAGCAGGAAAGATAGGACGAACTCCGTGAGCCTTTCTCCCGGTAGTAAATACAAAGCTTCAGAAGTAAGCCTGCACGGTAAAACTATCAAGCGCGGGTTTGACAGGGATACCTTTTTTAGCAAAGCCGAAAAGACCTTTGACAAGCAGTTTAATTATAAACGAAACTTTGTGGAGCAATACAATTCCAGGAAAACTTATATACAATCCCCTAAAAAATACTATTCGCTCTTACTTAAACTTCCTACCAGCGAACGAAAAATGGCGATGGGGCTACTTAATACTGCGGGAATCGGGGTATCCAATATTCCAGATGCCCGGATTAGGTTTGCTGTAAAACAATTTCAAAAAGCCATCGAGTTGGGCTTAAAATCAAGCTCAATCGGCTATTAATCTATGAATGATGATACTCTACTATATTTTTGCTTATCTTCTGTTTGCCAGCTTTATTAGCATTCTTATAAATCTTAAACGCCATGGACTATTACAAGGCTTAAGTATCATTGCTATTTGTTGGTATGCCCTTTATCTTCAATTTCCCAGTAACGAAAAAATCATTTTACTTTACGTGGCTTTGCCCCTATTACTCATTTTGTTGTGGCACTACATCTGCCAATTAAAAGCCATGGCCGCAGGACTGAACTCAAAATACAGGGTTAAATTTACCCTGGAATCAGGGAGTCTTTCCATCCAGAACCTAAGAAGAGGCGTTTCCATTACCGGCGCTGCCGGAAGCGGAAAAACAGAAAGCGTTGTCTATAATTTCCTAAAGCACTTGTCCAAACATCAATTCTGTGGTATCATCCATGATTATAAAAATTTTGAACTCACCGAACTTGCCTACCCCTTATTTAAAGATTCTCCTATCCCTTTTAAGATCATTTCTTTTGACCCTGTCTACCATAAAGTAAATCCCATTGCACCGCACTACCTTCCTGATGAAGAAAGCGTCAATGAAATTGCACGCGTATTAATGGAAAACCTGCTTGAGCAAAAAGAACAGTTTGCCAGTGGTACCAACCGGTTCTTTAATGATGCCGTGGAAGGAATTCTATGCGGATTGATCTGGAAGTTGAAAACCTACCATCCTAAATTCTGCACGCTTCCTCATCTTATCGCTCTATACCAGCGGATGACTTCTGATCAACTCATTGAGTTTCTAAGTTCTGATGTTACTTCTAGAGCGATGGCCGATGCCTTTATAAGCGGGATCGATTCAGAGAGACAAACAGCTGCGGTTCGGGGAACTCTCGCCAATGCTTTTAAAAAGATCACTACCCGTAAAATTTTCTTCTGTCTTTCTGCGCATGAGGTGTCACTGGATCTCAATAATCCCCAAAACCCATCAGTAGTAACCATCGTCAATAATCCAAAGAACGAGTCTGCTTATTCTCCGGTCATTGCGATGATATTGCACACCGTTATTAAACAAATGAGTGTCAGAGAGCGTGAAAGTGCTTTTGTGCTTATGGAAGAAGCGCCTACCATTCGGCTATTACATATGCATCGTGTTCCGGCCACTCTTAGAAGTTATGATATCGCCACCCTCTATATCTTGCAGGACAAGGTGCAAAATGATTTACTCTATGGAGAGAAAGCCAGTAAGGCGATCCTGGCCAACCTATCTTACCAGTTTTTTGGTAAAACCAACGACCCGGTTACAGCAGCCTATTATGAGAAGTTTTTTGAACTTGTAAAAAGAGATGTCCTGAGTATCAGCAAAGGAGAAGGACTTAATTTTGATACCCGGATAACAAGAACCAAAAGAGAAGTATCCAAATTACGGGCAGATCTTTTTTTTAGACTGAAACCCGGTGAATTTGTAGCTTATGCGGATGGTAAGGAGAAAAAGGTGCAATTTAAGTATCAAAAACTGGAAAAAGACCTACCTAAAAAATTCCAGCACTACACTCCTGAAGAAATCAATACAAGCTTTCTAAATATCTATACCGAAGTTGAAATGCTCTTAAATTCTTTAAAGATTAAATAACTCGCGATTTGAAACATTTTAGCTTATCAGTTCATTTAACAACGACTGGTAAATTTTTGAGGCTTATTATAGCACTGGTCAGAAGTCTGTAAAGACCAGTAAAGCAATAGAATTTGTAACAAATTGTCCTTTTTTCATACTTATCCGTAAAATTAATTACCCCATGACATTTTTTCAATGGTTTCTACTATTTGTAGTAATTCAATTTATTCATTTCTTAGGTACTTATAAATTATATCAAAAAGCTGGTAGAAACCCCTGGGAAGCCATAGTTCCTATTTATAATGCGGTGGTTTTAATGAAAATTATCAACCGGCCATGGTGGTGGACATTATTATTATTTATACCGGTTGTAAACCTTATTATGTTCCCGGTCATTTGGGTGGAGACGGTTAGGAGTTTTGGAAAACATTCAATATTGGATACATGGTTGGCTATCTTAACCTTTGGGTTTTATATTTATTATCTCAATTATTTCCTGGATGTTTCCTTTGTAAAAGACAGAAGTCTTAAACCAAGAACCTCTGTTGGCGAGTGGGTGAGTTCTATTTTGTTTGCAATTATTGCCGCCACAATTGTGCACACTTATTTTATACAGCCTTATACTATACCATCCTCATCTTTAGAAAAAACTCTATTAGTAGGTGATTTCTTATTAGTAAGTAAGATCAATTACGGAGCAAGAATACCTATGACTACGATTGCTGCACCAATGGTTCATGATACTATTCCAGGTTTAGGTAAATCATATCTATTTAATGATGAGAAGGAGGAAAAGAATTCATCATGGATCAATATATTTCAATTCCCTTACCTAAGATTTCCCGGTCTAGAACAAATCGAAAGAAATGATCTGGTGGTTTTCAACCAGCCGGCAGATACTCTTTTAGATATGAATGATTTTTCCCCAGATCGTAACTACTATAAGCCTGTCGATAAAAAAACCAATTTAGTAAAAAGAGCCGTGGGTGTACCCGGAGATTCTTTAGAAATAAAGGAAGGATATATTTTTATCAATGGAGACCGAACAGTTTTACCGGATCGGGCAAAACCTCAATATAACTTTTTTGTAAATACTCAAGGTCAGGCCATAGATCAAAGATTACTGACCAAAAGATATGGTGCTCGTGATGGGCTGAAATATCCAAATGGAAATTTTGCAATGCATCAAAAAGGAGGGTATTTATTAACCCTTACCGATTCTGAAGCAGATTTAATTAGAAAACATCCCGTAGTTAAAGAGGTTAAAAAATCCTTGAGTAATCCAGAGGAAGCTCAAAACGTTTTTCCATATATAGACTCCTTAACGTGGAATTTGGATAATTACGGACCTATTTATATCCCTAAAGAAGGTGAGACCGTAAACCTAAACCGCAATACTTTACCTTTTTACAAACGAATTATCGGAGAATATGAAAATAACCAATTAGAAATCAAGGATAATAAGATATTTATAAACGGTAGTCAAACCGATAATTACACATTTAAACAGGATTATTACTGGATGATGGGTGATAATCGTCAGAACTCTCTAGATGCTCGAAAATGGGGTTTTGTACCATTCGACCACGTGGTTGGGAAACCTGTCTTTATTTGGTTAAGTCTTGATAATATGGCTAGTGGATTGGATAAAATCAGATGGGAGAGAATGTTTACTACGGTGGGAGGAGAAGGTAAACCACGGTCGTACTTCATTTATTTTATCATTCTAATATTATTCATTGTAGGAATTCAAAAATTTCTAAAAAATAAACGTGATTAGTCATATACATAATAATGAGTTTCTGAGATACTCAAATTATTAATGAAATTCCTATTGCAGGCAGGTTTTTAGCCCATTAATTAAAGACATTTTGAAGTCTGAAAAAAATTGATACCTGGTATGCTTATCACAAATATTCTATTCAAATTCATTATATAATTTTTTCTTCAGATGCTTAGGAAAATCTCTGTGATCAAAATTGTCAGGACTTAGTTCTATGAAAGTAAATTCTTCAATTTGATTGTCTTTCTTTAAATAAATACTTGTTTCGTCACCCTTCTTTATAACACTATCTCCTACTTCGGCATTTTCAATGAACTGTTTTGAAGGGGAGATCTTTATGATCTTATCACTGGATTTTAATTTAATATGCGTTGGAGGTGTATTTCTAACGGCATAAATTTCTATTATTTCGCCTTTAAAACTGTCTTCAATTTTTTCTACTTTAGAATTTATTATGGAAGGCTGAAAAATAAAATACTCCATCAAGAAATAAAATGCTATAATCCCAATTATCGCACCTGTATGATTTAAAAATCTCTTCATTCAAAATTCTAAGAATTAGTAAATAGTTTCATAAGACAAAAAGCAAATTTTCAAAAGTTTTAATTTGTTCAATTTGAGCGTCTAAAAAAAGATGTTGCTTCAATCGAAATAAACACCCCCCATTTTTTCTCGATCCAAGTTATTTAATGATATTTCTTAACTTAAAAATTTAGTTTTTATACTAGGAATAGTTCGGAACAATAATTGTCATTCAAACCTCAATTTAATTTTAAATTGGGATATTTTTCTTTTAATTTCTCTTCTGTAGTTTTATTTATAAATCGGTATTTCAATTTTTTATTATTCCTGGTCAAATAAATAAAATTTTCGTCCTTGAGTTTGTATACGCTGTCAGAAATTTTTAGCTTTTCTATTGTAGATAAAAACACACTCACAAGAAAGACCTCATTGTTTTGGGTCCTAATTTTAATATGCGTTTCATTCATATTAGGTCTCGTAGCCACTTTATCCACTACAACCCCTTCGAATGATCTAGATATTTCCTGCTCATATAATTTCAAACCACCTTTCTCATTTTTAAAGCCCATTATAAGGAATAATAAAATGATATAATTATACGCTCTTTTGAATTCAATTTCCATCAAGGATGTATTTTTCAATGCTCTCAAAAACCTTTCGACCTTAGAATATCATAAAATTTTTATTACAACGAATGCCATTAAAAAAGAGGCTATTATAAATACAAGAAAATTTCTCCCATAATTTTTTTCTTTAGCTTCCTCTTCATAATCTGTTCTTCCAAATTTTATGCAGATCCAGAATATAAATGCACCTATATCAGAAATAAGGCTGTGAAACATACTATTTAGAATTAAATTTTAATTTGAAACGGCTAGACTCAGTTCAACTTAAAAAAGCTTAGTTATTATAAATCCTAAAACAAAAATACTTAATATAAGCGTTAAAATATTTCTTTCAATATGTTGACGCTCCTGTTCATCTTCGATTTTAGTCCGACAGAATTTGATGAAAATCCAGTATATATAGCTTGCTAAATAATGAAGGAACATATAAGACATTTGTTAGGTGTTTTAATTCATAATTTATTTTTCCTCGATATTCTTTCACAGAAACTGCAGTTAAACTAATTGATTTCATTTAAAGAAAAAAAGAAAGGAATAGTTTAGGTCAATAAACCCTGAAAGGTAAGGTATATGCGACTGCCTTAAAAATTCAGACCAATAAACCGGGAACCCTGATCTTCATTTAATTCCAGTCTCAGTTTTTGATGCTCCCCTAAACTGAACTTTGGATAGACTACTGTAAATTGTCGCAGCTCTTCTTTCAATATTATCTCAGGTTGTTTCTTTGTGTAAAGGGGTTCTAACCGGATTTTCTGAAAAGAACTTCTACGGGATTTCTTACCCTGGACTTTAAATAGCGCCAAACTACCAATTTCATAATTTATCGTTGACCTGTTTTTGATGCTAAAAGTCACATAAACTTCGTCCCGGTGGTGCTGTAACCCCAACACTTCAATACGCATCTCATCTTTTCTTTTAACTGCCAACCGCTTTTTAGCCTTTGTGGCAAAGTAGGTTGATAGTTTTTGATAATATTTCTGCTTTCTCTCATTAAAGATTTCCTTCTTTTTTAAAGTAGGCTTTTTATTAGATGTTACTGAATCGATTAACGAGATTTTATTAGCCCTATTTATTTGATAGGTATAATCCAAAAGACTATCCCGATATTTTAATGTGTAGGTATATACCGCCCCGTCCATAGTCCTTACCACCAAATTGCTCGGATGCCCGGGCTTTCCCTGTAAGAGCCCTATGCTGTCAGACCTCGTTTTATCATACGTAAACACAAAATGCTCTGAACCAGTAACCGCCTGTGAAATAGGACTGGGACTCATTACTACCACGTTTTGAAATTCATTGCAATAAATGGTTTCTGCCTGCGCTGTAAGTATCCCGGGTAATATTAAAAATAAGTAAATTTGAAAAAGAGATTTCATGATGCTGTTTTTAAAATTAATTGATGTTGGTTTAAAACTTTGACTTTCACGTTCCTGTTGTTCCGTTGGAAAATGCCTTTTAATCCCCTTACCTGGGGAACTCCTGAAATATTAATATCCTGAATGACATCATCAAGTACCTCCGTTGTTACCTGGCTCCGGAATGAGTTTTCAATATAAATACCCTCCAGGCCATCGGAGAGATCATAAGCAACGAGCTTCTCTCCCGGGATCGCATTCCCTGTAATTTCTAAAAGTAACCGGTTAGCCCTAAAACTACAGCCGGCATAAAGAATGGTGTTTCTGGGAAGAGTATCTCCGGCAATGATCACTTGTTTCTCTACCCGAAGCTCCAATCGCTCATCTTTACGTACTACCTGGTCACCATTGACACTGGCTAAGAAACCATCCTGGTTTTCACTCGCTATTTGCTTAACTGGTTCCTTTGATACAAAAAAGAAATCCAAATGTCCCTGGCCCGGGTTTATATCCGGAGGTTCTGGTAAGCTCTTAAGCGTATCAAACTTGATATTGTTTTGGGCAATACGGATGGTATCCGGTTTTTCAAATCCGTATTCTTCCACGTCAGGCCCTTGCTTAAGAATACTGTCCATAAGGGCTTTCTTCTCTTTTTCCTCCAAATAAGGGTCATATTCCCCCGTTTCTTCAAAGCTTTTGTTCGGATATAGACTTGGCGGAATACTTTGACGCTCTTCCCGTAACCCATCTACAGCTTCCATTCTACTCTGATATTCCTCGGATTCCTCAGAAAGAGAAGGCACGGCCGGGTTGATCATTTTTTCTTCTTCTTCTACTCCCTTATCCAATCCCCATAGTCCGTAGCCTATGATAAAGCTAAGTAGTAGCGCTACAACGCCTATAAAACCTGCCTTTTTCTTATTTATGTTCATCGTTTTGCTTTATTAATTGGTTTTCAAAAAAATTGGTGATCAATAACCCGTGCGGATTATGAGGAAAATTGCGGTCAACCCTTAACAATTCTCCACTGGTGATAAGCTGGTAGCGCTCAGTGGTACTTCCCCTATTGATCTCAAACCCCGTTGTCACTTCAAAAGAATAAGGCGATTGGGATAGATCGATTGAAGATTCTATTTGGGTTACTTTCTGAACCAGGGAGTACTGCAAGAGCCGGTTATATACCCCGTCAGCTTTTTTCTGTCGGTAAACCTGGTCGACGGAACTATTGCCTAGCCATAAAGCCTTTTCTAAATTATCTTTATAATTGCTCGTATTAAGATCATAAAAGTAACGGTGAAAACGATCTAAATGCGACCTGGCCTCTACTTCTAACTGGTCTTGTTGATTTACCAGTTCTAAGGGAAGCACCGTTCCTTCTTGCCCTATGGCAAAAGCTTTGTTAAGAAAATCCTGCTGTACCTTTCTTACCTGGTATAGGGAAATCAAGCTACTGGCAAAAGCAATTAAAAGTACGCTTAAAACTATGAAGCGGTTTAAACGGAGTACTTTGTAAATATGGGTATATGGTGTTTTCATAAATGATAGATTTTAAGTAGCGAATAACCGGAAGGTGAAACTAATTGCCCGGTGGTATAATTTGAATTTTAAAAGGACAATAAAGGCTACCGATCCCAGTTGAATGACCGGTGCCAGGATACTATCCTCGCCCGCACTTCCGATAAGGCTGGGCCAAAACTCGGTATTAATGGCACTGTAGAGTTGGTTGATGAATATATTAACCAGGAAAAATGCAGGTACGATCATATATACCGCTGCATAGAGCTTAAAAAAGCGATAGCCCATATCCCGGAATTTTTCAAATACCGATAAACTTATGACCAGCGGGAAAAATACCTGTAGCAAACCCAGGATAAAAAATCGCTCCGCCAGAAATAAGGGATAGATGAACAAATCCATGATCCAGAGAAATAAACCCAGGATAAAAGCAATCATTTTTAACGCATAAAACGGGGTCACCAGGTATTCAAAGAGCAAGCCTAAAGCTTTACTCCCAGCTTCCAAAAAGCCAACGTCTCTATCGATCTCTATATCCTGCAATTGCAGGGGTACCAATGCGGGTGCCGTATCGCGGAAATTAGATTCGATGCCTACCAGGATGCCATCAAAAACCGTCAAGATCTGGCTGGAAAATATAACCAAAAGAACTACCATAAAGTTTTTTATAAGCTCCCCGGGACTTAGTCCCCAGGTATAGCCATCCCTTGTAACTGCCCCCTCGTGGTATTTCTTGATGATATTAACTAAAAACAAGAGTATCGCCAGCCCTTTCATTCCCGCTATGGTATACTGGGAGAAATCGGTTTCCTTTATCGTGGTAAATACCGCGTCTACATATTCCAGTCCTAGATCCATTGCTTAGTATTGGGTTTGACGCTGATTGATTAGGTCTTTGATACGCCGGAATTCGATCAGGGTCTCATAGCGTTGCTTTTTTAAATCGATCTCCCGAATGACCTGCCGGGAACGCATACGTTGGGTCTCCAGCACCTCCATTCGCTGAGCATCGTCCATATTTAAAATATCATTGGTAAGTAATTGCTGCATAAAGTCCAGGTCTTCCAAAGCATTTTCCATAAGGCTATTGAAAGATTCACTAATGCGGTCAACTTCCTGAGCCCTGATATAGGGGGAGGAAATTATTTGTCTGAGATCCTCCCTAACGGTTTCGTATAAGTGTTGGTTGTTTTCGACGATTTCTCGAACTGCTTTTAGCTGGTTAATGACTGCATTTACTTTTTCGATCCGCTCCTTTTGCTCTTTTAAAAACCGGGCAGTTTTTAAAAGTTCCGAGGTTTGCTTGGCCGATTCGATAAGAGATTGACCTAGGGCTAAAAAATTGGTATTATCATACACCGGCATCCCCTGGGCTACAATGTGCCCGGATGGGAAAAAGGTAATGGCCAATACAATAATTAAGGATTTGAGTTTGTTCCTGTTTTTCATAATGTTGCTGTTTTAGTGGTTAAAAATTCTGTGATAGCTCTCTCCATATTTTGAGTTTTATTGTAAATGGCCATAATGGCCTGGTTTTCTTTACCATCGGTGAGATAGGCCGCGTAGACTTCTGGGGGTACTTCTAACCTGAATATATTGCTCTCCTTACCGATCTTGATAAAGATCTCGGTGTACTTTCGTTTACCCTTAAGATTGTTGCGGATTGAATGTAATTGGTTTAGGTCGTGCGCCGATAAATTAAGGCGACGGCTAAGATCCTTATAACCCTTCTCATTATGCAGGCTATAGATTACCTGGGTGTTTTCAAGGATACTAGCCGCGGTGGCATTTTCAGGAAGTTGGTTAATGGACTGCAGGATAATTCCAATAGCTCCCTCCTGTTTACGGATCGCCTGGTAATAGAATTCTACACTCTCCAGCACATTTTCGAACTTAAGCTGCTTAGCAAATTCATCGAAGAGAATGATTCCCCGTTCATCACGATTTTTCCAGATCGTTCGTTGCACTGCTGATTTGATCAGTTTGAGCATCACCGAAAGGATCTCTTTATTATCCCTGACTTCGTCCAGTTCAAAAATGATCATCCGCTTATCCTCTAATTTATACGCCTGATCCAAACTGCTCTCAAATAGAAATCCATACATTCCATCTCCTACATACTCTGACATAATGTGTAGAAATTGACCGGGGTTGAAATAGTCGCTACCGATGCCTAGTCTGCTTTCAAAATCTTCGTGATTTTGTGTAACGAACTCATAAAATCCATGTAATGAGTATGGGGATGAGTTTTGTTCATAATAAAACTGTAGAATCTTTTTTAAAGCGACCTGTCCTTCTTTGGCGACCTTGAGTCCCGAAGCGTAGAGCTCCAATAAAAAACCACACAGGTCTTCAATTCGCTCCGGGCCCAGGTCATCTGGTCTTTCAATATAAAAGGGATTAATCCCTAAATTCTTTCCGTGCTCATAACGCAGGATAATATGGTCGTCGGGATAGAGTTTGGCAAACTTGGAATAGGAACCTCCCAGGTCAATGATCACCAGGCGCGTACCCGCTTCATAGAACTGGCGTAAAATATTATTGGCTAAAAATGATTTACCCTCCCCGGTGGGCGCAAAGATGGCGAAATTTCTTGCCTTTATGCGTTTTTTATCATTATCCCAAACATCTTTAATCACCGGGGAGTTAAAGATGCGATCATTGAATAATATACCTTCTTTATCACTATGATATCCGGTATTGTTGATCCATAAACATAAAGCATGTTTTATGTCGGTGACATAGAGATCATCATTGGAAAACCCTGCACTATGGCCGAAATAACTATTTAAAAAATATTGATATAATAATGGTCCGGCTGGTTCATAGGGTTTAATATCAAGCTCCTTAAACCCGGTTTTTATAACGGAACTGATCCGGCTGACTTCTTTCCCATCCTCACCTGCAAACAAAATATTGACCTGCCCCCTAATGAGACGGGATTGGTCATCTTTACTAATGGTTTCCAGGGTTTCCTCGATTTGATCTAGAAAAATCCTATTCTGAGTTCCAAAATTGACACTCTTTAATAGTTCTTCTCTTTTCTTATTTAAAATTGCCATCCACCGGTTTCGGTCATCGAGGTAAAGAATCTGGTTAACCACATGGTCTTCATACAGTTCCAGCCCAAGATCATCCAAAAAGCCCTGGTGAAAACTAATCTCATCCGAGGTGAACCTGGGATTTGGTTTACTGCTTTGTACACCCTCACCAAAACAAGATTCATGGTTAACGGCAAGCATCCCGAACCGGCGGTTTCCGATGCGAAGTTCTCCATCTTTTAAACGGATATCGGTATCACTATCCATCTGAAATCCATTAAAATATTGATTGGTAATGGTTAGGGTATATTCAGGAGAAAGCGCTTTTAATTCCAGGTTGCCTGTATTATTTAAATACCCTACAGCATCGCCGACCGCAGCGATAAAGTGCTGTGTATTGGTATTGAGCTGAGTTGGAAGTGTCTTAGGAGTTTTCACAAAAGGATTAGCCATTCTGGGTCTGGAAAATGTCCTGTTCATGGGCCAGGTGAAAAACAGGTAGCTACGATGCTCTAATCGCTGCCTCCCCTCAAAGTGTTTTGAAGTTGCTTTAGAAAGAAAACTAGTGCCTGTTAAAGCTTTAGCATCAAATTCCTTTTTCAGATAAACATCCTGTTTATGAACAACCGTCCCAACAGGAAGGGCTTTTAAAGCCTGAAACCAGCTATTGTGTAGTTTTTCAAAAGCTTTTTCCGAAAGGGAAAAGATCTCGGGTAATTCTAAAGCATAGCCAAGACTGATATTACCATTAGCCAGAAAGACAAGGTTATTTTGTTGGTCTATTATCGGGTAAAAATGTTGAAGGTTAATACTCATAATACTTACTTAAACCTGTTTTTTTATTTGAAATAAGTAGCGGAAGGCTACTGCTTAATTGTGTAAAATCGAAACTCCGCAATCGTAATAAGACGATGTAGAGTCCAAGGTTCCAAACCACTACCGCTAAAAGAAGGATTAGTTTGAAAGAAAAAATGATCAGTAGCAGCGATGCGACCACAGATCCCATCTGGATCGCAAAACTGCTGACAACCAATCCGAAGATCATGGCATTCTTACGGATATTTCGGTACACCTGGTAGCTTTTCATTAGACTACTATGCCAATGAGATAGGTAAAGATTCCCACTACCGCCCCGGCGATAAGCACGAAAACCAGAACGCGGGTTATTCCCTTTTTAAGGTCTGAATTCTCTCCAAAGAAATGACCTGCATTAAAAAGAAAACCTACCAGGAAAATGATACCCAGAATGATGGGGAAAACACTCCTAATCGTATCGGAAATATCCGCTACGGATTGTTCGATCCCACCGATCTGCGCGAACATCGGGATACTGAACAGGGACAAAAAAAGGCTGGGGTAGATTCGATTTCTCATAAAGTATAGTTTTAAATTCTTTTGAAAACTAAACTCTTATCGACATCTATAATACTTAAATACAATAGTTTAACGCTTCATTTAATCATTATTACGGATATATAATTCAGCGTGTTATAAAAATGAATTTTCCTAATCAGGCTTTAACAAAAAATCAGCCCACATTAAGGGATGACTACTGGCCTGGTTTTTTCCACTGGTGATACCTGGATAGCAAAACCATTTTCGATCCCTGCCCGACCAAATGCCCCTACGACTAAGACCACAGCTCATAATTTCAGCTTTAGGGGTATTGTTGAATAAAAAATACTCCGTCTCCCGTAGATTGATGCCTTTTTGATAAGCCCCCAGGCTAAAATACGTTGCGGCCTTTCCATAATCCCGGTCGGCTTTAAAACAACCACTTTTCAGGATATTTCTAATTTCGGTTTTAGAGATCAACTCGGAGAGGGATTCACAATAGGAGGGTCTGCCTAAACTCCCACAGCATATTAAAAGATCATGGAACATATCCAGTTGGTCCTCCCAGACCTGGCTGATAAATCT
This sequence comes from Salegentibacter lacus, assembly GCF_020164555.1. Taxonomy (GTDB): domain Bacteria; phylum Bacteroidota; class Bacteroidia; order Flavobacteriales; family Flavobacteriaceae; genus Salegentibacter; species Salegentibacter lacus. Next base: position 92,215 of record NZ_JAIQZB010000003.1, on the reverse strand, counting down.
TAGCTGCGCTTTTCTTTTATGATCTGCCTTTTCTCCTTTTTCACCAGATGAGAGATTGGTATTAATAATTCGAAATAACTGGCCTTTAGGATCCCGAAGCCACAATACTTGCATACCCGTACCGAAAAGTGGCTTTCCATCTACGTCTTCTTTATTAGAATAGGCCCTGCATACGGAGAGGGAAAAACCTTTTCGTAAAAGAATCCCAAAGCCAAGGCCCTTTGTGGAGTTTCCCTCAAAATAGTAACACTCCCTATAATTAAAATCAGCGAGGTACTTATCCCGGAAACTTAAAAGACTTGCACGATCCTCGATCTCCTGTAGTAAGAGCACATCAGGATTGATCTCACTAATTACCCTGGCTTTACTCAATACTGCATCCTGGGGAATCATCTGACTGGTCATCTTGGTCCAGGCCAGGCTGCCTTTTAATGCTTTTTCTAAAGACCTGCCAGAGGTTACGATTTTACCGTGTAATTGCCCACTGTGGTTTCGAAGTACCAGGTATTTTTGAGGGTTCTCCTTGTTAAGCCCCATAAGAAAGGATAGTTCCCTTAGTCTTCGGTAATCATCATCAAGCCGTAAACCTTTTCGTAAAATGGCTTCGAACTCATCCAGCCAGTCCATAAAGTTTTTATTGTGCCCTGTTCCAAATAGGGATTCATCCCTGAAGTATAAATTTTCAATATTATAACTTGCTATTCTCATGATTTATTTTCTTTTATCGGTTGCATTTTCAGCAAAAGCAACCAGGTTAAATAATTGTCGCATTCGGCTCCTGACCCGGTTACCATAGCGCTGCTCCAGTTCCTCGGCAATGAGGTTAGTAGTAGCGTGGGTTCTAACTTTGTGGTTCAGTAAAAGTTCATAGCGAGAGAGTAATATCTCTCCGATTACATTACAGTCGTGTCCATAATATCTCCCCATAGGCTCCACCCCGAGATCATCAAAACACAGGTAACTTGTATTTCCGTAATCCTCGATTGTTTTATAACCAAGGTGGTTGAAGGAAAAAACAACATTCCGGCTGGGAATAACCTGGTAACTTTTTTGATGCGGCACCAGGTATCGAAGTAATTTTATAAAACTGGTCTTTCCACATCCAACAGGGCCACTGAGCAAAAGGCCTTTTCTGGGGTCTAGCTTCAATTTTTCACACTGCTCCTGGTCTGCGATGATATAATTGCAGAGCTTGAAGAGCAAGGCTTCATCCTCCGGGAACAACCGGAAATCCTTTTGAAATAAAAGCTTTCCTTTGATCTCGAGGTACTCCAGCATTTTCGGAAAATCATAGCGTACTTTTTTGCCCCGCGCCTTGCCAATGCTATAGGTCACGCCACCTTCGATAATTTCACAGGGGTTCACCATAATTTTTATTTTTTGTTGTTTTCAAATAATCTTCCGGCTCTTTCCGGTTTAAATTCTTGAATTCTCCGGCTTTGAGCATCCATCGATGTGCAAGTGATTTCCAATTTTCAATTGGGGTATTGCCACCGATCTTCCACCCGATAGCTTGGTAGTGGTGATAAAATTTTAGAGCTTCCCTTACCGACCATTTTTTTTGATTAAAAAATTTAACTACTTCATCCTCGCTTGGGGGACTAAGTCTGGTCTGTTTAGTTTCTTTAGTAGGTTTTATATTGTTTGTTTCACATACCAGTGCTTGTTCATCACTTGACCCTTTCTTTTTTGTTACTTGTCTATCACTGGTTCCAGGCATATCCACCGCTTGTTTCTTTGTGGTTTCAAGCTTGTCCACTCTTCCATCACCAGATTCAAAAGCATCCACAACTTGTTCATCAATTATCTCATACTCCTCAGGTGGGTTCCCTTCATACGATTGAGGCAGGTCTTTGATTTTTTTTCTGTTTTTCCAAAACACAGCCATCTTAACCTGGCTTCCTTTTAAAGGATTTTTAGAAGGGAGGTAAGCGATATAGTTCCACCTATTTAGGTCATTAATACATCTATGATACGTGGACAGAGAACCAACTTTTGATGCTTGCATGATTTCTTCCCGTTGTACAAAAAACTGGTTCCGAAAACGGAAAAGGTTCCAATACTGGAAAAGCGCATAATAAATACTGATGTGGGTGGCATTTAACCGGTCATCAGTTTTAAACTTTTCAGTTACGTCTGTTAGAAGGCGGATGTAATTCATAAGGCCTGTTTCTAAAATTCTACCTTATTTTCTTCCAATACTGCCGCAATCTTATCCGCTTCATAAAAAATAAGTCCCCCAATTTTACTATAGGGCAAAGTCCCATTGACCCTCAGGTTTTGCAGAGTTCCCGGGCTGATTTTGAGCATTTTCATTACATCCGTGGATTTGAGGTACTTTTTAGAAGAGAATTTTCCCTGTTCCTGTAGTAATACTTTGATTTCGCCTAACAATTCCTTTTTAAATGATGCCAGGTCTTCCGTGGTGATAATACTTGTTGCCATTGCAATACGTTTTGTGTAAAGCCCCATCTCGTTATAATTTTTAAAGATGGAATTCTACTGGTTTAACTTTCGTATGTACAAAGTTGAAGGGCTTTTAGCTGGATCTTTCCCAAGGCCCATAGTAGTTACTATAAAATTTAACATTTATATTCCTTGGTAAGAATTGGGGTATTTTGAGGAATGAAATGGAAAGAATTGTAGCAATCAAAGTGGAGAAAATTTGAAATAAAAAAACCGTAATTACGGTTTGGTACGAAATTACAGGCCATCATCCCTACGCATCTTATTCTCCAGTTTCAAAATGAGTTGGTTTAGGTATTTTGTCCTATCTCCTTTCCTGGCCTTGATATCAGAATAGGTTTTATACCCCTGGTCTAATTTCGTATTAAAGAAGTCTTCAAAGGATGAGATGATTGTACTTATCTCCACATTCCCATGGTTCAACGAACCATCTGCATATAAGGCATAAATAAGCTCTACAAGCGCGGTTTTCGACCCTGACCAAAGCAAAAGTTTAGGCTGTTTTTCCGCGTAAAGCGACTTATTCCCGGGCTGTAATTTTTGAAGTTTCTCACGGATGTAATGAATGAATTTGTACATCGCCTGAATCATTGCCCATAGCATATCGTGACTCGTAGAGAATTCCGGGTATTGATAATAATTGATCGTAGGTGCAAATGGATGATAATCGAGGTTATTCCGCGTAAAATACTGGGGATCCATATAGTTGTGGGACTGCTCCATGTAGTTCACGAAATCCTTGGTCTGAGAAAAAAACTTATTAATCTTTTTTACTTCCTTTTCCAGGAACCGGATTTTTGGATTATTTCCGGCCTTGGGAATACTGAGCTCACAGGTCCTGACCTCCGTAAAGTAGATCAGGTAACTCATGGGTATGGGTTTAATATTTTTAAAGAAGTTGATCTCAGCAGCCGAATCCTCGAAATCCTCCTTTTCTACCATATGCTGCAGTTCAGATAGGGTACGGTTGCATAGCCGGATCCCAGATTCGGCTTTTTTAAGTGATGAACTTTCCGAATTGATGATCCGGTCTACCTGGTCAGTAAACATAGAAATTGCCTTCTCGAACATGAGATTCGTATTAAGGGAAAACAAATAATACCGTTGTTGCGCTATTTTCAATATGGTTTTTTAAGGAGGATATATTAAAAATTATGCTTGAGAGGGGCGAATCAATCCGCTCTAATCCAATCCATCGCTTCCAAACTAAAATTATCATCTGCTTGAATATACGCGACTTTGGGAATCAGGGTGGCTCCTAATTTTCGTTTTTCAAAACTTGCACTTAAGCCAAAGTTGATATGGGTAAACTGACTTTTTCCAGCCCTTTTTATGGTTTGATATAGTAATTGGCGATAAGTATTAAATTTCTCATTATAGGTATAATCCATTCCTACTAAACTGGGTACATAAGTATCTCCGGACCGGTAACAAAACATAACCCCTACCGGTCTATCATTTGTCTCCATCTCCAATTTATTTAACTTTAAAACAAGGAATTCCCAATTGGGATTGGTGGCCATCGTATGGAAGAGTTTTTTAGGAAATTTAAAAGTATTTATCCCTAAATTATGTTGCCATACTTGTTCAAATAGCCCATAGTGATAATCGATCTCTTCTGGTTTGGGATGTTGTAGTATTGTAACCTTAAAAGAATTCTCAAATGCTTTTACTTCTTTTCTAAAGTGTTTTCTGGAGCGTTTGCTTAAAGTTTCAATATAGTTTTCTTCGTCTTTCCAGTTTAGCTCGGAAATCTCGCAAGAATCAGGCATATCGATAGGGATAAATCCTTGGTCGTGAAAAAAACTATGCAATGAATTCTCCTTATCAAAATCGCGTAAAATAACTATTTTTGCCTTAACTCGGTTTTTTATCTCCTCTACCTTTTCCAAAAATAACCGGATTGCTTTTTCCTGCAGAGGATGGTTGGAATCTACATATAAGTGTTCCCCTTCCGAGAAAACCGATCCTAAGGAAAGCACAATATCAGTCATATAATAAGGATCCTCTTTTCGGATTTCTTCGATTGCCCGGGAAGTATGTGCATTCGAAAGCATATCACTTTTTAATATCCCGCTGGTTAGGGGCGCCGCTAAAACTATATTTCTACTTTTATCTTTAATTATAATATAATGGAATGCCCAGTTATGTTCTTTAAGTTCATTATTGGTAAATACACTCTCCAAAAAAGAAAGACCCTCCCAATCAAAGGTTCCTAATCCCCCAAAACATGCATTCCATTCCCTCTTATCAACCTGTTCAATAGTATTTTTGTAGCCTAAACTCAAACCTTCCTCCTTCTCATTCGGTTTAGCAGCTTTCCGTTTTTCTGTTTCCATACCAAATGATTGATGAATCTTAGGTAAATCATTGTGTGTCTCTTTTAAAGCTTTGGGTAAATATAAGCTCATGGCATCTACAAGTGCTTTAATATCCTCCAATTCGTTATGTCTGGAAATAGTAATCCGTACACCGGTATTTTTAACTGGTACCGCAGGAAATAATCCTAGGTTGACAAAAAATCCAGCCTTCATTAATTTACTTACAAAATTATACCCGGTGGCAGGAAGCCCTGTACCCATATAAAATACTGGTGAAGTATTTTGGTGTACCAAAGGAAGGTCGGTCTTTTCAAGCAGTTCATTGAAGTAACCTATTTTTAGCTGTAAATCTTCCTGTAATTCATAAATTTCAGGAGATAAATGAATATCAGCTGAAGCCGTTGCAGCAGCTACCGAAGCCGGTTCTAACTGAGCGGAAAAAGTTAAAGGACCTCCGAAATTTTTTATTTTCTTATGTAATTTAACGTCAGGACATACCAGAACTGCGCCACTGGCACCAAATGTTTTACTCAAGGTGCCGAATAATAGCATATTTTCTGGAATATCCTTCAACACAGACATAACATAACCGGTTCCGTTTCTACCTTTCCAGCTCATACCGTGAACATCATCTATATACAAATGTAATTGCGGGTACTTTTTAGATAGATCCATTAAATCTTTTAAGGGTGCAAAATCTCCATACATTGAATAAACGCCATCAGCCATATACCAAATCTTATCAACCTTATTTCTAAATTCTATAATATATCGCTCTAGCATATCCATGTTGTTGTGCCGGATCATTCTAACTGGAATACCCCTTGATTTTAAAACTTCCGTAGCACTTTGTACACTCCAATGGACCTGGTGATCCAGAATAATGGCATCACCATCCCGAACTGCGGTAGGAATTACAGCTAGATGGCCTAACGTACTGTTTTTGGTAATTAAGATGGGATGATTATACATGCTATGAATTTTTTCTTCTAGAGGAGCATATAATGGATGGGAAATGTAGGTCTTGGAAAGTGGAAACTGGGTCCCGTACTTTTGTATTGCATTTATTGCAGCAGCCTTTAGCCGTGCATCCTGCTCCAAACCTAAATAACCTGTGGTTCCGAAGTGGAAAGACTCCCTGTCATTGATTATTATCTTTCTTCCATTTAAGTGCTCTCCCTGTGCTTTTAAATGTAATACTCCTTCTTGTGTAGCACTTGTGATAACTTCATCGACAGTATCCAGAAAATTGTTGTGTTTAACTTTAGCCATTGCCCTATTTTTTGATTAACAAACTCAAGCTAAAAAATCTTTTTAAAGACTTAACAATTTGAATTTAAGTTAACCAGGGAAATGATCCGTAAAGTAAAATTTTAGTCTAAAAAGTCAAATAGTAGCCTAAATTTTGACTATGAATGAAATTAAATGACCCTCGAAGTCAATTTTTTTATTATTTAATAAAGTAGAAATCATTAAATTACAACATTCGATAGCAAAGCTTATTACATTGAATAAAAGGGCACAAAATAAATTTGCGGAAGTTTGGATTGAAAAAGATATCCTACACTTTATTTATGCTCCAATAGAAACCCTGAACCTGCCCCGAGCAAAACAACTCTTAAAACTTAGATTATCCATTCAAAACGAAAAAGAATATCCCATTCTTTGTGATTTGCGTAATGTCATCCAGGCAGATAAAGATGCTATGGATTACTTAGCAAAAGAAGGATCCATTCAAGCTACAGCAGTAGCCTTGCTTGTAAACTACCCCCATTCCACATCTACCGCTCAATTTTATCTTTCCACCAGTATTCCCAATGTCCCCACCAGAGTATTTGAAAATAGATTAAAGGCACTTGATTTTTTAGCAAAACATCCCATAAAAAGGTAGCTATGTACTTTCCAGATGATAAACAATTCGATCAAATCACTCGCCTGATCACTGCGTTGGCAAATGGAGATTATGATAAACGCATTAAAGTCAGTAACCTAAATAATAAACTCTCTACTATCAGTGTTTTATTAAATATGTTAGCCGGTGTCCTAAAAGAAAGTATTCCAGCCCATTCCCCGGAAAATGAATTTAACTACCTCAATCATATTATACTTCTAGTTGATAAGAAACTCCAAATCCTCGACTATAATTCAGGTTCTACGACACTTTTTCAAGGAGACCACTTACGTAATCTGAATTTTATTCTTGATAATGCTTCAATTACTATTGTTAAAGAAGCTATAGTCTCAAAAAAGTTTAACCGATCCTTCAACTTAAATTTTAGACTTAAGGAAAATTTATTTTTACTAATGAATACTAGAATTACTCATTTTGAAAAAAACCAGGATGATATTTTTATTCTGTCAGCAGTCAAGACAATAGCTAAAGATGAATGGACTAGAGAAAAGCTATTTATTAAAGCTCAAAATCCTAAAAGACAATTTAACCTTTCAAAAAATAAAAAGCTTATTGAAAGCCTTTACCATTATTTAATGGATAATCTGGATTCTCCTCTAAAACCAATACCACAAATTGCAGATGAGTTAAATACTAATGCCACCCTATTGAAAAGGGGGTTTAAGGTAATCCACGGAAAAACAATCGCAGAATTTCACAGGGAAAAGAGGTTAGAAAGAGCTAGAGAGCTGGTTTTGGATACTGATACTAAGCTCAATATCGTAGCTCAACAATGCGGATTTAAAAGTCTTTCTCATTTTTCTCGAGCCTTTAAAAAACACTATGGAGTAAATCCTTCTGATGCAAGATAAACTCAAAGTATTATCAATTTATCATAGAAAATGAAATAGCTCCCTAGCACATCTCTAATTAGTTGGAAATTTAATTATTACAAGTATTTACTGGTGTCTATTAGTTCATATTTAGGACTTCTTTCTAACCACATATCAAAGAAGGCTGTATGGCTTGCTCCCATCAAAATAAAAACCCGATCATCTTTATTTAATTCTATTTGGTTTAAATTAGAATACATGACCAGGTTCCGATGGTACAACTTTGAAGCTTCATCTGCTCCCTCTGCATTACCCTCAGTTGAGATATGGGTAAGCATATCCGCATTTATATTGAGAAGCATATCTTTATAGTTAGGATTGTTACTCATTTGTAATTTTTCTAAGACTGACATATCTTCCTCTGGATATTCTTTTTGTAATGAATCCAGAACTGCAAAATATTTTTTATAGGTTTCAATTCCATAGCTGTTATTAATTTTCTCCGCAATTCTATAATTATAGCCTTCTCTATAATCTATTCCATAGATTCTTTCAGAACCTGCCAAACGACCAACTTCGAAAGCCAGTAGTTCAAGTTCTGAAGGGTTTTTAAACTTCATTTCAGGATTTTGCGTATATTCTTGATAACTTTCCTGTACTTCTGCATTTTTTTCTGGAACTTGCTCTACAAGGATAACGGTAGGTCTAAATTCTGCAATAGCTTCGGCCACTTCGTGAACTTTATCAATATTTCGTTGATCGTGTTCATCAAATTCTGTAGTAGATGCATCGGGAGTATATCCCATATGAAAAGTACCCATATTCAAAACCTTTACTGTATTTTTAAATTTTACTGGTCCTTTTAACTCCTGGGCTTGTAATTTGATGCTTAAAAGCATCATAAGCACTAATGTCGTTTTCATTCTAATTTGTTTTATAGTTTCCTCAAAAATCATTTTTATTCCCCATTTGCTACACTTTTTTCTACAAACCCCTGCTAGTTTTCGACAAACCCAATAGTGCTAAACCTAAGAATGTTTTAGTTTTACCATATGAGTAAATTTTCCAATACCTACACTTTCACATTAACAAAGAGGAAGGAGTTTCTTTTTCATTGCTTATTAGGTTTACTATTTATTTATTTCGAGCTTATTCAATTTGATTTAAGAAATCCTTACTTTTTTACAATTAGTGATCCAGAAGTTTTTGCGCTTTCCGGAGGTTTGGTCATTATAGCAACATTCTATTTCAATTATATTTTGGTCATACCTAAAGTCTTTGAGCATCTGAATTGGATTAGGGTATTGATAGGAATAGCAACTGTGTTAGGTTTCTTTATATCCTTTAGGTACCTGATTGAAGAAATTTTGATAGCAGGTTTTATTGGTAACGGAAATTACTTTGAAGGTACTTCGTGGCTGTATTATATTTATGACAATCTTTACTATGGCAGTTTTCCACTTATTATAAGCTCTATTTTTTGGATTATTGTATTCAATATTCGATTACTAGAACATAATAAAAATATTGAGGAGGAGAAAAAAGCAACAGAAATAAAATTTCTTAAGGCTCAACTTAATCCCCATTTTATGTTCAATACCCTCAACAATATCTACTCCCTTGTTTACTTCAAATCGGAGAAAGCTTTACCAGCCATTGAAAAATTGGGAGAACTTATGCGCTACACTACCTATGAAACGATCAAAGAGAAAATAGCCCTTGAAGAGGAAGTCAATTATATAAAATCCTATATTGAGCTCGACCAATTAAGGCAGGAGGATGAAAATACCGTCAATTTTAAAATTGCTATCGAAAACCCCGCTGCTCACATACCACCGTTTCTACTTAGCCCACTGGTAGAAAATGCTCTGAAGCATGGCAAAAATGACCCTGACAATCCTATTCTCATTAGTTTGAAGCAATCAGACAATACGCTTAGCTTTAAAATAAGTAATAAAATTGATACAAAGAAAAAGGATAAGCTAGGTGGAATAGGTCTGGATAATTTGAAGAAAAACTTAGAAATACATTACCCTAATACCCATTCTTTAACTTTTAACCAGAAAGAACAAACCTTTAATGCCCAGTTAAAAATAAAACTAAATGGAAAACCCCATTAAAACTATTATCCTAGATGATGAGCCTTTTGCGGTACGTTTACTAAAGGATTATGCCGAAAAAATATCATTTTTAGAGGTAATATATGCAGGTGGAGATGTGTATAAAGTGCTTGAGCTACTTAAAGGAAATCCAAGTACTTTGGTGTTTATAGACTTACAAATGCCGGAACTGAGCGGAATGGAACTTATGCAGATGAGTAATGGTTCCGCCCATAATTTTATCATAACCTCTGCATATCAGGAATATGCGCTCGACGCATTTAAGTATAAAGTAATTGATTTTCTAGTCAAACCTATTTCCTTTCAAAAATTTTATGAAAGTGTCGAGAAATTTTTGGGGTGGCAGGAATCTTTTGAAACTGATTCTAAAAGTAAAGATATTTTTATTAAGGCTGATAGAAAGGTCTATCGGATAAATCCAGAGGAGATACTATATATCGAAGGCCTGAAAGATTATATCAGAATACATACTATTGATGATAAAATCATCGTGTATGAGAATATGAAGGATATCATTATGAAATTGACTACAGATGAATTTCTCAGAATACATAGGTCCTACATTATTCCACTCAAAAGAATCAAAGTAATAGAAGGTAATAGAATATGGATAGCTGACAACTTAAGATTGCCTATTGGAGAGACATATCGAAAATCGATCAAAGCGATGTTTGGCCAGTAAACCTTCCCCTATGCTTTTCTTTGATTAAAATTAAATTAAAGCATTCTAGCATTTTTTGTAAATTCACTTAAAACCTGAATTATGTGCTACCGAACAAAACTGAATTCAAAACTTAGCGAAATAGAGCGCAGTCTTGACGCCAGTTTCATTGAACCGGATTTATATAAACCACAGCAAGAGATTAACGCCTTTACTTTTTCTAAAACACCAGTCATCACCAACGAGAATCAGGGAGAAATTCAAATGTTTAATTGGGGACTTATTCCTTTTTGGGCTAAAGATGATAAGATTAAAAAAATGACACTCAATTCTAAAATTGAAACTGTAAAGGAAAAACCTGCATTTAGAAATTCAGTGGATAACCGTTGTTTAATCATTGCTGATGGATATTACGAATGGCAATGGAAAGATTCCAAAGGAAAAGAAAAACAAAAATTTTTGATTAATCCCAAAGACCAAAAGATATTTACTTTTGCAGGAATCTATTCTTCCTGGACAAATCCACAAACTAATGAACTTATCAATTCATATTCAATTATAACAACAGAGGCTAATGAACTTATGAGTGAGATTCACAATAATAAAAAAAGAATGCCAGTAGTTTTAAAAAAAGAAGATCAGTCTAACTGGCTCTCGGGGACTGAAGTTTCTAATTTTGCTTTTCCCTATGAAGTGCCATTAATAGCTTCAGAAGTTTTATAATATTTAAAGAGATTTTCTTCAACTTAAATATCTCATTCCTGTATTCTTTACGAACCTCACTTGTTATTTTAATATTTAGCTCTCGCTAAATTTATCAAATTAAAATTTAGGACTGTACAGCCTTTTAAGATAATTGTTGTTATCATCCTAATCCCTGGCTTGATTCGAATCCGAACAGGGTTACAGAAAAGTAGTTAGAATTAATAAAATAAGGTTTTTGAGATTCGCTATAACGTTCCGCATAAAACAGAGCAAACTGGAAAGAACCGTATTAGAATTAAGACTGACTTTAGCAATGTTTTAAAATTTTTTTGTTTTTGACTTTGTTATTTACCCTAGGTAAAAACCTTAGGAGAGAACCTTTACCTTTGAAATTCGATAAGCACTCCATCTGATGCTTGCCCAGTATCAATCTGTAGGAGGTTACTTTGTAGTTTGATACTTCCAATTTTTTCCTCTTGAACGTACAAAATCTGAGATTCTCCGTTTTCTAAAACTTCATAACTGTACGTTCCGCTTTCCAGGCTTGATAGACGTTGTTCTATATTATTAACAACAATCAACTCGTTACTTTCTTCGCTAAAGGTCCATACTACTTCTCCCGGAGAGAATTCCTCACTTCCCGGTATTTGTCCGTATAACGCACTCAAGTTCCAGGAACCGTTAAGTAAATCACCTTCTTTTATTTTGTCGTCAGTACTACAACTAAATGAGATAAATAAGGTTACTAGAATAATTAACTTGGTAAATTTTATTTTCATAAGGGTTTATTTTCAAGATTTTGGTCTAAAGGTTCAATATCAGCTATGTAATTCAGTTCTGACCATTCAACAATACTATAATCTTCAAATCTATTTTTCCATACCAGCTCTTTTCCTTTTGGCACATAAAAACGGATGACACCACTATTCAATTCAATATTATGTTTCTCACTTAATTCCAGTTCTTCCATAGACATAAGCCAGTCATTCTGAAATTCTACTTTATCCATTTCAAAGAGCCTGGGAAAAATTGTTATATCATTGGTTTGGTTATGTAGGTAACCTGTCACAAACCAATTTAATCCATCGTTTGTATATGTTTTCTCATTAAGAAAATCTAAAACATGCTGTAGACTGTCTGATGGCAAGTTTGATTTGAAGCTTAGTGAATTGATGTTATCAACCTTATGATCAAATTTATTAATAAAGTGGAAAATCTCTTTGATATCCGTACCACTTTTAATCCCAACCCCTACTTCTTGAGGTACAAATTCCTGGTTGTCTATTTCCGAATCAACGTTTTTAGAGCAGGAATATATAATTCCGAGAAATGAGATAAGAATTAATATTTTTTTCATACTAAAGGCTTTATATTGTAGATGCACTTTCGCCCAAATGGTTGCGTCTAATCGAATAGAATATTTCAATTTAAAAAGAGAATGAGTTGGCGAGCTTGGTCGACCCTAGGACAATCTTGCGTTGCAAACGAGTGCAATATTTCGATTAGAGGCTGTTTTACGCGTTGTTTTTATTCCTTGTGTGAGATCGTTGTTTATTAATAATACGCGGCTGGTGTTCTTGAAATGGGATTTTAAACCCTAGTCCTTATGAGTAGAGCAATCGCCAGGTCTGATGATCTACTAGGCGCTTAATCCCCAAAAAGCCCTTGTTTAAAATGTGCCTGGAAAATTGTTGTCCGTGAGTATACCCTTCTATGATAGAGTTAACAATTTCTTCCTAATTAGGAATTACATTAAAAATAAATGCAACTAGAAATCCAAGTGAAAAGTTGCCGGTAAACTAAAATCTGCTGATTGCAATCCGTTTCTGATGACTCATACCGTCCCGGTTACATAGTATTTGTCAGATATCCATTTGTAGGTGTGCGAACTATATGATAAAAAAATTATTTCCGATTTTCTACGGATTCGGTTACGTTTTCCTTATCACTTCTTCCATCATTATATGCTAATATTACCACCATAGCAAGTACCAAAATTAAGGCACTAACAATAATTTTATTCTTATTTTTCATTTGAACTAATCTTATAATTTCATTTTATTTGATGTCTCACAACGTCCCATATAAAAACTGTGTGAGCGAGCGAGATTGTCCGTAGGATAATCCGCTGAGCAAGTGAGCCCAGAGTTTGGATTTGAGACTGAATTAAGCATTGTTTTTATATACTGTTGTGCCAAGTTTTCTTTAGTTAAAAAGGTAATGAAAAAACTGCCCAGCTCTTTCTCCAAATTCGAAAATCATAACTACCGATAAAATTATCAGTAGAATAATAAACATATTTTTGCTTTTCATAGGATATAGTGTTAGCGGTTCGGCTTAATTATCTTGATTTACTTAATTTAGTCAGCATTAATTTGCCTACCTTCCTTTTTAACCTTGCTATCTAACCACATTCCTACCATAATCCCAATACCTAGTCCGATAGGTAAACCAAGAGACAATAATCCCATATTACCACTTATTTTTCCATAGATTATGCCTGTAGGCAATCCGAAAACTGCAATCCCTAGTGCCATCCATAGAAATGTGTAATGATTTTTTGGAATTAATCGGAGTTCTTTTCTAACCAATCTAAGAATTTGCGTTTGTTCTTTATTGAGTAGCTTCATTAAGTTTTTATCCGTCTCAGTTGAAGAGTTTATTTCTTTAACATTTTGATTGATAGATTGGATGATATCTTCTGGTAATTCTTTTTTTCTTAAATCTTTTAGAAGTATGTCAAATTGAGAATAAGCATACTTCAAGCTTTTGTGGGTTGATATATCTTGTCTCTCCTTTAATTCAATTATATACATTATATTCTTTTTTACCAGCTGACCGCTAACGTCTCGTTTATGGCTCGTAGTGTATAAAATGGCGATTACTTTTTGGTTAAGCACGAGCCAAATTTTTTAATTTTCTTTTTATCTTATTTTCGCAAAAAGCCAGATTAAAAAATTTGGCGAACTTGTAAATATGCCTTAACCTCGATTAAACAACTACCTGACTATAATTAATATACGTTGTTTATGGCTGATTTTTTAGCTTTACATTTGGGTTTGCAATATTGCATTATTAATCTCAAAAACCACTTCGTTGTTTTCTTTTGCAATTAAATTGAATTTAATCTTTGTTACCAATTCACCTCCTATTTGTACTTTTTCAATGATTTCAAAACTTCCAGAGGTTTCATATTGTAACCATTCTTCTGGAACTATTGAATTTTGAAATGCTCTTGGAACACCAATAAATTTTCTAAAATCTATTCGATGTGAAGTCGAATTTTCATCAAAAACATAAACGCCTAAAGGAATGTTCTTAAAGGTTTCATTAAAGTTTAAAAATTCTAATTGATAACCATTATTAGTATTTGCGTAATAACTTATGTCATTTGGTTGTTGTCTCCTTGCTAAACCATCAAAAATAAAATCATTAAAATTTGAAATGTTGCTTAAGTATGAATTACAATTACACGTATGGAAATCTTTTATTTCAATTTCAGCATCAATTGTGACGGCTTCTGGTGCGTCGAAAAAGTTATACGACTCTCTAAATATTTTTCCACTAACATTAACTTTTAATATTTCATTTTCTATAAATTCAAAGCCAGTAACATTCAATTTTGAAGTTGGATCAAAAAACGGACTATAATATTCCTTCCTTGGACCATAGCTCTGATACCATAATGAGAGTAAATTACCATTAGTGTCCAGTTCTAAATACATTCCTGTACCACCGTAGTAATTACCGTTTTCTGTATCAACTAAATTATCGAAGCTTATATTTAATGCTTTGGAGCAACAAACAGATGCAGACAAACCTCTAATCCTATTGGGAGAAGGTTGCCCATTAATTTTTAATTCTATCTTATTGTTTATTGGTTCCTCCGTAATAATTTCTTCTTCAATATCGTCAGAATTACAGCTGTAAATTAATATTAATACAAGTAATAGTAATTTATAATTATTTTTCATTGTTAAGTATGTTGTCAGTTAAGCCCTTATTTTCATTTTATTCGTTGAGTTGGTCTTACCTTGCCAGTAACTTCCCGTATAAATACAGTGCGAGCCGGCGAGCGTGATTGTCCGCAGGACAATCCGCTGAGCAAACGGACACGAAATTTCGATTCGAGACTAAATTAAGCATTGTTTTTATACGTTATTGTGAGCCGTTGTATTTAAAAGTCCACTGCAAAGAGGTTCCAAAAATGCCCTTTTTGGGAGGTTATATTCCTGATCGACTCTGGTCAAAAGTCAGTATTCTTTAATAAAGCAACATTGGATTCTGCCATCCATGAATTAAGGGTTTAAGTGTTTTCACTCTGTTGAATTGGATTTTTTACATAAACCTTTTCAGGTATTACCATCCGAAAAGACCACGTTTGAAATTTTCCCAATCACTAATAATAATTATAAAAATAATCACGAATATTATTTTTATAATTAACTCTGGAGTTAGATTAAATTTTTTCACTTTTTGATTCTTGACATTCATAATTTGTTCCTTTACTGTATGTTAACTTTTTAAGATTGCTCTTACATTAATTTTCATTTTAAAAAAAAGAGCGCTGCCTGAGGCTGACAAAAAATTAAAAAATTACCGATTGGTCTTTTTGTGTTCCTCAATGACTCACAACGTCTCGTGTAAAAACTGTACGAGCTGTCGAGCGTGATTGTCCGCAGGACAATCCAGCGTAGCAAGCGAGCAGGGAGTTTCGGTTCGAGACAGGTTTAAGCATTGTTTTTATATGTTGTTGTAAACTGGAGCGATAACACAAACTGTTCTTTAAAAGTCGGTTCGATTTTCTAGGGATTATCCCTCTTTATAATCTATTCAATATTTTTTTTACTAATCTATCTCTTTTCATCCTGGACCTAAAAAAACTTATTTTAGGTTTTATATGAAGATTATGATCCGCAAGTACAACCTCATCTTTAACTGTAAGTACTGAAGTTACACAAGATGGAGCTAAATAATAATCCGAAATATTACTATCTGGAACTTTATATAAACCTATTATATAAGTTTCGTAGAGGTCTTCATCAAACACTTCCGTACAATCTGTTCCTCCTTCGTATATTCTAATTGTATCATTTGAAATTTTTCCTTTGTATACCTCATTAGTGATTATATACCCTCTTAAGGTAACAGGATCTCGATAAAATTTTCCCTCAACTATAGCATCAAATTTCTTTACTTGGTTTAGAAAATTTGAGCTTAGCGATTGTCCACAAGTGCAACTAAAAGCATAAGTAGAAACTAAAAATAGAGCTAAACTTAAAAAGGTTTTTTTCATTTTATTTAGTGATGATATTTTAAATTATTGACAGAATAGTTTTTAGCTTTTGTTTACAACGTAGTAATAAATGCACCAGGACATTTATTTCTTTTATATATCTCCTTACAAATCTAAAGGATTTGTTATTTGAGGATTTAAATTGCAGCTAATACCCTAATTTTCCTTCATTTTTAAATAAACTAAATAGGATTATTCCAACCGTAGATTGCTTGTTCTAGTGCATAATCAAAGATAATTAAGAGTAAAATAACTAATGAGATTATTGCAATTACATTAAAAACTTTGAGATGTTTTTTCTTCATTTAGCTATAATTTAATTATATAATCTTAAATTTTATTTCTCTTTTGTAAAAGTTCAAAACGTCCCTTTTTGAAAAAGTGCTAGACTGCATGGGGATTTTTCCAAATACTCCTTTTTAAATTACAAGAATATCCCAAATGAAAGGCTTGTAAAAAGCATTGTATCTCCCTGAGAATCCGTCTGAAGTCCAGGATTTATTCCGAGCAAAAATCTATCATTAATTTTATAGTGATAGTATAATCGAATACTTCCACCTACTGCATAGGTCCTACCCGGCTCATGCCTTATTAAATAACGTATAGGGAATGGCATGCCTGTTATAATAGGGTAATCAATGCTACTCTCTGAAAACACAGAGTTCGTCTGGTACCTTCCAAAAATACTTGGGTTAACTCCGAACTTACTACGCTTTGAGTTTATGAAATTAAAGCCTATACCGGCATTTAGTTGAAAACCTGCCAGTACATCATGAAGGGTGCTATCGTAAATATTCCCGTTAGGGTCTTCCCAAATAAACGGAGAATCTTCACCGTCATTTAAGTTTGCCTCGAATGAAGCAATTATTTCGAATTTTTTTGAGATTGGTTTATGTACTCTAAGACCGTATAAATATCCCGACATATCTCCTGTTCCGTGCTTGTTAATTCCAAATTCACCAATAATACTAACTGGATTTTTGGGAGTTTGTTCCTGAGCAAAGGATATGCTGGTGATAAAAAGGAAAAGTGCGATGATTTTTTTCAGACTGTAATGTTCTCTCATAATAAAAATTCGGTTGTGGTCATAAAATTTATTCAAGCTTCCCATAAAGTAAACTCTAAATAGTTTTTTAGAGCTGTGTTAAATTTTTAACGAATTTAATTTTAAAACTCTATTAGAAATAAAATTTTCCCACATTAATTACGTGGTAAAACCACATTTTAATTGCAAGGGGAATAATTAAAATTTTATTATGTTTAACCTCTATAAATTTTTACGATCTGAAAGTAGTTTAGCATAATTTAATCCCTTAAAACATTGATCAGAATGCTTTAAAATGAGTGCACAAAATGAACTTTGCTTAATTTAATTCCCATTTGCGAACGCTATACAGCTCTTTAATACTCTTAGTTTTGTTACTATCACTTGCTTCCTGTAGGGATAATAATCAATTAGATCAGAAAAATGCAAAACCTACTTTAGATAAAATATTTTCTAATACTACCATAAACAAAACTCAAAAGAAGCATTTTTTAGACAGTGCTTATGCCAGTATCTCTACGATACAAAATAACAGTCTGAAGAATGAGAATTTACTGGAAATATCTTACCAATATTTAAAAATCAATGATTCCCTTAAATTTCTTCGTTCTAATAAGGAATCAAGGAAATTTTCGATTAAGGTAGAGGATTCTGTAGGTATAGCTGCTACATACTGGGATTTAGCACATTTCTATCACAATTATAATAAGGAAGACAGCGCCTACTATTACTATAATAGTGCTCAGAGAATATATGAAAATTTAGGGGATGAATTAAATTCTGCTAATTTGTTTCTGAACATGGCTATCATCCAGAAAAATGTTAAAGATTATACTGGTAGTGAGGTATTGGCAACTAATGCTATACGTTTATTGAAACCTTTAAATGAATACGGGCAGCTATACAGAGCATATAATAATCTAGGAATAGTATTCAACGAATTGGAGCAGTATGACAAGGCCTTAAAATATTTTAAAACTGCCTTCTATTATTTAAAAAAGTCAGGAGACGAAGAATCATATCCTTCTTTATGGAATAATATAGGTGTAGCATACCAGAGAAGTGCGCGGTATAAAGATGCCTTGTTTTATTTTGAAAAAGCGATGAATCATAACAAAAATATTAAAACAACTGATCCCAGGTTGTATGCAATGATATTAGATAACAGTGCTTACGTTAAATTACTTTCTAAGGATACGACAGGAATACATAAGGACTTTTTGGAAGCTTTAGAAATAAGAAAACAATTAAATAAAAAGTCCGGAATTACAATAAATCAACTGCACCTGGCTGAATATTTTTTGGAGAAAAAAGATTCTGTGACTGCTATTAATTATGCACTTGCCACTAAAGAACTATCTTTAAAAACTCAAAACATCAGAGATTATTTATCTTCATTGAAATTCCTATCTAATACTGTTAAAGATAGTGCCTTAGCTTATTCGCAGGAATACATAAAGATTAATGATAGCCTGCAAAAAGATGAAAGAGCTATTAGGAATAAATTTGCTAGAATCCGGTTTGAGACTGACGAATATATTTCTGAAACTAAGCGATTAAATGACCGTATTTTACAAACTAGCTTCATTTCTGGGGGAGTAATTCTTATAATTTTTCTATTATACATTATTAGCAATCAAAGAGGGAAAAATAAGCTTATCAAACAAAAACAAACGGCAAACCAGGAGATTTACAATCTGGTTATAGATCAGCAGAAAAGATTTGAAGAAGGACGTGATTTAGAGAAACAATACATTTCCAGAGAATTACACGATGGAGTTTTAGGGAAACTCTTTGGTATTAGACTGAACTTGGACTCCCTTAACGAACAAGATGATAGCGAAAGCAAGAGGGAAAGATTTAAATATATAAGGGAAATTCAAAAAATATCAGATCAAATTCGTTTGCTTTCCCATAGATTGAATAAAACTACCTTAAGCAAAGTTAATTTTGAAACGGTACTTGAAGAACTTGTAAAAAGTCAAAATGCCGGAAGAATAAAATTTCATATTGACTTTAACGGGTCTATTCATTGGAATACAATGGATAATAATATTAAAATTAACTTATACCGCGTTCTTCAAGAGGCTATTAGCAATATCCATAAACATTCTAAAGCTGCGGAAGTCAGGATTATATTTGATAATTTAAGTGATCAATTGATAATTTCAATAGCAGATGATGGTATAGGGTTTTATCCAGAGAACACCAAAAATGGTATAGGCCTTAATAATATGTATGCCCGTCTTAAAAAAATAAAGGGTAAATTTTCTATAAGTTCATTAAACGAAAATCGGAAGGGAACCATATTAAGATTGATGGTTCCTCTAAATTAATTGCTGCATGGGAAGTTTAGAAATTTCCAATTGAGACAGTTTAAGTACTGATAATATATCCTTGAAATATGTTTTGGACTTACCATTCCCTTTTCTTTATGTCCAAGAAATTCACTGATTGCTTGATTTCATATTTTTTTGACAACAAAAATATTATGATGATAATCATAATTCTACATAAGACTCCAAAAACACTGCCTTCGGGACCTATTTCTCCACCATTCCAAATCCAATTATCATCAATCTCAAGATTAAAAAGTCCGGTTGAAATTCCTTTGCTAACCGGGAAACCAAAAATTGCTCCTTGAAAGTAATTCCAGGTAAAATGTAATCCAGTAGCGGCCCATATAGATTTAAACTTTAAGAAAGTCAATCCATACATTATTCCCGCTGTAAAATAACTTATAACACTAATTAAGTCTGTTGGAGCATGCACAAAACAAAAAACAATAGAACTTAAAATCAATGTAATTAATTTATTTCCTGTAAGATAAATTAATGCTATAAAAACTGCTACTCGAAAAAGAAATTCTTGAACAAATGCACTAATAAAATCTTTTGGAATCTGCTTAACACTTGAAAACCATTCATTAGTCGATTCTATTTGAATAAACCCGAGGTAATTGTTCGTTAAGAAAATAAGAAACATTATTGCAGCTCCTACTATACCCATAATAGAAAAACCTAGCAAAGTTTTTTTATTGATTTGAAAGTTGGTCAATTCAACAAACCTTGTTCTATGCTTTATAGAATAAATAATACCAATTATTGTAAAGGCAATAAAA
This sequence comes from Salegentibacter lacus, assembly GCF_020164555.1. Lineage (GTDB taxonomy): Bacteria > Bacteroidota > Bacteroidia > Flavobacteriales > Flavobacteriaceae > Salegentibacter > Salegentibacter lacus. The sequence goes on along the minus strand of NZ_JAIQZB010000003.1, from coordinate 71,756 downwards.
AATAGTACATTAATAATACCTACAAATACCATCTAAATTTAATGTATTCTAATTGTTTAGAATTTCCTTATAAAAACAGTGTGAGCTGGCAAAAATAATTGACTGGTGCGAGCTAACAAAGGCTTTTGATTGAGACAGGTTTAGACATTTGTTTTATATATCCTTTTCGGGATTAATTTTTTGCTTCTATAGTGCTTTGTTATTGCAACGATTGTAATTATGATTGCAATTAAGGATAATATAGAACCTTCAAATCCGAATGAACCACCATTTAAGAGCGTATTTTCATCCATACTGAATTTAATAGCAGAATATGTGTTCTGTCCACTTACATTAAATCCAAAGATGGTTTGAAAAAAATTCCAACTAAAATGAAGTGCAATTGGGAACCAAAGGTTCTTTGTGTGTATATAGGTAATACCTAATAAAATTCCTGCTAAAAAAATATTAGAGAAGCCTATTGTATCAATGTTTGGGTTCCAGGCATGCATTAAAGAAAAAAGAATGGCAGATATAATGAGTGCGATATATTTATTAAAGGAATACATTAGATTTCTTAGTACATAACCTCGAAGTAAAATTTCTTCCGTAAAGGATACTAATATGAATAATAGTATCGATAATATGATCTCCTTTGGCTTAAATATGATTTCTTGAAATTGTATTTCATCTATTATTTCTAACAATCCAAATGCGAGAAGCATGATAACAAAGCCTACAAGTAAACCGGTCCAGAATTCATTAATTCTATTCCTGGTTTGAAAACCTATATCAATGATCTTTTCTTTATCTATGTATTTTACGAAAATAAATACGACAAGACTTGTCCCTAAAAAGGAAAAGAATTGAATTATTAATTTTTGTTCCGAAGTTTTACTAACATTTAGATTTCCATAATCGAAATCTACTAAGGCAGCCCCGATTAATTGAAATATACCTACAACAAGTAAATAGGGAATTATAATAGATAAGATTCTCACCCATCCTGCAATCTTGAATTGTTCACTCATAATAAAAATTAATCCCAGCCTCCCGTCCTCAAAAATAGTGCGATTTAAAGAGTTTGATTGTTTGCAATCAAATTTGCTCTAAAAGCTAGATCGGACTTTCGATCTGAGACTGGTTTAAGCATTGTTTATAGTGTGTTGTCCACCGTATTTTCTCCACATAAAATTTAAAACATCATTCCAACTCCTAATTGGAATCCATAGTTGTATATATTATATTCATAATTCTCGCGGACAAAAGCATCAGTTAACCCCTGCATATATCTAACACTTCCAAAAAAACCTCCTCCAAATTTGTAAGATGCTCCCAATGCTCCCCCAAGTTCGAAACTGCTTCCATACTCCTCTTCTTCCCCATCTATTTTTCCATTTACTAAAAAATTAAATGATGGTCCTGCTTCAAGAGAAAGGGATTCTGTAAGGAATAATTTAGCCAAAACTGGAACCTTTATATATTCAAGGACGTATTCTCTCGATATAGGACCACCTCCATACTGAATAATGTCCGCATCTGTGCCATTAGTAGAATATAAAACTTCGGGTTGAAGCGAAAATCTATTTGTTAAAGGAATTTCGGCTAAAAGACCTAAATTAAGTCCTGTCATAGTATTACTTTCAGAAAAATTATCCGATTTCATATTAGTGAAATTAACCCCAGCCTTAAAGCCATAAAGAACAGACTCCTGTGCTTTAACTGTAGTGCCTGTAAAAATAATAAGTAAAAAAATTAAAAATAGATTTTTTATTTTAGAATTGTTTATGATTAGTTAAATTTAGAATACATTTTGAGAATCTTAAATCGTGGTTACTTATCGCATAAATACTGTTCGATTTGGTGAGCTTTATTGTGTACAGAAGGGAATAGCAAAGCACAATCAGCTTAAGCATTGAGCACGCACGCCCAATAAATCATTAAGTTAGAATTAATTAAGGTTAGCGTATTTTGACCGTATTATCTTGGAGGCTGAAGGTTTCTAATTTTTTATTCCTGTTTGGAAAATTTCACCAAACCGTTTTTCAGCATAGTTTTCAAGTTGTTGTCTTTCATCGGGATTTAGCAACAATTTCAAAGAATCTAATTTTTTGTGCAGTGGTACAGCCACTTTGTTATAGTCCGACTCTGTCATTTGATTTTTACCCAACTTTTTATTTGCAACGAAAATCTTGTCTACAGTATTTTGAGCCTCGGCAATGGGTTCAGGCTTTTCACTACACGATGCTAAGCATAACAAAATAATCAAAAAGGATAAAATTTTTTTCATTTTAATTGTTTAAACGTTTAGTTTATAGAATTCTTTGTTGGTTGTTTCAAATAATTAGCGAAGTTAATACTAGTGATTCATTAACAATAAAATTTTACCACATTGTTAGCGTGGTAAAACCACAATTTTAATTTACAAAGCAAAGAATTTGGTTGATTATTGAATTAGCTAGTGACTGGCTAATGCATTAGCTGATAAGGGGTGATAGAAATTGAAATATAAAGTTGTCAACCTGATGATAGCTAAAAATAGAATTTTTGAAAGGTATCTTCCAATTTGTTTATTCATTGCTGGCAGCTTGTTTTATTTCTCTAAGCTTCTTATAGTCAGGAGCCTTTTCTCTGAAGAATTCTATGAGCTCTAAATAACTATCATTTTCAATTAGTTTTCTGTAAATGGGACTTGTTGCACAATAATAAACGAAGTTGATGATTTCTTCTTCAGGTATTTGAAACTCAAGAATAAAGACTGAAGGTTCAATGGCATCAATTCCTTCCTGAACATCAAAAGTCAACTGCTCATTTTCATTAGCTTTCTCTAACATTTGCATTCTTCCTATGATCATATTCAGGAGGGGATCAATATCTCCATCTCTTGCTGTGTAAAGTTGTCTGCCTAAACTGGTTAATCTAGGTATTTTTGAAAGAGGTATACCTTCGTAATAATCGTAAGTTTTAATATTTTCTATATCTCCAGATAAATTTCCTGTAAGGCCAATTTTGCTAAGCATAACTTCATTTAAATCTATCACCTTTTTTGTTAATATTACTTTTAGGAATTTCTGGATAATATTTTTTTTCGAAATTTTTATTTGGACTCTTTCATATTGAACAGATGAAAATAAAAGGATATCATCTTCCTGTACTTCGATTTTAAATTCTCCTAGATCAGAATTAGTCGTACCAATATTCTTTGTGATATTTAATATGTTAATCCTAGAATTTTCAAGTGAGTCAGCGATTATCCTTCCCTCGAGTATGATTTTCTCTTGCGAATAAACGGTTGAATACAGAAGTAAAAAACCTAGAGTTAAGATGAATTTATTCATTAGTCCTTATAATTCAGTTTTAAAGTTCGTAAAACATAGTGCAAGTGCTATATAAAAACAATGCAAGCGGCCGAGCTTGATTGTTCGCAGGACAATCCGCTATGCAAACGAGCACGAATTTTTGATTTGAGACTGGTTTAGCATTGTTTACATATTTTCCATTCTCTAATCCCCTCTGTAACTTGCCCCCTCACCTTGTTAAAACTTCAAATCAGCGTTTCCAAAAAAATTGTTATTTTGAAGATTGGTATTCCGTAATTTCAATCCAATTTTAATTTTATATTTTTTTCTCTGATTTTCTGATGTTGATTTATAAGAAAATTAATTTAATGTGATTTCGATCTCCTCTATTAGAGATTTCTCTTCGAAATTACTAAAAACCAGACCTGTCCATTTACCTTCCAGTTCTAAAGTTTCACCACTAGTAGTTTCCCAAAATGTCGCTAAAAAACTAGCTTTATTCTTTCTTAAAAACACGGTATAAATTGAAGTCAGTTGGCTTCTTTTTTTTAAGATTAATGGAATCTTTGCGTTATAGTGAAAAAGCAAAGGATGATTCTTCTTTTATGAATGGTGCTTTGACTCCTCCACCCGGGTTTTGTGCAACGCTCAGATAACAAGTTTAATTCTTTTGGAATAGACACCTCCACTTCAGAGTAATTTAGATCTGTAGAACTTAAAGAGTCATTAAAGGTGAATGATGACATCCCCTTTAAATCCTTAAGTGGTTCAATAACCACAGACAGAATTGTATCAGAATCATTTATAAAATGAAACTCCGAAATATTTTTTTCTACAATACTTTGTCCATCAGTATCATTTAACTTCCATTTTATGGAAATTAATTCGTAAGATTTTAATTTTTGCTCATCATCAATTAATGAATCGTCGTTACTGCACGACACAAAACCAATAGATAAAATAGTCAAATAAACGCATCAGTAATTTTTCATATTTATTTTTTTTATAGTTTTCACAATCAATAAATTAAAATATTTATCTAAAGAAAGTTTGCCTTGTGTGAGCAGATTTTCGGAAAGAAAATCAGAGTCAACAAAAGTTATAATGTATTATAGATTAAGTGTTAAACCAATAATTTTTTCAACTATTTTGATAATATTATTATTCAGTTCTCATTAAATGAAATACCTTCTCAATAGCCTCGTCGCCATTTTTTAATTTTAATGCCAAATCTTCAATAAACAAATTTTCATCCACGGGATAATTTATCTCTATATCTGGTGGAACACCAACCCCTTCGTAACAATTACCTTTATAATTTACTTGGATCTCATTAGATAAATATAGGTCCCATCCATTTGGCAGCTTTTTTTCTAATACATCTGATGTAATTCCCATTGTCCTGGAACCTATGATTGTAATATTTTCAAAGGGCATAGAAGCCATTGTTAAAGACTCTGGTGCACTTGAAGTCTGGTGGCTTGTCAGGAAAAATACTGGTTTATTGTAAGTTTCTTCTGTTGGACTAATATAAAAGGATTGGGGTTTTGTAAAACCCGTTCTAGTTTTAGCTTTTTTACTGAATACTTTTGATTTCGAATCAATAAAATGTTTTAAAACCTCTAAAGAAACTACATCGTAACCTCCGTAATTGAAACGTAAATCTAAAATTATTGCATCTGTATTTTTAAATTTATTTACAATTGTATCCATAATACGCTTTATTCCTTTTATTTCATCTTCTTGATAGTTTGGATTTTTTCTTGATTCTTTTAAATAAGCAAATAAATAATCATATCCTGATAAAGAATCTGAAACCTTATAATTTGCAAAGAATAGCATATTATTAAGTTGAATATATCCTATGTTGTTTGAAGCTATACCATAGTTGATAAGCCCATTTCCATGTAAACTTTTGCCATATCTACTAGGGTTTTCGACATATTGGTATAAAATCTTATCCTCTAATTCAGCAATTGAAAGATTTGTGCTTGAATTGCTCTCTTCAAGAGAATCCGATTTTTTTTCGTATTCTATTCTTATATCTTCCGTTGGTATAACAGACGTATGATCATCATTCAAATGGTCAGTTATCTGTCGAAAAATTTCATAAAGCTCTTGTTCGTTTTTTATTGTATCCGCCTGGGGGCCATAAGCCTCATAAATATGCTGCCAATCTAAATTCCTTTCCTTAAAAAACGCATAGTTCTCATTTAATGTGTGCCAAAAAACATCGAAATTGAGTTTTAAATTTTTTGCTTTAATGGAATCATTAATTATTTTATTCTTGGGTAGCTCCTTAATTCTATGCAAGTAATAGTTTGTTATACCAAGTTTCAGGTTTAAAGTATCTTCATTAATAACTTTAAATTTCCCTAATTGGCCAATTTGATTTCTCTGAATTTCGGAATTTAAAATGCAAGAAATTTTAGTGATGTCAAAGGTGTTTACTTCACTTTTCGTAATCTCAATTATTTTTCCATAACCGTTCATTTTCCAAATTCCATTTATTGAATCATTTGCAACTGTTTGCGTGAACGCCAATTGGAAATTAAGTAACGAGAATGCTAAAAGAAATATTTTCATTTTTACTTTTTGATTTTTTAATCTTAATTCCAACGTCCCGTATAAAAACTGTGTGATGGTAAGCTTGATTTTCTGCGGAAAATCAAGCGTTGCAAGCGAGCACGGAGTTTCGACTCAAGACCAAATTAAGAATTGTTTTATATGTTTTTGTTGTGCGTTTTATTTTCCAATGAATTCCAGTCCGTCGATTAGTGTTTTCAAACCCGAAGTCGCGTGGCTTTCATTTTCGTAAATTTTACTTCCCACATTTTGGTTGTCCAATTTATGGTTATCCAAATACTGTTTTAACCATTCTACATTTTCACGATATCCATTCCCATCATTTAATCCAGCTGTTAGAAACATAGAATCAAATTGCAAACTTCCTTTTTCCTCAATAGTTTTGAAAATAAAATGTTGGTCATACATTGTGCTCGGACTTGCTGAAATATAATTTTGAAACAACTCAGGTCGTATGACTGCAAAAGACAGAACTCCTAAACCACCGAGTGAATGACCGAAAATTGTCTTTTGTTTAAATTTAATTTCTAACTCCTTTTCAATTGAAGGAATTAATTCGTTGCCTAAAAAATCGGCAAATTGAGGAAATTTTCCAGTTCTCGAATACAAATCTTCAAAGCTTTCTTCTACATTCGTTGTATCATTTGTAGGTGTATAATAGGCCCATCTACTTTCCTTTGTACTGGGAAGCGAAAGAATAACGGTCGGATAAATTTTATCACCGAATTCATAAAGAGAAGTCACATCTTGTGCAATTCCTGAATAATCATCACCATCTAAAAGAACTAAAAGGCTTAAACTGTCTTTGTTTGATTGAAATTTTTCTGGTAATATTACTTTATAAGGAATATTATGATCAAGGTTCTTAGACTGAAAGAATTGTAATTCAGACGTTTTTTGAAATTCTATAATCTTTTTTTCTTTTAACGGAGTCGAGCTGCTACAGGAAAGGATAATGATTGATAAGAAAATTAAAGATATTTTTTTCATTTATTCGTTTTTTTTAATGCACTACAACGTCTCGTATAAAAACTGTGCGATCTGGCGAGCGTGATTGTCCGCAGGACAATCCGCTGAGCAAGCGAGCACGGACTTTCGATTCAAGACAGGATAAGTGTTGTTTTTATATACTGTTGTAGCCTGTATTATTCTTCCCAGTCCAAAACTTTCATCGGCATTTGGGTGTTATTGTTTAAGTCGATATCCTGCAATGCTGAAACTTCTTTTCTAAACCAAGAAGAAAAGTCTGATTGGTCATTTTTAAAATTAATTAAAAAGTTTTCGCTGTCCGCCTCAGTATAGACCACAACAGAATGACCGTCAGCTGATTTTTGTAAAAACCAACTTTCTTTTCTTACTCCAATTCGTTTATGCATTGCACTAAATTCCTCACTTTTTGTGGTATTTATTTCTTCAGAAAAATTTAACCACTGGTCAATTTTATCTTCTAAAATCGGAAAACTATATGCGAATTTTTTCATTTGATTATTTTTGTTTTAAAATATTGGCTACAACATCTCGTATAAAAACAGTGAGAGCTGGCGAGCACGGACTTTCGACTTGAGACAGGTTTGAGCATCTTTGTTTTTATATATTGTTACCAACTTTAGCGACACGACAAAGTAAGCACGAAACGTTTAAATTGTTCAAGTCGGTCACCAAACTTTTTTGACTTTTCCTGTCACCAGAAGTCCGATTCCAAGTCCTATCAATATTCCAATCCAAAATCCATTCATTTCCATTAAAAAATTTGCTGCTAAGCCGAAAAGAAGCATAACTAACCCTATTATCCGAACTTTATTCATTTCTTTTCGTTTTTTTTGTTACCCCATAAGTCAATGATGCGGATATTATAAACGCGGCTATTATTAAAATGGAAATTACAGTCCTTGGTTCAATCCATTCATATTGTCCGATTATTATTGCAGATAATAAAATCACATTTAAAATATAGAATCCTACTTTATTAATTTTCATTCAAATTTTGTTTTAGTTTTAATTAGGAGCTATTGTTGGTAAGGTCCCGTATAAAAACTGTGCGAGCTGGCGAGCGTGATTGTCCGCTATGCAAGCGAGCACGATTTTTCGATTAAGCATTGTTTTTATATTTTGTTAGCCACTGGACTTTATCGGCTTTAAAGTCAGTTCTTTTTTGATGATTGGGAAAACGACTCTAGAAAATTATAAGGCTATTTCACCAGTTTATATTTTTATAATTTTCCCAAATTATAACTTAACTTTAAATATGGAATTGTGAATCGCTCGTTGGTCAAAAAGTATTCTGTCACTGTTGTTGTCAGTACCCCGGCCATTACCTCCACTTTATCTTTTTTATATCCTAGACCGAAATTTTCAGGTTGGAAATGGAAATTATTTTGACTGATACTTTTTGATACGAGATTCCCTTCCTGGTCAAAAAACGAATTTTTTGTACCGTAATCTGTACCTCTATTGGCAAGTGATTTTCCTGCTCTTATGAAGATTTCGGAATTCTTGAAAATTTGAAAATGGTAATTAAGATAAAAATGAAAATCGGTTATTAGAGTTTTTTCTACTTGTGTAGATCCTTCATTATTTTCAGGACTATCAAAGGAAACTTCGTTGTTATATAGTAATAAATCATAGCGAAAGGAATTTGTAAACCCTAAGGTCAAATTTTTGGTTATAAAATAATCTAAACTATAATTAATAGCAAGCCCAGAATTTTGAATACCAACATTTGTGAGACCAATATTTGGATCACTTTCTCCTGCATCATAAGGTAATGGTGTGATTCTGTATTCTGTACCTATTTTAAAAAACAATTGACCCTTTCTGGTTTCAATTGTTTGGGAAAAAGCTAAAAATGGTACGCTAAAAAAGATGATGATAAGTAATTTTTTCATAATTGATGATTGAGTTAGGTTTTTTTATTCGAGCTTAAAGTAAAGTCTGAATAGTTTTTATAGAGCTGTGTTAAATTTTTAACGAATTTAATTTTAAAAATCTTTTAGCAATAAAATTTTCCCACATTATTTACGTGGTAAAACCACAATTTAATTGTGGGAGGAATGATAAAAATTTTATTAAGTTTAACCTTTATAATTTTAACGTGAGTTTTTGCGGTCTGATAGTAGTTTAGCATTAGTTAACCCTTTAAAACATTGATCAGATAGCTTTATATAGAATGCACTTAATGAACTTAGCTTAAATTTATTCCCATTTGCGAACGCTATATAGCTTTTTACTACTTTTTGTTTTGCTACTATCACTTGCTTCCTGTAAGAATAATAATCAAGTAGATCATAAAAATTCAAAACCTAGCTTAGATGAAATATTTTCTGATACTACCTTAAACAAAACTCAAAAAAAGCACTTTTTAGACAGTGCTTACGCCAGTATCTCTACCATAGAAAACGATAGCCTAAAGAATGAGAATTTACTGGAAATATCTTACCAATATTTAAAAATCAGGGATTCACTCAAATTTCTTCATTCTAATTTAGAAGCTAGGAATATTTTCTTTAAAATAAAGGACTCTGCCAGAGTAGCAGCTACATATTGGGATTTGGGTAATTTTTATCAATCCTCAACTAAAGACAGTGCCTATTTTTATTATACTAATGCCCAAAGGATATATCAAAATTTAGGAGATGACTTCAATTCAGCCAGGTTGTTACTGAACATGGCTCTTGTTCAAAAAAATGTTAAGGATTATACAGGAAGTGAGGTTACTACCATAAAAGCAATAACTCTATTAAAACCTCTAAAAAAATATAAACAATTATATTCAGCTTATAATAATTTAGGAATAATTTTTAATGAATTGCAGGAGAATGATAAGGCCATAGAGAATTATAACATTGCGCTTGATTATTTGTATATGTCAGGTCGAGAATATTTATATCCTTCTATTTGGAATAATTTAGGTGTAGTTCACCAAGAAAGTAAACGTTATAATGAAGCTTTATCCTATTTTGAAAGGGCAATGAATTATAAGGAAAATTTAAAAACTTCAGATCCAGAGCTATATGCGATGATTTTAGATAATAAAGCTTATGTAAATTTGAAGACCAAAGATACGCTAGGAATACATAAGGACTTTATAGAAGCCTTAGAAATACGAAAAAAATTGAATATTAATGGCGGGATTACAATCAATCAGCTGCACCTGCTGAATATTTTTTGGAGATAAAAGATTCTGTGACTGCTATTAATTATGCCTTAGCGACTAAAGAATTTGCTTTAAAAACTCAAAACACTCAAGATTATCTTTCATCTTTAAAATTTCTCTCAAATACAGTAAAGGACAGTGCCTTAGGTTTTTCTCAAGAGTATATAAAAATTAATGACAGCCTCCAAAAAAGAGAAAGAGCTGTTAGAAATAAATTTGCCAGAATACGATTCGAAACCGAGGGATATATTTCTGAAACTAAACGATTAAATGATCGCATTTTACAAACTAGCTTCATTTCTGCAGGAATAATCCTTATAATTATCCTACTATATATTATTGGTAATCAAAGAGCAAAAAATAAGCTAATTAAACAGAAGCAAACGGCTAACCAGGAGATTTATAATCTTGTTATCGATCAGCAGAAAAGATTTGATGAAGGACGTGATTTAGAGAAGCAATACATTTCCAAGGAACTGCACGATGGAATTTTAGGGAAACTCTTTGGTATAAGGCTAAATTTGGATTCTTTGAATGATGAAGATGATAGCAGAAGCAAGAAGGAAAGATTTAAATATATAAGGGAAATTCAAAAGATATCAGATCAAATTCGCTTGCTTTCCCATAGATTAAATAAAACTTCTTTGGGCAATGTAAATTTCGAAACTGTACTTGAAGAACTTTTAAAAAGTCAAAATGCCGGAAAAATAAAATTTCATATCGACTTCAAGGGGGCAATCAATTGGGATACAATAGATAATAATATTAAAATTAATATCTATCGCATACTTCAGGAGGCTATTAGCAATATCCAAAAACATTCTAAAGCTACTGAAGCAAGGATTAAATTTGATAATCTAAATGATCAATTGATAATATGTATAACAGATAATGGTATAGGGTTTTATCCGGAAAAGACAAAAAATGGTATAGGGCTTAATAATATTTATGCCAGGGTAAAAAAAATAGAGGGAAAAATTTCTATACGTTCATTAGGTGAAAATAGGAAGGGAACTACAATTAAATTGACGGTTCCATTTAATTAATTATTGAAAAGGAAAATATAAATGCAGGAGGTAAATAAAGATTTAGATATATTATTAATAGATGATCACCATATGATTATGGAAGGATATAAAAACGTAATATCTAAATCTAAAATTTTCAGGGCTCTAAATTTTAATATTGATATGGCAGATAATTGCGACTATGCCTGGGAAAAAATTAAAAAAGGTAATTATTCTGTAGTTTTTCTGGATATAAATTTTCCAGTTTTAGAAGAAAGCAAAATCCATTCTGGAGAAGACCTCGGGGTTAGAATAAAGAATAAGTTTCCCGAAATCAAAATTATTATTCTGACGGTTTTAGAAGATACTTTTAGAATTTTCAACATTTTATCAAATATTCAACCAGATGGTTTCTTAATAAAGGGCGAAACGACTTCCAAAGAGTTAATTCATTGCTTAGATAAAGTCATGTACTCACCTCCTTACTATGGTTCTAAAATTTCAAGTCTTCTTAGTTCGGGAGTAGCCCAAAAATCCTCAATTGATGAAATAGATAGAGTGATGCTTTACCAGCTTTCTTTAGGCACCAAGACTAAGGATCTTCCCAAATATGTGAACCTCTCTTTAAGAGCGGTTGAGGATAGAAAGAAAAAACTTAAAGTAGTGTTTGGAGTTAACGGAGAAGGTAATAAAGCATTATTAAACAAAGCCAGGGAAAGTGGATATATTTAAACAAAAAGTGTGATTTGATACTTTAATCTTCCCCCATATTAATGTTTAAACAATTTCTAACTGATAAGGGTGATACTTCAAATCCAGAAAATTTAGTTCGAATTCAATCAAGCCCTCCCCTTCCACTTTAGAGTCAATAAGGATTATGACATACTTGAAATTCAGTTATAGTTTTAAAACTGAAGGTTTGAACATCAAATATCTACTGAAGTATTAAACGGTCATCATATTTATAAGATTATTGAAGAATAGTTTGTAAGACCATCAGCATTTTATAATTAACAACCCAGGTTGTTAATCCTTTTCCCGAATCTCTCTCATCAGTAGGCGATATATTTCAATTTTTAATTTCAGTTTTCTATTTTTTAATTAGTTTCATATCATTATAAAGTAAATTTTTTATTCTAGGAGGAATAAAGCTCAAAAATTCTTCCCAGTAGTTTGATGAATATCTGGTTGCTAAGTTCTTATTTAACTCCTCCGTAGCGATTTTGTACTGCTCTTTATTCAAATAGGTGAAATTACTTACAATGAAATCTTGTTCTAATTGATAGTCTAATTTCTGACCTTTCTTTTTCAGCTCGCTACTATAATATTTTGAAACACTTTCGAGTTGTTCAATGTTTGGTTTATCCGATTTAAATTTCTCTCTGATCAAATAATGATCAACTATTGTCTCTAATCCCAAAAGAGAGATTGTTCTGGGATTTTTCGGAGTATAATATTCAATTGTGATAATCGAATTCGTATTATCGCTTAGCAAATTTCCTACTTCATCTTTATCCAGGATGTTTTCAAATTTTGTTTCAGGATCATCCCACTCGTTAAGCAATATTTCTTCCTTAAAATTGAAAGGTAAAATATTGGAACCAAGCATACTTATTACCTTTGATTTTTCCTTTCTTAATTCTTCAATCCATTTTTCATTTTTGAATAATCTCGAATTCTTAATATGATATGCTTTGATTTTATTTCTTTTTAGATCTATATAATACTCGATTGTTCCATCAGAAAAAGACTGCGCAACATTATCAATTAACTGATAACTTAAAAAATACCCGGTGATTTTTAAGTACCTGGGTTTTTTTCCTGTAATTATTACTTGCTCTAAATTTTTTATCACTGTGGGTTTAAGAAAAATTTTTTCTCGATCCACTAATTCTTTATATGTCAAATTTTCCCCTGTAAAATCGGAGTGAAAAATACTCAGAGAATCACTTTTTTTAATTTCATAACGCTCTGGTTTAATGCTGCCTTTGCTATTACTGATCCCTAGAATTTTCCCATGCTTATTAAAAACTTTTACATTGGAAATTGGTTCCTCAGTTTCCATATTTAAAAATTGTAGCTGCGCATAGTTTTTATGAGCAAATAGCAACAAAAAAACTAAAATTAATTTCTTTGGAACGTTCATTTTTTTTACTCTATGTATTTTTTTGTGTTTGATCCTATGATACTGTAACTCTAAAATTTCACATCCTGGGTTGTAAACTCATAACCTGAACTTCCGTTCACGGACTGGACTTTTTTCTATTTTTTTTAATTCTGCCAATGAATAGAATATTCGCCAGTAGGAGCATATTCTATCCATATTCCTTCAATTGTTTTCGGCTCGTTTGTCCGATTATTTAAAAGGTGTAGAACGTATGAAATTTTACGCTTTCTATACTCGACTTCAGTATACAATTCAGATTCGCCTTTTGGGAGGGTTACTGTTTCTGACAAATTTTGAAACCTGTGCTCCTCATTACTTACTGTATTTGTATAAAGAATTTTTTCTTCGGAATAAGTGATCTCGTCCTCATAGATATTCACAGGAAACTTAACCTTTACTGAATCCTGTTTGATCCAAACAAAGGCATCATTTTCTGAACTCTCATAATATGAGCTTCTATTGACATCAACTCCATTAATTGGATTAAATGAAAACTCCTGGGAAGCCATAATATCGAATTTGTATCCCACACCCCTTTTTTTGTAAATGGAATCGCCATCATTCTCTTTTAAGAAATATTCTATTTTTTCAAATTGATAGCCTTGAGATTTTTTCTGACTAACAAGAATTTCTTTTAACTCACCTTGGGACTCTAAAACTATAACAAAATTAAACGACTCTCCCGAACTGTTCTCTTCCACAATAATTTTTAGTGATGTTGGGGAATTCCTTATTATTTTAAAACCTTTATTAGACCATAGCGCATTTAACTGTCCCAGGCCCTCCAATGCTAAACGTTTATTCTCTATAAGATGTTCTTCATTATCGGAATAGACATCCCCTTTTATAGTTACATTTCCATCTCGATTTACTATTTCTGAGATTTTCCAGGGATTACCTGTAACAGAAACTTCTGCCTGTCCTCCTTCCCCTTCCATTTCAATTAATTTCGAGGAAATTTGAAGTGGCGAATCGGATTCATCCTTATCACAGGAAACTAAGATTAAAATCAATAAGAAAAACTTAATCAATTTCATGGTGAATTATTTTTAAATTTGATTCAATTGTTCCTGACATTCAGCATATCAGAACCTTCTGAATATTTTATGAAGATTAAATAGTCAAATAGCTCCTGTGGATAATTTCCTAAAGACTCGAATTGCATATTCTTATCTAATGCACCAATTGACCTTTTGTAAATATCTTCTTTAAATAAACGATGATTAAGAAGTGGATTTTCTGCTGCCTTTTTTATATTTAGTAACTGGACTGGAGCTTGAAATCCAGCTAATATGGATTCTAAAGAACTACATACTACTGGATTTAATATATTCTCACTATGTAAATCCCGAGTATACCTATCTAGCGCAGTAAATGTCCCTGAACCAAGTAAAAATCCGAAATTAAGGTAATTATCACCAAGACGTTCTGAAAGAAAACCTCCAGTCCATCCCTTTTTCTTCTGGACATGTAGGTCATGTCCCCAAAGTATGGCTTTTGAATTTTTAGGTAATTCTTTTACCAAATTTTCTGTATTCAATGCCATTAAACTGTCTCTCTTGTGAGAATATTCTAATCCACTGAATTGATTCAGGTAGTATGACTGAGTAAGCGTTTCCGCATTCTTGTTTATTTTTTTATCCTGATCGCTTTCTCGTAGGATACTTTTTAGTTCATTAGAAAGTTCAAGTTTTTGAGCAAAGGGTACCGTATCAGTATCTAATTCTTCTAAAACAGAATAGAATTCGCTATTATCCTTAAATTTATCTTTTAAAAACTGTAATGATTGTTCGGCAGATTGAACATCTATACCTGTTATAGAAACTTTATCGGAATTTGAATTATTATAATTTTTAAGCCATTCTATAAGTTCAAGAAACTGCCTATTATAATACGGCCAAAACTCAAGATTTGCCAAAATCTCCTTTGCATTGCCTTCCCCAGTTAGTATGTAATCATTCAAAACCTCAGTATTTTGATAGTAAGCTTCCAAAGCTATCTTTCTTACATTTTGATTAATTATAAGGTAGGTTATAAGATCCTTCTTTATTTCAAATATTTGTTTTGTACCGTGAGTTGCCTCTCCCAAACCAATAAGACGAATTTTTGAAAATTCATCGCCAATAGTTGGATAATCAGATGGCTCAAAAGCTTTAGTATATTTGAAAATTTCCTTTTTAATCGATTTCTGATATTTTTCAATCTTTTGAAAATCTTCTATTGCTAATGGTACTTCATTAACTTTTACTATAAAATCATCAAACCAGACCTTACCCAGACCCTGAACCAAGCCGCTTATTATTAGGTGATTCAAATCTTGTTCTAAAACTGATTCTATGGTAATTTTGGTCCATGGAGTATTTCCACTCAGTATATTTTGACTAAACTCAAATAGCGCTGGGGTGGATGATTTTTTATTGGAATATGCCATTAAGCGTAAGATAGCCCCTCCATTTTCTCCCACCAGGGAATCTGTTTTCACCCAAACAGATACATTGATTTTAGTACCTTCGCTAAGTTTTAAAGGCACCTCAAATGATGTAGTCGCAAATGTTTTAGATGAAGAATTAGCCCCCTCTACTTTAAGGCTTCTTAAGCCCTCTCGAAATTCTGTGCTATCTAAAGATACTTTATATTCATTTGAAGCGCTGCTGTTTACTGATGGATTCGAAAAGGAAAACCCATCTTCAAAATTCAATGTTTGGGGATTGAAAATTGGCCGGCATTTGTTACTTTCGGTTTGCTGGCTAAATAAGTGAGTTAAATTCAATAACAAAAACAGAGTAAAGATTACATGCTGTTTCTTTTTCAACAAGCTTTCAATACTCATACTTTATAACATTTTATTCTTTTGGAGAGTCACTTCTATTTCCTTATCATTTTTCAATACCATCATTTCAATTTCATCTAGTTTAGGTTCAAGTATCGTTTATCTCCCACTTTTAAATTCCGTTGGTTATCTAAACATATTACAAGGGTTATAAGATTATTTTTATCAATTCATTTAGAAGATGAAAAACAATAATTGTCATTTTTATTTTTTTTAGAGTTTATAATCGATTCACATGGCTAATTCAAGGCCGCTAAACTACATTGATATCTTCTAAAAAAAGTAAGGTAAAACCTTACTTTTTTATGATCTGAAATTTGATTACTCTCATCAAGAAGTTTTAAGTTTATCATCCTAAACTCAGAGAATTGGTAGTAAGAATAATTATTCTTTTTTCTTTACTTTTTACTGTAAGTTCCTGCAATCAAAAGCCACCGGCGGAAAATGACAATGAGCGGATGGCTCGCCTTTACTCGATTTTGGAGTTGAAGGATATAATTAATATTCAAAAAAACGACTCTTTAAATAACATCTTAGAAGACGTCGAGAGTGATTCTATAAAAAAAGACCTTTTATTAAAAATTTCACGTTACTATATGAGAACTGATGAACCAAAGCAGTTCAAATCCTGGAACGAAAAAAGTAGAAAACAATCGTTTAAAATGAACGACTCTATAGGAGTGGCAGATTCGTATTGGGATGCAGCCCTTTTTTATGGATCAAGAGACTTACAGGACAGCTCGTTTTTAATGTATTCAAAGGCATATTCTATTTATGAAAGATTAAATCAACCTAAAAGAGCCGGACGTTTATTAATAAATATGGCTTTAATCCAGATGAAAATAAAAGACTATACAGCTGGAGAGATTTCTAATGCAAAAGCAATTGAGCATCTAAAAGGTTCTGGAGACAATCAATGGTTATATTATGCTTATAACAACCTTGGAATTATCTATGTTGAAATTAAAGAATATGAAAAAGCAATCCATCACTATAATCTGGCATTTGATCATATTGAAAAAATAAGGAATCGAAACAAATTCCCATATTTTCCAAATCATTATAACAATATAGGTGTATTACATCAATACAATAATGACAACAAAAAGGCTATTAAATTTTTCAATAAGGCTTTATCATCCGATAGTCTAAGAATTATAAGTCCGGAATTATTTGCCATGGCTCTCGACAATAGAGCCTATTCAAAGGTTTTATTGAAAGATACCACAGGCGTCCAAAAATCGTTTAATCAGGCTTTAAGGATAAGAGATAGCATTGAACATACCGCTGGTATAATTATAAATAAGATTCATTTAAGTGAATTCTATGCTTTTAAGCAGGACACCGCAAAAGCTATTGCACTAGCTACTGAAGCTAAAATTCTAGCTAATGAAACATCAAATAATAAAAACATTCTAGCTTCTTTAAAGTTACTTTCTGTTTACGATACTAAAAACGCTAAAAAGTATTTGGATGAATATATAACTCTAAGCGATAGTTTGCAGCAAACCGAAAGATCATTAAGAAATAAATTCACAAAAATAAAGTTTGATACAGATCAATACATAGCTAAAAATGAAGAACTTAGCGGTCAGCGTAATTTGTTTATAGGTATTTCCCTGGGTATCGCATTACTTGGGATTTCAGGATTTGTAATTAAAAACCAGAGAACCAAAAACCGTGAATTAGGTTTAAAACAAGAACAACAGGAGGCCAATGAGAAAGTATTGAAGCTTCTTCTTAACCAGCATAGTCTTAAGGAAGAAGGGCGTCAAAAAGAAAGAAAGCGCCTTTCTGAAGAAATTCACGATGGTATTTTGTCGAAACTTTTTGGGTTGAGGTTAAGCCTTACCAGCCTTAATTCTAAATCAGATGACACCTCAGTTCAACAAAGGGAAAAATACTTAAAAGATCTAAAAGTATTAAGCAACGAATTAAGACACCTATCCCATAAATTAAATGCCCCATTTTTTACAGCAGAATTTGGATATTTGTCAATTCTAGAGGAAGTTCTTTCTGACCAGACCGAGAATTCTTTTTCTTATAATCTCAAGGTGGATGAAGATATAGATTGGGATAGTATTCCTGGTAATATTAAACTTCACTTTTTAAGGATTTTACAGGAGTCTGTAAAAAATATTAGACAACACTCCCGAGCAAATGAAGTTCGTGTTACAATTGGATTTAGAAAAGATCAATTAGTTTTACTAACTCAGGATAATGGTATAGGATTCGATACCTCCATTCTTACTGAAGGTATAGGTCTAAAAAACATGCAATCCCGAACCAGGGAACTGAATGGGATATTCAATATTAAATCCAAAGTGAACCAGGGAACCGAAATCAGAATTGAGATTCCTCTTTAAAATTTTATTATGAAAAACACTTTATCGATCCTTATGGTGGATGATCATCCAATGATCCTTGAAGGTTATAAAAACACGTTGTTACAGGAAAAAGATTTTAACCTGGAAATAGATACTGCCACTAATTGTGATACTGCAATTTCTAAACTTGAAAGGCCTGGATCAAATTATGATATCGTCCTTCTAGACATAAAAATCCCTCCTTGCGCTAATGGAAAAATTTTGTCGGGTGAAGATCTCGGAGTATTCATAAGACAAAAATTTCTTAGCACTAAAATAATTATTCTTACTATGTTTAGTGAGAAAATACGTTTGACAAATATCATAGAGAATGTCAATCCAGACTCATTTCTTATTAAAAGTGAAGTGATGCCTTTGGAATTGGTTGAGGCTGTAAAAGGAGTAATGAACGGTGAAAAATATTACAGTGAAACCATCAAAAAATTAAATAAACAGCAAAATCAAGATTCAGTTCTAGACGATTATGATCGCCGTATAATCTTTCAATTGTCTAAAGGGACTAAAACCAGTCACCTTGTAGATTATATCCCTTTATCCCTGGGAGCCATAGAAAAAAGAAAACGTAGAATCAAAGAAGTCTTTGGAATCAATCGCGGGGGCGATAGAGAAATTTTAGACAAAGCAAGGCAGCTGGGATATTTATAATTATTTTTCCTAATTACTATATATTCTGCTCCAATAGGATTGACTTTTTTACTGAAATAATTAAAATATTTCTAAATCTGCCAAAGAGATTTTTTTTCTCCGGTCCTTCAAAAATTGAAAGTAATTATCACTGTTTCACCTATTTTGAAGAGAAGTAATAATAATTACATCAGCTTGTGTGCACTCAGCTGTCAGTGGTATAGGCTCTGTTTCAATTTCATACTGTACACAGACATTGATTTCAGTTTTCTGAAATTGTTCATCGATTTCGTGTTGAAAAACAAAGGTTTTATTACTATCTTCCAGTACTATATATCCGTTGATTGTTGCACAGTCAGGCGTATAATATAACTTTGCGGGCTCTCCCTTGTCGCAAATTTCAGTCTCTGTCTCGCAGCTAATAGCAACGCTTATAATGCTCAGAAAAAAACACAATCTCTTTATTTGTTTCATAATTATTGATTTAGTTAATCTTGCAGGCAATATGTAATTAAATGCACTGGTATATTTTTTTCTATATTATAAAATCTAATAGTGTTACACAACATATTAAAATTTTAGATCAAGACCTATAAAAATGAGCCTTGGTCGCAGATGAGTAATATTTTCAACAACAGAAAAATCAGTGTTGAAAAGTGAAATATATTCTTTTTCATTGAAAATATTCTGTAATCCTAATTCAAGTTCAATATCCCATTCAGGAACCTGAATTTGATATTCTAAATCTGCAAAATAGGAGCTTGTTGAATTTTGAAATTGATTAATAGTGTAATTCTGGTTGAAGGAAACTAGATGACCTTCATAAGGCATTATGCTTAAATCAAAATTATATTCTTGCAAGGAATATGAAGTTCTTTCATCCCCATCAATATATTTTTTGGAATAGAGAAATCGATTTTCAAAATCCACTACCAACCATTCTAATAAAGTGTTATTAACTTGTAATCCTACACTATAGGTATAATTTTCAATATTATTTTCCTGGCTATCCAATTTTTCCCTAGAAGAATCAAAACTAACCGAATTTTTGAGTTTTAAAACCGTTTTTGATTTTCTTAAAAATTTACCCAAATTGGAATTAAACTTAAAAGATGATTGTTGACTTGGTACATCAATTAGATTAAAACGATAAAAACCGTTCTCGTTTATAGTATATGATGGAGTAAAATCTCTAAACCGCTCTAAATTAGACAAGGAAAAATCTATAAACGTTCCTTTTAATGGATTTTTAAACGAAGAAGATAAATAACTATCTAAAATTTTAGTACCCCTAAGATTCGAAGGAAACCTTTGAATATTCCTGTAATTCACTAAAATGGGACTACTATATAATTGATCTATTTCACTAAAAATTTGACTGAAACCACTGCCAATTCTTACACTCCATTTTGAATTTAAATCATATTTCAGTTTAACATGCGGAAAGATTAATAGTTTATCAATCTTATTATTTAACTCGTTATCATCAAGTAATTTGATCGAAGTCATCCTAAATGGAAGGTTTAATTCAATATTCAAGTTTTTTGAATTAAACTGAGTTCCTAAACTTAAATATGGAATTGCCGAAATTTTTGAGATTTCGTTTCCATTATCATCCATTTCATTTCCATTTTGTTCTTGAAGATGGCTATTTAAAGTTTTCTTTTCCAGTAAAAATCCAACTTCAGGAATTATTGTGAAATTGGAAACCCGCTCAATAAAACTTGCCGAATTTTTGGTTCGCCAGTCATTTAATTCAATATTTTGAATCGCGCTAGTAGTATCTGAATAGGATACATTTAAAGCCTGAGGTGAGGTAATTATATGACTCGAAGAATTAAATTGGATTAATTTCTTTCCTACAAAAGTCTTTAAATCTAAATCGTTTTTAATGATGGAATATTTGTCTACTTTTTTTTGAAAAATATCTGAATTATTTGCGACAACTGATTCTTTTCCTTGATTTGCCTCGTGTTCAAAACTTAATTTATTCTCAAAATAAAGTCTTTTCTTATTGGTATGAAGCGTGAAATTGCCTTTGATATTATTCTGGTTTTGAAAGGTATTTATTTCTTCATTTAGTCTGATTTCATTTTCTCCAGTAAATATTCTTTTTTCAGAATACGAAGACTGATCTGTATTATTATTTAAATAAGATACCCCACCCTTAATTTCTAAATCGTTATCAAACTTTTTTATAAAATTTGTACTTAAAAAATTAATATTATTAAAGATCCAACGCTTGCTTTCAATTGGAGGAGGCATAACCCCAACTAACTTCACAAATTCCTTTCTCTCATTTGTTTCATAATCTTCAACGGTTAAATCTTCAAGTTGTTTTTCTATACCTTTCCCTATATTATTGGCTTGATAAGAGCCTAATCCCTGGATGTTTTTTCTAAAAAGCATAGGAGTGGTGTTGACATCCCAACTTAAAGGAGATCCACCAATTCCTGCCCGAGTTGTTCCAGTAACTGTAATGTCGTTTTTAAGTTTTAAATTTAAAGAGGCTCGATCAGAAAAAACTAGCGAATCTAATATTTTTATAGGCTGATCATTTTCTACCACCTGTACTGATTTCACAGCCTCTGCAGGCAAGTTTTCATTGGCCAGACTGTATTTTCCTTCGAGCATATCTAACCCATTGATATAAAACTTTTGAATAGGCCTGTTGTTATACAGTATTTTATCCCCATCCATTTCTATTCCAGGGAGTTTTTCAATAATGTCTCTAATAGCTTTATCATTATTATCAGAAAATGCACTCACATTATAATTTATGGTATCTCTTTTTTTATAAATGGGCGGAGGTGACTTAACTACTATTTCCTCTAATGCATCAATCTGTTTTTTTAGGTAAAAGACAGTTTTGTAGTTCTTAGTATTAATATTTTCAACTAAAGGTTGAAAGCTAATATGAGATATATTTAAAATAATACTATCTATTTCTGAAGCCATTTTCAGTTCAAAATCACCGGTATTATCTGTTATAGTATAGCCCAAAATACTAGTGCCATCAACTGTTTTAAAAGAAACATTTGCATTACTTATAGGGTTACTGGCAGAGTCCTTTATTTTTCCTGAGATTATTTGTTGTGAATACGAAGAAATAGCTAAGGAGAATGCCATAAAGAATAGTAGATATTTTGATATCATTCTGAAATTAAAAATTCAATCCAGTTATTATCCTCCTTTGCCTCTTTATCAAATCTTTTTCTTGTAGCCATTGGTTTTTCATAGGTCCAACCTTTAGATTGCATTATTTGCAATCTATTTTCCATGCTATATTTTTTCTCTTCTAAAAATCTGGTCTTACTTCCAATAAGTTCTGGTTTAATATTGCTGAAATTTAGATCTAAACTTTTATCTATATTTCTAATTCGCATCAGTTCCATGATCCAATGCTTTTTTTCATCATAAATATTTACAATTAAACCTGGTAAGCCACTAAATTTATAGGGGCCCTCATTAACCCCAATAGAAGGTGCAAACCAGGCTATCCATTTTCTTCCTCCAAACCTTGCAGTAGCCTTCTGACATTCTATCCCGGAAATAAGCGTAGTTTCATCTTTAATTTTCCAATCTAGAATAGGTTTACTTTCATAATATTGATATACTTTATTTATGAAGGGGGCGGGTTTACCGTAGTATATAATATTGGAAGAGGTTTTAAAAATTGTCATTGTTGTTTTGGTTCCCCTTTCTTCATAGAATGACATTGATGGACCAAATGAATTACCTTTTTTCAGTTCACTAGTCATTGCAGAGTCCATCGCGATATATCGTCGCGATGTAAATAAAGATTGTTCATTACCTACTAACAAACTCATGATCTCAGATTTTTGTTTATCGACATCATTACTATCAGGTATGGAAGTCATACTATAAAGCACTTCAATCTTATAATCATAAGGCTGTTGCTGAGAAAATACACTATTGGTAAAAAACAGCGATAACATAAAAAATATACGCACTATCCACATTTTATAATATTTCAATATTGGTGAAATCTCCTCGAGAACTCTTTTATCAGGAAACTCTTATTCATCCCTGGGTTATTAATCATCAAAAATGCACAAAACAGTTGTTCTGTATGGTTAACTAACGTTAACGTGTGTTAACGGCACTTGGTGACATACCAATAATAATCTACTTTTGAATATGCAAAACGCCAAATTCACAAATGTTTTATACTTCATCTCTATAGTCATTTTAGTAACCTTATGTATTCAGTTTTATTGGAATTACAAGAATTATAAGACTGGAGAAAAACAATTGATCAGGGAGGTTGGAAACAGCGTCAATAAAGCTATTGATTCCTATTTTATGCATATGGAAGAGAGAAATACTTTCAAGTTTTTTACCACTGAAGATGGTCAAATTTTAAGAAATTCTAAAGTAGATAGTCTTATTGAAAAATTAGGGGGATCCGGTGAAAATAAAAATTTAGGACTGGATATTCTTAACAACTTAGATCTAAATCAAATAGCTGATATGAACGTGATCACGGGGACAGAACTTCGTGATCTAGATTCAATACCAAGAATATCTAAGGATAATGGTATTTCAGAAAATCCTGCAAAACTAGTAATACTGTCTTTTAAAACTGATACCCTCGAAATTCCTATCCTTAATACCTATATTGATAAGAATTTAAAATCACTGGACATTAATGTCAAATATGCATATATTTTTCAAGGTCCTACAGGTATTACGCAGTCTTATAATAAAAATATTATAAATGGTAATGAGGTAGGAAAAACTACAATAAATTCACCATACCTCCCTAAAGACAGTACATTTGAACTACATTATGAAAATTTAGCCCCAACGGTTATAAGGCGAAATTCAATCGGTATCATTCTCTCCGGGACCTTAATAGCTATTGTCATTGGTTGCCTTTTTTTCCTCTTAAAAATTATCAATCGCCAAAAACAACTTGCAGAACTTAAAAATGATCTTATCGGTAATATTACACACGAGTTTAAAACACCCATCGCAACCGCCAAAGTAGCCCTGGAGGGAATTGAGAAGTTTAATAAGGATAACGATCCTGTTAAAACCCTGAACTATCTTCAGGTATCGAATGCACAACTTGACAAGCTCCAACTTATGGTAGAAAAATTATTGGAAACAGCTACTATTGATGGAAACAACCTGCAATTTAAAAAAGAGAAAGTACACCTGGAGTTGATGCTTTCAGACTTAATCGAAAAACACCAAAACCTCGCCCCAACAAATCAGTTTACCTTTTATACAAAAGATAACGAAACTTCGGTTATAGCAGATGCTTTTCACTTGGAGAATGCACTAAATAATATTTTAGATAACGCAGTGAAATACGGAGGTGATAAAATTGAAGTTTCAGTTTCCTCTATTAATGAAGTCGTAAAGATTGGTATAAGCGATAATGGAGGAAACCTTACTAAACATCAGGCAGAACAGTTGTTCGATAAATTCTATAGGGTACCGAAAGGAAACACCCACGACGTTAAGGGCTTTGGCATAGGCCTTTATTACTCTAAAAATATAATTGAAAAACACGGAGGTAGCATTGAACTCCTCCTGAATAATCAGACCAACTTCATTATAACAATCCCAGTAAATGGCTGAGAAAATAAAAGTATTACTCGCTGAAGATGAACTTACCCTTTCCCAAATCATAAAGGAAAGCCTCGAAACCAGAGGTTTTGAAATACACCTAGCTAAAGACGGCTATGAAGCGCTTCTAATGTACCAGGATATGGCACCTCAAATCCTTGTCCTGGATGTGATGATGCCGAAAAAAGATGGCTTTACCCTGGCAAAAGAAATAAGGCAAATTGATGAAAAAATTCCCATAATATTTCTAACGGCTAAGTCTCAAACAATTGATGTTGTAGAAGGTTTTAATGTTGGGGGGAATGATTATTTAAAGAAGCCTTTTAGTATGGAGGAGTTGATTATACGTATTCAAAATCTCCTCAATCGTAAAGAATTGCAGGAGATATCAGAAATTTTAAAGATTGGCCAATATACCTTTGATTTTCCAAAACAGTCACTCACATACAAAGAGGAAGAAAAAGAAATGCTTACTCACCGCGAAGCTCAACTTTTATTCTATTTATGTAAGAACAAAAATCAAGTTCTTGACAGATCTTTTATCTTAAAAAAATTATGGAATAACGATGATTTCTTTAGCGCTCGTAGTATGGATGTCTTTATTTCCAAACTGAGGAAGAAATTAAGCAAAGATAAAAACATACAGATCGTTAATGTAAGAGGGTATGGATATAAATTGATAATATAATTGAAAAATTATTAGCTTTCCCCTCATTAATTCTGAAATAAGTGGAATGAAAGAATTAAATTTTAGTTTAACCTCTTGAAATCGATAATGAAGAATACGCCTACAATTCATTTGATGATCATCAAATGAATTGTAGGCACTAACTGGGAAATAGAAACAGTTACTGTTTGTGATTCTGCCTTTTCCAAACTGGAAAGACCTGGTTCCAATTATAGTCTTTCAATACATAAAAATCACTACTTGTACACTTTTATGAATTGAGTCTCCTGTAGTCTATTATTCCCATCACACAAAATAGTATTAGTTCTGGTAGATTTGGGGCTTGCAGCACTTCGTTCGCTTCTATTTTTACTTGCTGCTGTAATCCCATTCAAATCAGATTTAAATTGATAATCCTCTATAATAATCCAGGATTTTTGTTCTGAATACGTATTCATATCGAGCATTGGACAGGTTTATTCGTGCGTTATCAAGATTGTTCTTACTGATTATATATTCTACTATATTAGAAACCCCGCTGTTAAAACGAATTTCATTGACACGAAATGATTCGGAATATGCCGATACCTGCTCTTTATATATTGAATAACGATTTAAGGCAGTTTTCATATCGCTATAAGCTTCACGAATGGCTTGTTCAAACTCATTTTTAGTCCTTTGATAGGCAACTTTTTGCTCCTCTAATTCGATCTTTCGTAATGCTACAGTATTTTTTGCCCTAAACCCATTGAAAATTGGGATGCTTAGCGATACCCCAATATTGGAATTTAAATTATTGATTAATTGATCCTGATATGGAATTTGCTCTTCCATAAAATTCGTTTGCTCTTCCATTACCGAATAACTATTATCCCCTACGTTTACAAACTCTCCTGTTTCAACAATCGATGCCCCCGTTTCATTAAAAAGCCGGGCTAGACTTGAATAATTAGTGTTTAATTGGGCAAATAGTGAGATTTCTGGTGCATATAAACTTCGGGATACCTGCACGTTTTCTTTTGCAGCTTCAATCCTTAATTCACCTGCCTTAAAGGTTGCCAGGTTTTCCAGAGATTCATTGAAAACCTCATCAGCTGAAAATTCATAATCACTCGGTTCCATATCAAATTGACCAGCCACAACCACAAGATCAGCCTCTATGTTTAAAAGCCTTCTTAATTCAAGTTTTGAAGCTTTTAGATTATTTAAAGCATCGGTAATTGAAGCATCATCATTGGCAAGCTGACCGCGTATATCGGTATAATTGGCAGGATTCCCCTCCCCTTCTTCATTAAGTGTCTCAAGGCGTTCCAACTGATCAAGGGTGGCTATTCTTCTTGTTTTAGCAAGTTCCAACAAATCGGTATTATTTAAAACCTGAAAATAAGCAAGGGTGACATTTAGAACCATTTCCTGCCTGGCCTGCTGAACCTCCATTTCTGAAGCTTCCATATTAAAACGGTCTCGCTGAATTCTATTCCTGAGCTCAAATCCGTTAAAGAGATTTAAGCCTAGATTCAAGCCTGCATTGGAGAAGTTTAATTCTTCATCTATATAGGAATTGGTAAAAGGATCTATACTCCTACCGTTATTCAATCCGTAGTTATAATTTGCATTCAGATTAGGTAGTCTGCTATTTCGGGTTTGTTTAAATTCCAATTCACTAGTACTTTCCCTTAACTCCGAACTTTTTACATCCAGATTATTTTCTAAGCCAATACTAATAGCTTCTTCAAGACTCAATTCAAGCACTTGTTCCTGGGTAAAACCTGAAACACTAATAAAAATTAATACTATGAAAGTAATTTTTTGAAACATCTTATTTTTAATTTTTTGATATACTACCATCCAAAAGCTTTATAGTCCTGGACCCGTAGGCCGCATTATTTTCAGAATGCGTAGCTTGTATGATGGTTACTCCTTCTTCATTTAATTCTTTAAAAAGTTTCATGATTTCATCACTTTGAGTAGAGTTTAGATTACCCGTTGGCTCATCAGCAAGGATAAGTTTAGGTTTTATAATTAATGCCCTGGCTATACCCACCAGTTGCTGCTGTCCGCCGCTCAGCTGATGCGGAAACAAATCCTTCTTCCCAACGATATTGAACTTATCCAGTATGTCAGCCACAAGTGCCTTGCGCTCCGAACTTTTTACTTTCTTATAAAGCAAAGGGGTTTCTATGTTCTCATAAACCGTGAGCTCATCCAAAAGATGATAGGCCTGGAAAATAAAACCGATATTTTCATTGAAAATGCTGGTCCTCTTTTTCGCCTTTAAATCGTGGATAGCCTCTCCTTCAAAATAATATTCCCCTTCATCAAAACCATCCAGCATCGCAACGACATTTAATAGCGTTGATTTTCCAGACCCCGAAGTCCCCATTATGGATAAAAATTCCCCTTTTTCAATATGCAGGCTTAGATCATTAAGTAAAAACACTCGTCTTCCTCCCGATTTTACCCATTTATAGATGTGGTCTAATTGTATCATAAATTTTCTTTCAATATTTTTTTTACCTTTAATCGACCGTCAATTATTCCCTTTTTTAGTCTTAAATCTCCGATATAATCAATTTTTGTATCTCCATAGGAGGTGATATCTAATAGTTCAGATGCATTAACACGAATAAAATTTGATCCAAAGGATACGACCTTAGATAAATCACTTTCCATATGTATCGTGTTGATCTTACTACTTGAATAGCAGCGATACACTGCTTCTTCTGAATACCCATTTTCTATCAAAAGAAAACTGTCTCCATAGGTATAAACTTGTAGGTTATCTAACTTTACTTCATTCAAACTTAAATTGGAATTATCGAAAAGCTTGATTTCCAATCCTGATCCCTTATGCATACCTTCAAAACTTACTTTCTCATTTCCTATAACTGAAATATGACTTAAGCTCTTGTAATGAATAATCAAATGGACACTGTCCAATCGATTAAAGCCAAGGCTTTGCTCCTTCGATAAAATCTTTAATTTCCCGTCTATTACCTTAATTTCTATATCCTCCTTAGTTAAATTATCGCTTAGCCTTATAAATTCCTGGCCATCTTGAATTAATGAAACATTTATACCTGAGTTTAATTCAAGCTCTTTAAAAGCATCGACATTGATCTTTGATTGAGAATGAATTTGATGATTAATTACAATTAATAATAGACTTAAACATAACTTTTTCATTTTTCTGGTTTTTAATTAATATTCGTTTTTTGATTGATGAATTTTATTCAGTTCTTAAACTTTTAATTGGATTAACTGATGCGGCTTTAAAGCTTTTGAACCCAATGGTCATTAGGGCGATAAACGTGGTGAGAAATGCGGCGAGTAAAAACATCCACCACTTTATTTCAATCCTATAGGCGAAGTCCTCAAGCCATTGTTCCATTAAAAAATACCCCAATGGAAATGCAATTAAAAAAGAGATCAATATTAGCCTGATAAAATCTCTGGAAAGCAAGGCTATTATCTCAGGAATACTTGAGCCTAAGACCTTCCTTATCCCAATTTCCCTTACCCGTCTTTCTGCAGCAAAAGTTACAAGACCAAATAAGCCCATACAGGCAACAAAGATGGTTAGCCCGGTAAATATGCTGAGTATAGTTCCCATCTTTTGTTCCCGGAGGTAGGTCCTGTTAAAGGATTCATCCAAAAAAGTATAACTGAAAGGTTCTTTGATATTAAATTTTTGCCACTGATTTTCAATATTGGCTAGGAGCGTTGATATATCAGCTGTATTGATCCTGATAATTAAACCGCCATAGGGGTTGTTCATTAAGATTAAAGGTTCAATTTCACGATGGAGCGATTTGAAATGAAAGTCTTTTACTAATCCAATTATGTTTAGTTCTCGCCCCCCATCTTCAGTATCAAGGGTAAAGGTTTTACCAATAGGGTCTTTATGGAAACCAAGCGATCTTGCCGCGGTTTCGTTAATAACCACCCTATTCCTTTCAGCTCCAAATTCCTTTGAAAAGTTTCTTCCCGATACTAGGTCCAGGCCCAGGGTGGGTATATAGGCCTCATCTACATTATAAATAAACATCCTGCGCTGGTATTCGCCCCCAAGTAATACTCCCGACATACTTATATCGGTAGGACCCGCCGGCACAAAAGAAGAATTGCTTATCGATGTTACTCTGGGATCTTTCAAAACCTGATTTTTGAATGCTTCCCTTTGTTCTCCAAGTAGGTGTGCTTCTCTAATTACCAGGATATGATCTTTGTGGTAACCTAGGTCTTTGTTCTGAATAAAAGCCATTTGTTGATAAACAACTATAGTTGCCAGGATAAGGCCAGCAGATATTATAAACTGAAAGACTACAAGCCCGTTTCTTAAACTACTTTTCCCTGAGGATGCGAATCTGCTTTTTAAAACCTGTACGGGTTTAAATGATGAAAGAAAAAATGCGGGATATCCACCGGCTAAAAAAGCAACGAATACAATCAATCCCATGGTCGTTAACACAATCGAAAATTGAAGTAAATCTATGATCTGCAATGACTTTCCGGCAAGTTGATTAAATGTAGGCAGAAATAAAACCACCAAAAGTATCGCAAGTAGTGCGGCAATAATAGTAGCCAGGAATGATTCGGTTAAAAATTGTTTTACCAGTTGTTTTTGCCCGGAACCCAGCACTTTTCTAATGCCTACTTCCTTTGCCCTTTTGGAAGCTGCAGCCGTAGCTAGATTCATAAAATTAATGCAGGCTATAAATAACATAAATATGGCCACTGCCCCAAAAATATAGAGGTACTTAATATCCATCCCGGGTTTTAAATCCCCACTGCTCACAAAATCCGGATTCAGGTGGATTTCAGTCAATGGCTGTAAAAATAGACCTACCTGGTTCTTATCTTTAAATTCTGAATAGGACACCCCAATTGCTTCACGAATTTGTGGCCCCATATACTTGTCCATAATACCCGGCAGTTTTGCTTCCAGATTTTTATATTGTTCGCCATCTTTTAATAACAGGTACGTATGAAAATCGGAATTAACCCAGGAAGTGCTTTTTGCATAGTCATACCCCTCCATTGATGCTAAAACTCCGAATTCAAAGTGGGAGTTCTCAGGGAATTCTTCAATGACCGCAGTTACCGTAAATTGCTTATCCCACTGTTCAAAACTCAAATTTTTCCCGATTGGGTTTTCAGTTCCGAAATATCGTTCCGCTTGTTTTTCGGTGATTATAACTGCTTTTGGATTCTCTAAGGGGTTAGTGTTGTTCCCTTTAATAATTTTAAGATCAAATACTTCCAGAAATTCAGGATCTATATAAGCAAACTCAAAATCCCCATAATTTTTGTTATTGTATGTG
The DNA here is from genome assembly GCF_020164555.1 of Salegentibacter lacus. GTDB lineage: Bacteria > Bacteroidota > Bacteroidia > Flavobacteriales > Flavobacteriaceae > Salegentibacter > Salegentibacter lacus. Next base: position 41,132 of record NZ_JAIQZB010000003.1, on the reverse strand, counting down.
AGTTTGGGATTATTCATTTTTCGTAAACGGGCCGCAGTCAATACTTCCGGGAACTCTTTTTCTAAAGTTGGACCCACAGGAGGCATTACCACAGCTTCGCTTATCTCCTCCCCTCCAATTTCAGCCTTGAAGACGACACGAACGATATCCTCAGATTTTTGATGATAGCTATCATAACTTACTTCATCCAGAATAAATAGTAGGATAAGTAAGCAAGAGGCAAGCCCTAAACTCAGGCCTATGATATTAATACCATACACTCCTTTATTCTTTAGAATAGTTCTTCTTGCTGATTTTAAATAGTTTCGTAACATTTTTCTAAGCGTTTAGGTTGTCAAAGGTTTCGGTAACCTCTGATACTATATATTTCATTCGGTTCTTAAACTTTTCACAGGTTTTGAAGCTGCAGCGTGCACAGTCTGAATACTTACCGTTATCAGCGCAAGTAGGATTACCACGATTGTTACACCCGCATAAGCCCACCATTCTATGCTGGTTTGATAGGCAAAATCATTAAGCCATTTATTTAAAGCCCAGGCGCTTATTGGAATGGAAATAAGACTTGCTATGCATACGAGAACCAGGAAGTCTTTACCTATTAGCGCAGTAATGGTCTTAACATTGGCACCAAGTACTTTTCTTATCCCTATTTCCTTGTTGCGTTGTTTGATAATGAAAGCTGTTAAAGCAAATAAGCCCATAATCGATATGAGGATCGCAATGCTACCAAAAAAGGTGAGTATCTTCTGGAGCCTGTAATAGGTGCTAAATAATTGTTGAAAGTTGGCATCAATAAAGGAATAGCGAATGGGAAAGTTCGGTTCAATAGATTTCCATTGCTCGCCAATTGCTGTTATGGTGGCCTGCACCTGATCAGACTTCAATTTGACTAAAATCGCCCCACCAGACTGATACATGCAAGCTTTATTCTCGATGGTATAAACTGCTGGTTTTATTGCAAATTCAAATCCATGGACATTGATATCTTTTACTACTCCCACAATTTGTACGTCCCCTTCATCACAGCCTCCAAAGGAGATAGTTTCCCCAATAGGATTGGTGACATTGAGTTTCCTGGCTGCAGTTTCGTTGATTATGGCATTTCGGGTATTTTGATCGGCATAGCTTTCATTGAAAAATCTCCCTTCCACTAAAGGAACCTGAAGCGTTTCAAAATAATCTGTACTAACCTTTACAGACCCCATGCGTATTTGATCTCCCTTGTAGTTGAAATTAACTGTTGAGGAATCGGCTATTTTATCGCCAGGAACTGTTGTAGTTTTGGCTACGCTGCGTACCCCTGGAATAGAAAGAAGTGACCTGCGGGTTTGAGCAAATCCCTGTTCCCGGGTTGCCTGGGTTGCCTCGATACGTAAGACTTGCTCATCCACAAAGCCTTTATCTGAATTTTGTAAATAATCCAGTTGCTTGTTTACTCCAAAGATGGCCACTATAAAAAATGCTGTAACGATAAATTGAAAAGTAAGAAGCACGTTTCGAAGTCCTAACCCCTTTTTCCCCCCGGAAATATCTCCTTTTAAAACCTTTACTGGGTTTAATCGAGATAGGTATAACGAAGGATAAATCCCGGATAAAAATGTAATTACTGCCAAACAAATTCCCAGTTGCAATAAAAGTTCCGCAGAATTCTGCCCCCAGAAATTAAGGTCCAGATTAAGCGAAGTATTGATGAAAGGCAGGCTAATGATAACAATTATCAAAGCAATTATCAAGCTGATGCTACACTGTAAGGCGGTTTCGCTCATAAACTGAAAGATCAGGTTTCTGCGGCCAGAGCCCAGCGTTTTTCTGATTCCTACTTCCTTCGCCCTGCTTATTGATTTTGCAATAGTGAGATTACTGAAATTAATTGCTCCAGTAAATAATAGTAATATCGCAAGAATAAAGAGGATGGATATTGTTTTGATATTGCTGTTCCCATACTTGGAGAAATTTTGGATATTTGGAACAACATCAGTAAACAAAACGGTGTGATTACTGCTACCAGATGCCTGGCCTTGTTGTTTATCCGATTTAATTCGTTCTTCAAAATAAATGGTATTCAAGTCTTCCTCCAGATCAGCTTCAGCAACAGGCTCCTTTAATTTGATATAAGTATCATAGGAATGGTTGTTCCAGAAAAAATTCTGTTGCTCATAAGGATCTCGCATTACTAAATGAACATTGCGATGTGATGGAGTTTCCGGTACTTTTATAACTCCTGTCACTACCCCCTCTACAGCATTGAAGACTTTAATGGTTTCCCCCATAGGATTGCTATCTCCAAAAAGTGTTTTTGCTAATTCTTCACTTATAATTACTGAATTAGGAACGTTCAGGGCAGTAGCTCTGTCCCCATGGATAAGTTGATAGGGAAAAACCTCTAAAAAAAGTGAATCTGAAGATGCAAAGCCTTTCTGGTAAATACTTTTTTGACCGCTACTGATAAGCACCTCATAGTCCCCCGTCCCCTGCATTGAGGTAGCTGCCTCAATGTTAGGATGTTTTTCCGCCAGAAGGGAAGCTAATGGCGCTGGAGTTGCTTCCTGGATCTCATCCTGGAAACGCATAGAGACTTTATAAACCTGTTCAAGTTTTGGATCCCAGGTGTCATAACTCAGCTCATAATTAAGGGCTAGTAATACAATAATGAAACTGGCCATCCCTGCAGCCAAACCCAGAATGTTTATCGTAGTATAGGTCTTACCTTTGCCTAAACTTCTCAAAGCAATTTTAAAATAATTCTTTAGCATACCATGGGAGTTATTCGGTTCTTAAACTTTTCACAGGATTTGCGACTGCTGCTTTGACGGACTGGTAACTTATTGTCGCTAGTGCAATAAGTATGGATCCTGTCCCTGCAAAAGCAAAAATCCACCATTCCAAAACAGTACGGTTCTCAAAGCCCTGCAGCCATTGTTGCATCACATACCAGGCAATCGGGGAAGCAATTAGAATGGCTACCATTACAAGTTTTAAGAAATCAACCGAAAGCAAATAAGTGATTTGCGTAACCTTTGCCCCTAATACTTTTCGAACCCCTATTTCCTTTTTCCTTTCCTGGGCACTAAATGTGGCGTATCCAAACAGTCCCATCCCCGAGATGAGGACAATTAATCCTATAAAGACGTTTAAAACTTTAGCTAACCGCATTTCAGATCTAAAAAGCGCGTCAAAAGCTTCATCCATAAATTGATATTCAAAGGCATTTTCTGTATCATATTTTTTATAAAGACCTTCTATGTCTTTAATTATTGAGGACACATTTGCATTAGCACGGAACTTGATAAATAGGCAGCTGGACTTCTCCCCAAAATCCATAGAAAACTCTTTCGAAGGGGAAACGAACATAGCAAGAGCACCTATTTCATTATTTGGTGAGTCATAATAGAAATCTTTCACCACGCCTACCACCTCATATTGGGAATTTCCAAAAACTATAATCTCTCCTATTGGATTTGGATTAAGGTGAAGTTTATTAATAGTAGCTTCATTGATAATTACACTATTTTTTTTAGTTGCTATATTCTCATCTTGCAAGGGAATACTCCATTCTATATCAAGAGCATCAATGAACTCATGATCGGTAGCTAAAATGGGAAGGGGAATTTGACCATCTGAATTTTTATCGTCTACAAAATACATATTGGTGCCCCCATACATCGGCAGGGACGCGGCTGCTATTTTTCTTACTCCGGGGAGGTTTTCAACCTCTTCTCTAAAAACCGATTGGCTATTATCCATCGTGTTTTGCAATGGAACCATTAAAACATCTGTTCTGCTAAGGCCGGTATCCAAAGTTCTAAGGTGATTTATTTGCTGGTGGATTACAATTCCTGAAATAATAAGTCCCACTGCGACAACAAATTGAAAAATGGTAAATACCTGTCTTAGCTGTGCCCCATTTTTTCGGTTCCCAAAGTTGCCTTTCAGGGTTTCAATCGGTTGGTAAGAAGATAGAATTATTGCAGGATAGAGACCGGCTATAAATATGGTCAGGACAAGAATCCCTACCATCGTTGAAATAAAACCTGGATCGAAAAAAAACGATGAATCGATCTGTATTCCAACTAAACTGAAAAACCATGGTTTGAGAAGAATGGTGAACAAAATAGCCAACAGAAAGGAAATAAAAACATAAACCGCGGACTCCAGAAAGAATTGAACTGCTACACTTCGCTGGCTAGCCCCATTCATTTTACGTACCCCTATTTCTTTTGCCCTTGTTCCTGCCCTGGCAGTACTTAAACTAATATAGTTTATTAAAGCTAATAGCAGGATAAGTAAAGCGACCAAGGAAAAGATCTTTACGTATTTCACATTGGTGGACTCCCTGGATAAAAGATGAATGTCAGTAATATTTGTAAGGAAATATTCATCCGTCGATTCTTCATGCCCCTGAACAGCAAGAGCATTCATGGATCTTTGTACAGGAGCTACCTTCTCTGGATCCTTTAATTTCACAAATGTTTGAAAAGAGCCTCCCTGGAAAATCTGAGATCTCATATCATAAAAAGCCTCTTTCATTGTATTCAAACTGGAAGCCGATACAATTAGATCTGTTTTAATGCTCGAATTTGAAGGAGTTTCTTCACTGATTCCTGTTACAGTAAAGGTGTAAGTGCTATCAATCCTCAACGATAAATTCCTTCCTATTGGATTGGTTTCTCCAAAATATTTTTTTGCCAGATTTTCTGAAAGTATGATCGAATACGGCCGCTCTAGCGCCGTTTCTGGATTGCCATTTATCAGTTTAAAAGAGAAAAAGTTAAAGAAATTACTATCCGTATATACTAGATCTGTTTCTGAAAATTGTGACTGATTCTCTGGATTCTTAATGATTACCGGATTATATTCCGTTTTGATCTTGATCGCAGAAGAAACATTAGGATCCTTATCTTCAATCATTTTAGCGGCAACGGAACTTAATGAATTCATCCGAATAACATCCCCACTTATATTTGTCTTGGCAAATACATTGAATATGCGTTTTGAATCTTCATGAAAAGTATCGTAACTCTTTTCGTGTGTCACGTAAAACATAATTAAAATACAGGCTGAAAGTCCCAGCGCAAAACCGCCAATATTTATAGTGCTGTAAAGCTTATTGCGATTTAGGTTTCTAAAAGCTATTTTAATGTAATTTCTGATCATAATGCCATTATTCTTCCCTTGGGAAATTGGATACTTACTCCGTTCTTAAACTTTTTATAGGGTTCGCTATTGCTGCTTTTATTACTTGAAAACTTACGATGAGCAACGAAATGAATAGCGTGACGAGTCCGGCGGTCACAAATACCCACCACTCGATACTTATGCGATAAGCAAAATCTTGTAACCAGTTGTACGTAAAATACCAGGCTATGGGGCTAGCTATACTTATGGAAATTAAAATCAATTTTAAAAAATCGGCAGATACCAAATTCAGAATACTAAGAACAGAAGCACCCATAATCTTGCGAATGCCAATTTCACGTCGGCGTTGCATTATACTGTAAGATGCAAGTCCCAACAGACCAAGACTAGCTATAAAAAGAGCAAGGATCGTAAAGATTAAGAATAGTGTACCGAATTGTTCCTCGGAACGATATTGCCGGTCAAAAAATTCATCCAAAAAATAGTAATCAAATGTTTTTTTGGGTATATACCTTTCCCAGTAGGTTTCAATGGTACTAATTGTCTCCTGGAGATTTTCAGTATTCACTTTTAGATTCAGTAATTGATTTTGATTACCGCCCATAACTATACTTAAGGCTCTAATTTCTTTTTGAAGTGATGTAAAATGAAAATCCCTGACTACCCCAATGATCTGACCCTTCCTATCACCCTGATCAAATTTTTTACCTATGGCATTTTTAGGATTTGCATATCCTAACATTTGTGTGGTCTTTTCATTTATAATCAAGGCCGTTGTACTATCAGATGCTAATTCATTAGAAAAATTCCGGCCCGCCACCAGCTTCAAATCTAATTGTGGAATATAATGGACATCTACATGATTACGAATTAATGCCAGTGACTGATTATGACCCTTTTTATTTTCTACAGTACTTAAGATAGCCTCCTTCTTTCCGCCACCTCCTGGCACTCCTGAACTAGTACTCATTGAAAGAATATTGGGGTTTTCGGCAAGGGCAGATTTTAAACGGTCCTGCCCCGTACCAACACCTGTTTCTAAAACAAGCAATTGTTCTTTATTAAAGCCCAGATCTTTAGCACGCATAAAATTTGTTTGTTTGTAAATAATAATCGTTCCGATGATCAAGAGTACGGAAATGGTAAATTGAGAGATAACCAGACCTTTTCTTAACCAGGTTCCTTTGGAGCTCCTTGAGAATTTACCCTTAAGTACGTATGTGGTTTTAAAAGAAGACAAAACCCAGGCAGGATAGGATCCTGCTATTAAGGCGATACCCATGGCTATACCAAATAGAATAAGAAGGTTTGAGGGTTGATCAAAAATAGTGGAAGCTACTACCTTCCCGGCCAATTCATTAAAATAGGGAAGAACAAGCGCAGTCAGACCTATCGAAAAGATAAAAGCAAAAAAGCAAATAATCATTGACTCGCTTAAAAACTGGAAGGTAAGCTGTCTTTTTTGAGCCCCAATAACTTTACGTATTCCAACTTCCTTCGCACGCTCTGTAGACCTTGCCGTGGTAAGGTTGATGAAATTTATTGCAGCGATAAGAATAATAAAGACGGCGACAATGCCAAATGTATATACATTACTAATCTTCCCATTAACATTACCCTGGTTAGAAAACAGATAAACATCTTTAAGCGGCTCTAAACGATATACAAGTTTTAATTGGGTTTTATTCATTATATCCCCATGAGCCTCCTCATTATATTTTTTAATTTTTTCTTCAAGTATTTCGGGACTGGCATCCTGATTTAAGAGTACATAACCATAATTTGAAAATTCAGCCCAGGAATCCTTAAGACTTGGATCTATAACTTCAGTATATGTAGAAAGTGATAAGATCATATCCCCTTTAATGAGCGTGTTTTCTGGAAAATCCTTTACCACGCCTGTCACTTTAGCATTATATTTTCCATCCATTATTTTAAGGACTCTTCCTAAGGGGTTCTTAGCGCCGAAGTATTTCTTAGCTGTGTTTTCACTAAGTATTATACTCAAAGGAGCAGTTAGCGCTGTTGCAGGATCACCTTGAACTAATTTAAAATCAAAGAGATTAAACAATGATGCATCTGCTGCAATTACTTCGTTTTCCTGGTAAGTTTCGGAATTCACCCGAACATCCAGATCCGTATTCTGCACACGGGTATAATCTTCAATCTGGGGCAATTCAGATTGTAATTCACTTAGTATATTCCAATCTACACTTGTATTTTCATGCTCACCAGATGGTGTAGTGATATCGGTCACAACCCGGTACAACCGATCTGATTTACTATGGAAATTATCATAGCTAAATTCAAAAATTATATAAAGTAATAATAGAAAACCAGCGCTCATTCCAATGGCCAGACCTCCAATGTTCAGTGCAGCGTATGCTTTGAATTTCCAAAGATGCCTCCACGCTATTTTAAAATAATTCCTGATCATGATTTCCTAATTGATTGATGAATGCCCCTTTTTATACCAACACGTTTTCGGTAACTTTCTGGCCATCCAGCATCCTGATGATTCGATGACTGAATTTCGCGTCGTGCTCGCTGTGGGTAACCATGATGATGGTGGTTCCCGCCTCATTAAGTTCTGTGAGTAAATCCATTACTTCGTTTCCATTGCTACTATCCAGGTTTCCGGTGGGTTCATCGGCAAGGATAAGCTTTGGGTTATTCACCACAGCCCGGGCAACAGCCACCCTTTGCTGCTGTCCGCCCGATAATTGCTGCGGGAAATGCTTCCTGCGGTGCATGATGCCCATTTTCTCTAAAACCTGGTGAACCCTTTCTTTGCGCTCTGCAGGTTTTACGCCTGTATAGATCAGTGGAAGTTCTACGTTTTCAAAAACGCTTAACTCATCTATTAGATTAAAACTCTGGAATACAAATCCAATATTATGTTTTCTAAGTTGAGCCCTTTTTCTTTCATTATAACCGGCTACTTCTATCCCGTTAAATAAATAGCTGCCTCCATCGGGATCATCCAAGAGCCCCAGGATATTTAAAAGTGTTGATTTTCCACAACCCGAAGGACCCATTATTGCTGCAAACTCTCCTTCCTTGACCTCAAATGAAAGCTTATTGAGCGCTATGGTTTGGACCTCTTCGGTTTGATAGTATTTCTCGAGGTTGGTAATTTTTATCATTTTTTGATTAGTTTTATTAGTTGTTAATCCTATCGGTTTATCAGTTCAAGACCAATTCTTCAATATCTCCAAAATTAGAATAACTGGAAGTAATTACCCGGTCCCCTGGCTTAATACCCTCCAGAACTTCATAATATTCAGTATTCTGACTTCCCAATTGAATTGGTGTTTTGTATGCGGTTTTCCCGTCTTCAGATAGTTTAAAAATCCAGTTCCCTCCGGTCTGCTGAAAAAAGCCTCCTTTAGGTATTAGAATGGCTTCCTTTTCCTGGCTAAGAGCCAGCCTTATTTGAAAGGTTTGTCCACGTCGCAGCCCCTGGGGTGCCTCATTTTTAAATTCCATATCAACCTGAAACCTACCATTATTTACCTGGGTATAGACTTTTTTGATTTCCAGGGTAGATTCATTGCCACTAAAATTAAAAGTTCCCTCCTGCCCTGCAACGACCCTGGAGATATAATGTTCATCTATTTCTGCCCTAAGTTTGTAACCACTAAGTACATCTATCTGCCCTAGTCGCTCTCCCTTTGTTTTAGATTCACCAATTTCCGCATCTAAAGAGGTGAGCTGTCCTTCAATTGGCGCACGAACTACCAAATCTTCCACTTTCTTTTGCATCAATTCTAATGCTTTCTGAGTACGCTGGTAAGAATTACGGCTCTGTACGATTTCCTGTTTGGTAGCTATAGAATCTTGTTTCATTACCTCGCGCGCCAGTTCCATACGCTCTTTCTGATATTTGTAATTGTTCTCCGACTCTATAAATTCCTGTTTCCCAATTGCACCTTTCTCAAGCAATCGTTTGTTCAATTTATAAACGCGCTCGGCCTCAATTAAGCTATTTTCTACGTCGGTTAATTGGTTTAACCTGTTGATCGTATTCTGACGTGCGGCAGTTTGAGAAATTTGCATTTGGGTAAGTAAATCGTATACCGAAGTCTCCTGATTCACCAGGCTTAATTCCAAATCGGTATTGGAAAGTCTTAAAATGGGCTCGCCTTCTTTCATCATAGCCCCATCTTCCACAAATTTTTCCTCTACCCGTCCTCCTTCAATGGCATCAAGGTAAATTGTTTTTATAGGCAAAACCGCTCCATTTACAGGTATGTTTTCCTGAAAATCACCTTTCTTCACTGCATTGATACTTATACGTTCCTTTTCCACATTTAATTTAGAATTACCGGTAGAAGAAAATATCACAAATAGAATTAATGCTGCCAGTAAAACAATGCCCGAAATTATTGCTATTCTTTTAGGTGTAAAGCGTTTCTTTTTAAGTGGTATGTCCATAAAATAATTTGTTTCCTCCTAATCTTTATACAATACAGTGCCACAATTATAACTCGCTATTTTTCAATTGTTTAATTAATTAAACTAAAAAAAATGTGTTCGTTTTCGGACACTTAGTGTTCGCTAGTAATACAATTTTAATGATCCTTGTTTTTGTGCTTTTCAAATTCTGAGGAGGTCTTAATAAATTGTAATATTGTACTTATGCAACTTAAACACGCCAAAATCCTTATTGTAGATGACGACCAGGATGTTCTCACCGCATTGCGCCTGTTATTAAAACCCTTTGTGGCTGAAATTACGGTGGAGAAACAACCAGGCAACCTGGTTTCAATACTCGCCAGTTCAAGATTCGATATCGTTATCCTCGATATGAATTTCAATGGTCTGGTAAATACAGGAAACGAAGGGATTTTCTGGCTTAAAAGAATTAAGGAAATTACTCCCGATACCGATGTAGTCTTAATTACGGCTTATGGTGATATCGACCTGGCAATTCGATCTCTCAAGGAAGGTGCCTCTGATTTTATAGTGAAACCCTGGCAAAATCAAAAAGTTATAGACTCTTTACGAGATTTACTTCAGCATCGAAAAAGTAAAGAAAAGCCTTTTAAGACTGGTACTGATGGATCGAAAATAATTGGTGAATGCCAGGAAATTCAAGAAGTCTTTCAAAAAATACATAAAGTAGCGCCTACTGATGCTAACATTTTGATTCTTGGAGAAAACGGGACGGGAAAAGACCTGGTAGCCAAAGCCATTCACGAAAATTCAAACCGAAAAGAAAAACCGTTTGTAAAAGTAGATGTTGGTGCACTTACTTCCACCTTGTTTGAAAGTGAATTGTTCGGTTATAAAAAAGGAGCTTTTACCGATGCTCGGGAAGACCGGAAAGGTAGGTTTGAAGCTGCACAGGGCGGAACATTATTTCTTGACGAAATCGGCAATATTAGCCTAAATCAACAGGCAAGATTACTTACCGTTCTTCAAAACAGACAAATTAGTCCGTTGGGATCTAATGAAGTTATTCCTATCGATATTCGTCTTATCTGTGCTACAAATCTGGATATTTCAGAATTATCTAATGAAGCTAAATTCCGTAAGGATTTAATTTACAGAATTAATACTGTGGATATTATTATGCCGCCGCTTAGAGCACGAGGAACAGATATTACCCTACTCACAAAATATTTTTTAGACCTCTATTCGGAAAAGTATGATAAAGGTCCTTTCAAATTAGACCCGGGATTCCTACATAAATTAAAGAATCATGGTTTCCCTGGAAATGTCAGGGAACTACAATTCGTTATTGAACGTACTGTGATTATGGCCGAGGGAAGCTTACTTTTAGAAAATGACCTGTCTTTTTCATCTATAGAAAGTAAGGCTGAAACCGGAGGAATAGAAGATACACGCCTGGAAACGGTAGAAAAAAATACCATTCTTAAGGTGATTGATAAAAACAAAGGAAATATTTCTAAATCGGCTAAAGAATTGGGGATTACACGTGCGGCACTCTACAGAAGACTCGAGAAGTATGACCTTTAAAAGCTATCATACCGGTGTTTTAATACGAATTTTCCTTTTGCTTATCGTAATGGGTTCTTTAACCTATAGCGCTATTCAAAGCTACTATGTGACAGCCATTGGGTCAATGGTTCTATTAATTCTAATGACCTATGAATTCTTTCGGTTCCTCAGTAGAAGATTTGATATTATTGAAGATTTCTTTGAATCAATAAAATACCGGGATTTTTCCAGGAATTATCTAGAAAAAAATAAATCCCCTGATATTCAATCCCTGTATCAGGGGTTCAATTCCGTAAACAAAGTGGTACGGGAAATAAATTCTGAAAAGGAAACACAATACCTGTACTTGCAAAAAATTCTGGAACTTATAGATATAGGGATTCTAGCCTATAATACTAAAACCGGCGAAGTTCTATGGACCAATGAATCTTTTCAAAATTCCCTGGATTTTCCTTCTTTCAAAAATATAAGTTTTGTAAAAAGCCGAAATAAAAATATACATCAACTCCTTTTTGAGAATTTTTATGCGGAAGCAAGTGCACTGGAAATACCTGTTAAAAAAGACCCCATTAAAGCTTTGGTGTCTAATTCCCTTTTCAAGGTAGGGGAAGATTCATTTAAATTAATTGTTCTTCATAATATTGAGGATACCTTAAATAAAACGGAATCTGAGGCGTGGAAAAAATTATTAAGCGTTATGACCCATGAGATTATGAACTCCATTGCCCCTATTTCTTCATTGGCAGGCACGCTGAAATTTCAGGTGGAAATGCACCAAAAAAATCCTGAGGATAATAGTCTCGATATAGATGATCTTAATTCAGGCTTAAGCAGTATTGAAAAACGAAGTGAGGGTCTGCTCAAATTTGCAAAAACCTACCGGAGTTTAAGTAAGGTAACCAATATTGATAAAGAGCAAATTCAATTACGTGAGTTATTCAAAAGTTTAGAAAATCTTTTAAAACCGGGAACGAACAAGAATATCACATTGGATTTTCATTTAAAAGATTCTAATTTAAAGGTAGAAGCCGATGCCTATTTATTAGAACAGGTATTAATAAACCTGGTATTAAACGCAATGGAAGCCTGTGAAAATACTCCAAATCCGAAAGTAAAGGTTTATGCTGTAAAGAAATTTGATGGGCAAGTAATAATTTCTGTTACAGATAATGGTCCAGGAATCCCTGAAGAAATTAAAGATCAGATATTCATTCCATTTTTCACCACTAAAAAAGAAGGAAGTGGTATAGGCTTAAGTCTTTCTAAACAAATAATGACCTTACACGGTGGGAAAATTCAATTTAATAGTATGGAAAATAAAGGAACTTTAATTAGTTTAATTTTTAAAGAAAATTCTAAGTAGGCTGGATTATAAAAATATCAGTCTTATTTAAAACTTAATTATTTTAATGTTGCAGGTTAACCAACTGGGAGTAGTTAAGATTATAAAATATCACTTGCTGATTTCCCAGTTGAAACTTCTAAAAGATTAATAGAAGTCGCTGTCTATAAAAAACATATTTCCGTTCAAATAACATTGATTAGAATTTATCCATTTATTGATATAAATCCCCTGTAATAATCAAGAAAGAGACTAAAAGAATTTTCGTAGATTGATATTCCAACTCAGTTTAACCCTACAAAAATCCTAATTGTTTTGCTTTATTTATTAAAACAAGATCCCCTTCTTTTTCAATACCGAATATATCTTTTAATTGCCTTTTTCGTTTTTCTATTGCCGCTAAAGAGAGGGGTATGACTTTAGGTAGTTTTTTAGTTTGTATTCCTTGAGAAAGCTGAAAAAGAATTTCCCTATCATATTGATCTAAAGTGAATTCATTAGTAATCTCATTGCGCATAAATTTTATGACCGTATCACTATAGGAAATTTTTCCGGCTAAGACGTCGGTAAAAGCCTCCATTAAATCTTTTGATGCAACATCACTTTTTATGAGTAGTCCCTCAGGGTTTATATTCTTTACGATGTTGTACAATCTAAAATTCTCATTATGCATGGTAAGAAAGACTATTTTTGAATGAGGTGAGACCTTTCTTATAAAAATGGCTAAATCTTCACCGGAATATATTCTTTCCTTCTGGTATTCCGGCAAATTAATGTCGAGGAAAATGATGTCAAAGATATTGGAAGAATTTACACTAGTTTTAATTTTATTATATGCACTCTCAGTAGAGTTTGAAGTTTCAAAGACTATTTGGCGACCCTCAATATCCATTTCAAGAATAATATTTTTATAACCCTCTAAAATGAGAGGATGGTCATCTACCATTAAAACTTTTATAATATCCATCATATACTTCTTCTTTTGGAACACTCACTATTAAAATAGTACCATTTTCATTAGATATTATATCAAATTTTCCCTGAATTTCCGTAACTCTTTCTCTAATATTTTTAAGTCCAATTCCTTTTTCTTTATTTTTAACATCAAAGCCCTGACCGTCATCGCTAATATGCAAAATTAGATAGTCTTCTTCAAAGTCTATTCTAATCCCGACATTTTTGGCCTTTGCATGCTTTCTTATATTCTGTAGGGATTCCTGAATTATTCTATAGAAATTAATTTTAAGATTATTTTTTATAGCATTCCAGTTTATCTCCCTACCACTTGAGAATTTAATTTTAAGCTTGTCCGATTCTTCGAGTTCTAGAAAAAGGTCTTTTAAGATATCTTGAAAACCTATTTCCGAGAAAACGGAATCTGCGTTTAGCTTATGCGATATATTTCTAATTTCATTTTCGATACCTTGAAGGCTTTCAAGATACATAGAGCGCTTTTTCTCTGAATCTTTACCAGTTTTATTATTTAAAACTTCTAAGTTAATCCTTATCCCAAAAAACTTACTTAAAACCGAGTCGTGTAGATCTCGGGATATTCTTTTACGTTCCGTAATACTGCCTTCTTCGTATTTTTGCTGTGAATTTAATAATAAGTCGTAAATCCTTTCATTCGAATCTTGTTGTTGTTTCTCTAGCACCAGTTTTTTATTCCTTGAATTTTGTAGTTGGATTATATAGGTTAGGAAAAATAAAATTAAGATCAGAATGATTCCTACAATTAAATAGGTTTTCTGTTGGTTCAGATTGTCAGCTCTCGTTATAAACTGATCGGTTTCATACCTAATTCTGGCAAACTTATTCTGAATGGCTCTTTCTTCCTTAAGCAGGCTATCATTAAGGTGAATATAACTATCGAGGTAATTCGGTGCTTTCTGTGGTTCAATTTTAGAAAGCAGGCGGTAAGACGCTAGTAGGTCGCGGTTATTCCTGGTAGAATTAGCAAGGGAATTAGCTTCTTTGGTATATCGCAACGCCTTTAAGGTATCACCGGTTTCCATATAATATTCTCCTAAATGGAGCTTGTTAATGACTATTCCGGCTTGATGCTCAATGCTATCCCTGATTTTAAGGGATTTATGAAACAGAAATAAAGCATCCTTATAGTTGCCTAGTTTAAATTCTGCATAGCCTAAATTATCGGTAAGCATCGCAAAGACTCTAGATTCCTTTTCGTACAGGCTATCTAAGGCTAATGCTTGAGAGAAATTAGATTTAGACCTATTATGATCTTCCAGCTTTTGATGAACTACCCCAATGTTATTTAATGAGGTGGCAAATTTCACCGGATCCTGTAAAGATTCTGCAAAGCTTAAGGCTTTTCCATGATATTCACGTGCCTTGGAGTAATCTTCTAAACCGTTGTATATTATACCTAGATTATTGTAAGCAGAGTAAATAAATTTTTGACCAGCAGAAGAGTCTTTTATCAAATCTAGCGCCTGAAAAGTTGTATTTTCACTTCCGATATAATCTTTTACCCTTTCCTGTATAATAGCCATATTAAGTAACATTCTACCGGCCATTAATTTTTTATTAACCTCCAGATACTGTTCATAGGAAAGATTATAATGATAATATGAGCTATCTAGAATGTTTTTCCGGTAAAGAAAATTACCGAGATCCCAATTGGACTCTGCAATACCGGATTTGTTCTCCTGGTTTTTGGAATTGGTATAAAAATACTTATTCCACTCCCTGAATTTTATTGAATCATCTTGCTTATAGAAATAGTAACTAATATCAGAGATTAAAGCATTTTTTATAGAATCATCCGGGGCATTTATAAACTCATTTCTACTTTTTAAATAAGTTTCAGCTTCATCTTTAGACATTATTCTATTGGCCAAAATTTCTAGCTCACTGGGACCTTTAGGATCTTCCTTCTTCTTACAAGAAAAAAGTATGAAAAATACCACTAGAAATTTTAAATAAGAAGATATCGGGGTCTGCATCTATGCAAGTAAAAATAAAGAAATTTAATTAACCAGGAGTTTTTGAATACGATAAGAAGAAACTAAAAATTATAAGATTAGAAAAGTTTTTTATGAAGCTTTCTAATAGTTAAAATTCTGGTATTAAATAGATGTAAACAGACACTTGAAAAAACCAGAAATTTATCATTTTTTTTAATCAAGGATTGGTTTTACAATAACTAAGGTTATTGAGCCGCACTTTAGTATACTCATTTAAAATGACCTTTTACATCTACTATTTCCTTTGTAACAATTGCAAGAGATCAAGGTATACCCTAAATGAAATTCCAATACCATCAGCACTTCCTCCGAATGAATTTAGTGCGCTTTCCTCAAAGTCAATTTGGCTTAATATTTTTTCTGAATTCAATAAATGATATTTAATTAGCAAACTAAAATGTAAGACTTGTGAATCAAAAAAATTACCTTCTACCCCTGCAGCAAAACTACAGAAATGAATATTATCTTTAACAATTTGTTGATCTACAAGATAATATTGCCTTCCAGAATCTCTTAAAAAATCACCTCGACCTCTAATTTTTCCGAAATTATATTGCGGTATAAATACAAATGCAGCCTCCTCATTTCCAAAGATAATTTTGGGAGCCACTGAAAAGGTATGACTTGAAAATCTTGTATCTAAAATAGAAGGTGGTCGGGCGTTAGAATCTACCGGGTTTAATTCTTCATTATTCCTAACTAATCCAAAATGATATTCATATCCAACTTCAGGCGCAAAAAATTTCCATCGCAATAGTTGAGCCCCCAAATTAATATTAGCGTAGGCATTTTTTTTAAAACCTGTATTTCTAAAATAATCTACACCTCCATATACAATAGGATTTACCTGACTGTAGCAATTAATACTTAAAAAAAGCAGTAAAATTAAATAAGTTATTTTGCGACTAACCATCCTAACTGTATACCAATAAATGGGGAAAAGTAAGAGTCACCAATGTCATTAAAGCCATATCCAGCACCTAAATTTAGGTTTAGTTTAAATCCACTGTTATATGTTCGCTGCAGACCCCAGGCAGGTCCAATTAAAATGGCATAATCCTCTCTAAGATCAAGGTCTCCTATTATTGAATTGCCACTTCTAATATTAGCAATCGCAGCCAGGTAATTCCCGCTATTTTCAGACACCTTTTTTCCCTTTTTTATTCTTTTATCAAAATTATAATAATACCTATACTGAGAAGCAAAATGCGGAAAGAAACCAAATTCACTTTCAGAGCCAGATTTGGCATAACCGATACCGGTCCCTAATTTTAAATCTATAGTAGATTTTTGTCCTGTACTTACTTCCCATTCTATAGACGGAGCTACAAGGTTAAGGGAGAATTGATCATTTGTAATTGCCACCGCTTCCTGTCCAAAAGTTTGCGTAGAAAATAAGATAACGGTAATAAATAATAAAACACTTTTCATTCAACTAATTAGATTAATGGAAAAATTCCTGTGGACTTTAATTAAGTCTAAATTTTTCTGTTTATTAATGGTCAAATTTAGGTTTTATAAGGAACTCCATTACCATAGCAAACCTTACTATTTTTACGGTTTTTGTACGAACCATTCGCCAAGCAAGTGAGCACGGGATTTCGATTCGAAACTATCTCCAGAATTGTTTCTTATAATGTTGTGCAAAGTTTAATTACCAGCTAACTTAAGAAAACGACCACTTTCAAAATCAATATATTGCTAAAGGAATATCCATTGATTTCAATATCAGTAAAAGGTCCTTCGGGATCATAATTAGGTTGACCACATTCCGTGGTGTAAATCTGATACCCTCCATTTTCCCAATATCTCTTTACCTTGAACAATAAATCCTCGTTTTGATTAATTTCTAGTATAAATTCAAATCCGAAATCAAATGTGTTAATAAAAACAGAACTTTTTAAAACTTCAAAGCCTGTCAAATCACAACTATGTTGTCCGTTTCTTTCTGTATTAACTATTATCCTTTTCTGAATGGCAGAGGCTGAAAACGAGGCATCTTGTTCATTCACATAATTCAAGGTTGAATTTTGGTCAAAAGGAATTCTATTTTTAGCATTCTCAGGGATGGTATAGGTGTTTATAATTTCATCCTGACAGCAACTTATGAACGAAAGAACTAGAAGTAAAGAAAAGATTAATTTTTTCACTGTATAAAATTTGTCTATTTGATCTCACTACAAAGATAAATGCACCGTTTAATTTATTTTTTTATAGTTATCCAAATTTATAATTTTTAAGTAATGGCTAACCTAAGCAAACCATACAATATATAAGGTTTGTGTTATTAATTTTAAGATTTGATATGGGAAATTTCGGTTCAACCATAAATAGATGATGGTTAGTTCTTTGAATTTAAATAAGGGAAGATATATCCTTGTCGTTCCTAAGAACTTGAATTAGACCATTGATTATATTATAAAAATCAAAAGTATTTATGAAGCATTTAAGTGTTTTATATACTAAACTGAGAATGGTTTATCAACATAACAGAATAACAGAATAAAGATAGAACAGAAGCGCATCTATGTAAAGCTTATTAAAGGAATAGCTTTATTTGGAGGATTGTTTTTTGTTATAATTCGGTTATTGTATTTAAAATTTTTATAATTAAAAGATAAAACCTCTTTTTAATTTCTTGGCATTATTAAATGGTAGCCAAAATTATAGTTATCTGGAGTAAGATCTCTATTTTCAGAAACTTGACCTATATGAAAATCTAAAACACTTTTTTAGTTGCAGCTTTCAACACAGTCTAAGGAATTTTTATCCGTCATAAAATAGCGGAAGGTTGAATTTTCTTCTCCTTAATAATCACCGATAAAAGTCAAAGAATTTCCTGAAGGAATACCAAAATTAAGTTGGATTTTGATTAATAATGTGTTGTAATTAATCATATAAGAGGTTAAAAACTGAATTATAATGCTGAAATATGTCATATCATTCGTATTCAATTTATTCAAAGGCAAATCAATGATTTAATTAAATATTAAATTTAAGACCCCACCTATCACAGCTTCAGAAAAATTAGAAGCACCATTAGGATTAAAAGAGTCTCTAATTATATAATTATCATCTTTTAATAATAAAGACCTATTTGGTAAAAGAGTATTATTTTCCATTGAGGAGGCATTTCCTAGAAAGAGAGTAGTAAAAAAATTAGATTTATTTCTAAACATTGTATTAGAGCTGCTGTAACCGTAACTATCATTATTACCTACATAATTGTCGTACAAATTGGTTGTTTTGTTATATAAAACAAGAGTTGATGCATTTGTTTGAATATTCAACTTTTTAGGAACAAAAGGTTGATCTACCTTAGAAAAGCCGGAATTAAAAAAATTAGATTTTACGCTATTCACGTTTTGCAAAGAGTCATTTGTTTGCCCATAAAAAGACAAACAGATAAAAAGGCAACATATTAAGACTACAAATTTATTTTTTTTCATTTTTCTATTATTGAATTAATAATTAGGCTGTTTTTGAAACTGCATATTTTATTGGAATCATATTTAAAAAATACGTGTCCCCAGTCCGATAACATATATGGTAATGATTAAGAGTGGGGTTTATTATCGTTTCATTTTGAATAGGCGAGATAGATTTCGACCCGTAAAATTAATAATATGTTTTTTTAATTTAATTTCAATCTTTTTTGTGCTTTTTATACTTTCTGATGAGTTTAGAAACACTTTTATTTGCTAATAAAATTCCAGATGTAAGATATTCGAATCCTGAATTTTCTCTTTCTATAACCTCATCTTTTGCAATTGCCGAACTTTTAGATATGAGTTTAGAACTATTTAGATCATATATTTCTATTTCTGTCCGAGCCATATTAACTTTTTTAGATACACCTAATGACCTAGAGAATCTGAAGGAACCCTCATTCTCCCCAATGATTTCATTACGTACATTAATTAAAAAATCGCAATTAGACACTAATTTTAATTCTTTAAGATCTGCTTGTGTTGGACTGTGAGGTATTTGATGACCTACCAGATTGTTTTTCCTGAGTTCAAATATTTCTATTAAACGATCCTTCGATATAATGTCCATAAATTCATTTCTGGCAATATCTTCAATAGTTTCTGTTCTTCCGTCAACAGTTTCTGGCTTATTTAACAACCATTTTCCAGTGGTGAAATCAAGCTTTTTTCCTCTTTCGAAATCATACTCCATTTTCCCAGCATTACAGCTGCTTAAAATGGTGATTATTAAAATTATAACAAAATAGGGTCTATAATTTATTTTCAAATATTTCAACACTAGTCGATTTTACTTATGATTTTTTAATTAGATATTGTGTTATTTTAATTCCAGATTTTAAAAATGCATACTACAATTAAAATTTAAAACGTCTTTTTTCAAAACAGTGTGAGCTAGCGAGCTTGGTTATCCGAAGCACAATCAGCTAAACTAGCGAGCAATGTGTTACGAGTTGAGACAGGTTTTAGCATTGTTTTTAATTAGTGTGGTGGCAAGTTTGTTCTGTTCAGATTATTTCCATTTTCTTGAGAATCAAATAGAAAATAAAAACAGGTAGAATTACTAATAACCCAAACCTGATCAAATAATAAGCAGCTTCGTTCACTATGTCCTGCGATGAAAAGGATTTATCTATTGGCTTAGAGAAATTTCCTGTTCGCAGCCTTATGATCAGAACTCCTATGGGAAATAAAATTAATCTCATTTACGTTTTCTTCCTGAATCTGATACAATAATTAAAATAATTTAATGGATATAAATCCGATTGAGAGTCCGAGTAATACAAATAGAATAAGTTCCTCGCCCATTTGTCCGGCGTCTGCTCTTTTTCTAAGTCCGTTTTCCCGAACTTGATGGTCAGCCACCAAAGAAACCCTCCTAAATCTGAAAATATTTGATATCTCATTTGTCCGCATTTAGTTTGAATGTGCTATACGTTCCGTATAAAAACTGTGCGAGCTGGCGTGCTTAATTTATCGTTAGGAAAATGGAGCGTTGTAAACGAACACAGACTTTCGAATTGAAACAGGTTTTAGCATTGTTTTTATATTATGTTGTGTGTAGTGCTTTTTAGGTCAGTTGATAATATAGCATATTCGAAGTTATCCGACCAACCATCTTTAAGAGGCAAAACTTTTCTTTTTCTTCCCTCTCTTGTCATTCCAACTTTTTCTAAAGTTCGAATACTTCCAATATTTTCAACAGCACATCCAGCTTCAATCCGATGTAAGTCAAGATCACAAAATGCGAATTCCAGGATCTTTTTCAGAGATTCTGTCGCATACCCTTTATTCCAAAAATCAGAATGAAATTTATACCAGACTTCTCCAATTTTAAATTTAGGCTTTCCCAAATTCAAAGAAATTAGCCCAATAAATGTTTTACTCCCTATTAATTCAACTTTAAATGTAAAATTTTTGTTCTGACCATTATTATTTTTTTTAATCCAATCTTTAATTATACTTTCTGTTTGATTTAGGTTTTCGGGAATTCCCAAGGTATTAAATCGATCAGTTCCCGGAAGAGAATGTAATTCATGAATTTTCTCTAAATCCGATAATGAAATAAGTTTAATCAATAATCTATTGGTCTTTAACTGGATACTCATTTTAAATTTTTAGTTGTATAACACAAAACTTTTCGTATAAAAATTGTAAGAGCTAACGTGATTATCCACAGGACAATCCGTCATGAAAGTGAGCACAGAGTTTCGATTTGAGACAAGTTTAAACATTTTTTTATCGTTGTTGCCAATTGGCTTTTTCTTTATTTACGCAAGTTATGGTGACAAGCTACTTTTCTTTTCTCTTTAAAATGAATCGAATTTGGCCCATATGATTTGCCTGATGTTCCATAACGTGATACCAAGCCCAATGATTATTCATATCTGTTTTAAGTATCTTCGAGTTAAACCATTTATCATCTTTGGTTTTAAGAAGTCGTAGCGTTTCGGCTCTAACTTCATTCCAAATATCTAAGTAATAATCTATCGGCTTATTTTTAATTTGGTTTCTTGCGGCTTCGCCTAAATTTTGGGCTACGTCCCATATCGCTTTTTCTTCGTCATTGAGTGTACGATGTTCAAACGTATAAACTTGATATAATTTTTCAGTTGCAGCCAAATGTAGTATCATCGCTCCTACACTATTAGCTTGATTATCTAATAAAAAATCAGTTTCATCTATTGAAAGTTCGGATACACTTCTAGTTACTCGTGCTTTTAAATCTTCTAACATTGAAACCATATTTCCAATTTCAGTTGAATAACCTTTAGGTGGTTCAATAACTGTTTGTCCATAAGTTGAAATATTGAAAATTAATAGTAGAATAATCGAAGTCCAGTAATGTTTGTGATTTAATCTCATGTGTATTTTATAATTTGTTTAGAAAGCTTTTGCTTCAGGAAACTCCAGTAGTATTTGACATTTCAGATTTTTAAGGTTTTACTCGTTTTTATTTTTAATCAATTTTTTAGCTTAAGGGCAACGTCCCATATAAAAACTAGGCGAGATGGCGAGCAAGGACTTTCGATTGGAGAAAGGTTTTAGCATTGGTTTTATATAGTGTTGGCAAACGTGGTCCTAGTCCTTTATAATTCATTTCTCCAAACTTAGACGAAAGTTAGAAATTAGCCGGAGAAAAGGTGTACTTAATTTACTTCTAATTCATATTTTCTTGCCTTATCCTCAGTATTAGCTAAAACAATTATGTATTCTCCTGGATCTAAGGCTAAATACATTTCCTCCTCTCGTTTCTTAACCTCTATAATATCAACCGGAATGGCTCTTTTGTAACCTTCTTCTTTGTTAAAAGCTAAAACCATCAGGGGAAAAGAAAGATCAGTGTCTGCTATGTCAAGTGCTACAGGCTTAGCCTTTCCTTCAAGTAGCCACCCTGGTCTTCCTTTTTCATAGGAAGTTTTAGGTTGTATAACAGCTATATCTGTCCATCTATCTTTAATCCGGTTTGTAACAGCTTCATAATTTTCATTAATCAAAACACCCGGAGTTTTAACTTTATAGACACGGCTAAGAGGAGAAAAGAAATCTGGATTCCCTTTTTCGCTGTGTGCAACTTGATCTATAGTTAAAGGATCAATACCGGTATACTCCTTTAATCTTTCAGCCAAAGCTTTCATTCCCGATGGAAATATTCCCTCCATAACATGGCCAAAACCGCAGTGAATTAGAAATTTCGCATCTGGATTTTGATCAATTATCCTCTTAATATTCTTTGCTTGCTCGATTTCTCTCTCGCCATGGTTCACTCCAGTGGTATCTTCATAAGGAAAAACGCTGTAGCCCATTTCTAACGCCTTTCTGAGCATACTACCATAATTGGGATCACGGGTGTAGAAACCTGATGTTTGAATGGGAAAGTTACGAGTATTTAAATGAGAGTCTTTCTTTAGCCCATTTTCCAAAGTTTCCAAACCAAAATACCTAAATCCATTTCGATAGAATACCTCTAGTAAAGAGCTTATAAAATGGCGATGAAAAGAGTTATGATGAGCCTCGTTTATAATTACAATTTGATAATCTTTTATCTTTTTAGCCAGATATTTTTTAGCATCCGCTACTTTGTAGTTCTTTTGAAGGGAATCGATCTCCTGTTGAGAAAATTCTTGATAATCCGGTTGCCTGGCAAGATCCCATTGTGACAGGGCATTTTTGTAATCACCCTGAAAAGCGAATTCCCAGGCGGCATATTGATGTTCTCCAAATCTCTTACCCTCCTTAGCTTCATCCAAAATTTCTTCGCTAAATTTATAAGTATTATCAAATTCAATTGATTTATATTTACTCCCTTTTGAACAAAAACCAATTAATGTGCAGAGGAGAAACAAAAAAAATACTTTTTTCATTATTTAATTAAATCACTGTTTGTTCAAGTTGACTGGTTATTTTATTTCAAGTTTGCCAACGTCCCTTATAAGAACTGTGCGAGTTGGCTTACGTGAAAGTCCGCAGAACAATTCGCTAAGTAAGCGAACACAATTTTTTTGAATTGAAAGGTTCAGGCATTGCTTTTCATAGAATATAATGTTGTAAGCAGTTCTATCGGAGCCTTATAAATATGTTCATTGTGTTTATAAGGTTATGACCAATTACAGGCAATATCAAATTACCAGTAAATTTTCTCAAAATTCCAAGACCCAATGATGGGATTAAGGTCAAATAAGCTATTGTAATAATATCAAATTTTAATTCCAATTCCTCTGTCAGAAAAACCCCGTGAACCATTCCAAATAAAAATGTCACGATGATGAAGCCCCATCCGAAAGCTACTTCCTTTATATTCTTAGAAGAACTAAAAGCTCTACCTAATAAGTATAAATAAATACCTCTAAAAACAAGTTCTTCTGTACCTGGCATAGTAGCTTGGAAAAGAAAACTTTCCAAATCAAATTGTCCTCCTTTAGGAAAAATTATCATTTTGAAAATAAAATCAAAAACTAAAAAGCCAAGAAAAATAAAAACACCTAATTTTAATGTCTTTGAGTTGAATTTGGAGGTAAAACCGATTTCCTTTCTTATCTCTTTTGAATGAAAAAATATAAACGATAAACTCAAAATTAAACTTAGAATCTTTCCACTCCAATTCCAGTCTAGATTAAGAAAGTCTAGTTTCAAATATTCAGTACCTAAGGCTTGTAAATAGGAATCTACTAAAAAATAAATCGCAAAAATCAGTAGATATTTAAAATTTGTCTTTTCTGAAAAAAAGTGGGCAATTATTAATAATGGTGAAATGATTAAAAGCCATAGTAATGGTGTTAGTAAAGACATTAAATAATTTTTATTGGTTTTTTATTTCGTCTCGTATAAAACAGTACGAGCTGGCGACTGTGATGGTCCGTAGGACAATCCGCTTAACAAGCGAGCATGGACTTTCGAATCGAGACAGGTCTTAGCATTTTTTTTATATGATGTTGTCATTAGTAGCGCCCCAGAATAAGAACTCGTTTTAAGTTTTTTCTACTTACATTCAATCTTCGGACTGAATTATTTTTTTAATCTCTCAACAATCATGGACGAGAAATAGTTAACTCCTGTTTTAATAGCGTCTTCATCTACAGCAAAATTTGGCGTATGTGGCATAGCAACAATACCTTTCTCAGAATTTGACCCACCCAAAAAGTAATAGACACCGGGTACAAATTTCTGAAAATGGGCAAAATCATCACTAAATTGTAAAGGCGGAACTCCATAAAGAGGAATAACACTTTGTTTTCCGTATATATTGGAAATACTTTTCAAAGTTTCATCTGTCAGTTCCCGATCATTCATGGGTGTTTCCATTACAGGCATTCCCTCCTCGAAGTTAAATTTTACAGAAATTAATTCTTCAGAGTATCTGGAAGTTTCAATTTCATTTTTAATTAATGCCAAATACTCATTTAATTTTTCTTCATTACTGGCATCAACTAATACTCCTAGTTTCACCCTTTCATTAGATTTCTCTATACTAAAGTCACTCATCAATGCGACGTAATCTTTATAAATTGTATTGGGATTGGTTACTCCTAATTCTGTGCTAAATAGATTTTCATTATTCCAAAATTTAGCGTTTGGTCCATATGTTTGAGCACTCCTCATTATTTGCTTTGTATAATTTATTAAAGATTCCTGGTCTTTAGGAGCTTTAAATTCTATTTCCATAAAGGTAAAATGAGCATATACATTTTCCGATTTAGTTGCTATCGTACCAACAGGATATGGAGACATGTGCAGGCCATAAATTTCATCAGGGTTAATTAGTTTAAACAATCCATCGTCTACCATCCCTTTTGCTCCCTTATTCATTTCCTCCGCAGGTTGAAAAACAAAATATACGGATCCTTGTAAATTTTCTTTCAGGCTGGCCAGAACATTTGCTATTCCCAATCCTATTGTTATATGCACATCGTGTCCACAAATATGCCTTACCCCTTCATTTTGTGATTCAAAATGGACAACATCGGGAAGATCCGAAGATATAGCGTCAATGTCGGCTCTCCAGGCAACTCGTTTTCCTTCTTTTTCACCTTTTAATATCCCAACTACTCCATATCCACCTATATTTGTTTTCACCTCCAATCCAAGGGACAATAAGTAATCTTCTATTTTTTGAGAAGTCTTTTCTTCTTTTTCTGATACTTCTGGATATTTGTGAAAATCTCTTCGGATTTCGACAAGAGAGTCAAAAATCTCATCCGTTTTGGATTGAATTGACTGATGAATTGAAGATTGAGCTGTAGAAACCTGCCCGAATGCACACAGACCGTAAAGAAGAAATTGAAAAATAAAGGCAGTTCTAAATTTATTAATAATGGAAGTCATTTTTTTATTTTCTGATTATGGCGGAAATTTAGTAGATAACCATAAACCCAACCTGTCACCTATGTGACATAATTATTTTCTTTTTGCAAGTTTACTGCGTATTCTGCTAAGTGATTGTCTTTCCATCCCTAAATAGGATGCTAAATGGCTTAAGCTGATTCTATTGATAATATCTTGGTTTTCGTCTAAAAAGTTCAAGTATCTTTCTTCTGCACTTTCAAATAAAAGACTTTCAACTCTGTCTGTTTCTCTTGTGAGTACTCTTTCAGCTGCTAATCTTCCGTACATTTCGTTCCCTTTATGTTTACGGTAAGCTTCTTGAAGTTTTTCATAAGGCATTTTAACGACGACAGATGGCTCCAGAAACTGTAGATAGTATTTCGAAGGTCTTTGTCTTAAAAAAGAAGGGTAGTCGGTTGCATATTCTTTTTCTCTAGAAAAACCTGTAATTATTTCATTTCCTTTTTCATTGACGTAAAACTTTCGTAAAAGTCCTTGGCATACATATCCAATTTCTTCTTGCACTTCACCATTTTGATATAGGAATTCCTTTTTCTTATAGGTTTCTATAATTAAAAAAGAACTCGTAAATTTCTTAGCTTCAAGACTCAATGTGGGAAATTGTTCCATGAATAAGTCAAAATAGGTATTTACTTCTATTTCCATTAATTTCTTTTTTGAGCTATTAATGACAACGTACCGTATAAAAACTGTGCGAGCGGGCGAGCGTGATTGTCCGCGATACAATCAACGAGGCAAACGGGCAATAAGTTTCGATTCGGGACTGATTTGAGCATTCTTTTTATATATTGTTGGCATTTGTTTTTTTGTCAATTCTGTGATTTTCGAATACTTCAATTGCAGTTTTTAGAAAACCTATAAGTCCAATGCCTAAAACAATTACCCCAAATGATAATTCATTTAGTTTATTGTTGGAAACAAAAAAATATAGAAAAATTCCAAGAGCCAGAGTTGAAAAAGTAATTAAAGTTAACAGTAGAATCATTACTTTTCCTTTTTTAGGATTTATCCATATCTTCTTGGAAAAATTATTTTGTGTTTTGGTTGTGTCTTGTAGTGTAGAGAAACTAATAGCAAGACCTAAAAAAATTAAAGCTTTATTGTAATTCAAAAACAAAATATCCAGATTATTTTTAAAATTATCTAGTCCATTTAAATAGGGTTTTATTACGAAAAATAGGGCCAATAACATCAATGGATATTGTAAATAGCTAATAATTTGAAAAGCACTTTTAACTTTCATAAATCACTTAATTTTTATTCATTTCAATAGTATTTTTAGATTTTGTTTTTCTTGATTCCAGTTCTGCTCTAAGTATTTTAAGGTTTTTAAAATTTATTGGTAGAATAGCAGAAAGTGCAAATGGGACAGCAATTAATGGTGTGAGTCCATCTTTTATTGAAATAAATATAAACAAACCTAAAGACCCAATTAAAACTACTGTGAGCATCCATGTAATTGTTTTTATAGATGTATGCTTATTTTTAAGTTCTTCCAAACTTAAATCTGATATTTCCTGTTGATTCATAAATTAAGCTTTTAACTTTCAATTTTTTTATAGGTGAAATCTTCGTTCAGTTAATTTTTATTTTTTTTAAATAATGTTAGTGGCAGTTTCTTTATTTGATTTCTCTGGCTTTCAGTATTGTCTCTTCACTGTTCTGTGTCAGCATTTCGGGAACAAAGTTTTCTCTGGGCGTACCGTTTATATGATATAGTCTTTCGGTAGGAAACTGAAAACCAATCTTCGTTTCCGTCAGTTGGAAATTTGAAATAGCACCGAGGAGTCCTGCCATTTGAGTTCCGATGATTCGGGCTCGTTTCATTCCGTCAAAACCAATGGCCATTCCTTCTCCCATACTTCCTGTCCAATGTCCCACAAGTATATTAACCTTACCTTTGTAAACATCTTTTCTTGGTGTTACATATTCCATCCAATGTCTCTTCGTTTGGTATTCTTTTTCATCAAACTCGTGAATTTGATAAGGAAGTAGTTTGTTAGTAAATCTTCCCATTATAGCTCGTGCAACGGTTGTATTTCCTCCTCCCGGCGTTTCGGTTAAATCAATGATTAGATTTTGGTATTGAAGCAAACTATCAAGTGTTTTGTCAAACGCTGCAATCAGATTATTGTTCCCTAAGGAATTGTTGATTTTGATATAAGCAGTGTTGTCATTAAAAATTTTGCTATATAAAAATTCATCTCTATTTCTGTAGGTTATCGGACAATATGTTCTTTCCTTGCCGTTTTCAAGGACTGTAACTTCCCTTTCCGTATCGTGTGTTCCTGCAAAAAGCATGTCAAGAGCATACTGATACATTTCTTGAGTTGGTTCGTTTGTAAATTTTGGAAGGAATTTTGTCAATTGATCTTCAATCGGTTTACCGTTAAAAAGTTTGACTTCCATTCCAATTTTAAGACCCGATAAGTCTGCACCAAAGCCTTTTCGCAAGTCCTTTATGAAATATTTATTACCCGATTTTTCAACATAGATATCCAAACCCGAAGGGATTAACCTATTCGATGAATCTAAGTTTGTATTCAGTGAGGAATGACCGTTATAAAGTTCATTTAAAACGCTTTCTAAAAACTGAATAAATTCATAGTCATTTGATACTTTTGCAGCTTTCGGTTCGTAAATTCCCCTAACTTTATCCCAATCAATGTCTTGCTGGTCTAAATAAGCGTAATGATTATCGATGTCTGTCCAAAATTCAATAAAGTCTTTTTGATATTTAGTTTGTGAAAAAAGCGTATTTGTTACAAATAGTAGAACAAGAAAAATCGAGTTTGTCAAAAGTTTTATCTTCATAGGTAAATTTATTAATTAAATTGCCACTAACGACCAAGTATAAGCGTATTACGGGATTTCGGAGCAATTCACTGTCCTCCCAACGAAAAGATTCTTAGGAGCAAAAAAGCTCATTTTCAGCCGTTCAGCCTGCATTACGCTTATACAATGTTAGCCATTGTTATTTTTATTCAAATTCAATGTTCCAATTATTTCTAAGTGCTTCAAGTTTTGGAATAACACAGGATCTTCCTGGGTTTTCAGTCGAAACAAACTCTTCAAATAAAAACTGACTTTGGCAAATCCGCAGGATTTACCAAGTGAGGACTGACCAAGACATTGCTTATATACGGTGTTTTAAAACGTTTTTTACCTTGGCTTTTCTATTTAATTGATTCCGCCATTAAAAGTATTTCCTTATTAATTATTTCTGCATTTTCTTTTTTCGTAATTATGGACCCGTGGTTTGCATCTATATAATAATGTTCTCCTATACTGGAAAGGTTTTTAAGTTCCTTTTGCATTTCGAACCAAATTTGAGGATCACCGTATTGTTTTTTTGCCGTAAAAACCAAAACAGGTAAGGAATCTAGGCTACTTGCCTCGCCTGCTCGTAAAAGAATATCATCATTTATATTGTTTTCTTTTACATACCTACGATAAATATCCCCTGAATATGAAGTCAGATCCAGTTTACGATCCCTGGCATCTTTTGGCAAGTGTTTATCTATAGATTTTGGATTAGTTATTTCATAATATGCTCCCGTTATTCCCATATCAGAAAGTATTCCAACAGATTTTATTAAGAATACTTGATTTTCATCAAATAATCCTTCTACTCCCAATCGTTCCCATTGTTCAGGATGGCTAGAATCAAGGAAGACCATTCCTTTTACTTCATTTGGATATAGGTCTCTGAATATTCGATTATAAGGACCACCCATAGAGTGACCTCCTAATATATAAGGTGGTTTTTCGCCATTTTTTGCTAGTAATTTATATAATTGGCGAGCATAAAATTCTGATTTAGTACTGTCTTTACTTGATTCGCTAAACCATTTTCCTTCTCTATCATAACGTACAACTCTCATATTCTTTTTCAACCCTTCAGTTATCCAATGAAATACATCTGTATCACCCCCTGCACCAGATTCAAGGACAAGAGTTGGTAACTCATTTTTTGGCCCTTCTGCTCTTATATGAAGTTTGGTACCATCGACATCAACTAATTTCCCTGGTGGAACGGGTTTTGAACTAAATAAACGGAAAGCCAATCCTAATATCATTAGTAGAATTATAAGTCCAGCTAAGATTTTACCAATCCACTTGAGTATTTTTAAAAATAATTTCATCGTAGTTTTTTTACTAATTCTAACTAACGTTAAATTTAGATATTATTTATTCCATTCCTTTTGGTGGTCGGCCCTAACCAATTTTTAAGGTCTTTTTTTATGAACAAAATCCAGAAATTTGACGTTAGCCTAGGAAATTAATTGAGTTTGGGATTTTTTGTATTGTTTGCAACGTCTCGTATAAAAACTGTGCGAGCTGGCGTGCGTGATTGTCCGCAGGACAATCCGCTAAGCAAAGCAGCGCGGAGTTTCGATTTGAAACAGGTTTGAGCATTGTTTTTAAAATGTTGTGAGGCGTCTTCTTTTGCGGTTGATTTTTCCGCTCTTAAGGCTTCTTTAATGAAATTGTTCATTTAAAGCGTAAATTTTAAAGTTGCCAGTACTTGGGAAGGACGCAAGCGATAACTATTTTGTACGTAATAATACTCGTTATTGTAAGCATTAATAAACTCATCGGTATTCAGGATATTTCGCCAACTAATGTTTAGATCCATTTTTGGTTTTTCAAAAGTAAACTGATAGCTAAGGTTCAAAAAATAATTCTCGCCATTATCAGATAACGAGTTTCCATAATATTCGCTGCTCGCACTTAAATATTGATTTTCCCTAGGATAAAAATAAAGATCAAGTGTATGTTGATGGGTTTCTATTTGTTGGAAATCACTATCTCCGAAACCCGAAGTATAAGTTGAAAAATTACCTGAATAACTCGCAATTAACCAACTCGCAATATCGGCTTCCAAACTTCCTCGTAGATTAAAACTTTGCGTATTCACCTCGGCCAACGTGTTATTTAAAAGCTGTTGTCGCTGCGATAAATTATATGAAGCATTCAGTTTAAGTGTTGTTTCTAGTTTCCTAAAGTATTTACTCCCGCCGGCTCTAAAGCTATGATTATCGAAACTATTATCGCGAGCCACGGCTTCTAAAATTGTCGTTCCGTTTTCGCCAATATTAGAACTGTACAACAAGTTATTTTCAGAATAACTATAGGAATAAGAGGCATTTAAAAACAACTGCTTTAACGGATTTCTATAGCCCAGGCCACTACTATAATTTTGCCGTGTTTCTTCGGAAATTGGTGCGTTGTACCGATTCAAATTTCGATAGCTATTCAGTAAAAACCCATAATATAATTGCTGAAGTTCACCAAAATCATAACTTAATCCTGCTGAAGCATTCGCATCCCAAAAGGCTGAAAGTTTTTTATTCACAGAAAATCTGGGCTCAAAAACCAATCGATCTAAACCTCTTTTTTCTTCAAAATTCTGATCTTCGAGCTGAAAACTTTTAAATTGAAGCGGCGTACTTAAATTTAAATTCCAGGTTTCATCCTTACTTTTAAACCTGAAAGCGTTTTTAAAATAAACCGAAGATTGTACGAATTCGGTTCTGTTTTTAAAATTGGCATCTAAAACCTCTTCTCCTTCCTGAAAAATATCTGTATCTAATTGCTGATTCTGGATCGAAAATCCAAACTTTGGCGATATGGTAAATTTGCCAAGCGCTTTGGTGAAGCCAGCCGAATTATCGGTATATATTTTCCTTGAAGAAACTAGTTGTTGAATTTCATTGTAAGGATCGCCATCATTGAAAATAGCTTCGAATTGTCCCGGCTTTACCAGTAGATCCTGATTATTTTTGGTAAAACCTGTATTCGAATTAAAAGTAATTAGTTGTTTCCCTAAGGTACGAAGCAGGCGTAGATCGTTTTTAATTCCGAAGAAAGGATTATCCAGTTGCTGCTTAATTTGTGTATCGGGACGATCGATCAAACCGCGATTTGCATTCCAAAATCCATTAAATTCCAATTGATTTTTCAGGTAATTTTTATCGGCATTGTTCTCTAAGGTGAGTTGCCCCTCTAACTTGCTTAAAAAAATATCATTATTGGTGTTTTCGATCACATCAATCGTATCTGTAGGTGTAAAATATCGAGTTTGCGTACTTCCATCTTGCTGTTGGTAATCATTGAGATAAGAAATATTCAGTTTTAGATCGACATCTTCCTTAATGTGCTGTAAAATGTTTGCTGAACCTAAATGTACGTTATTATCCAACCAGCGCTCCGCAGAAAATGGAGGCTCTGAAACATTCTGGATCGAAAGCCAATCCTTTTTATCGATATCAAAGTTATCCCCGGCATATTTGATCGAAAAATTACGTATTTCGCCCGAGACGTCGCTCCCCGTATTATTACTTTGATAGGTAACGATCGCCTGTTGTTTTTTAGTGAAAATCATAGGGGTTACCTTTGTTTGCCACAGCAAAGGCGCTGCACCAATCCCGGCGGTGGCCGTTCCGCTATACGTAATATCTTTTTTAAGCTTGATATTTATCGAAGCGCGCTCTGAAAACTCCAAACTATCCAAAACTTTTACCGGCTGATGATTTTCCAGGATCTCGACTTTAGAAACCGCCTCGGCAGAAAGGTTATTATTCGCCAGATTATAACGCCCTTCTAACAGATCTAAACCTTCGATATAATATTTTTGGATAGGCTCATCTTTATAAAAGATCTGTCCGTTTGGCCGAATATCGATACCCGGTATTTTTTTTAGAACATCAGCGATCACACGGTCGTTTTTACCTTTAAAGGCTGCTACTGAAAAACTAAGCGTATCGCCACGTTGCCGCAAAATTTCGGATTTCACTAGCACCTCTTTTAAAGATTCTGAAGAAGGTAAAAGTTTAACTTCCAGTGTCTGCGCTTTATTTTGAACCGTTTTTTTAAACGTACCAAAACCAATGTAGGAAACTTTTAAAAACAAAAAATCGCTATCACTTTTGACTCCTATTTTAAATTTTCCATCGGTATCTGAAATACCATAAGCTAATATCGAAGAAACAGAATCTTTACTGACCATCACCGTGGCCCCACTAAGGTTTTCATTTTCATCATCAAAAACTTGCCCCGAAATTTCAGTTTGAGAATAGCTCGCAAAACCAACGAATATCGATATCAGGAAAAGGAAAATCTGTTTAAAAATGATCCAATTGTTCAATTGTTTTTGATTGATGATTATTCCTTAAGATGAAGTTCAATAGGATTATTTCGTTTTTTATATTTTTCAGTTAGTTCTTTCTTTTGTTTAGCTTCATCTTCTTCGCTCCAACCGAATTTTATTCCTGCCTTTTGCATTGTTCCAATCGGATCGCGATTATAATCGTCCCGAACCTGATCAAGTTCTTGCTGAGAAACAGCTTTATAGCTGTCCAAATTCAATAGTTTATCCACGGGTTTTTCTAGTTCCTGAAATCCCGTTAAGCTAAAATCATAGTGTCCCTGAAGGTCGGAGATCTCTAAAATGAGTCCCGGCAAACCACTAAATTTATAGGGCCCATCGGAGAATGGTAAATCTGGCGCAAACCAGGCTATATAATTTCTACCTGCAAAAGTACCTGTGGCTTTCTGAACGCTAAAGCCTAAAATTTCTTTCTTCTCTGGCTGAATTTCCCAATCAATCTGTTTTAGATCCTGTTTATATTTTAATTCATATTGAAAAACCTTTTCGGCTAAAATGATTTTATTATCCTGGTAATCTTTGAAGATTGTGTATTTAAAATCGGTCATTTGATTGTACTCATCCATCCTAATGGTTTCAGGATTTGTCATATTCTCTAAAGAATCTTTAACTGCTTTACCCAGGCTGGAATATCGCGAGTGGTCTTTACCTAAATAAAGTACACCTATTTCAGATTTTATGGAATTTGTATCGGTAGAATTTTCCTGATATTCTAAACGGTAAGTAGCTTTATAAGAATAGGATTTTTGTGCCTGCAAATGTCCCAAACTCATTAAAAGTACAAGGATTATAATTTTTCTCATTTTTGTAGTTTCATAGGATTAATATTTTTTGTCAATTCTGCTCCGGTTCGCTATTCAGAAAAAATAATGATCTTCCCGCTCTGCCTTGGATGCCTCACAACGTATCGTATAAAAACAGTGCGAGCGGGCGAGCGTGGTTGTCACAGGACAATTCGCTAAGCAAGCGAGCACGGAGTTTCGATTCAAGACAGGTTTTAGCATTGTTTTTATATATTGTTGCAAGTGTGCTATAATTTTTCAATTCGGGTTATCGCTTTGCTTCTTGTTTTTAGTCGAAAAATAACTCCATAAGGCTGCGATTACTGCGATTCCAATCACAATAAAAAAGGCATAATCCTCATTCTTTTCGCTCATATAATTATTCGGAATATTAGAGAGTGCAAATCCTATAATTACTCCTAAAATGATGAATATAGATTTTCTATTCATTTGCTTCTATTAGATTAATAT
Source organism: Salegentibacter lacus (assembly GCF_020164555.1). Lineage (GTDB taxonomy): Bacteria > Bacteroidota > Bacteroidia > Flavobacteriales > Flavobacteriaceae > Salegentibacter > Salegentibacter lacus. The sequence goes on along the minus strand of NZ_JAIQZB010000003.1, from coordinate 6,942 downwards.
TAGATATTTCAATATTTATTGATATAAATTTTTAGTCAGTCAATAAACCTTTATTTCTGAATGAATTCTCTTTCCCCTAAATTTAAATTAGATTTTCACTCTACTTGACCGCATTGTTTGCAACGTCTCGTATAAAAACAGTGCTAGTGGGCGCGCGTGATTATCCGGAGGATAATCACGTTGAGCTGGCGAGCACGGAGTTTCGATTCAAGAATTATAGAGAATTGTTTTTATATGTTGGCAACAGTAAGTTATTCATTCGCAATCTCAATGGCTTTTTCTAAAATTTCATCTCGACCTTGCCTTAATCCATTTATTGTTGGTTCCATATGTACATCTATTTTAACTCCTTTTCTTTGGGTTTCTGTTCCATCAGGGTAGAGAATTCCATTACCGGAAATAGCAGTTTTATAACCTCCCATGTACTCAAAAACAACCACGTCTCCATCAGCACCAGCGGTTTGATTTCCAACAGTTATAACGTTGTCAGCAGTTTGAAAAGCCATAATTGTAAACTCAGTTCTACTTATTGAGTTTTCGTTCACTAATAGAATGATTTCCCCTTTATACGCTTTTCTGCTACCGTCCGTTTTCAAATTTTCTATAAGAAGAAACTTACCAGGATAATTAATACTTGGACTGTAAACTTTACTGAAATCTCTTTTCTCTGAATTTATAAATCCTGAAAAATATTTATATATAAAGGCTGGATAGTTTCTCAAATCAATTATAATACTCTTTTTAGTTTCAAAAGATTGGAAAATATTAGAAACATCTTCCATTTTTAAGGTTGCCATATTTATATAGCCTATTTCATCGCTTATAGACTTTGATTTTATAGCTTTTGAATTGGCCCTATAGTTAAAATCATTGAAGTCATATCTATTTACATTCAGTTCCTTTATTTGTCCATTTCTTTCAATAGTCAGGTTTAATGAATTTTCAAAACCATTCAATAACTTGCTAAAAGTAGACTTAGTTTTAATTTTTAAATTCGATCCTGGAACATATTTTAAATTTTCATTAGTTTCTTCCTTCAAATCTTTACCATCAAATTTTAAAATAATATCACCCAGTTTTAAATTGTTGAGATTAGCAATAGAATCGTTGTAAAAACCTGAAACAACGGCTTTATTCTCGATCTGTGAAACTTTAATAGGAAGCGATTTTGGTCTTTCATCTGAAAAGCTTATCCAGGCATGTGTATCATCTAATTTTGCAATGAGTTCTTTTATTAAGGCTTGATATTCAAATTTATTTTTCGCGTTTTGAAATTCTGGAATCATTTCTTTTAGAACAGAATCCCATTTTTGATCTGTTAGATATTTGTATGGATAAAAATATTCTATAATGTTCCAATACTTAAATAGACCTAATAGCCTGTAATCTTCGGTTGGATATTCAAAGTCTTCATAAATTGGTTCATTAATAACTTGTATGTTTCCAACAGGCCCGGTTGAAACATAAAAATTATCTCCCTGATTTCTATTGTTTTCAATGTACTTTAATTTTGATGAAAGTTCTCTCGTGAAAAGAGTGGTATCCTGTGTCCAGGACAAGTCAAAATTCTTTTCAAAATAATCTTCTTTTGAAGAACATTTTTCACAAATTTCAACGTCTCCTAAGCTGTTGATCCATTTAATATAAATTGTGGATAATGATTTCTTATCGGTTGCTGATAAAACTTGCGGTAAATATTTAATAAACTCATTGTCCCAATTATATTTTCCATTTGCAACTTCTGGATGGTAGTACTTAAGAAATCCATACAATTTTGCAAGGGAAGCTAACTTTTTAGTTTTGGAAATTGGCTTTTGAACAGTCTGAAAATTACAACTGAAAATTATTAAAATTAGAAGTAATCCTATTTTTTTCATATTGTTGCCAACGTCCCGTATAAAAACTGTGCGAGCTGGCGAGCGTGATTGTCCGCAGGACAATCCGCTGAGCAAGCGAACACGGAGTTTCGATTTGAGAAAGGTTTGAGCATTGTTTTTATATGTTGTTTTAAACTGTATTTTACTTTAACACCCATTGAATTAATTCTTCTTTATCAACTATTGACCAACTGTGGGGATTTCTTGTACCATCTTCTCTATAGCCTTTACCCTCAGTGGTAATTAACTCCACATTGTTGTAATCTTCGGAAATCAAAAAGTCTGATAATCTTTTTAAATGAAAGGCATTCATTTGTTCATAATTTATACCCATATTTTCCTTCCACCAATCTTTATCAGGTTCAGTGTAAAAACGAATTTTAGTGTTTTTTAAATCTTTTAAATTTTGAAAATTCTGCGTTTCATAGGTAAATGTAGAATACTGTTCATAAGGTGCTATTTCTTTATCAGGATTTCCCAGTTGCGCATTAAAATATTGCAACATAAATGAGCTTTCACCTACTGCTTCTTGCGAAAAATTATTTTTAATATTTTGTTCCGAAATACGATATAATGCAGCAAGGTCAACTGGAGAATCAATGGCAAAAATTCCCAATGGATCTAAGTCATAATCGGAATTTTGAGATAAAAAATTACCTATTAGCAACGCTATACTCCCACCGCTGGACATTCCTCCAATATAAATTTTATCAGAAGGCAAATTATTTACGGTAATCATTTCCTGAATATCATTTGCCAGTTGAACTTTTTCTTCCTCTTTCAACCATATTTTACGATTGAAATTTAAATATGCCACAGCAATATTTTCATTGGTAGCATAGTCGGTTATGGGAAATGCATTTTCAATATCTGCAGCACTTTCTGGAAAACCACCAAAAAGTAATATCACGGCCTCAGAACTATCTGGTTTATAGAGATTATATTTTTCCGTTGAGATTAGATTTTTTTGGACTTTATTTTCTTGACTATGTATTATAATCGTTGAAAAAAAGATTAAGATAAGGCTAAAATTATTAGTGAGTTTTTTCATATTAAATATAGTTTACAACGTCCCGTATAAAAACAGTGCGAGCGGGCGAGCGTGATTGTCCGCTGGACAATCCGCAAAGCAAACGAGCACGGAGTTTCGATTTGAGACTGATTTGAGCATTGTTTTTATATAATGTTGTGTGTCAGTACCCTTTAGTTCGTATTCACCTTGATAATTCCTAATCTACCACGTGTACCATAAATTAATTTCCTATTATCATTTATAATCTCATAATCTTTCACATCTGATAATGTCAAATCGTTTAGATCCTTAAAAAAACGTGGAATATTATCAATTACAATTAATGGCATTTCAGTAGGATTGTTTTTTTCGGTAACCCTTAATTTTTTTAAAATTTCAGATTCTATTTTTTTATAGAAATCTGATTTGTCTTGTTTGGGTAAATGATCAATTTTTAATCCTGTCATTCCATATCGATAATTACCTGCAGGAAGGTTGCTAATTATTTCTTTTCTTACTTCCCCGATTGAATTTTCTTTTCTAATAGTTTTAATTATTTCTTCCAATTGTTCATTCTTGTAAAATGATATTAAATTATAACTATTTGAGTTATTTAGTTCAATTGTTATTGGAAATGCATCTATATGAATTTGATCATTTTTAGTATTGCTTGTTGTTCTGAACACCTGAAATAATGAATCCAGATTAAAATTCATAGGTAAACTTCTTTTTTCTATAATTGCTTTTTGTCCGTTATCTGAATGAAATATATATTGTGGGTTTTCTTCCAAGGAAATAATTTCATTTGGACTCCATATCCTAATTGTTGGAGTATCAGTTTCTCTTAAATCTCTTAAGTCATATTTAGTTTTTAATGAATCTAGATTTTCATAGAATCGTTGCGATATTTTATTTTCTGGTTTTCCAATCTGTTTTTGACAATAACTATTAATTGAAAAGAAGAATAAAAAAAGTAAAGTTAGTTTTCTCATATTTTTTTCTAGGGTATTGCACACAATGTCTCGTATAAAAACTGTGCTAGCTGGTAAGCGTGATTGTCCGCATGACAATCCGCTGGGCAAGCGAGGATGGATTAGCGATTCAAGACAGGTTTTAGCATTGTTTTTATATGTTGTTGTGTGTAGGTTTTGCTTGACTTGTTGCTCTCTTTTATTACAATATTTTCTTTACTGGATGCTATTTAAAAGTTTTTCGACCGCTACAGAGTCTGCCAACCTTGGTGCATTGCTTGATATTATTTCTCCGTTTCCATCGATCACCGTGTATTTAGGTATAGCTATTCTTTCATTTGCCCCACGAACCTTCAGGAATGAAAGTATCCGGGAATCATCGATATCCAAAAGTTTATACTGCTCGCCCGAAGCAAGATATTGCTTTAGCAAACCAGACTTTTTCCTCCAGTTCTCCAAATCCTTTTCTACAGAAATATAAATGAATTTTACATTTCTTTTTGAAGAAAGGCGCTTTTTGAAATCCTTGGAAGCGTTAAAATCGGATATACAAGGAGGACACCAAGTTGCCCAAAAATCAAGATATCTTATCTTCCCTCTTGTTCTTTCCAATACCTCACCTATTGTGAGCGTATCGCCTTGGAGGTTTATCAATCTGTCCTGAAGCACAGCTTCGGGTAAATTGCTGTTCATTAAATTCAGTTCCTCTTTTATATAAGAAATTTCCTTTTGATAAAAAGGATTCGAAAGTTTATCTTGATAATCATCTATTACTTCTGTAAAGAACTTTTGTTCTTCTTTTCCCCTACCGAAGCCTTTTCTGTGATATTCCCAGATCAGTTTTCCTGTAGCGGTTGTTTTTAATTCCCCTTGAAGATTTCCGTCAATAAACTTAAGTTCCATTCGTAAATTTTCTTCCGTATATCCGGGAACCTCGTTTTGAGCAAAATAATGCCTAATGAAGTCAACAAGATTTCGCTTAAAGTAATCGTTGTTCACCAGTTCTGGCTGTTGAAAATCTTTAATTACTACTTCGTCAAAATATGATTTGAGATTCAAAATTTGCTCCCCTCCCATGCGGGAATCAGTTAGTACGGTTCCAATTCCGTCCATATTATTCACATATATATTCTTCGCACCTTTAGCTTTAACTGTTCTTGGTGCTATCAGGTTATAGAGGTATTCAAATCTTAATTCCGCCCCGACCTGTTTTTTAAATGCTTCAGAAACTTCTGGATTATCTTCTAAATAGCTGTCAAAATAAGCTTTTCGACTGGTGTAAATTTTCTCAACTTCCGTTTTGTACTGCTGTGGATCACCTTGGTACGGAGTTTCGGCATAATCAGAATATGGAAGACCACCATAAAAATTATAATGAGCAGCGTTTTTTCCTGAAAAATTGAAATCACCATTTTTGTAATCTAATTGAATAGTATCCCCGGGGCTAACCAAAAATCTCGTGCTGTTCTTCGATACTGTATTGTTGAACACCTCCATAATCTGAGGGTGCCGAATTTCTTTCAGAACAAAATGAACAGAATCTCCAGCTTTTTTGAAATAATCTTGCGGAAGCTCTGAAGGCTGACTCCCAGTAAAATTTGAATAATCCAGTAAGGTCAAGCCATCCAAGTCGTATTTATCATCTGTAGTTATTGTAACAACTACAAATTTAGAAGAGGGATTTAATGCTTCCTCTCCTTCTTCGCTTTCCACTGCAGAAGGCACTTCGGAAAACTCTTCATTTTCTTTACAACTCAGAATGGTCAATAAGCATAGGAGAAATAGAATTATAACTGGCGATTTTTTAATCATCTGTGTTTATTTTCTGTGCAACTAGATCTGTTAACTTACACACGACGTCCCATATAAAAACAGTGCGAGCTGGCGAGTGTGATTGTCCTTAGGACAATCCGCTGAGCAAGCGAGCAAAGAAATTCGATTCGAAACGTATCCGTCCGAGCAACTGCACTCACTACCCCTTCTGATAGCCGGGCAATAACTCCTCCAATTTTTGGATGCTATGATCGGGTATTTTTTGCAGGGTATCCTCTAACCACTGCTGGGGATTAACACCCTGCATTTTACAACTCCCAAAGAAGGAATATAACATAGCCGCATCTTGTGCAGCCTTGTGGGAGCCTGCGAACAGGAAGTTTTTTCTTCCGAGAGCAAGCGGACGAATAGCATTCTCAATAAGGTTGTTATCCAATTCGATCCTCCCATCTTCAAAGATCACCTCGAACTTGGGGTATTGATTCACGAAGTACGTCATGGCTTTTCCAATGGCACTTTTGGGCAACACCTTAAACTGTTCCTCCTCTATCCAGGTTTTGATTTGTTCCAATAACGGATGTACCTTTTGTAATCTTAGTTCTTTGCGCATATCCGCATCCCTAGCTGATGCTTTCTTGATAGCTCGTTCCTGGATATAAATCTCACTAAATAGCGCCAGTGCTTTTTCTGCTCTTGCTTTATCCTGATCCCGGGCATCCACAAATTTTCGTCTGGCATGCACCAGACAGCCCGCCATAGTAATATCCGGATCAACACCGATTTTATCATAAACGCTATAGCCATCACATTGGACGTAGCCCTTATACCCATCAAGGAGTTCCTTGGGGCCATGTTGCCCGCGTCCTTTGCGGTAATTAAAAAGCACCAGTTTTTGCAAGGGATCGTGATAGACCCATTGGTAGCCTTGATGTGTGCTGCCTTTTTTATCACTATCCAGCACCTTAATCGGACTTTCGTCGGCCTGGATGTACCCGTCTTCCAGTATTTTTTGCTTCAAGGTATTATAGAGGGGTTCCAGTAACTGGCAACAACTCGACATCCAGTCACTTAAAGTACTAGAGGCCGGTTCCCAACCAAACTCCCGCTTAAAACGCTGGATCTGACGATAGAATGGTAAGTGGTCAATATATTTGCTCACCAGGATATAAGCCAGTAAACAGGCTTCGGCAATAGATTTTTCGATAGGACGTGTGGGCAGTGGTGCGATTACTACCCCTAGCTGGTCTTTTCTGGCATATTTAGGCCGAATGGTACGCCTTTTAACCAAGCTGGCCGGGGTATACTCGAG
>NZ_JAIQZB010000029.1 GCF_020164555.1 Salegentibacter lacus | reverse complement strand
GCAAGCGCAACAGCTATAGCAAAACAGATCCCGATGCCACTTTTATGCGGATGAAAGATGATTATATGCAAAATGGGCAATTAAAACCCGGGTATAACCTTCAGGCCTCCACCAATAACCAGTTCATTACCAATTATACCTTAGCCCAAACCACCGCAGATACCACTACCTTCAAAAACCACCTGCAAGAGAAGAAGCTCATTTCCCGAAGGGGATAATAGATTCGCTGGTAGGCAAGGTTTACGGCATTCTCCACCAAGGCTTTATCTTGCGGGGCATAGCCCCGGGCAGGATTGATCACACAGCCGTAATGCCGTGCGAAGTCTTTAAAACTCCTGTTGATGTCAGCCTCATACCTGCTAGCACGAGTGACCGCTGATTTTAGGTTGTCGGAGACAATGGCTTTAGGGACGCCTCCATAAAAGTGCAGAGCATTACAGCAACAGGTAATCAGGTCCTCTCGTTTCTGGCTCCTGCAGGCTTCCACGTAGGTGTACTGGCTGTTGGGAAGGATGGCTACAAATACTTCTACCGGGACCAGTTCCCCGGTTTCCTTATCAATAATTTGGAGCTTTTTGCCGGCATAATCAATAAAGACTTCATTTCCAGGTTCGTGTTCAAGTTTCATCGAACCTTTAACCTTGGCATATTTGCGCCGGTAATGTTCCATAAATTGGGTATAACCATAAGGATCTTTAGCCTGCGCTACATATTCCTGATAATGGTATAAAAAAGTAAACCCTGGATGATTCCGGGCCTTATTGACCCCCTCAAAATATAACATCAGTTCCTCATAACGAGGGTTGTCAATAGTAGTGTGTGAAGGAAAAAGCTTTTCTAAGCCAGCATTATCAAGGGCCAATAATTCTTTAAGGGAAGAACCGCTGGCCTTGAACAGCCGCATATAAGTATTTACCGTATTGCGGGAGATCCCAAGGGTGGCACCTATTTTACGGTTGCTAAATCCATCGAGATGTAAGGAAATAATTTGTTTTAAGTCCATTGGATCAAGTGTATTGGCCATATCGCTTGTTTTTAAGCGACAAGGTATTATTTACTTGATCTTTCAAAGTGGCACAAAACGAACCGAAACAAGTGGCACAAATCGAACCGATATAGGCTCAACTAAAAACCAAAAGTGGCACAATTTGAACCGAAATGCCTGGCACTAACCGACCGAAATCACTGGCACAAATCGATCCGAGATATCCAATTTGGAAACTTATGAGTTTCCAGTGGAAAGACTTGATCGTGTTCGTGATTTGTTTGTCTTTAGTTGTTACACAGGTATAAGTTATGTGGATATTAAAAATCTTACCGTAAATAATATTTCGATTGGAATTGACGGGGATAAATGGATTATTTCAAAAAGGCAAAAAACCAATACACCAATTAAAGTACCCTTATTAGATCCTGTTTTAGAATTGATAAAGAAATACGAAGATCATCCTATGACCTTAGTCTCAGAAACCTAGTTACCTAAAATTACGAATGAGAAATTAAACGTTTATTTAAAGGAAGTGGCTATTCTCTGTGGTATAAAAAAGAATTTGACCTTCCATATGGCCAGGCATACCTTTGCAACCACAGTAACTTTAAGTAATGGCGTACCCATTGAAACAGTTTCTAAACTCTTAGGGCATACCAAAATTTCTACAACTCAAATTTTTGCCAGGGTTTTGGAAAACAAAGTGAGTCAGGACATCAATGCCCTGAGAAAGATTTTAAATAAGAATAAGCAAAAACAGATTTTTCCCAAACCAAATTTGTCTGTTTGAGTTCGAACAAAGAAATACTTTTAAAAGGCGGTAATAATACCATTGCCTTTGGATACTTTAAAATTCCTATTTTTGTATTAAGTTAAAGATAGCGGTTAAGGAGCGGCCAACACCTAGCAGATGATGGGGGCGGCTTTCGGCTGATAAGAACAGCGTTATCTGATATTAGTCTGCAATTAAGTTTTGTTCCAAGCAGGACTTTTTTTACAGGGGGTATGAGGGCTAAGTTCTCCACCCCCTTTTTAATTTTAGCGTCGAGAAAATTATGTCTTTATATCAGATATTAAGTTAGAATTCATAAATCTCACTAAAATTATTTACACCATATTATTTACGTTGTAAAACCACATAAGAAATACGGTTTTTACCAGAGACCTTTAAAACGAAAAAATATACTTTCGCATTAAAATAGGCTAGAAATAATTCATCCGAAAAAAGTAGATAATAGATATGAATAATACAAAATTATTTACCTTAACAATATTAATTTTTATTTGTTTTTCTAGCTTTGGGCAGGAAAATAAAGATTCTTCAAGTAAGTGGTATTCAACCGCAGAATTCGATGTCATACCGCCATATGAAGTCAGGTACGGCTACGGTATTGAGAACAGGGGAAATAGGGTTAATTTAGAAGAAAACCTTAGCCTGGGGGCTCAATATACATACAATTATCTTTTATTTAAAAAGCTAAGTATAGGGGCAGTTGGTGGGTTTCAGCTTCGCTCTAGACCTAATTACTTTATACCTAAACTAGGTGGTGTTATCAGGTATTTTTTTGTGGATAGCAATAATGTATATATTTATTTACACGATGCCGTTAATTTCTCCTTAGACAAATCAAGATTTGAATATGGCAATAATTTTAGGTTTGGTTTAGGTTTTCCCCTTTTAAAAAGACCAGGATTTAATATAAACGCCAACGCATTTTTTGAACAAAATTACCTACACTTAGATGGAAGTGACCCGATTCTTAACGATGAGGATCCTGGAAATCTATTTTACAAATCTGTAGGTTTTAGTTTAGGCGTTAAATTCTAAGATTTATAAATTCAGAAATTAGTTTTTATAAGAAGGTTACTTCGGAAAATATTGTAAAAAAGGAGGTTTAATTGCACCTAATCTGGTATTAGATTTATTCACAAGCTCCGTCACAAGACGTTGCACTTTGGTAGTTTTCTTCGGATATAATATAACTTTTCATATTTCCTTCATTTAGATAATCTCCAAAATCTGATAAAGAATTTTCAAAGGGTAAACTTGAATAATGAGATTGTATTTTTTCTTTGTCAAAAATAACTACTAACGAATCGGCACCGAAAACATCCTTGGGAATCTCCTTATCACTTGGTCCATCCAATGTTTTAAGCTCATCATACATAATACCTGCACCGTCTAATTCCCTGTATAGGACCAACTTTGATACACCTACCACTTGTGTGTCGTAAAATTTAATCTTAACTCTCCTGTCAGTTGCGTTTTCTATGATATACCGACTCTCATGATCAGATTGGTCTGTGCAAGAGTTTAAGGTGATAATAATTAGTATTATAAAAGCTTTAAAAATATAAGTTTTCATTTTATGTATGTATCAAAAAAAATTAAAATGTATACCCTATCCTAATATGCAAGTCTACAGCAACCTCCCCGGGATTTTCATTGTAACCGTACTGCTTTAGATAATATTTTCTGTAACCTACACCCGCTCCCAATTCATAAGTGAGATGATTCCAAAAAGTTCTTCTAATCCCCCACTTCGGGATAATAGCAATATTGTCGGCCACTGAAGTGTTTCCAACATTGGAGAGGGTAAACCAGTCCGGCCGGTAGTTTAGTTTAAGAGCAACGAAATTTCCACTGTTCTCACTAATATTTTTTCCTTTATCCATTCTTTTACGAAGATTATAATAAAGACGTGGCTCTAGGCTGATTGATGGAATAAAAATTACGCTCACCTTAGACCCGCTAAAATCTGCATTTGAGGAAAAGATTCCTGCATCTAAACCTAATTCGGTTCGAAGGGATATATTTTTATCCAATCTGGATTCATTATGTGCCCAAAATCCTAATACCCCTGCTTGAAATCCATAAACAGACTTTTCTACAGCGGCATTTTGTTGGGTCCAGGAATGTTGAGTAATAAGTGAAATTGCAATTAAAAGAAGTGTTTTTTTTATCATAGGTAAATTATTTAAAATGTGATCCCAACGGAAATTCCATAGCCGTTGGCTCGGTAATTATAATTAACATCCAGGCTTTCGCTGGTGTAATAAGTTTTAGATTTTTTAAAAAATTCAATAGTATACTGGAAAATATAATCGCTTTCAAAATTATAACCGAATCCTAATTTGGCAGTCTGACCCGGTTGGAAACTTCCTATTTTTATATTTTTCCCGGTGTTCAATAAAACATAAGGACTGTTAATGCCATAATCACTAAAATGAAACTTCAACTCTACTATAGCTGGAATGGCTCTATAATTCTCATTTATGTTTAAATTAATTCCTAGCCCAGCCGATAAAACAAATTTCCTGAGGATATAAAAACCATGCAGAGAATTTAATTCCAAACCCCACCCAGTATTTAGCTGATTTTCATAGTGAATAAGACTCTCATCTGTATTTTTATAAACTTCTAAAATGTTCGTAGACGTATATATTTTTTCGTGTTTTTGACAATACACTGAAGATGCCAATAAGAATACTATTAGCCCTAATAATCCTTTTGTATTATAGTTTAATATCACGAGGGTAAATTAAAAACTGAACTTAAGTATCGGGGAAAGGGAAAGACTCTCTATTTCTACAAGACTATAAAACATTTTTCCCCGTATCCCAATTTCAAAATATTCTTTAATAGGAAAGAAACAGGTAAAAGCATTGCTTTCATAGGATATAGTGTGAGCTTTATTTATTTGATCGATAATATATTTTTAAACCTAAGACAAAATTTCCTCCGAAATTGTTTCCTTCTACCCTTCGATAATTATCAAATCCGAACATATCTCCACCTTCAGGTCCCAAATCTACTATCTCTGGGTTTACAGTATTTGTGAATGTGTTTTTCCTTATTCTTATTCCTAATCCTGTGTATAAATTAAAACCAATTCTTTTTTTTGAATTAAATATGAAACCATATTTAAAGTTTATTCCGTATTTCTGTCTCTTATAATCTACTTTATCATAACTGAGTGATTCTCCGTTTTCTGGAAAGTAGGTTCCGTCAAAAAATAAATCTTTGTGATGAATGTAAAATGGTTCTACAGATAAATATTTCTTTGTTCTTCGTTTAGTTTTAAAAAAATAATAAAACTCTGGTCGAACCTCCCATAACTCATAGTTGTCTCCTAAATCATAAAAGGTTAAACTATGATTTCCATAACCAACATCGAATCCAACTTTCCATCTGTCATTAATATTTTTGATATAGCCAAATCGCCATCTCGGACTTTTGGTGTTTAATGGAGATAATACATTCATTGTCAGATATGAACTATTATTATATTCTTCTGTTGTTTTATTAATTTCATCCTTTTGAGCATTTAGAATATTTATACTTAAAAAATAAACTATAATAAATGAAGATAAAAATTTTGCGGTTTGAACTGGTGTCATAAATAATAATTAAAGCTATCGTCTAGTATAAAAACCGTGTTAACTGTTGGGCCTGATTGTCGGCAGGACAATCCGCTTTGCAAGCGGGCACCAAATTTCGATTTAAAACTGTTTTAAGCATCTTTGTTTTTATATGGTGTTATGCAAAGTTTTTAACTTTTCGATTTACTCTTCTTTTTTAAATATTAATAAGACTTTTGATAAGCTTCTTTAAGGTTTTGTGCTCTAGCATATAAATTAAACTTAACTCAGCATTCAAAATTTGTGATGAAAAAAAATATGAGTCTGTCGTATTGCTAAAGCTATTTGTTAGACTAGCACTGACCCTACTTTCTAGTTGGAACACTCCGATAGAAGTATGTCGGGAAATTCCAAATCCTAAACTTAATCCAAACCCCACTTTATTGTTTGTATTTTGTCCATAATATCTTCTTTCTTCAAACCCTTCTAATAATCTAATTTCCTCTTCCTCTGAAAGGAGATAAGAAACGTATGGTCCAAAATTAAGCGTTAATCTTGTTTTTTGAATTCCAAAATTAATATGGGTCATAAATGGAAGTTCAATAAAATCTAAACCTCTCTTATAAATATTTGTGGAATCTAGACTTTCATTCCATCCAGATTGTTTGTAGTTCAGTTCAATCTGAATTCCAAGACTTTTTTCAGAAGTATGTCTAAAAACTATACCCAAAGTTTGTCCATTATAGATTTTCTGATCGATGCTAGGGTCAGCATAAATTCCTGAAATATTTCCACCAGCTTTAACTCCAAAAAAAGTTTCCGTTTCAAAAACTTTCTGAGAAAAACCATTCACAGATAAAAGAAGTATCGTAATTACAATAAATGTGTTTTTCAATTTCTTTTTAATAGTTTTAAAGCCTAATGCCCCCTTTTTAATCGCTGATTAGAATATTTAACGAAGTTAATATTTGAGGTTTCTGAACAATAAAATTTTCCCACATTATTTACGTGGTAAAACCACAATTTAATTCTTGTACGAATAATTTAAATTTTATTAAGTTTAGACTCTATAAGTTTTTACGTAAGTTTTTGTGATCTGAAAGTAGCTTAGCATTAGTTAACTCTTTAAAACATTGATCAGATGCCTTTAGAATGCAATAAATAAACTTAGCTTAAATTAATTTCCATTTGCGAACGCAATATAGCTTTTTACTCCTTTTTGTTTTGCTACTATCACTTACTTCCTGTAAGGATAATAATCAAGTAAGGCATAAAAATTCAAAACCTACCTTAGATGAAATATTTTCTGATACTACCTTAAATAAAACTCAAAAGAAGCAGATATTAGACAGTGCTTACAGCAGTATTTCTACGATACAAAATGACAGCCTAAAGAATGATAATTTACTGGAAATATCTTACCAATATTTGATGATAAAGGATTCGGTTAAATTTCTTTGTTCTAATAGTGAAGCTAGAAATATTTTCTTTAGGATAAAGGACTCTGCCAGAATAGCAGCTACATATTGGGATTTGGGTAATTTTTATCAATCCTCAACTAAAGACAGTGCCTATTTTTATTATACTAATGCCCATAGGATATATCAAAATTTAGGGGAGGAATTCAATTCAGCCAGGTTGTTACTGAACATGGCTCTTGTTCAAAAAAATGTTAAGGATTATACAGGAAGTGAGGTTACTACTATAAAGGCAATAACTCTGTTAAAGTCATTAAAAAAATATAAACAATTATATTCAGCTTATAATAATTTAGGAATAATTTTTAATGAATTGCAGGAGTACGAAAAGGCCTTAGAGAATTATAAAATTGCGCTTAATTATTTAGAAATGTCAGGTCGAGAATATTTATATCCGTCCCTCTGGAATAATATAGGTGTAGTGTACCAGAACAGTGGGCGCCATAAAGAGGCCTTGGCTAATTTTCAAAAGGCTATGAATTATAACCAAAATATTAAAACAACTGATCCCAAGATGTATGCAATGATATTAGATAACAGTGCTTACGTTAAATTGTTTTCTAAGGATACAATAGGAATACATAAAGACTTTTTAGAAGCTTTAGAAATACGAAAAAATCTGAATATTAATGACGGGATTACAATCAATCAGCTGCACCTGGCTGAATATTTTTTGGAGAAAAAAGATTCTGTGACTGCCATAAATTATGCCTTAGCTACTAAGGAACTGGCATTAAAAATTCAGAATACCAGGGATTATTTATCTTCATTAAAATTTCTCTCAAATACCGTAAAAGACAGTGCCTTAAATTATTCTCAAGAGTATATAAAAATTAATGACAGTCTCCAAAAAAGGGAAAGAGCCGTTAGAAATAAATTTGCGCGAATACGATTTGAAACCGAGGGTTATATTTCAGAAACCAAGCGGTTAAATGACCGTATTTTACAGACTAGCTTGATTTCTGCCGGAGTAATCCTAATAATAATTCTGTTATACATTATTAGCAATCAAAGAGCGAAAAATAAGCTTATCAAACAAAAGCAAACGGCAAACCAGGAGATTTACAATCTGGTTATAGATCAGCAGAAAAAATTTGAAGAAGGTCGTGATACAGAGAAGCAATACATTTCGAGGGAATTACACGATGGAATTTTAGGGAAACTCTTTGGGATAAGGCTGAATTTAGACTCTCTGAACGAAGAAGATGATAGCGAAAGCAAGAGTGAAAGATTTAAATATATTAGGGAAATTCAAAAAATATCAGATCAAATTCGCTTGCTTTCCCATAGATTAAATAAAACGTCTTTAACTAATGTAAATTTTGAAACGGTTCTTGAAGAACTTGTGAAAAGTCAAAATGCCGGAAAGATAAAATTTCATATCGAATTTAAGGAGGCAATTAATTGGGATACAATTGATAATAATATTAAAATTAATATATATCGCATACTTCAGGAGGCTATAAGCAATATCCATAAACATGCTAAAGCTACTGAAGCCAGGATTAAATTTGATAATCTAAATGATCAATTGATTATTTCAATAGCAGATAATGGTATAGGGTTTTATCCAGAAAAGATAAAAAATGGTATAGGGCTTAGTAATATTTATGCCCGGGTGAAAAAAATAAAGGGAAAAATTAATATAAGTTCATTAGGTGAAAATAGAAAAGGAACGACATTAAAATTGACGGTTCCACTAAGTTAATCGTTGAAAAGGAAAATATAAATGCAAGAGTCAAAAAAAGATTTAGATATTCTATTAATAGATGATCACCATATGATTATGGAAGGATATAAAAACGTAATATCTAAAGCTAAAATTTTCAATGCTCTCAATTTTAATATTGAAATGGCAGATAATTGCGATTATGCCTGGGGGAAAATTAAAACAGGGAATTATTCCGTAGTTTTTTTGGACATTAATTTTCCAGTATTAGAATATAGTAAAATCCATTCAGGGGAAGACCTGGGAGTTAGAATAAAAACTGAGTTTCCCGAAATTAAAATAATAATTCTAACTGTTTTAGAAGATCATTTCAGAATTTTCAACATTTTGTCAAATATTCAACCAGATGGTTTTTTAATAAAGGGCGAAACAACGTCCAAGGAATTAATTCATTGTTTAGAGAAAGTTTTATACTCACCTCCTTATTATGGTTCTAAAATTTCAAATCTTCTTCGATCGGGAGTAGCCCAGAAATCCTCAATAGACGAAATAGATAGAGTGATGCTTTACCAGCTTTCTTTAGGAACCAAGACTAAAGATCTTCCCAAATATGTAAACCTATCTTTGCGAGCTGTAGAGGATAGAAAGAAAAAACTTAAAGATGTCTTTGGAGTTAGGGGAGAAGGTAATAAAGCATTATTGGAAAAAGCCAGAGAGAGTGGATATATTTGAAATAAACTAATAACAAAGATGATCAAGCCTGTCTAGAATAGAATCTCTCTGCTAGTTTGCTTAGCAGGCGGTCTTGGGAAGATTTTTATAAGACTCTCTCTGAAGGGAATTTACTTAGAACATAGTAAGGAATGGAAAATTCAAATTAAAACCTTTGCAAATCAAATTTTCTGGGAATCCAAATTCCTTGTATTTTTATAGAATTGAAGTCAATATATCACAAATAAGATCAAAATTAAAGATGTCTAAAAGGTTACCTTGAATTTTTAAATTGCCGGAACTACTTCCAGACCATAGATGCGTAAGTTGGGTTGGAATACTGGCAAGGTCACTTTTAGAGAATTCGAATGATGTTAAAACCCTGTAAATACTATGATTTGCAGGGTTTTATGTTTTTAGGGCTTTTATTTGAAAGACTTTTTTATTTTAGAGATACTCGAAAGTATGACGAACATCCAGTGACAGAAATAACTATTAAATTAAAATAGCAATGACAAACCTGCTCCTGCACCAAACCGGTTATCGTAACTGGCAAAAAGTCTTGTGTTTTTTCCCCAAACATATTCAACACCGGCTTGCCAGGTTTGCTCATTTTCAAAATTTGAATTATGCGGCAGCGTTGTATTCCAACCAAAATCCATCTTATATTCATATTCTCCAAAAAATTCTATCCTGGGAAAAACCATTATTCCTCCGCTAAGGGCAATTTGAGGCCTAAGTTTGTTATCGATTCGCAATTCAGAATTAATCAACATTGGTAATAAATAACGAACTCCTCCAATAGCTGTGGTTTCCAGTTCTTCGAGACTATCCTCCATTTCATTTTCCACGTTCACACCTCCAAACACTCTAAAATAATCATTTAAATAACGCTCATAGGTAAGGCTGGCTTCTAGATTTTCATTCCATCCATATTCACCACGGAATGTAAACTGATTTCGAATATTGGAAGCGGTGGCAAACAATTCAGTCATATGGCTTCCGGCCATAACTTCTCCCCAGGTAAATATCTCATTTGCTTCTAAAGTAAGATTAGATAAAGGAAAATTCTTTAAACGTTCGTCACGCGGAGTATCATAACTAAATATCCTGGCCATACCACTGTTCATATGATAAAGAACGTGGCAATGAAAAAACCAATCCCCATATTCGTTTGCTTCAAATTCTATAACAGTTTTTTGCATTGGCGCAACATTCACTGTATGTTTTAAAGGAGAATATTCACCGTGTTCATTAATCACCCTAAAGAAATGCCCATGCAGGTGCATAGGGTGGTGCATCATAGTAAGGTTATTAAGCGTAATACGTACTTTTTGTCCCTGTTCGATTTTAATTTTATCGGTTTCAGAAAGAGGTACTCCGTTGATACTCCATACATATCGGTTCATATTTCCTGTTAAGTTGAACAACATTTCTTTAAGAGGTTGTTCATCTGAAATCGTTGTTATTTCAGGAGATTTTAAATAATCATAATTAAACTCAGGATTTCCCGCAGTTTTCATATTGTCGCCTATAACAACATCGGCCGGCAAGGGTTTTTGTTCCATATCCATCTTCATACCTTCCTGACCTGACATGTCATGGTCCATTTTTTTAGCCATATCTTCATTGGAATCCTTCTCCATATCATGTTTAGAATGGCCCATATTGTCCATATTCATGCTTTGACCTTTTATATCCATTTCCATCGCATATTTCTTCATGACTTTTATGGAATCCTGGTGACCAGGTCTGAATTTTGATGCAGGAGCACCCATTTTCATATCCATAGACATCATTTGCTTCATTGATTTTATAAGATTCGGTTCCGGAACTTCAGGTGCCCCTATAACTGGCCCTTCGCCGAGATAGGTAACCGATTCCCCAGACCCATCCTGAGAAGTTGCCCTGATTTCTAATTTTCCATTTTCAGGAATTGTTACTATAAAGTCGTAAGTTTCAGCAACAGCAATAAGCGTTTTTTCCTTTTTTATCGGGACTACATTTAGTCCATCTGCAGCAATCAAAGTAGGATCTTCTCCTCCAAAGGTCAACCAGAAATAGGAAGCGGCAGAGGCATTCACGAATCTTAGCCGGACTTTTTCTCCCGGTTTAAATTCGGGATATTCTAGTTTAGGCTTACCATTCACCAAAAAAAGATCGTGATAATTATCTGATATCGCTATATCTGGCATACGTTGCCAGCTCATTTTTAACTTTGCTCCAAGTGCATTTTCTTTCAATACTTTATTTAAACTTTGAACCTGTCCTTTTTTAATTAGATACCATTCATTCCCTCTTTTTAGATTTTTCAATTGTTTATGTGGTTTCTCATCCATCCAATCTGATAAAGTTAAAACCAGGTCATGATCATATTCAAATGCTGGTTCTTTAGGGTTAATCTGAATTGCACCATATATCCCTCTTTGTTCCTGCAAACCTGTATGGGAATGATACCAATAGGTCCCGGATTGTTTTAGAGCAAATTCATAAGTAAAAGTTTCCCCGGGAAGAATGGGTGGAGTGGTAAGGTAAGGTACCCCGTCGTGAAAATTAGGAAGTAAAAGCCCGTGCCAGTGAACTGAGGTTTCCTCATCCATATTATTGGTCACATGAATTTTAGCGTATTCTCCCTCGGTGAATTCCAGTACCGGCCCCGGTATGCCTCCATTAATTGTCATGGCCTTTACGGAATCTCCGGTTAGGTTTACCATTTCTTCATCGATGGTAATACTGTATTCATGAACCGGCCAATTATCTACATTGCCTTCTACCGAAACGCCACGATCTTGCTGGCCAAAAATTAGAGGAATTGTACAAAAAAACAATACTCCCAATACCCATAACCTCCTATTTCCATCCATTATTTCTACTTTTTGTCCTTAGTTTTTTTCTTTGAGGGTTTCTTTTTGCTTCTCAAATTCCTCTTCGGTTATTTTACCTTTTGCATACCTTTGTTTTAAAATATTCAAGGGGCTTTCACGTGTTTTTTCAACTGCTCTGTTCTTATTTCTACGGGAATAAAGGATTATTACGAAAAAAAGAAGAATAAAGCCTAATATCCACCAGGACCACATCATCATAATTTATTACTTTTTAGTAGTTATTATTGCTCAGACCTGGAACTTTTATCTTTCATTTTAGATTTCATTTTTTCCATCATTTCAGGGTTTTCTTTCATTTTTTCCATCATTTCTTTTTTCATTTCCTCATTTTCATGAATTCTCTGCATCAGCATTTTTCTGCCGTCAGGACTTTTCAACATTTTTTCGACCATCATTGATTGCATTTTCTTTTTCATTTCAGGATTTTCCTCCATCATTTTCTGCATATGACTTTTCATGTTTTCCTTCATTTCAGGATTATTCCCCATCATCTCTTTCATTTTCCCTGATTCCATCATTTGCATATGGCTTTGCATCATGATCTTTCTTGCTTCCTCATCTTGTTGCGCCAACTCCATAAATTCTTTTAATTGGGCAGGGTTCGAAATCATTTCCTGATATACTGCTTCCCGATTATTTTGAAGTTCCATGGTCTCAGTGGCATTAAAACTTGACTGACAGCTTACAGCTGCAGCCATTATACTAATAAACATTAGTGTTTTTGAAATTGTTCTCATAGTAGTAAGTATTTAGTTTAAAATTAATTTTACGGCTTCCAGATTTTATTAACCCTTTGGAAAGCCTTCATTACAAATAATATTTTTTTCTATTCTATGTTATTTTAAAGTTTCTCATCATACCCATATCTTCATGTTCCAGGTTATGACAGTGGTA
The DNA here is from genome assembly GCF_020164555.1 of Salegentibacter lacus. Lineage (GTDB taxonomy): Bacteria > Bacteroidota > Bacteroidia > Flavobacteriales > Flavobacteriaceae > Salegentibacter > Salegentibacter lacus. Next base: position 18,890 of record NZ_JAIQZB010000029.1, on the reverse strand, counting down.
AACGAAAATGCCTTTGAAGTCTGCAAAGCGCATAATAATTTTGGTTTTCATGCCCGGCATTAACAGCACAGTATCCTGCCAGCCTTCATTTATAAATCCATCTTTGATAGAATTCCAAACCGCAGGATCCATTTCGGAAGTATCACGCTCCAAAATATTAAACTGTACCTGGTGTATATGAATTGGGTGAGGCATCTGCATCATATTTCCCATACCGTCACCTTCATTATCGCCACCCATCATTCCGTTGCCACTATCCATCATACCGCCGTCACCCATCATTCCATTGCCACCCATCATTTTTCCTCCCTCGTTGGAAAGCTGCCATATTTCAGTAGTATCTAATTTTACTATTTCTTCTTCAGCTACATCACTACCTTCCCAGGTTCTGCCGTTAATTGTCCATTCCATTCCTTGCATAAAGAAATTAAATTCCCTGGGGTTATTCTTGTTAATTGCATTATTCGGATCCAGCTTTTCATAAGACACCAGTTTTTCAGGAAGTAGAAAATCATTTGAACCGCTCTCGTTCATTTTAATTTTAAAAAGGCTGTATTCTGAACCTAAAGGTGAACGGGTATTAGTACTATTCATCATTCCGCCATTCATCATTCCTCCCGTCATACCGCTTTCAAACGCAAGGCTTTTTAATTCAATTTCATCACCTTCTTTTTTGTTTTCAAGATCCACCCATAGATCTATTCTTTTTGCAGGAGCCAGCATTAAGTAGGGCATTACTTTAGGTTGCTCCAGAATACTGCCATCAATTCCAATTACTTTTAGTGGTTCCCCATTATTCCAGGCAAGTTTATAAATTCTTGAATTAGAACCATTAAGTATCCTTAGCCTGTATTTACACCCTGCTTTTAACGATAATTCCTGTTCAGGCCTACCGTTTACAAAGATTTTATCGCCGAGAAACCCCATCATCCTATCCATTCTTCCATTGTCAAGATAAACCAGTTGATTATCATTATCGATATTGCGGTCTTGGATTACCACTGAACGATCAAATTCTCCAGTAGGTAAGCCTAAACTTTCCTCTTCTTCATCTGAAACGAGCAACATTCCGGCAAGTCCATTGTACACTTGCTCCCCGGTTTTTCCATGGGGATGAGGATGAAACCAATAGGTTCCTGCACGGTTCATTACTTCATATTCGTATACATAGGTTTCACCATTGGAGATAACATCTGCTGGATGGCCATCGTATTCCTCTGGGACATGCATCCCGTGCCAGTGTACAATACTTTCCTGCTGCAACTCATTTGTAAAGCGTATTCGAATTTTCTGGCCTTTGCGCACTTTAATTACGGGGCCAAGGTAACCGTTAGGAATTTGTTGAAGATTATCGGACTCACCCTTTACTAACTCACTTTTAAACGACCAGCATTTTGTTTTTCTTCCGTCAAATAAACCTATTTCCTGTTCTGCTGCAGTCAGTTTAATATCAATATCTGGATTAAAATCGGGATTTAATTTTAAAGGATCATTAGTACCATTGGCATCGGCACAAGACTGAAATAATGGCCAGGCAATAAGTACAGATGCACCGGCACATCCAAGTTTTATAAAATTTCTTCTATCCTGCTTTTTTATACTCATATCTTATTGGGGTTAAATTCGTCCTGTGTTGTTCAATTTCCTGTAAAATCTCTTTTCTGCTGTTTAGAGTTTTGTGATATTTTTATTTAAAGGCTGAGGTGACGTGAGGTGCAAAAAACAAATTGCCAAATAGGCCCAATTTCCTCTTTCTAAACAAATATTCATTATGAATTCCTTGTAAGCTTGTCCTTAGGTAGTTTATTGCGGATTATTTTTAATCATCTTCATTCTCGAGACGATAAATTATTTTCTTCATTTGAGCGATCTCTCTTTTTTGAGCTGCAATAATCTCTTTAGCAAGTTCTTTAGTTTCTGGATCTTTAAGATCGGCTTCCTGACTGGTTAAAATTGCCGACGCATGGTGAGGAATCATCCCTTTCATATATTGAATATCTGAAATGCCGGTTTGTGTTCGCATCATATAATAAACAGAACCAAAGCCAACTATAGAAACTACTAAGATGATGGCGTTAAGCGTTTTGTTCTTATACATCCCCAGCATAAACAACAACATGATAACCGCCATTGCCGTTATCATTAAAAGTGTCATATACGTACGCATCGTGCTTAGCATTACATATTCAAACTTATCAGCATTTAGAAACATAATGCCGTACATAACTATAAATGAGACCAACATCATTAGTCCGAATTTCGCGTAATTTCCCTTTTGCATAATTTATTTTTTTGGTTTGATCGTTTCCGTAACACTACCACATTTCGGCATTTTTTCACCTTTGTAAGGGTTTTTAATTTCCTCAACTTCTGCGAACCAGAATGCTCCCTTGTTGTTAAAGGCCATTGGGCAATGTTGCTTATAAATGGTTCCTGCAGAAAGATTCTGCTTAAAGAGTGATTCTACTTCAATGGAGAATTCAGAAAAAGCACTTCGTAGTTGTTCAATATCTTCGGCTCTAGCCATCTTTTCAGAAAGAGATTTTAATTTCGAAAAGTCTTCATCAAAACTGTTTGCAATACTTTCAGAAGCATCTTTGGCCGCGTCCAGATCATCGTTAAATAAGGCGGTTCGCACTTTTAAATAATAATGATAAACAGCACCTGTCATACCATCTTTAAAACTGCTATCGGCAATATCCGGAATTTCCTCCTTCTGTTCTTTAACCTCTTCTGCGGTTTTCACTTCCACACTTTGTTCTTGTTTTTTATCAATACAAGCGGTAAAGACAAAAAACAGCAGGGGAAGCAACCAAATTTTACTTAAGTGTTTCATAATTTTGCTCGTTGATTAGGTGTTATCATGTAAGTTATGACATATTAAATAGCTTAATTTTAAAGTTTTCATAAAATAGGTCTGGGACATGGAATTAGGAGGCGAAGTTGGTTGGATTGCCAGATTTTCGACGTACCACTTAAGTTTTAGAATAATAAGAGCGTAAAATCAGGTTAATTAAAATGTTTTTACCTTTAGAAGTCTGAAAAGAATTTATAGATGTCTGGAATATTTTTATTTATTGGAATTATCTTATTGCTCATCGCAATTCATGACTTTTTTTTTACCACTCTTTCGGGAAGTGGTACGGGATTCGTCTCCAGGAATATTTCTATTTTATCTGATAAGATCATTCAGTTTTGTGTGAAGATCTTTGGAAGAAAAGCATACAGTTATAATGGATTATTCGTGAATCTCATGATTCTGTTTTTCTGGCTTATCTTAATTTGGGGCGGATTATTCCTGGTTTACACTTCTAATCCCGAAGCCATCACCAATAGTAGTGGCAGAGTAGCAAATCATTGGGAACGACTTTATTTTACAAGTTATACGCTCTCCACCCTTGGGATGGGAAATTTTACACCAACTACTGCAATATTTGAAATGGTAACCGGTGCCTTTTCTTTCTTTGGATTTATTTTTTTTACAAGCTCAATGACATACTTTCTTTCCGTTTCATCTGCGCTAGTAAATAAGAGAACTTTGTCTAAAAGTATTCACCATATGGGAAAAACTCCACAGGACATTGTAAATAACATTTTAAGTTTTGAATCTTCGTTCAGCTATCAACAAATTTCAGAGCTACAACAATTAGTAGATAAACATTCGGTAAATCATCACGCATATCCTGTGGTTCATTTTTATAGACAAAGCGAGAAAAAGGATAGTTTAAGTCTAAACATTGCGAGGTTAGATGAAGCAGTTAGCATTTTACTTTATTCAGAAAAAGGGGAAAAATACAAAGAGGAGTTAAAATTATTGCGTTCTTCTATGTCCGGTTTTTTAGATGATATGGAAAAGAATTTCGCCTCCAACCTGTCTTTAAAAAAAACCACGGTAGATTCTTACGATTTTCCCGCTTTAGATGAAAAAGAAGCTTCAAAAGAACTACGAAAACGCAGAAATATAATGGAAGGTTTATTTAGAAGTGAAAACTTTACCTGGGAGGATGTTTTTGCTAAAAGTTGAGATTCCGAAAAACAGATCCAGCATAGAATAGATATCTATTGCTAATTTGAAGTAGCCAATACCCGCTTTTCCCGGCGTTCAGGTGCTTTAGCTTTTATTCTTTTTCCGTACCATAAGAGGAAGCCGGTAACAGGAAGTGAGCTACATAATAAACTGATTAGAAAAGCAAGCGTTTTACCCGGCAAACCGGCGATTGCACCAACGTGAATATCGTAGTTCATTCTTAATATTTTCTCTGCTACCCCAGCTTCTTCGTAAACTGCGTAAATAGTTTTAGAGGGAATTTCTGAAAGGTCATTTTGGTCGTAAAATCTATAATCTGAATCGTAATAAATACCATCGCTATTGCTAACTTCTACATAAATGCTATGATTTTCATCGTGGGGATAATGAATTTCATAGTCTTTCGCATCAGGAAATTTTTCTTTCAGAATAGGCATTAATTGCCTTATAGGCTCATTTTCTTCCCGGGAACTTTGGAAGCTTCCGCTTGTATTTTCAGGAACCGCGAATACTACTTCTTTTTCACCTCCAATGCCTTTGTAAAATACTTTTGCAAAAGTTTCAAAAGTCATTACAAGTCCCGTGAAGATGAAAATTACCGCAATAAAACTGGCATAGAAACCTATAATCTGGTGCAAGTCATAATTTTTTCGTTTCCATTTGGTGCTCGATTTCCATTGAAACCAGGTACGTTGTTTTCTAACTTTTTTGTTTTTAGGCCACCATAGAATAATACCCGAAACCAGCATGAGAAAGAAAATAAAAGTACTCCAGGCTACGATTTCGCTTCCTATTTCTTCCGGCAACCACAAATGCATGTGGCCATCTAAAACAAAATGAAAAAATCCGGATAAATGATTTTCTTTATGAAGAATTTCCCCGGTCCAGGGATGAAGAAATACCGATTGGTAAAATTCCGGTTTTTCTTCATAAAAAATAACTTCTATAGGTTTTTTTCCACCGCCGTATAAAGTACCGTGAATATATTTGCCTGGGAAGACGCTTTGCGCAATCTCTTTGGCTTCTAATGGATCGATCTCAGGATTGGTTTGGGGTACAACCTCGGGAACTTTAGAAGTTAAGGAGTTAATTTCTTCCTGAAACACCCATAAACATCCGGTTATAGAAACTATAAAAACAACTAAACCTGTTGCCAATCCAAGATATAAATGCAGGATTCTAATGTATTTTCTGAATTTTTTCCCCGGTTTATTTTTTTTCATTACCAGCATTTTAAAACCCGGCCTGGACCGGACAATAGTTTTTTAATTTGGCGACTATATAGAATAGGTCTAAATAAATATTATAACGAAAGTAAAATCTTCTCTTATAAAGCACAAATTTAATTTAGAATATTTTTAAATAGCGAGAATCATATCAAACATTCCAATTGCTCTTCTTTAGGGATTAAAAGAACAGTTATTATAGAGTTGTCAATATTTAGTGTCTAACTTGAAAGGAAGTATTACAATAATATTTAGATTTCAATTTCCTAAATACACTTATCTTGCCCTTTAAAGTAAACAACTATGGCTTCAGGAATTTTTGCGCTTTTGGATGATATTGCAGCTTTAATGGACGATGTTGCGGTAATGGGAAAAGTCGCAGGGAAGAAGACAGCCGGGCTTCTGGGTGACGATCTTGCCGTTAATGCAGAGAAAGCATCAGGATTTATGTCTGCTAGGGAATTACCTGTGCTTTGGGCAATTACTAAGGGTTCATTTCTAAACAAGCTTATTATTTTGCCGCTGGCATTTTTACTGAGTGCATTCCTGCCATCTGCTATTACTGTAATTTTAATTATTGGTGGGTTATATTTGGCCTATGAAGGTGCCGAAAAAGTACACGAATACTTATTTCCGCATTTGCATAAAAAAGAAAAGCCTAAACTCGAAAAGCTTTCAGAAGAGGAAGTATTAAGCAGAGAAAAAGAAAAGATAAAATCAGCAATTTTAACCGACTTTATACTTTCGGTAGAAATTGTAATTATAGCTTTAGGAACGGTAGGGCAGGAGCCTTTGCTTAATCAAATTCTGGTGGTTACTCTTATCGCCATAATAGCAACTGTAGGAGTTTACGGTATTGTTGCGCTAATTGTTAGGATGGATGAATTTGGAGCCAGGCTTATAAATTTAAACGAAGAAGAAAACAGTTTTTCAGATAAAATTGGTCAGTTTTTGGTAAGTGCTTTGCCTAAAGTCATTAAAAGTTTATCGATAATAGGAACTATAGCTTTGCTTTTAGTGTCAGGCGGAATTTTTGTACACAACCTTGATTTTTTCCACGGCTTGTTCGAGAACATCCCGGGGATAATCGTAGAGTTCCTAACCGGACTTGTAGTTGGTTTTATCGTATTGGGTATCATAAAGCTTTCCATTAAAGTTTGGAAGACTTTTAAAAATTAAACCCTCTCAAAAGAAGAAAATCATAAATTTTTTATGCTTTTTTAAAATGAAGTTTATAAAAAAGCACCTCTAAAAATATAAGGTGCTTTTGTATTTTTTTGGAAGAAATTCTTTAAATCTTAAACTACTTCCGTTTCTTCTGTAACTTCTGTTTCTGCAGATTCATCTGCATCAATAACATTGAATTTTTCCAATTGTTTTTCTTCACCAGTAAAATATGGAAATACATCCAGGATAGGAGATTCTGTAATAGACGGGATAGAGTAATCTCCCATCGTCTCTTCCATAGCTTTGGTAGTATTCTCAAAGGCTTCTTTTACATCGTTCGCCTGAACTAGCAGATAAATATTGGTCTTCTTTTCTTTTCCACTTTCTTCATCTAAAGCCACAAGAGAAACTTTAGATTTAAACCATCTATCGGAATTCTCGAAAGGATGCACTTCAGAAAAATTAGCGACTTTTATATTCATAATTCTAAAATCCTCGCTTGTATAGGCAGTCATCTCTTCGCTAATTCTGGCTTCTGCTTCGGTATAAGAAACAGCATCCAGGAGATAAGTATCTGTAGTCATTTTCTGTTCTCCGGTTTCGTGAGTTTTTTTGTATTTCACTTTACATTCAAACCAAGTTACGCTCATAATCTATATTTTTTTAGGATTTCAAAAATAGGATTTAAAAAACGCCGGCTAGAAAATATGACTAATAGATATTCACAATTTTGATCTTTATGATTAGGGGAATTTCCTGCCGAATAAGACTGGTGTTTTGAAAGGAATAAGTTGGAATTATCACGAAAATATGCCTCAGTTTACCGAGCTTAAAAGGGAAAGCTGGAATCAATGAATATATCAACTATGTGACTAGTGATATTAAAACTAAAAATTGTTCTTAATCTCTTTGACGTCCGTTAATATCATCAATATTAATTCGGTAAACAATTGGAGAATCTGAGTTGCTTTTACTAGAGATATTCTCAATGAAGTCCGGGCAGGTTTTTCCTTTATTTTTTATTATTTTTTTCACTCCTTCAGAAAATAAACGCAGTATATTTTTAGCGTCTGGGCCTTCTAATTCTTCGAATTTGCCGTACAATAAAACCGACTTCCATTTCTCTAATGTAGAAATTTCATCTACCTGAAAAGTGACCAAAGGATTTTTTCGCATTGCTTCAATTTTGCTTCCCTGCCCCGAATAGGTTAAAATGCTATTTTGTTCAGGATGATAATAATAGCTGATAGGAATTATTTCTGCTCTTCTCCTCGAGATATAACCGAGCCTGCCTATATAATTATCGGCAAGTAGCTGGGTGCTTTCATTTAAGGTCATGACTCTCATATCAGTTTAATTTAGAAGGTGAGTAAAGCTTATTAGAAAATTTGTGCTTAAAAATATTGTCTAATTTATTTCTGAATCTCCAAATAAAATATGATGGATATCATTAAAACTTATTTTAATTAAAGTAATGAAAGGATCTGATTATCAGGGGTTAAAAGTAGGTAAGATTTTAAACTGATAAATTAAATCTGTCTCTGGTTTTCAAAAATTGTATTTCAAACAGTCTTAGTAATTTTCTACGTGTATATTTGAATAAAGAAATAATTGCTAATTGGAATCTTATAAAAACATCAATGAAAGCAAGGGCCTTCAATATTTTATTGGAATAGGCTCTATTCTTTTTATTTCATTTATCTGCTATCTCTTTATTGATATTATTGGTTACCACGTGGTAGCTCTACTTTTGCTTCTTGTAGTTTCTATATTAGCAATGTTTTTTAAGATACTCCCGGTGGTTATTGCTGCTGTTCTAAGCGCCTTAATCTGGAATTTTTTATTTATCCAACCGCGATTAACCTTTAAGATTAGCACTCCGGAAGATGCACTTTTATTCCTGATGTATTTTGTAATTGCAGTAATGAATGCAGTTTTTACAACTAAAATTAGAAAGGCTGAAGCTACATCCAGAAAGAGGAAGGAAAGGGAAAAAACCATACAATTATATAATACGCTATTTAATTCGCTCTCGCACGAACTAAAAACACCAATTGCGGCTATTATTGGATCGGTAGATACGTTAAAAGAAAGTGCAGAGAAACTTTCTGTAGATAATAAAAGTGAGCTTTATAATGAAATTGAAATTGCAGGAAACAGACTTAACAGGCAGGTTAAAAACCTTTTAAATATGAGTCGCTTAGAAAGTGATTCAATTCATTTACAGCTTAATTGGTATGATGTTAATGAGATTGTTTACAATGTTATTGATAATAATAAAATAGATTGTAATCAGCATCAAATTATTTATCAGCCTCAAGATAGTCTACCTCTTTTCTTGTTTGATGCTACCTTAGTAGAGCAAATTTTACATAATATTGTTCATAATGCTATTCAATATACGCCCAAAGGTTCTAAAATTGAAATTAAGTTTTTTAATACCAGTGAGGCCTGTATTTTTGAAATTTCTGATAATGGGAAAGGTTTTCCTGAAGAGAATATGGAACGGGTTTTTGAAAAGTTTTATCGGTTACCAAATTCAGCCACGGGAGGAACGGGGCTTGGTCTTTCTATCGCGCAAGGCTTTGCAGAAGCCCATAATGGAAAAATTAAAGTTCGGAACGGAAGCAATGGTGGAGCCCAATTTACGGTAACAATCCAAGCAAAAATGACCGATCCTAAAAATTACCAAAATGAATAATGCAGAAATACTTGTTATAGACGATGAGCCGCAAATTAGAAAACTGCTTAAAATCACGCTGGAAAGTAATGATTATAAAGTAGTCCTGGCTGAAACTGGAACAGAAGGGGTTCATCTTGTAGCAAACCATACGCCCGATCTTGTTATTCTGGATTTAGGACTGCCTGATAAGAGCGGACATTTGGTATTAAAAGACTTGAGAGAGTGGTATGATAAATCTATAATAATTCTTTCTGTTCAGGATAGCGAAGCCGATATTATTAAAGCATTGGATAATGGCGCCACAGATTATCTCACCAAACCTTTTAGAACCGGCGAGCTTTTGGCCAGGATAAGAGCTTCATTACGAATCACTCAAAACACAGATTTACAACCAATTATTGCAACAGGAGATTTAGAGATCGATTTAAGCTCAAGGATGGTTAAAAGAAATGATACTCCTGTAAAATTAACTGCTACCGAGTATAATTTAGTAGCCCTTCTAGCGAAGAACCAGGGTAGGGTATTAACACATCAATTTTTACTCAAGGAAATTTGGGGATTTGGTTCTCAAAATGAAACTCAATACCTGCGGGTTTTTATCGCGCAACTTAGAAAGAAACTGGAAGAAAATCCCAATAGCCCTGTTCATATAATCACAGAAAGTGGGGTTGGTTACCGTTTTGTGTAATCTTTATAAAATCTTTATAGTCCCGGTTTAAATTTTATATTCTGCTTATAGCCTTAAACCTAACTTTGCATTATAATCTAATCAAAGTAAAGTGGCTAAACCTCCAAAAAGATCGCCAAACGAGAAAGGACAATCTAATTCCCATCTAAAGTGGGCGGCTATAATAATAGCAATTTTAATAGTGATTGTAGTAGCAGTTTTTGATTACTGCAGCCGCCAGGGTAATTTATAATAAGGGGAGGAATGTTGTCGTTTTTCAAGAATATTACATCAGAAATTTATCGCGAGAGAAGATTAAGTAAAATTGCTGCAATTTTAAGCATCTTCGGCGTATGTCTTCTCATTTTTGATTTAGGTTTTACTCATATTGAGAGCGAAAGAAATTTTTTAAAGAACCTCTATTACGGGATTATAAGTTTAGGCTTCTTAATTGTGCTGGTTAGAAGTTTATTGCCACGACAGAAAACCCCGAAAAAAGTGCGGTTATTCGATTGGATACTCACTGTTTCATTTGGAATTCTTTTTCTGTTAAGAATAGATTTTATTGTTGCCAGTTTTCAGTTTTTAAAGTTTTTCAACCAAATGGGGTGGGTCTATCTTGGGCTTTTCTTCTTTTTTATACGTGAAGTTTCTTCTTTTAAAGTAAATTTCAAGAAAGATTATTTAAATCCTGCCCAGTTATTTGTTGCCAGTTTCCTGTTCATAATTTTTTTAGGCACTTTTTTCCTACTTCTTCCTAAAGCAACCCATTCCGGGATTGGCCTTATAGATGCACTCTTTACCGCTACCAGTGCAGTTTGTGTTACAGGTTTAATCGTTGTAGATACCGGTACGTATTTTACCACTTTTGGGCAAAGTGTGATTATGGTTTTAATTCAATTGGGCGGACTTGGGATTATGACATTTGCCAGTTATTTCAGCTATTTCTTTAGAGGCAATACCTCTTATGCCAACCAGCTTATGCTAAAGGATATCAGCAATTCTGAAAAAATAGGAGAGGTATTTATGGTGCTGAAGAAAATATTGCTTTTAACCTTTTCAATAGAAGCTGCAGGAGCTCTGTTTATTTATTTCAATATAGATAGCGCATTAATCAGTTCTGTATCAGATCGTATATTTTTCTCCATTTTTCATAGTATTTCGGGATTCTGCAATGCCGGATTTTCTACGCTGGAAAACAGCCTCTACGAGCCAGGTTTTCGGTTTAATTATCCTTTACATCTAATCATAGCTGCTTTATTTATTCTGGGAGGTATTGGTTTTCCAATCTTGCTGAACCTTTATAAATACATTCGGTACTATGTGTTTAGGAAATTACAGAAAATAAAAGATCCCCATCGCGCGAATTATCTGCCCTGGGTTTTAAATCTTAATTCACGAATTGTATTAACCACAACCCTAATTTTATTATTAACCGGTACAGTCTTATTTTACATCTTTGAATATAATAATACGCTAAGCGAGCATAGCGAATTTGGCAAAATCGTTACAGCTTTTTTTGGAGCTGCAACTCCAAGAACTGCGGGTTTCAACTCTGTTGATACATCAGCGTTACATTTTTCTACATTAATGCTCGTATTTCTTTTAATGTGGATAGGTGCCTCACCTGCTTCAACTGGTGGTGGAATCAAGACAAGCACATTCGCACTGGCAACACTTAATTTTTTTAGTTTGGCTAAAGGAAAAGACAGGATCGAAATTTATAGACGGGAAGTATCTAATATCTCGATAAGAAGAGCTTTTGCCATTATTAGCTTATCTCTTATAGTAATTGGTTTAGCAATTTTTCTAATAGCATTTCTCGAGCAGGATAAGAATATTATAGCGATTACTTTTGAAGCTTTTTCGGCCTACAGTACGGTAGGCTTAAGTATGGGGATAACGGCCGGTTTAAGTTCTACTTCTAAACTAATAATCATCGCTACTATGTTTATTGGTAGGGTAAGTATGCTAACCTTGCTTATAGCCATTTTACGAAATATTAAGCATCTTAATTATCGTTATCCGTCAGAAGAAATTTTAATCAACTAAAGCATTTAAAATGAAATATATTATCATAGGATTAGGCAATTTTGGAGCTTCCCTGGCAGAAAAATTAACTTCTATGGGAAACGAAGTTATTGGAGTGGATAGTAACCTGGATAAAGTTGAAGTTATTAAAGAAAAAATCACCCACGCTATAAGCCTTGATGCTACCGATTTTAATGCAGTAAGCAATTTACCTCTCGAAGATACTGATGTGGTAATAATTGGAATTGGAGAAGATAAAGGAGCAAATATTATGGCTACCGCTTTAATGAAACAGTTACACGTAAGGCGATTAATTAGTCGGGCGGTTTCGCCTTTGCAGCAAATGGTCTTGGAGGCTATGGGAGTAGAGGAGATAATTCATCCTGAAGAGGAAACCGCAGAGCGATGGTCAAAAAAATTAAACCTGGAAGGAGTGGTAGATTCGTTTGAAGTCACCGGGGAATATAGTATTGTAGAGAGTGAAATCCCTAAGGAATATGATGGAAAAACTCTGGATGAAATTGGTTTAAAAAAGAAGTATAATATTATAGTGCTCACCACGATTAAATATACTGATGGAAAAAACGAGATCGGTTCAGCTAAGACTATGTCTAATGTTCAGGGGGTGGCCAACGCAAAAACTAAATTGCATTATGGGGATATCATGGTGTTATACGGAAATAACCGGGATATTAAAAAACTTTTAAAGGAAGTCAGGAAGTCGTAATGAAGTCATTAATATTTCAATAACTAAAGTTTACCTTCCTTTTCAGGAATTTATTACTTTTGAGATATGAAAGTCCTGGCGGTTTTTTTAGGTATTTTTTGTTTGCTTATTTCTGCATACCCTTGCTGCATTATAGATGATTGTGATTCAGATACCGAAGTAAAAATTACGGAAAATGATGAAGATCAGAAGTATGATGATTGTGGTTTATGTTCCCCTTTTATTAGCTGCGGAAGCTGCATTGGCTTTATTCCTAATACCGATGAGGTTGTAACAGTCCTAAACCCTCAACCAATTCCAATTTCAAATTTATTCGGACTTGCTTTTAAAAGTGTAGAAGCAGAATATGCCGATAGGTTTTGGCAGCCGCCACAACAGGTTATTATTTCTTGAAAACAGAATTAATAATAACCTAAATTTTTAAAATGATTAAACTCTTATTTAAACTTGCGATCTTCCTGATCGCTTTTAACGTCGTGGGACAAAATTCCCTTGAGGCGGTAATTAAAAATGCTGAAGATAATACGCCTTTGCTTGGCGCTAATGCGATAGTTTCTGGAACCGATATCGGTGCTACCGCAAATATAGATGGGGAAATAACTTTAAAAGAAATCCCGAACGGTACCCAAAAAATTGTTTTTAGTTTTGTGGGCTTTGCTTCAGAAGAAATCACCTTAGATTTTCCCAGGACAACACAAGATACGCTGGAGATTTTTCTTGAACCCGGCGGGGAAGAAATGGAAGAAGTTATTATTCAATCTACCCGTTCCCGGCGTAGCATTGCCGATTTACCAACTCGTGTAGAAGTGATCTCAGGCGAGGAACTTACCGAAAAAGGAAATATGAAACCCGGTGACATTAGGATGTTGCTTAATGAAACCACGGGAATTCAAACCCAGCAAACTTCGGCTATTTCCGGTAATTCGAGCATTAGAATCCAGGGGCTGGATGGGAAATATACCCAACTGCTCAAGGACGGTTATCCGCTTTATTCAGGATTTTCCGGCGGACTCAGTTTACTGCAAATTGTGCCTTTAGACCTGCAACAGGTTGAGGTAATTAAGGGTTCTTCATCTACTCTTTACGGCGGTGGAGCTATTGCCGGTTTGGTAAATCTTATTTCCAAAACTCCGGGAGAGGAAAGAGAACTTAATTTTATGCTGAACGCCACTTCAGCATTAGGACTGGATCTTAGCGGATTTTATTCTGATACCTACGGAAAACTGGGAACCACCGTTTTCGCTTCTTATAACCTTGGCTCGCCTTACGACCCTGCAGATATTGGCTTAACAGCAATTCCTGAATTTAATCGGTATACCATAAACCCGAGGGTTTTTTATGAATTTACCGAAAACACCAAATTGGATATTGGTGTGAATACCACGGTTGAAGAACGTACCGGTGGGAATATGGCTTACCTGGAAGGCGAAGACGTGGAAGACCCTTTTTTTGAGAGAAACAATACGGCAAGGACCACTTTACAGTCTGGTTTTGAACATTTCTGGAATGATGATAATCGCTTTAACCTAAAAAACAGTTTCAGCTTTTTTGACCGGGAAATTCAAACCGGTGATTATGTCTTTGCCGGTAATCAATTCGCCTCTTATAATGAAGCTTCTGTGGTTTTAGGTACCGATAAAATGGAATGGATTGGAGGCCTCAACTTGTGGGTAGATCGTTTTGAACAGGATGTTTTAACCGATGCTCCTGTAGTAGATTACGAGCATCTTACTTATGGTGCTTTTGTTCAGAATAACTGGCGGGCCAACGATTGGTTTCAACTGGAAAGTGGACTTAGAACCGATTATCAAAATGAATATGGATGGTTTGTGTTGCCGAGAATTTCAGCGATGTTTACTGTTTCTGATGCTATCACCACCAGAATTGGCGGCGGAATGGGCTATAAAACTCCTTCAGTTTTTACCGAGGATGCCGAGAGACTTCAATTTAGAAATGTAAAGCCTATTGATGTAAGCAACACCGAAGCCGAAAATTCCATTGGGGGAAATTTTGATATTAATTACCGAACCGAACTCTTTGAAACCATAGAATTTACGAGTAACACGCTTTTCTTTTACACCAAAATTGAAAAGCCAATTATTCTCGAAAATACTTCAGAAGGCGTTTTTGAATATCTGCAACCTAATGGATTTATTGAAAGTAGGGGGATAGAGGCTAATTTAAAATTTGGCTATAAAGATTTCAAATTATTTACCGGCTATACTTATGCCGATGTAGATAGAACAGAAGACGGAAATACTTTTGAAATGCCGCTGGTTTCCAGGCATCGCTTAAATAACGTGCTAATGTATGAACTTCACGAAAAGCTTAAAATTGGTTTAGAAGGCTATTATTTTAGTCCCCAACAATTAAGTGATGGTTCTACCGGACAGGAATACTGGATTTTTGGTTTAATGATGGAAAAATTATGGGAAGATTTCTCGATTTTTCTGAATTTCGAAAACTTTACCGATACCCGTCAAACCCGTTTTGATTCAATCTATACCGGTTCAATATCCGACCCTCAATTCAGGGATATTTATGCCCCGGTGGATGGTTTTGTAGTAAATGGAGGGATAAAATTGTTTTTTTAAATAAAAATTTGATACAAGAAGTTGGCTGAAAAGACTTTTAAATCGTCATTCTGAATTTATTTCAGAATCTAAGACGTGATTAAAAGTATATTGAACTCAAAACAATCCCGAAGCTTCGGGATTGTTTTGACAAATCTTAATCTTTTCAGATGGTCTCTTTATACACAGATTCAACTTTTAATATTCAAAATGATTGAAAAAGTCTAATTAGAAATTTTCGGTTCAATAGTTATTCCGGTTAATGATGCTTTTAGTTCTTCCAATTCCCCGAGCAGCTGATTTCTGCCGGTTTGGAAAATATTGGTTTTATTGGTGAATAAACCCTGGTAATAGGAGATTCCGTCTAAAAGATTAAGCTTGAATTTCTCTAATTTTTTCTTCTGTTTAACAGAAGGTTCATCCATAAATTCATCAATTTCATTTTTGAAATAATCCAGGTATATCTTTAATTCCTTGACAAACATATTGGGACGGTTGGGCATTTCCATCACAGAAATTTTTCCATAGATATGTTGCACCATTTTTGAAAGCGAAACAACTTTTGAAAAATACGCCATATTTGGTCCCGGACAAATAGCAACGCCCTGTGCCTGGCCCTTTATTCTAATGTCGTTTTCAAGAAAAGATGCATTTCCCAGGCCAACGCATAAACAGGCTTTTTCGGTAATTTTGTTCTTCTTTTTATCTAATACCTCCTGGGAGAAATTATCTTTCTTTTCTTCCAGTTCTTTAAGTTTTATATCCTGAAATTTTTTAGAGGCAGAACAAATTCCTTTCTCATCGTAATCCTTACTTAGCGCCAGGAATTTTTTAGGACAAGAACTCCCGCTTTTGTTTTCAGAAATTCGTTTTTCTTTTAGTTGTTCATTGGTTGTCCCTCTCACGGTATTAAAAGGGATACCTAAAGGAGAAATATGACTTAAATAAAGATCTTTTTCTTTCGCTTTTACCAATAATCTACGCGTTTCAATATCCACCGAAGTAGCTTCAGGAACAAGTAAAAACGGCGTTCCCCAACCTACAGAAGATACGTTATAGTGATCTAGTAAAAAGTCATGCTCTTCAGAAGTCCCCACACCGCCTTGTACCGTGATTTTGAGATCAAGAGGTTTTTCAGGAACCGGGACTTCTTTCTGGGCTAAAGCTTTGCTCATTAATTCGTGAGCCGATTGAATAAGTTGCTCTTTTTTCTGATTAAATTCTTCCAGAATTGGTCCCAGTAGATGACCATCGGTTGCAAAAGCATGGCCGCCACAGTTTAGCCCGGATTCAATTCGATATTCTGAAACCCACAAACCTTTCTTTGCCAGGTAATTTCCCTGGATTGAAGCCGATCTGAAATCGCTTACTTTCAGAATTATTTTCTTTTTAAGATTGCCATTGGCATCAGGAAAGAAATCTCTGAAATTTTCAAAATAGCTATATAGCCTTGGATTTAACCCTGCCGAGAGCACAATTGAAGAGGAAAGTTTCGAATTGGCAAATCCGCGAAGCGCAGCATGGGCATCATTGAATTCTACCGGCAACTGCTCGTTTTTAGCGAAATTATCCTTATCAATTTTCGCCATAATATTTACATCTATACTGCCGGGGCTAAGATGGTTTTCAATATATGTGCTCAATTTTTCTTTCGCATCGGCGCCGTTATCCAGCAAATTTTGAAAACCTTGCTTGATTTCAGAATGATTAGGCAATATGGAAAGGTAATTTTCTAAAGCTGTTTTGCTTTCTGTCAATTCCTTTTTAAAACTCTCAAACTTATCCTGGACGATATTGTTTACCAGGTCTAAATAGGAAGTTATCCGTTCTGCCCGGGAATCGGGATTTTTCTTCGGAATTTCCTTATACGGCAAATCAAATTTCTTACTGTAGAAGGCATTCATTTTTTCAATAAGTTCGTCGTCAATAATCGAGATTACAGAAGATATTCCATATTTAGCAACCCGCAGCGGGCTGTCAATGGTAAAAGCTGTTCCCATTACCGGGATATGAAAACTGTGCATTTGGTTCGTTTTGGTCATATTCTAATAATTATTACCGGCACCGGGCAAACTTACGCTGTTACCGGGGCTGTTTAAAATGAGGAGTTAATTTTCCAATTTGTAAAGAAAAGAAGTTGAAAACTGGAAAAATATGACATGGGTCACATTTAGAAAATTAATTAAATTTTAGATAGGAGTTTAAGCTTCTAAAAAATTAAATATGTAGTTTTAATCTTATGGAGAATCAAATTGAAGAACAGGATTTTAATAATATAAACTTTTTAGATCATTCTTTCGCTAATAGCTATGAATCCTGCCAATTTAAAAATTGTAATTTTTCTGCGGGTAATTTAAAATGCGTTCTATTTATTGACTGTGAGTTTAATGAATGTGACCTGGGTAATGTTAATTTTGACCATACTTCTTTCCAAAATTGCAATTTTAAATCCTGTAAAATGATAGGCTTACATTTTAATAATTGTGAACCTTTCGCTTTTTCTATTTCCTTAAATGATTGTATTTTGAATCACTCGTCGTTTTATGGAATGAAATTACCTAAAACTATTTTTCAAAACTCGAAACTACAGGAAGTAGATTTTTCAGGAGCTGATTTATCTAATTCAAAATTTATAAACTCCGATCTTTCCGGAGCAGTTTTTCAAAATACAAACCTTATTAAAGTTGATTTTCTCAGTGCTCAAAACTACAGCATAGATCCTGAAAATAATAAAATAAAAGGGGCTAAATTCAGCCTTGATCAGGTAAGCGGGTTATTGAATAAATATCAAATTACAATCGAATAAAAAGTTGAACTTAAATTTATAAGAAAAAAGGGATGAGTTTACTGAATAAATTAATGGGTAATGCAGCCAGTATTTCTAGAGAAGATTTAGATAAAAAATACGGCAGATTATTGACCGAAACCGAAGAAATCGAACTTGGGTTTTCCTTATTGCGTGATATTTTTATGTTTACCAATAAGCGACTTATTTTAATAGACATTCAAGGCCTTACCGGTAAAAAGCAGGAATATTTATCGCTTCCATATCGGCATATCTCTCGATTTTCATTAGAGACCGCTGGGACTTTTGATTTGGATGCAGAGTTAAAAATCTGGATTTCCAGTGAAAATGAGCCAAGCGTTAGCAAACGTTTTAATAAAAGTATAGATATCTATGCCGTACAGCGATATCTGGCTGAAAAAGTTACTTAAAACAAATAGGAGTTATTTTTCAAAAAAACCTTTTCCCTAATTAAGAATATTAAACCATGCTTTATATGGAAAAAGGTAGTGCAATTTGTTTTCTACATAGAGTTTTTTGCAACATTCTCTACTCGTTCTGCGGTATCTGCTTTTGTAAGGCTTAACCGAACAATACTATTTTCTTTGGCTTTAAGGTCGTGCGGCACATTTCCTTCCAGGGCTATCAAATCTCCTTTTTTTAAAGCCTGGATTTCTCCTTGAACACCAAAATCAATGGCACCCTCGAATACCTCTACCACAATAGGGAAAGAGGTTTTATGTTCTTTAAGGCCTTGCCCGGCTTTAAAGGCCATTCTAATTTCTTTACTCGCTTCAGTCTCAAATAGTACTTTTACGGCTGGTGAGTTTTCCTTATAATCAAGGTTCTCGGTTAAGGATGCTTTCTTCATTTTGTTTTATAGAGGTCAGTAGTTAGTTACTTATAATTTGCGATTGATAGGTGACATTGCCCTGAACCATTTTTGTGATCAGGTTATTGAATATTGTAGCCTTGCTCTGAGATCGGTTGATCCTAAAACAGAA
>NZ_JAIQZB010000028.1 GCF_020164555.1 Salegentibacter lacus | reverse complement strand
TATTGCTTGCAATCCTCGTTAGATTTGAACCGATCAGAGAACTCCAGAAGATTTTGACCCTTAAAAACATCCATAATTTTAAATATTTACTGGTAATTAAGATACGTATTTAAATACTGACCTCTATTATTTTTTTTAATTGTTTCCTGTGGAAAGAATGGTAATATTGATGAAACTCATAAACATTTAGATTCATTATCTTCCATTCTGGAGAATGAAAAGGTTAATCAAGATAGTTTAAATGTAATTTACTCTAGCATAGTCTCTGATTCTATAAAAAAAAAGTTCCTTACAGATGTTTCTTATTTTCATCTAAATAATCAAGATTCTTTAGAGTTCCGAAAGTGGAATTCGAAACTTTTAAATTTTTCTAAGGCCAAAAATGATAAAGCTTTACTAGCAGAGGGACATTGGGACTTAGCTAGTTTTTTTAACAAAACTCAGAAATTTGATAGTGCTTATTACTATTATACTAGTTCTTCCAAGCTGTACAATGATGTTGGTGATGATTTAAGCCAAGCTAGGATGCTCCTTAATCAAGCAATAATACAGACAAAAGTTAATGATTATCTTGGAAGTGAAATGGCTTCCCTAGAAGCTATTTCAATTTTAAAATCCTTAGGTGAAAACAAGCAATTATATCTAGCTTATAATAATTTAGGAGTTATTTATAACAACCTTGGTAATTACGGCAAATCACTTCAATATCATAAGATAGCTCAATCCTTTAATAAAGATCTAAGCAACCCCTATTATGAAATTACAAGCCTAAATAATATCGGTGTTGTTTATAAGAACCTGGAGCGGTATCAAGAAGCAATCAGGTCTTTCGAGGATGTTATTACGCGCAAGGAGGGTATGAATTCCAGACTTCAAGCCATGTTGACTGATAATTTAGGTCACGCTCATATTTTATCAGGAAATTTTGATGAAGGCTATTCGCTAATTCGAGAAGCTTTAGATAAGCGAATGAAATTAGATCATAAAGGAGGTATTGTGATGAGTAATATTCACCTTGGTGATTATTATAGACTTAAGGATGATAAAAGAAATGCCATTAGGCAATATTCTAAGGCTGCTGAATTAGCAGATTCTTTAAATATGCAAACTGAATTGTTGGAAATATATCTTTCTTTAGTGGAGGTGGATAAATCCAATGAAACAAAACATTTGAGAGCTCATATTGATTTAACAGATAAGCTAATAAAAGAGGAACGATCTATTCAAAATCAATTTGCCAGAATAAGATATGAAACCGACCAATTTATAAAGAGAGCTGATAATCTAAATCAACAGAAGACTTATTTAATAATAGGTATCACCCTGGTTTTAATTTTATTTTTTCTTACTTATATCATTCAGCGACAGAATTCCAGGAATAAAAAGCTTGTATTAGAGAAGCAACAACAAGATTCGAATGAGAGAATCTATGACTTACTATTAAATTCCCAGCAAAAATACGAAGAAGGCAGTATTACGGAACGGAAAAGAATATCCCGGGATCTACACGACTCGGTTTTAAGTAAGTTTTTTGGGATAAGGATTAACTTAGAAGTTCTAAATAATAAAACTGGTAAAGACTCAGAAGAAAAGCGCTCTTTATATCTGGCCAGCCTTAAAGGCATCGAAAATGAAATTAGAAATATTTCCCATAAGCTCAATGCAGATTACGATTTTTCGGAAATAGGTTTTCTAGATATCTTAAAAGACCTTTTTCAAGAATTCGAAGAGTCAGACAACCTTAAAATTAACTTTTTAAGTGGTAGGAAGATAAATTGGAATGCTATAAAAAATAATATCAAAATTAATTTCTATAGAATAATTCAGGAATCGCTACAGAATATAAGAAAGCATGCGAAAGCCAAAAATGTTGAAATTAGAATAGACTTTGAAGAGGACTATTTAATTTTGCATATCAGCGATGACGGCCAGGGCTTTGAAATTAAAAATCAAGAGAAAGGAATTGGTCTTAAAAATATAGGAGAAAGGGTTATGGAAATTCAGGGAAAATTTGATATAATATCTAATGAAGGCGGTACTATTTTAAAAATAAGTATTCCAAAAGATGAAGTATGAAAGATATTATAAAAGTTTTAATGTTAGATGACCATCCTCTTATTTTAGAGGGGTATAAGAATATAATTCTAGAAATGGATAATGAAGGTCGGCAAATAGTCTTTGAAATCTCTGATTCTATTGAGAGCGCATTTAATAAAATTGGAACTAGTGTAAATTCTTCGAATTTCTTTGACATCATTTTCCTCGACATAAATTTGCCGGAATACCCGGAGGAAAAAATCTATTCAGGTGAAGATTTAGCCCTGTTTATAAGAAAGGTTTCTCCTCATTCGAAAATTATTTTTCTTACGATGCATAATGAGAATTTTAGACTGTACAACATTGTGAAAAATATTAACCCAGAGGGATTGCTTATAAAAAGTGATGTTGCATCAAAAGATTTAATGGATGCTTTTAACGATGTCTTAGCCGGGAGAATTAGCTATAGTGATACGGTATTAAAGTTTATGCGTAATGAGATCACTAATGAATTCACTTTAGATCAGTATGACAGAGAAATTATTTTCCAGCTTTCTAAGGGAGTACAAACTAAAAAACTACCTGAAGTAATACCCCTTTCTTTAGCGGCAATAGAAAAACGAAAAAGGCAATTAAAAGATATATTTGGTATTGAAAAAGAAGGGGACCTAGTTTTAATAAATAAGGCAAGACAATTGGGGGTTTTTGTAGAGTAAAAAAATACTAGGGCTTAGTATGACCCGATAGCTTATTTTCATTAATGATCTGAACTGCTTTTTCTATATACAAGTTGGGATTATATCTTACAGCATTATTCTTAATATGATAATCTAAATGAACTCCTTTTCTTTGAGCTTCTCGTCCGTCGGGATAAAATGCACCAAGTCCAGTGAAATAAATTTTTTGCTTATCTGATAAATTAAATGTCCATACATTTAAAACTGATCCAGCAGTTTGTTCTCCAATAGTAATGCAATTTGGAGAAGCTTGTATCATCATTGCTATATACTCTGCATTACTCATGGTATTCCTATCAACTAGTAATATGACTTTTCCTTTGTAGTAATCTTTATTTTTCTTTCCTGTTTTAAACGGATTGGATATGAAACGGAAGGGAGCTTTACCATTAGGATTGGCTAAAGAAGGCTGACCTTCGAGGGGGAATAAAACTTTTACGAATTTTTTCCTTTTAGGATAAAGAAAATTTGATAGGTCTGACTTAGAAATCGCTTTAGGATAATTTCTTAAGTCCAAGACTATGCCTTTTTTTCTTTTATAGGATTGTAAAACCTTTTTTAATTCATTTGAATTAATTTCACCTAAATTAATATATCCAATTTCGGATGTTAAATCATAACTCGCTTCTGAGGGAGTGTCATAAAGATTTTGGATAGAATCATTAATTCTCTTATCGTATAAGTTTATCACTATTTCTCTGGAAGTGTTGTTTGTAGGTCTGAAAACAGAAACAGAAATCTTATTTACACTATCAGATAAAATATGTCCCTTTTCTAGGAAACGTCTCAAATAATTGCCATTAGAAGCTGAAGTGATTGGAGCGAATTTTTTTTGTATATATTTTCCTAAAGGTAACCCTTTAATAGAAGTGATTACGTCCCCAAGTTTTATTGAGTCCTTATTTGCTAAAGCTTGATTCTTGATAGAAGTGACAACTAAAGAATCATTAACTATTCGACCAGAAAAAGCAGGCTTATAATTTATAATTGAATTAAAAAGAAATGGTGATAAATTAAAAGAATGTGAATCTGAAAGTTTTGCTATCATTTTAAGTTTAGCCATTTCAAATTGCTCATCATTTTTCGCCTGTATAAATTCCTTAGTCAGTGGTATAAGAATTTCACGCCAGTCCTCTTCTGTCATATACTTATTAACGTAATAGTATTGAATTACGTTCCAAAAATTATAAAATAGGAGTAATCGGTGATTTTTTAAAGATGAATCAAAATTCGGTAGCCCATTCTCCTTTTGAAAATTAAGAAAATTATTACGCCATTCTGCTGAAGCGTAGAAATCTCCAATGTTTGAGTTATCTCTTAGTCTATAAAGTTCTTTTTTTAAGGTATTATTAAAATCAAATCCGTTGATCCATCCATAATCTATATTCTTCAGAAAACAACTTGAATCCGAGAGATTTCTTTTAGTTTTATAATGACTATTGTCAACCTTTACATCATCAATAAAGTTTAGAAGAAAAGTGTTTAAACTTTCTTGATCTTTTATATTGTTAGATTTTTCTAAAAGAGATAAAAATTTTTGATCCCAGTTATATTCACCGCGACTTACATCAGGGTGATGGTATTTTAATAAACCCCATATAAGCCCTATTTGTTTGGTTATTTCACTTTCGCTAATGTTTTGGCCATATCCTAATGAGGTGATAAGAAAAGCAAGAAAGAATTTTTTCATTGATTATACTATGTAGTTTTTATTTTATCTAAAAGATTTAAAAGGCTATTTGGATAAACGAAATTAAAGAATTAAAGTTGATTGAATAGAAGGCCTAACCTAGAATAAATACGGTTTATATTTAAATGATTTAGCTATTTTCGGAAAGTGTATTTTGGTATCTTAAACTCCCCACATCAGATTGATGTCTTGAAAATTTTCTAGAGTCGAATTGTAGGAGAGTAGTAAACAATGAACCTGAATATATCTCGATTGCCGTTAAAGAGTTACATCGGGAAGGTGTACTTGGGATCCGAGATTAGGGAATGCTCACTAATAAAAAACTAAATTGCGAGATTTTGGCTAGCTCGTATTAGACCCGTATATAAAACTTTTTACGAAGCTCTTTTTCCCAAAAATAAAGTAAAGGATGGGAGATAATTATGATGAAGGGGTGGGGAACTTTATTAAATTATTGTTCAGCCATTTTTAAAATTCATAACTAAATTCTAAATCAATTCATAAAAACAGTCTAAATAGCATTAAAATTTATTAAAATTTGCCTGAAATTCAAAAGTGTGCGTAAAGTGTGCGTAATTTTAAAATCTATCTATGTAAGCAACCACCACAAAACGCAAAAACCCCTGTGTTTACAAGGGTTTTTAGAGTGATCGCGATAGGATTCGAACCTATGACCGCCTGCTTAGAAGGCAGGTGCTCTATCCAGCTGAGCTACGCGACCGTTTTTGCGGTTGCAAATATAAGTCTCTTTCCAAATAAAACAAGCTTTTTTCATTTAAAAATTTATTTTTTTATTCGCCTTCAGTATTGTCAAAAATTAATCTCTTTTTAACTTAATTTTTAAATTGAAAGTTTTTCCCAATTATATCCTTAATTTTGCCTCGGTAAATTTTTTAAAAGATTCCCTTGATAAAATTGAAATACGTTTTACTCCAAAATTCAACGCCTGTAAGTCAGGGTTTTAAGTTTAATCCGTTAGCATCAATCTGTAATAAAGCTTGTTAATTGTGTATGGAGTTTCAATTCACCATTATTGTTCCGGTTTATAACGAAATAGAAAGTTTACCCAGGCTTTTTGAATATTTGCAGGCTTATCTTAAATCGGCTTCACTTAAATCCTGTGTTTTACTGGTAGACGATGGTTCTGTTGATGGCAGCGCTTCTGCGATAGAGAAATTCTGCCTGGATCAAGAGGATTTCAACTGTTTATTATTCGAAAAAAATTACGGAAAAGGAGCCGCCTTAAAAGCGGCTTTTGATCATACTAAAACGCCATTACTTGGCTATCTCGACGCCGATTTGCAAACACACCCCGAAGATTTTGAATTGCTACTTCCTTTTATTAAAGACTTTGGTTTGGTTACCGGTTGGAGAAAGAATAGAAAAGATACGCTTGTAAAACGAATTTCTTCCAAAACCGGAAATGCAGTAAGAATCTTTTTCACTCACGATAACATTCACGATACCGGCTGTCCGCTTAAGATAATGCATACTAAATACGCTAAGAAAATACCTATGTTTAAGGGATTACAGCGCTTTTTACCGGCAATGATATTATTGCAGCAAAAGGAAATAAAAGAAGTGGTGATAAATCATTATCCAAGAATTGAAGGCGAATCTAAATACAATTTTAAAAATAGGTTTCTTGGGCCATTGCTAGACTGTTTTGCTTACGTTTGGATCAAAAAATCGTATATAGATTATAGCATAAAAGCGAAACATGGATAATTCGCTGCTAATTTATGTGATAGGATTTACCGCTCAAATCCTGTTTTCTTCCAGGATGATTATGCAATGGATCCTTTCTGAAAAACAAAAGAAAGTCCTTACCCCAATCCTTTTTTGGGAGTTAAGTTTACTGGCTTCATTTTTACTGTTTATCTACGGTTATTTTAGAGACGATTTCGCCATTATGCTGGGGCAGAGTGTTACTTATTTTATATACATAAGAAATTTACACTGGCAGGGGCAATGGAAGAAACTTCCTTTTTTAATTCGATTTTTAATATTGATTTTTCCGGCCGTTGTAGTTGTTTATAGCTTCTTTAATAATGAATATAATCTTCAGAAATTATTTCTCAATGAAGCAATCCCGCTTTGGTTACTTTTATTAGGAATTGTAGCCCAGGTAGTTTTTACCCTGCGTTTTTTTTATCAATGGTTATATTCTGAAAAACAGAAGAAATCTTCATTACCGCTGGGGTTTTGGTGGTTAAGCCTTGTAGGATCTTCTATGATTCTGGTTTACGCGATTTTCAGAAAAGATCCGGTTTTGCTTATTGGGCATTTATTTGGCGCAATAATGTACATTAGAAATATTATAATTCATCATAATGAAATTAGAGAATAAATACCTTCTGCTACTCGTTCTTGTAGCAATAGCCGTGTTTTTTGTAAACTTGGATGCGATTTATATCAACATCATGGAGGCGCGTAATTTTATTACCGCCCGGGAAATGCTAAATGATAATAACTGGATTTTCACCACGATGAATGCCGAACCACGTTATGAAAAGCCTCCGCTACCAACCTGGCTTACGGCAATTTCAATGTCCATTTTTGGGATGGAAGGACTATTTGGTTTGAGACTTCCTTCCGCAATTATGGGATTAATTTTAGTGATTTTTATTTATAAATTCCTGCTTAAAATTACTAAGAATATAGAATTATCTTTTGTGGCAGGATTAATAGCCACAACCTCGTTTTATATCGTTTTTTCCAGCAGGGACGGGCAATGGGATATTTATACCCATAGTTTTATGATGCTGGCTATCTATACGCTGTACAAACTCTACAATTCAACTAAAAACGGGTACTTATACGCTTTAATTAGTGGATTGTTCATTGGCTGTTCTATTTTGAGTAAAGGGCCGGTTTCGATCTATGCATTATTTCTTCCGTTTCTAATAGCTTACGGTGTAATTTATAAGTTTGAGGGTACCAAAGAGCGCTGGAAGGCTTTAGTACTTTTAACGCTGGTTGCCTTAATTTCGGGCGGTTGGTGGAATCTCTATGTTTATCTATATGATACTCGTGCCGTTGCAGAAATTACGAGTCAGGAGACGGGGAGATGGTTAAATTACAATGTAAGACCGTTTTATTATTACTGGAGCTTTTTTATTCAAAGTGGTTTATGGACCATTCCATCTTTCGTAGCGCTTCTTTATCCGTATTTAAAGGATCGTGTAAGCAATAAAAAAGCTTATAAATTCACGCTTCTCTGGACGCTGGCTTCAGTTTTTCTATTGTCTGTAATTCCGGAGAAAAAGTCGCGTTATCTCTTGCCGGTTCTTATTCCCATGGCAATGAACACTGCATTCTACATTGAATTTCTATTTAATCATTTCCGAAGTATAAAAACCACGGAAGCTGCAGTGGCTTATTTTCATTTTGGAATATTCGCGCTTGTAGGTTGTATATTTCCAATTGCCGCATATTTCTATTTTGAATCATTTATGCAGGATATTATGCTTTGGTACATTTTGAGCTCAATTTCATTATTTATCATTGGAGTTTTAATGTTCCGATTTTTAATACTGAAAAAAATAAAACTGGTATTCTATTTAAGTATTTTCTTCCTGATAAGTATTGTTTGGTTTGGTTTGCCAATGGCAGATAAGATAAATGTTAACAAGGATTATAATAGCGTTGTTAATATTGAAAAATATCTAAATGAATATAATGCGCCGGTTTATGAATTTCGAAATTTTACTCCCGAAATTATTTGGGAATATGGAAAACCTATTCCTGTTTTAACTAAAGGCGACAAAGTGCAAATCCCTTCAGAAGATAAATTTTTACTTTTATCTGAAGGTTACAGTAAAGATAGCTTACAAAAGATTTTTAACGATTACAGAACAATTAAAATTGATAGCGTAGATATGAATCCCGTGAGTTCTAAACATAAACAAAGATTATATCGTGATTTGTATCTGCTAAAAAAGTCAGGTAATTAATAGCTACAAAGAGACTGAAAATTAAAAATAATTAGATGAGCTAAGTACATTTTGATTCTTACTAAAATGAGACCCTTAGCAATTTTTTAACACGCTAATATTTGATTATATTTAAGCGCTTTTAAAACTGACCAAATAATGCTCGACTATCCAATTAAATTTTTCCCCATTTTGAAAGAAAAAATATGGGGTGGTGAAAAACTGAAAACAATTCTAAATAAAGAAACCAATCGGGACGATCTTGGCGAAAGCTGGGAAATTTCTGGAGTAGAGGGAGCTATTTCTGTAGTTGCCAATGGTGAACTTAAAGGTTTTTCGCTAAAAGATCTTTTAGAAGAATATAAGGATGAAATTCTAGGTAAAAAGATCTACGAACAGTTCAATGCCGATTTCCCTTTGCTCATAAAATTTATAGACGCGAATACAGAACTTTCCGTGCAATTACATCCTCATGACGATCTTGCACAGCAGCGCCATAATTCTTTTGGGAAAACTGAAATGTGGTACATTATGCAAGCCGATAAAGGTGCGAAAATCAATATTGGGTTTAAAGAAAGTGTTTCTAAAGAAGATTATATAACCCGATTGGAAGAAGGGGAGATTGTAGAGTTGCTCAATTTTGAGGAAGTAAAAAAAGGAGATAGTTTCTTTATAAATACCGGGAAGGTACACGCGATAGGAGCAGGGGTGCTTTTAGCTGAAATCCAGCAAACCTCAGATGTTACTTATCGAATTTACGATTGGGACCGAACCGATGATGAAGGAAATTCCCGTGAACTTCATACCGCATTAGCAATTGATGCGATAGATTTTGAAAAGAAAGACGATTTTAAACTGAATTACGAAAAAGATAAAAACACTTCTTCTGAAATTGCCAGTTGCCAGTATTTCACTACCAACTATCTTCCTGTTGAGGGAGAAATCACAAAAGATTACAGCAATTTAGATTCGTTTGTGATTTATATGTGCGTTAGCGGAAATGGAAAGGTTTCTGTAAATGGAAATTCTGAAAAAATCGCTCAGGGCGAAACTTTACTTATCCCGGCCCAAAATAAAGAAGTTCAACTTTCAGCTGAAAATTGTGAACTTCTGGAGGTTTATATAAAATAAAAAAAAGAGGCTGTTTGAAACGGTTATTTACATTATACTGAAACTAGTTCAGGATGACGATCTAAAAACCTTTTGAGACAGCCTCTTTTAAAAACCTGCTATTTATTTTTTAGAATAGCTTCTATTTTTTCTAATTCACTTTTACTGAATTCGAGATTCTGAAGAGTTTTGATATTATCTTCTAATTGCGAAACCTTACTCACCCCAACCAAAACCGATGTTATTCGTTCATCTTTTAGCAACCAGGCCACGGCCATTTGCGCTAGACTTTGGTTTCTGGATTGCGCGATTTCATTTAGTTGCTGCACTTTCTTCACCACTTCTGGCGTGATCTGCGATTCATCTAAATAACTTCCCTGGGTTGCCGCGCGGCTATCTTTGGGAATTCCGTTTAAATATTTATCGGTTAAAATTCCCTGTTCCAGGGGCGAGAAAACGATACTTCCAATGCCTTCGTGTTCCAGCGTATTTAGTAAACCATTTTCAACCCAACGATCCATCATATTATATCGAGGCTGATGAATTATAAAAGGTGTTTTTTGCTCTCTAAGGACTTCAGCTGCTTTTGCGGTGTCCTTAGCCGAATATTGGGAAATACCTACATAAAGTGCTTTTCCCTGCTTTACAACCTGGTCTAAAGCACCCATAGTCTCTTCTAAAGGCGTCTCAGGATCCGGGCGGTGGTGATAGAAGATATCTACATAATCCAGCCCCATTCTCTCTAAGGACTGGTCTAAACTGGCGATAAGGTATTTTCTGGAACCGAAATTACCATAAGGTCCCGGCCACATATCCCAACCGGCTTTGGTAGAGATAATTAACTCGTCTCGATATTGGTTAAAATCTTCAGCGAAAATTTTCCCAAAATTCTTTTCGGCAGAGCCATAAGGCGGTCCGTAATTATTGGCAAGGTCAAAATGTGTAATACCATTGTCAAAAGCTGTTCTTAAAATACTTCTTGCATTTTCAAAATCATCGTTATCACCGAAATTATGCCATAAACCCAGCGATAATAGAGGAAGTTTTATTCCGCTTTTTCCACAGCGACGGTATTGCATTTTATCGTAACGATTCTCTTTAGCTATATATTTATTCATTGAAATTGATTTTAAATTTAAATTTTCGGAAGTTCCCAACCATTATGGTAATTTGATTTTAGCAGTTTATTGGCTTCATCATCATTAAATATTTCTTTTTCTGAATTCCAATACAACTTTTTTCCTGTTTTGTAAGCAATATTTCCCATATGAGCGTTAATAGCCGCAATACTTCCGGTTTCAATACCACAATTAAGTTTTGAAGAGTCATTGGTATTAATTGCTTCAACAAAATTAGCCGCATGCTTTTCAAGGGCATTTCCTTCCGGTTTTTGTAATGCTATTCTTTCAACTTTAGGAACAAATTCCCCTTTCACATTATTACCTTCAGGAATCACCTCCCATCCATCTCGATTAACAACAAGGGTAGCGTTATTCCCTATAAAAGCAATGCCTTCGTAACGTCCATAATTACCTCCGTCAATACCAACTGCGTGTTCCCAAAGCAAGTTGAAATCTTCAAATTCATAAATTGTTTGTAAGGTGTCGGGTGTTTCAGCAGCATCATTGGGATATGCAAATTTACCTCCTGAAGCCAAAACCGATTTTGGCGCTTTTGCGTTCATTGCATATAAGGCGATATCAATTTCGTGCACACCCCAATCGGTCATAAGTCCGCCGGCATAATCCCAAAACCAGCGAAAAGTAAAATGAAACCTGTTTTCGTTAAAAGGTCTCTCAGGCGCAGGGCCTAACCACATTTTATAATCTACGCCCGGTGGAGGTGTACTGTTGGCTTTGCTTGGAAGCCTGTCTTTCCAGCCTATATAAGCCCAGCATTTCACCAACCGAATATTCCCGAGTTTTCCTGATTTCACATAATTTATAGCATCATCATAATGATTCCCACTACGTTGCCATTGGCCTACCTGTACAATTTTATTATATTTTTTTGCCGCGTTAAGCATGGTATTGCATTCTTCAATACTATTGGCAAGCGGTTTTTCAACATACACGTGTTTCCCGGCCTGTAAAGCGTGCACCAAATTTAAACAATGCCAATGGTCTGGGGTACCAATTATTACCGCATCAATATCTTTGTTTTCTAACATTTTACGATAATCCTTATACTGTTTTGGGGCTTTACCGGTTATATCCTTTACATTTTTAGTTCTCTCATCCAAAACCCGCTGATCTATATCTGCCAGGGCAATACACGTCACATTGGGTAATTTAAGATGAGCTTGCATATTAGACCAACCCATTCCTTTACAGCCAATTACTCCAAAATTAATTTGGTCATTAGCTCCAAAAGCCGAAAATCCGGAAAGTGGATTAGCCAATAAAGATCCCGATAAGCTTAAACCGGCAGTGGCCAGGGTTGTTTGCTGCAGAAATTTTCTTCTTGAATTCTTCATTTTATAATATTAGAATGTATTAATTCAATTCCCTCACCCAAATATTTCTGAAACTCACAGGATTTCCGTGATCCTGAAGATGAATTGGAAGCTTTTCTGGATGCTCGGTATAATTGGGAATCCCAATATATTCTGTTGGGCCTCTAAGTTTGTAATTGTTTTGAACTACAATACCATTGTGCAATACGGTGATTTTCGCCGGACTCAGCAGCATTCCATTATCATTAAATCGTGGAGCGGTAAAAATAATATCGTAAGTATTCCATTCCCCCGGAGCTTTTGTTGCATTTACTAAAGGCGGGGATTGTTTGTAAATACTGGCGGCCTGTCCGTTAGTATAGGTTTCATTTTCGTAAGAATCCAAAATTTGCACTTCATACTTTTCCATAATGAGAACACCACTGTTCCCACGTCCCTGACCGTCACCCGTAATTTCTGATGGCGAGCGCCATTCTAAGTGCAACTGCATATCGCAAAAATTCTCTTTGGTTTTTATCCCGCCGGTACCGGGGTTCACCGTTAAAATATCTCCTTCAATATTCCAGGTTGGTTCAGTGCCATCTCTTTCATTCACAAAAGCCGAAAGATCTGAACCATCAAATAAAATCTTCGCATCAGAAGGTGGCGTTGTAGTAGATTCTCCGGCTTCAATTTTCGGAGGAACCGGTTCATAAAATTCGGTAGCTTCAGGTGGTAAATCGGTATTTTCTTCCTGGGCAAAAGCAGGGGTTGAAGCAATTACTAATGCACTTGCCAATAGACTTGATTTTAAAGATATTTTCATTTTAAAATTTTTAGTGAAAAATTATTTAACGTGATCGTAGACCATTTTTGAAACTTCAGTAAGCATTTTAGTGCCGGCATCCATATCTTTTATATTTTTTGAAAGCAAAACCAATACATATTTTTTGCCATCAGGTAATTCAATTAACGCTGAATCGTGATGTACACCGCTAATCCAACCAGTTTTGTTGGCAATTTTTAAATTTTTCGGAAGCAAATGAGGAATAAGATCTGTATGTTTTTGTTGCCGTAAAATGTTGAGCATCTTTTCATCGGCTTCAGGGTTTACCGCATTTCCATTAGCGAGAGCTTCAAAAATCAGCATCAAATCGTAAGCGGTGGTGGAGTTGCTTAAACCAGCTTCATAAGCTTTCATATCTTCTACACCGCGAAGTATATTAATATCGTTGGCACCCAGATTTCGCATTGTCTTATTTACATTTTTGGCGTCAACAAGTTCAATTACAATATTAGTAGCCAGGTTGCTGCTGTAAATAATCATATCGGTTACCAGGTCTTCAATACTTCTTTTTTGACCAATTTGTTTGTAAAGATGTTCCCCGCTGTCGCGACCAAGTTCCATAGTATAAGAACTTCCGTCTAGTATACTTTTGAATTCATTTTTAATAACAAGAGAATCCTTGAGAGAGAATTTACCTTGTGAAGCTTGTTTAAAAACCTCGATCATTACCGGGGTTTTCATCGTGCTTGCTGCGTGGAAATCTTCATGGGAATTTATAAGAATATTGTCTTTTTCTTTGGAAAGATCTTTAAAAGCAATTGCAAAATCTCCTTGCGTATTTTGAAATAAATAATCGATTTTTTCCTGAAGTTCTTCAGTAGAAGTTTGTGCGTTGCCGAGAAAGCAACTTAAAAATAAAAAGGTTACTGAGAAAAACTTCATTGATTACGGAATTTCTTTCCGAATTTAATGAAATTTCGCCAAACCGACTTAAATACTGCCCAAAGCAATTTCTACCATCCGACTAAAACTTTGTTCTCTCTCTTTTGCGGGAAGATGCTCCCCGGTTACCAAAGAATCTGAAATTGTTAATACCGAAAGCGCCTGTACCTTATGTTTTGCGGCTACAGTATAAAGTCCGGCGGTTTCCATTTCTACACATAGAACGCCGTAATCTGCCCATTTTTTATAATTCTGTTCGCTTTCTTCGTAAAAAACATCTGAGGAAAGCACATTTCCGGCTCTGAATTGAATGTTATTGTTTTCTGCAAATTTCACAGCTTTCATAAATAACTCAAAATCCACGGTAGGAGCGTAGTCTGCGTGTTGAAATTTAGCTTTATTAAATCCCGAATTTGAAGAAGCGGCCATTGCTAAAACTACCTCGTTCACCTTTAGGTCTTTTTGATAGGAACCGGCAGAACCCACCCGAATGAGTTTTTTAGCGCCATATTCAGTAATAAGCTCTGTACAATAAATCAATGCGGAAGGAATTCCCATTCCTGTAGCTTGCACAGAAACTTTTTGGCCTTTATAAGTACCGGTATAGCCTAGCATACCGCGGACTTCATTATAACAAACCGCATTTTCAAGGAAATTTTCGGCAATCCATTTTGCTCTTAAGGGATCTCCCGGAAGTAAAACATTTTCTGCAATTTCTCCTTTTTTTGCCTGTATATGTACGCTCATTCTAGTTTTCTTCTGAAGTTACCAATTTTATACCCGAGGAAGTTCCCAGCCTGGAAACACCTAATTTAATATACTTAATAGCGGTTTCCCGATCTTTAATTCCGCCTGAAGCTTTTATTTTCATTTTATTGCTTGCGGTTTCTTTCATCAATTTCACATCATCAAAAGTAGCCCCGCCGGTTCCAAATCCAGTAGAAGTTTTTACGAAATCGGCCTTAGCATTTAAAGCAGCCCGGCAGGCAGTTTTCTTTTCGGTATCAGTTAAGTAACAGGTTTCAATTATTACTTTTAGGATATTAGACCCTATAGCCGCTTTAATTTCAGCGATTTCCTTTTCGATAAAATCAGTTTCCCCGGCTTTTAGCATTCCGATATTTATAACCATATCAATTTCATCGGCACCTTTAGTGATTGCATCTTTAGCTTCAAAGATTTTAGCTTCGGTTGTCATAGCTCCTAAAGGGAAGCCTATTACCGCTGCTATTTTAACGTTGGAATCTTTCAATACCGATTTTGCAATCTTAATATAGGAAGGAGAAACACAAACTGCATAAAACTGATGCTCTGTTGCCTCCTCACATAATTTCTTAATATCTCCCGGCGTTGCCGTTGGCTTTAATAAGGTATGGTCAATATACTGATTGAGTTGCATTGCATAAATTTAAGTAATACAAAGCTAAAACTTTCTATTAGATGTAATTTATGATTGTTCTCAGGTTTTTAAAATTTTCAAATTATTTTTAATTTTAAAACTATAACGATGAGGAATAAATATTTTATTTTGTATTTTTCCAGAAATATTATGGATTATTTATCTATTACTTATTGAATGTACAAAAACTACCTTCTTATTTCTTCATTTCTTTTGATTTCTCTTTCCACTTTTTCTCAGAATTATTCGAAAGAAAAAATCTATTCCTGGTACGATCAGCAAACCGGAATTGAAAATTCTATTTTATTTCGGGGAATTGAATACGTGGAAACCGATAGAATAATAAACGAAAAACATAAATTTTTTAAAAATGAAGAGTTTCAGAATGGATCTGTAAACTACGATGGACAAACTTTCTATAATGTGCCTTTAAAATATAATATCTACGATGATTTATTACTGGTAAACCTTCAACAA
This sequence comes from Salegentibacter lacus, assembly GCF_020164555.1. GTDB lineage: Bacteria > Bacteroidota > Bacteroidia > Flavobacteriales > Flavobacteriaceae > Salegentibacter > Salegentibacter lacus. The sequence goes on along the minus strand of NZ_JAIQZB010000028.1, from coordinate 16,387 downwards.
GGACAAAGAAATTTATTTATTCAATTAATAGGTGATAAGGTAAATCAGTTTCAAATCTACGATCATAAATTCAAGTATTTAAAAGTTGATAATGATTCAGATAGCAAAGGTTTTTACGAGGTTATAAATGAAGAAGGCGAGTTTAAGGTTTTTAAAAGACACCTTAAGAACAGAATGGAGATTAGGGATAAGACTGTAGCTTACAGTGAATTTAGCACAGGAAAACCAGATTATATATTTCAATTTAACAATGAATTTTTTGAGCTGGTTAACCGAAGAGATCTATTTTTGGAATTTCCTGGTTTAAAAAATGAAATAAGAAGTTTTTATAACAGTAATAGGAAGCGATCTCGCGATAATCCTGATGTTTTTATGAATAGCCTGGCCATAAAGATGAATGATCTGATTTCAACTGCTACAAACGAAATTACAGAATGAGAAAAATTTTACTCCTTATATTAATTTTATATTTCCCATTTACTTATTCCCAAACAACTGATCCAGAGATATCTTTAAGCTTCAGCAATAAAGAATTGCCTGATATTCTAGCTGAAATTGAAACAAAAACAAATTTCCAATTCTTCTTTGAAGATGATTGGTTTGGGGTTGCCAAGTATTCGGGGGAGTATTCACAAACGAAAGTAACTGAAGTCCTTGAAGGTATACTGGAAGAAACTAATATTAATTACTTCATTAGAGGGAACCGTATTATTCTTACTCGCGGAAGTATAATTTATGATAGATTGCCGGAAGGCTTTTTAGAAAATCAGGAAGAAACTACAGTAGCTGTAGAAGAAACCCAGAGTGCCGATCCAGTATTCTACAATGATAATGAAGAACAAACAGAAGTAGTTGAAACGGTTCTAATTGGAAAAGAAGATAGACAATCCGGGCGAAGTACATATAAACTCTCCGGTAGAGTGATTTCAGAAAAAGGAGATCCAATTTCAGGATTAAATATTTTGATTCCCAATCAAAATAAGGGGACGATCACCGATATTGATGGGAATTACGAAATTAGACTTCCCAAGGGAATAAATATTCTGGAAACTCAGGCTCTGGGTGTAGATAAGGTGAAAAAGCGTTTGGTAGTCTATAACGACGGCGTTTTAAATTTGCAACTGGAAGAAAGTTTTGAAGAGCTAGGCGAAGTTTTGGTAGAAGCAAATGCCAGGGATAATGTGCGTACGGCTCTTACAGGAGTGGAAAGAATAGACGTCGCGCAAATAAAAAACATACCACTTGTTTTAGGGGAAAGAGATATTTTAAAGGTGGCAACCACCCTGCCGGGGATCTCCACTGCAGGTGAAGCTGCTAGCGGCTACAATGTTAGAGGTGGAAAAACCGATCAGAATTTAATTCTACTTGATGAAGGTGTGATCTATAATCCTACTCATTTCTTCGGAATTTTTTCTGGACTAAATCCATTTACTACCGGTGATGTAAGTATTTATAAAGGAAGTATCCCTGCTGAATTTGGAGGCAGGTTATCTTCGGTTTTTGATTTGAACACCAAGACCGGAAATAAGGAAAAATTTGCCGGAGAAGTTTCTATTGGTCCGGTTACGGGTAATGTAAGTCTTCAAATTCCCATAGTAGAAGGTAAATCGAGTTTAATAGTTGGTGGCCGAGGTACTTATTCTGATTGGATATTGAACCTTTTGGAAGAAGAGTCTTTACAGGGTAGTCAGGCTTCTTTTTATGACGCAGTGGCGAAATACAATCATAAATTCGACAATAATGACGAGTTAAATGTAAGCGGATATTACAGCGATGACGTTTATAGTATCACTTCAGATTCCCTGTTTAGTTATAGAAACAGAATGGTTTCTCTTTCCTATAATAAGTTTTTTAATGAAAAACATAAGGGAGAACTAGTGATTACTAATAGTAATTATGATTTCAATTTAGACTATGAAAGTGATTTTGGAAATGATTTTGAATCGGGGTACACGATTAATGAATCTGAAGTAAAATTGAAAATGAAATATTTTCATAGCAAAGCCCATACTTTTAATTATGGTATTAACGGTAAATATTATATGGTTTCTCCGGGTCAAATTAATCCTGGCAGTTCAGAATCCCTTATTGAACAACTCAGTATTCCAAAGGAAAGAGCTGTAGAAACGGCCGTTTATATTGAGGACAGTTTTGAAGTAACCGAAAAGCTTTTAATCAATGCAGGCTTAAGATATTCCTTTTATACTGCTTTTGGTCCGGCTCAAATAAACACCTATGAAGAGGGGCTACCTCGAAATGACAATACCACTACTGGTGTGGAAAACTACGAAAATGGTGAGGTGATAGAGACTTATGGAGGGCCTGAAGTTAGGGTTTCGGGCAGGTATTTTTTAACACCGACATTTTCAACTAAATTAAGTTACAACAACACCTATCAATACATTCACACTTTATCGAACAATACTACAGCCGCCCCTACAGATACTTATAAACTTTCAGATTCTTATATAAAACCACAAAGGGCTAATCAATTCGCCCTGGGATTATTCAAGAATTTTGATGAGAATATTTATGAGCTAAGTTTAGAGGGGTATTATAAAACTTCAGACAACCTTTTAGATTATAAAATTGGTGCCGATCTTTTCTTAAATGAAAATATTGAAACTGAAGTTTTACAGGGCGAAGGTGAAGCTTATGGTGCAGAATTTCTTATTAGAAAAAACAAAGGAAGATTAAATGGATATTTAGGCTACACCTATTCCAGATCATTTATAAAACTGGCTGGTGATTCACAGGAAGAAACGGTAAATAACGGAGAGTTTTTTCCAACAAACTTTGATAAACCTCACGATTTTAGCGCAGTCTTAAATTATAAACTTACCCAACGTTTTAGCTTTTCAGCTAACTTTGTATATCAAACCGGAAGGCCGGTAACCTATCCAATTGGAAAATATAATTTTAATAATTCTGAATATGTACTGTATAGTGATAGGAATCAATTCAGAATCCCCAATTATTACCGTTTGGATTTGAGTTTTAATGTCGAAGGAAATCATAAAATTGAAAAATTCGCGCATAGCTTTTGGAATATTTCAGTTTATAATGTTTTGGGAAGAAATAATCCTTATTCGGTATTTTTCGTGACCGATGGAGGAGAAGTAAAGGCATATCAAAGCTCTATTTTCTCTATTCCAATTCCTACTATCACCTACAATTTTAGATTTTAAATAATTAAATTGATGAAATTACTTTTAAAATATAAAAACACGCTGATTCTATTCGCTATAATAGCGACGTTATCTTCTTGTGTAGAAGAAATTCCACTGGAATCTGAAGGCTTCGAGGACGTTATAGTTATAGAAGGAACTATTACCAACGAGTTAAAGCAGCACCAAATTAAATTATCACAGGCTTTTGCAATAGATACTGCTGGTCCCAATCCCTTATCTGGGGCTAATATAAAAGTAACAGGAAATAGCGAATATATTTTTGAAGAAACCGAACCCGGGATTTATATTTCCAGGGATAGTTTTGCTGCCCAAACAGGAGTTAATTACCAATTGAATATTCTCACAAATGGTGAAGAATACGAATCTGCACCTATGCAATTACCCGGCACCAGCAGTATTGGTGAACTGGAAGCAAACAGAATCGATTACCGTGGAGAAAATGGCGTAGCCATCACTTTAAACAACCATACTTCTAACGGTTCTGCCATTTATTATCGCTATGAATATATAGAGACATTTAAATTCAATGCAAATTATTTTAAAGTGAATGATTTAATTCTTGTAGATGGCGAGCCTGTTGAAGTGCCCAAACAAAAGGAAGAATATACATGTTACCGCAGCAATGATTCTCAGGAAATACTATTAGCTACTACCAATTCACTTTCAGAAGATAGGGTAAATGATCTGCTAATTAAATTTATACCCTCAGATGATCCTAGCCTTTCAAACAGATATAGTCTTCTTGTAAAGCAATTTGTGATTAGTAGGGATGCATATGCCTATTACGAGATTTTGAAAGAACTTTCCGGTTCAGATAATCTTTTTTCTCAAAGTCAGCCGGGGTTTTTTGCAGGAAATATTTCAAACATTAATGACCCCGAAGAAAAGGTTATTGGCTATTTTGATATTTCTTCAGTTTCAACCAAAAGAACCTATTTTAATTATGAAGATTTCTATGATCCAGAAAGTATCAGGCCAAGGTTTGTATCTTTTGCACGCTGTGAAGAGACACTTCCAGATATTTCCACTTTAATATCACAAATAGAACAAAATTTAGTAAGATGGTCATCCACGACCCCTAGTGGCGGAATTCAAGTGGTACCAAGAAGTTGTGTGGACTGTACAGTTTTTGGCACCAATGAAAAGCCTGAATTTTGGGAAGATTAATTTCAAACTAAAATAATGATCAAAAAGATTTCAATATTTCTCCTTGTTGCCCTGGCATTGACAAACTGGTCTAATGCGCAAACTTCAGAAGATGAAAATTTTCTCCAAAATGAAGTGCCAAAAGAACAGGTTTATCTTCACTTAAATAGTAGTTTATTATTTAGCGGAGAAAAATTGCTTTATAAGTTTTACTGTCTTGATAGTGAAACAAACAAGCTAAGTGATCTAAGTAAAATTGGATGGGTGATTTTAGTGAATTCAGATAAGGAACAAGTTTTTAAACATAAATTAAATCTTGAGCAAGGCCAGTCTTATTCAGATTTCTTTATTCCTTCAAATCTACCTTCTGGAGCATATAAAATTTTGGGTTATACTTCCTGGATGTTGAATGCTGAAGAAAATTATTTTAAACAGGACATTCATATTTTAAATCCTTATCAAAAGGAAAATGAAGGCCTTATCCTTAAAGATAGCATAGACGCTATATCCCAAGATTCAAAAACTGAAACTTTATCTGATTTTGATTTAACTCTAAATAAAGATTCTTTTTTAAACAGGGAAGAAGTAGTATTATCACTTGATAATACTGAGAAAATAAAGGGTAATTTTTCAATCTCTGTAAGGCGAATAAATAGTTTTAATAAACCCAGCAGGCATAGAAGTACCAATTTCACTGAGATTTATAACAATATTCGATGGAATTTTTCTGATACTATAATCCTGCCCGAAGTTAGAGGTTCGCTTATTACGGGTAGAATAATCGGAAAGGATAAGAAAGTATTACAGACTAAAAATTTAATGGTTTCATTTCCCGGCGAAGAAAGTCAGGTGAATATTGTTTCTGTAGATGAAAATGGTGAATTTAATTTTACTATGAATAATTTCCTGGCTGTAGATGAATTGTTATTACAGCTGGTAGATTATAAGCAGGATGATTTTAGCATTGCGCTAAAACAAACTGTACAAGCAGACATTTCGCAATTAACCTTCGAAAAGCCATTAATTTACAAAGGTTTTAAAGAATATATTCTTGAGAAAAGCGTAAACAATCAAATTGAAAATGCTTATTCAGCAACAAAAGCAGATCGATCGGTTTATCCGAAGGAAGAAGGATATTTCTTTGGAAATAAACTTCATAAATTCAATTTAGATGATTACACAAGATTTCCTGAGGTCACGCAAACTTTTGTAGAGATTATTGAATATGGAAGAGTAAAAACTAATGATGATGATGGGAGCCATAGCATTTTAGTGCGAAACCAGAATACCAATGGAGAGTTTACCTTACCTGCATTATTAATTGTAGATGGGGTAGTGGTGCAGGATCACGATAAATTAACCTCTTTTGAAACTGAAAGAATTGAAAGTATTGGTCTTCTTAGAAGCAAATTCTTTTTTGGTCCTGAAATATATCAGGGAGTGGTTGTAGTGAAAACAAAAGAAGGAGATTTTCCAGATGAATTTAGAGAAGATTATATTAAATCTACAGAAGTTATTACCACGCAAAACCAAAAGAGATATTATAGTCCTAATTATAAAATTGAAGACTTGGAACGAATCCCGGATTATAGATATCAACTCTGGTGGAATCCTGAAGCCAAACTTGATAAAGATGACCTCCGATTTTATACTTCAGATTTAGATGGCGATTTTGAAATAAATCTAGAGGGATTTACGAACGAGGGGAAACCTATATCGATAACGAAGATTTTTACAGTTCAATAGACTTCGTTTAATTCATCTTATCAGGATAATCTTCATACCAATCATCAAAGGTTTTTTCTGTTTTATAATTTTCGGTAAGGATTTTATAAACAGTAAAAATCAGAAGAATTTGGCCTATACAGGTTAAATAGAAAACTACGGGAAAAGCGGTATTAAAAAATACCATGACCGTTATTACTACTAGAAGTATACTGGTAAATATTAAATATGTAATTCCATTAATTTTCATAACTCTTAATTTACAGAAGTTTGCTTAAAATTTCTCTTAAAGAGTCATTAAAATATTCTTAGTAATGCCATTTAATATTGTAACCTTGAAAAATGATTGAAAATTGAATAGTTTCCCTAAGAAGACTTTTCCAACAGCACTTTTAATTTTATCATACTTGATTTAGATAGTCTGCCTATTATGGGTTTGAAAATTCCAAAAAAGAAACTATTCCTTTTATTAAAAACTCAACTGCTAAGTACAAGCCCTAAACCAGGTGAAGTTGAAAAATGTCATTATCAAGTTTGTTGGTTACGCTTGGGGTACTTGAGATCTGGGAAGTCATTTTTTTAAAGACTGTAATGGGTTTTATAGAGCTGGGCCTTGGTTTCATCAATTTTTTTATTGATTAGCCGGCTTTCAGAACTGTTACCAGTAAGTTTACTGGCAGCTGGATTCCACTTGTCAAACGGAATAGTTTGTTTTAAACTGATTTCAAGGGATTTACCATTTACGGTGATTCGGGCATAGAGAATAGCTAAGTTTGGTTGTTTTTTCTTTTTTTGGATAATAAAAGAAATGGAAAAGGTTTGACTGGTACGCATAGCTTTGTTGTTTAAATGAAACAATTAATAAAGGCGAAGGTCAAACTACCAATACGAAATTATGAAGTACCGGTAAGCTAAAAGTACAAAAAAATAGCTCACAAATTCGCAGTAAACTCACGATGAACTCACATAAATTTTAACACTATTTGTTAAAATTTGAGCACAAAAAAGAAAGGGTAACTATATGAAAACCATACAATTACCCTTTTTTTATGTTAAAATATAACTTGTAAAAGTCGGGGTGGCAGGAAGTTTTTTAGGCTTCACAAGACCTTTAAAACCGCGACTTTGTATTCTAAATTCTGGATATATTCACCGAATCATTCACTAAAATAGAAAGAACAATAAGACTAATAATATTTGATCGTCTTTGGTGCTTTAAAGATACAAAAATAATGGGTTATTAAAAAAGCCTTTCTTCCAGCGTGCTTTTCCAAATTATAAAACCCTTACGCTTGTTGGAGTAATCGTGTACAATTCTGCTAAAATTTTCAGGAGGAGATTCTAAAAAAATTTGCCGGCCTTTATTTCGAATTAGATTTAAGTTTTTATCAACCAGATTGATATCACTCTGTAGTTCCTCTAATCTTTCAAAGTGCCATATATAAGTTGCTTCTTCAGTATCTAAAGTTTCCAGGATAAGATGATATGCTTCCTTTCCTAGGATCAGGAAAACAAACGAAAAGGGCTGTAAAACAAACCGAAGTTTCATAATATTACTTTCGTGTTTTAAAGCCAAGTAGCGTATTTGTCGAAAATGCTTTACATCTTTATTCTTTAATAATTCATTTATTAAATCTTCTTCGGAATTGTAAAGAGCTGTATTATTCCTATCCTGTAAATCTTCAAGATCTAATAGACCACCATTTGCTTTATCTGAATAATTCCTACCTGAAATATTTTTTTCTGTAAATCTGAATCTTACACTTTCTATAAGCTCCTGGTTGATGTTATCTATATCTCTTGAATAAGCCGATTGAGCCATTAAGACCTTGTTTTCGTATTCTGCATAAATTTCAACTTCAACATACTTTGATTTTAATGTTTTGGAGAAATAAGGTTTTAAAACATCAAATTCAGGCCGTAAATCATCATTTTCAATTTCAAATTCAAGGGGGTTATTAAGCTCAGAAGGTTGATAATTAAAGGCAACGGCTCCATACCGGAAATCAAGATCAGTTATTGCTATTTTAACTTTCTTGTCAATCGTTAAAAGTTGAGAAGAAACTATTGTATTTCTTTCGTCATCAAACAAAGTCGCCTGTTTATCAAAATGTCTGTAATGTTTATTCCTTTTAAGAAATAGACGGTTCAGATAATCGATTTTATAATCGCGGTAGTCATAAATGACTGGTGTAAGCTCTGAACGTTGTACGCGTCCAATATATTGAATTAGCTTACCCTTGAAGGAAAAAGGGTAGATCAGGAAAAGACAGGAAGCATTCTGAAGATCACTGCCCTCGCCAAAAAACTGACCAGTAGTAATTAAAACCTGGTAATTCCCTTCATTCAGTAGTTTCCATTTGGTTGTACGCTTTGCCTCAGAATCATCCCCACTTAAGGTTATAGATTCATAAGATTGTTTGAGGTATTGGTTCAAGGTTTCAATATGTTCTTTTCGCTCGGTAATAATAACAGCCTTTTTTCCCAATTTTAGTTCAGTCTCTACATCATTTAGAATGAGTTTATTTCGGGAAGAATCATGAATCAGGATTTTTGATAAGGTTTCAAATGTATCGGTCTTGGAATTAAAAGGAATATCCAGGGAAGTATTTCTAATCACAATCCTTGGACGCTTGTATTCATCTATATCCGTAGATTTTATTTCTGCAATATTATTTCCTAAATATGCAAAGAGTAACTTTTCATCATTACCTTTTCGAAAGGGGGTAGCAGTTAAACCATATTGATAATACGAGGAAAATTTTGATATTGTATTTCTGTATGATTTGGCCGGTATATGATGACATTCATCAATGATTATTGTACCAAAAGATCGGGTGAATTCATTTGATTCCTGCTTCTCAAGGTGTTTCCCCAGACTTTGGATCATAGCAACGGTAATTTTCTTTCCCGCTTTAGCCTTTCCCTGACCTATTTTTCCGATTTCATTTTTAGGAATTCTAAGGAAGGATATAATTCGTTCAAGCCACTGTTCCATTAACTGTTTCCTATGCACAACTATAAGTGCTGGCTGTCTTTTTTCTGCAATAATCTTCAAGCCCATAACGGTCTTTCCAGAACCCGGTGGAGCAGAAATAATTCCGAAATCTTTCTTTGAAGCCGCTTCAATTGCTAAATGCTGGTGTGAGCGAAGTTCTATATCAAAAAAGAATGCTACGGATGCTTGTTTTTGTCTTCTATCGTGGAAATCATAACAAAACTTTTTGCTATTACAGTAACGAATTAGCCTTCCAATAAAACCTCGTGGTAGAATAATCTCTTTTTCCGTATCTTCAATACAAGTGAAATAGGGCTGTGTTCCCCAGGTATTTTTGCCAGATTTTTTCTTTATAAAGAATTCAGAATTAGCAAAATTCAATTCTTCTTTTAAAAAATGGAGCAAATTTGAATTAATTCCCGACTTATTTAAACGCAAAGTATTTTTCAGACTTATTTGGAGTGTTGCTGAACTATTTTTTATACCTGGATTATTCTTTGTTTCAATTCCTAGCAAATTATATAATCGATCAAGATCTTCAATGGAATTTTTTTCAACTGTACTTAAGAATTTCTCTTGATCAGGATACGGTGTTAACTCCTTAGAATTTGGATCAACAAAGCAGCTATTTCCTTTCTCTATTGCCGGCTTATAGAATGGTAGGGCAATAAGATTGCCCAGTCCCTTGCCAGAGTGATAATCTTGGTTTGGAAATAACCGATCAAAACTGGAGTTTTTCTCAAAAATGGAAAACAAACCAGCTTTCTCCATTAAGCTGATTAAAATTTTTCTGCTTTTAAATGCCGGATAAGGTTCATCGAAAAATATCCAAACGTGTCCGCCGTTACCAGAACGTGATCTTTCCAAGTACGCTGGCAAATTATTATCAGAACAAATTTCAATTAATTTCCGACATTCTTCAATCCAATTATGCTTATCAAAATCAGCAGCGATAAACCAAGAAGTATTATCTTTCAGTAAAGGGTAAATTCCTATTAATTGTTTACCGTTAAGGTGTTTTTCAATTTGGTAATCGGTTAATGGTTGGTGGGTTTTGTCTTTATAATTTTTAAACGAGCCCCCTTTCATTTTATGCAATCGATACATATAAGGGTCGTAGCTATAAGCCGGCATATATCCACTTTTCTTTCCCTTTTGCCAATGAATTGCGAATACATCGGTTCGGCCTTTAAATAAAGAACTTATTAAATTTACTTCCATTGACCAGCCTTTCTCTTTATCTTAAACAAGAAGCGTTTAAAAAATTATCTTCCAGTAGCCGCCTTTATTAGGCCCAATTCTTTTGAGGATTCCTTTCTCTTTTAATTTTGCAATTTGTTTTTCTACAGCTCTTTCTGAGATATTTATTATTTCGGCCATTGCCGAGGCCGAGATATACCGATCACTGTAAATCAACGCTAAAATCTTTTCCGAACTTTCTCCCAACTTTTCTCCGAACTTATTCCGAACTTCCTCCCAATCATTGGTAGTATTAACAATATTATTCTGCTCGGGTTTTAATGGTATAACAGTCTTAAATACGTCGTTTTCTATAAATTGAGGATTGGTTCCTGGTGTATAAATACCACAATACTTAAAAGTATTGCGTACCCCAGAGCCTAATTCATCAACCCTGCCTATTTCTTTAAAAAATTTTGCAATTACAGGGTTTTTAGGATAAGGTGAAAAATTTGCAGGGTCTATAATGCCACTATCATGTGGCCGGTTCCAGTTTTCAGTAATCACCCGTTCCTTTTCAATGACCAGTTTCGCCGGAAAGGCATTCCCATACTCCCTGTGGATTAACAGGTTTCCAATGATTTCCCTAAAAATATGATCTCTCAAACTGATTCGCTGTTCGCCCTCCTGATAAAACTTGTCAGGCAAATGCTTTCTAATAAAATTCATAAGCCTATCATAACTTTCAATCAGGTTGGTTCGAATATCATCTCGATCATCATAACGATCAGTATTTTCAATCCTTAGGATTGCATCTGTTTTATGGTGTGGTAATACACTTTGTATCACTTCATCTTTACCAAATAATAATACTGCAGCTAAGGTGTAACCATTTTTTCCGGTCTGATGATCACGTTTATATAATCCGGATGACCGCATTAATTCTTCATTGTCCATATCCTGCCAGGGGTGATCGGCTCTTTGGTTTTTGGCAAGGGTACGAACCCGACTGAAAAGATCCTGTTTAAAATCATTTATACCTAAATGAGAATAAATTTTGTTTTCGGAATAAATACTTTGCTTTCGAAGATAGAGTTGGGTCACCTGTTCAGTTTGACGGGTAATATCGAAATCACCATCTTCATTTCGATCAAATATTTTCCCATTGGTACTATGGACTTGGGAGCTCTCGGGAACAAAAACATAAATTATCTTTTTATCTTCATAATCTACAATCTGCGTTGATAAATAGAATGGCGGATTAAGCTTTTGGGGATTGTTAGCAAGGGTAACAATATTATTATTTATATCTTCCAGGCAATCTTCTATTATTCCCTGAGCAGTGCCATCATCTTTAACTCCCAACAATAAATGACCGCCTTTCCGGTTAAGAAATGCACAAATAGATTCAAAGACGTCTTTATTTAATTCGAATGTCGAAGTTTTAAATTCAATTTCAAGGCCTTCTCCTTCTTTTAAAATTTCCCGTATTCTCTCTGTGGTCATTATTCCGTTAGTTTATTTTGTAAATATAAAAAAGCCTCATGGAAAATATTGCCAAGACTATTAATTATAAAAAATGCTATAATTCGAAAAGTAATGCAAGATGTGTGCCTGTGGGCACAATCTTGATTGCTCCCGATGGTCGCAATAAAAAAAAGAGATGTTTAAGGGGTAAGTGATCGTTTAAAATTTAATGATTCTGAATATAATCTGAAACAACACTTTCAATATCGTCTTTAATAAACTCCCAGTATTTTCCCAATAAGCAAATAGGATCAAAATCATCATCAGCTTCGGTAAAATCCGTGAAGTTTTTAAGAATTAATTTTTTGTCGTGACTATAAGGATAACGTTTATCGTGTAGTTGTAACATTTGCTCTAAATTGTAGGAATTAAAAAGCGCGTGCAGGTCCCAAAAATCTTTTTTCCGGCCTCCACGTTGAACTACATCTACTTTCATAGCAATAATTTCTTCCAGGCTAGCCATACGTATGAAATCTTCTACAAGTGGTGGCTTTATAAAACTATCCGTATAAAAAACATCCAGTTTAATGGCTTTTTCTTCATTTTCCCCTATAAAATATGATTTTCCAAAGGCCGGCTCTATTTCTAAATGATCAACATAGTGGAAAGTCTTTTCCAGATAGGTCGTAATACTTTTAAAATCAATAGATCCATACTCAGTATCACTAAAAAGATCAATATCAATAGATTCCCGATGACCAATTTGCAGGCTCAACGCGGTACCGCCAACTAACCGGAACCCATTAAATTCATTTACAGCCATAAGCTGAATCAAACTATTACGAAGTAGTGGGGTTACCGTATTATAATGGAGCATACTGGATGATTATTCTGTTGAAACCGTATAAGGTTTTCTAACTACTGAGCGAAGGACATTATCTACTATTTGCTTCCCATAAAAACGAATAATTTCCTTCTTCTCAGTTTCGTTGCCGCGCTCAAAAATGCGGTTGATAACGGCCTTACGCTGCTTCTGCCAATCAATTTGATTGATATTGGTATCCCAAAACAAGGATTCCTTAAGCAGGGACAAATTTGGTGTTTTTGATTGGAGCTTTTCTTTTTCTCTTACTATGTCATAATACGTCTGTAAAATTGCCAAGGCGCCTTCTTCCAGCCCGAGTTTTTTTTCAATTTTTAGTGCCAGGGGTGTATTAAGACTTCTTTTCCCATTGGTAATGGCATTCAAAGTTTGCGGATGTTCCCCTATGGCAATAGCGAAGGGACGTTGTTTTATGGAACGCTTTTTTAGCTCACGTTTTAAAACAATTCCCGGGTGAATTCCTTTATATTTTAAAAGATTATTCATACCACAAATATAAACAATTTTGTTTATAAATAATCAATGTGTTATATGTCTCTATAACTTCAACCCGAATATTTAAAAATATAGTTTTTAAAAACCTGTTTTAACAATTTACTTTTTTCATCTTAAGCATTTTCCTTTTGCCGGCGAAAAGAAAAAATAGTGAAGATCAGGATGAAACGGTTTATTCCGAGTTTTTATTTACTTCTTCCAGTGCCATCGCATTACCTTTTGATGCTCCTTCGTCTTCAGGCTTTAAAATTATGAAGGAGCTATAAATAGCAAAGCGGTTTATGCGCTACGGTAAATTTTAAAGCTTGTTTTTTAACAGCAAAAGGTAAGGTGAAGCTAGAAGGTATTTAAAAGTAAATCTGAAATACTGATCGGTAAATTTTAGTTACCGCCTAGTGGAACTTGAGTCAAAAAGCTCATTTGGTATTATTCTTTGCGTATTTTATATGCTAAGCTTTTTGGCTCATGTCCAAGACAATTAATAATGAACCTCTTTTGCTGAAATGGAGCTTCTGAGAAGTGGAAGGAAAGTGGTGAGTGGTTTATTAAAGTAAAAGTTTTTAATTAAACCGGGAACATATTTAATTTTCTACTTTTTTAAAATCATCTATTTTATCTTCCATCATTTTGTCGCAAGTTTGAGCCTGTTTTTGAGGCTTCCCAGACCATTTGTCGCAAATCTGCCTAATAATCAAGTTGAATTAAAACATAAACAACTAAAAATTAATGTGTTGCGTAAAATGTAACGGGCTCTGCCCGTTACCCTCTTGCTTCTCTTTACTTTTCACCATTAATAGTGAAATAAAGAATGTTTTTGTAAATTTAACATAATTACAAGCAACCTTTTTGATTTTCGTACATCTTATTAACATAAAGTGTCTTTATAATTCAAAATAAAAGTACAATCTACAATGCGAACGTAATGGAACAAATGAAACATAACGCAAAAATAATGTCAATGAAAGTATTATTATTTACTACCATATTTATAGCTATATGTTGTTCTCAAGAAGAGAAAGAACTTAACTCTACTTGCTATCAAAATGAAAACCGAAAAGTAGAAAAAGAAATATTAAATCATAAGGGTATTATTATAGCACCAGATGAAAGTAGTTGTCCTTCTCTTTATACGATTAAGGATGAAACCGAAAATCAAATATTAAATCTTGCTCCTTGTGAGCTACCCGATAAATTTAAAATGAATGAAATGAAGGTCATCTTTAGCGGAAGCTTATATGAAACCTTTGAAACTGAAGACATTTGTGCATTACCTATAGAGCTAAGTAATATCCAAGAAGATGAGTGAACATTAATTAAAAAACTACAATATGATGAAAAAAATTACTCTTATTTTTGTTTTTTGTTTTTTACAATTTTTAACTTAAAGTCAAGAAAAAGTTAGAGGGATACCACTAGAAGAAAATGAAAAATTAGGAAGTCTCTTAGAAGAATATGAAGTATTCCAACTAGATTTAAATAGGTTAAATGAGCTTTTAAATTATTCACAAGAGAATAGAATTTTATTGGAAATATCAGACAAACATCGTTACAGCTTAATTTTAAACCCTAACGAAATTCGTTCCTCGTCCTATTCTGAAAATGTTATGAACTCAGAAGGTTTTAAAACTGGACAGTCTACAAGAGCTACAAAAATTTTTAAAGGTAGATTAATTAATGGCGGAAATGTTAGACTAACCGTGTCGGAAGATTTCGTATATGGAATAATTGAAACAAATGAAAAATTATATGTCCTTGATCAGCTTAAATATGTAACAAAACAGAAAAATATCCCCCCTAATGAGCTTGTACTATATTCCGTTGATAAAATAATTAATGATGAGGGAGAGTGCGGTACCGATGAATCAAAAATTGATAAAAAAGTTACCAATTCCTATTTTCAACAATCAGTTAATACCAATTGTCGAATTTTGGAGGTGGCAACTGATGCCGATTTTGAATATTTTAACGATTATGGTAATAATTCCAATAATAGAATTCTTGGGGAATTCAATAATATTCAGGGTGTCTATTCCGATATTTTTAATATGGATATTGTGATTGTAGAACAAAATGTTTGGACTACTTCAAGTGATCCTTACACTTCCACAAATGGAGCCTCAATTATTTCTGAAATTAGTAGTACATGGCAAAATAATTTTGCGAATGTAGAAAGAGATTTAGTTCATTTTTTTACTGGAAAAAACCTAGGATTTTTATTTGGTAGAGCTTCGGGTATAGGGGATGTATGCTTAAGCCCTGATGCAAATAGTTTCACTGTTGATAGATTAGCAGCGTTTAGAACCACTGGTCATGAAATTGGACATAACCTTAATGGAATACATGAAGATGGAATTCAATGTGGCACACCCAATGCCAGTGTTATGTGTCAGGGAGAAAAAGCTATACCTATTTTCTTTTCCAACGCTTCTGAAACACGTATTGAAAATTTCATCAGCTCTAATTCCGATTGCTTACATGAACTGAATAATATTTCAGAAATTGATGGAAGTAGTAATTTATGTAGTAATTCAATAGAAACTTATTCAATCGATATCCCGGTAGAAGCTAGTATTACATGGTCCTTAACTAATAATTATGCCACAATAATTTCTGGACAAGGAACTACCACCATTTCGGTTCAAGGACAGAGTGATGGCAATGTTCAATTAAAGGCAACAGTAAATTTAAACGGGGCGGTTTGTAATAATATTATTTTGACTAAAAATTTACAAATAGGAACCATCATTCCTGCTGATATAAGATTGAGAGATCCTTATTCAAATACACCGGTTTATACCTTATGTAGAGATCAACCTACTGAAGTTAAAGCTACACATGATACTGGTATAAACCCTATTGATTGGCAATGGAATGTTTCTGGAGCTTATATAACTTATAAATATTCGTACAGTGATCATTCTCAGGTTACTTTAAGACCTTATTCTTATAATATATCAGTTCAAATAAGAGCTCAAAATGATTGTGGATGGTCTGAATGGACCGATGTAAGTCCTAGTGTGTTAAATTGTTGGCTATTTCGGAGTGATGGTGCCACCTGTTTCGGTCAAACAGTGCCACTTTGAAAGATACTGCAATTATATAAAAAATTAATGTTACTCGTTCTTTAAAGCTCCTTTTCTTAGTGATTCTCCTTTCTTATGTATAGCTTTCCATAACAAAGGTTATGACAACAATATGGTTATGACTATTACCATTCTACTATTCTGTAAAACACTCTAAAATTCAGTGATTTACCGGTGAACTACGCATATTAACTTTCCATAATTTTAATGTGGCATATTA
>NZ_JAIQZB010000027.1 GCF_020164555.1 Salegentibacter lacus | reverse complement strand
TACTCAGGAACAGGTATGAAAACACTATACTTATATCGGTTAACTCGTGGTTCATTATATTTACCAATAAAATTACGTCAAAATCCTACGCTAGGTAATTTTTTTTATCACAGGTCTCAGGATGACGTTTATAAAAATAAAATGCAAGATTTCCTTAAAAATCATAAGTTTCCCATTCTCCTAATCTTAACAGGAATTGCATTTTATTGGTCTTTCGCTTACGATCTAAACCGTGCTGATTTTATAAAACTAATCAGTCTTTATACCGGTTTGTTTTTTATCAGTTTTAAGCTTATTCAATTAGAAAAGAATAATTTCTGGTTGTTAGCCGGAATCGCAGTTTTATTCCGACTCGTTTTTATTGCAGCCACCCCAAACCTTTCGCAAGATTTCTATCGCTTTATCTGGGACGGACAGTTAATTCTGGACGGAATAAATCCTTATTTATCGGTCCCCAACGACTCCCAGCCTGCTTCGGGGCATAAAGATATTTTAATACAGGGAATGGGCAGTTTAAGTGCCGGAAATTACACTAGCTACCCGCCGGTTAATCAGTTGTTATTTACTATTTCTGCATTTTTAGGAGGAAAAAGTATTTTGGGTTCTGTGATCGCGATGCGATGCTTTATTATTTTAGCCGATCTAGGAATTCTTTATTTTGGTAGAAAATTATTGCTAAAATTAAACCTGCCACCTTACCCGATTTTCTGGTTTATCTTGAATCCTTTTATCATTATAGAACTCACCGGAAACCTTCATTTTGAAGGCGTGATGCTTTTTTCCCTGATCTGGTCTGTTTATTTATTACATCAAAGAAAGTGGATTTGGAGCGCGGTTTTACTGGGGATTTCTGTTTCATTAAAACTATTGCCATTATTGTTCTTACCCCTTTTATGGAATTATTTTTCAAGGAAAAGAAAGATTGAAAGTCAAGATAATAATACGGTGGCTGAAAGTCAGGCTCAACCAGGGCCAAAGTTGGGTTTCAAAAAATTACTGCTCTATTATTCAATAGTAGGAGTAACAGTTTTAGTAAGTTTTCTTCCCTTTATTTCTTCAGAATTCATCTCTAATTTTTCGTTCAGTATCGCGCTTTGGTTTCAGAAATTTGAGTTTAACGCAAGTGTTTATTATATAATCAGATGGATTGGATTTCAACTGAAAGGCTACAACATCATTGCAACTGCAGGGAAGATCTTGCCGCTAATTGTGATCCTGATTCTTGCCGGGTTAGCTTTTTTTAGAAAAAATAATTCCATTGAAAAATTACTAACTACCATGCTTTTGGGAGTTTCAGTCTACTTTTTTCTATCAACTACAGTACATCCCTGGTATATTGCCACACCACTTTTACTTTCGGTTTTTACAAAATACAGGTTTGCCCTTGTTTGGTCATTTTTAGTGATGCTAAGTTATTCGGCTTATGCTAGTGCTGAATTTCAGGAGAATTACTGGCTTACTGCAGCCGAATATATTATTGTAATAGGAATTTTTATGCTTGAAATATTTCAACCAAACCTACTTTCCAGACTTCCGTATTACAAATAAAAAGCTGTTCAATAATACATTAATTGTAGTATCGAACAGCTTCAATCTCTAATAATTCTTTGTTAATTACATATCCAGCAAATAAGCGAAAATTAAGGGTGCGACAATGGTTGCGTCGCTTTCTATAATATGTTTGGGAGTGTTTATATCTAATTTTCCCCAGGTGATTTTTTCGTTAGGTACAGCTCCAGAATAAGAACCATAACTGGTTGTAGAATCTGAGATTTGGCAGAAATAGCTCCAAAAAGGAGTGTCAGTTCTTTCCATATCCTGATATAACATTGGTACTACACAGATAGGAAAATCACCGGCTATTCCTCCACCAATCTGGAAGAAACCAATTCCTTCTTTAGAATTATTGGTGTACCACTCTGCAAGGAAAGTCATATATTCAATCCCGGACTTCATTGTACTTGCTTTTAATTCGCCTTTAAGCACGTAGGAAGCGAAAATATTCCCAAGGGTACTATCTTCCCATCCTGGAACAACCATTGGTAAATTCTTTTCGGCTGCGGCATACATCCAGGAATCTTTGAGATCTATTTCGTAATGCTCTTCCAAAACCCCGGAAAGTAATAATTTGTAAAGAAATTCATGAGGGAAATAGCGTTCGCCATTGGCTTCGGCATCTTTCCAAATTTTTACAATATGCTTCTGAATTCTTCTAAAAGCTTCTTCTTCGGGAATACAGGTATCTGTCACCCGGTTAAGACCTTTTTCTAATAAATCCCATTCATCCTGAGCGGTCAAATCGCGGTAATGCGGAACTCTTTTATAATGGGAATGAGCCACCAAATTCATTACATCTTCTTCGAGGTTTGCGCCGGTACAGGAAACAATATGAACTTTGTCTTTACGAATCATTTCCGCAAAGATTTTGCCGAGCTCTGCAGTACTCATTGCACCGGCTAAGGAAACCAACATCTTTGAGCCTCCTTCAAGTTGCTTTTCGTAACTTTTTGCAGCATCTACTAGTGCTGCGGAATTAAAATGTAAATAATATTTTTCTATAAATTGGGAAATCGCACCTTTACTCATCTTCGTCTTCTTCGTTATAATTTTGGTATTTAAATTTGTAGCTCAACATCTTATAATAAAGCTTAGCCGCAAGAAAATCTGATGATTTTTCGTTTTTATTCGGGCAAAGTTCTACAATGTCAAATCCTACAACATTTTTCTTCTTGAACATCATTTTTAGGAATTCCAGCGTTTCGTACCAGAAAAGTCCGCCCGGTTCCGGGGTTCCTGTAGATGGTAAAATTGAAGGATCAAACGCATCTAAATCTATGGTAATAAAAACATTTGGCGTCATTTGTCCAATAGCATCCTCCTGCCAGTCTTCATAAAGATCGTGGGCAAAATAAACCTGGTTTTCGTCCATATGTTCAACTTCAGAAACATCCATAGAACGAATCCCAACCTGCACTAAATTAGCTTTCTTACTGGCCTCGTGAACTGCACAAGCGTGGTTACAACTTGAACCTTCATACTCAGGTCTAAGATCGGCATGCGCATCTAATTGCACTATGGTAAGATCTTCAAAACTCTCATTAAACGCCCGAATAGTACCTATGGACACAGAATGTTCTCCCCCGAAAATAGTAACAAACTTCTCCTGTTTTATGTAGTTTTTTACGGTTTTATAAACGGTATCTACCATTTTCTCTGGCGAAGAATCTTCGGTTACTGGCGGTGCTAGATAAATTCCTTTTTTATAAACTTCAGATTTTGTTTCAATATCATAAAGTTCCATATTCTCTGAAGCCTCAAGAAAAGCTTCTGGTCCTTTATCTGCCCCTTTTTGCCAGCTACTTGTTCCGTCGTAAGGAACCGGGATTAATACCACTTTCGCGTCATCAATACGCGAATATTTATCAGGTATTCCGGCGTAATTCTTTTTATTCATTGTAATGCTAAATTGGTTGTTGTTGGTTATATAAATTTATAAAAAATTAATTGTTTTCCTTGTAACCCAGTATTTTAAGCATATCATCGGCATTTTGTTCAGGGCTAAACAAACTGGTTTCTATATTTCCATCTGTATCTTTATCTATAAGAATGTGTTTTGGCTGCGGAATTAAACAGTGATGCAAACCACCGTGACCTCCAATAGTTTCCTGGTACGCCCCCGTGTTAAAAAACCCAATATAAAGCGGTTTATCTTTTTTATACTTCGGTAGGTAAATGGCATTCACGTTCTGCTCTGAATTATAATAATCGTCACTATCACAGGTTAAACCACCAAGTAAAACGCGTTCATATTCATCGTTCCAACGGTTTACCGGAAGCATAACAAATTTCTTACTTATGGCCCAGGTATCTGGCAAAGTGGTAATAAATGAAGAATTAATCATATTCCACTTTTCACGATCGTTTTGTTGTTTTTGGTATAAAATCTCATAGATCGCACCGCCGCTTTCTCCTACGGTAAAACTTCCAAATTCAGTGAAAATATTAGGAACATCAACTTCGGCTTCCTCACAATAAAGCTTAATCTGGTTTATAATCTCGTCTACCATATAGGCATAATCATACTCAAAATGCAACGAGTTTTTCACCGGAAATCCTCCGCCAATATTCAAGCTATCCAATTCAGGACAAACTTTCTTTAAATTCACATAAACGCGTAAACATTTCTGTAATTCGTTCCAGTAATAAGCAGTATCACGAATTCCTGTATTGATAAAGAAATGCAGCATTTTAAGGCTAACCTGGTCGTTTTCCTTTATCTGCTTATTATAAAAAGGCACAATGTTCTTGTAGCCTATACCTAACCTTGAGGTATAGAATTCAAATTTTGGTTCTTCTTCTGAAGCAATCCTTATTCCGATAGGAAATTTCCCTTCAATTTTTTCAGTTAAAAGATCAATTTCCTCGTAATTATCTATAATCGGAATGCAATTCTTATGGCCATTATTCAATAAACGTGAAATATTTTCTACGTACTGGTCTCGCTTAAAACCATTACAAAGCACAAAAGTATCGTCGGTTATTTTTCCAGATTTCTTTAATTCTTCCACAATATTTATATCGAAAGCCGAGGAGGTTTCAATATGAATATCATTTTTTAATGCTTCATTTAAAACATGCTGAAAATGAGAACTTTTAGTACAATAGCAGTAATTATAGCTCCCTTTGTAATCGTGTTTTGCCATGGCATCTGCAAACCACTTTTTTGCCCTTCCTATATTGTCTGAAATTTTAGGCAGATAAGTAAATTTTAACGGAGAGCCATATTGCTTAACAAGCTCCATTAAATCTATGTCATGAAATTTTAATTCGGTGCCTTCCAGAGTGAACTCTTCCTGGGGAAAATAATAGGTCTGGTTTATTAAATCGCTGTATTTAGTCTTCAAATGATTGGTTTATATATTAAAGGTAAAAATTTAGGCATTAATTTTTCGCACCAAAAGAAATGACTGGTAAATTAATGTTAAGAAAATGATTGGAAATAACTGATTTGAAGCCTGAAAGGGTCTCAAAATATAGAATGTTCGGATGCGGTGAGTACCGCCCGTTGTTTAGATTATAAACTCCTGTCAATTATTTGTGTGCATTAAATATTCGAAATAGAAAACCGGAGAAGGAAAATCCTAATCCGGTTCAAAAATATTAAAAAACTTGATACGGAATCACTTTTTTTAAAGCATTCCTAAATTTATAACTTCCTGATCTGTAAGCCTTCTAAATCGGCCTCTTGGTAGGTCTTTCTTGGTAAGTCCGCCAAAAACTACACGATCCAGCTTTTCTATTTCATAACCCTGACTTTTAAAAAGTCGTTGAATTATATGATTTTTTGTACTATTGGTTTCTATACCAACTTCGTTCTTAGGTCTATCGGCAATAAAGCTAATATCCTGAATGTTTACCTTCCCATCTTCCAGGATCACCCCGTTTCTAATTTTCTCTAAATGCTCTACAGAAATTGGCTTGGTTAGATTAACCTGGTAAATTTGTCTGATTCCGTTTCTGGGTTTCCCAAGTCTTTTGGCCAGAGTTCCATCATTGGTAAAAACTAAAAGTCCCATTGCCTGGGTATCTAATTTTCCTACAGGATCAAGTTTTGCTTTGGTAGCTTTTGCCATAATATCCATTACGGTTTTCCCTCCTTTTTCGGTGCTTCCCGTTACGTAAACTCCTTTTGGTTTATTTAGGATAAAATATTCTGGCTTTTCGGGATTCACCCTTCTTCCGTCGAATTTCACCTCATCGGTTGGAGCTACTTTATAACCCATTTCGGTTACAACCTTTCCATTAACGGTTACATTTCCGGCAGAAATAAAGATATCGGCATCACGACGGGAACAAATCCCTGCGTTGGCAATATATTTATTTAAACGAATTCCATCGGTTTTGGAAGGGGTTTTAGGAGCCGACTGCTGCTGTTTTATAGGCGCATTGCCGCGGGATGAAGACTTTTTGGTTGAACCACCACCCTGTCTTCCGCTAACTTTTCCACCTTTAGATTTATCGTTTCTACTCATGTCGCTAATTTTTTGCAAAGGTACTCTATTGATTTATAGTGGCATTCTATTTAATTGAAAGATTTTATGCAACTCATTATTGAAAATTAATGATTAATAATCAACCCTGTCTCCCTTAGCTTCCCATTTTTGAAAAACCGGAAGTCCTTCTTCGCGCATTAGATTTTCAAAAGGAATTTTACGATCGCCCATCTTCAATGCTATTTCATCATAAATAAACTGATCGTCGAAACCAATTTTAGCGGCATCTTCTCTCGTGAGGGCATAATATACTTTCTCGGGACGAGCCCAGTAAATGGCGCCTAAACACATTGGGCAGGGCTCGCAGGAAGTATACAAAATACAATCCTCAAGTTGAAAATCCTGCAATTTTTTACAGGCTTTTCTAATCGCGACAACTTCAGCGTGAGCTGTTGGGTCGTTGCTCGCAGTTACTATGTTATTGGCTTCAGCTATAATTTCGCCATCTTTAACAATTACAGCACCAAAGGGACCGCCCTGACCCTTATCCATTCCTTCTTCTGCTAATTGAATAGCTCTTTTCAGAAAATAGCTATGATCTTTTTCCATATTAATTT
Source organism: Salegentibacter lacus (assembly GCF_020164555.1). Lineage (GTDB taxonomy): Bacteria > Bacteroidota > Bacteroidia > Flavobacteriales > Flavobacteriaceae > Salegentibacter > Salegentibacter lacus. Next base: position 25,773 of record NZ_JAIQZB010000027.1, on the reverse strand, counting down.
TTGAATAATGTGATTAAAATACCCGGTTGAGCACTTCTTTAATATCAATTAATAAGATACTGAAAACGCCAACCACAATAATTAGTTTTAAAATATTATGAAGCAATAAATATTGCCATTTTGCCTTGCTGAAATAGAGAAATAACAAGAAGAATAATAGTAGCAGCAGGGAAATATAGAAATAGTAATTCATATAACCCGTATCATACCGCGTGATTAAAAGCAAAATAGGAACAATTGCCAAAATACATAAGACTGAAAGAAAAAGCTTACTAAGCCGCTCTCCATAAACAACCGGTATGGTTTGATAATTTTGAATTAAATCACCCCTCATGTTTTCCAAGTCCTTCACTAATTCACGCATCACAATCATTAAATAAAGAAATGTAGCGTGAATAAAAATTACCGTTTCAAAATTTTTATAATAAACAAAAACCACGAAAAACGGGGTTATAGTCAGTATTGAAGCTACGAGATTTCCGAGGAATAAAATTCGCTTTAAACGGTGAGAATACAACCAAATAGCAAAAATGTAAATTGAAAAGAAAACAACCGCTCTAAAAGAAACATAACTCGCAAAGAAAATAGCGAGTAAATTAAGGATAAAATACACCGAAAGTTTTGTACGCTGACTTACGAACCTGTCCAACATTGTCTTCTTCGGCCTGTTGATCAGGTCCTTTTCGCTGTCGTAGAAATTATTAATAATATACCCGGAAGCGATTACCGTTGCTGAAGACAGGATGAGGAAAAATAAATTATCGTCAAAAAGGATATCCCTTAATGGCAGCTCTGGCGCTAAAATAAATGCGGAAGTAAGATATTGTGCAACAATAAGCACAAGAATATTATAACCGCGAACCACTGAAAATAAACTAAACATTTTCAGCAATAAGCGCTTTTTAGAAGTAGACGCCATGTAAGGTGAGTTTAGAAGTTGTAAACCACTTCTAATTTGTAATCTTTAAGAGATTTTCTAGCTTTTTCAATGTCTTCGGTAAACCCTAAGATATAACCACCACCGCCAGAACCACAAAGTTTCAGGTAATAATCGTTGGTATCAATACCGTGTTTCCAAAGTTTATGAAATTGATCGGGAATCATTGGTTTAAAGTTGTCCAGAACTACGTGAGAAAGTCTTTTTACGTTAGTAAATAAAGATTTTACATCACCTTTTAGGAAATCATCAACACAGGCATCGGTATGTTTCACAAATTGCTCTTTAAGCATTTGTCTAAAACCTTCCTGCTTCATATTCTCCATAAAGATTCCAACCATCGGGCCGGTTTCGCCGGTGCTACCGCTGTCTAATAGAAATACAGCACCAAGACCATTTTCGGTTTGAGACGGAATTCCCGCAGGTTCAATATTATCTTTAGAATTTATAAGAATTGGAATGCTTAAATAGCTGTTAAGCGGATCTAAACCTGAAGATTTTCCGTGGAAAAAAGATTCCATTTCTCCGAAAATCTTTTTTAGTTTTAATAATTTATCACGCGTAAGGTTTTCTAAAACGGTAATCTTTCCGGTAGCATATTTATCATAAATAGCCGCAACTAAAGCACCGCTGCTTCCAACTCCATATCCCTGCGGAATGGTAGAATCGAAATACATGCCTTTTTCAATATCGGCATTTAAGGCAGCCATATCAAATTGAACCAGTTCGGGACTATTTTGCTCAAGCTCTTTTAGATAATCGGCAAAGCGTCGTAAACTTTTGTTAGAGGCAATAGCAACTTCAGAAGGATCTTCGTCTACTTTTAAAGCACCATTATAAAAATTATAAGGAATAGATAAACCTTTGGAATCTTTGATGATTCCATACTCTCCAAAGAGAAGAATTTTCGAATAAAATAAAGGTCCTTTCATAAGCTATCGAATAGTCTTTTTTTGAGTTCAAAAAAGAGCAATGTAAGTAAATCTACAATTTTTCTGCACCCTTTCCAACCTGATCGCAAATATACTGCCCTTTTTCACAATAGACAACAAGCTCATTCTTAATGAATTCTAAAACTTTTGCTTTATTTTTTTCAGGATAAAGTACGTGTACGTTTGCACCGGCATCTAAGGTAAAGCAAACCGGCGTTTTTGTTGCTTCCCTGAACTCCCATATTTTATTGATAATCTCCAGGGTATTGGGTTTAATCAGAATAAAATAAGGATTGCTACTCATCATCATCGCGTGCAGCGTGAGTGCCTCACTTTCTACAATTGCGATAAATTCTTCCAAATTACCTGAAGCAAAAACCTCCTTCAATTTATCTAAATTTGAATGTGCCTGCGCGAAACGATTTTCAGCAAAAGGATGGCCGTGCATTAAATTATGACCTACGCTGCTGCTCACCTGCTTCTGGCCTTTATCTACTAGCAAAATAGTATCCTGAAAAGTTTTAAAAACCTCATGGATTTCAAAAGGATATTTTATTCCGAAAAGATCGCTGCTTTCAGAAATATTTTCATGTTCACCCCATTCGATTAATTCACCTTCTAAACTGCGACAAGCACTCCCTGAACCCAACCGAGCCAAAAACGAAGCTTTTTTATAAAAATATTCTTCGTTGTTTACTTCATTCGAACCCAGTTCCTTTTCTAAGCTCATTACACAAAGCGCAAGGGCACTCATCCCGCTGGCAGAAGAAGCGATACCGCTACTGTGTGGAAATGAATTTTCGGTATGAATCTTAAAATTATAGTCTTTTAAAAACGGACAATACTTCTCAATACGCTCAAAAAACTGCTGAATCTTAGGCCTAAAATCTTCTTTCTTTTTTCCTTCAAAATAAAGCTCAAAATCAAAAGTTTCAGATTTCTCTGATTTCTTCAGAAACTCGAATCTTGTGGTAGTTTTGCAGTTATTCAATGTAAAACTTACCGAAGGATTTGCAGGGATTTGATTTTCCTTCTTTCCCCAATATTTAACGAGGGCGATATTACTGGGCGACTGCCAGGTCACTTCTCCTTTTTCTATTTTGTTCGAATATTGCCTTGGAATAAAATCCTTTTCGCTCATAGCAAAACTTTTAATAAATCACCCCGGAGCAAGCCAAAGGCGGTAGATTGAAAAATTTAAATCTCAATTAGGCAGCAAAGATATGTTTTATGTTTTGGGAATTTTCTTTCCCGGTTCAAATAAATTTATATTTTAGTAGAAGGAAACTTACAAGCTTAAAGTCTGAAATAGTGATTTTTACATGAAGTCATTTTAATCTATAAAGCTTAATATGTTTTAATTTCACTCAGAAAAACAATCAAAAAATGACCAAAAAACTCATATTACGAAGTTCTGTGGCCATTGGCATTTGTTTGCTTTTCGGATTTATGGGAGTAATTGCTACCCAAGCAGGATATGAAGCTTGGTACCCCGAACTCAACAAACCCTGGTTTAATCCGCCCGACTTTCTTTTTGGACCTGTATGGTTTTTAATGTATCTATTAATGGGGGTAGCCGCGGGAATAGTTTGGAATAAGGGCTTTTATCATAAATGGGTGAAAACCGCTTTGTACCATCTTGGATTCTTGTTACTATTAAACGGTTCCTGGTCTTTGCTTTTCTTCGGACTCCAAAAACCATTTCTAGCATTTTTGAATATTATCGCCTTATTTATACTTATTATTTTCACCATTAAGTGGTTTAAAATAGTAAACAAAGTGGCGGCCTATTTATTGATTCCCTATGCGATTTGGGTACTTCTTGTAGTGGCTCTTAATTTCGAGATTTGGCAATTTAACTAATCTTTACTCATTGCTTTTGCAGCGAGAGAACCACCTGTCCAGGCATTCTGAAAGTTAAATCCGCCAGTTATGGCGTCAATATTTAAAATTTCCCCCGCGAGAAATAGGTTTTTATGAAGTTTGCTTTCAAAAGTTTTAAAATTTACTTCTTTGAGATCTACGCCGCCGGCCGTGACAAATTCTTCTTTAAAAGTGCTTTTCCCGTTTACTTTGAAAACTGCTTCGGTAAGCTGACTGCTTAAATCTTGTAGCTGATTTTTATTTAAATCGGCCCAGGTAGTGCCGTCCGAAATACCCGCAGCCACTATAAGATTTCTCCACAATCTTTTAGGCAAATCGAATTGTGCATTTTTTAATACCTGCTGTTTCGCAAGCTTTGTTTTTAAATCTTTTAATTGATTTAAAATTTCTTCAAAATTAACTCCCGGCAACCAGTTTACTTTTATTTCAAATTGATAATTCAGCTTCTCCAAATCCCTAGCGCCCCAGGCCGAAAGTTTTAAAATCCCCGGGCCGCTCATTCCCCAGTGGGTAATTAACAACGGGCCTTTACTTTCTAAATTTATTTTTTTGGAGTTTATTTTTACTTCGGCTTCTGTTGCAATTCCGGGCAGGTCTTTAATTCTTTCGTCTTTTATGTTAAAGGTAAAAAGGGATGGCACCGGCTCAATAATATTGTGCCCGAGTTTTTTCAGCATATTCCAGATTTTCGGATTGCTGCCGGTAGCAAGCATAATTTTTCCTGTCGAAAAATCTCCTTTACTGGTTTTTAATATCCAAACTTCTTCTTCCTGCTGAAAATCCTGAACAGAATGATTTTTTAAAACCTGAATCTTCAATCTTTCAGTTTCCCGTAAAAAACAATCGATAATACTTTGAGAATCATCTGAAACGGGAAAAATGCGGCCATCATCTTCGATCTTTAATACTATGCCCTTTTCTTCGAACCATTGCATGGTATCGCCGGTCATAAAACTGTGAAAAGGCCCCAGTAATTCCTTTTCACCTCGAGGATAATTGGTGCTGAGTTCCTTTGGAAGAAATTCGGCGTGGGTTACATTACACCTTCCGCCACCCGAAACTTTGACTTTGGTAAGCACTTCTTTCCCTCGTTCTAAAATGGCAATTTTTAAGTTCGGATTTAATTCTGCAACGTTTATTGCGGTGAAAAATCCAGCGGCACCGCCACCAACTATAATTATATCGAAATGCTGCATTTTTAAGTTTCAGTTTGAGGTTTTAAATTCCAGGTTAGAGTTATTTAAATCTTGACTCTTTTTTCTTACTTCCTTTCAAAAAGTCTATCGGGGAAATCTGAGATAATTCCGTCAACGCCAAATTCCCGCATTCGCTCAATATCTTGCGGCTCATTTACCGTCCAGACATTCACTTTAAATCCAGCCTGTTGAGATGCCGTTACATTATCTCTTGTAATAATTCCCAGAGAAGGATGAATAGCCGATGCTTCTAGTAGTTTTCCCAGTTCTATAGCTTCAGAAACACTTGCTTTGCTTAGAATTCCTAATGGAACATTTTCATCGAGTTTTCGCATTTGAAACAACTCATTTTTCTGAAAACTGGAAACGATAAAATCTTCATACTTCCAATTCTTTTTAGCAATATATTTCTTGATGATTTCTGAAGTAGCGGTAGCTGTATTCAGACCTTTCAATTCGATATTTATGGCGCATTTACCCTGAATAAGTTCTAAAATTTCGATAAGCAAAGGAATTTCAAATTGATCTTCAACTTTTAGATCTTTTAATTCCGCTAAAGTTTTTTTTGCAATTTCACCGCTTCCGTTCGTGGTTCGGTCTAAAGTGAAATCGTGAATTACCACCAACTCTCCGGTTTTGCACCTATGTACATCTATCTCTATGGCATCAACGCCAAATTCCAGCGCTCTTTTGATACTCTCGAGTGTATTTTCGGCTAAATGCCCTTTGGCGCCACGGTGGCCAATTTTTAGAATTTTGTTCATGACGCAAATATATTCAATCTGGGGTAGTGAGTAAAACTCTTATTAAGAAAGACTTATCAGGATTTAACATTTACTTGTGGACGATTGTTTTTAATTTTATAAAACTATCTAATCAATAATTTTAGCTATGGAAAAATGGTTTGAAGCTTCCTGGACATCTATAATCGCAATTTTAATAACAGCTGCAGGAATTTATCTGGCTATTATAATTTTTACCAGAATTGCGGGAAAACGCAGTTTCTCTAAAATGTCGAGTTTTGATTTTGCGATGACGGTAGCCATAGGTTCTATTATTGCGAGCACAGTACTTTCAGCCTCCGTAAGTTTAATACAGGGAATTGTAGGCCTTGCAGCAGTGTATATTTTGCAAATTTCAGCGGCTTATTCCAGAAGATACATATGGTTTCAAAAAGCGATAGATAATTCGCCTCTAATGCTAATGGATGGGAAAAATATTCTTCATGAAAATTTAAAAAAAGCCAGGGTTACCGAGGGAGATCTTCGCTCGAAATTAAGAGAATCGAATGTATTGGATCTTTCGCAGGTTAGAGCGGTAATTTTTGAAACAACCGGAGATATTTCTGTTTTACATACATCTGATAAAAATCAGGAAGTAGAAGCTTGGCTTACCAAAGATGTACAAGATAAATAGATCAAGATGCTATAGTGGACTGATATTAGGGGACTGGCTGCAGGAATCTGTACAACCTTGGAGGTTATTCCTCAGATTAAAAAAGCCTGGAAAACCAAGAAAATAGAAGATGTGTCTCCGGAAATGTTTAGCATTTTAATTCTGGGCGTTTTTCTATGGAATTACCTAAAATCATCTTCCTATTATTGCTACAAATGGAGTTTCTCGCTGGTTAAATGGAGTTATGTTGTATTTAATGCTTCGATACCGTAAAAAGGAATAAATCAAGACCTGTTAATCTTATTAAATTTTGAACTAATTTATTCTTAAACAATATTGAAAGAAAATACAAACTTGATAGTTTTACCAAAATAACCACAATGTTATGATTTCTTCAAAGGAAAAACCAAAAGCAAAGCAGTCACAAACTACTGCAGACAAGACTATAGAGCTTGCATTTAAAGATTTTGTGCTAACTAAAGATCATCCTTGTATTATGGCCCAAACGGTTTTTGGACAAAACCATTTAGATCTTCATACCTACGATGAATTTCCCAGCCGAAAAACAGCAAAACTCATCTATAAAGATTTACAAAAGTATATTGAAAACTACGATTTTGAATCTAAAGAATTCTATACGTTTATGGCGGTTTTTAAAGATCAGGATTCATTTTCTGAAAATCAATTTGAAACAGCGCTCTGGAAACAACTTGAGTTTTTACATGATTTAGATAATGAAAACTGGGATCCTGAAGTTAGCGATAACCCCGAAGATAAAAATTTCAGTTTTAGCATTGCCGGAAAAGCTTTTTATATAGTTGGCATGCATCCAAACAGCAGCCGTAAAGCAAGACGGAGCCCTTACCCGGCGATTGCCTTTAATTTACACTGGCAATTTGAAAAATTAAGAGAAATGGGCGCATTTAATACCGTTCGTGATAAGATTAGAGAACGCGATAGCGAGTTACAGGGTAACATAAACCCTATGTTGGAAGATTTTGGAGAAAAAAGCGAAGCCAGGCAATATAGTGGCCGTAAAGTTGGAGAGGAATGGAAATGTCCTTTTCTTCACGGAAAATAATAACTATGTACCAGCCTAAGAAATACAAAAAGGATGATCCTGAATTTATTTTTAAATTTATACAGCATCATCCCTTTGCAACTTTTATAATTAACGGCGACCGGCTTTTAGCTACCCATATCCCTGTTCTCACTCACGGTACGGCAAAAGACTTTATTTTATTTGCTCATATAGCAAACCACAACGAACAGTTTAAATACCTGGAAGATGGTAAAGAAGCACTGCTGATTTTTCAGGGAGCGCACGGCTACGTTTCTTCTTCCTGGTACAAAGAAAAAGATATTAGCACCTGGGATTATTCTGCAGTGCATGTAAACGTAAAACTTAAGATCCAGTCCAGGGAAGAGCTTGAAGATTCGTTACAGAAACTTGTAGCCACTTTTGAAAAGCCACAGGAAAAACCCTTGTATTATAATGATATTCCAAAGAAAATGCTGGAAGATCATTTACCATTAATTTCCGGGTTTTGGTGTGAAGTGGAAAAGATTCAGGGAATAGCGAAACTGCATCAGGGTTATAATAAAGAAGATATCGAATCGGTCACCTCACATTTAGAACAGCAACAAAATAATTCCGCTTTAAGCGAAAACATTAAAAAAGAGCATAAATGCATATAATTAAAAAGCAATCTGGAGCCGCCTTTAAACTGAAAAAAGGGCAGAAACTGAAAGTAATAGATCCCGAAGGCGAGCAGGTTAGCGATATGGTTTTATTTAATGCAAAAGACCGTAGGGAAAAATTATCATCAGGGAAAACAATGGATTTTGAAGAATCTATTTTGATAACTGCCGGTAACTTCCTTTGGAGCAACCGGAGCAATAAAATGATAGAAATCCTGGAAGATACCAACGGAAGAAATGACTTTTTACTGGCACCCTGCAGCCCTGAAACTTTTGAGGTGATGTATGATTATAAGGGTTACCATCCCAGCTGTTTTGAAAATCTTTATACCAACCTGGAAAAATTTGAAATTGAGCCAGACGATATTCCCACGGCATTCAACATATTTATGAATGTTCAATTTGATAAAAATGGAAAAATAAATGTAGACCCGCCTTTAAGTAAAGCGGGTGACTATATCTTGTTTGAGGCCAAAATGGACCTGATTGTTGGCTTAACCGCTTGTTCTGCCGAAGACAGCAATAACGGAAGTTTTAAACCTATACATTATGAGATATTAGGTTAATTTTTTAAAACACTTTTTAAAAACAAAAAGCGGCCAAAAAATCTAGATTTCTGGCCGCTATTAATTTACTTAAAGGTGGTTTTAAGACACCGCTTTTAGTTTACTTATCGTTGATTTATCAAGTTTCTCTTCTGCATAAGCGCGAGAAACCTTTAGTTTGCTTTTACCACTTTCGGGCATTTCAAACATTGCATCGGTTAGGATTGCTTCGCATAAAGATCTTAATCCTCTTGCTCCTAATCGGTATTCCACAGCTTTTTCAACTATATAATCCAACGCATCATCGGTCATTTCGAACTCGATGTCGTCCATTTCAAACAATTTCTGATATTGTTTTACAATGGCATTTTTTGGCTCTGTCAAAATAGAACGAAGTGTGCTTTCATCTAGCGGATTCATATAAGTAAGCGCCGGTAATCTTCCTATGATTTCAGGAATAAGCCCGAAATCTTTTAAATCCTTCGGAATAATATATTTAAGAAGATTAGTTCTTTCTATTTTATCATCGCTTTTAGAAGCACTGAAACCAACTGCCTGCATATTTAAACGCTTGCTGATGTTACGCTCAATACCATCAAAGGCTCCTCCTGCAATGAAAAGGATGTTTTCAGTATCAACCTCAACAAATTTCTGATCGGGGTGCTTACGGCCTCCTTTTGGCGGCACGTTAACCGTGGTTCCTTCCAGTAGTTTCAACAATGCCTGTTGAACACCTTCTCCTGAAACATCCCTGGTAATTGAAGGGTTATCGCTTTTACGGGCAATTTTATCTATTTCATCAATAAATACAATTCCACGTTGCGCTTTTTCAACATTATAATCGGCTGCCTGAAGCAATCTCGTTAAAATACCCTCAACATCTTCACCTACATAACCAGCCTCGGTAAGTACCGTAGCATCTACAATAGCCAAAGGAACATTAAGCATCTTGGCAATGGTTTTAGCGATAAGGGTCTTACCCGTACCGGTTTCCCCAACCATAATGATATTAGATTTTTGAATTTCTACATCATCGTCGCTTGCCGGCTGCAATAACCTTTTATAGTGGTTATAAACGGCTACAGACATCACTTTTTTGGTCGCTTCCTGCCCAATCACATATTGGTCTAAAAACTCTTTTATCACTTTTGGTTTGCTCAGCATGAGATCTGAAGACAATTCCTTGGCTTCTCCCTGTTTAAGCTCTTCCATAACAATGCCGTGCGCCTGCTCTATACACTTATCACATATATGCGCGTCCAGCCCAGCTATAAGTAAGTTGGTTTCGGGTTTTTTCCTACCACAAAACGAACATTCTAATTCTTCTTTCGCCATTTCATCAAATTTCAATTTGCAGTCTATAAAATAATAAACTGAAAATTAATTCCTATCCTTCTCTCGTTAAAATCTCATCGATCATTCCGTATTCCTTGGCTTTCTCGGCCTTCATCCAGTAGTCACGATCACTATCTTCTTCAATTTTTTCGTAAGATTGGCCTGAATGTTTTGCGATAATATCATAAAGTTCCTTTTTAAGGGTTAAGATTTCTCTCGCTGTAATTTCTATATCGCTGGCCTGACCTTGCGCACCTCCTAAAGGCTGGTGAATCATCACTCTTGAATGCGGTAAACCGCTTCTTTTTCCTTTTTCACCTGCACAAAGCAATACTGCCCCCATAGAGGCTGCCATTCCCGTACAAATTGTAGCTACATCTGGTTTTATGAACTGCATCGTATCATAAATTCCCAAACCCGCATAAACGCTTCCTCCCGGAGAGTTTATATAGATCTGGATATCTTTAGAAGCATCTGTACTTTCCAAAAACAGCATTTGCGCCTGGATAATATTAGCAACCTGATCGTTAATTGCCGTACCCATAAAGATAATTCTATCCATCATTAATCTGGAAAAAACATCCATAGCAACGGCATTCATTTGTCGCTCCTCAATAATATTTGGCGTCATTCCTGTAGGAGTAACGCTGCTCACTATCTTTTGGTAATAATTACTATTTATACCGTGATGCTTAGTGGCGTATTTTTCAAATTCTTTTCCGTAATCCATCAATTTTTCTGTTTTTTAGCTTTTTCTCTTAGCTGCCTTTTAAGTGAAAAGGCGTTAATCCAAAAAATGGTTTAACGCCTTAAATATAAGTATAAATTTATAGAAAAAGCTTACTCGTAAATCTCTTTCACAAATTCATCGTAAGTCACTTCTTTTTCTTCAAAAGACATTTTCTCTTTGTAGAAATCAAGCAATTTTTCGTTCATTAATTGCTCTGAAAGTCTTTTTACTTCGTCCTGATTAGAAAGGATTCTTGCCGCAATATCGTCAAGTTCTTTATCTTCAGGATTCATTTGGCCAAACTGCGCCATTTGTTCTTTGATCTTTTCTTTAGCAAATGCTTTAAGATCTTCAAATTCTACAGTTAGCTTATTTTCGTTTACTATTTTACCTTCAATTAACTGGTAACGCAAACCTTCTTCACTCTTTTCGTATTCCTCTCTGGCTTCATCCTCTGTCATTGGTTTTTCACCAACAGTCTGAATCCATTTTTGAAGAAATTCCTTTGGAAGTTCAAAGTTTGTTTGGTCAATAAGTTGCTTGGTCACATCGTTCATTAACTGCTGATCGCTCTGCTGCTTGAACTGCTTTGCTGCATCTTCCTTGATCTTCTCTTTAAGCTCGTCTTCACTCGTTACTTTTCCTTCACCAAAAAGCTTATCAAACAATTCCTGGTTAAGCTCAGCAAGTTCTCTATGGTTGACTTCCTTTACAGTAAATTCAACTTCAATATCAAGATCGTGTGCTTTATCGTGCTCAATTCCTAAATGCTGAATAAGATCGTGATCGTCTTCAAAAAGATTTTTGGTCTTTAAAGTTATAACATCGCCAACTTTAGCACCAACAAACTTACCAAGATTTCTTTTTCCCTTGATCTTTTCTAATTCAATTGAAGTTTCTTTCTCGATTCCTTCCTCTTCATTTTTGAAAGTTCCGGCAACGATATCTCCTTCTTCAGCTTCATCTTTAGAAGTTATTTTTCCATACTGTTTGCGCATAGATTCAATTTGGTTGTTCACCATTTTCTCGTCTGCAACAATACTATAATGGATTACGGGCTTATCAAGGTCAAGTTTCACATCAAATTCCGGAGCCAAACCAAGTTCGAACTCGAACGTATATTCTTCTTTATTCCAATCGAAGTTTTCCTGTTCTTTTGGAATAGGATTTCCAAGTACATCCAGTTTTTCTTCGGTAAGATATTTATTTAGTGATTCCTGTAAAAGTTTATTTACCTCATCTACCAATACAGCCTGACCGTATTGCTTTTTCACCATTCCCATAGGCACGTGTCCTTTTCTAAAGCCGGGAATATTGGCGTTTTTACGGTAATCTTTTAAAATTTTATCAACTTTACCGGCATAGTCGTCTTTGGCGATATCTACTTTTACCACCGCATTCAATTCATCAATATTCTCTCTGGTAATATTCATCTTGACTTGTTATAAAAATTGGAGTGCAAAATTACACTTTTTTCCCAAGCCAACAAAGTTTCAAATTATTGAATTTCAGCATACTTCTAATCTTTTCCCAATAATGAAAATAAGAGCGATTGAAATAAAGATAAAAGCAGACTAAAAAGAAGGGCGATAAAAAAGCCACTAACTCCAAATCCTGTAACAAAAGCATCAGCCAGCAAAATAATTATGGCGTTAATTACCAATAAAAACAAGCCCAGGGTAATAATAGTAACCGGCAGGGTGAAAATCACTAAAATAGGTTTTACCAGTAAATTTAAAATAGCCAGAACAACGGCCACAATTATTGCAGTTAAATAGCCATCTACCTCAACACCCGGTAGAAATTTAGCAAGGATAACTACCGCTAATGCGGTAAGTAATATTCTTAATATAAAATTCATAATATTTAGATTAGTTGGTTTCTGAAAAATACAAAAAAACGCCGGAAAAAATCCGGCGTTTAATTTTTACAATAAAGTAATTGTTCTTATTGAACGTCATTGCTTAAAGTAACCGTGCTATAAGTTCCCACATTTACCTTTGGCACTTCTGCGTTATAAGTAGCATTTATCTCCTCGATCATACGATTGGCAACTATGGCATAACCACGAGGAGTAAGATGAATTCCATCTAATGAAAAAGCACCACCAGTTGCGAATTGCGCAGTTACAGTTCCTCCATCATATGCAATTCCACCTTCTGCTAACTGGCGTAACATTGCATTTGCATCTACAAGTGCAAGGTCATTAACCTGAGCCAAACCTGAAATAACCTGATTATATTTTTCGGTAGCAGTTCTAACCATTTCCTGTTCTGCATTGGTTAAAACGTGTTGATCTCCTAACGGAACTGAAACTCCATTAATCATATTTGGATTACCACCTACCGTAGTCCCCAGAAAACCGGCACTGGTTAGTGGAATTAAATCTGTTGGAGTAGCCTGTCTAAGCTGACTTAATAAGCCGGCTGTTTGAGGATCAAGATTGAAAGGTGGTCCCTGAACTGCCTGATTAATATTAGTAAGCGATTCGTCTTGTAAGGTCACGTAGTTTTGCCCTTCAGCAAAATTAATTTGTCTGGCCTGAGCTTCTTCCGCAGTTATAAACCCAGCCTGAACTAAGCCTGGAAGAACCTGGGTGTTATAAGCTGAAAACTGCTGATTAAGTACTCCGGCAGTTTGCGCATCTAAAGGAATTGCATTAGTAGGCACAGTTGTAAAAAACGGTACCGAAGCAACATCTGGAATATTTATAAGAACTCCTCCTGTTGCATTAGCAACTAAAGCCTGGACCATTTCACTGTAAATACTACCAAATACATTAGGATCTGTAATATCATTCGGACCATAAGTTGAAGGATCTAAATTATTCAATTGAAATTCCCCAGTCCCTCCAGAAGTCGCATAACCAAGCACATCGTTATTTCCTATCCATAAGGAGAAAAAAGTTGGATTTTGAGCAAGAGCATCTTCCATTACCGTAGCATTTGGTGATGATGCAAAACGAACGAAATAAGGGTTTGCACTTTGTGTAGCTAAATTTTGAACATTTCCATAACCAGAAAATCCAAGGTGGTAAGATTTAGCTCCTGGAACTCCCATATTATTAAAAGGTCCCTGTAGAACATTACCTACTTCAGTAGTGGCTTGCATCCCGGTATAAACCTGCGGAGATGGATCACTACCGCCTTCACCAGCCGCTAATACAAGTCGATTATTAGTAATTTGGTTTCCGCCTAGCAAAAGTCCGCCGGCATTATCACTCATAAAGGGTATCGTAAATTCCTCGATATCCTGAGTTTTATCAAGCTGCTGAGCAAGGATGTTTGGATAAGAATTTTCCTGCCCGGTAATATAAAGGGCATTATCTGCATATCCCGCGGTAAGTGAATTACCAAGCGCTACGTAGCGTGTAAAATCGGCTTCTCCATTACTATAAGCTCCTGGCTCGTCTACCGGATTGTCAAATTCTGGCTCGCAGGAAACAATTCCCAGCGACAATATTGCTATATATTTAAAATACTGTTTCATCTTCTAAATTTTATAATTTGTAGGTTACACCAAGTCCCGGAATAAAGGCTGAAGTTTTATAAGTTCCTTCAAAAGGAACAGTCTCTCCATTCTCAGTATAGTAATTGTAAGATTCATCTACTTCTTCATACCTGTTGTAAAGGAAAGCTGCATCTATAGAGAATCTATCACTTACGTGTAAAGAAAGTCCGCCTGTAAATCCGTGGGCATCATTCCTTGGAGTTTCAGGAGCAAAGTAACCAGATTGCACCGGAGATTCATCAAAATAATATCCAACTCTTAAGGTAACGGTTTCGTTTGCAAGATACTGTAAACCAAATCTGTAAGTGGAAGAATTTTTGTAGTTTCTTGGGTTTTCAGAATCAGGAATCTGAGCATTTGCGAAATCTAAATCTAAAGACTCATATACATTCCAATACGTCATATTATAATCGAAAGCAAAAAGCCATTTATCCAGAAGTTCATAAGAAAGCCCTACTGAAAGCTCAGCCGGCATTGGTAAAGAAGCATTAAATTGCGTATCCTGGAAGGGTGTTAATGGTGAGTTTGGAATGTTTTCAAAATCGGCATCTCCACCTTCGGCCTCCACTATAATTTCACTTCGGTAATTAATACCAAAACGTAAATCTTCAGTAGCATTATACATTGCACTGGCAGACCATCCAAAAGCGCTAACACTACTGGCATCTACGGTTACATTAGAGCGATTTCCTTCTATATCAGATAAAGTACGGTTTAAGTTACGATTAAAGTTTACCGATCCATTTACATAGATTGGCCCACCACCAACACTTAATTTATCTGAAATTTTCACTGCAGCTAAAGCCTGAATATAAATAGCCTGAAGGTCTATATTGTTAACCAAATGAGACCCAGCCCAGTCTGTTGGCCATTCTACGCTACTCCCATAAGGAGTATAAGCAGCCAAACCTAAAGTTAGCCAATCGTTTACACGATAAGAACCATAGGCGTAAAAAGGAGTTCCTACAGCACTCTCCGTCTCAGAGCTAATCCCGAATTCTGAATTTTGATATTTTACATTGGAAAATACAGCACTAGCACCGGCTGCAACATTTATCTTGTTCTCAAGATAAACAAGCCCTGCCGGGTTAAAAAAAGCAAGTTCGGCATTGTTAACTACTGCAACCCCCGTGTGACCCATAGCGAGCGATCTTTGTCCCTGAAGACTCACCCTATACCCACCTGCATAAGTTACCGCAGCCATTAGACCAAAAAGGCCAAGGAAAAGTAATTTTTTCATAATTGATTTGGATTTATTTGTATTCTAATAATTTGTTGACCTCAAATTTAGCATAAATTACATATTACTCAACAAAATTGCACAATTTATTATGCACACATAATAAATTTAGAAGGATTTTAAAGAAAATCGACCATAGCTTTGTAGAATTCGGTCATTTTCTCAGCGTGAACCCAATGCCCGGCATTTGCAATTTCTTTAAACTGAACTTTAGGAAATTGCTTTTTAATTTCCGGTTTATCTTCTTCTCTTATATAATTTGAGTTTCCACCTTTTATAAAAAGTGTAGGCCCATTAAAAGTTTTATCCTGTGCAAGCGACTTACCAACTTCTTCAATATTATTTTTCAAAGTTTCCAGGTTTACTTTTAGGCAGTATGCACCTTCAGATTTTCGATTTAGATTCTTTAACAGGAAAAGTCTAATCGGTTTTTCTGAGATAAATTCCGAAAGCAAGCTATCGGCTTCCTGCCGCGATTCCAGATTAGCCTCTTCCAAAGCAGTTAAGCCTTTTAGAATTTGCTGATGATGCGGTTCATAATATTTGGGCGCAATATCTACTACGATGAGTTTTTCCACCAAATTAGGATATTCAGTAGCAGCAAGCATAGCTGTTTTTCCACCCATAGAATGCCCCATTAAAATAATATTCGATAACGAATTTTGATCGCAATATTCTTTAATATCTTCGGCCATTAACTCATAGCTATGCTCATCGGTATGCGGACTTTTCCCGTGATTACGTTGATCTATTAAGTGTACCTGAAATTCCTTTTCTTCAGCAAGTTTATTACCAATGGTTTTCCAGTTATCGCTCATTCCTAAAAAGCCGTGAAGGATTAGAAGTGGTTTTCCCTCTCCAATTACTATTGAATTTAATTTCATGCAAAATGTTTTTAGAAAACCACTATTATTTTAGCAGTTCCAGGTATTGTTTAATGGTATTTTCCAGCCCCATATATAAGGCTTCGGCAATTAACGCGTGGCCAATAGAAACTTCATCTAAATAAGGCACATTATTTTTAAAATATTTGATATTATCTAAGGAAAGATCGTGACCAGCATTAATTCCCAGGCCTAATTCATGAGCAATAGTTGCACATCTTTTATAAGGTTCTACCCCGGTTTTGTCGCCTTCAGCATATTTTACCGCAAAAGCTTCGGTATATAATTCTATACGGTCTGTTCCTGTATCTGCAGCTCCTTTGATCATTTTCTCATCGGGATCTACAAAAATAGAAGTTCTAATCCCGTTGTTTTTAAACTCCTGAATTACTTCCTGAAGAAATCCTTTATTTTTAATAGTGTCCCAGCCGGCATTTGAGGTGATTGCATCTTCGGCATCTGGCACCAAAGTAACCTGGGCCGGTTTAGCTTCCATCACAAGATTAATAAATTTCGCCACGGGATTTCCTTCAATATTAAATTCGGTTTTTACAATTGGAGAAAGATCTCTAACATCCTGGTAAGTAATATGGCGCTCGTCTGGTCTTGGGTGAACGGTGACACCCTGACCGCCAAAAGACTCAATTTTTTTAGCGGCTTCTACCACGTTGGGAATATTGCCCCCGCGGGCATTTCTTAAAGTCGCAATTTTATTGATATTTACACTTAATTTCGTCATTTTATAAGCTTTTGTTTAACAAAAATACAAACTTGTAAATGCCCTAATGAATTTTATTTTAATTAATTTGCATAAAAAGGAAGCGACATCATGAACATGGAAGACTTTATAATTAACGATGTCTCTATAAGGCATTTTTCTGATAAAATTGGGGAAGTCCAGGACTTGTTCAATCAGTTAACCTATTCTCATTTACCGGTAGAAAATAATGGTATTTATATGGGTTGTATTTCAGAAAACGATATTCGTTGTTTTGAGACTGAAAAATCGCTTGAAGATTACCAATATGCGCTAGAAGGGTTCTTTGTAAGAAATACCGATTTCTGGCTCGATATTCTAGAACGTTTTGCTCAAAACAACACCAATATCCTTCCTGTTTTAGATGAAGAAAGCACCTATTTGGGGTATGTAGAACTCAACGAAATTATTGCATTATTTAACGAAACGCCTTTTTTAAGTGAAGCCGGAAATATTATTGTGATTCAAAAAGGAATTAAAGATTATTCTTTTAGCGAAATCACCCAAATAACCGAATCTAATAATGCCAATATTTTGGGAATTTTTATTTCGAAAATTGAAAATGATGTTGCCCAGATTACCGTTAAATTGAGTCCTTCGGGGATAAATGAAATAATTCAGTCTTTCCGTAGGTATGGGTATAAGATTATTTCAGAACATCGGGAAGACAATTTCAGCAAAAATCTTAGAGCCCGTTCTAAGTATTTAGATAAATATATGAATATATGAAAGTAGGCATCTACGGTCAGTTTTACCACACCAATGCCGGTGTCTATATAGGACAGCTTCTGGAGTTACTGAAGCGCGAGAATATTAAAGTAGTAATTGAAGAAAATTTCCTTGATCTAATTCATCTAAACAAGACTATAGATGAAAAATATTCCCATTTCAGCACTTTTGAAGAACTGGATAATAGCTTCGACTTGTTTTTTTGTATTGGGGGTGATGGTACTATTCTAAAATCTATTAATTATATCAGGAATTTAGATATTCCAATTGTAGGTATTAATACCGGGAGATTGGGGTTTTTGTCTACAATTCAGAAAGAGGAAATTAAGGAATGCCTACAGAGTATACTGGAAAAGAAATTCAGCATTTCCAGGCGCAGTGTTTTAAATATAAGCACCAATCCCCCCAGCCACGATCCAGTTTTTAGAAATATAGCTTTAAATGAAGTCGCGGTTAGTAGAAAGAACACCACTTCTATGATTACTGTAGATACCTGGCTAAATGATCAATATTTAAATTCTTATTGGGCAGATGGACTTATTGTATCTACACCCACAGGCTCTACAGGTTATTCCCTTAGCTGTGGCGGACCTGTAATTACTCCAGATGCAGGCTCTCTTATTATTACTCCCATCGCACCGCACAATTTAAATGCGCGCCCATTAGTAATTAAAGACGACACAAAAATTACACTTCGGGTTTCGGGACGGGAAGAATCACATTTAGTTTCTATGGATTCCCGAATCGCAACTCTGGAAAATGATACCGAAATCATTATAGAAAAAGCACCCTACGCAATAAATCTTGTTGAACTCAAAGGCGATAGTTTTCTTCACACCCTTAGAAAAAAGTTAATGTGGGGTGAGGATAAGCGCAATTAAGCAATAAATGATTTTAAAAACTGTTTATGAATATGTACAAACTTGCTCAAATTATTGTGGAGCAAACATAATTGTTATATTTGCAAACTTTTGAAAGCCTATGAGGTACCTATTAGTATTTGTTATCATGCTTGTTTTTGCTCCGAAAACACATTCCCAAACATTTGAAGTAGGACCATATATTGGTGGCGCTAACTATATTGGAGATGTAGGCCGAACTAACTTTGTTCTTCCCAGTGGGCTGGTTGGTGGCGCACTTCTTAAATGGAATAGAAGTCCCCGGCACGCCTTTAGATTTTCACTTTTATATGCAGAAATAAGTGCAGATGATGCAAATTCTAACGATCCACGAAGATTAAACAGAGGGTACTCATTTAGTAATACTATTGCAGAAGCTTCTTTGGGTTTAGAGTATAATTTTTGGAGTTTTGATCTTCACGAGGGTCATCCCCAAAGCACACCATATCTATATACAGGGATAACTTATTTTAGAGCAGACCATTTATTGCTTAACGCCGATTTCCCTAATGGCGAACTGGAAAACCAGGGCGCAAACTGGGATTTTGCAATCCCGGTGGTTTTTGGTTACAAAGAGAGTATTACCACCCATATCGTAGGAGCTTTGGAATTAGGCGTGCGCTATACATTTACCGATAATCTGGATGGAAGCTGGCCCGAAGAAATTTTTGGCAACAGAATGCCTAAAAGGGAATTCGGAAATAGGAATACTAATGATTGGTATGTTTTTACAGCAGTAAATTTTACCTTTTCCTGGGGTAGAGAGCCTTGCTACAGTAGATTTTAATATGAATTATAAAGACAACATAGATCTTAAAAAACTGCCCAAACATATTGCCATAATTATGGACGGTAATGGACGTTGGGCCAGGAGAAAAGGCTTTCTAAGAGCTGCGGGACACGAAGAGGGTACCACCGCGGTAAGGGATGTTGTAGAAGCTTCAGCCGAAATTGGTATTGAATACCTAACCCTTTATGCCTTCTCAACAGAAAACTGGAAACGTCCCAAATTAGAGGTAGACACTCTAATGCGGTTATTGGTTTCTTCTTTAAGAAAGGAAATTAAAACCCTTCAGGATAATAATATTAGATTAAATGCCATAGGAAATTTAAACACTCTTCCTAAAAAAGTCTTTAGAGAACTTCACGAAGTTATAGAGAAAACTAAAACCAACAATCGTATGGTGCTTAATCTTGCACTTAGTTACGGTTCGCGGGAAGAGTTAACCTCTGCGATAAAGGAAATTAGCCTGAAAGTTAAAAATAATGAAATAAGCGCCGATGCTATTGATGAATCGGTTATAAATAAGCATCTTTACACCCGAAATTTTCCGGAGGTAGATTTATTAATCAGAACCAGCGGAGAACAACGCATAAGCAACTTCCTTTTATGGCAAATTGCTTATGCCGAATTATATTTTACAAAAATTTTGTGGCCAGATTTTAGAAAAGAAAATCTTTTTGAAGCCATTTACAATTATCAAAATAGAGAACGACGATTTGGAAAAACCAGTGAGCAACTCAGTTAGCGCATTCATGGCGAAGAAAGTATTTACCCTTCTGGCAGTAGCATGCAGTTTAATTTTTAGCATTTCTTCACAAGCTCAGGGCTTACCATTAGCAGATGGCAAAAAGTATATAATTGGAGATATAAAAGTTACGGGGACCGTTAGTTTTAACGAGCAAACCGTGATTGCCTATACCGGACTTAAAAAAGGGGAGGAAATTTATATTCCCGGAGACAAAATTAGTAGCGTGATCAATAAACTATGGGATATTGATCAATTTAGCGATATCAATTTTTACATCACTAATGTTCGCGACGGCAATATAGCCGATCTTGAAATTGAAATTCAGGAAGTTCCAAAACTTAATAAAATTCAGGTTACCGGTCTCAAAAAACGTGAACAAGAAGAAATTATTAAGGAAAATAAGTTGAGAGCAGGTGCTAAAGTTTCTGAAAACCTTATCACTACTACCAAAAATTACATTGAAAGTAAATATCGTAAAGAAGGATATTTTAATGCTAATGCAAAAATAAGCACCAGCGAAGTTACCGATACCACGGCTAACACTAACCTGGTAAATATGCTTATAGATATAGATCAGGGTGACCGTGTAAAAATTGCCGATATAAACTTTAGCGGAAATGAAAAATTCTCTGATGCTAAACTTAAAAGGGCAATGAAAAACACCAAGCAAAAGAATTTTATCCGCTTCTGGAAAAGATCAAAATTTGTTAGGGCAGATTACCGGGAAGACAAAGAAAATATTATAGATAAGTATAAAGAAAGCGGTTATCGAGATGCCAGGATTGTAACAGATTCTCTTGTAGAGGTTGATGATAAAACCATAGCTTTAAACCTTAAAGTAGAAGAAGGAGATCAATATTACATAGGTAACATAGATTATCTTGGAAATTCGGTTTATACAGATGCTCAATTACAACGTGCTTTAGGAATAAATAAAGGCGATGTTTATAATGGAGTTCTTTTGGACGAGCGAATTGCCGATGAAACCAAACCGGACGGGGAAGATCTTTCTAACTTATATAAAAACAATGGTTATTTATTTTCTAACATCAACCTCGTAGAAACTAACGTTTATAATGATACGATAGATTTTGAAATACGAATTGTAGAAGGTAAAGAAGCATATTTCAATAATATTAGCGTAACCGGAAATGATAAGACAAAAGATCACGTAATCTATCGTGAATTAAGAACAAAACCAGGACAAAAATACAGCCAGGAAGATGTTGTAAATACTGTTAGGGAGCTTGGTCAATTAGGTTTCTTTGATGCAGAGCAACTTGAACCAAAATTTGTTGATCCAGATCCACAGGCAGGTACCTTAGATCTTGAATACTCGGTTGTAGAAGCAGGCGCTAGCCAAATAGAACTACAAGGTGGTTACGGTGGTGGTGGCTTCATTGGTACTTTGGGACTTTCTTTCAACAACTTCTCTTTATCGGGAATTTTTGATAAAGAAGCCTATAAACCGGTACCAATGGGAGACGGGCAAACCCTTTCTTTAAGAGCACAAGCCAGTACGTTCTACCAAACTTATAGCCTATCCTTTCAGGAGCCCTGGTTAGGAGGCAAAAAACCGGTAAGCCTTCAAACTTCTTTCTCTTATACAAGGCAGTTTTTATTCGATTATATAAATCGCCAGGCAGATAGAAGCAGGAGTTTTGATATTCTTGGAGTAAATGTAGGTTTAGCAAAACGTTTAACGGTACCCGATCCTTATATGACGGTATCTCACTCTTTAGGTTTTCAACGTTATAACTTAAATAATTACAACACAGGCTTATTTACTTTTGGTGATGGCCACTCTAACAACTTTACCTATACTTTTGGGCTTACCAGAGATAATACATACGTGAACCCAATTTTCCCAATGGGAGGTTCTAAATTTAAACTTACGGCAAAATTCACCCCTCCTTATTCTTTATGGAATGGTGTAGATTATGCCAATCTAGACGAACAAAGAGAGTTTCAACTGGAAGATGACAATGGGAATCTTATAGACCAACAAGGCAATAGAGTAACTCCTGAAAATGCAGTGGGAGACCAACGTCTAATAGATCAGAAAAAATTTAACTGGCTAGAATTCTATAAAGTTAAATTTAGTGGAGAGTGGTTTACCCAAATCTACGACAAACTTGTATTAAGAACCAATGCTGAATATGGTTTCCTTGGAGCTTATAACAGCGACCGTGGCGTTCCTCCTTTCGAAAGATTCTTTCTTGGTGGTGATGGCCTTGGAGCGTTTAGTTTAGATGGGAGAGAAACTGTACAGTTAAGAGGTTACCCAAACCAATCTGTAGTGCCTTTAGACCGCCCAGCGGGAGTTAATGATGATGGTGCGACCATTTACAACAAATATTCTTTAGAACTTAGATATCCTATTACTTTAAAACCTTCTGCATCTATTTATGCACTTACCTTCTTAGAAGCGGGTGCATCTTACGATAATTTCAGGGATTTCAATCCTTTCCAGGTGAATAGATCGGCCGGTGCAGGTTTAAGAATCTTTATGCCAGCCTTTGGTTTACTTGGTATTGACTTCGGTTATGGGTTTGATCCAATTGGTGGACAACCCGGAGCTAATGGATGGGAAACACATTTCATTATCGGACAACAATTTTAATTTGGCACGATATTTTCTATATTCGATTTAGGTATGCTTAAAAGAACATTTTTATTCACACTTTTTATTTTAATTGGATTCGGAGCAAGCGCTCAAAAACCAATCAACATAGGCTTTGTGGATATGGAGTATATCCTTGAAAATGTTCCCGAATATCAGCAAGCTTCAACTCAATTAGACCAGCGAGTTAAAGAATGGCAAAACGAAATTGAGCAGAAGCGGAAAGAAATTAGTGAAATGAAAACCAGCCTGCAAAATGAACGCGCACTGCTTACTCCAGAACTAATTGAAGAACGGGAAGAAGAGATCGCATACCAGCAAGAACAGGCTACAAATTATGAGCAAAAGCGTTTTGGCCCGAAAGGTGATTATATGATTCAGAAGAGGCAATTAATAAAGCCAATCCAGGATCAGGTTTTTACCGCATTACAGGAAATAGGCGAAACCAGGGATTTCGATTTTATTTTTGACAGGAATTCAGAATCAGGTATGCTTTTTGCCAAGAAACGATTTGATCTAAGTGACCAGGTTCTAAGAAGTATTAACAGAGCTTCTAACCGGAAACAGATTGAAACAAAACAGGAAGAAAGAGAACTTGAAAAGGCAGAAGCCCGAACGCTTGAAGAAGATGAAGAATTAAGCGAACGAGAAGAAGCAATTCAGGACCGTAAAAACGAGCGGGAAGCCTTAATAGAAGAACGAAGAAAAAAACAGGACTCTATTAAAGACGCAAGACAAAAAGCTTTTGAAGAACGCCGGGAAAGAATTTTAAAAGAAAGACAAGAAAAAAGAGATTCTATACAAGCGGCTCGAGCAAGAAAAGACACAATAAACTAAATAATTTTAAACCTTAATAATTAAACAATTAATATCAATTAAAATGAAACAATTCAGAACACTTTTTATAGCCCTTGCATTAACCATAGGAGCTACAGCATTTACAAACGCACAGAGTAAAGTTGCACACATTGCAACCCAGGAGCTAGTAGAAACTATGCCTGCTTATAAAGATGCGATGTCTCAACTTGAAAAGTTAGAGAAAACTTATGATGCCGAGATTAAAGATATGCTTACTGAGGCTCAAAACACCATGCAACGTTACCAATCTGAAGCTGAAACAGTAACTGAAGAAGAAAACGCAAAAAGAGCGAGTGAACTTCAGGCAACTGAAAGAAGAATCCAGGAGCATAGCCAGAGAGCGAGACAGGAACTTCAGAAAAAAGAAAACGATCTAATTAGACCAGTAATTGAAAAAGCTCGTGAAGCTATCCAAAAAGTAGCCAGAGAACAAGGATTTGATTATGTACTTGATTCTACTACAGGAACAGGAGTAATTCTTGCCGACGGTAAAGATCTTATGACTGATGTAAAAGCTGAATTGGGAATGTAATATTACCCAATACATAAATAAAGATTAAAAACTGCGCCCTTTCCAGGCGCAGTTTTTATTTTTGTACCAATGAGCAATTCGCAACCCATAGGTATTTTTGATTCTGGTGTAGGTGGAACTTCCATATGGAAGGAGATCCACGGGTTACTTCCCAACGAAAAAACCATCTATCTCGCCGATAGTAAGAATGCTCCATACGGTGAAAAACCCATTGAAGAAATTAAAAGTTTAAGCCGAAAAAACACTGAAAAGTTGCTGGATATGGGCGCGA
Source organism: Salegentibacter lacus (assembly GCF_020164555.1). Classification (GTDB taxonomy): domain Bacteria; phylum Bacteroidota; class Bacteroidia; order Flavobacteriales; family Flavobacteriaceae; genus Salegentibacter; species Salegentibacter lacus. Next base: position 1,283 of record NZ_JAIQZB010000027.1, on the reverse strand, counting down.
AAATTATTGTGGTTGCCTGTAATACCGCTACTACAAATGCAATTAAAGACCTTCGAAATGAATATGCTATTCCTTTTATTGGGATTGAACCTGCAATTAAACCCGCAGCTTTAAATACTAAAACCAAGACCATAGGAATTCTCGCTACCCGAGGTACTTTAACCAGTACCCTATTTTCTCAAACTTCAGATTTTTATGCCAGAAACATAAATGTAGTTGAAGTAGAAGGTCGTGGGCTGGTAGAGCTTATTGAAGCCGGGGAGTTAGATTCTCCCCAAATGAGAAGCCTTTTGCTTAAATTACTTGAACCTTTTTTAGTGAATAAAATAGACTACCTGGTTCTAGGTTGCAGTCACTACCCTTACCTCATTCCCATTCTTGAAGAATTATTATCTAAAGATGTGGTGATTATAGATTCTGGAGAAGCGGTTGCGAGACAAACCAAATCTATTTTAAATAAAAATAATTTATTACGGACGGATACAACATATCAAAAACCTATCCCGGAATTTATCAGCAACACTGATCCAAAAGTTCTGGAGAACTTAACTGAAGCTGTTCAAAATGGCTATAAAGTATCTTATTTGGATTTCTAATTAACGGCAGGGCATTTGCAGTTCCAGCGTCCTCTACTCTTCCCAAAATCGTATCCAATAGTGATTTGATGGAAACCATTATTACTCAAAACCACAGAGTTAAACTGGTAACTAAAAGTATAGCCAAACATAAAGTTTTTGTAGTCTAAACCAACAAAAGGAGTAATATACCGCAGCTGCTGACTTTTAATTTCATTCCCATCACTGGTATATTCGGCACCTTCAAAACTGTTTCGGTAAGAAAGCCCGCCCCATAATTGACCAAAATTAACGGTTCGGTAAACTTTCATATTCAAATCAATATTCATCTCATTTGTAGCTTCCCTAAGTTGATATAAAATCGAGGGTTCATAACTCCAATCGCTATTATTAGCAAAAACATATCCGGTAGAGAATAGATATTTACGTTGATTGCTAGGAACAGCTGCCGAATAGAAAAGTTCACGGTTTACAGAAATTAAATTCTTAGCCGCAAGATGAGCATAGAAATCCATATAATAATAAGACAATCCCAGATCCATATTTCCAAAGGTATCAGAAACATTGTTGCCGCTTACAATGTATGCATCCGTCTAAGTGCATCTTTTCAGAAACCTTTCTAGATTATAATTTAGCGGTCTAAATATAATCAAAATGACCCGATCTTCAATTGCCACAGAAATGCGTAAGCTAGTCAATAGCTATTAT
>NZ_JAIQZB010000026.1 GCF_020164555.1 Salegentibacter lacus | reverse complement strand
AAGCTTACCAAGAAAAAATACTACTTAATAAACAAAAAAGCTTATTCAAAATGGCAAAAGAAATGAACATGGTAATCAGCTATAAAACAGCAACTTGAAAAATACGTCAATGGTAATTTATTTCAGGATCTATGATGTGGATATTCAAATCTTGTTAGATCCTGAAACGAGTTCAGGATGACGATGACAACAATTTTGAATTTAATCTATTTAGCCTTTTAAATTCTAACCGACCTAAAAACCACAAACCCAAAGCCTATAAAAAGCATCAGATGAAAAATGGCAAGACTAAAATCATTCAGCATAAAAGCGCTATAGAGGCCGAAACCAAAATACAGCCACAAAGCGAATTCAACCCCAATGCTTAATGAAAATTTCTGCTGAATATAAATATTATTTTTCCAGGAATCTTTTAGGGAATCCACATTGAATTTCGGCGTTCTTATAAACGCCGATTTTTTCCCGAAATGCCCTTCCAAAACCGCCAGGGAATTATGAACCGAAAATCCCATAGCTACCGAAAAAAACGTAAAAAACATCCCGATAAAGTTCAGGAAACTTTTAAAGCTTTTCCCATGAATCTTTGCATAAGCAGCGTAATAGCAGAAAAGAAAAATAACCGTGCTTACCAAAAAGAAAGCCACCAGGTTAAAATACCAATTAAACTGTGGATTATTATTTTTAATAAACAACACAGGAATACTTAGCACCGCCAAAACCAAGATCACCAAAAACATACTGGAATTTAAAAGATGAAAAAACGCGTGAAATTTAGTGCTAAGAGAAACCGATTTATCTTTAACGAGCTTTTTGAAATTCTTTCTGAAATTCTCTGCAGCGCCTTTATTCCATCGAAATTGCTGGGAGCGGGCTGCACTTATCGCCACCGGTAATTCGGCCGGGGTTTCTACATCTTCCAGGTATTTAAACTTCCATTTTTTGAGTTGCGCTCGGTAACTTAGGTCCAGATCTTCGGTTAAGGTGTCTCCGCTCCAATTTCCTGAATCCAAAATGCATTCCTTTCTCCATATTCCGGCTGTACCATTAAAGTTGATAAAATGCCGTCCAAAATTACGGCCGGTCTGTTCCAGGATAAAATGAAAGTCCAAAGCGAATGCCTGAATTTTGGTAAGCAGGGAATAATTTCGGTTTATATGTCCCCAGCGGGTTTGCACCACGCCTATTTCAGGATCCTTGAAGTAGGGAACAGTTTGCAGTAGCCAGTCTTGCTTGGGTAAAAAATCGGAATCAAAAATCGCTATTAACTCCCCTTTAGCGATTTTTAAACCTTCTTTTAAAGCACCTGCCTTAAAGCCGCTACGATCTTTGCGGGTAATGTGCTTTATATCAAGTCCGTTTTTTTGGAGTTGAGCTACTAATATTTCAATTTTTTCAACTGATTCATCGGTAGAATCATCCAGAACTTGTATTTCCAGTTTTTCCCCGGGATAATCAATTTTTGCAATGTTTTTCAGCAGACGTTCCACCACATAAAGTTCGTTGTAAAGTGGAAGTTGGATGGTTACAAAAGGAATTTCAGATATATTATCTAGATTAAATTTTTCCGAGATATCCACCTCTTTTTTTGCCTTGAGATAATTCAATAACAACTGAAGCTGCGAAATACTATAAAAGAAAATGAGCAGCAGGGCAAGCGTATATATGATGATAATGGCGAAATCCATTACTTAAAACTGTATTTAAAAATCCATCCAAGGATTTTGATTCCTGCAAAGATAGCACCTTTCACCGTGCCCGAAACTTTTGAAGTGCCAATCCTGTTCTTATAATGTACGGGAACCTCGGTGTAAGAAAACCCTTTTTTTAAGACTTTTAATTGCATTTCTATCGTCCAGCCGTAGGTTTTGTCCTGCATTTCAAGTTCCAGCAACTTATTGTATTTAATCGCCCTAAACGGACCGAGATCGGTAAAGCGGGCGTTAAAGAATAATTTCATAAGAGAAGTTGCCAGCCAATTCCCAAATATCTGCGGAAAAGTCATTGAGCCTTTTTCACGCCATTTTTTTACCCGGGTACCAATCACCAGGTCTTTGTTTTCTTCAATAATTGGCGCAATAATTTTGGTTAATTCAGAAGGAAAATCGCTGTAATCGCCATCGAGAAAGACAATAATGTCGGGTGTTGTTGATTGTTTTGAGATATAGTCTATACCCTTTAAACAGGCATAACCATAACCTTTTTGATTTTCCTGAAGCACGGTTGCACCGGCATTTAGAGCGTTTTCTTCAGTAGCATCGGTAGAATTGTTGCTTACCACTATTATTTCCTGAACAATCTTAGGAATTTCAGCAATCACTTTGGCAATGGATTCTTCTTCGTTATAAGCCGGAATAATAACTTTTACCTTAATTCCGTCAAGCTTAGACTCATTTAGGGAGTAAATTTCTGACTCATCTTTCGTAGTTTTTCCCTGAGTTTCGTGATTTTTTTGCGGCATTACTTCGATTTCTGGTTTACCAAATCCATTAAATCAACATCATTTCCTAAAAGAACTTCTTCAGAATTTATTCTTCCGCCTAAATTATCATTTTCAAGTTTTAGTACGCCACGAGGACAGACAGCCGAGCAGATTCCGCAGCCAACACAACTGGAACGAACAATGTTTTCACCTCTTTGGGCATAGGCGCGAACATCGATACCCATTTCGCAATACGTAGAGCAATTTCCGCAAGAGATACATTGTCCGCCGTTAGTAGTAATTCTAAACTTTGAAAAAAGTCGTTGCTGCATTCCTAAAACTGCCGCCATAGGGCAACCGTATCGGCACCAAACCCTGCTACCAAAAATCGGGTAAAATCCAACTCCAATTACCCCGGAAAATACAGCACCAATCAAAAAGCCATACCATTCCCGCAGTTGGTAACCGGCAAAGAAGAAAATATTCCCGTTTCCGCTTAAATAATTAATACCAATGATAGTCAAAATTATCACCAAATAACCAATGGCACCATATTTAGCATCTTTAGCCAATTCTTTGCGTTTAAAAATCATAATTACGGCGAAAAGCAAAGTGAGAAAACCGGCAGTTCCCCAGAGAAACAGATCTTTGGTTAGCCAGAAATCATTAGCACTATCGCCTAAAAAGGAATATAAAACCGCGATCGTCATTACCGTAACAAAGACCAAGACGCTGTGAATTACCCAGCGCTCAATCTTCCAGGCATATTGTGATTTATTCGAAAGATGTCGGTAAGGATCTCCGGCGGTTTCTGCGAGTCCGCCGCAGCCACAAACCCAGCTGCAATACCAGCGTTTTCCGTATTTATAAGTTAATATGGGGGTGATCACAAAAATCGAAATCAATCCAAAAGCCAGCATAATTACCCCAATATTCCCTGCAGAAAGGAATTCGTTTATCTTATAATCGGTAAACAGATCGTAGTTAAGCGGCCAGATATTGGCAGGATTGTAATATGGTTGGTTAAGCCGAATTAAAATTTCCGGGATTAGAAATGCGAAACCCAATTGAAAGAACATAACCGAAAATGTACGAATTATCTCGTAACGATTATTCCGATATTTCAGGATAAATTTATAGCCAAAAATAAGAATGGCCAAAGTGTAAAGCGTTCCGTAAACAAACCACTGGCTGGCTGGATTTCCGCTAATAAGGTGGCTTAAAGGATCGAATAAAGAGACGATTCCTGTATTGGCGCCATCGGCATTCAAGCCTAAATATTGCGGATACCAATATAAGACTATATAAAAAAGCGTTAGGGTAATTCCCAGAATCCAGGCCCAAAATCCGCGGCCGGTAAGCGATTTAAACCAAACCCCATCATTTTTTATTCCTTCGTGTTTCCCTAAATAGAGATCGTTTGCAAAAATCACTGTTCCCATCGCGATTAAGCCTAAAGACAGACTTAAAAACAAGGTTTTATTCGGGAAATTTACATTCGCCAGGGCAAGTACCAGAATAAATAAACCAAGTAAGCCGATACCGCTGGCAAGTTTTTGCGTGGTAGAAAGTTTTGCCGGTGCCTCTCCCGTGAGGGACATATTGTGTTCTAGTTTGCTCATATATTTTGATTTTCACACCTACAAGGTTTTGAAAACCTTGCAGGAGCTCCTTGCTTTCCTGCAAGGTCTTTGCGACCTTGTAGGTATATTTTTCAAGTAATTCTAAATTTTTAAAACTGCATATTCAATCAAAACTTCTGTAAATTCTCTTTAAAACTTTTAAAAATCTCCTTTTCGTAGTGAGTGTAAAACTCTGGGTCAAAATTGGCTTGTTTGAGATTGGCAAGCACGTGATCTATTTTTCGGTCTTCATTAAGCCAATGATCAAAAACCGGGTGGCGCATCCTAATTCCTAAAGTGTTTATTCCTAGGAACTTATTGGAATTTGGTTCAAAAGCGATGGTGATGGCTTTTGAATTGTCTTGGTGCTGCCAGTGAAAATGCATTTCATTCTCACCTGGTTTTGCTGAAACCTGCCCGTAAGTCTGGTATTCAATATCAAAGAATTTAGCCGAATTAAACCAGTTGCCCGGTTTGTATTTCATCGCATTTCCGGTTAAGGTTTGGGCAAGGGTTTCGCCCATCATCCTGCCTGCATACCAAACTGCTTCAATAGGTCTTCGATGTGCCGGAGGTTGCTTCAGTTGTGCGCAATCGCCAATCGCGTAAACATCTTCTATGTTGGTTTGCAGAAATTCGTCTACTAAAATTCCTTTATCGGTTTCTAATTCAGAATTTTTTAGAAAGTCTATATTAGGTCTAACGCCGGTGCAAAGCCCCACCAGCTGGCATTCGATTTTTTCTCCGGAATTTGTGATAACAGATTTTACCCTCCTATTTTCATCGCCAATAATTTTATCGAGTTCTGTCTCGTGCCGAAGGTCTACGCCGTGAGATTTGATATGTTCCGAAATCATTTTGGCATCCTGCAGCGGTAACATATTGTGCCAGAAAGCTTCTTCACGAATTAGAAAAGTGACATCGATATTTCGGGTTTTAAGCATTTCGGCGAGTTCCACACCTATTAGTCCACCGCCAATAATTACGGCTCTTTTACAGTTTTGGGTGTTTTCTTCCAGCAGTTCCAAATCTTGTTTAGAAACCAGTCCCTGTACGCCTTTTAAATCCTGGCCTTCCCAACCGAATTTATTATAAACCGAACCTGTTGCCAATACCAGTTTATCGTAATCCATAGTTTCTTCGGAAGAGAAATGAAGTGTTTTTTCTTTAAAATCTATTTTATCAACCCAGGCTTTTTTTAGTTTAATGCGGTTTTTTTCCCAAAACCAGTCTTCGTAAGGTTTTAAATGGTTCCATTTCATATGGCCCATATACACATACATTAGGGCAGTGCGGGAAAAGAAATACTCGCTTTCGGCAGAAATCACAGTAATTTTTGCGTCGGAATTCTTCCTGATATGCCGCGCACAGGTAATTCCAGCAATTCCATTACCTATGATAGTGATGTGTTCCATATCTGCTTAAATAGACTTTACAACTTCCTTGAAAAGCTTAATCATATTTGGTTCTGCTTTTGCGGCCATCGCGATAATTTCACTGATATCTACAGGTTTCAGATTATCGGGGTCACCTTCATCTGTAATCACAGATATGGCCGAAACCGGGAGCCCTAACTGATTGGCTACAATCACCTCCGGTACAGTGCTCATTCCCACCGCATCGGCACCAAAAATCTTTAACATTCTGTATTCTGCACGGGTTTCCAGTTGAGGTCCCAGTACTGAAGCGTAGACACCTTTATGTAAGATAATATTATTTTTTTTGGCTGACTCCTGGAGGATTTCATTGATTTCCGTATCGTAGGGCCGGCTCATATCTACAAAGCGTTCGCCTAATTTTTCGACACCAGCGAATGCGAGCGGGGAGTCTCCCAACAGATTAATATGATCGTCGATAAGCATTAATTCTCCTTTTTTATAATCGAGGTTGATGGATCCCGAAGCATTGCTTACCAGTAATTTTTTTACGCCCAGTTTTTCCATAACCCGAACTGGATAAGTCACTTCACTAAGGCTGTAACCTTCGTAAAAATGAAAACGTCCCTGCATGACCATCACTTTTTTTTCTTCCAAAGTTCCAAAAATGAGTTTCCCCTTATGAAATTCTACCGTTGCCGTGGGAAAATGAGGGATATGATTGTAACTAACTTCAGCTTCAATCTTTATGTCATCTACCAGATTGCCTAATCCGGTGCCCAGAATAATTCCTATTTCAGGTGTATCGAAACCTTTGGAAATAAGGTAATCTGTAGTTTCGTTTAATTTTTTTATCATAATTTTATTCCACTTTGAGGGTTTATTTTGTCTGAGGCCTGTCCGAATCATTCAGGTGGGCTTGCCTCGAAATTATAGAATAGTTTTCCCGTTCACCTCTCGTGGGATTGCCCCAGGGTTCTTGATTCTATGAATTTTTTTAAAATGCTGTTTTCTTCAATATCCTGAATTTCATCTATATCGTTTCGAGTTTCCAGGATTTTTATTTTTTTGCCTTCTAAATCTTTTAGAGTGTGCGATAGCACAGAACTTGTGCTCCAGGCTTTATTTTTAAATACTTCCGAATTTAAGGATTTCATTCCTAATAAATAATAACCGCCATCTTCTGCCGGGCCTATTACTACATCATTCTTTTCTAACTCTAAAAAGGCATTTTCCAGATCTTGTTGTGACAAATCCAGCAAATCACTACCAATAATAATTACCCGCTTATAATCGCTTTGGAAAGCTTCGGAAAATGCATTTTTCATCTTTTCACCTAAGTTTCCGCCAAACTGTAGTTTTTTACTGAATGCTTCAGAAGGCCAAAGGTCGTTTTCCGGAATCTTATCAGAATAATACACTCTTTTTTCTACCTTAAGGTTTTTAGTGACCGAAACCGTATGAGAAAGCAGGAACTTATAAATATTAAGCGCGGCTTTATCTCCGATAGATTTTGCCAAACGGGTTTTTACCTTCCCTAATTCAGGATTTTTGGTAAAAATCATTAATAAAGTATCAGTAGGTTTCAAAACTGAAAATTCTTAGTTAAAAAATTAAGCGACAGAGCCCTGGCAACTACTTCCGGCCCCTGCGGTGCAGCCATAGCAGTGTTGGGAAATAAGAATGTTACGATTGTTTAAAAGGTCTTCGTTATAATCGCTAATATGCTTTACCGTCGAGGCTACTTTTAAATCCAGCATCTGGTTAAAATCACAATCATAAAGCCAGCCGTCCCAACTTATCGAAATAGTATTGGTACACATCACGTTTTTAACCGCAGCGGGATTGTAGGCATTTACCAGTTCGTACATATAATCTTCATAATTTTCTGAAGCGATTAAATACTCGAGAAACCGACTAATTGGTAAATTGGTAATTGCGAAAAGATGATCAAAATCTATGTCAAAATCTTCTTTTAATGCTGTTTTAAAGTCGTGCTCCATAGCTTCCTGATTGGTGGGAAGAAATGCGCCGGCAGGATTATAGGCTAAATCCAGTTTTAAATTCGTTCCTGGCTGCGCGTACCCTACTTTATTTAGCATTTGCAAAGCTTTTATAGATTTATCAAAAACTCCGCTGCCACGTTGTTTATCGGTTTTTTCCCTCTTGTAAAACGGAAGGGAGGAAATGATATGTACGTTGTATTTTTTGAAAAATTCCGGAAGGTCGTGATACTTTTTATTAGCCAGAATAATGGTGAGGTTAGAGCGAACAATAAAATCTTTGATTCCTGCTTTTGATGCTTCTTCTACAAACCATCTAAAATTGGGATTCATTTCTGGTGCGCCACCAGTGAGGTCTAAGGTGTGGGCTTTTGTAGTTTTAATCACTTCCAGGCATTGTTGCATGGTCTCTTTGGTCATAATCTCTTTACGATCTGGCCCGGCGTCTACGTGGCAGTGAGAGCAAACCTGATTGCACATATATCCTAAATTAAGCTGAAGGATTTCCAGTGTTTTAGGTTTTAACGGATAATTACCGGTTTCGGCAATTTTATCTTTAAAAAGAGGAAGTTCTCCCTCTCTAAAAATTCCGTTGCTTAAAAAGGCAAGTTGGTTTTCGGGTTTTGAAAGATCGTTTTTTCTAGCCGATAAAGATTTTAATAAAGCCATGCAAAAATTACTTTTTGTGCTGTTTCAGGGAAAATGATTTGTAGGGTTAAGATAGTTAGATGAAACCTTACATACTCAATTTATCATATTTATTCATCATTTGTACCCCGTGAACAAGAGTTGCTCCACTTTCAATAGCGGCACCGGCGTGAACGGCTTCCATCATTTCTTCTTTGGTAATTCCTCTTTGCAAACCGTCTTTAGTATAAGCATCAATGCAATAGGGGCATTTAACAACGTGGGATACGGCAAGCGCTATAAGCGATTTTTCCCGGGCAGAAAGTGCGCCTTCTTCGAAAACTTTTCCGTAGTAATCAAAAAATTTATTTCCTAATTCTTCGCTCCACTCGGTTATTTTGCCAAATTTTCTTAGATCATCGGGATTGTAATAGGTCTTAGCCATAGCAGTTGATAGGTTTTTAGTTATTTTGGTCTAAAATATCTATTAATACTTACGCGACCAATCAATTTTAAGGGAAATGGCAGGTATTAAATTTCGCTTTGAGAATTCTAAAGCTGAAAATTTCTAGAAATAGAGAATGGTAAAATGGTGGAAATAGAAATTACTTTCTCCTAAGGGTTTTAATAAATTTTTTTACAAAAAACACGGAAACTGCAAGAATAGCCAGAATTTCTAAGCCCAAAAATATATAAATGAGATCCATAGTTGGTTGGTATTTAGGACCTGGCCAAGATAGGCAAGGGCGTGATTATTAAGATGTAAATATCTGATTCTTAATTTGTTTTACTTGCCGCTATTCAAATAAAAGTTACTGCATATAATTTGCTTTTGGTTGCAATTGCTTATTTTAAGCTCTTTATAATATGTACTGAATGTGTGATATATATCATCTTAACGTGGATCTAAAATGAAAATGATAATGACTTTTAATTGTATGTTTGCTAAGTGTTTTATCTTTACATTAATGATTACACGTTAATTTTGCTGATAATCACGGAATTAACAAGAATGCTAAAGAATAAGAAAATGATTTACAGGGGCTTCCCTAAGAATTAGGTTTATGAGGATAGATGTAAAAACTTTACCGGTAGAGGAAATTATTCAAGATATTTCTGAAAGTCTAGATGCCCCGATTCAAAACGGAAGTGGAGAGCATACTATAGAGCTGCCGGAACATATTGGGGAAGGGTATATTAGGGGAATCAGCTTTGATTCTGGCATGGGATTTATCACTTACAACTGCAAGTTTTATGAGGATGTAGAAATTCATTTCGCACTTAATACCGTACATCCGCTAAAATTTATTTTTTGCTCAGCCGGGACTACCGGACATTCTTTTCAGGATTCTGAGAAAGTAAATGAAATAAAAGCTTACCAAAATATAATTGTATCCAGTAGTGGGTATAATGGCCACGTACTTTATTTTAAAGCCAATGAAGCTACTCACGTTTCCAGTTTAGAAATTATTAGGTCGATTTTTGCTCATAGGCGTAACTACGATTTTCAGGACCTTGAACCTACCTTAAAAGAGTTATTTCAAGATGCGGTGGCAGAGAGGCAGTTTTTTTACCAGGGAAATTATAGCATCAAAGCAGCCGATATTATGAACGAGATTAATACTAAGGAATTTTCCGGGTTTTTACGTTCGTTATATCTGGAAGCTAAAACTTTTCAAATGCTTGTAATTCAAATTTCCCAATATGAAGATGATGAGGACGGCGATAAACTTCCGCAGATACTTAGACAGTCTGATATTGAAAAGGTAGATTATGTAGTAAAACGCATTCAGGGAGATTTAGGAAGTAACTTAACGGTAGAAGCTTTGGCAAAAGAAGCCGGTACTAACGTGAATAAACTTCAGGAAGGCTTTAAGTATGTTTACGATCTTACCGTGAATAAATATATGCAGCATAAAAAGCTGGAGGCCGCCAAAGAAATGCTAATGACCACCGAAAAGAATATTTCTGAAATTGTTACTTCAATAGGTTTGAATAACCGTAGTTATTTCTCAAAGATCTTTAAAGAGAAATATGGTGTTAATCCTAAGTATTTCCTGAAAACACGAAAAATGCAAGACGACTAGTCTTCTAGGATAATATCTTTTACTTGTGATAAATAACTACGGCCAATAACATATCTTTTACCGTTAATTTCCAGGCTGTTGCCTTCTAGGGCTTCAATTTTATCGAGAGAAACGGTATAAGATCTATGTATCCTTATAAATCTATTGGAGGGCAAACTTTCGGTGAAACTGCTTAAGGTTTGATGAATAATATAATTCTTGTTAGGCGTAATTACCTTGATATAATCTTTTAGACTTTCCACTAACAGAATATCATTTAAGTAAACCTTTTTCATCTTTTTTTTGTTGATTTTTAAAAAAAGATGTTTGCCTTTCCAGTCATCGTTTTCGCCTTTATTTTCTTCGCAATTTTTTATAGCTTTATTAACTGCTTTTAGAAACCGGGGAAAGGGGATGGGTTTTACAAGATAATCCAGGATTTCAAGTTCATAGCCTTTAACGGCGTATTCTTCGTGCGCCGTGGTAATAATTACCTGGGGCTTATTGCTTAAACTTTTTAGGAAACTGTAACCGTCTAGAACAGGCATGTTTATGTCTAAAAACATAAGGTCTACCTCATTTTCCTGCAGAAATTCCAGGCTGTCTAAAGCGCTATTAAAACTTGCCATTATTTCCAGGCCTTTAATTTGGGAGATATAGTTTTTAATTACATCTACCGCTAAGGGCTCATCATCTATAATTACACATTTCAGCATCATTTCAATTTTAACTTTAGGTCAACCAAAAACTCAGTTTCTTTCCTGATAATTTTCAGGTTATAGTCATCCTTATTATAACCTAATCTTAGGCGCTTTTTTACGTTTGCAATTCCAATACCTCCCGCTTGTAGCTCTAAATCTTTTGGAGAGATAGATGTTATTTCTTCGGGATTGGGAAGACTATTACAGGTTCGAAAGTACAAAATATCATCTTCAATAATAAGATCTATCTGGATAACGATTTCTTTATTGCTTTTGTTAGCTCCATGTTTAAATGCATTCTCCACAAAAGGAATTAGTAACATTGGAGGTAACTTCTTGTTTTTTGTAGAACCTTCAACCTTTAGTTGTATACTTAAATTTTCACCATATCTAATTCTTTCTAGATCCAAATAGTTTTTAATACATTTTATCTCTTTTTTTAAGCTTTGCAGATTCGGTTTGGTTTCATACAGCAAATACCGCATTAACTCAGAAAGTTTTAATATGGTTTCTGGGGTTTTATTCGATTTGCTGAGGCTAAGCGAATAAATATTATTTAAAGTATTGAAGAAGAAGTGTGGAGATATTTGTGAGCGCAAAAACCTTAATTCAGTTTCAAGCTGGGTTTTTTCAAGTTTTGCAGCTCTTTTATTCTCGCTCATCCAGTCTATGGTGATTTTAATAGCAGTAACAAACGAGATAACATAGAGCTCCCCCAGCATCATTACCATTATATAATTAAAGCTAAGATTTGAGGTTTCTTCCGGTCCTTCTGGCCATACATTATTACTTATTAAAAGATAAGTAAGTTCGTATTTAAGAATTACCATTAAGAAGATAGCAGCTATTAAACAGAAAATAAACCAAAAGAATTTCCTTTTGTAGATAAACCTTGGGATAAGCAGGTAAATTGTAAAATAGCACAAGGCCATATGTATTGGGAAACCCAATAAATTTGCCTTTAGAGAATAGAGATAATCTCCATAATAACTACCCCACCTTAGAGTGTTAAAAATGAAATAAACAGTCCAGAAAATCACATGATGTAAACTGGATATTTGATAACCCCATCTTTCATTTAAAAAAAAGCTTCGTTTAAAACGTTTTCGTAGTGACATTGGAAGGAAAAAGATAGATTTTAGCTATTCGGCTTTTCTTAAATGTTGTTTGTCTAATATTATTTTTTGCGTTGCTGAATATATAAATATTTATGAAATATCTACAGGTATTATTTTTTATGCCTAAAAAAATTGAAAGAAGCATGTTTAGAAAATACCCCATTCTACTATTTGTTCTTGTGATAACTATTGCCGCCTGTAAAGAGCGGAATAAGAAAGAAATCAACGATCAGGATTCAAATAGAGAATTGACTTCTTACGTAGATCCGTTTATTGGAACAGGAGGCCACGGGCATACCTATCCAGGGGCAACCGTGCCATTTGGAATGATTCAACTTAGCCCTGATAATGGAATTAGCGATTGGGACTGGTGTTCTGGCTATCATATTTCTGATAACATCATTGCCGGGTTTTCGCATCTTCATCTAAGCGGAACGGGAATCGGAGATTTAGCCGATTTACTTTTTATGCCGGTAAACCGTGAAATAGATTTAACCACTGAGGTTAGAAGCAGGGAAGATATTCCGTATAAATCTAAATTTAGCCACGAAAATGAAGAATCAAAGCCCGGCTATTACCAGGTTTTTCTTGATGATCATCAGATAAATGTAGAGCTTACCAGTTCCCTGCGCACCGGTTATTCAAAATACACTTTTACTGAAGCTGATACACAATCTGTAGTGCTAGATCTGGGCTTCGCAATTAACTGGGATAGCCCTACTGAAACAAAAATCGTTATAGAGAATGGGAAAACTATTAGTGGTTACAGGCATAGTAAAGGTTGGGCTAAGAACCAAAAAGTGTTTTTTACTGCTGAATTTTCAAAACCTATAATTTCCCACAGTTTATTTACAGAAGGCAAAAAGATAGAAGGAAAAACAGCTGAAGGGACTAAAACTTCTGCTCAGTTCTTTTTTGATGAAGCTACCGGCAGGGAAGTCCAGGTTAAATTAGCCTTATCTTCAGTAAGTATAAAGAATGCAAAGGAAAATCTCGATAAGCAAAAATTTCAATTTAAAGAAGTAAAGGAAGAAGGAAATTCAGTTTGGGAAAATTCTTTAGAAAACATCACGATTCAGACTCCGGTAGATTCTTTAAAAACCATATTTTACACAGCGCTATATCACACCCAGCTCGCCCCGGTTACTTTTAGCGACAAGAATGGAGAATTCCGTAAGGAAAATGATAGCCTGATTACCGCAGAAGATTATACCGCGTATTCTACCTTATCCCTTTGGGATACCTTTAGAGCTCAGCAACCACTACTTACCATAACACATCCTGATAGGGTTTCAGATATTATAAATTCTATGTTGGAATATTATAAAACCAATAAGATTCTCCCGGTTTGGACGCTCTACGGAAATGAGACAAACACTATGACCGGTTACCATTCTATTCCTGTTATTACTGAAGCTTATCTTAAAGGAATTCGAGGTTTTGATGTGGAAGAAGCCTACGCCGCAATGAAAAATACGATGATGCAAGACGAGCGGGGTTTAGAATATTATAAAGAGTACGGGTATATACCCTTCGAACTTTTAGACGAGTCGGTTACAATTACCCTGGAATATGCCTATAATGATTGGTGCGTTGCACAAATGGCTAAAGCTTTAGGGAAAGATAAAGATTACGAATATTTTTCTGCAAGAGCCAAAGCCTATAAAAAACTCTTTGATGTTGAAACTGGCTTTATGCGCGGAAAGTCTAAAGACGGAGAAACCTGGAATAGTCCTTTTGATCCTAAATTTTCCAATCATCGTGAAAATACCGATTATACCGAAGGCAATGCCTGGCAACATAGCTGGTTTGTTTTGCATGAGCCGGAGAATTTTATAAATCTTCACGGCGGTTCAGAAAAATTCACCCAAAAATTAGAGCAGCTGTTTACTGAAAGTTCAGAAATAACAGGGGAAAATGTATCGGCCGATATCTCAGGTTTAATTGGGCAATATGCTCACGGGAATGAGCCCAGCCATCATATCGCTTATTTATTTAATAAGGCCGGAAAGCCATGGAGAACCCAATTTTGGGTGAGGGAAATTTTAAAAACGCAATACAGTACACAACCAGATGGTTTGAGTGGTAATGAAGATGCCGGGCAAATGTCTGCCTGGTATGTGTTTAGCTCTATGGGTTTATACCCTTTTAATCCAGCTTCAGCTGAATACGAAATTGGCAGCCCTATATTCGAGAAATCTACTATTAACTTAGGAAACGGCAAGCATTTTAAAATTATAGCTAATAATGTTTCCGAAGAAAATATCTATATCCAGTCCGCTACTTTAAATGGTAAAAATTTCAACAGCACATCTATTTCCCATAAACAACTTTTAGCGGGTGGAGAGTTAGTATTTGAGATGGGCAGTGCGCCTAATAAAAAATGGGGTGTAACCACAAATACAAATTAATGGAACTAATAGATGTTCTAATTATTGCGCTATACCTCTTCCTTACGGTTTCTATTGGAATTTGGGTTTCAAAGAAGGCTTCTAAAGGTTTAGATTCTTACTTTCTGGGGGGTAAAAGCATCAAATGGTATTACTTAGGTCTTAGCAACGGTTCGGGTATGTTTGATGTTTCAGGCACCGCCTGGATGGTAGGAATTCTTTTTTTGTATGGGGTGAAGAGTTTTATGTTTATGTGGATGTGGCCCATTTGGAACCAGATCTTTGTGATGATGTTCCTGGCTGTATGGATTAGAAGATCTGGCGTGATGACAGGATCTGAATGGATTCTTACAAGGTTTGGTGACGATAAAGCAGGTAGGGCTTCGCATCTTATTGTGGCTATTTTCGCAGTAATTGCATCCATAGGTTTTATAGCCTATTTTTTTGAAGGTGTTGGTAAGTTTATGACTGTGATTCTTCCCTGGGATCTCTCGCTTAATTTTGCAGAATTGAACTTGCTGAATTCTGAACAATCCTATGCGCTACTAATTATTTTCTTTACCACGATTTATACGATTAAAGGCGGAATGTTCTCTGTAGTGACTACTGAAGTCTTGCAGTATGGGATTATGGTGCTGGCGGGAATTTTGGTAGCAGGATATACTTTTGTGAGTTTTAGTGATGCAGAAATTAACAAGCTTATTCCTGAAGCCTGGAAAAGCCTTTCCTTTGGGAGTCAGCTTAATGGTTTTTGGCAAGGTAAAAAAGAACCTTTTAACGCACTCATAGATACACAGGGATATAAAATGTTTGGTGCCTTTATCGGGATGACGCTGTTTAAGGGTTTTTTTGCAAGTGTTGCGGGGCCTACTCCCAGTTATGATATGCAAAGAATTCTATCTACACGAACTGTAAAAGAAGCTGCGTATATGAGTGGTTTTACCAATTTGGTATTATTTATTCCGCGTTATCTACTAATAGCAGCAGTGGTAATTATCGGGTTGATCTTCGTAGCTCCCGAGATGCTTGCTTCAGGAAATTTAAGTGGGAATGATCTGGAAGTAATCTTACCAAAAGTAATTAATAACCATGTTCCGGTAGGAATAAAGGGGCTTTTACTAGCAGGCTTATTAGCAGCATTTATGTCTACTTTTTCAGCATTTGTAAATGCCGGGCCGGCGTATATTGTGAATGATATTTATAAGAAATATTATAAACCTAAGGCTACAGATAAGCATTACGTGAAAGCAAGTCATATCACCTCATTTTTAGTAGTTTTATTTGGAGTAATAATGGGCTTTTTTGCCGATTCTATTAATTCAATTACGCTTTGGATTACCAGTGCTCTATACGGAGGTTATGTGGCTGCGAATTTCTTAAAATGGATTTGGTGGCGATTTAATGGTTGGGGGTATTTTTGGGGAATGCTTTCTGGCCTTATTATCGCTACAATTCAATTCTTTATGGACCAAAATAAAGGCAATTTTGTGCCAGATTCCTTTTTATATGAAACAGCGCATATCCCGGCCATATACCTTTTTCCGGTTATTTTTGCTTTTTCATTGTTAGGATCTTTTTTGGGCACTTATTTTACACCTCCAACTAATATGGCTACGCTTAAAAGTTTTTATTTAAATGTTAGGCCCTGGGGATGGTGGAAACCCGTTTTAAAGGAGTTGCAAACTGAAAATGGCGAAATACAGAGAAATAAAGATTTTGGATGGGATATGTTAAACTGCCTGGTTGGGATAATATGGCAATCCAGTATGATTCTTTTGCCTATATTTTTTGTGGTACGGGATTATTCTAAATCGGGGTTAACTATATTAATTTTCCTTTTGTGCTCACTTATTTTAAAATTTACCTGGTTAGATAAAATTAAAAAATATGCAAACTAAGATGCAAGAAATTCCCTGGCAGGAAAAACCGGCTGGTTCTTCAGATATAATGTGGCGTTATAATGAAAACCCTATTATAGATCGTTATGCAATACCTACCTCAAACAGTATTTTTAACTCGGCTGTTGTTCCTTTTAAAAATGGTTTTGCCGGTGTTTTTAGGTGTGATAATAAAGCGGTGCAAATGAATATTTTTGCAGGGTTTAGCAACAATGGGTTAGATTGGGAAATAGAGCATAAACCTATTAATTTCAATCCCGGAAATACTGAAATGATCGATTCAGATTACAAATACGATCCAAGAGTTACTTTTATTGAAGACCGTTATTGGATTACCTGGTGCAACGGCTATCACGGTCCAACAATTGGGATAGGATATACCTTCGACTTTAAGAAATTTTATCAGTGTGAAAATGCTTTTTTGCCTTTTAACCGCAACGGAGTCCTATTTCCAAAGAAAATAAACGGAAAGTATGCAATGTTGAGCCGTCCCAGCGACAACGGTCACACTCCCTTTGGCGATATTTATATAAGTTATAGTCCCGATATGAAATATTGGGGAGAACACCGTTGTGTGATGAAGGTAGCTCCTTTTGAAAAAAGTGCCTGGCAATGCACTAAGATTGGCGCGGGGCCAGTACCTATTTTAACCGATGAAGGTTGGTTGCTTTTTTATCATGGGGTGATAAATACCTGTAATGGATTTAGATACTCTATAGGTGCAGCAATTTTAGATGAAAATAATCCCGATAAAGTAAAATACCGTTCACAACCTTACTTACTCGCCCCGGCTGAACTTTATGAACTTACCGGCGATGTTCCCAATGTTCTTTTTCCCTGTGCCGCTCTGCATTCAGAAAAAGAAGATAAACTGGCGCTATACTACGGGGCGGCAGATACAGTGACTTCGGTCGCTTATGGCCGCCTTAGTGAGATTATAGAATTTGTAAAAAATAACAGCCTTTAATTATGAAATTTAAGTGTTTACATATTTTTGTCTTAATCCTGGCTGCTAATTTCGCCAGTGCCCAGAATCCACCAAGATCTTATATAGCCTATAAAACTATTGATGAGATTAAGATTGATGGGAAAGCCACGGAGGCTTCCTGGCAGGAAGCTCCCAGAAGTGAAGATTTTATTGATATAGAAGGAGAGAAAATTCCAAAATATCAAACCAATATGAAAATGTTGTATAATGAGGAATATCTATATTTCTATGCTAAAATGGAAGAACCTCATATTTGGGCAACCCTCAAGCAACGCGATACCGTAATTTTTTATAATAATGATTTTGAGATTTTTATAGACCCCACCGGGGATACGCATAACTATTACGAGTTTGAAATGAATGCCTTAAATACAATATGGGATCTTTTTATTGTAAAACCATATCGTGAACCTGCACCTGTAATAGATAGCTGGGATATTCAGGGCTTAAAATCGGCCGTGCATATCGAAGGGACTTTAAACGATGCTTCTGATGAAGATAATTACTGGAGCGTTGAGGTTGCCATACCGTGGGAAGTTTTAAAGGAAGCAAATTCGCATAAAAATTTACCTGAAGAAGAATTCTGGAGAATTAATTTTTCCAGAGTTAACTGGGATCACGATTTAACCGAAGGACGATATTCTCGAAAAAAGAATGAGAATGGTGATTTTCTACCGGAATATAACTGGGTCTGGTCACCTCAGGGAGTAATCAATATGCACGAGCCTGAACATTGGGGGTATGTTTATTTTTCATCGAAACAGGTAGGCGAATTAGATGATTTCACTATTCCGCAGGACGAAGAAATAAGATGGGCTTTGTATAGTTTGTACAGGGCTCAAAAATCATATTATAATAAACAGGGAAAATGGGCATCTAAGCTTAAAAACATTCAGAAAGAACCCTTAAAAATCGATGGTCAGCTTTTAAAACCTCAACTGGAAAATCATCTAACCGGCTGGAATATTTCTGTGGAAAGTCCATTTACCGGAAAACGCTATATCATTACAGAAGATGGCAAATTTTTAAACTCCAAAATCTAAATTATATGAAAACTAAACTTTTATTAATTGCCTTGTTAGCCTTCGGGTTCACTTCCTGCCTTGATAATGTTGGGGCTGCTAAAAAAAATCAGCAAAACAATGCTGAAGAAAAACAGGACGATTTTAAATTCTGGGTATGGACTACTGCCGATGCGAAAAGAGCAGATTCCTCATACACTTCAGAATTTAAAAAATACAGTGAAAATGGCATTGAAGCGGTATTGATAAATACAAATACAGATCCTGAATTGCTATCCCGTTTAACTCCGCTGGCCAAAAAAGAAGGGCTGGAAGTTCACGCCTGGATTATGGCCATGAACCGCCCGGGAGACAGTATAGCGCTGCAAAATCCTGAATGGTATACAGTAAGCAGGGATGGTAATTCTACTCACGATACCAGACCTTATGTAGATTACTACCAGTGGTTGTGTCCTACTCGTGAAGAATCCAGAAACCATGTCTTAGGTTTAGTGGAGGGCCTGGCTAAGGTTGAAGGTGTTGCCAGTGTTCATCTCGATTATATAAGGTTTTCTGATATTTTTCTACCTATAGGTTTATTGCCGAAATATGATTTAGAACAGGAGGAAGAACTCCCCGAATTTGATTTTTGTTACTGCGATGTTTGTATAGCAGAATTTGAAGAGATTCATCATAAAAATCCCCGGGACTTTGAAAATCCGGCGATAGATATGGAATGGAAACAATTTCGTTTAAACAAAATCAAAGCCGTGGTAGATGATGCCTATGAGATTGCGCACAATAATAATAAAGATTTAACCGCCGCTGTTTTTCCTTACCCCGAAATGGCCGGGCATATGGTTCGTCAGCGTTGGGATAAATGGAAAATTGACGCAGTTTTACCTATGATTTATCATAATTTTTATAACGAAGAGGTAGACTGGATTGGTTATGCTACAAAACAGGGTGTGAAGGATCTAAAAGGTAGAAATACCGATTTACACACAGGTATTTTTCTACCGCCTATGAGTGCACAGGAGGTTTCTGAAGCTATTAAACTTGCAAAAGAAAATGGAGCCAAAGGGGTTGCTTTTTTTGATGGGAATGCCCTTACGCCGGCACAACTGGAAGTAATAAAAGAAGCCAGTAAATAGATGAAGAATTTAGGTTTGTTTTTGTTAATGCTGTTTACAGTTTCGGCTTTTGCCCAAAAGCAGAAGCTTACGGAATATGTAAACCCTTTTATTGGAACCGATGGCCCGGGAAATACTTATCCCGGTGCCACCGTTCCTTACGGGATGGTTCAATTAAGTCCCGACATAGGAATTCCCGGTTGGGATCGCATTGCAGGCTATTTTTATCAGGATTCAATAATTAGCGGTTTTTCCCATATGCATCTTTCCGGAACCGGCGCCGGCGATCTTTATGATATTTTGGTAATGCCAACCAATAGTCGGTTTGAAAAGAAAATAGAAGCCAATAATTACAAGCCATTTTCAGAATTTAATCACGAAAAGGAAAAAGCTTCCCCGGGATATTATGCAGTAGAATTGCTGGATTATGGTATTCTGGCAGAACTTACTGCTACCAAAAGAACCGGGATTCATCGTTATACTTTTCCCGAAGACAACGGTTCTAAAATTCATGTTGATTTAGGTTATTCCTTAAACTGGGATAGTCCTACAGCTACTTATATTCGGGTTGTTAATAACACCACTATTGAAGGCTACAGGAAATCTACCGGCTGGGCCGAAGATCAACGTGTTTATTTTGTGATTGAATTATCCCGCCCTTTTGATTCTTATGAGCTTTTTGAAGATAATGCTATAGCAGAAAATCCTGTAAAAGGAATTGATACAAGAATTGAGCTGAATTTTAAAACTTCAGCAGAAGAAAAAATTATTTTAAAAACAGGAATTTCTTCCGCGAATATAGACGGAGCTTACAGTTCTCTGCGAACCGAAGCGCCACACTTCAATTTCGACAGGTATAAAAATGAAGCGCGGCAAACATGGGAAAAGGAGCTGCAAAAAATAAGGATAGAAACTGAGGATAAAGATCAGAAATCGGTTTTCTATACTATGATGTATCAATCTATGTTAGCCCCGACATTACTAAGTGATTCCCAGGGAAATTACAAGGGAGCAAATGGAGAGGTGGAGACAGCAAAAGGTTTTGAACGTTATGATACCTTCTCACTCTGGGATACTTTTCGTGCTGCGCATCCGCTCTATACGATTATACAACAGGAGAAGGTGCCAGGTTTTATTAAATCACTACTTGCACATTATAAAGAAACAGGTCTCCTGCCGGTTTGGTCTATGCAGGGAAATGAAACCAATATGATGCTTGGTTATCACGCGGTCCCGGTGGTGGTAGATGCTTATTTCAAAGGTTTTGATTTCGATGCTGAATTGGCCTATGAAGCCTGTAAAGCCAGTGCAATGGCGAATAACAGGGAAATTGATGTTTATCGTGATTTGGGTTATGTGCCCGCCGGTGAAGAGAATGAAGACTGGAGTGTTTCAAAAACCCTTGAATATGCTTATGACGATTGGTGCGTCGCAATGTTTGCAAAAGATTTGGGGAAAACAGAAGATTATAAATATTTCCTGAAACGTTCCCAAAACTGGAAAAATATATATGATGAAAAAAGCACCTTTTTCCGGCCTAAAACTGAAGATGGAAGCTTCGTGAAAAACTTTATTCCGAAGGAATACACAAAATATTTTAGTGAAAGCAATGCCTGGCAATATTTCTGGTTTGTACCGCAAAATATCCCGGAGTTAATCAAAACAACAGGAGGTGAAGAGCGATTTCAACAAAAACAGGACTCTATGTTTACCTATCATCCAACACAGGATGATAAATTACCGATTTTTAGTACAGGAATGATTGGCCAGTATGCGCATGGAAATGAGCCTAGTCATCATGTAGCGTATTTGTATAATTATGTAAACAAGCCATCTAAAACCCAAAAACTGGTTAGGGAGATTCTCACAACTCAGTATAAAAATGAGCCGGCGGGACATTGCGGCAACGAAGACTGCGGGCAAATGTCTTCCTGGTACATTTTTAGTTCCCTTGGCTTTTATCCCGTGAATCCTGCACAGGGAACTTATATGCTTGGGGTTCCTCTTTTTGAATCTGCAGAAATAAGATTACCCGCGAATAAAACATTCCGCATTGAAGCAGAAAGATATTCAGGTGAGAATATATATGTAAAAAGCGTCCACCTTAATGGAGTAAAACTAAACAGATCTTTTATAACTCATAAGGAGATTGTTGCAGGCGGGGAGCTGATTTTTAAAATGACAGATAAACCCGTGAATAAAAAATTAAAATCACCGGAACCTAATAAAATTTATTAGAATGAAAAGATTAAAATTCATAGGGCTATTAATATTTGTCATGGCAATTTCGTGCGGGGAAAGCGAGAAAATTAATTCTGATGTTTCTGAAATAAATATCATTCCCAAACCAAAAGAAATTTCACTGCATAATGGAAGTTTTACGTTTAATGAAAATACGGTTTTTGTAGTAGAGAATAATAAACAGCAGGAAATTGCTGAAATATTAACCGATAAATTTAAAAATGCTGCCGGTTGGGAGCTTAAAATTCAGGCAGAAAAGCCGGATACCAATTTTATACTTTTCCTTTCTAATCCAGATTTAGAGAGCGAAGCTTATCGGCTTTTAGTAGAAGATAATTCTGTAGAAATTGGGGCTTCTTCCTTGTCTGGTTTTATTTATGGGCTCGAAAGTCTAAGACAATTACTTCCCGTAGAAATTGAAAGCAAATCTATAGTTAAAAACAAAACCTGGAACATCCCGAATCTGGAAATTATTGATGCACCTCGTTTTGAATGGCGGGGATTAATGTTAGATGTTTCCCGACATTTTTTTGAGAAGGAATATATTTTTAAAACTATAGACAGGCTCGCTTTTTTAAAAATGAACACGTTACATCTACATTTAGTAGATGATCAGGGATGGAGAATAGAGATAAAAAAATATCCAAAACTAACCGAAACCGGTGGATATCGGGTAGATCACGAAGATAAACCCTGGAATGCCAGGCCAACTCCGCAACTAGGTGAAGAAGCTACTTTTGGAGGATTTTATACCCAGGAAGAAATCAAGGAAATTGTTAGTTATGCTAGCAAAAGAGGCATTACTGTAGTCCCCGAAATAGAGATGCCAGCTCATGTAATGAGTGCCATTGCTGCTTATCCTGAATTATCCTGTAATGAAAATGAGATTATGGTTCCTTCGGGAGGGGTTTGGCCAATTACCGAGATTTATTGTGCCGGAAAAGAATCTACTTTCGAATTTTTAGAAAACGTTCTTCTGGAAGTAATGGAACTTTTTCCTTCAAAATATATTCATATTGGTGGGGATGAAGCGACAAAAACAAACTGGGAAAAATGTCCAGATTGCCAGCAAAGAATGGCTAGTGAGAATTTAAAAGATGTAGATGAGCTTCAAAGTTACTTTATAAAAAGAATGGAGCGGTTTATAAGTTCTCACGACCGTATTTTAATAGGCTGGGACGAGATACTGGAAGGAGGTCTTGCTCCCGGAGCTACAGTTATGAGCTGGCGCGGAGTTAAAGGCGGCTGGGAAGCTTCAAAAGAAGATCATGATGTGGTAATGACTCCGGGAAGTCACGTGTATTTTGATCATTATCAGGGCGATCCAGATACTGAGCCTTTAGCCTTTGGGGGATATACGCCGCTAAGCAAAGTTTATGAATTTGATCCCGTAGTTGATTCTATGTCTGTAGATCAAAAAGAACATGTGCTTGGTGGGCAGGCCAATTTATGGTCAGAATTTATTCCTACCAATTCACATTCAGAATATATGCTCTTTCCGAGATTGGTAGCACTGTCTGAAGTCTTATGGAGCCCGAAAGAAAAGCTGGATTGGGAAGATTTCTCCGGCAGAATGCAGGAAATGTTTAAGCGTTTTGATGTAATGGATATTAATTATGCAGGTAGTGCTTACTCTGTAACTGCAGAAAGCCAAATAGATACTACTTCCTTTGAGATTAAGATAGCTTTAAAAAATGAATTTCCGGGCTCAGAAATTCGATATACGTTGAATAATGAAAATTTAAATGCTACTTCTAAATTATATAAGGAACCTTTTAATATAGCTGAAAGTAGCCGCTTAAGAGCTGCTGTTTTTAAAAATGGAAGACCAAAGGGTGATACTTTGGTTAAAAATTTCCATTTCCATAAGGCAGTTGGAGAAGAAGTTATTTATGAGCCAGTGTATAATGATAGCTACACTGGAGAAGGAAGAAAAACTACACTTAATGTAATTAGAGGGACTAAAAATTTTCACGATGGGCAATGGCTTGGCTGGTTAGGCGAAGATGTAGAAGCTATTATCACTTTTAATGAAATTACTGAAATCGAGAAAATTAGAGTAGGAACAATGGAAAATCAGGGCTCTGGAATATATTTCCCGGTAAAGGTTTCTGCTTTTGTTTCTAAAGATGGAGAGCATTATAATAAAATGGGAGAGCTTAAACGTCAATTTAAAACTAATGGAACGATAGATTTAAAAGATTTTGAAATAGATGTAGAACCACAGGAGGTCAGGTTTTTAAAGATAAATATAGATGTTTATAAAGGTTTGCCGAACAAAGGGAGCGCCTGGCTGTTTCTCGATGAAATAATTGTAGAGTAATGAATATGAAAAAATTAATACTTCTTTTTCTTTGTTGCACTCAGTTTGGATTTGCACAAGATTCGCAAGAAAAAAGTGAAAGGATGGCGTGGTTTGAAGATGCCAAATTAGGGATTTTTGTGCATTGGGGTTATTACGCCGTTAATGGAATTACAGAATCCTGGTCTTTATATCATAAACAAATTTCTTATGCCGATTATATGGAACAGGGCAAGGAATTCACAGCCAGCAATTACAATCCTGAAGCCTGGGCAAAACTTTTTAAAGAAGTAGGGGCCGATTATGCGGTACTCACCACCAAGCATCACGATGGGGTCGCACTTTGGGATACTAATTTGAGTAAACTTAATGTTGCAGAAAAAACGCCCGCAGGCAGAGATCTGGTTGATCCATTTGTAAAAGCTTCGCGGAAAAACAATTTAAAAGTTGGTTTATATTATTCTTTGCCAGATTGGTCTCATCCCGATTATGAAGTAGTTTTTCCAAGGCCTGATACCGGAAAAAACTACACGCAAAAGAATCAAAAAACCTGGCCGGCATGGGAAAGATTTGTTTCTTTTTATAAAAACCAGGTAAAAGAGCTTCAGGAGAAATACAATCCTGATCTTTTTTGGTTTGATGGAGATTGGGAACATAGTTCTGAAGAATGGAGGACGAAGAGCCTCAAAGATTCTTTATTGAGTAGAAATCCTAATATAATTGTCAATTCAAGGCTAAATCAGCACGGGGATTATAGTACCCCAGAACAGGGGGTGCCGGTGGTTAGACCGGAAGGCCCCTGGGAGTTTTGTATGACGATGAATGATAATTGGGGTTATTTTCCTTCTGATACTAATTATAAACCCACTTCCCAAATAATAAGAACTTTTGCCGAAGTTATAGGTTCTGGTGGAAATTTATTGCTAAATATAAGTCCTAAACCAGATGGCACTATTCCCGGGGAGCAGGAATTAAGACTCAAAGAACTTGGAAACTGGATAACTAAAAATAAACAGGCTGTTCACGGTACGGTAGCCGGCCTTCCTTATGGGCATTTTTATGGTCCTACTACCATAAGTAAGGATCACAAGAAGATATATCTTTTTATGCTTCAGGATCCTAAAAATTATATATCCCTAAAGGGTATTCAAAATAAGGTAAAATCTATTCGTGTTCTTGGGAGTGGGGAGCAATTGGATTTCGTTAGAAATGGAGGAGCTGCCTGGAATAATATCCCCGGGATTTTAAGAATAGGATTACCTTCAAAAACAAGTATAAATGGATATATTACGGTTTTAGAAGTGGAGCTTGAAGGAGAATTACAATTGTATCGTGGTCATGGAAATGCCGTAGAATTAAATTAAAAATATTGAAATGAAATTAAATGTATTTCTTAGTATGTTCTTAATGCTTGCTTTCTCAGTGAGCATCTCAGCACAAAAAAACGAAATCTCTTATGTAGATTATGTTACTACCTTGATGGGATCAGATTCTGAATTTAATCTTTCTAATGGGAATACCTATCCTGCTATTGCACTGCCCTGGGGCATGAACTTCTGGACACCACAAACGGCTGAAATGGGAGACGGATGGGCTTATAAATACGATGATTATAAAATACGTGGTATTAAACAAACACATCAGCCAAGTCCCTGGTTAAACGATTATGCCTCTTTTTCACTCATGGCAGTAACCGGAAAACTAAAATTTGAAGAGGAAGAAAGGGCTTCCTGGTTTTCGCATAAGGCTGAAACTGCAAAGCCACATCATTATGGTGTTTATTTAGCCGATTATGATGTTACTGCAGAAGTTGCCCCAACCGAAAGAGCTGCACATTTTAAATTTACTTTCCCAGATTCAGACAGCTCTTATATTGTTTTAGATGCATTCAACAAAGGCTCAATGGTAAAGATTATACCTGAAGAACGTAAGGTAATTGGTTATGCCAGGAATAATCACGGCGGCGTACCAGAAAATTTTCATAACTATTTTGTAGCTGAATTTGATAAGGATTTTGAAGTTAACCATACCTGGAAAGATGATTGGGAATTGCAACAAAATTCTACCAGGGCAGAAGCCAATCACGTAGGAGCTATTATTGGATTTAAGACCAAAAAAGGAGAGGTGGTAAATGTAAAAGTAGCCTCTTCATTTATTAGCGCAGAGCAGGCACAACTAAATCTGGATTCAGAAATTGGTGAAAGCGGTTTTGAAGAGGTAAAGGCTAATGCCAAAAAAGTATGGAACCGGGAGCTTGGTAGAATAAGGGTAGAGGGAGAAAATTCAGATCATATTGAAACTTTTTATTCAAGTCTGTATCGGGTTTTATTATTTCCTCGGAAATTTTATGAAATAAATAAAGAAGGTGAGCGCGTACATTACAGCCCCTATAATGGTAAGGTTTTACCTGGTTATATGTTTACCGATAATGGTTTCTGGGATACCTTTAGAGCGGTATTTCCATTTTTTAATATGATGTATCCCGAGCTGAATAAAAAAATAATGGCAGGCCTGGCCAACACTTATAAAGAATCTGGCTGGCTCCCGGAATGGGCAAGTCCCGGGCACAGGAATGTGATGATTGGTTCTAATTCGGCTCCAATTATTGCCGACGCTTACCTAAAAGGCAATGTATATCCTGAAGATGTTGAGGTGCTTTTTGAAGCAGTTCTAAAAAATGCCAATG
The DNA here is from genome assembly GCF_020164555.1 of Salegentibacter lacus. Taxonomy (GTDB): domain Bacteria; phylum Bacteroidota; class Bacteroidia; order Flavobacteriales; family Flavobacteriaceae; genus Salegentibacter; species Salegentibacter lacus. The sequence continues at coordinate 12,398 of NZ_JAIQZB010000026.1, read as the reverse complement.
TTGAAGAAGGAAGACCGGTTGCATCGGTAGGGCGAGAAGGATTAAACTATTACAATGAGTTGGGCTATGTTCCTTATAATGTAGATATAAATGAAAACGCGGCCAGGACTTTAGAATACGCTTATGCCGACTGGACCATTGCAAAAATGGCAGAAGACCTGGGGAAAGAAGAAAGTGCGGAACGCTTTTATAGACAAGCTTATAATTATAAAAAATTATTTGATCCTTCTACTAATCTTATGCGAGGTAAGAATGAAGACGGGACTTTTCAGGAACCTTTTAATCCATTGAAATGGGGCGATGCTTTTACCGAAGGTAATAGTTTACATTATACCTGGAGTGTGTTCCAGGATGTTGAAGGACTTATTGATCTAATGGGCGGCGAAAAGGAATTTACAGGAAAATTAGATGAAGTTTTTGAAATGCCTCCTGAATTTGATGATTCTTATTATGGTTTTACCATTCACGAAATAAGGGAAATGCAAATAGTAAATATGGGAAATTATGCCCACGGAAATCAACCCATTCAGCATATGATTTATTTATATAATTATGCGGGAGAACCATGGAAAACTCAGCAAAGAATCAGGGAGGTGCTCACAAAACTTTATGCTCCAACGCCAGATGGATATCCCGGCGATGAAGATAATGGGCAAACTTCTGCCTGGTACGTCTTTAGCTCATTAGGATTCTATCCCGTAACCCCGGGAGCAGATCAATATGTAATGGGCAGTCCGTTATTTGATAAAGCCACGCTAAGACTCCAAAATGGAAATGAATTTGAAATTGTAGCCAAAAATAATTCAGAAGAGAATTTTTATATCAAAAAAGCCAATTTAAATGGAGCTGACTGGGATAAAACCTATTTGAATTATGAAGATATTATGCAAGGCGGAACACTTAAACTCGAGATGACCAATAGCCCTAATAAAGAAAGAGCAATTGAGAAAGAGGCTGCTCCATTCTCAATGAGTTCTCATAAAAAATAACCTCAACTTATGAAAAATGTTGTTCTTCTAGCCCTGGCTATTTTAACTATAGAATCAAGCCTTGCGCAATCTCCCGTAGATTATGTAAATCCTTTTATAGGCTCTTCTAATTACGGCGCTACTAATCCGGGAGCTATTGCTCCACGAGGAATGGCAAGCGTTTCTCCCTTTAATGTTGCGGGAAGAATAGATCTCAATCCCTTAGAAAAAGATAGTCAGTGGCTGTCTAATCCCTACGTTTATGAAAATGCATTCCTAACCGGATTCTCCCACGTTAATTTAAGCGGCGTTGGCTGCCCGGACCTTGGAGTGATAATCACCATGCCAACAACTGGAGACTTAAAAGTAAACCATCTGGAATATGGTTCTACTTACTCCAATGAAACAGCAAAAGCTGGATATTATTCTACTGAATTAACCAAATACAATATTAGGGCAGAAGTGAGTGCTACAACAAGGGTAGGCGTGAGTCGTTATAGTTTTCCTGCGGGGAAATCGAATATTCTGTTGAATTTAGGGCTGGGATTAACCAATGAGCAGGGTGGGATGCTAAAAATTGTCTCTCCTAACGAAATTGAGGGAATGCGCACAGTGGGTTCCTTCTGTTATAACAATCCCGGAGCGGCATATCCGGTTTATTTTGTGGCAAAATTTTCTGAATCTGCAAATGAGTTCGGGGCCTGGAAAACACCTTATAAATATGAAGGGGAAGAAGCGCAATGGATGACATATAACGGGAAGACTCGAATAAAAAAAGGTTTTACCCGGGAAGTAATTGGGGATAGTATCGGGGCTTACATGACTTACGATTTTAATGAACCAAAAGAAGTGGAGGTTAAAATTGGTATTTCTTATGTAAGTATTGAAAATGCACGTGAAAATTTAGAAAAAGAAGTAGGTCAGTTATCCTTTGATGAGGTTTATAAAGAAACCCGTTCTAAATGGAGTGAAAAACTGAATAGAATTCAAGTTAAAGGAGGGAATGAAGATGAGAAAACTATTTTCTATACTGCACTTTATCATACGCAGATTCATCCAAATATTTTAAATGATTTTAACGGTGAATATCCTGAAATTTCCACCGGGAAAATTGGAAAAACAGATGGGACCCGTTATACCGTATTTTCACTCTGGGACACCTATCGCAATTATCATCAGTTAATGAGTTTGGTATATCCGGAAGAACAATTGGAAATGGTAAATTCTATGTTGGATATGTATGATGAAAATGGCTGGTTGCCAAAATGGGAATTAAATTCAACAGAGACATTTACCATGGTTGGAGATCCTGCAGCGGTTGTGATCGCTGACACTTATTTAAGAGGCTTAACTGACTTTGATGTGGAAAAGGCATACGAAGCGATGATAAAAAGTGCGACAGTTACAGAAAACAATCCGCTGCGCCCAGGTTTAGAGGAATATATTGAAAATGGCTATTTAAGCGTAGATGGAGGTGTTGCAGGGCCTGTTTCTACGACTTTAGAATACAATATTTCAGATTATGCGATTGCTCAATTGGCAAAAGTATTGGGAAAGGAAGATGATTACAAAAGATTTTATGATCGTTCTTTGTCTTATCGGAATCTCTATAATTCCGAAACGGGATTTCTTCAACCCAAATACAGCAACGGAGAATGGTACAAACCTTTTAACCCAGATGCCGGAGCAAATTTTGAAAAGAATGTGGGTTATATAGAAGGTAATGCCTGGCAATACCTCTTTATGGTTCCTCAGGACATTGAAGGTCTAATGAGGCTAATGGGAGGATCGGAAGCATTTGAGAGAAAACTTGATTTGGTTTTTGAAGGCGGACACTATGATATGGCTAATGAGCCCGATATTCTTTACCCTTACTTATATAATTATATAGAAGACAGTGAATATAAAACTTCTACAAAAGTCACCGAACTTATAGAAGATTATTATAAAAACAGTCCCAATGGTTTACCTGGAAACGATGATACGGGAACTATGAGCGCGTGGGTGGTTTATTCGATGATGGGATTTTATCCCGTTAGTCCTGCTAACCCAATTTATACTTTTACAGAACCGGTTTTTGAACAAATTAAAATTAATCTTAATACTCAAATATATGAAAATGAATCGATTATAATTAATTTTGATTCATCTCCTGGAGCCTTTGATAATACTGATTTTCCTATATTATTAAAAGAAAAATTCTTTTTAGATCATAATACTTTCCTAAATTCAAAAGAAATTAATTTAATTACTGTTGATAATTAATTAAAAAATTTACTTAAGTTAAGTTACTTCTTATTATTTTAGCTTAAAGGAATTATTATGTTAGTTGTTTAGCTATTGAGATTTGTTATCTGTCGAAAACTTTCTAAAATAGTTAACATATTTCTAACATTTAACTAATTTTATAACTGAAATGCGCCATTAAGGCGTGAAATTCTAACCAAAACTAATTACACATGGGTAAAAAATTATTATTCCTGCTTGGTTTAATGTTTTTTTCATTTAATCAAAACCTAATTGCGCAGGAGCAAACAGTAACCGGAACAGTAACAGATTCTGAAAACGGAATACCTTTACCAGGAGTTACTGTATTGGAAAAGGGAACCAGTAATGGAACCTCTACAGATTTTGACGGAAATTATTCCCTGGAAGTGCCAGCGGATGCTACTTTAGTCTTCTCTATGATAGGATTTTTGGCTCAGGAGATTCCGGTAAATGGGCAAAATTCAATTAATCTAGAATTATCTCCAGATACAGAAGCATTAGATGAAGTAGTGGTGACTTCTCTTGGGCTTACCAGGGAGAAAAAATCATTAGGTTATGCGGTAACCGAGCTGGATTCTGAAGAAGTAAATACCGTAAAAGATTATAACGTGGCAAGTTCGCTGGTAGGTAAAGTTGCCGGTTTAGTTGTGAACCAGGCCAGTGGAGTAGGTTCAGGATCACGTATTACTATTCGTGGTAATAATACCCTAACAGGAAATAACCAGGCCCTGGTAGTGGTAGATGGTATTCCAATTGATGCTTCAGGAAACGAATCGGGTGGAGATATATATAACAGTACCGTAACCGGGGGAGGTATTACAGACATTAATCCCGCTGATATTGAATCAATTTCAGTATTAAAAGGTCCTAACGCAGCTGCATTATATGGTTCGCGTGCGGCAAGTGGTGTTGTTTTAATTACTACCAAAAAAGGAACAAGAGGAGCTGGTCTTGGAATTTCAGTAAACTCGAATATTTCTGTAGAAGAAACAATGTTCTTGCCAGAATATCAAAATGAATATGGCCAGGGAACTAATGGTGCTGTTTATGCAGATTTAGATAATTTCGGCTCGAACTCATGGGGGGCTAGATTAGATGGTTCTCAACAATTGTATTACACCGGAGAAGAAAGAGCATATGTAGCTCAGCCAGATAATGTAGAGAATTTCTTTGAGAATGGTATTAAGAGTATTAATACAATCTCTATGGATCAGGGAGGTGAAAAACATAGTGTAAGATTCTCTTATACCAATAACCAAACAACCTCAGTAATACCAAATTCAGAGCTTCATAGTCATAACTTCAATTTAAGAGGAGTTATAGATCTTAGTGATAAGCTAACGCTAGATAGCAAGGCTACTTATTTTACACAAGAATTAGAGAATAGAGTAAACGTTGGTACAGAGGGTGTTTTAGCCTATGTATATAGAATGCCAAGAAATGTAGGCATAGACGATGTAAAAAAATATAAACCGTCTTTATGGAGTAATCCGGAAATGTTCCCCGATGAATATGCAGCCGTTAGTTACGCAGGACAAAATAAAAGTTTTGGTAACCCTTACTGGATGTTAAACCAGGATACCAACGATGAACGTAGAGATCGTTTTTTAGGCTTTACCAAGTTGAATTATGAGTTTAACGATTGGCTTTCTGCTTTTATAAGAGTTGGTGGAGATGTTACCAATGTAAGAACAGAATACATTCAGGATTACGGGCATCACTTCTTCTATGATGGCCGCTTAAATTTTTCAAACCGTAAAAACGTAGAAATAAATAGTGACTTCTTGTTTACGGCAAATAAAGACCTTACTGAAAAATTAAATCTTGTAGCTAATGTAGGAGGAAGTTTGTCTAAACGTACATTTGAAGGAATGAGTGTTAGGGGGAGTCAATTTAGACTGCCTTCTCGAGCATTCTTGAACAACACAAATGTGCAAACCAGTACACATACCCCTCTTGGAGTAAAAAAGATTAATTCTTTATATGGATCTTTTAGTTTCTCCTACGATGATTTTATGTATTTAGATTTAACAGCCAGAAACGACTGGTCTTCAACCTTAAGTGAGGATAACCGTTCTTTCTTTTACCCATCTGTAAGTTATTCTTTGCTGGTTAACCGTTTTATAGATCCAGATAAGAACTTTCTAGATATGCTTAAATTAAGAGCCAGTTGGGCAGAAGTTGGTAATGATACAGATGTATATCAGTTATACCAAACATTTAGTGTTCCTCAACAAGGTTATTTAGGACGTACGGTTTTAGAAGGGCCAAGTGTGAAACTGAATCCAGACTTGAGGCCAGAAAGTGTTAAATCTACAGAATTTGGAGTAGAATTTAATATGTTCAAAAACAGATTGTATGGTGATTTTTCAATTTATGAAATTGTAACCAACGATATGATTTTTAATGTTCCGGTACCTTTCGCCACAGGTTTTAGCTTTTTCAAAGAGAATGTGGGAGAAGTTAAAAACAACGGATTTGAAGTTATGCTTGGTGGTGTCCCTGTAAAAAATGAAAACTTTAGATGGGATGTTTCTGTAAATATGTCAAGAAACAACAACAAGTTAGTAGAATTAATTGACGGTTTGGATTATACAACTTTAAATACTTTAGGAGACCTTTCAGTTAGAGCTGAAGTAGGTGGAGGTATTGGAGATATCTACGGTACTACCTGGAAAACAAACGAAAATGGCGAAAGACTTGTAAATGCAGAAGGTTTTCCCGTAGCTTCTAGCGAAAAAGAAAAGTTAGGAAACGCTCAACCAGATTTTATTGGAGGTTTAACTAATAATTTTACTTATAAAAACTGGAATTTACGCTTCTTATTAGATGGAAGATTTGGAGGAGAAATCTATTCTGCTACTTCTTCTTATTTAGATGCCGCAGGGGTTTCAGAAAGAAGTTTAGAATATAGAGATGGAGGAATTACTATAGATGCTATTAATGAAGAAACCGGGGAGCAGAATACTACCCAAATCACCGCGCAACAGTATTGGAGCAGCTACTCTGGAATTAACTCCAAATATATTTATGATCAAACCAATGTGAGATTAAGAGAATTTGCTTTAACTTATAGACTGCCGGGAGAAAGTATTAGCAATATTGGCTTAACCTCCGCTTCAGTAGGTGTAATTGGAAGAAACCTATTCTTTATCTACAAAAAAGCCGATGATATAGACCCAGATTCCTCTATAGGAACTGGCTTGTCTGGACAGGGTATCTCCCTTAATAATGCACCAACTATACGTAGTCTTGGTTTAAATATTAATATTAAATTTTAATAAAAATAATTATGAAAGGAATTTTAAAGACAATTAGCGCAACCTTGTTGTTGGTCTTTTTACTTGCCGGATGTTCCGATTTTGAGGAGATTAATACAAGACCCGATGCATTTGGATCTGATGAAGTGAGTGCAAAATACTTTCTTACAGGAATTCAAATAGAACTTTATGCACCTAACCGTTTTCCTTATTGGAGAGCGCAATTAATTCACGCCGATAGGTTTGCAGGCCAGTTTACGTTTGGTTATAACGGTTGCTGGTGGACAGGTTCGTTAGGATATGCTTACAGTTCTGGTTATACCGATGCTGCCTACGGGTGGATGGCAGGTTACGTAAGTAACTTAAGTGTTTACCAGAATTTTGTAGGAGAAGGCGGAGACCTGGAAAATCAGAATTTTTACGCTCTTGGTTTAGTTATGAAAGGACTTTATTATCAAATGTATACTGATACTTTTGGAATGGTACCTTATTCTGAAGCTCTGGATCCAGATATTATTACTCCTAAGCTAGATAATCAAGCCACAATATATAAGGGAGTAATAGCTGAATTGGATGAAGCGATGGCTATTATTGGAGATCAAACAGAAACCGGTAGCGGAATTGAACTTCTTGCAGAAAACGATTTGTTTTTTAATGGTGATCTTCAACAATGGAAGAAGTTGGCTAATACCTTGAAATTAAGAATGGCCCTAAGAGCACAGGGGGCTCCGGGAGCAGATTTTGCCGAAACCGCTATTTCAGAAGCTCTACAGGCACCGCTTTTAAGTACGGCAATGGACAATGCTCTTATGGAAAAAGATACCGAAATAGACCAATTTGGAAATGCTGCTTATGGAGATGTATGGCATAACTTTGGGGGAATAGGGTCGCACTGGAATGTAGGGAAAACCTTAATTGATTATCTTAGAGATAATAACGATCCAAGATTATCCCGTTATGCAAAACCAATTATTGGAGGAGATTTCATCTTTACCAAACCGGCTGAGGGTGCTGCAGCATCACTTTTTGATAAACATGTAGATTTTGTTTTAGGTGAACTTGATAATGCCGGAGTACCTTATACGAAAACCGGTTCTGGTGATGAATTTACAATTTCTGTTCCTCAGGATCAGGATTATTATGTAGGGCAACCATCAAGATTAAATCCTGAAATTTACCCTCACGTTAAAAACGATTTATTTTCTGAACCTGCAGATTGGATAATTAATCCAAAAAACCAGGGTCTGGAAATTTTCCCGGAAGTTGTTTTTACCGCAGCAGAAGGAAACTTCTTGCAAGCTGAAGCTATTGTAAAGGGTCTTGGTTCTGGAGATGCAGAGGCACTATATCAGGAAGGAATAAGACAGGCGATGAAGATGTGGAGAGTTGATGAAGGTGAAATTGAGAATTTTATTGCTAATGAAGATATGGCTCTGTTAAACGGAACTGATGAAGAAAACTTAGAGAAGATTGCTATCCAAAGATGGATTGTTTCTTATACCGATGGTTTTGAAGCCTGGGCAGTAGTTAGAGATACAGGATATCCATCTGAATTGGCAAATGGAGTTTCAGATTATGATATTTATGCAGCAGGAACACTTAATGGAGAGTATCCTCAGCGAATGAGATATGGTAACCAGGAATACAATACAAACGGAGCGAACGTTGAAGCAGCCAACCAGGAACAGGGACCAGATGAACAGGGAACCGAATTATGGTGGGCACAGAATTAGCCTGAATATTTAATTAAATTGCAAAAGAGGGAATTTATTTTCCCTCTTTTTTTATTTAAAAACCCCTGGAATTTCATTCACTTTAAAGTCCCAAATCACAGGAAGTAGAAAATACACCAGTAAACTTATTAGGAAAATAGAAAACAAATTCATCCAGAGCCCAGATTTTATCATATCGGGGATTTTCGGGTAACCTGAACCAAAAACCACTGCGTTTGGCGGCGTGGCAACAGGAAGCATAAATGCGCAGGAAGCTGCTAGCGTAACGCTTATCAATAATAAATAAGGATGAAGCTCCATTGCCAGGGCCCATAGGCGCTAGAATAGAAAGTACCATAGCTGTTGTCGCAAGGTGAGAAGTAAATTCAGTAAGAAAATTAACCGAGGCTACAAGAATTAGAACTAATAAGAATAAGGGCAAATGTAGTAAGTAGGAGGTTGTTCATCAATCCAAACAGCAAGTCCTGTTTCACTAAAGCCTTTTGCCAGGGCCATACCACCACCAAAAAGTAAAATGATCCCACATTTTTACCGCTTCTTCCCAGTTTAATAAGGGTTTTGTTTCTCTTGCGGAGGGAACAATAAAAAGTGCGATAGCCGCTATAATGGCAATAATCGTATCATCTATAAAGGGAAGAAAGGGCTGGATTAAAAAAGATTGTGTAATCCAAAGAAAAGCGGTGCAACAGAAAATAACGAGTACCCTTTTTTCCTGTTTACTGATTTTTCCCAGAGATTTTAATAACGTAGTGATTTCGGCCTTTCCGCCGGGAAATTCAGCCTTGTAAAATTGAAAGCAATGCCGGTAAGGTATTTCCAGCAGATAAAAAGTAGTAAGACAGATATTGGAATTCCTAAAAGGGCCCATTTTAAAAAACTCATTTCTATTCCGTATAATTCTTCTACAATTCCGGCAAAAACAAGATTTGGTGGTGTTCCAATTAAAGTACCAATTCCGCCAATTGAGGCACTATAAGCAATCGCTAACATCAGGGCTTTACCAAATACAGCGGGTTCATTTTCATCGCTAAAAGGATTATTTTTTAACTGACTTATAATCGCGGTTCCAATAGGCAACATCATCACCGAAGTTGCAGTATTGGAAATCCACATAGAGAGGAAGGCGGTGGCAATCATAAAACCCAGAATGATGAACTTTATTTTACTCCCAATCAAGTTGATGATATTTAAAGCGATTCTCCGGTGCAAATCCCATTTTTCTATGGCTACCGCTAAAACAAATCCGCCTAAATATAAAAACACATATTTATGACCAAATGCGGCGGTGGTAGTTTCAATATCCAATGCGCCGGTTAATGGAAACATGACAATGGGAATGAGAGCTGTAACCGAAATTGGGATAACTTCGGTAACCCACCAGAGTGCCATCCAAATGGTAATACAAAGAATATCAAAAGCTGCCGGCGGCATAGATTGCGGTGCCCCTATGATTTGAAGGATAAAAAATAATAACGGACCCGCTATTAAAATTAGAGTTCTTATGAGTTTATTCATTCTAAAATTTTAAACTGAAATCTTTCCAAGATATTAAAATTATGGAAGCATTTAATTTTCTGAATCTGTAAAATTATCCTTCTTTAAACCTCCTTGTTTTTTAGTTGAATTACTAAAAATTTAGTTTGTTTCTTTGTTTTATCAAATATAATCTACATCTTGGCCAAGTATTCATTATTAACTTCAATCATTTATAAATCATCAACAATGCAGACTTTTCTATTAGTTATTCTTAGTTTGATTTTTTCATCTGCTTTTGCACAAAATCAAAAGATAGAAGATCAAATTAAATACAAAGCTACTTACGAGTTAACCTACTCCCCTGATTCTACAAATATTCAGGACTTGAAGTCGGAAGATTTCAATTTATACCTTGGCAATAAAGTTTCGATTTTTGCAAGTATGGGCCGTACGATGAGTGATTCATTAAAAATGAATCTACAAGGAAGAGATATTGGGAGTATGGATTTTGAAGAGCGTGCTAAAAGAACAAAAACCGAATTTGAAGGCGTAATTTATAAAGGTTTCCCCGAAGAAAAGATTTCCTATACTTATAAAATTATAAGAGATCAGCTTCGGTACGAAGAAGATTTAAGCCAATTTGACTGGGAGATTTTATCTGAAAATAGGACCATACAGGGGTATAAAGTTCAAAAAGCCGCGACCACCTTTTCCGGAAGAGATTATATCGCCTGGTTTACTTCGGAAATTCCAATTTCTGATGGACCGTACAAGTTCAATGGACTTCCGGGACTTATTTTCGAAATAAGCGATACTGAAAATCATTATCGTTATTCACTGAAAAGTTTTGAAAAACTGAATAATACCGATCCGGTAGCCCTTGAAACTTCTAATTTTATAAAAAGTGATAAAGAGGAAGTTTTGAAACGTATAAAAGAATACAAGTTAAATCCTTTTGCAGTACTGGAACGAAATAATACCCCGGATAGAAAAGTAACGATAGGATTTAAAGATGGACAAAAAGAAAAGCTTTTACGTGACTACAAAGAAAAATTGGAGAAGCAGAATAATCCCATAGAACAGGAATAAAATTTAGTTTATGAAACACGTTTATCTTTCCTTTATACTTCTTTTAATTTCTCCCATATTTAATGCACAGGAATTGACTGAGAAATTTCAATATAAAGCCACTTATGATCTAACCTGGCAAATAGATTCTACCAATGTGGAATCTATTCAGGAGGAAACTATGGTGCTATATAGGGGTGATAATATTTCCAGGTTTACCAGTGAGAACTTTTTAAAGCACGATTCCATTAATGAACTTAGAAAAAAGAACTTTGAAAAGACTGGCAGGTTTATGGCTCCTCCACAAACAAAGTTTAAGTATAAATTATTTAAAAATTTTCCTGAAGGAAGGCTTTATTTTTTTGAGAAGATTGCGAGAGACAGGTTTAAATATACCGAACAACTTCCCCTTCAAGAATGGGAAATTCACCCTGAAACAAAAGAAATTTCCGGCTATAATGTTCAAAAAGCTACCACCACTTTTTCCGGTAGAGACTATATAGCCTGGTTTACTTCTGAAATTCCAATTTCAGACGGTCCATATAAATTCAGTGGTTTACCGGGATTAATTATCGAAATCGCTGACACCAAAAATTATTATCACTTTAAATTATCAGGATTTAAAGAAATAGAGACAGAGGCTACAGTCAGCATAGATGAGGATCGATATACTAAGGTTTCCAAGAATGATTTTTTAACTGCTCAGGAAAGTTATACGCGTGACCCGTTGGGGACCTTATCTAAAGCTGGCATTACAATTGGCTGGTCTGAACAGGAAGAGAAATCTGCAAAAAAGGAATTAAAGGAAAATTATAAAAGTCGAAACAACCCTATAGAACTTCAATAAAATTTTATTTATGAACAACTATTTTTCGCTCTTACTTATATTATTTTCCACAATTTGTAATGCCCAGAAGCTTACCGATAAATTTGAATATAAAGTCACCTACAAACTAACTTATAAATTGGATTCTACCAATCTGGATGAATCAAAATCCGAATATATGATCTTGTTTGCCGGAGATGAACTTTCGAAGTTTTCCAGTCGGGCAAAAACTCTGACTAATCCCATTGTTAGAAAAGGAAATACAGCACATACCTCTCGAGAAGCGGTTACAGATTTTCAATATATCATTTTGAAGAATAGGAGTGAAAATAAGCTGTTTTTCACGAGGACTATTGCACGTGATCAGTTTTACTATACCCAGGAAATGGATCAATTTGAATGGGAGATTCTACCGGAGATAAAGAAAATCAAGGATTTTAAGGTTCAAAAAGCTAAAACTTCTTTTGGCGGAAGAGATTATGTGGCCTGGTTTACTTTTGAAATCCCAATCTCAGATGGTCCCTATAAATTTAACGGCTTACCTGGATTAATTTTGGAGCTTGAAGATACACAGCAGCATTATGTATTTGAGTTTTATGGTCTTGGAAAATTGAGGCCGAAACTTAAGTACAAAATTAACCTTAGCCAATTTGCTGAAACCAATAAAACTGAATAGAGGTCAGTAGTTAGTTACTTATAATTTGCGATTGATAGGTGACATTGCCCTGAACCATTTTTGTGATCAGGTTATTGAATATTGTAGCCTTGCTCTGAGATCGGTTGATCCTAAAACAGAATT
>NZ_JAIQZB010000025.1 GCF_020164555.1 Salegentibacter lacus | reverse complement strand
ATCAAAGCTTACCAAGAAAAAATACTACTTAATAAACAAAAAAGCTTATTCAAAATGGCAAAAGAAATGAACATGGTAATCAGCTATAAAACAGCAACTTGAAAAATACGTCAATGGTAATTTATTTCAGGGTCTAAGCTTCTTTCCGAACCAACAGTTTCTTAATTTCTGCTTCAAACCTCTCCAAAGTATATTGCTGACTCCATTCCTGTGCGGCTCTGGACATTTGCTCTAAGTTCGCGGGATTTTTCAAAAGGCTCACTATTCTTTCAATATCTGTTTCAGAAAAACCTGTTCTCGATACATCCCGACTCCCGTCGGGACACTCGAACTGACAGTTTTTCTTAGGTTTTTCGACATTTTCTTCTCTCTTCTCTCTTCTCTCTTTTCTTTTTTCCACATCAGATATTAATATCCCACGACTCCCATCCCCAAGCATCCAGGCCACACAAGAAACATCCGTAGCAACAGGAACACACCCATACCACATTCCCTCAGCAATTGTTTTTGGCCAGCCTTCGCTTTTTGAGAGCAGAATTACAAAATGGGCTTTTATATAGGCATCTTTTAATCCTTCCAGGCTCTTTCGGCCTTTTAGTTTTACAAACTTTTGTAGTTTTTTCTTTTGAATATAATCATTGAGCGAATCTTTTAAAATTCCGTCTCCATAGATCTCGAGTTCTGAATTCACTCCTTTGCCATTAAGAGCTTCAATGAGTTTAATAGCTTTAAAAATTCCTTTTCCTTCCACCAGGTTTCCGGTAAAAATAAATTTATAAGGTGGACTAAAATCTTTCTGAACCGACTCTTTTTCTATTTCTGAAAAGCTGGCGGTAAAAAAAGGTAATATATTTTCTGACTGATTTGGCCAGACGCCGTAAGCTAAAACCTTTATATTTCTGCTTAAAAAAGTATTGCTCAGAATCCATTTCTGCAATCTGTAAGTCCACGGCTGCCTGGAACCGGGATCCCAGTTTCCCGCATATTTTACAGTTTTGGGTTTCTTCGGAAAAAAGATCTGGGCTACCGCGGCAAGCAATCCAATATTCCCCGGACACCTTAAATGCAAATGATCCGCCCTTCGCATAGCACCCAGAATTCTAAAAAATATAAACGGAATCTTTATAATCGAATCTAAAACCGCCGGAAAATTCAGTAAATGGAAAGACGGGATCTTAGTAAAAGTAATACAAGATTGCTCATAAAGCTCCCCTTTTCCCCTCATCTCCTTTTCTCCACTTCCCCTTTTCCCCTTCTCTCCTTTTCTCCTTCTCTCTTCCAAAGGTGCCAGTATTTCAACCTCCTCCACATACTTAAACCACAAATTCATCTCCCTCACATAGGGACTATAGGCATAATACCTGCCTTCCTTTTCCTGATGGATCACGTGGGTAAATACTGCGAACCGCATCAATGAGATTTTTTTTGCATGAACAGGCTTAAATGCATACAGTCGAACATCGCCTTATCAGAATTCAGGGAGTTTTCCCAGTCATCCCGGTGCCAGGCCTTCGCCTTTTGAATTCTCTTTTCTTCAGAAACCGGCAGAAAACTAATAAAAGCGCTCCACTTCGCTTTTCCCAGCACTGCCCTTCGCTCTTTTACGACAAAGCCTTTTGCAAACTGATAATACGTTTTTTTGGAAAAAGGCCATTCCCAGGCTTTATCACTTTGAAAAGGTCGATAAATGGTTCTGATAAATTTTATAGGCAAACTGGTCTGCAGCGGATCGTGACTTACAATACTTCCGTTCTTGCTTAATTTTTCCTCAAGCTTCGCGATAAGTTCATCCACATCCTTAAAATGATGCAGCACTCCATAGGCATAGATCAAATCAAAGTCTTTCTCCCTAAATTCTTCTGAAAGAAAGTCCATCACCTCAGCTCTGGCCCCCGGAACTTTTTCCAGTCGGCGGCTGAGGTTGTTGATTCCTTTCGGACTAAGATCTATTCCCAGGTATTCTTTTGAATTTTGAGCAAGGTAAGAACTCAGCGAGTTTCCGGCATAACAGCCCAGGTCGAGTACTTTCTTTTGAGAAAGGTCTCCAAACCAGCTTTTATGAAGTTCGTAGATATCCCGCTCTACCCCGGTGTCTTTTTTGATGCGGTTTAAAGCCCCATTTCTAAAATAAGACCATAGCCGGGTAGCAGCATTTTTTTGCTTGGTATCATAGAATTCTTTCTGCCTCGCGTTTATAAGTTTGCGTTTCTCAGACTTCATTTTTGGGCTTATTTAGCAAAAGGATCCACCATCCGACAATCCTGCCCAGACTTTCTGTGAATGCCTCTTTCCTGTTTTGGGTTGTGATCATATTTCCCAATCGCACTAAAGTTAATAAAAATGCAGTGCCGTGCCACTTCAGCCTGGCTTTTAAATCGGGATCAGGATATTTAACCCGCCAGACATACCAGCCGTTCCTGATCACCATTTTACCATATTTATACTTATCCGGCCTGCCGGACAGTTCGTGATGGTGCTCCACCTGGGCGGCGGTATTCACATATAACTGCCCCAGGCGCGATGCCCGCAAACAAAAATCCATATCTTCATAAAGCCCGTAGCCCTCAAAATATTCAGAAAAGCTTATTTTTTGAAAAAGGCTTTTGCGATAAGAAGCCACCCCGCCCATAAAGAATTCTACCGGGTATGTTTTTCCTGAAGGGGGCAGAAAACCAATAGAAAGCCCATGGGAAAATTCCGGCATTACTCCCGGAGCATGATCACTTAAAAGGCCAAGTTTTTTCCGAAGCAAATTCCTACTGCCTAGCTTTCGAATATAGCCATCCACTTTAAATTCATCAAAATCCGGGATAGCATTGCTTTTCTTCCAGCTGACTTCATTACTGATATACCCACCCACTCCAATAGCATTGGGATAAGTTGCGTAAGTATCAATAAGCTTTTCAAAATAGTCCTGTTCCAAAATGATATCATCATCCAGAAAACTAATGACGTCTATTTCTTTACCGGTCTTTCCAATCCCGTAATTCCGCTGCCGGGTAAGTCCGCGGTCCTTTTCATCTACCTTAAAGTATTTCAGGCCCTCGATCACATTCCTTTCTATAAGTTCCCTGGTAAGATCATCAGGTGAGGCATCTATTATTAGGATCTCATCGGGAATCCGACTTTGCAAAGCCACCGAAGCTAATAGTCTACCGAGAGCCTTCCTTCTTTTATAGGTACAAACGATCAGGTTAAACTTCATTTATAAACTTTTCTCTGGTGGACTTTGAAGAGGACGTCATTAATCTGTCTGCCCATTCCTCACTCCTCCTCCAGCCTTCTTCCATCCGTTTCAAATATTTAGAAGGATTCTTTATTTCCTGACTGGAGTAATAACGTAGGAAGAGCTCGGTTTTATAGCCTTTCTGTTGTTCCGGTGTGTAATATTTTTTTACATATACCATTAAGGTGGGGGAAGGTTTTGGTTTATCTTTCTCCCATGGTGGCTGGCTTAATTCCCTAAAACCACCCCGCGGAGCCTTTAGATGCAAAATTTCTATTTTAGGATGATAGATTATATCACAACCTGCATCGCGAAGCTGCATGCCGTAATCCTGGTCTTCGCCAAAGCCATATTCAAAGATTTCATCAAAGCTTAAAGATCTACAAAAGTCTGCATTTACTATACTGGTTCCTGACCCAAAACTACCCCATTGTTTTATCTTATGAAAAATGGTCTTTTCTCTTTCCTGCTTACAATTAATATTCAGGCAATCAGCCCCCAGTCTCTTTAATTCTTCCAGGCTTTTTTGCAGCAAATCTTCTTCAAGTCTTATATCATCATCGGCAAAAAAAACCCATTCAGCATCTACTTCTTTCAAAGCGACATTTCTTGCGTTACAGGCCCCGGTTTGGTGGGTAAAATGATGTACAATCTCAAAGGGCCAGAATTGCGTTTGTAATTCGGGGAGTTCGCTTTGGGATCCGGGAGCAGGATCCTGTTCTAGAATTATCACTTTTTTAGGCAACAGGCTCTGAATTTTCAGATCTTCCAGCACTTGCAGCAGATACTGCTTCCGTCCCAGCGTGGGAATGATCACATCGATGGAAGGCACTGGTTCTCCGGCTCTATTCGATTTTAATTCTATTCTGGACAGGTCTATATCCTTTTTAAAATATTTTTCTTGAAAAAGAGCCGTAATCAGGGCTCCTATAGGAAAGGCTTTTTCATATCTCACAAAACACCAGAAGAGCAACCAAAGGCGGATGCTTTTATAATGCTGAAAAACAAAAGAGAATAATTCCTTGTTTCCGGCTGAGGGCATTAGCTCCTTATCCCGCACAGTATCTATCATCTGCGGATCTGAATAGCAGAACAAACCGTTTTGCTGCCCCAGTTTAGCAACCGAATTAAGCAGATAGTCGAAATCTGATATATGCTTAAACATATCCCGGAATTTCAGAAGAGTTTGTCCTTTAATCCCCCCTACATCGCTGCTCATTCTCCAGGTAGGATATTTTACGCCACATTTTACATTTATGAATGGCAGCTGATCCACATATCCAATTTTCCCCGACAAAAATTTAGTCTTTACAGCATAAGATGACATTAAAAGATCATGGTCAAAACAATCCTTCAATTTCTCTTTTCTAAGAAAATAAGAAAGATCTTTTTCAATCCACACGAGTAGTTCTTCCGGAAATGCTTCTGCAAGCTGCCATAAAGCCTCGCATGGATCTTTAGAAACTGCAACTTGCTCTCCATTCTTTTCTATCCGCATAATAAATGAGGCTCTCTGATGAATTAGTAGGATCATTAACTGTCTATAAGTTCTAATATTTTTCTCATTTTCACTCCTGGATGCAACCAGTTCTGATAATATTCCCGATTTGCCTGCTGAATGGACCTTCTCAGATTGTTATTTGAATACAATCTTTCTGTTTTTTCCAGACATTCTTCAGGTGAATTGTAAGTAAGATAATGCTCCTCCTCTTGTAATGGTCCCAATAATTCAAACTCTTCTATTGGTGTCGAAATAATAGCCAGGCTATGAGAAATATACTCTCCAAATTTCCAGCTAATACTTCCTTCCAGGCCCGGGTTAACAATTCCGATACTTGAGCTTTTAAGAATTTTTAAGTAATTCCTTTTATGGTATTCCTGTTTTCGAAGAAGTAAATCCTTACATTGATGAACTGAAAATTGATCTTTTTGAATTCCCCCCTTAAAATTACTGCCGTAATGTTTTTTTAGGATCCTATTCAACCTTATACGCTCCTCGTTAAGAACTTTACGTTCTTCTTTCTTCCAGTGCAATTCATTATTATCGGGGTTCCATAACCTACTTCGAAACAAAATCTGTATCCTAGTGGAAGGAACAGACTGCATTTTAGAAAGTTCATTGTTTATTATACAATCTTTGATATTTAAAACAGATGAAGCAATTGGTGAAAACCTAAGTGAATATTTGAGCAATCTTTTATTCTTTATGAATAAATACTTCAAAAATTTATTTTTATAATAGACTTGATAATTAAGCCCGTACGGACGCAACTTACTTTTTTCCCAGAAATCTTTTTTCAAAAGCATTCGCTTAAAATAAAAATCAGATTCTTCATATAAGGAATCTTTTATAATACAACTATCAGCCATATCAAAGAAAATTATTTTATTACTGTACCTAATTTTGAAAATATCCACTGGATAAATATGATCTTCTATAATATATTTAAGATCAATTTCTCCCTGATCCCTTAAGTACTCCAGGCCGGTTATTAACTGAGTAAAGTGAAGTAAGCCTGAGTTAAAATAAAGTGTGACTTTTTTTTTCATTACACTTTATGATTTAAAAAAAAAATCAGATTTTCCTTTCTCTTTAACATGCTATATTCATATTTTCTAAGTGCTTTAAAGAAAGACTGGGACGCTCCTTTTCTTAAATGATCATGTAATTCAATACAAAGTATTCTAGTATATGGAAGCCAATCATCAGTACCGGTTTCAAATAATTCCTTTTCGGAACCTTCTATGTCGACCTTTAAAATATCGATCTTTTTTAAGTTATACTTTTGAAATAAATATGGAATGGAGAGCGCCTCAATATCAGATTTTTGATCTGTCGTTTCCTCAACCTGCATACCCCAGGGTTGATCGGTTTTATTAACCAAACGTAAATTAGTATTCATATTCCAAACACCTGCTCTAACGGGAATAATATTCTTGAAGGGCCTGCAATTTTTTTCCAACATTTTAAAATTATTTCTTTCCGGTTCCACTGCTATGATCATAGCATTTGGAAAGTGATGGGCATAGAAAATGCTTGATAAACCAATGTTTGCACCACAATCAATAATAACATCAACAGGAGAAGAGTAGTTGAAATTATAACTATTTTGGAAAAACACCTGATAAAAGACCGTGATATCGGAAGTACTATTCCTGAGGTAAACCGGCTGTTTTAACTCTCTAAGTTTGATCTCTATTATTTTGTTAGGATATAACAGCCTCTTCCTTAAAAGAAGAAGCCCTCCCCATTTCCATTTTTCCCAATGATCAACAAGGGAGATAATTCCATGTGCTATTTTCTTTAGTTCATTCATTTTTTAAGAGCGGATTATGCTATCATTCACAAGAAATTCCCATCGAGAACAACTTTTTAAGAGCTTTTTGCCTATCACCTCCTGATAGTCCTTGGCATCAATTCCTTCAGCTTTCGGCTTCTTGGCTTCAAGATCGTCAAAAGAAAGTATGTGACCCGCAGGTAAATCTTTATTCACTGCCAGGGATTTTTCAAAGATATTTTTTAGGTCACTAAAACGGGAATTATCAGCTTTATCAGCGGGCTGCTGCAGGGAGGAATGAATGTTTTTTACCGCCTGCACCAGGTTTTTGATCTCATCGATCTCCAAAGAAGAAGATGCATCCGGGCCGAAGCTGCGGCGGTCAAATACTGCGTGAAACTCGAGGATATCAGCGCCCATTGCAGTTGCTGCAATGCAGGTTTCAATTTTCGCCGAATGATCGGAATAGCCGACCGGCACTTTGTAGCGATCTTTGAGTTCCTTAATCACATTCAAGCCATAATCTTCCGGCTTTGTGGGATAGGCAGTGGTACATTGAAGGATATAAAATTCAATTTTTCGCTCTTTCAGGAACTCTACCGTTCTATCCAGTTCCATAAAAGAACTCATCCCGGAAGAAATAATTACCGGCTTCCGGGTCTTTGCTATTTTTTCCAGCAATAAAAAGTTATTCACTTCTCCAGAACCTATTTTATAGCGCTTGACTCCTATTTGCTCCAGAAGGTCCACAGCAGCGTTGCTAAAAGGAGAAGCCAGGAACTCCACCCCTTTTTCATTACATCTTTGTTTTAGAAGTTTCCACTGGTCCAGGCTAAATTCCATCCGCTTCCAGTAATCAAAACGGGTTTTGTCCTGCTCGCTAAACTTTACCCGAAAAGGCTCATATTCACTACTCTCCGCCTCTGCTATATGGAGCTGGAATTTCACGGCATCAACTCCGGTTTCCGCCAGGGCATCTATATAGGACAAAGCCAATCCAAAGCTGCCCTCGTGGGCCTGTCCTATTTCCGCTATAATAAACATAGATTTAATTTTTAAAACACTTTCTTTTAGCTTCCCCTTTAGAGCTTGTCCCGTTTTCACAACGGGAGGCCGAGGGGCATTAGTTCCTACCTCAATTTCCTATAAAGATATTTTAATTTTGTAAATACTTTCTCCCTCAACCACCAAATTGTCTGGTGCAGATTGGGATTGACAAAAATGATCTTCAAGCCTCCCTTCCATTGCCCCTGTGGAAACGGACTATAAGCAGCATTTTTTTTGATACTGATGGAGTGCACATACTTTTGGCCGGGAAAATACTTTCTTAGCATTTCCTGCTGCGGTATCCTGTCCCCTTCTATGGCAATAATCCCATGCTGGGTTACCAACTGTTGGATTTTTGCGAGGTCGGGGTCTTTTCCGTCGATTATGATCAGGTCGAATTTTATTTGAGGCACTTCAGAAAGTTCAGAAAACACCTCTACTTTTCTATACTTTTCACCAAGATTCGTCTTTAGGGCATCCAGACAAAATTCATTATCTTCGGTGCCGGCGTATTTTAGGTGTTCATTAACTGGAAGAAGACTCCCGGCAATGGCTCCGATCCCTAAACCTATTTCCAAAATATTTTCAACGCCAAAACTATCTATTATGTCCTGAAGCTTTATAACAGCATACTCACTGGCGATATGTTGGTTGCCTTCTGCAGCACAAAACTCTTTATATTCAGTTAAAATTTGCTCCTGTTTTCTCATAATTTAATAGCAAGGATAATTTGCTTATTCACACTCTCAACCTTATAGATATAAGCTTTATCCCGGTAGAAAGATATAAGGTGTAAAAGCACAAGATCATTTACTTCCTTTAAACTATAATAAACAGGTAACTTCATTTTTAATAATTTTTTGATCAGAAATTTTTTAGAATTATGAAACGGGTCGGGTTCAATTACTACTTTTAAAATTTTATTCTTTATGCCAGGTAACTGACCGTAGAGAAAATCATCTACCTGTCTTTTTTCGGTTTGAATTCTAAAATTCACAGATGCACCTTCCAGTTCGATCTTATCTGTTTCGGACATGATCTCTCCCCATTTCCTGATATTTGTTTGCCTAACCTTATTTTCGATTGCAAATTTAAGGTGTTGATGATTTAATGGAACGATACCGTTAATTTGAAGATCTTCAGTCAGCTTTTTAGATTCTTTACTTCTGTAAGACGGGTGCCACTGATGCAGCATTAAAATTTCCTTATCATAATATTTAACCGGGTAACCTGATTTTTTTAAACGAATGTGCATATCGGTATCTTCGGCACCCCAGAAATGATAAAACTCATCGAAGCCTCTTAATTCTTGTAAAACCTTAACCGGAAACATACTTAACCCGGTAGCCTCTGAGGTACTCTTTCGGTAATTAGTAAATTCATTATATTTCTTTCCTTCGACTCCCTCATCAGGACTTAAAAATCCAACCTGAAAATAAACTGTTGTTTCAGGCTGCTGAAGTTTCAAGGCATTTTTAACAAAATCGGGGTGAAAGATCATATCCACATCGGCTACAAAACAAAAATCGGAAGTAAGGCTTTTTATTACCGAATTCAAGGCCCTGCTTTTATTCCAAGGTTGATATTGGGTATTACAATAATTATAGGTTACAAAATCATAGCTTTTGCATAATTCTTTTATTTTAGAAGCAAAGGATTCTGAAGAACCGTAATCCACTAAAAATACTTTGAAATCCCTGAAGCTTTGTTCGACCAAGGAATCTAAAGATTTTTTGACCCGGCTTATATCCCGGTTACGGTATGGATAAATTATAGATAACAAATTTATCTGAATATTTTTTTCAACATCATTTTTTGTCTAAATAGTGCATTTTTAATAGTGTAAAAGTGAACCTTAGAATTAATCATATTTCTTGAATATAGAAATATGATTAATTCTTTATCCAAGGTCAATTTTTTTTCCTTTGAAAGGAGCCAACCTATATAATCATATTTTTCTTTTCTAAATCTTTTAACATCAAAAACTCCCGAATAAAGATCCAATTTTCCTAGTGCTTCCAATGTTAACATTGTCCTTTTACATTTATAACATTTTGAACAGTTTAAATATGATCTATTTTTTTCGAAAGGATGAGTACATACATCCAAATATTTATAAGTTTCAGAATACCTAGAGATCAAATCTGTTCTTTCAATCCTGGAATATTTTAAAGCAGAAACAAAAATTGAAGTTGATTCTGTACTAAGGTTTGGGATAAGTAACATATCCAAATCAGCTATTTCATCTTTATTAAAACTAAAATGATCAAACCTAGTCCCCGAAGCATAATAATAATTTTTAAACAGTTTCTGTAAAATCAATACACAGGAAATTGTTCTTAAATTATAAGTTTCTTGAAATTTCATTCCTAAAATTTCACTCAAATTGGAATCAATGGTGATTACCTCTCTTCCAACCTCACTCGCAAAAGTCTGGACATTTTCAAATCTATCTTTAAAAATCATCCTAGCTTTCTCACCCCCAAAATCACCATGAGATCCCACGTTAAAAAAAGTAAAATACTCAATTTTATAGGGTTTCTCATCATCCAAATGATCATAGTAACTGGCAAAAGAATCAATACCACACGAAAGACCTGTGCCTGCAACTCCCCTGGTATTAAAATCCAAAGTACTTAAAGTAGTTGGTATAATTTTTATTTTTGTGTAAGCTGAATTTACCAAACAAAGTGCATCTATTATATAATGTTTTATAGAATAAAACAATCTGGAGCTTATAGGGGCCATCAATTTAATATCCTGACCTGTTTTTAACCCTAAGAATAATAACGCAATGACAAATGCATCCAACTGTTCAGTCACTATATAAGGTTTGTACTCATTTGGGAGCCTATACCATAGTTCCTCACGCCGACCCTCTAATTCAAATTCCGCAGCAATGATGCATTCTTTTTTCCCCTCTTTAATTGTTGGCGGAAAGATTTTAATCATTTTTATGGTTTATCTTATCTTCAATTAACTTATACTTTTCTAAAACCTGTTTCCTGATGTACTCCCTCTCCAATTTAGGTACAATATATTTAGAGTTATGTTCTATTGCATTTTTCATTAAATTTTCATCCTTTATGGCACGTACTACCAGGTCTTTTATCTCTATAGAACTTTCAGGATTTTCAATTAATAAACCATTATACCCGTCCGCAATCAATTCTGAGGACGCACCACCGGGATTTGATTGGATTGGAAAACATTTCATAATTATGGCTTCAAGTAATGTATTGGGAAGCCCATCGGAAATATTATTCCCTATATAAATTTTACTTTTCCCCATTAATTCCAAAACTTCCTTATGGGGGATGTGAAAATAAAGTTCAAAATTATCCCAAAAATAAATTCCATTTTTTTTAGCAAATTTTTCAACTTTCTCATTAGCACCAAATACAATAATTTTAAAGTTGAAAAGTTCAGCCTTTAGTTTTTCTAATGCTTCCAAAACAGTATTACATCTTCCTAAGTTGTCCTGATACCCTTTTATTATAATACATTTTTTGGATTCAAATGGATATGTTGATTTCTGGTATTTATGCAGTCTATACCCTCCTCCGGTTGGATATGTTCCTAAATACTCCCCTTTAAATCCGTGCTTTCGAGCAACAAAATAATCCCTTGTACAATCTGCAAACATAAAATGTAAACAAGGCAAAGCTAATTTCATCTCAATAGATTGTCTCTGAAGTTGTTGCCCATAAAACAAGTCATTCCCCCAGGCAGAAAAAATCCATTTAACTGCGGTTTTTTTTTGCATAACTCCGAGCAAAGGGAATACTGCGGATTGTAAAATAAAGCTATGTACTACATCAGGTTCTATTTCTTTAATTTTCTTATCAACTATATCAGCTAATTTCCTTTGATTAAATTTGTTTACAAAGTTATTAAGCCTTGGAAACTTTTTTTTTACCAAATATCTACCAGGATAGTTTATTTTATTTCGCCATCCAATAATTTGTCCTACAAAACCAATTTTGGGATTATAATTGTTCGAATCAAAAACGTCAATCCAATAAACTTCGTGGCCTGAATCCTTCAATTGCTCTGCCCACCGGAAAAAATGAATAGAAGACATGGATACCATTAGAATCTTCATAAATTAGTTTTTAAAGTTGATGTAAAATTGGCAGAGGATAAATATTTGCTCAAATCATCCCACATTATTTTTGAATTGGGGTCTAATTTCCAATTTTCATAAAGTACTGCAATAAGTTTTGAAATTTTTTCAACTTCATCAATCTCAGCGTGATACTTGTAATGATCGCCTAACAATCTTTTACTCTCACTATAATAAGGACCTAATAAAAGGATAGGCTTCCCTGCTTGAATACAGTGTGGAAACTTTCCGGGTAAGAATGGACTAATAGGCCCTTTAGCTTCTAAAATAACATTTACCGAAGATTGGGCTTGCAAAGCTTGAGTAATAGCAAAAGGAAGATAATCCTTGCTAATAAATATTTCCGGGTAATTACTACTAATTTTTTCAAGCTCTTCTGTATAATAATTTTTACCGCCGATAAAGAAAAGCATGGCAATTCTCTTTGCTTCGGGATACCATTCCAGAAACTTTAAAAATCCCTTTACAAGTCCCATTGGACTCCTGCCCCATAAAAGTGTTCCGGCGTGAAGTATATTAAATTTTTCAGGATCAAAAAAATCAGGTAGTTCTTCTATTTCATCTTCTATTTTGTCTAATATCTGATGAGGAATTATAATTTTTTTTCCTTCCATGGACTGGTAATAACTCTCCATCCATTCCGCCAGTAGCTCGCTAGGGTAGGCAACAAATTTTGCTTTCATACCCACCGCACTCATAAAGTTTCTTTTTTGTTGATGCCCCGGCTCTACATAATCATAAGGTCTGGGAAAATAGGCAAAAGGATAAGGATCATGAATATAGGCCATCCACCTGGCATGATATTCTGGAATTTTTAAAAGCGCATGGTGGGGTCTAAAACTACCCCCCTTGCTTAAAGTGAGAACAAGATCAGGCTCAAAGTTTTCCAGTTTTTTTAATCCAGTTACGATACTATTTCGATCGTTGAATAATGTAAAAGAAAAACCAAATAGCTGCTCAATATACTTATTAAACTTCCAGCCTGTTTTATACCTGATTTGACGCTCTATACGACTTAGGAAAAACAGAAAGCTACGCCGATTTTCCCTTATACTTATACATTGAATATCATCAATCTGAATTTCTTTTCTTGTATAATGGTAGACGAGTATTTCAAAACCGGCCTTATAAAGATTTTGAATTAACGCAACATTTGCCTTAGAGCCACTGCTATCCTCAATGTCAATTGATTCAACCACAATAAGTATTTTCTTTTGGATTTTAGACATTTTTGCCAATTAAGAAATTCACAACCTTCTCGGCAGCCTTCCCATCTCCAAATGGATTTTGCTTTCCGCTAAAGCTCATGGGAGCATCCAAAAGCCTAAAAGCCTCAGTAATAATTTTCTTTTTTGACGTTCCCGTTAAAATGAAGAATCCTGCTTCTACTCCTTCCGCTCTCTCTGTCGTTTCTCTCGTAACGATTACAGGCTTTTTAAGACTTGGAGCTTCTTCCTGAATTCCACCGGAATCTGATATTATTAGATCTGACTCCATCATTAACCAGATAAATGAAGGATAATTAACAGGTTTAATCAGGTTTATGTTTGGATTATGGTCTAACAACTCATATACGGTTTTTTCTACTGTCGGATTCAAATGTACCGGGAAAATGATTTGCACATCATCACGTTTAGCTATTTCCAAGAGTGCCTGGCAGACAGCTTCCAGACCTTTGCCAAAATTTTCTCTACGATGTCCTG
This sequence comes from Salegentibacter lacus, assembly GCF_020164555.1. Taxonomy (GTDB): domain Bacteria; phylum Bacteroidota; class Bacteroidia; order Flavobacteriales; family Flavobacteriaceae; genus Salegentibacter; species Salegentibacter lacus. The sequence goes on along the minus strand of NZ_JAIQZB010000025.1, from coordinate 31,470 downwards.
TCACTAGAATTAGTTTTTTATCTTTCCGAAGCAAAACCTGAAATTCCCTTATTTTTTCACTCAAATAACCAACTGCTATTTTAGATTTGGCAATTAATAGCGCATCAACAATAGTGTTACCGGTTACAATTATTTTTTCTTCAGGGACAGCCTCTTTCAATAAATTATTTTTAGCCATTAAAGTAGGGGCGAAATTATAATCAGCAATCCGACTAATAAGTTGTCGGTTTCCTTCTTCCGGAAATGGAGATTTTAGATTCCCTGTGCGCAACCCGGCTTCGATATGACCTATTTTTATTCGCCTATTAAAAGCGGCTAGGGAAGCTATAAAAGCTGTAGTAGTATCACCCTGAACTAAAACAATATCAGGACAAATTTCTTCAAAAACTTTATCAATTTCCGAGACAATATCAGCGCTAAGCAAATTTAAGTTTTGGTTTTGTTTCATCAGGTCTAAATCGTAATCAGGGATAATTTCAAAAAAACCCAATACCTGATCGAGCATTTCCCGGTGTTGTGCAGTTACACAAACCCTAAAATTAAGTTTTTGCCTTTTTAATTCATATAGTACAGGAGCCATTTTAATAGCTTCTGGCCGGGTGCCAAAACACAGTAATACCATTAATTTTTTAATATTTTGCTTTTAAGGTGAAAAATGGGTTTTAAAAAAGGGTAGAATTTATAACCTAACTGATACTTCAACTTTTCAAAAGAATTAGACCCTGCGGCATCAAGACTTCTTTTTATAACAGTTAAAGATTTCAAATTAAATCCCATTCTCAGAAAGAAAATTTTATGTTTTTCAGTAAATAAATCTTTTGAATTTAGATTTTTTATTATCAAAATAGCTGCTTTATTTTGTGAATTAATTCTAACTGGATTTCTTCTAAAAAACTCTCCCGTATTAGATTCCGGATGCTTTCTGCCGAAATAAAGAACTTTATCAATTGAAATTCCTTTTAAACCTTTTAATAATAACCGGGTATAAAATTCCCACTCCTCAGCAAACATAAGGCTTTCTTCAAATCGTTCATTAGAAATACTAGATTTCTTCCAAACCACCTGACAGGAGTTAAAGGGTAATTCATTTTTAATAATTGCGTCTAAATTTTGGATGGTTATTTCCCGGGTATTAGAGTCTTTCAAATATTCAAATTCCTTTTCAAACTTTCCTCTGAAAGTAGACCGTTCATAACGACAAAAATCATATTTTTTTTTACTTAAATTTATTAAAGCCAACTCCAGTAATTGAGGATGTGAGATATCATCATCGTCAAAAAAGACTATATATTTTCCTTTCGCTACATCAAGACCCTGGTTTCGACATCCCGGTAAGCCTTTTTTATATTTTTTATTTCGCGTAAAATACTTAAAACGGAAGTCAGTGTCTGTAAATTTCTTCACCGTTTCCAAGGTTTCATCAATGCTTCCGTCATCAATAATTATACATTCCCAATTGGTAAATGTTTGAGCTTTTATGGCCAACAAACTTTCACTAATTAGATGAGCCCTGTTATAAGTAGCCATTATAATTGATCCCTCAGGTCTCATTTCATCCTCCATTTTAATTGAGATTTTAGAATTCTCAATGGTTTTAAAATAGCATTTCCTAGTCTGAATTCCAGACGTGCTGTATTTTTTATTTTTTCTCGCTCTTCTTCCTTTAATTTTGTAAGGAAATTTCTAGTATAAAGATCGAAATAGTTTTTATACAGATCAGAATGTTTCAGAAAAATATATTCCCATAGGTCAAATTTTACTTTGTTGGCTTCCAACCTCATCGAATTTTCTTTTTGCCTGTAATTAAACCATGGTTCTAAAATAACAAATGCTTCTCCTCCCTCTTTCAATAAACGAATAAAAAACTCCCAGTCTTCATACCCATTTGTCATTTTTTCATCATATCCATCAACACTTTCCCAATCTGCTTTTTTAAATAAAGAATTTCCAATAGCTGAATTTGAAAACAGAAAAGCTTTAATATTTCCACCTTTAGGGGTGAAAATATCAATTGTACCTTTCTTATTAAACCTATGTGCCTGACATGTAATAATTTTATACTTCTGAGGATTACTGATAATAATCTCTAGGGCACGTTCAGCAAATTGGGGTTCAAAAAAATCATCTGAATCTAATACCAAAATATATTCTCCCCTGGCTTTTTTTATGCCGGCGTTTCGGGCAGAGCTCAAACCCTTATTTTCCTGGGTAATTAGTAAATCGACCATCGGTTCTATTCCCCGTAAAATCTCTTTCGTTGCATTATTTGAGCCGTCATCAATAATAATTATCTCCTTATTGGGATAGGTTTGCCCAAGGGCTGAATCCACACTCTTTTGTATAAAATGGAGGTCATTATAACAGGGAATTATTATAGATAATAAAGGAAGTTTTTGTTGCATTAGAATTACAAAATGGTCAATTTTAATTTCTTTTAAAAAGGTTTTAACTAAAATATCAAATACGAAGCCAACCGGGGGGAATTAAATCTACTGTTTTTTTCTCCTGTTCAGTATTTGAAAACCACTTTGCTGGAGCTATAACCTGTTTGCCTGGCTTTTTATTTAGCCAAGCACCCCACCAGCTAAAAGAGCTATTTGCAATAATGTGATGATTACATAGGCTCATTAAATACATATCCTTCCAACTGTTTTGATTTTCATTCCCGGTTATAAAAAGTTTTTTGTGTGATATAGCTTTAAAGTTTTCTTTTACCCAAGCAATATCATCAGAGAAAAATATCAAATTAAGATTATCAAACTGTTTAGTAAGGTGCAGTATAGCTTTATTATAATATTCCAGAGTACAATTGCCATGAAATTCTTGAGTTTGTTGATTTTCTACATAATCTCCTCTTCTTATATGAATAGAAACTGTTTTTTGGTTACATATATAATCTTTTAACTCCCTATCATTTTTATTAAGATATTCTTCAGGAAATACAAAAAGACCCTGAATGAATTTTTCTTCGTTTTCAAAGTATTTGTAACTCTGGAAATATCCCTTCAAATATACTGGACTACTCATTTGAAATAATTGATCATTAAACCTGAATGTAGGTTCTTTATAGATTTTAGGATAGTTAAATCCCAGTTTTTTCTTTATACGATTATGGAATGAAAGTTCTGTAAATTTTTTCTTCTGTAACGCAGTTACAATTAGTAAAGATTTATCAAAAATTTTCAAGTCTAATTGGCGAGGAAATTTTTGAAGATTCCCTGTTTTTTTTGAGTAAAAGCTGTCATCTAAAAGAATAATTGATTTATTTCTTTTTGCCAAAACCCGAGCAGTTGCATATTGGAACATTTGATTCCCCAAACCGCCCAAAAGCTCCAGCAAAATAATATTCTCGCTACTTCTTTTCACTTAAAAATGTCCCTTTTGTTTTCCCTATTCTAATTAAAAAAGTTATTTCTTTTTATTCAAAATAAAATTGAATGTTTTCAAAATTTTGTTTCCGACCTTAAAGGCAATGCTATTTTTTATTTTGATTTTTTCTCTTTCGGCCTCCTTTATTTTTAAAAAAACATGTTGAATGTTTTTCTCGTAATCTTTTATGAAAAGATCTTGGTGTTTTATATAAATATAAGCCATCAAGTCTTGTTTATGCTCCAGATTTGCTATCTCATTTCTTGACCCGGATTTTACCCTGTAATTAAAAAGAAATTCATCAATAACGTAAATTTTCCACCCTATTTTAGTAATAGAGATATTGAAGTCCCAATCCTCATAACCCTCTACCATTTCTTCATCATAACCACCGGATTCGGCCCAGGCTTCTTTTTTAATCAATGAACTAGCTATAGCCCCGTTTCTGTATAGGAGGTCATTAGCATTCCCTCCTTTGGGCAGTATTTGGCCGAGAGGGCCCTGCTCATTAAAAGTTAATGCCTTACAAGTAACCATACCTACTTTAGGATTAGCTTTCATAACTTCTAAAGCTTTAGAAATAAAAGTTGATTCAAAATAATCATCGGCATCAAGAGTTAAAATGAATTTTCCTTTTGCACAGGAAATCCCATAGTTCCTCGCAGCACTCGGACCTTTGTTGTCCTGAACAAGTAAAAGATTGATTTTACTTTCCAGTTTGCTGAGAACCTTTTTTGTTGCTTCGTTAGAACCATCATCAACAATTATAATTTCTTTGTCATTATAAGTTTGGTCCAGAACTGACTGCAAGGCCTGCTCTATGTATTCTGCATCATTAAAACAGGGAATAACTACTGAAACCAAACCTTCCATTTTTTCTATTCTATTTTAGAATTAGCTTTTCTAATTTTTTAATCTTTAAATCGTTTGAACATTCAGATTTATAATGTTGCCTTAGGGAATGAGCTAGCGATTTATAATCCTTTTCTTCCAAAGTTATTAATTGAGTTGCTAATCCTATTAATTCCTGAAAGTTTTCTACTACAAGATAAGAATGCCTCGATAGTCTTTCTTTCATAGCTCCCACATTGTATGATAAAACCGGCACTCCTGCGGCAATTGCTTCTAAGCCGGTCATCGGTCCCGTTTCATGTTTGGAAGTAATAAGGAAGAAGGAGATTTTACCATAAAATTCATGCGACTGATTGGGTGGAATACTTTTATTAATCAACGTAATTTCTTCTTCTAAATTTGCTTCCTCCACTAATTTAAGCAACTCTTTAAAATAATCCTGGTCACCCTCTCCCTGAATAAGTAAACTGGTGCTTATACCATTGATCTTTAATTTTTTTACTAACAATATGGCATCCTGAATTTGCTTCTCCCTTGAAATCCGGGAAAGAATTCCAAAAGTGAATTTTCTTATAGAATTGGTGTTAAGTAAGGCTTCTTCATTAGCTATAATTATATCCTGTACCACCGCATTTTTAATCTTTAATTCCTTTTGAAGGTATGCTTGATGGTTTTTACTCATTACGATATTCCACTTAAGTTTTCTCAGGATTTTTTTCTTCCAGGAAGGCATAGCTTCATCGTAAACCACAGTATACTTAATAAAGCAATTCCTTAAATCAAAAAAATTAAGAATCGGTAAATAGAAGTTTTGACCGGTTGAAGAAAGAAAAATTATTTTATTCACGCCTTTTGAAGCTATGAATTTCCAGTAGAAATACTCTAAAGGAGAAGTTTTTAATTTTAATCGACTTTTAAGTTGATTATTAATATTTTTCACATTTTGATTCCAAAAAAAAGAAGGATAAGAATGAAAGGATATATTTCTACCGCATACCAACTCCTTTAAATGGCTGTGTTCAATTGGTTTTGGACTAAAAATTAATACTTCTGAAAAAATTCCAGATGAAGCCAATTCCCGAGCAGTAATGAGCGTCTCTATTTCGGTGCCTCCGATTACTCTAAGATATGGAGTTGCTATTAATAACTTCATTCTAATTGCGCTTCACTGTAATATTCCATACGATAATCTTTATCCATTTTTGAAGCCTTGCTTTGAGTATTAATGTGATTGAAAGCATTATTTAGTTCTATCCTAAAACTTATTCAACAACCTGAGCTTGATTAACATATTGATCTTTTTTGACTTTCTTAAATATTTAAAAGTTTTTCTCAATTCGCATAATTCGTCTATCTCAGATTGAAAATTTTGAAAATTATTTTGCAATACACCTTCCCTTTCCGATAAAATTAAAGGTTCGTTTTTTGAATCTGCACTTAAACCATCTGAATAATAAACAGTCAAAAGTTTATCTACTTTTCTATAGCTACAATTGAATTTAAATAACGCTAGAATAAATAATTTCCAATCTGCTACAATTTTTAGATTTTCATCATAAAAACCCACCTTATTGAAAATATCTTTTTTTATAAAAACCGCTTGATGACAGAGTGTTCCATAAAAAAGATCTGTGAAGCCCAATTGTTCAGGATAAGAAACAATATGTGTTTCCTCATTAGTGACAACCTTAATGTTAAAATAAATTAAATCAGAAAATGCAAGCTCCCTTCTATTTCCTCCTAATACTTCCTTGTTAACGAAATGATCCCCACTATTCAAAAACAGCAAATATTCCCCGGCTGCCCTCTTAACACCCTTATTCATAGCGTTATAAACACCCTTATCGGGCTCACTCACCCAATAATCCAGTTTTTGGCTTTGAGACTCGATATAATCTTTACTTCCGTCGTTAGAACCTCCGTCAATAACTATATATTCAAACTCTTGCCAGCTTTGATCAAGAACACTGGCCATTGTTTTTTTTAAACCTTTAAAATTATTGAGGTTCACGGTGATAATTGATATTAATGGCGCAGTTTTCATTTTTTTTTTAATAAATCAGATTTAGAAAAGGCAGAAATCAACCTTTTAATATCTTTTTAAATAAGTTTTTATAATTCTCGGCCTGAATTTTTTCATCATAAATTTTTAAAGCTTCCATTCTGATCTTTTCCCTGTTAAACCTTTTAGGTTTAGCCAGAAATTTATTTAAGGCCTCAACCAAAGAATCAACACTAATATCCCTTGTTAATAAACCATTTTCTTCATGAATTATCATATCAGAAATTCCTCCTATAGGAAAACCTATTACCGGAGTGCCACACATCAAGGATTCAATCACCGTATTTGGCAAATTGTCCATTATGGATGGAATAACAAAAAGATCAGCTGCAGAATAAGCAACACTCATTAATCTTTCATCGGTAATTGAGCCCAATTGTATGATGTTTTTATCCGTCTCAATTTCGGAGTTATTACTTCCGATTGCACACAGGAGGATATTTTCATCTTCTATTTTCTGCAAGGCTTTTTTTAAGAAGGAAAATCCTTTTCTAGGAATACTGGTAGAGTCTGCCACAAAAAGGACCATCTTTTTTTCCGCCGGGATACTTAGTAGTTCCCTTGAAAATGCTTTATCTCTTGGTGCAAAAATTTTTGGATCGAGCCCATAAGGAATACAATGCACAGGCCTTCCTTTAAAAACCTCACTTTTTCTTGCTTCATTCGCTAACCACTGAGATGGAGCAACGACCGTTAAATTTTTAAAGCCTTTTATAGCCTCTTTCTTCCTTTCAATTACTGCTTTGAACTCTTGCTCTTCAAAATCAGATAATATCCTTTTTATGGGATAACCACTTTCATCTATACCTTTAAAAAGCTCTGTATAATGCTCCCCTCCTGAAAATGGATTCATATCGTGCAGTGTCCAAACTACTGGTTTTTCATTCTTTTTAAAGAAACTAGAGTAGTCTAAGAAATTTGCCACCCAATGCAGGTTTATAATATCTGCCTCTTCATAGCCTGAACTTTGTGTAATATCGTAATTGGATTCTGGATAGCTAAACATTTCTAGGTTAGAAGACCTTTTCCAGACAAATGGGATTTCTTTTAGAGGAGGCTCAGAATATAATTTGAATTCCTTTAAAATTTTCTTCACTCCCTTCTGAGCCTTTTTAATTTTAGTAATTTTAGGCTTTAGTGGTTCTGCAACTTCACTATTAGGAACATTCTTGGTTTGTTTTTGCAAAAGTAATTTAGAAGATACTCCTATTTTCAACAAACCTTTATGCAGTCTAACACAAGAGTTCGCCGCACCTCCCCTATCATAAGTATTTACAATTAGAGTTTTCATGATTTTCTGCCTTCAACAAACAAAGAATCTGGTTTTCTTATTTCTCCCTTTACTACATCCAAATTATAATCTGACCAATTCGGGATGCTGCTTTCATAGGCATTACATATTCTTATATCTTGAAAACCAGATCTTTTAAATAATTCAGTCAATGAAAAACGATCATACATCCATTGATGAATTTCTCCAGAACATCTAAACTTCCCTGTGTTAACTATTTTTAAATCTGGAATGGGCTCTTGTAATTTAAGTTTCTTAAATATCTTCAATAAAGAGCTTTTAATAAATTTCTTAAATAACTTTTTTTTGGAAGGTTTATATACTGAATTTGTCCTCACTGGTGCTTTTTTATTTTGTCTTGATAAAAAATCTTCACGTATATACTTTCCTTCCAATCCTATTCTTTGAAATACATATTCTTCGTTTGGAATGGAAGCTTGTTGCAGATACTTACCCATTTCACCACCACTTTTATTTCTTACCATCTGGTCAAATAATTCCAGTTGTATCCATTCATAATTATGAATAGCATCTTTATCGCCTTCAAGAGCGAGATTCAAATTTCTTAAATACTCTACTGCAATGGTTTCCAGATCTGGAACTGCTACTCTAATGATTCCGTTATCTTTTAAAACCCTATTACATTCTTTCATCAATTCCTCTCCATCCTTCTTACTAAAATGCTCCAGTACATGAGAATGATATAAAACATCTATGGAATCGTCTGCCAGTGGGATCCCCTTCAAAAGGTTATGCTCAATCACATCATCACTTCTTGTCGCGAAATCAATATTGATCCAGTCTTTATGATAATTATTGCCACAGCCTAAGTTCAGAAATTTCATAATGCTATTTACTTAATTAGGTCTTCTTTAAAGCCAAAAATATTCAACTGGAAATCCATATTATTATAGGGTATCAATCCCATAAATGGAGATCTTATCGAGCTGTTACCAGGTATCGACATATATACCCTAAAATTAGCTTTTCTTAAAATTTCTATGACCTCATTTAAGGTTTGGGGCTGATTAACAAAAGAATGATATTCCACAAAAATTCTGTCAACCTTATTTAAATTATTTTCTATATCACTTAAAACAACTGTTTCTGCTCCTTCAATATCCAGTTTCAAAAAATCTACAGGTTGATTAAGGTAGTCATTGAGTGAAGTTGTTTCTATTTCTAAAGACGAAGACCTTGACTTATCCAAATCCGTAATCAAACCGGCATCTGCTCCCTCCGACAAAAATTTTAATTTTGTCTTGTAGTTCCAGAGTCCTTTTGGGACTAAATCAATTTTGTTGAAATTAAACTCATTTATATTTTTTTCTAAAATTTTAAATATTTTAGGATCAGGTTCGAACGCAACAATTCTGGAAGAAGGATAAAGTTTTTTAAAATAAATAGAAGCGAGACCTATATTTGCACCACCATCAATAATATATGGTTCCGGATTTTGAGTAATGAATTTATAAATTTCTTCCTCAAAAATTTCCTTATGCATAAATGAAAATGAAGCATTATCTGGAACTATAATTTTCTTACCATTAAGCAATGCTGTGGTTTCCGTATATCGTGGAATCTTTAGAAAATCATTTTTTAATTTTATGGAAGAAGTTGTTTTACGTTTGATCAATTGAATAATTTCAGGAGGGATATTTTTTTTCAACAATTTCTTGAACCTTTTTGAGAGTGGCTTTTTCGGTATTTCTGTTTTTTCTTCGAATTTATCTTTCACACTTTGATCCATATACACTTTTTGTTTTTTCACCGTAATGATTCCATTATCGATATTTTGGTCTTTTCCTGAATTAAAGGAATTTGGTTTACAGTGTACCCCACTTCCATCGAATCCTATATTTTTTATTAGGGAAGTATTTGGATAAAGAAACAACCCTTGATTCAAATACATTGAAACATAGAATCTTACTGCCCATGAATCATTCTTTCCTGAGACTTGATCTTTTAACATTTCCCAGAAATCGAAACGTAGAAAATTAAGTTTCTTTTCTAGGCCTTTAGATATAACTGAGCATAAAAGTTCTTCACCAGCAAAATTTATTTGATTCCATCTATCCAGCCATGTACCGTATCCCCAAGAACTCATAATGGGTAAGAAATAAGTTGCACCCTGAATTTCCTTAGAACTTGGAAAACAATATCCTGAAACTCCATAGACCTGTTTTTCAAATTCATACACCCTCAATCCATCATTCATAAATTGAAGAAAATTCTTTCCTGTCACAATATCATCTTCCAGCACAATAGCTTTCTCGTGTTTTTTAATAATTTCAGTTACACCTTTAATAACAGAATTCGCTAAACCAAGATTTTCATCTCTTTCGATAATTACAACCTCTTTACACCAATTCTTTTTACGAATTAAAGTTCTAACTTCTTTGATTTTTTTTAAATCTTCCTTTGGTGCATTTTTTTTTATACCGTCGCTATAAATATATAAAATGCTTTGATCGGCAAGCTCGTTTTTCATTAATGCCTCCAGCGTTTGTTCTGTATGCCAGGGTCGGTTATAAACGAACAATATTATTGGGGCCAAAGTTTCGATATTTTTCAAAGTAGCTAACAAGCTAAGGAGTTTTCATTTTGTTATAACTTAGGTTTGGAATAACCAAACAAACTTATATCCTCCCTAAAAGCTTGATCGATCATTTCAAGAGATGCTTTGCTATAGAAATGTAAGAATTCTTTCTCTTTTCTACTACTGTTCAAGTACGGCAAGTCAGATTTTATTGACAAATGGTCACAAATCTTTTGAAAGTCTGCGTTCAAACTTTCGAATTTTCCAACAAAATCCATAAGAAATTCATCATCGGAATAAAAGAATGATTTCTGCAATCTTAAATCATTATGTACACGCCAATCAATATATTCATCAAAGTTTTTAAAGGATTTTATCAATTCATGTTGATGATGGTTTTTTTCCATTAGCATAAATGTATATAATGATACTTGCCAATCCCAGGGATTCCTCACAAAACCAAATTTATAATAACTATTAAATATTTTAGAGGGAATTCGAGTGCGCAATTCATTTGCTTTGATATGACCCGGAAAAGTTTTAGAATAAAAAGATGGGGGGATTCCTAAAAAAGTTTTTAACCTTTTATAAAAGTTCACATCAATACTATTATTGTTATTAAAACAATCCAAGGCATGCTGAATACTTGTACCAGCAACTTTATAATTATGAATAAAAATAAACTTTTTACTATGTGAAATAACCATAATTAATCTTGTCGAATATTTTTAAAAAAAAGTGTATTATATGTCTTCGCAACTAATTCATAACCATTTTTATTTAACTCTTTAAAAACCCTATTGTGGTTTAACTTCGTTAAGTGGAAATTGTTTAGGTCTTCAACCAATACAATTTTAGGCCTATAATTTTCCCAATCATTAGATTGTATAACTTCAAAGTCAAGCCCTTCAACATCTATAGTTATAAAGTCAATCTTGGTATGTTTGGGAAGGTACTGTTTTAAAATCATCCTTAAGGGTAAGGTGTTTATCTTTCTAGTCTCAACGACTTTAAACTTTTCTATATTCAGCTTTTTTTTTGCTTCAATTTCTGAAAAAGTATTAATAGCTTGCTGGTTAAACATATAGTAAATCTTTTCCTCCTGCTCTTTTGAAACTCCTATTTCAAGATTAATATCATTAGGTCGAATTTCTTTAAAAATCGCCATACTCCCCGGCATTGCATCTATATTAATGCCTCTCCATCCTATTTTATAAAACAGATATGTGTTAGAAAAACGTTTTGGATGATGTGCGCCAACATCTACATAAAATCCAGTTTTTTGACCTTCAAATATCCTTTTTAGGATCAAATCTTCACCTTCCTGTGAGTAAGAAAGAGTAGAAAATGGATCCAATTTTTCATTCTCTTTTTTAATAGGCTCCTGATAAATATTCACTAATTTTCTAGGAGTGTTTTTTAAAATAAGTGTTTTCAGTTTTTTAAATCCCATTTTCCTTGAATTAAAAATTTGGATTTACCATTAAAACCAAGGTTTCCAGTCCCATAAAAATCTCCCTTAACCACGTTAAATTTACCGATAGGAACTTTTGGCCAGTCAGATTCCATTTTATCACATTCAATTCTACCCTTTACAATATATTCGCCTTCATTCAATCCCAAATTGGAAATTGCACATTGAACTTTGTGTTTTCCATTTGAATTAACTGGTAGTGATACATTCTGATAAGAATTATACAATACAGATATCAACTCATCCTGCGGGGTATGTATCGAAAAACCTAAATCTACCTGAGATTTATTGGTTAAATTCTTTACATCAATTTCGAATGAAAACACAACTGTATCGCCGCTTAAAACATTTTCTACTATCTCTCCATTCGAATGTTCAATATGGAAACTATCGAATTTAACAATTCCATTGCCGCTTCGGTTTTCAATTAAACTAAGGTCTTTGGGAATTATTTGCTTATCATTTGAAAGATAAAAATTTATTGTATTATCGATATCACCTTCAAAAACAGACATTCCATTTTCCAAAACTATCCCTCTGGTACACAAACTTTGCACACTCGCCATATTATGACTTACAAATAGCACAGTACGTCCTTCTCCGGTCGATAGGTCTTGCATTTTCCCAATAGCCTTTTTTTGAAATTCAGCATCGCCAACGGCTAAAACCTCATCTACCACCAGGATTTCGGGTTCAAGGTGGGCCGCTACAGCAAACCCCAGGCGAACCCGCATTCCGCTGCTGTATCGTTTCACGGGTGTGTCAATATACTTTTCACAACCTGAAAATGCTATGATTTCATTTATTTTGCTTTTAATTTCGGATCTTTTCATTCCCAACACCGCTCCATTCATAAAAATATTCTCCCTTCCGGTGAGTTCGGGATGAAAACCTGTACCAATTTCCAGTAAACTGGCAATTCGCCCTTTGGTTTTTATACTTCCAGTTGTAGGTGATGTTACACGAGATAAAAGTTTTAAGAGGGTAGATTTTCCGGCACCGTTTTTTCCAATAATACCTAAAACCTCACCTTGTTTCACTTCAAAATTAATATCCCGCAAGGCCCAAACATAATCTTCATTTGCAATAGAATTACGATTATTAACAGCGCCAACTTTTAAAAAAGGATCTTCTTTTCCCTGTATGCTATACCAGAAGCGCTTCAAGTCATCCCCCAAAGTTCCTGTACCCACTTTGCCAAGTCGGTATTGTTTGGAAATATTTTGGGCTTTTAGGATTATACTCATCTTCGGTAGGCAGTATTACAGTAGACAGTTCGCTCTCTTATGTTTTCAGAGGGTAAAGTAATAAAATTATATGGGTTTTTCCCTGATTTCTATTCTAAGTCAGTTACATTTTGATTGAGCAAGTCTTTATTAGCTTTTAACCAACAAATTAAGATTAAACGCTCGAGTTACCTCAGATCTACCGACAAAAGACTTGCGACTAATGACTATTATTTTAAACCGTATCAATAAAATTCTTTTCGGTCCGATTAAAAACAATAAGTCCAACTAAAAAAAGTATTATTGAAAATGCCAGAGTATAGAAAAAACCACTCCAGTTAAAAATCCCGGTATCCAGAATCATATATCTAAAACCTTCGATAATTTGCGCCAGGGGATTATAATTTACCAGCCAGGCCAGGGAGGGGATTTTCTCTGAAACTTCACTTAAAGGATAAGGGACAGCAGAAATATACATCAGCAATGAAGTCGCAAATCCAACCATAACCGTAAGATCTCTGTATTTAGTAGTAAAAGCTGAAATGGTCATTCCTGCTCCCAAACCTAAAAGTGCCATCATCAAAACATATACAGGAAACAATAGTAGGTTAGTATTAGGTTGCAGGTCATAACCCTGGAGTAGGAAATAAAAATAAAATACAATCAGGATGCTTAATTGTATTCCAAATTTAAAAAGACCTGAAATTACAGTTTTTAATGGCATAATTGCCCGGGGGAAATATACTTTACCAAAGATACCGGCATTTGCGGTGAAAGTATTTGAAGTTTTGGTGAGGCTTTGATTAAAGTAATTCCAGGCCGTGATCCCTGCCAGGTTAAACAAAAATGGAGGTACATTCCCGGTAGGGATATTGGCAATATTATTAAAAACCAGGGTAAAGATCACCGACGTAAAAAGCGGTTGAATAAAATACCAAAGTGGACCAAGAATCGTTTGTTTATAAACAGTGACTATATCCCGTTTTACAAAAAGGATAAGTAAATCACGATAATCCCAGATCTCTTTAAAGTTAAGATCTATAAATTTTCGTTTAGGGCTTATTTCGTAAAGCCATTCCTTTTCGCTATTCATAAAAGAATATCTTGATATAATTTACCATAGTTTTATCTGGATTGAAAAGTAAGCATATTACCCCTACCTGCCTTTTTTCTATCATTTTATTTTAAGTGACTGATGACAACTTCAAAATCTGAACTTAAATTTCTCTACTATCCGCTTCATACTTAGGGTATTTAAGAATTCTTAATGCTTGTATTTTCGGATCACAAAATTTATTAAAAAAATTTTTGCCGCCTATTTTAATTTGCCGGTGATAGTGGGGATTCTTTAATAGGTAATTTAAAAAATCTTCTATTTCGTCAACTGATTTAATCATGTGAATTTCCTTACCATGCAAAGGATAAACCGGCAAATCAACCATAAAAGGCAAAGAAAGTACAAAAGACGAAAGATTAAAAAATTCACCTACCCTCCAACTGATAGCTCCCAAAACTGCAGGGTTATTAAAATTTATGAGCGAACTGGAACTTTTCTTGTGAAAATTCTTTGAAGTATAACGTTTTGGTCCCAACACATCTTCCAGATTTCGGTTATCCCCATCTGTTCTGGGAATAAGTCCACCTTCAAAATCAATCTGCTCATTTTCCTTACAAGCCTTAATAAAAACTGCTCGCTGTTTGTTTGCAACTTCTTCCTTTTTCCAAATGGATCCTGAAAAAAAAATATAGTTACTAAAATTTTCAGGATTTACTGAGTAGTTTTGGTAGTTAGGTCTTTTAACCTGGGCATAAAAATCTTTCATCACCTTCTCCTTGCCTAATTCTTTAAATAAATGTTTTCTAAAAATCTTTAAATAGCCTAAACTAAAATTAATAGGATAATGAGGAAAAAGAGCTTTAAGTTTGAGTAAATTATAATTGGGATTATCTTTAAGTTTGTTAGTTGCAAAATAAGATGTAGCTACTGAATAAAGATCCTTTTGAACTCCATTAGGATCTCGGTTATCTATTATGATGATTTTTTTATCAACTCTCAAAATTAATAAAGGCGTACCATTCCATTTACGGAATTCGGTATTTGGACAATACCTGACTTTGGCAACTTCGTTTAAACCATACAAATAATAACTACTAAAGTAATTGGGTATATTCAGCAAATCAATTTTTTCCATAAATATATTCCCTTATATTTTTTATTGCTTAATGTTAAAGCTTTGAAGCGATCGAAGGTAAAGACCTAAAAAATGGACCTATAGCAGTTTCTTTTCATTGGTACAATGGATAAAAAGAGCAATTTACTTATTATCCTTATCCAAAAAAATTTGGATTGTTTCTTATCCTCTCAAGATTTACAACAACTAAAATCTAAATTCAGGATTTCTAATCCTGCTGTAAAAATATATAGGATTTACTTCTTTTAAATACTATTAGTACGATATTTATATATTTATATAAAAAAAGTAAAAAGAGAATTGTGATGTCTTTGAAATATATCAGGAAAATCAAAAAGAAAGTTCTTCTTCAGAAGAAATTAAAAAAAAACCGGGAATGGCTCTTCAGGGAAGAAAACACCTTGATGAATTTATTTGATACTCCACAATTAACAGGGGATGAACTTAAACAGATTTTTAGCATTTGGGGTCCGGCTGGTTTGACAGCTTCTTTAACCAATGAGTTTCGTATATTCAAAAAAATCTCTGGATTTGATCCACAGTTTCTACCTAGTAGTTTATATTATCCTTTAATTATTAAAAGTCTTAATCCAACTTCATATTCTGCATTTTATGAAAATAAAGCATTCTTTGACTTAATTTTAAAAGGGCTAAAAAGGCCACGAACGATAATTAAAAATGTTGAAGGAAATTCTTTTAATAATGAGTTTCTACCCATTTCCAAACACCAAGTTCTCCAAAAAATTTTAAAAGAAGATAAAATCTTTATAAAACCTATTAGTGGTTCATTTGGAGGCCGGGGTGTGAAATCGATTAACATAGAGGAATATTCATCAAATGAAATTATAAAAATCCTAGATAGTTATTCCAAAAATTATATTATTCAAGAAGTAATTGTTCAACATGAGGACACAAGAATTTTTAATGAATCTTCCGTTAATACTTTAAGGGTTACCTCATTGTTTTTAAACGGAAAAACAACCATACTTTTTGTTTTACTAATGGTAGGAAGTCCAGGGAACATAGCTGACAATTCTGCAGGAAGTTTAAGAGTAAAGATTAGCAAAGATGGAAGCTTAGACCATAAAGCTTTTAATAAAAATTTATTGAAATTCGAAAAGTCAGAAAATGGTGTGCCTTTCAAGAATAAAAAAATCACCCATTACCAGAAATGTATAAATATGGTCTTAGATAATCATTCTCGTTATTTTCCCATGTGTGGATTATTAGGTTGGGATTTAGCAATAAATAGTAAGGGAGAAGTTGTTGTAATTGAAGTAAACACAAGGGTTCCGGGCATTCGAACAGGCCAGATTTGTTGTGGCCCCTTATTTGGCGAACGTACTAAAGAAGTAATCGAATACTATAAAAAGCACCCTCCTTTACTTTAGAATTTAATTTTACAACAGCATTTACTACTTTATACAATTAAATTGCTCCAAGAAATGTTCGTTTACAAGATTCAAAAAGAGTGCTTAATTAGAATGGTTTTGTTTGGAAATTGCAGTAAATTAGAATGAAAGATTTTTTCAGCAAAAACTAAAAATAAAATTTAAATTGCAATAGTATTTAATACGAAGATAGCGGGCTTCTGTAAAACCTATGTGTTCTAAATTATTAAATCCAAGAAACTATATCAGTTTTAAAATTACCTCTTGAAAAAATTATCTATCTTAATTCCAGCATATAATGAAGAGGGAAGCATTACTCCCATTTTAAAAACATTGCAAGATTTAAACCTGGATCCTTCCCTTCAAAAGGAAATCATAATCATTGATGATCATTCCACCGACAAAACAGGGGAATTAATTGAACAATTTATCATTGGAAATCCTGATTTACATATTAATTATTTCAGGCAGAAGTTCAATCAGGGAAAAGGGGCGGCAATTCACAAAGGAATTGAAATTGCTTCAGGAGATTTTATAATTATTCAGGACGCCGATTTAGAATATGATCCTGGTGAATATAATCATTTACTAAAACCTATACTATCAGAAAAAGCTGATGTAGTATACGGCTCCAGGTTTATGGGAGGAAATCCTCACCGCATACTTTTCTTCTGGCACTCTATAGGAAATAAATTTCTCACTTTTTTAAGCAATGCTTTTACCAACCTCAATTTAACCGATATGGAAACCTGCTATAAGCTTTTTAGGGCTGATATTTTAAAATCTTTGGAGCTTAAGGAAAAGCGTTTTGGTTTTGAACCGGAGGTTACGGCAAAGATTAGTAGAGTTCCGGGGATCAGAATCTATGAAGTTGGAATTTCCTACTATGGTCGTACTTATGAAGAAGGAAAAAAGATAAACTGGAAGGATGGATTTCGGGCCTTATGGTGTGTCTTTAAATATAATATTATTCATCGCTAATTTTCCTCAATATAAAACCATCCTCTAAGGGAATAAAATAGTTTTTATTAAAATTTTCTCGTAGCCAATGCTCATTAACTAAATAATTTCTCCAATTCACTTCGTTTAAAAAAACAATTTGAGCCTCACCTCTACATATATTTTCCTTTAGGTTTTCCATTTTTAAGTCCTCATTCATTTTAGGAAGCAATTCAAAATCCTGCTGCAGATGAAGTTTCCCCAATTCAACGCCATTGGAATAAGTAAGAATATTAGGATTTTGATCCTTTAGAAAAGATAAAGTTTCTGATTCCACCCACATTTTTTTCGCATAACCACCTCCACTCAAATAATGATTTTTCAAAACAGGAAATAATGAGGAGCTGAAGCTTAAGAAAAGAAAAACAATACCTGCATATGCCAATTTATTTTCCCCATTCCTCCAAAGTTTCTGAAAAAACAAAAAGATTAGAATCAATAAAAAACTGAGAAGAGGAGATAATATCCTATTGGTCATTGGAGTCCAGAAGTCAAAAAATGAAATAGAAATAATTAGAAAAGCAGGATAAAGAATTAAAAAAAGAACAATAATAAAAATTGCAGACCTGTTCGTTTTATAAGTTTCCAGTGCATACTTCTTTATGACTTTTATTTTTAGTAAATAAAAAAGAAAAACCCCTGTGAATAAAACAATAGCTAATCTACTTCCCAAAAACCAGTATCCAAAGGTGATAAACATATCCTGAAGTTTCCCAACCGGAATAAGGTGAATGGCAATTTCGCGGCCTACAGGAGGTGTATCAAAGAAATTTTGATAAATAAACCAGGGAGAAATTGTCAACATAAAGGTGAATAGAAATCCAAATAAGTTTTTAAACCTTTGAACCACTTTCTCCTCTGGAAAAAACAAAATAAACAGTGAATAACAACCCAGGAAAGCAATTCCCGCATATCTACTTAGAAAAAACAAACCACAAGCCAGAGAACAGAAATAAAGATTTAAGGATTTACCAGTCTGAATCCATCTCAGAAAGAAATAAAATGAGAAACTGAGCAACACTAAAAAAAGCCCTTCTGATAAAAAGTTTAGAAAGTTGACGGATACTTGAGAGAAAATAAGAGATATTCCAAAAAATATAATTAGTTTATGGTTAACTTTTAATTCCCGTAAAATTAACATATTGATTAGCAGAAATAAGTAAAAGAGAAAAATCTGAAGGATCAGTCCCGCCTGAAGAATTTCCACATTAATTATAGTCGCAACAAATGAAACTAACATTGGGAATAATGGAGGCCAGTGGTTTACTAGATGCCCTTCATTATCTGTTATTCCATTTCCAGAAACGAGATTTTCAGTAACCTCCATATATGCAATAGAATCTGGACTAAAACCTAATTTATATGGTAAGATTACCAGTAATAATAAGGCAGCACCGATTAATGCCAGGCAATGAAATTTAAGATTGGAATGAATCAAATTTAATTTCTGGTTATTTTCTGTTAAGAATTAAAAAAGCACAAGATGCTAATTTACTATATTTGAAAATAAATACATCTTAATATTTTGCATCCCAAAAAAATCTTTATCCTCCTTCCCGACGGGGTTGGTCTTAGAAATTTTGCTTTCACTTCTTTTGTGGAAATTGGAAAAGAATTGGGTTGGGAAGTGATCTTTTGGAACCATACCCCTTTTGATCTTAACAATTTAGGCTATAAGGAAATCAAACTTAACGGAAATGCCCGCCCAAAAACTGATCTTTTGAAACGGGCAAAAATAATTTCAGAGCTCGACTACTGGACCCAGAAATTTTCGGACCCTGTTTATCAGGATTACAAATTTCCTGCCTCGAAGAAAAACCTAAAAGCGCGGATAAAAAATTTTATTGTCGATCAACTAATCAGCCGAACCAAAGGAGAAGCAGGCTTGCAGCGATTGATAACCCAAATGAAGGCCTCAGAGAGGAAGGGGGAATTTCATGAAGATTGTAAAGCAATTCTAAAAAAAGAAAAACCCGATTTTCTATTCTGTACCAATCAACGACCGGTAAATGCTATTGCACCTTTAACAGCGGCACAAGATCTGGGTATACCTACCGCCAGTTTTATTTTTTCCTGGGACAATCTGCCCAAAGCAACCATGGTGGTGGAAACCGATTATTATTTTGTTTGGAGTGAACACATGAAAGAGCAATTGCTAAGCTATTATCCGCATATAAAATTAAAACAAGTGGTTGTAACGGGAAGCCCTCAATTTGAGCCTCATTACGATCTTATCCTTAGACAAAGCCGCGAAACATTTTTTAAAGAACATGGACTCAATCTTTCAAAGAAATACATATGTTTTAGCGGGGATGATATCACCACTTCTCCAGATGACCCACAATACCTTAATGATCTAGCAGAAGCAGTAGAAAAACTAAATTTCCAGAGACACAGGCTGGGCATTATTTTTAGGCGGTGTCCTGTAGATTTTTCCGATAGATATGACAAAGTATTAGAGAAGTATAAAGATTTAATAGTTCCAATCGCACCCAAATGGGAAAAAACCGGAGAACAGTGGAACACTGTTTTACCTACAAAAGAAGATCTAAGCCTTCAAATAAATACGATTCTGTACTCAGAAATGGTTGTTAATGTCGGTTCCTCGATGGTCTTTGATTTCGCAATCTTCGGAAAGCCCTGTTTGTATCTTAATTATGAGGTAAGAAATAAAACCCAGGGCGACTGGAGTCCTGAAAAGGTTTATAAATTTGTGCATTTTAGATCAATGCCTACCGGAGAAGAAGTTTATTGGTTAAATTCAAAGGATGAAATCCCAACTAAATTGGAAGAGGCTTTAAAAAATCCAAATGAGAAAACTAAAAAAGCCCTGGATTGGTTTAAAAAAATAAATATTGATCCTGCTGATAAAGCTTCGAAACGAATATGGGAAAAATTAGAGAAAATTCTGGATCAAAAAACCACTGAAAACTGAGAACCGATAACTCACAACCGACAATGCATCTAGCTTTCCTCACCCCAGAATACCCCCACTCCCACTCCACCCCTTCCGGCGGACTTGGCACCAGTATTAAAAACCTGGCAGAGCAGTTGGTAAAAAAAGAGTTTCGCATAAGTATTTTTATTTATGGGCAGGAAGAGGATAAAGTTTTTGAAGAAAACGGAATCAGCTTTTATTTTATTAAGCAGCTACATTATGATTTCTTTGGTTGGTATCGCTACAGGAAATACCTGGAATTCTATATTAATAAAGTGATATTGGATAAGAAGATCGATGCCCTGGAAGCCCCGGACTGGACAGGGATAACAGCTTTTATGAAGTTTCAGTGCCCCCTGGTAATAAGAATGAATGGCAGCGACTCTTATTTTTGTTGGTTGGAAGGTAGGCCGCAGAAGAAGAAGAACTTTTGGTTTGAAAATTTGGCTTTGAAAAATGCAGATCATCTGCTCTCAGTAAGCGAATTTACAGCTTCAAAAACCCGGGAAATCTTTGGTTTGAAAAAAGAAATCAAGGTAATTCCCAACTCGGTAGATGTAGAGGCTTTCAGGTCAACAGGAGAAGCACCAACCCCTGACACCATTCTGTATTTCGGAAGCATTATCAGGAAAAAGGGAGTACTGGAACTGGCCCATATTTTTAACCTAATAAACCAACAAAACCCTAATGCCCGCCTGATCATGGCCGGAAGGGATGTACCCGATATAAAAACCGGAAAATCTACCCGTGCCTTGTTTGAGAAACTACTGAATGATGAGAGTCGGAAAAAAATTACCTGGACAGGAAGTCTGCCCTACCAAGAAGTAAAAGCACAAATCTCTAAAGCGGCAGTGATTGTGCTTCCCAGCTTTGCCGAAGCCCTGCCCATGACCTGGCTGGAAGCTATGGCTATGGAAAAAGCCCTGGTAACTTCAGATATCGGTTGGGCCGAGGAGGTGATGCAAAACAGGTTAACGGGATATACCGTAAATCCTAAAGACCATGCTAGTTATGCAGAAAAGGTTCTATCTCTTCTTGAAAATAACGAATTAGCAGAGAAAATGGGGGAAGCGGCGAGGAAAAGGGTGGTGGCAAAATTTTCCACAGAGGTGGTGGTGATAGAAAATATCAGGTTTTATGAATCGGTGATTCGGTAATTCGGGATTCGTTAATTTGGGAGTTGGGATTGGTTAATTTGTTAATTGGGTATTGGGAATGTTTGTTGTTTGGGGTTGTGAGTTCTCCGTTGTCGGTTCTCGGTTGTCTGTTTGAGCTTTTAGTTCTCAGTTGTTGGTTCGGATGTCTGTTTTGGGGTTTTGGGTTGTCAGTTCTCGGTTGTGAGTTGTAAATAAAAATCTCTCGTTGGGTTCGAGTAACTTTGGATAGCGATCACAGAGCAAGGGTGTATCGAAAAACATATAGTAATTCTAAATATCAAACACTTCTCGATACATACCGACTACCGCCTAACACTAGAAGCCAATGTGGGTACTTTTACTCTCAACCAACTGCAATTCGATACCACTCATAAGTCTGTATAATTCCTTCTTCCAGTGCTATCTCTGCCTGCCAACCTTTGTTTTTCAGCTTTTCGACATCCAGTAATTTTCTGGGAGTGCCGTCGGGTTTGGACTGGTCCCAGAATATTTCTCCGTGGTGACCGGTGAGCTTTTGAATTATACCTGCCAGTTCATCTATTCGAAGGTCTTTTCCGGTTCCCACATTATAGATAGTTTCTTCCAGCTTATGTTGCAGGCTAAACAAAACCGCCGAGGCCAGGTCATCTACATGCATAAATTCCCTCATAGGGCTTCCCGTTCCCCAAAGCTTTACCGGCGCATGATCCCGGTTTTTTGCTTCATGGAATTTTCTGATCAGTGCAGGAAGCACATGCGAGGTTTTCAGGTCGAAATTATCTCCCGGGCCATATAAATTTGTGGGCATCAGGCATACAAAATCCTTTTCATATTGTCGACGCAAAGCTTCGCAGGCTTTAATCCCGGCGATCTTTGCCAGGGAATACCATTGGTTGGTAGGTTCCAGCTCGCCAGATAATAGGTATTCTTCTTTAATGGGCTGAGGAGAATGTTTGGGATAGATACAGGAACTTCCGAGGAAAATAAACTTTTTTATACCGTAGTTGTGGGCCGCTTCAATAACATTATTCTGTATTTGCAAATTGTGCATAAGAAATTCATATGGAAATTCATTATTGGCCCAAATGCCTCCTACTTTTGCCGCAGCCAGGATCACTACTTCCGGGCTTTCCTCTTCAAAAAACCGGTTTACGGATAACCTGTCCCTGAGATCAAGTTCCCCGGAGGTTCTCCCTAAAAGATTGGTATATCCTGCCCTTGATAATTTTCTCCAGATAGCCGAACCTGCCATTCCTTTGTGACCTGCTATATATATTTTTGTTTCCTTATTCATTTAATCCGTGTAATCTGTTTTAAACCTTGAAATCTTTCACTTACTCAAAGTAATTTAAAGTGGTAAAGCCTCCATTTTTCAGGTGTTGTTCTTTCAGCATCAGTATCAGGTCGCTCTCCATCATTTCTTTTATCAAATCTTTTAAATCATATTCCGGTTTCCAGCCTAACCTTTTATGAGCTTTTGACGCATCACCTACCAGCAGATCTACTTCCGCAGGTCTAAAATACCGTGGGTCGATATTCAGAATTTCCTTACCTATCTCAAGCTGAAAACGTTCATCATTACAGGATTTTACCAGAGCCTTTTCCTCAACTCCTTCTCCCCTGAACTCCAGCTCTATTCCCGCTTCTGAAAAAGCCATCTTAACCATATCCCTTACTTTGGTGGTGGTACCGGTTGCAATTACCCAGTCTTCAGCTTCTTCGGCCTGCAGGATCATCCACATCATTCTTACGTAGTCTTTTGCATGCCCCCAATCTCTTTGTGCATCCAGGTTTCCCAGGTAGAATTTATCCTGTAAGCCTAAAGCGATCCTTGCCACTGCCCTTGTGATCTTCCGACTTACAAAGGTCTCTCCCCGTAAAGGGGATTCATGGTTAAATAGAATACCGTTACAGGCAAACATCCCGTATGCCTCCCGGTAATTAACCGTGATCCAGTAAGCATAAAGCTTTGCGACACCGTAGGGGCTGCGAGGGTAAAAAGGAGTGGTTTCCGATTGCGGACTTTCCTGAACCTTTCCAAATAATTCAGAAGTTGAGGCCTGGTAAACCCTTACCTTTTTCTCCAGTCCCAGTAACCTTACCGCATCGAGAATTCGAAGGGCGCCGAGTCCGTCGGTATTTCCCGTATATTCCGGAATTTCAAAGGAAACCTGCACATGACTCATTGCTGCCAAGTTATAGATCTCATCAGGCTGGATCTCTTTGATGAGACGGATAAGATTTGTACTATCGCTCATATCTCCGTAATGGAGAACAAAGTTTCTATTCGTCTCGTGAGGATCCTGGTAGAGGTGGTCTATCCTGGAGGTATTGAACTGTGAAGATCTGCGTTTAATCCCATGCACTTCATATCCTTTTTTCAGAAGAAATTCACTTAAATAGGCTCCATCCTGACCGGTAATTCCTGTTATTAATGCTTTTTTCATCCTTTTCTTTTATTTTCCGGCAACAAACCGGTAAATACCTGACCAAGGTAAAAGAATTTTTATTTCCTGAGTTCTCAGTTTATTCAAAAAAGGACTTTTTTTGGGGTTTGGGGTTTAGAGTTGCGGGTTGCAAGGAAAATAAAAAGTTTCAAAAAATTATTAAAAAATAGGCTTTTTATAAATAATCAATTGACTTCGGGTGAGGGGTTTGTTTATGATTCGGGGGAGCTTGGTTTCGGTTTTTAATGCCCACTTTTTAAAATTATTTTTTTGCGCTCCCCATTTAAAAAATCGGCTAAAACGTTCCAGGGTGCCTACCGGAATGATTTCCACTTCTGTAAAAAACTTTCTGCCTGCTTTTTCAAAATGAGAAGAACTAAAGCTTCTGTCGGGATGCGGATCATTTTTTTTCCATTCAGCAAAGTCGGTTTTGTGAAATTTTGATGGTCTGTTTTTAACCGGAACATACCAGCGAAACTCATCGAGTAACTTTGAGTTAACCGCCGGTTCAAAAAATCGGGCTTCCCCATCTTCTTTTAAAAGTCGGGCGGTTTCTTTTAAAAACTGTTCTTCAACCGGTAATTCCAAATGATGTAAAAATGCCTTCCCAACCACAAAATCAAATTGCTTTGACTCCAGGTCATTTTCTAAAAAATCCCCACTTACAAAACGAATAGGAAATTCGAATTTATAGGCTTCATTTAAAGCTTCTACTATTTTACCACTGGAATCTGCTATATCATTGGCATAAACCTCAGCGCCAAGAGCAGCCATTACCGCCGCATTTACACAATCGCCACAGCCCATTTCCAAAACTTTTTTGCCTTTTATTTTTTCTCTGAAGTTTCTTTGGTAAAGTGCAAACCAGCTGGTTTCAGTAGTAGTCGCCGAAGCAAGGAATTGATCGAGATTATTGATCCAATGAAGGATATTCTTTATGTTGTAGTTGGCATAAAGCTTCTCATAATGCAGTTTATTTTTATCCTGGTTAAGATTTGAACTCATTGCCTATTTTCTGTTTTGCTAAAAATATAAAATTGAAGTGAAAGTAATAAAACTAATTACCTGCCCATAAAATTCAGCACGTCAGTTCGAGTGGCGGTATTTGAGCCTAAGCGAAAATAACGCTGTATCGAGAACAGATTCGCAATACATATCCCTGAATTTGCGTGGTTTATTGCCCGGTGAAGGTACACTCTCAACAAAGGATCACCACGCTATAAACTCAAATCGAATAGGTTTTTAAGGTGTAGACTTCTCGATACACGTCATATTCCACTATCGTTAGGTATAAGCCTACTCCGAAGTGACGGGAAATTACAAAAAATAAAGCAGGATATCCCAGGCCTGGTCGAGACGTCAGGCCGAGTGAATTCAATCGGCGGCAGCAAGATTGAATTTGTATCGAGGACTTCTCGATGCACATTATACTCCAGTGGCAATAGGTATAAAGCTACTTGAAGTGACTGCCTATTTAAATTTCTTCTTTGCTAAATTCGGTAATTCTTCAAAACTACCTTCTATCAAAGCTTCTTTCTTAGCTTTCGACCATTTTTTTATCTGCTTTTCGCGCATTATAGCTAATTGAATATCTGTAAACTCAGCATAAAAAACCAGACTTAGTGGACGGCGTTTTGCAGTATAACTCCCCGGATGAATTCCATTATAATGCTCAATAATTCTCTTATCCAGGTTAGAGGTAACACCCGTGTAAAAAGTTGCATCAGCGCATTTAAGAATATAAACGTAACTGAGTTTCATGCTATAAGTAAATAAAGACTTCTCGATACAATCCCGATTCCATCGGGATCACTCGAAGTGACGGTGCGATTACAAAAACAAAAACTAAGTTGTCCTACAATTTGTAGAAACGTCAGTCCGAGTGAATTCAATCGGCGGCAGCAAGATTGAATTTGTATCGAGGACTTCCCTATGCACGCTGTCACTTACTTTCTTTTAGCATAAGAGCTCATAAACTCAAGCCTAAAAGGGACAACTTTCCAACAAACCTTTCTGGATTTTTTCTAATTGATCAACTTTAGGTAAAAGTGGTTTATCCTGCATTAATACAAGCAATTCTTCAGCCGTTTTGCCATTTTCAATAAAGTCGGCTTTATAAAACGGGATTTTTAGTGATTCAAAGTAATCCTGATACTTGATCCCGTTTCCAAAGATCTTATCGGAAAACTCTACCCAAAGCCCCGGAATTTTATAGGCGTGGGCAACAATTAGTCCGTGAAGCGAAGAGGAAATTATGTTTTCACAGCTTAAGATTTCCCTGGTAGTTTCTTCCACATCCATAGTGAGCAGATCTATTACTTTTATTCCAGGTTTATCCCCAAAAAATGCTACTGCTGTTTTATAATCGTGATAATGCGGAACTACCCCGATCTTATATTTTTTCTCCACCTGGGGATTATAATACTTCGGAAGTAAAAGCGCAGGATCTCCATATACGTCAGGACAATTATAGCCCAGCTTCAATAAAAAACCCCTGGTTTGCGGTCCTCGCACTGCCCTAAAGTCGGCTTCAGCAATTTCCTGCTCGTGGTCTATAATGCCACTCCCCCAAACAATACTGTGCTTAGTTGCATGGTGGAGAATACTGCCGACCGCAAGAAAATTTGTTTTGCTCCTTTTATACCAGGGCTGCTTTTTAGGCTGAACAAATTTCACCGGTTTTCCGCTAATCTTTTCTACCAGGTATTTTGAAAGCAAATCGCCATAATTCTCCTTTTCCCTGAAAATAAATTTGATCTCACTCCAGTAAAACAAAGGAATTTGTTTTTCCCGATAAGTGTTGTGTTTTGACTTTTTCAAAAGTGATATTTTGGGGTTACTAAGGCCAGGCCTAAAAACTCAAATATATTGAAAATTATGTTTAGTC
Organism: Salegentibacter lacus; assembly: GCF_020164555.1. Lineage (GTDB taxonomy): Bacteria > Bacteroidota > Bacteroidia > Flavobacteriales > Flavobacteriaceae > Salegentibacter > Salegentibacter lacus. The sequence goes on along the minus strand of NZ_JAIQZB010000025.1, from coordinate 4,667 downwards.
GGTAGACCTGAGTCTTTAGACGGGAGTCGGTAGTGAAGCAATCTGTCCAAATTATAAAAATTGCTTCTTTTAAAAGATTACCGTGCTCCTGAGTCGCTCGTAATGACAGTAGGAATCAAGAGAAAAGACTAAAAAATATTCGTGGATTCTTGGCAAAGCTTTTATTGGATTAGCCCTTAGATAGTAGTTTTCATCTAACTACTACAGACTACCGACTTAATTTCCGCCATAGATGCCCGAAACAATAACATTTCCCAACAGAATTGCTACTTTAGCGATACCAGTCTCCCAACCAAATAAGGGAGCTAAAGGAATTTACTTATAACCACAACCGATAACTGACAACTGAAAATGCCCAAACGTAAAATATGCGTGGTCGTTACTGCCCGACCTTCCTACAGCCGGATTAAAACTGCCCTTACAGCAATACAGGAACACCCCAAACTGGAACTACAACTAGTTATTGCAGGATCGGCTCTCCTGGATCGATACGGAAACGCGGTAGATTTTATTGAAAAAGACGGATTTGAAATTGCGGCGAAGGTTTTTATGGTACTGGAGGGAGAAAATCCTACCACCATGGCCAAAACCACCGGCCTGGGAGTGATGGAACTCACCAATGTTTTTTACAACCTGAAACCCCATGCAGTGCTCACCATTGCCGACCGGTTTGAGACCATCGCTACTTCTATAGCAGCGGCTTATCAAAATATACCTTTAGTTCACATCCAGGGAGGTGAGGTTACTGGTAGTATTGATGAAAAAGTTAGGCATGCGAACACCAAACTGGCCGATCTTCACCTGGTGGCTTCAGAAGATGCCAAACAACGCGTAATAAAACTGGGGGAAAATCCTGAAAAGGTGATAAACACCGGCTGCCCTTCTATTGACCTGGCAAAAGAGATTTCAGAATATCCATTTCTCGATTTTGATCCTATTGAAAAATACGGGGGTGTGGGTTCTAAACTCAACTGGAAAGAAGGCTATATTGTAGTGATGCAACATCCGGTTACTACCGAATATAAACAGGCAAAAGTACATGTTACCGAAACTCTAAAAGCAATTAAAAAATTAGATATTCCTACTTTTTGGTTCTGGCCAAATGTAGATGCAGGATCTGATGGGACATCTAACGCAATACGAACTTTCAGGGAACTGGAAAAGCCGGAAAATATACATTTTTTTAAAAATATGGAACCGACAGATTTCTTAAGGCTTTTAAAGAATTCTAAAGCACTGGTAGGCAACTCCAGTGCCGGTTTAAGGGAGTGTGCCTTTTTGGGAGTGCCGGTGGTTAACATTGGAAATAGGCAATTTCGACGCAATCGGGCTACGAATGTTACTGATGTAAACTACAATTTAAATGAAATTTTAAAGGCGACCGAAAACGCAATCCAAACCGAACATTTTGAATCTTCCGATATCTACGGAAATGGAAATTCAGGAATAAAGATTGCTGAAATTTTAGCCACTTCAGAATTAACCTATAGCAAAACAATTACCTATTAAAATTTAAACTGCTTCAGTATGAAAATTTTAGGACTAATCCCTGCCCGGGGCGGCAGCAAAGGTATTCCCGGGAAAAACATTAAACTCCTGGGGGGCAAACCACTATTGCAATACACTTTTGAAGCGGCAAAAAACTCAAAGCTTTTAAATAAAGTAATCCTAAGCTCAGACGACGAAGACACTATTCAAATTGCAAAACAGCTTGAGCTTGAGGTTCCTTTTAAACGTCCCGAGCATCTGGCAGAAGATTCCAGTTCCAGCCTGGAGGTTGTGAAACATGCGGTGAAATACTACATGGATAAGGGAATTGAATTTGATGCGGTATGTTTGCTACAGGCAACCACGCCATTTCGAAAACCCGGACTTATAGATGAATGTATCCTGAAATTTCAGGACAATAATTTCGATTCGTTGGTAACAGTAAGAGAAGTGCCTGAGGAATATAATCCGCATTGGGTTTTTGAAGAAAGTGAGGGATCTTTACAAATCGCTACCGGTGAAAAAGAAATTATAAGCCGAAGACAGGATTTACCAAAAGCCTATCATAGAGACGGAGCGATTTATATTACTAAAACCGAAGTACTCTTAAATGAAAATTCCCTTTTTGGCAAGAAGATAGGTTTTGTTGATACTTCCGCTTCTCCTTATGTAAATATTGATACCCCGGAAGATTGGAGAAAAGCAGAACAAATGTTGGAAAAGTTAAAAGCTGAAAGAAAGACAAATGGGATTTAAATTTTGTCTTGTTTGAATTCGAAAATATTGTTCTAAGTATCTCGTCACTTCGAGTGGCCCGACGGGAGTCGGGATGTATCGAGAAGTGAATAATTAATAGCAAATTATAAAAAGAATGTGCGGAATCGCAGGAATTGTTTCAACAAAGGCTAATAGCGAAAAACTTCAGCAAATGCTGAAACTTCAACATCATCGTGGCCCGGATCACACCGGGAATTATGTTGATTCCGGCTATAGCACCCTGGGACATAACCGACTTTCAATTATTGACCTTTCTGCAAAAGCCAATCAGCCATTTAAAGATAATTCCGGGCGCTATCACCTGACTTTTAATGGGGAGATCTATAATTACAAAGAGTTAAAACAAGAATTAAAAGCCCATTATAATTATAAAACAGAATCTGATACAGAGGTTTTACTGGCAGCATTTATAGTTTGGGGGAAATCCTGCCTCAATAAACTTAATGGAATGTTTGCTTTCGCTATTTGGGATAGTAGAGAGAAAAAACTTTTTGCTGCCCGGGACAGGTTTGGGGTAAAGCCTTTTTTTTATTCCGAAGAAAACCAGGAATTCTATTTCAGTAGTGAAATTAAAGCTATAAAAAGCCTTTTAAAGTCGAACCAACCTAATGAACAGGTGTGGGCTAATTATTTTGCGTACGGTTCTTACGGGATGCCCTCAGAGACTTTTTACACTGATATATATCAACTCCCGGGAGGACATTTTCTGGAATATCAATCAGGAAATTTAAAAATTAGGAAGTGGTACGAGTTTGAAAAAAGCCTGTCCAAATATTCTAATAACTTATCTTTTGAAGAAGCTAAACAATCTTATTCTGAAATTTTAACCGATAGTATTTCCCTAAGATTTAGAGCCGATGTTCCTATTGGCTTTAATATTAGCGGCGGAGTGGACAGCTCGCTATTGCTGGCTTTGGTAAACCGGCTTCACGAAAACAGACATATTCAGGCTTATACCTTTTATACCGGTGACGAAAATTATGACGAGCTGCCGTGGGTTCAGAAAATGATTGAAACTACTCAGAATCCGCTCACAAAAGTTAAAATTCATCAGGGTGATGTAATTGAAAAAGCACAGTTTCTAAGCGATATCCAAGATGAACCTTATGCCGGTTTGCCCACTTTAGCTTATGCGGCATTGTTTGAAACCGCAAAAAAAGACGGAGTAAAAGTTCTGCTCGATGGTCAGGGAATGGACGAGCAATGGGCGGGGTATGATTATTATCAAAATTCCGGAAATACAGCGACTATTCAGGGAATCGGGAAAAACACTCCGTTTCGATTGAAGGTGCTAAATGAGGAATTCAGACAATTAGCTAAAAAACCGGTCTATCCTAGGCCATTTGACAATAATTTACAAAACCTGCAGTACAGGGATCTTTTTCACACCAAGATTCCACGTGCATTGAGATTCAATGACCGGATTTCTATGGCTTATAGCACAGAATTAAGAGAACCTTTTTTGGATTACAGAATGGTTGAATTTGCCTTTTCCCAGCCGAAATCATATAAAATTCATAATGGGATTCAGAAATATTTAATCCGTGAAATACTTAAAGAAATCGCTCCTCAAGATTTGAGTTATGCTCCCAAACGTCCGCTGCAAACCCCTCAAAGGGAATGGTTGGGTAATGAGTTAAAGGGTTTTACAGAAGAAAATTTAGAAAAACTAAGATATTCCCGTGTTTCACATTGGTTTGACTTTGAAGAAATGCAAAGGGAATGGAGTAATTATAAAGCCGGAGACAACCAAAGTAGTTTTCATATTTGGCAGTGGATTAATGCGGGGCTCTTGCTTAGCCGATAGACGGTATTAGTTCCAGTTTGCTGCAAAAAAAACTATAAAAATAAAAATCAAATTCAAAGCAAAAGCTCCTCACCTTTTTTCAAGGAGAGGTGGATTTTCGTTTGCAAAACGAAAAGACGGAGAGGTTCTTTGTTTTGTTAATTCGTTAATTGGGGAAATTATTAATGGGAACTAGGAAGAAAAGATTACTGCGCTCCTTCGTTGCTAGTAATAACGTTGAGAAAAAATCTTCATTGTGATGAGTCCCGATAACTATCGGGACGACTGAAGCAATCTCTTTCTCATAATATAATTGCTTTCAAAAAAACACCCATTGTTAGTCGCAGTCGAGAAGGCGTTAGATTTTTTCTATTCAGAGATTACCAAACTCTTTCGTGAATTACCTCATTAGCTCAGGTGTTTCGAGAAGTATCCTGACTACCCAGAGACCCTTCCGTCACATCAAAGATGTGCCACCTTCCCTTAAAAAAGCTACCGTGTGTACACAAATGTACTATTTTAGGAGTATGAATATAACTGAAGATACTCATGGGTTTTTCCCGAACTATTCGGGATATCTGTCTGACCCTCGTTTAGAACGAAGATGTCAGCAATT
>NZ_JAIQZB010000024.1 GCF_020164555.1 Salegentibacter lacus | reverse complement strand
GGGAGGTAAAAGACTTAACTGCGACTGGTCATAGGTCTTAAATACTGCTTTGGCTTTCATTACATGAAAATACTAAAAACCAGAAAATAATACAACAAAAAAGGCTGCCTTTTCAGACAGCCTCTTTGTTTTAAAGGTTGTTTGGTAAACTGTCGATTAATTTACTTCACTTTTTACAAGTCTTATAAATTCAGCTCTATAACCTTCTTTATCCTCTCCACGACCTTTTTCGGCGAGCTCCAAAATCAATTCAGTATTTTGATTTTCCACAAATTCTGAATCGGTTAATTTCATTCCATAAAGCGCAACGGCGGAGGCAAACTTAAAATCGGTACTGGCTTCTTCAAAATCTTTTTCTGTATCCTTTACCGTCTTTGTAATAAGCTTACTCTTTGAACCTTCAGGATTCTTATACCTGAATTTCACCGTAAATAACTCATTGCTATTATTTTTTATTTCGGTGTTAGTATACTTCAGTGAGTCTATTTCTTTCAGATATTCACTTTCAACTCCTACAGGAATTAGTTCATAAAGAGCTGTAACGGTATGGCCACTCCCGAGTTCTCCGGCATCCTTTTTATCATCATTAAAATCTTCAGCATTTAGTAATCGATTTTCATATCCAATTAAGCGGTAAGCCTGGATTTTTGCGGGATTGAATTCCACCTGGATTTTTACATCTTTGGCAATGGTGTGAAGTGTTCCGCCAAACTCGGTTCCCAGCACTCGTCTAGATTCCTGCATGCTATCTATATAAGCATGGTTGCCATTGCCGGCCTGGGAAATGCTTTCCAGTTTCGAATCCTTATAATTTCCCATTCCATAACCTAAAGCAGTTAAAAATACACCGCTTTCCCTTTTCTCTTCAATCAATTCTTTCATTGCGCTATCACTGCTGGCGCCAATATTAAAATCTCCATCTGTTGCGAGTATCACCCTGTTATTTCCGCCTTCAATAAAATTCTCTTTTGCAATTTTATATGCTAATTGTATGCCTTCACCCCCAGCAGTAGAGCCTCCGGTATTTAGATTATTAATCGCTTCCAGGATCTTTATTTTTTCACTGCCAGGTGTGGATTCTAAAACTACCCCAGCAGCACCTGCGTAAACCACTATGGCCACTCGATCTTTTTCTCGTAACTGGTTAACCAGAATTTTAAAAGATGATTTTAGTAAGGGTAATTTGTTAGGAGAACTCATAGAGCCTGATACATCTAGTAGAAATGTAAGATTAGATGCCGGGATATCTTCAGTAGGAATATTTTTCCCCTGTAACGCAATTTTCGCAATTTTTGTCTCTTGATTCCACGGAGATTTAGCTACTTCTGTATGTATGGCAAATGGATGTTCATCTTTAGGACCCGCATAGTCATAGTTGAAATAATTGACCATTTCTTCTATTTTAACGGCACCTTTTGGGATCTCCTGCCCATTGTTGATCATTCTCCTAATATTGCCGTAAGAAGCACGGTCTACATCTATAGAAAAGGTAGAAAGTGGTGCGGTCTTAACGCTCTTGAAGATATTCTCGTTTTTTTCTTTATAGGATTCGGTGTTATAAGCAGCTCCAGGCTTTAAACCTGAAGTTCCTCGAATTCTTATTGTTTCTGAATCCGCTATTGCTACTGCTACTACCTCGTTTAAAACATTATTATCCGGCTCCAAGGAGATATTGATTACCTTTTTATCTTTAACTTTAATCTCTTTGGTTTTATAACCAATAAAGCTGAATGTAAGAAGATCTCCTTTTTTAGCTTTAATGCTATAATTTCCGTCGTAGTCGGTTTGTGTCCCGGAATTAGTGCTCTTATTAATAATGTTAACCCCGGGAAGAGGTGTTGAATTTTCATTGCTTATCGTTCCGGTTATTGTTTGTGCCGAAATCGAGTTGCAGAGAAATAGGCTTAGAATAAATAGTAAATTATACTTCATAAATTGAATTTATAGGTGTAGTAGTAAGTTGATCTTTAATTTTGAACCTGAAAAATTATTGGTAGGGCATAGTTTACATTAACAGGTTTTCCGCGTTGCTTTCCGGGCTGCATTTGTGGTAAAGATTTAATGATATTTTTGGCTTCCTCTTCTAGCTTTGGATGTGGTGCTCGTGCCTGAATATTTACGATATCTCCTTCAGTATTTATTTGAAAAAGTATATTGATGCGGTTAATTCCTGAGAGCCCTAATTCCCTTCCAAGGTCCTTATTGAAGTTTTTGTTTACGTAAGCGGTGATTTTCTCGCTCATACAGGTTTTTCTCGCTGCATTATCCTCAAGCGCTTCACAACCCGGGAATATAGGTACATCTTCAATTAAAGTGAAAGGTATTGTTTCTACTTCTTCATCCGGCTTATGCTCAATTATTTCATCAGGTTCTACAATGTCGTCGAGGTTTGTCTCAGTAGACTCAATTTCGTTTTCTTTAACTTCCGGGTCATCTTTTACTACATCTATTACATCGGGAATTACAGGCGGTTTTGGTGGTGGAGTGGTTACTAACTCGGTAATAGGAATTACTTCTTCTTCAAAATCATCCAAATAGACCTGATCTTTTGAAAACTCTTCCTTATCATAAGTTTTCATTCTATTAAGAGCAAACTGGCTAGTAAGGCCATGATAAGTCCGAATGATAAAAACAAGTTTGATTTTTTCCGAAGATCGGCTTTGGCATTTTTCTTAGGTTTCATAAGATATTAGATTAATAGTTAGTGAATAAATAATAAGAAACTTAATAGAATGATTGGTATTTTAAATAGTTATCAATTAAAATGCCAAAAAACTGAATAATGATTTTAAATATTGAATTTTAGTTATATAATATAAAAATGCTTCAAACCTATGTCAAACTAAGAAGTACATTTAAGTTGCATTTTTATAGAAAATCCTATCTTTACTAAAAATTCACTTCTATGTATCCAACTGTACAATTCATACATTCTTATTGGGCTTATTTAGTACTTATTGTTTTATTCGTGGCTTCTATAAATGCAATTATAGGTTATGCTTCAAATAAAGAATATGGAGCGACTAATTTTAGGATTGCACTTTTCACCCTTATCACCTCGCATATTCAGCTTTTAATAGGAATTGTTTTATACTTTGTGTCTCCTTATTTTTCGGTACTTCTGGAAGAAGGAATGGGTACAGTAATGCCAGATTCAACGCTTAGACTTTATATTGTGGAACATCCCTTAATGATGATTATTGCTGTTGCACTAATAACCATTGGATATTCAAAACACAAAAGCAAACTCACTTCAAAACCTAAGTTTAAAACGCTTGCTATATTTTATACTTTAGGTTTATTGATTATGCTATCCCGAATTCCCTGGAGCGCTTGGTTCTAGAGTTTTCTAAATTTGAATTGAATTCTAATTCGCAAATTTGTGGATTACTCTCTGGCGTCAAGAGAGTTTGAAGAGACTTTTTTAATCAGGTAAATATATACCGGAAAATGGTCACTGTAGCCACCCTGATAACCGCTATAGCCATAACTTCGGAAGGGATAACCCTTGTATTGCCCGTTTTCAGTGATTAGATATTTCTTGTTAAATATTCCTGCTTTATAAAACTGAAAACTAGAATAGTCTTTCCCGGTTAAACCTCCTGAAACTAGAATCTGGTCAAATAAATTCCAGCCATCACGGTAGGCCAGCGTGCCCATTCCTTTTTTCAACATATTCTCCATAGGATTATATAATTGATGAAGATTTAAATCATTTTGTTCTGCCTCTGTTTTCAGTATTTCCTTGAAACTTTTATTGACAGGATCATCGTTAAAATCACCCATACTTATAACCTTTGCTAAAGGTTCCTGTTTAAAAATTGAATCGAGTATAGTTTTATTCAGGGCCGCTGCTTTTTCCCTCTTGTAACTACTCGCTGCTTCGCCGCCACTCCTGGACGGCCAATGATTCACTATAAAATGCAATTTCTCTCCATCAATTTCGCCGCTCACTACCAATTGGTCCCGGGTATACACACGCTTATCAGGTTCTTTGCTGTTATAGATCAATAACTCGTGAGAAACCGAATTTTCCAGTCTAAAAACATCTTTTCTATATAATAAAGCCGCATCAATACCACGGCGATCGGGCGAATCGTAATGTACTATACCATAGTTATATTTCTTCAGTTTGGGTTCGTTGATTAGATCCTCTAAAACTCGTCGGTTTTCAACTTCACAAATGCCGAGAATTGCCGGAGGCTGTTTTGTGATTTCAGCGCCTATTTCAGCCATAACTCCAGACAGTTTTTGCAATTTATCACGGTATTTTTCCTGGGTCCAAACATCATCACCTTCAGGGGTACGATCGTCATCAAAAGTGAACGGATTGTTTTCTGTATCAAAGAGATTTTCAACATTATAGAATGCAATACTCACAATTTTATAATCTTTTTTAGTCTGTGAGAAAACACTTTCAACCGAAAACAAGATTATAAGACAAATGCTAAAAAGGGGAAAAATACGGGTAATCATAAACTTACAAATTCTTTAAAATATTCACATAAAACACTGATCCTTTGTTTCTTATATCTAATTTATCTAAACTTATAATAAATATGGAAATAAAACCCAATGAAATTTTTCTTTTTTCTTCTCATTTTGGGACTGCGATTCTCAGCCTCATTTGCCCAGGAAATTTCCCTGAGAGGAAAATTGGTAGATGCACAAACCTATAAAGAATTGCCCGGGGCTAAATTACTTATAGAAGGAAGTGTTTTTGAAGCAATTTCAGATGAAAACGGTGATTTCTTATTTACGTCGGAAGAACTTCCCTTTGGAGAACAGGTTTTAAAAATTACCCTGTCCGATTATAAGGAACTCCGACTGCCGGTAGTTATTGAAGCTGAAACCAACAAAGATCTCGGTTTGATGCTGATGCAACCCATCCTTACTGATTATGCCAATCAAATAGGCACTATTAGTCTTTCTGATGCAGAGCTGGATGAAGATGAAGCGCATATTGATAATCTATCCGGGCTTTTACAAGCTTCCCGCGATGTTTTTCTTAATGCTGCGGCTTTCGATTTCAGTCAGACGTTCTTTCGTCCTCGAGGTTTGGACAGCGAACACGGCAAGGTTTTAATTAATGGCGTAGAAATGAATAAAATTTATACCGGACGGCCGCAGTGGAGCACTTGGGGCGGATTAAATGATGTGCAGCGCAACCAGGTTTTCTCTATGGGATTAAGTCCGTCCCAGGTGAGTTTTGGCGGACTGGCGGGGACAACAAATATTATAATGCGAGCTTCAAAATATGCTAAAGGCGGAAAAGCATCTATCGCCGCCGCCAACCGAAGTTACAACGGCCGATTAATGGCCACGTATGGTTCAGGAGAATTAAAAAATGGCTGGGCTTATGCAATTTCTGGGTCGCGGCGGTTTGCAAAAGAGGTCTATGTTGATGGCACTTTATACGATGCTAACGGATTTTTTATTTCTGTTGAAAAGACTTTTAATGAAAAACATAGTTTAAACTTTACCGGATTTTACACACCAAATATCCGCGGAAAATCTTCACCCAATACTGCTGAAGTTTTCGAATTAAAGGGAAGGAAGTATAATGCCTATTGGGGCTATCAGGATGGGGAAATGAGAAATTCCAGGATTAGGGAAATAAAAGAACCAATCTTGATGCTGAATCATTTCTGGAAGTTGTCAGAAAAAGTAAGTATCAGTAATAATTTTGCTTTTCAGTTTGGGAAAACCGGAAATTCCAGGATCGATTTTGGGGGCACCCGACTGGCTGAAATTAATGATCAGAGTAGTTATGTTGGTGGTGGCACAAATCCAGATCCTACCTATTACCAAAAGCTTCCCAGTTACTATTTACGCTTTGCCGACAATCCTAATTATGAAGCTGCATACCTAGCGCAGCAGGATTTTAAAGAAAACGGGCAGTTAAATTGGGAACAGCTTTACAATGCAAATAATGCTGCAGGTTATACGATTTACGCTTTAGCTGAAGACCGCAACGATGATCTTAAATTTGATATTAATTCCATAGTTTCAGCTAAAATTAATGACAATATAGATCTGGACGGAAAGCTGGCATTTTCTTATCTGGATTCCCATAATTTTGCTTCGATTAAGGCTATGCTGGGAGGCGAAACCTTTCTCGATGTCGATTTTTTTGCTGAAGGGGATGAGGAAACTTCCCTTGAAGAAAGAGCCCAAAGTGATCTCCAAAACCCAAACCGAAGTGTTTCAGAAGATCAACCTTATAAATATAATTTCAGGTTATACGCGAATACCGTAAAAGCTTTTGGCCAGGCAAATTTCGATTATGATCGGTTGGATTTCTATGTTGGACTTACGACTTCCCAAACTGCTTATCAAAGAGAAGGATTGTTTCAAAACGGAAATTTTCCCGATAATTCCCTGGGTAAAAGTGAGCAACTGAATTTCCCTGATTTTGGAGGAAAAATTGGAGCAAATTATAAACTCACCGCAAAACATTTATTTGCGGTTAACGCGGCCTGGTTTACCAAGCCTCCAAATTTACGCAATTCCTTCTCTAACTCACGCCAGAATAACGAGGTGGTAATTGGGCTTACGAGTGAGCAAATTCAGAATGTAGATTTTAGTTACAGGTATAGATCAACTAATATCAAAGCAAGACTTTCTGCCTATTATACCCAAATTAAAGATGCTACCGAAATTTCCTTTTACTACGCCGACGGACTTTCCGGATTGGGGAGAAATAGTACTACCGCATTTGTACAAGAGGTTTTAAGCGGAATTGACAAACAGCATTTAGGTCTGGAAATGGGAATTGAAGCGCAATTAACTTCAGCCATAAAATTAAAGGCTGCAGCAGCAATGGGACAATTTACCTATAACAATAACCCAGAACTCTATTTGACTTCAGACGATTTTAATGATATCGTAGATTACGGGACTTCTTATCTAAAAAATTACCGCATTGCCAGGGGTCCACAAAGAGCGGCTCAAATAGGTTTTGAATATCGGGATCCCGATTACTGGTGGTTTGGAACTACGGTCAACTTTTTCTCTCAGGCTTTTTTAGATATCAGTCCGTTAACGAGAACCTCAAATTTTCTAAACGATACCGATGGTTTGCCAATTCTTAATTATGAAGAAAATATTGCAGCAAATCTTCTTAAACAAGAACAGTTTAGCGATTATATGCTGGTAAATGCTATCGGCGGAAAATCCTGGTTGGTGAAAGGTAAGTTTATTGGTTTTTTTTGTTAGCCTGAATAATATTTTTGATAAGCTCTATAAAACCGGTGGTTTTGAACAGTCCCGAAACGCTAATTATCGTACCCTCAAACAAGACCGTGAGAGGGAAATCCCCATTTTTGGTCCTAAATACTGGTATGGCACCGGTGCTTCCTATTTTGCTATGATCTATGTTCGATTTTAAAACTATGGTTATGAAAAACTTTAATTTAATTGCAACTATTTTATTCATTTTTTCAGTTATTTCTTGCGTAAAAACCGACGATTTTCAGCTGCCGGAATCCAAAACTGAAGAGATGAATATTGAAGGAGATATCACAGGAATTTCGGCTGTAAAAAGCAATTTTAAACCTGAAACTGAAGATATCTATGTTTTTTCAGAAACTAATACTTTGATGGAAGCTTATGTGGTTTCCAGCGATGAGGGTGGGAACTTTTATAAAGAATTGGTGTTGCAGGATAAACCAGAAAACCCGATAGCGGGAATTTTACTTCTGGTTGATGATAATTCGCTTTTTGAAACCTATAATTTTGGTAGAAAAATTTATGTGAAACTAGACGGACTCGCTTTATGGTCTAACAATGGCGTACACCAATTGGGAATCCAGAATAGGGGAGATGTGTTGGCAATCCCTCCTTCCAGGATAGACGATCATATAATTAGGACAGAGGAAACGGCGGAGATTGTTCCGCTTAAGATTGAGATTTCAGAATTCACGGAAGTACACGAAAATTTATTTATTGAGATTGAGCATGTTCAGTTTAACCGAAACCTTCTCCGGGAACAACATCATTATACTTTTGCGGGGGAAGTAACCGATGAGTATGATGGGGAACGGCAGCTGGAAAGTTGCAGCACCGGAGCCAGCGCTATGTTAAGCACCAGCACCTTTTCGGGATTTAAGTCTTTGTATTTGCCAGAAAATTCCGGAAGCGTAAAAGGAATTTTAAGCCGAAATTTTTACGATGATTATTTTGTGATCGCGGTAAATTCTCCCGATGATTTTAGCTTCGAAGGAGACCGTTGCGACCCGGAATTTCTAAACTGTGAAAGTAATACTACTACAAGAAGTGAGATTTTCTTTGAGGAAAATTTCACCAACCTAAGCAGTCTTTCTGCATTGGAAAATAATGGATGGACTAACATAAATGTAAACGGAGGCAAAGCTTTTGAACCAGGAACATTTGATGGTAATCGGTATGTTCGGGTTTCTGCATTTAATACCGAAGAAACTCCTATGGAAGCCTGGCTGGTGAGTCCGCCAGTAGATTTAGAGAGTGTTTCAGGAGCACGTTTATCTTTTGAAATTATGTCTTCTTATGATAATGCAACCATTCTAAGTGTGCTTATCACAGAAGAATTTACCGGAAATGTACTAACCACACAATGGACACCTTTAGATGCGGTTATTCCAATTGGACCTACAAATCAGTATGGGAAGGGCTTTGTGAAAAGTGACATAGATATTTCCTGTTTAAAGGGAGCTATTAATTTTGCCTTTAGATATTTAGGTGCCGCGCCAGATAAAAGCACAACTTATGATATTGATAACATACGTATAAGCGGGAATTGAGTAAATTGTTTATCATTTTAAAATCGGAATATGAAGCAAACTTTACTCTTTCTGTTTTTACTTACTACCAATTTAGGATTCGCCCAGTTTTCCCAGGATTTTGCCGGTAATTGGTTTTGGGAGTCTCCAGATGGACAAAACACCATGGAATTAGAGCTGGAATATGAAAGTCAGGGAAGTATTAAAGGCAATCACTGTGTAATTTTCGCACAGGGAGAAAATACCGATTGTCAAAGAAAAAATGGAAATGCATTTACAATTAGTCTTATTAAAATTGCAGAAGGAGTTTACGATGGCACCATAGAAAGTGCTGTGAGTTATACTTCCGGGAAAATACGTTTACAATATATAGACAGCGAAAAAGCGATTCGGTTTTACCTAAAAGAAGTTCCTCAGGGCGAATTCTACATGCCAAAAGAGGCTTTCTTAGTGAGGTGATTTTGAATAATATTTTTGAAAGTTATTTCTGATAAGCCTCGCTGTATGGCGACCAGATTTCATAAATAGGATCTCCTTTAGAACTTTTTCCTTTGTGATGCCATTTGCCATTTTTCACTTCATATTGAAATTCTAAACTGGCACCTACACGACTGACATCTCTTGAGAAGAACTCAATATTTTCAATGTATTTTCCATCTTCGGCGGTATAGGTTCCTCCGCCGGTTCCGTTAAATTCTTTGGTAGCCGAGTTAAATGCGATCCATTGAAACCTGCCACCACTTAAGATCTTTACCGTACGCCTGTCGCCTGGAGTCATCGTGTTCATCTCGCCATCTCTTTCACGGCCGGTAATTACCCAAGTACCGGTTAGGGCATCGGTTTTATCTGCAACTCGTTCCCAAATTTTAGTGGTAATTCCGTCAGAGATTTCCATTTTATTATCTCCTTCCCAGAATATGTTATATTCGTGTTCTGCGCCAATTTTTTCAGGATCATAAGTGTCAAAATCCCTTTTTTCAGTAAGGGTTTCATCTTTGAGGCTGAGTTCCCCTCCGGCGGCACCCAAAAATTCATCATCACTAAGATTTTTAGATCCTAAGGCAAAATAACCATCCTGTATAATTTTAATCACTTCCCGATCATTAACAGCTTTACCGTCCTTTTCGATTAATTTCCAGGCACCATCCAATTCCTGAGCGGTCATTATTCCGAAGCAAAAAAGCAAGGCTAGTAAGATTAAATTTTTCATTGTAGTAAGTTATTGGTCTACTCTAATTTACTAAAAAAAACATATAATTTTTTAGAAGATTTTAAGTCGTAACCCTGAATTTATTTCAGGGTCTAAGGTTTTAGATATTGAAATCATATTAGAAGCTGAAACCCGTTCAGCTTGACGTCCCAAGTTTTTCACCCGAACTCTATTTTTCCTCTCCATATTTATCATATTCCGGATAGAGAAAATTATTATAAGGGAAACGGGTAATATGGATTTTACGAACCGCTTCATAAACTTTTCTGCGGAAATCCTCCATATTCTCATTGTTCAAAGCTGAAATAAACAAGACATTATCGCCCATTTTGTTCATCCAGGTTTGCTTCCATTCTTTAAGTGTGTAATGCTCCTTCGTTTTTTCAGTAATTAAATCGTCCTCTTCAATTTCTTCAGCTTCATATTGATCGATCTTATTAAAAACCATAATGGTTGGTTTGTCATTACTCTTAATCTCGCTCATGATCTGGTTAACAGACTCTATATGATCTTCAAAATTGGGATGTGAAATATCTACTACGTGCAGTAACAAATCGGATTCCCTAACTTCATCTAAGGTCGATTTAAAAGACTCTACCAGTTGCGTGGGAAGTTTCCTTATAAACCCAACCGTATCCGTTAAAAGGAATGGTAAATTGCGAATCACGACTTTTCTTACCGTAGTATCTAAAGTTGCGAAAAGCTTATTTTCTGCAAAAACCTCACTCTTGCTAATGGTATTCATTAAGGTAGATTTTCCAACGTTTGTGTAACCTACTAATGCCACCCTAACCAATTGACCGCGGTTACCGCGTTGCACTTCCATTTGCTTGTCTATAGTTTCCAGTTTCTTTTTTAAAAGCGCAATTTTATCCCGAACAATCCTACGGTCAGTCTCTATTTCTGTTTCCCCGGGTCCACGCATTCCAATACCACCACGCTGGCGTTCAAGGTGAGTCCACATACCGGCAAGTCTTGGTAGTAAATATTCATATTGTGCCAGTTCTACCTGTGTCCTCGCGTAGCTGGTTTGTGCCCGTTGGGCAAAAATATCGAGAATAAGCGTAGTTCTATCTAATACTTTACACTTTAAGATTTTTTCAATATTCTTTTGCTGTGCAGGAGAAAGTTCATCATCAAAAATAGCGGTACCTACATCATTTTCATCAACGAATTCTTTTAATTCATTCATTTTCCCTGTCCCAATAAATGTTTTGGGGTTGGGCTTGTCCATATTCTGGCTGAAACGCTTAATCACTTCCCCGCCGGCGGTATAGGTTAGGAACTCTAATTCGTCCAGATATTCTTTTAATTTATCGTGCCCCTGTTCTTTGGTTACAATACCAATTAGAACAGCTTTTTCGTGGGTTAGGTCGGTTTTTTCAATCATAAATACAAAGTTACACAATAGATTGCTACTGCGATTTTTGCGGAAATTATTTCAACATATATTTAACTAAAAAATCTAATAAAATAACAAACCTGCCGTATTAGGGCAGGTTGTTTTTAGTTTGTTTACAGTCACGCTGTTTATTTCAGCGTCTAAGTAGTTTCCAGATCAGGATAGATGCTGAAACGAGTTCAGCTTGACGTTACGGGCTAGTTTATTTGTAATATTTTAAAATCCATAGTTAAATCCTAAACCGAAAACCTCCCTGATTTGGAAGCCTTTTACAGCATTATCATCATAAATAGCCTGAAAAATAAGATTTGTAGAAAGGTAATCGTTAATCTTCATTTTCATGTTCATGGTATAATCGATATCTACGTTCTGCGGGTCTTCGAGGTAATTGGAATATAAGTTAAGTAGATTTTCCATCGTTACATTTTCAATAACATCAAATTTAGCGTATCCAGAAACCGAGGCGCCAAATTCAAAACGCATCGCTTTATTAGCATCTACTCCAAAATAATCGCCATCTGTATAATCTGGCCCCGAAGTGAAATCTTTATCAACAAAAACCATTCTACCGGTAGCCGGTGCAATATTTACATAGAAATTTTCACTTTTTTTCCACATCATCCCGGGGCCAAACTGAAGGTAGGCGGGTGATAAAAAGTTAGTATATTCTGTTCGGGTAGTTTCTCCGGTTTCGTCTTCACCAAATTTATAACCTTTGGTAATTTGTGTTCTAAAATTAAGAAAAAGTGAATAATACCAGTTGGAGTCCTGTACTTGCTTCCCTGCGATTGAGTTAAGTTCTAAACGGTCACTTGTTTTTCTTGCAAACTCATCACTACGTTGCTTGGTGATTCCATAGTCCAAAAGCAACCTATTGTCCCAGGTAAAATCGTCTTTTAGATAATTGAAATTATAATCAAAAAGTAAATTCCCTGCAAGGTTTGAAGTCCCCCCGCCAGTCCATTCTTCGTTAAAGGCCGATTGATTAAAAAGCAAGGAAATGTTTCCTTCTTTAGTCCATCCTTGTTTTTGTTCTTCTTCCTCTTCCTGAGCCGATAAATTAAAAATTCCGCCAAATAGGACGAAAGCAAGTATTAATTTTTTCATTTTCTTATAATTCTGAATGTCACCTGAACGCTAATACAGGAATATAACCACTTCCTGGTATTGTTAATTTTGCATCCAGCATCATACTGGTTCATCTTAATTTTTTGGTTTTTTATACAAGGGTACCGATGAGCAGGCCTCACCATACATTAAACTTTTAACTACGGGTTGTAGTTTTTCTATTAAAAGCAAATAAGCATTTTTAGGCACCGGTTTGTGGGAACAGCCTTTGATAATCACAGGTTTATCTGTAAGATCGTTAAGATCCATTTTCTGAATAACTTCCGTATATAGCACGGTTTCCAGTGTTTCCAGATTGCCGGTTATTACTTTTTTTGCGTAAGGCTGTAAATAGGTAGCCAATAACATAAATGCCCAGGCCGGGATAATCGCATCGCTGGAGCAGGTAAGTGCAATGAATTTGCCTTCGTACTGGCTCCAATCGTGGTTTTTAGCCTGTTGCCTAAACTCACCCTCGCGCAGTACAAAACCTTCCAGAAGCCAGTCTTTAACATCAAACAACACGCGTTCCCCTTCAGGATAATAATCCTCAAGATTAAACGTGATAAGTTTGCTATTGGCTATCCGGTTTACAATTTCTTCAGCCATAAATTAAAGTCGAATTTAATGATTAAAAATTATAGCTTATAAAAGTCCTAATTCCAGTTTTGCTTCTTCGCTAATAAGATCCTGGTTCCACGGCGGATCGAAAGTAATTTCTACCTCGGCATCTTTCACCGTATCGATAGAAGCTACCCTTTCCTTTACTTCCTGCGGTAAACTTTCGGCTACCGGGCAGTTAGGTGTGGTTAATGTCATTAAGATTTTTACTTCGTGATCGGTATTTACCATCACATCGTAAATAAGGCCTAATTCGTATATATCTACAGGGATTTCAGGGTCGTAAATGGTTTTTAAAACCTTTACGATTTTTTCTCCTAATTCCTCGGTGTTTATTTCTTGTTCCATCTTAATTGAGTTGTGTTTGGTATGCCACGGCATACATTTTAAGTTGTTTGATCATACTCACCAAACCATTGGCGCGGGTAGGAGACAAATGCTCTTTCAAGCCAATATCATCAATAAATTTCGTGTCGGCTTCAATAATTGCCGAAGGATGATGATTGGAAAAGGCCCTGATCAAAATAGCTACAATTCCTTTGGTGATTATAGCGTCGCTATCTGCGGTAAAAACCAGTTTTTCATCTTCCAGCTCGGCGTGAACCCACACTTTACTTTGGCAACCTTTAATAAGGTTTTCGTCAATTTTGTATTTTTCGTCAATTAAAGGAAGTGCTTTTCCAAGCTCTATCATATATTCATAACGCTGCATCCAGTCCTCGAACATCGCGAACTCGTCTACAATCTCTTCCTGTATTTCCTGTATCGTCTTACTCACTGTCTTCTGTTTTTTGCAGGTTTAAAAGCTCCTGATTTTCTCCAGATAAAAATATTAAATCTTTATCGCTAATTCTAACATTTCTAATTTCTGGGATTACTTCATTAAAAATCTCTTCATATTCCATCTGTCCTTCGCAGTACATTTTTGTTCCCATCGGAGGATTGAATTTAATAATGGAATCTTCAATTTTATAAGTCGCTACAAAATTATTGCAACCTGTTTTTCCCGAAAGTCTTTGTTCTTCTCCATTAAAATTTAAAATAAAACCTTCGGAAGAAATATCTTCCCCATCCATCTCCAACAATTCATAATCGCTATTAATGGATTTTAAATCTGCAGGATCTTCTGAAATCTTTTCTTCTGAATTTCCGCATGAAACTATTAAAAACACACTGATTAAGAATAAGATCTTTTTCATTCTTTATTAATTAAGAGAGCATTGATTTAGCTTTTTTAACCGCATCGATAAACCGGTCAATTTCTTCTTTTGTATTGTAAAACGAGAAAGAAGCCCTTACAGTGCCCGGAATTTTATAAAAATCCATAATAGGCTGGGCACAATGATGTCCCGTTCTTACCGCTATACCCATTTTGTCGACAAGCGTACCAATATCATACGGATGAAGCCCTTCAATATTAAAGGAAATCACGGCGGTTTTTTCTCTCGAAGTCCCGTAGAGTTCCATTCCTTCAATTTCCTGAAGTTTTAAAGTGGCATAATCCAGCAATTCCTCTTCGTAGTGGGCAATAGCTTCAAAACCGATAGCGTTCATATAATCTATGGCTGCGCCAAAAGCGATACCACCACATATATTGGGCGTGCCGGCTTCAAATTTATGCGGAAGTTCAGCATAGGTTGTTTTTTCAAAACTAACCGTTGCGATCATTTCGCCACCACCTTGATAGGGTGGAAGTTTATTGAGCCATTCTTCTTTCCCGTATAAAACGCCAACTCCGGTTGGACCGCACATTTTATGGGCAGAAACCACGTAGAAATCAACATCGAGTGCCTGCACATCTGCTTTGATATGCGGAGCAGCCTGCGCGCCATCTATTAGAACAGCGGCGCCTTTTTCGTGGGCTTTATCTATAATTTTTTTGATAGGATTAATGGTGCCCAAAGCGTTTGAAACGTGATTTAGGAAAACCACTTTAGTGTTTTCTGAAAGCAATTCTTCAAAAGATTCATAAATGAGTTCGCCCTGCTCGTTCATGGGTATTACCTTCAAGATTGCTCCCGTTTTTTCACAAAGCATTTGCCAGGGCACAATATTGGAATGGTGCTCTAGTGCTGAAACAAGGATTTCATCCCCCTTTTTGAGAATAGAAGCGAAACCACTTGCCACAAGATTAATCCCGTGAGTGGTTCCCGAAGTAAAAATAATTTCATGAGCTTTTTCAGCATTAAAATGTTGCTGAATTTTTATTCTTGCTCCTTCATATTTATCGGTTGCTTCCTGAGAAAGACTGTGCACGCCGCGATGAATATTGGCATTGTAGTTAGAATAATAATCTACAATAGCATCCATCACCTGTTTTGGAGTTTGCGAAGTTGCCGCATTATCCAGATAAACCAGGGGATAACCATTAACTTCCCTATTCAGAATAGGGAAGTCTTTTCTAATATCTTCAACGTTAAATGCTATATTATTAGTAGCAATGCTCATTTTTATACTGATTTGAGGATTCTTTTAAAGCTACTTTAGATAGCGATTTACAAGTTGAATCCTAATTCTACGCCCAGTTTAAGGGCTATAAGTTTATTGATTCTCTTTTTAATTTCCGGAATTTTTACACTTTCCAATACATTATTGGCAAAAGCGTACATTAAAAGTCCGCTGGCTTCTTTTCTTGGAATCCCACGAGACTGAAGATAAAATAAAGCATCTTCGTCTAACTGCCCAATAGTACAACCGTGGCTACATTTTACATCATCTGCAAAAATTTCCAGCTGAGGTTTTGAGTTTATGGTTGCTTTGTCGTTTAATAAAACATTGTTGTTAGACTGGTATGCGTTTGTTTTTTGCGCTTCTTTTTCAACCACTACTTTTCCGTTAAAAACACCAACCGATTTTTCATCAAAAATACCTTTGTAATCCTGGTGGGATTCACAGTTTGGTTCAATATGGTGTACCAAAGTGTTATGGTCTACGTGCTGTTTCCCTTCAATGATGGTTATACCTTTCATTGTAGAATCTATGCGCTCTCCTCTTTGATAGAAGTTAAGATTGTTTCGGGTTAATTTCCCGCCAAAGGAAAAAGTGTGTACCGAACAGAAACTTTCAGATTTTTGTTCGATGTAAGTATTGTCAATTAAAGAAGCCGAAAGTTTATCATTCTGAATCTTGTAGTAATCTACAATAGCACGTTTATCGGCAAATATTTCAGTAACCGAATTAGTAAGTACCGGTTGTTCGGTTAAACTCTGGTGACGCTCAATAATTTGGCAGTGTGAATTCTCGTCTACCACAATTAAATTACGAGGCTGCACCAATATAGAAGATTCATTTCCGGTAGAGAAATTTATGATCTGGATTGGCTTATCAGCCATTGTATTCTTATGAATATGAATAAACGCACCTTCTTTTGTAAAAGCCGTATTCAACGAGTTTAGTCCGTTTTTTGGAGCAATTTTGTTGAAATAATTATCAATTAATGGCTTGTAAAGATCTTTATTTAAAGCCGAAGACATTAAGCAAACGTCAATCTTATCGTGCGTAGTGCTGGATAAGTGCGATGAATAAATACCATCTATAAATACCAGGTCGTAAGTATCTATCTCGTGAATAAGGTATTTTTTAATGTCTTTGTATTCTATAGCGTTTTCCTTCTTCGGAAAAAGACTGTAATCTTCTTTTAAAACCGATTTAAGGGAAGTGTATTTATAATCTTCCTCCTTTCGGCTTGGGAAACCTATAGTTTCAAAGTCCTTAATCGCCTGATTTCTTATCTTATGAAGATCATCGTTAGCTCCTGTGTACTCTTCTTCAAAAGCCAGGAATGATGATACTAATTTTTCTTTCAATTCCATTATACTGTATTTTGTCTTTCCCGCCTAGGCGGGAAACTTTTAGCAGTCTTTAAAAGACTAAATAACTTTTTAAACTGCTTTTTCAGCTTTTACCCATTCGTAACCTCTTTCTTCCAGCTCGAGTGCTAGTTCCTTGCCGCCAGATTTTACGATTTTACCGTCTATCATTACGTGAACCACATCTGGTACAATATAGTTAAGCAAACGCTGATAGTGAGTAATTAACAATACCGCATTGTCTTTGCTTCTTAACTTGTTCACTCCGTCGGCAACAATTTTTAATGCATCGATATCCAAACCTGAATCGGTTTCATCAAGAATAGCTAATTTTGGTTCTAACATAGCCATTTGGAAGATCTCATTTCTTTTCTTCTCTCCTCCTGAAAACCCTGCATTTAAAGATCTTGATAAAAATTTACGATCTATTTCTAAAGCTGCAGATTTCTCGCGAATCTTTTTCAGCATTTCATTGGCCGGCATATCTTCCAGTCCGTTAGCTTTTCTATGAGCATTGATCGCAGTTCTCATAAAATTCGTAACTGAAACTCCCGGAATTTCCACCGGATATTGAAAAGAAAGAAAGATGCCTTTATGTGCTCTTTCTTCAGGATCCATTTCTGAAATCTCTGTGTTTTCAAAAAGTATTTCACCCTGGGTTTGTTCAAATTCCTCTTTCCCGGCAATTACCGAAGAAAGCGTGCTTTTTCCTGAACCGTTAGGCCCCATAATAGCGTGAACTTCTCCCGGATTAATTTCAAGATTAATTCCTTTTAGGATTTCCTTATCTTCTATACTCGCGTGTAAATTCTTTATTTTTAGCATAAATTCTCTGTATGCATCCCGAATAAACTCGGGATTGGATTATTATTTTTCTTCCTGTTCTTCCAGAACCTTTTCGGCATCCAGAATTTCAATAATTTCTCTTATTTCTATATTCTCGTCCCAACCTTCCTGTCGTGGTTTTGGAACGATTTTACCTTTTACTCTTACGGTAACCAAATCAAATTCTTCTTTTTGAAATGGTTGTATCTGCTCGGCCAGTGTTTTAGACATTGAATCTATAGTTACGCCGTAAACAAAATCGCTTCCTCTTAAAATCGCTGCATCTCCGGCATAGATAAATTCCCCGGTTAGCGTTTGAATACTGTCAGGAACTTTTTCTGTTTCATTTTGATTCATAAGATCCTGACGGCTTTCGTCCTGACAGGAAAAAGCTGTAATAGCTAGAGCAAGAATTAGCAAAAACTTCTTCATTTGTTCAATCATCATTTTCCCTATTTATCCTACAGATCCTTCAAGGGAAATTTCTAATAGTTTTTGTGCTTCCACTGCAAACTCCATAGGTAATTTGTTCAATACCTCTTTACTAAACCCATTTACAATAAGGGCAATAGCTTTTTCGGTATCAATACCACGTTGGTTACAGTAAAAAATCTGGTCTTCCCCAATTTTACTGGTGGTAGCTTCGTGTTCTACCTGCCCGGTTTTGTTTTTAACTTCAATATACGGGAAGGTATGCGCGCCACATTTATTCCCCATTAAAAGGGAATCACATTGTGAAAAGTTACGGGCGTTTTCTGCTCTACTGTTAATTTGAACTAATCCACGGTAGGAGTTTTGCGACTGTCCTGCCGAAATACCTTTAGAAATTATGGTACTCTTAGTATTTTTACCAAGGTGTACCATTTTTGTGCCGGTATCTGCCTGCTGGTGGTTATTGGTAACCGCGATAGAATAAAATTCACCAATAGAATTATCTCCTTTTAAAATACAGGAAGGATATTTCCAGGTTACTGCCGATCCAGTTTCAACCTGCGTCCAGGAAATCTTCGCTCCTTTTTCGCAAATTCCACGCTTAGTTACAAAATTGTAAACCCCGCCTTTTCCTTCTTTACTTCCTGGGAACCAGTTTTGAACTGTACTGTATTTAATTTCGGCGTCGTCCATTGCAACCAATTCTACCACCGCCGCATGTAATTGATTTTCATCACGGGTTGGGGCAGTACAACCTTCAAGGTAACTTACGTAACTTCCCGGTTCTGCAACTACTAGCGTACGCTCAAATTGCCCTGTACCAGCCTGGTTAATTCTAAAATACGTTGAAAGTTCCATTGGGCATCTAACGCCTTTTGGAATGTAGCAAAACGAGCCATCACTAAATACTGCGGAATTTAATGCCGCGTAAAAGTTATCTGTGGTAGGTACCACCGATCCGATGTATTTTTTTACAAGCTCAGGATGTTCCCTTATAGCTTCAGAAATAGAACAGAATATAATTCCTTTTTCAGCAAGCGTTTTTTTGAATGTAGTGGTTACTGAAACAGAGTCCATTACGATATCAACGGCAACACCGGCAAGTTTTTTCTGCTCATCTACAGAAATACCAAGTTTTTTAAAGGTTTCCAGCAATTCAGGATCTACTTCATCTAAACTTTCGTATTTCGGTTTTTTATTGGGAGCCGAATAGTAAGAAATATTCTGAAAATTAGGCTTCTCGTAATGTACATTAGCCCATTCAGGTTCTTTCATGGTTTTCCAGTGACGATATGCTTCCAGTCGCCACTCAGTCATCCATTCGGGTTCTTCTTTCTTTTTGGAGATCGCTCTAACAATATCTTCATTTAATCCCACGGGGAATGTATCCGATTCAATATCGGTGTAAAACCCATACTCATATTCTTTCGTTTCGAGCTCTTTTTTTAAATCATCTTCAGTATATGCCATCTCAATTTTTTCTAAAATTATTCAAGGTTCAAAGTTTAAAAATTCAAGGTTTAAGTCCTGTTTTTAAATTTGTTCCTTCTAAATCTATTACAGAGAAAAACTTTCTCCGCATCCACAGGTTCTTTGGGCGTTTGGATTGTTAAAAACAAATCCTTTGCCGTTTAATCCACCGGAAAATTCTAAAACGGTTCCCGCCAGGTATAAAACACTGCGTTTATCTACTACTATTTTTATATCGTTATCTTCAAAAAGTTTGTCGTCTTCGGCTTTAGATTTGTCAAAATTCAATTCGTAAGACAAACCGGAGCAGCCTCCGCTTTTTACACCTACTCGAACAAAGTCTTGCAAATTGTCAAAACCCTCTTCACTCATAAGTGCGGCAATCTTTTTTTTAGCGCTTTCGCTTACTTTTATCATAGCTTAAAAAGATTAATTCTAAATTGGGTACAAATATACTATAAAACAAGCGGTTTACCATAGCGCTGGTATATGTTTTAAGAATACATTGATAAGTCCTGCCAATTCTAATTTTTGAAAGGTTAATAGCATATAAATAACTGAAAACTAATGCGTTTTGCATTTAATTATCATTTTTTATTAAATAAGTAAACCGGCGTTTTTTTAATCTATGCCTATCTAAATAATGGCAGTTGAATAATATTCAGTTATTTTGCAAATTAAAATAATAAGTTATGTTTCAGGATAGTCAGGATATGCGTACAAACCTTTCAGAATTAGGTGAATTTGGATTAATAGATCACCTTACTAAAGGGTTTAGGCCCAAACTCTCTTCAACCGTAAAAGCAATAGGCGACGATGCTGCGGTATTGAATTTTGAAAATATGCAAACCGTGGTTACTACCGATCTTTTGGTTGAAGGTGTGCATTTTGACCTGGCGTATATGCCGCTGAAGCATCTGGGTTATAAAGCTGTAATGGTGAATTTATCTGATGTTTACGCGATGAATGCAAAAGCCACTCAAATTACCGTTTCTATAGCTGCTTCCAACCGGTTTCCGGTAGAAGCTTTGGAAGAATTATACTCCGGGATTGAGCTGGCTGCAAAATTATATAATATTGATGTGGTTGGTGGTGATACTACTTCTTCAACCTCTGGATTGTTAATTAGTATTACCGCAATTGGTGTAGCCGAAAAAGAAGATATTGTTTTCCGCAGCGGTGCGAAACCCAACGACCTTTTGGTGGTTACCGGCGATCTTGGTGCCGCCTATATGGGCTTGCAAATTCTGGAACGTGAGAAAGAAGTTTTTAAGGCTAATCCAAACGCTCAGCCAGATCTTGATCCTTATACTTATTTAATCGAAAGGCAATTAAAGCCGGAAGCTAGAAAAGATATTGCTCCTCTATTGAAGGAACTCGGTGTGAAACCAACTTCCATGATAGACATTAGCGACGGACTTTCTTCTGAAATTATCCATTTGTGCAAAAACTCTCAGGTTGGTGCGAATTTATTCGAAGAGAAAATTCCGCTAGATCCTGCCGTAATTTCGGTTTGTGAGGAATTTGATATTGACAGCACGACCATCGCGTTAAGCGGCGGAGAAGATTATGAATTGCTTTTTACTATTTCTCAGGACGATTATGATAAAATAAAGGCAAATCCCAATTTAACCGTTATTGGGCATATGGCAGAAGAAAAAGAAGGAATGCATTTAATAACCCGTGCTAATCAGAAATTACCACTAATTGCACGTGGCTGGAATTCGATGGATGATAAAAATGATAATTCTGAAAATAAGGAATAAGATTTCGAAAATTTAATTTCGAAATAGGATATTAAGAAGCGTGGGCAAAATGCTTGCGCTTTCTTTTTTGATGTATTTTCGAAATATAATTGTTGGTTTCTTTAAATTTTGGGGTTAAACGAGCCAAAAAACCATTTGCGGTATCGGTCATTTCCATACCGCATTTCTCGCATTTGTATTCGTGTACGTGGTCTGTAACATTTTTTGATACACGTAGCCTATGTCCGAAAATGCTGCAAAAAACTTTTCCGAACGAAAATCTTGTAGGGGTTCTTTCTTTCATAAAAGCTTGATTTTCTTGTTTCTGAAAGTCTAAAGTATAAAAAAAAGTTAAACTTTCGGCAAAAAGTTAAAATTAATCGATTAAATGCAAAATTCTTCGAACTTCTGTTTTGTTCTCCAAAAAGGACAAATGCCCATCTGGAAGATTTTCGAACTTAGAACCACAGCTTAAAGCTATGGTTTTTATCGTGTTAAAATCTAAAACAGGATCCTGCTTTCCTGCTACAACAATTTTTTGTCCTTTAAATTTTGCAAAAAGCCCGGCATGATCTGTACGAATTTTCATACCCTTTATGGCGGCGTAGATTCCTTGAGTAGAAAACTCCAGGGCGCGGTTTTTTATTAATTCAATTTGAGATTTGAATACCTTATTGTTTTCTGGCGTTAACAAATTTGAGATCGCCATACTCACAAAAGCCTTTTTGTTTTTTAGAACCAAAGCAGCCGCACGATCGCGATTGACTTTACGTTCTTCAGAATCTGCCTGCGGGGTAGAATTTACCAGCACCAGACTATTGCACATTGTAGGAAAAATATTTTGGATTTCCAAACTTGCATAACCACCCATAGAATGACCGGCGAAAGAAGCTTTTTCAATTTTGAGTTCATCTAGAACAGATTTTACTGCTTCGGCCATAACTGCCATTGTATGAATCTCGCAGATATTTCCGGATTCTCCGTGTCCGGGGAGATCTATGCAGATTATTTGTCGCTTTTTGGAAAATTCTTCGGCAAATTCTTTCCATATTTCTTTAGACTCTAAAAACCCGTGAAGTAGCACAAGCGGATTTCCGGTTCCCTGACTTGTAAAAGAGATAGGAGTATTTTTGTAGGTTGTTCTCATTGTTTTTAACAATACAAAAAGCCACGAATTTTCAAATAGATTCGTGGCTTTGGTTTTAATATTTTGATGAAATTGTAATTGGAAGGAGGTGACGACTGAAGCAATCTCTTCTTAAAACAGAACGAGCTTTTAAGTAGATCCATTTTCCAACAAAAGATTACCGCGCTCCTAACGTCGCTTGTAATGACCTTGAAAGTTTTGAAAACTAAGAATTCATAAT
Source organism: Salegentibacter lacus (assembly GCF_020164555.1). Taxonomy (GTDB): domain Bacteria; phylum Bacteroidota; class Bacteroidia; order Flavobacteriales; family Flavobacteriaceae; genus Salegentibacter; species Salegentibacter lacus. Next base: position 27,186 of record NZ_JAIQZB010000024.1, on the reverse strand, counting down.
CTCTTCAATTTCTTCAATTTCAATGGGGATATTACGCATCAGGTTAAAAGGCTCACCTTCTGGCTGAATTATCACATCGTCTTCCAAACGAATTCCAAAGCCTTCATCGGGTAAATAGATTCCCGGTTCTACGGTAAAAACCTGGTTAGGTTTCATAGGTTCGGTTAAAATCCCGTAATCGTGGGTGTCTAATCCGATATTATGCGCGGTACCGTGCATAAAATATTTTTTATAAGCTGGCCATTTTGGGTCTTCATTTTGGACATCGGCTTTATCCAGCAGGCCTAAATCTAATAATTCTGAAGTCATTAACTTACCAACTTCCTTGTGGTATTCTGCCCAAATAGTTCCTGGAACTAACCATTTTGTGGCTTCTTTCTTTACCTTGTTTACCGTATTGTAGATCTGTTTCTGGCGATCTGAAAACTTTCCTGAAACCGGAATAGTTCTGGTCATATCACTCGAATAATTAGCATATTCTGCACCGGTGTCTATAAGGATTAAATCTCCTTCTTTACATTGCTGGTTATTCTCAGTGTAATGTAGCACGTTAGCGTTATTTCCGCTGGCAATAATTGGCGTATAAGCGAATCCGCGGCTACGATTTCTAATCATTTCATGCCAGTATTCAGCTTCAATTTCGTGTTCCCAAACTCCGGGTTTTGTGAATTTCAAAGCTCTGCGGAAAGCCTTTTCGGTAATATCACAGGCTTTCTGCATCAAGTCTAGTTCGATGGGATCTTTTACCGAACGTAAACGCTGTAAAATAGGATTGCTTTTCGCAACCTGGTGCGCCGGATATTTCTCCTTGCACCATTTTATAAATCGATCGTCACGAGTTTCAGTCTGCACATTCGCACGATAATGTTCGTTGGTATTGAAATAAACCGTTTCGCATTGCGACATCACTTCAAAGAAAATCTTCTCAAAATCCTGAAGCCAGTAAACGGTTTCTACACCGCTAACTTCCAGTGCTTTTTTCTTGTCTAATTTCGCGCCTTCCCAAACTGCGATATGCGGATTGGTTTCTGTAAGAAATAAAATCTCACGATGTTCGGGTTTTGGAGCATCAGGAAAAAGTACTAAAATAACTTCTTCCTGGTCTACACCACTTAAATAAAAAAGGTCGCGGTTTTGCTGAAAAGGCATTGTGCTGTCGGCGCCAATTGGGAAAATATCGTTGGCATTAAAAACCGCAAGACTGTTGGCTTTCATTCCGGCCATAAAGCTTTTACGGTTTTTTATAAATAATTTACTGTCTATTTGATCGTATCTCATATTATTATATCTATTGTTTCTTTTTCTTATTTAATGCAGGTTTTATATTCCAGTAGTAGAAAAAAAGACCGACAAAAACTCCAATGAAAAGACTGTGGGGTATTGAGTCTAAGAATTCAGGGATATCGTCATTTATAAAATATTCCCATCCATAATCCCAAATTATAAAAAATATGGAAAACAAGAGTATACAGGTAAATGGGTTCTGAACCAATTTCGAGAAAGTTGTTTTCATTCTTTTTTCTAAACTGAAATCGGAAACCGAGTTAATTAAAAATTAGTTTCTTCGATTTGGTGCAAAGTTATCAATATCTAACAGAGTAAAAAGTTCTCACATTATTCATATAAGCCCAATCGGTTTTTAAGCTTGCGATTTTGCTTTTGCAGTTTTTTTACCTTTCCAATTAAATGTTGAATTGCTTCCAGGCCTTCTAGATTAATGTCCAGATCGTAATGCAATCGCCTTAACCTTTCAAATTCTGAAATGTCATCGCAATGCACATATTGAGTTTCTTCAATGGTCACGACTTCAATCAAACCGCTTTCGTACAAGGAGCTTACAAAAGTGCGTTCAACTTTATATCGAATACAAATCTCATCGGTGGGGATTAAATCTTCTAAATTCATGAGCGTAATTTTTGAAGTTCTCTAAATAATTCTTTTTCTCGGCTGCTTAAGTTGGTAGGCATTCTTATGTGGTAAGTGATAATTAAGTCCCCAAACTGATCTTCCTTTTTATATTTAGGGAAACCTTTCCCTTTTAATTTTACTTTCGTGTCGGGCTGGGTTTCGGGTTTCACGTTTAATTTTACTTTTCCGCTAAAAGTGTCTACGGTTATTTCTCCACCAAGCAATGCAGTATATAGATCGATGTCTATGGTAGCGAATAAATTCTCTTTTTCTCTTTTGAATTTTGTGTTGTTTATAATATTAAAAGTGATAAAAAGATCGCCTTTGGGGCCGCCCTGAACACCTGGGCCGCCATGACCCTTAATTTTAATGGTTTGCCCATTCTCAACTCCGGCGGGAATTGTAAGTCGAATATTCTTCCCATTTACCGTGAGTGTTTGTTTGTGGCTGGTGTAAACATCGCTTAAGTTTAGTTGAAACTCAGCATTAAAATCCTGCCCTTTAAAATGTCGGTCGCGACCCGAACCGTGAGCTCTTGCGCCACTGCCAAACATTTCCTCAAAAAAGTCTGAAAAAGTATCATCGTCAAAATTTCCTGAATAGGAATGACTGCTTTGGCCGCCACCAAAGCCCGAACCTCCATAGCCACCACCGGAATGGGCTCTTCCGCCTGAAGCTTGTTGTTGCTTTTTGGCTTCCTCGTAGGCATCTGCGTGTTGCCAGTCTTTCCCGTACTGGTCGTATTTTTTTCGTTTTTCAGGATCGCTCAACACTTCGTTGGCTTCATTTATTTGTTGAAACCTAAGCTGAGCTTCCTTGTTATTTGGGTTGAGATCTGGGTGATATTTCCTGGCCAGCTTCCGGTAGGCTTTTTTAATATCAGCCTGGCTGGCAGATTTATCTAATTCCAGCAGTTTGTAGTAGTCTATAAAATCCATGAAAACTTATGAATTAATGGTGAAATTCTATCTCCTGAAATTACTAAAAACCTGGCTTACTTCCCATTAAGTTTTTGCAAAATCGGAAAAATTCGACAAAAGTTGATTTTTGCAATTTTCAATTTTAGGAATAATATTTTTAATGCTTTCCAAAAATTTTACTGCTGAAATTAAATCGTAATTATTATTAAATTTAATTTTTAATATGGAGTTAATATGTAATTTTAAATTTTCATATGTAACCAAATATCCTATATTGGCTTTTTTTATGAAATATTAATTCAATATTTGTTTCAATATTAATACTTAAAATTTTAAAGCTGTGTGTGGAATTGTTTGTGCTTTCGATTTAAAAGAGAGGTCTGAAGACTTAAGACCTCAAATATTAGAAATGGCTAAATGTTTAAGACATCGTGGCCCAGACTGGAGTGGAATTTATAGTGATGAAAAAGCGATTTTGGCACATGAACGCCTGGCCATTGTAGATCCCATTTCTGGTGGACAACCATTATTGTCTGATGATAAACAACTTGTGCTTGCTGCAAATGGAGAAATCTATAATCATAATGAATTAAGAAGTCAGTTTCCAAATTATAACTTTCAAACAAAATCTGATTGTGAAGTTATCCTCGCGCTTTATAAAGAAAAAGGAGATAGCTTTTTAGATGAATTAAACGGGATTTTTGGTTTTGCTATTTATGATGTCGAAAATGATGAGTATTTTATTGCTCGCGATCATATGGGTATAATTCCTTTATATGTAGGCTGGGATCAAAATGGAACTTTTTATGTAGCTTCAGAACTTAAAGCTTTGGAAGGTAAATGTACTAAGATTGAATTATTTCCTCCCGGGCATTATTTATCTAGTAAAAAGGAAGGTTTCCAAAAATGGTATGAGCGCGACTGGATGGAATATGATGCCGTAAAGGATAATGAAACCAGTATCGAAGATTTAAAGGAAGCTCTTGAAAAAGCGGTACACCGGCAGTTGATGAGTGATGTGCCTTATGGTGTTTTACTTTCAGGTGGCTTAGATTCTTCAATTACTTCTGCAGTTGCCAAATTATATTCAGAAAAAAGAATAGAGAGTGACGATAAAGATGCGGCATGGTACCCAAGATTACACTCTTTTGCCATTGGGTTAGAGGGGTCGCCAGATCTTGCTGCTGCACAAAAAGTGGCCGATCATTTAGATACGGTGCATCACGAAATAAAATTCACCATACAGGAAGGGTTAGATGCGATTAAAGATGTGATTTATCATTTAGAAACTTATGATGTAACTACAATTAGGGCGTCTACTCCTATGTATTTAATGGCTAGAACTATCAAATCTTTGGGGATTAAAATGGTGCTTTCGGGTGAAGGTGCAGATGAATTATTTGGCGGGTATCTTTACTTTCATAAAGCTCCGAGTGCAAAAGATTTTCACGAGGAGACCGTTCGAAAATTAGATAAATTACATCAATATGATTGTTTACGAGCTAATAAATCTCTTTGTGCCTGGGGTATAGAGGGGCGTGTTCCTTTCCTGGATAAAGAATTTATGGATGTAGCTATGCGAATAAATCCTAAAGATAAAATGATTACCGGGGAACGTATTGAAAAATGGGTACTAAGAAAGGCATTTGAAGATTATTTGCCAGAAAGCGTAGCCTGGAGACAAAAAGAACAATTTTCGGATGGTGTTGGTTATAGTTGGATAGATACTCTAAAAGAATTGGTTAATGCAGAGGTGAGTGATGAGCAGCTTAAAAATGCACACTTTAAATTTCCAATTCAACCACCATCTAGTAAAGAAGAATATTACTACCGATCTATTTTTACCGATCATTTCCCAAGCGATGCGGCAGCAAAGTCAGTTCCATCTGTACCCTCTGTAGCTTGTAGTACCCCAACCGCTTTAGAGTGGGATGAGTCTTTTAAAAATATGAACGATCCATCGGGTAGAGCAGTGGCTAATGTTCATGCTGATAGTTATAAAAAAGATTAGAAAAACTAAACTCCATAAAAAAAAGCTACCTAAATCTATGGGTAGCTTTTTTTATGGAGTTTTCATTCTTAACCTGGTTTGTGAATTGTGTAACCGTAATTTATATAAATTTTCACCAGGAAAAATTGAAGTGCTTTAGAAGATAGCATTAGGTAAAGGTTTTAACCTTTAGCATTGTGTAGATTGGGAATAATGGTCTTCAACAAAATTATCGCTTACTTATATTTGTTCTAAATAGTCCTATAAACAGGCTTGAAAGTTTGTCCGTAAGTGATTTGGAGTGTATTTTTGCTGTTAAATTTCTATAAAATTATCAAACCAATGGGTGGATTTCTAAATTCAACCATAGCAAGAAAATTTGCTATGGCCTTATCGGGACTATTTCTGGTCTTATTTTTAGCTCAGCATTTCAGTATCAATTTTATTTCAGTATTCAGTAAAGACGTCTTTAATGAGGTTTCTCATTTTATGGGAACCAACTTTTTTGTGCAGGCTTTATTGCAACCGATTTTAATTTTTGGAGTGATTTTTCACTTTGTAATGGGTTTTATACTGGAAGCGAAAAACCGTGGAGCAAGAGACATAAAGTATGTGAAGTTTGCCGGAAATGAAAATTCAAGCTGGGTGTCAAGAAATATGATTTACTCCGGACTTGTAATTTTAGCTTTTTTAGGGCTTCACTTTTACGATTTCTGGTTTCCGGAAATGATTCATAAATATATTGAATCGCATCCCGAAGACGCTGCTCGTTATTATGACGAGTTAGTGGCGAAATTCCAAAGCCCGGTTAGAACAATATTATACGTGGTTTCATTTGTATTTTTGGCCCTTCACCTTTATCACGGCTTTTCTTCTTCTTTCCAATCTGTTGGATGGAGAAATAAGTACGCCAAAGGACTTAGAGGATTCACCAAGGCTTATGCGATCATCATACCGCTAGGATTTATTTTTATAGCCCTTTTTCACTATATTAATAACCTTTAATACGTAAGATTTATGTCAGTTTTAGATTCAAAAATACCTAAAGGGCCTCTAAAAGAAAAGTGGACCAATCATAAAAATAATATCAATCTTGTTAATCCTGCCAACAAACGTAATATAGACGTTATTGTAATAGGAACAGGACTTGCCGGGGGTAGTGCAGCTGCAACTCTTGCCGAATTAGGTTATAATGTGAAAACATTTTGTTACCAGGATTCTCCAAGACGTGCCCACTCTATCGCCGCTCAGGGAGGTATTAACGCTTCAAAAAATTACCAGGGAGACGGTGATTCAGATTATCGCTTATTTTACGATACTGTAAAAGGTGGGGATTATCGTTCTCGCGAAGGGAACGTTTATCGTCTTGCTGAGGTTTCTGGAAATATTATAGATCAATGTGTGGCACAGGGAGTTCCTTTTGCCCGTGAATATGGAGGTTATTTAGATAACCGTTCTTTTGGTGGGGTATTAGTATCCCGTACTTTTTATGCTAAAGGACAAACGGGACAGCAGTTGTTGCTTGGAGCTTATTCAGCAATGAACCGTCAGATTAACCGTGGAAAGATCAAGCCTTACAACCGTCACGAAATGATGGATTTAGTATTAGTAGATGGTAAAGCCCGGGGAATTATTGCCAGAAATATGATTACTGGCGAAATTGAACGCCACTCTGCTCACGCTGTGGTGTTGGCTTCCGGTGGTTATGGTAATGTTTTCTTCCTTTCAACTAACGCGATGGGAAGTAATGTGACGGCCGCCTGGAGAGCGCATCGTAGAGGTGCATATTTTGCCAACCCTTGCTATACACAAATTCACCCAACTTGTATACCGGTTTCTGGAGATCATCAGTCTAAACTTACGTTGATGTCTGAATCCCTTCGGAATGATGGAAGAATCTGGGTGCCGAAGAAAAAAGAAGATGCTGAAGCTATAAGAGCCGGCAAGAAGAAACCAACAGAACTTTCAGAAGAAGATAGAGATTATTACCTGGAGCGTCGTTATCCTGCATTTGGTAACCTTGTGCCACGTGATGTAGCTTCCAGAGCTGCCAAAGAGCGTTGTGATGCCGGTTTTGGAGTAAATAAAACAGGACAGGCTGTATATCTTGATTTTGCCAGTGCAATAGAGCGTTACGGAAAAGAGAAAGCCTTTACTTCAGGAAATAAAAATGCTTCAAAAGAAGAAATAATAAAACTAGGGAAAGAAGTAGTAGCTTCTAAATACGGAAACCTCTTCGATATGTATCAGAAGATCGTAGACCAGAATCCGTATGAAACCCCAATGATGATATATCCTGCCGTTCACTATACAATGGGTGGACTTTGGGTAGATTATAATTTACAGACTACCATTCCGGGTTGTTACGCTGCCGGAGAAGCTAACTTCTCAGATCACGGTGCTAACAGGCTTGGGGCTTCTGCATTAATGCAGGGATTAGCAGATGGTTATTTTGTATTGCCTTACACGATTGGTAATTATTTATCGAATGATATTCGTACTGGTGCAATTTCTACAGATTCTCCTGAATTTGAAGAAACTGAAAATGCGGTGAAAGAGCGAATGGATAAATTGATGAATGCCAATGGAAACAAATCGGTAGATTCCTATCACAAGGAATTAGGCTTGATTATGTGGAACAAATGCGGAATGGCACGTAATGCAGAAGGCTTAAAAGAGGCGATTGAAGAAATTGCAGCTTTAAGAGAAGATTTCTGGAAAAACGTAAAAGTTCCGGGAACTGCAACCTCTAAAAATGCCGAGCTTGAAAAAGCCGGTCGTGTGGCAGATTTCCTTGAACTTGGAGAATTATTCGCTAAGGATGCTTTACATAGAAATGAATCTTGTGGAGGGCATTTTAGAGAAGAATACCAAACCGAAGAAGGTGAAGCCTTGAGGGATGACGAAAACTTTAGATACGTTGCCGCCTGGGAACATAAAGGAAAACCCGCCGATGCTGTTCTTCACAAAGAAGAACTAGTATTTGAAAATATAGAATTGAAAACAAGAAGTTATAAATAGAATTGAGATTTCAGTATTGAGTATTAAGAGCTCAATACTAAATACTCACTACTCAATACTTTTAAGATATGAAGCTTAACTTAAAAATATGGCGTCAGGAAAATGCCACTGCTAAAGGAAAAATGGTAGATTATCCTGTAGATGGGATAGATGGAGATATGTCTTTTCTTGAGATGCTGGATATCCTTAACGAGCAGTTGGTAGAAAAGGGAGAAGATACCATTCAATTTGATCACGATTGTCGTGAGGGAATTTGTGGTTCCTGTTCTTTGCAAATCAACGGTGAGCCACACGGCCCCGATAAACTTATTGCTACCTGTCAGTTACATATGCGTTCTTTTAAAGATGGTGATACTATTTATATAGAGCCATTTAGAGCAAAAGCGTTTCCAGTTATAAAAGACCTTATTGTAGATCGTACTGCTTTTGACAGGATTCAGCAAGCCTGGGGATATGTTTCGGTAAATACTTCGGGGAATACCGTAGATGCGAATACTATTCCTATAGAAAAAGAAAAGGCCGATGAATCTTTTAATGCGGCAACCTGTATTGGTTGTGGAGCTTGTGTAGCGGCTTGTAAAAATGCAAGTGCTATGTTGTTTACTTCAGCTAAAGTTTCTCAATATGCTTTGCTTCCACAAGGACGTGTAGAAGCTACCGAGCGTGTTCAGGCAATGGTTAGACAAATGGATGAAGAAGGGTTTGGAAACTGTAGTAATACAGGTGCCTGCGAAATAGAATGTCCTAAAGGAATTTCTTTAGAGAATATCGCTCGTATGAACCGCGAATATCTTGCAGCTAGCGTAAAAGGATAAAACTTCCTTAAATACAAATAAATTGATCCCAAATTCTTTTTGAATTTGGGATTTTTTATGCAACTTAATCAACTACGTCGAGAAAAACACAGGAGTTATTTAAAGAGAGAAAATTCACCCGATTACGATGTAGCACATCGTTTAATAAAACCCATTTAAGGGGATTTAAAAATACAACAATGCCAGATTTTCAAAATCTTCCTTCCAAACTTCCCGCTGGGAAAACCAGTATATTTTCTGTAATGAGTGGGTTGGCCACAAAACACGATGCAATAGATCTTTCCCAGGGTTTTCCGAATTTTGAAACCGATAATCATTTGAAAGAGCTGGTTTGTAAAGCGATGAAAGATGGCTACAATCAGTATCCACCAATGAATGGTATTCCCGAATTAAGGGAACAAATAGTTGCTAAAATTGGAACTCTCTACGGGAAAGAATATAATGAAGCTTCTGAAATCATTTTTACTGCGGGCGCTACTCAAGCATTATATTGCGCGATAAGCGCGTTTGTTCATCCCGGCGATGAAGTTATTGTCTTTAAACCGGCTTACGATTCTTATGAACCCGATATTAAACTGGCCGGAGGCAAACCCGTTTTGATAGAATTAAAAGGGAAAGACTTTACAATCGACTGGCAGGAAGTGGAAGAAAAAATCACTTCTAAAACCAGGATGATCGTCATTAATACGCCGCATAATCCAACCGGAACAATCCTTTCTAAAAATGATATGCAGCGACTGGAGAAATTATTGAAGAATACCAATATTATTCTTTTAAGCGATGAGGTTTATGAACATTTAATTTTTGATAAGGAAGAACACCAAAGCGCCTCCAAATTTCCCGGATTAGCCGAGCGGGCGATCGTTTGCGCCTCTTTCGGGAAAACTTTTCACAATACCGGTTGGAAAATGGGGTACTGTGTAGCTCCTGAAGTTTTAATGAAAGAGATTATTAAATTTCATCAAGCCACGGTTTTTTGTGTAAATCACCCAATGCAAAGGGCCTTCGCTGAATACCTAAAAAATCCGGATCACTATTTGAGCCTGGGAAATTTCTATCAGCAAAAACGCGATAAATTCCTTGAGCTGTTGCAAGGTTCAAAGTTTAAAGGCATACCCTCAAAAGGAACCTACTTTCAGGTGATGGACTATTCTGAAATAACCGATGAACACGATGTGGATTTTGCAAAAAGATTAATTACCGAAAAAGGGATAGCAACCATCCCGGTTTCTGTATTTCATAAGGATGGAAAAGACCACAAACAGCTGCGTTTCTGCTTCGCCAAAACCGATGAAACCTTAGAAAAAGCAGCAGAGATTTTGCATAAGCTGTAATTGAATTGCAACGTCATCTTGAATTTGATTCAGGACCTAACATTAAATGAAATAAAACTTATTTTTAAAAGCAGAGTGTTTCAGAAGAACGTCATTACGAACGCAGTGAAGTAATCTCAAGCTTTAATACTATAATTTACTAATTGCTTCGTGCCTCGCAATGACGAAGTTTTTTAGTTGTTCTAAATTCCTATGACCATAAATCTCCAAAACCAAACTTTTGAATTACATCCCAGCGGTGCCGCTTTCTGGAAGGAAAAAGAAATTCTTTTAATTAGTGATGTGCATCTGGGAAAAATATCCCATTTCAGGAAGTTTGGAAGCGCTGTGCCTCATAAAGCAATCAATGCCAATTTTTTAAGGCTGAGTGAAGTAGTAGGAAAGTTTCAGCCTAAAATCGTCTGTTTTCTTGGCGATCTTTTTCATAGTGATCTTAATAGTGAGTGGAAATTATTCGAAAACTGGCTCAGTTTTGTAGAAGCCGAAGTAGTTTTAATAGCAGGAAATCACGATATAATTTCTCCCTTAAGATATGAAGAGCTGGGTGTCAAAATTCATTCAGAATGGCAGCTTAATGGTTTTTTACTTACCCACCATCCAGAAAACAAGGCAGATTTCTTTAACCTTTCCGGTCATATTCATCCTGGGTACCGATTAAATGGAAAAGGAAAACAAAGCCTTAAATTGCCTTGTTTTTTCAGAAGAAAAGATCAGTTAATTTTTCCTGCTTTTGGAGAATTCACCGGGAATTATATGATGAAGCTAAATGAAGGCGAAAAAGCATACGCGATTACCCAAAATGAAGTAATTTTAATAAAAAACAGCTAAAATGGAAAAGCGTCTCGCAGTTTTGAATTTTATTTCTGTAATATTAATCATTGCCGTAAGCTATATTTCCCAAACGGGAATAATTAACGGGAATACTATGGGTAGCCTTAGCGCCGAGTATTATAATCTTTTTACCCCTGCAGGTTATGCTTTTGCTATCTGGGGAATAATTTTTCTTTCGCTTTTAGTCTTTTCTGGCTATCAACTTTTCCAGGCATTTTCAGCGAAAAATGAGTTAGAGTTTTTAAGAAATTCGGGTTACTGGTTTTTAACAGCTAACCTGGCCAATGCTGCCTGGGTAATTTTTTGGCTGTATGAGTTTACGGGAGTTTCAGTATTGCTCATGTTTTTAATTCTTTTCTCTCTTATAAAAATAATTCTGAATACCAATATGGAACGATGGGATGCGCCTTTAAAAATCCTTGCGTTTAGCTGGTGGCCTATTTGCCTGTATTCAGGTTGGATTGCCGTTGCGGCTATCGCCAATGTCTCGGCTTACCTTGCAAAAATTGAGTGGACCGCACCTTTTTTCGGGGAAGAACTCTGGACGGTGATTATGATTGCAGTCGCTGTTTTTCTAAATATCGCTATCATTTGGCGAAGAAATATGAGGGAATTCGCCGCTATTGGAGTTTGGGCTTTAATCGCTATTTATTTCAGACATTTTGGAAAAATTCCACTTATCGCTTATTCAGCTTTAATAGGTGCAATTGCCATTTTTTCAAATATTATTTATCACGGTTGGATGAATAAGGAAACAAACCCGATGTATAGATTCCTTGAAAGCAAAAAGAAATCCAGTAATCAATAAAAATGACAAGGGTTTAAACCATTCCTTTAATATCACTTGCCCAACTGGGATAAGTGAAAATCATCTTTTTTAAGGTTTCGCAATCCAGCTTTCCACACATCGCCATTACGAACATATTAATAATTTCTGAAGCTTCCGGACCAACTAAATGAGCCCCAAGCACGAGTCCGGTTTTTTTATCTACTAAGGTCTTATAAGCATATATTTTTTCATTGATATGCTTAGCATTAAACCAATCTGTAACCAGTTTATGTTCTAAAGTATAATCGTATCCCTGTTCCTTAGCTTCTTTTTCTGAAAGTCCTACCGAAGCCAATTTTGGCAAAGTAAAGACTACCGTAGGTTGCGGCGGATAATCTGCTTTCTTAGGCGCTTTGCTATTTAAGAGATTTGCTGAAACGACCTTTGATTCCTGGGAAGAAAGCGGGGTTAAGGGCAAGCCTTCACTATCCGAAACATCGCCGCAGGCAAATACATTTTTATTCGTGGTATTTTGCAGAAATTCATTTACCGTAATCCCTTTATTAGAAAAAGATACATTTCCTTTTTTCAGGTCTAAATCTTCTATTGAAGGAACTCTACCGGCAGTATTAAAAATCATTTCTGCTTTTGCTGAAATCTCTTTTCCATCCTGCATTCCTTTTACTCTAAAATTCTTCTGAAGTTTCTCAATCTCATTTACTTCTAAATTAAATATGAATTCAATACCCAGGTCTTCTTCAGAAACCTGTTGTATATATTTTACCACATCTTCATCAAAATTGAAAAGTGGGCGGGAAACCATATCTACCATAGTGACCTTCACTCCAAAACGAGCGGCGATATGGGCAAATTCCATCCCAATATATCCGGCACCTATGAAAATCATTGTTTCCGGTAGTTCTTTTAGATCAAGAAAATCTTCACTAAATAAAGCGTGTTCTTCGCCGGGAATTCTCAATGGCATAGGTTTATTACCTGTAGCGATCACAATTTTATCTGCGGTTACCGTTTTGCCTTCAACAGAAAGTGTATTCTCATCCAAAAATTTCGGAGATTGGTGATACATTTTGATGTCCAGGGCAGCCAGATCTTTTTCGGTTGCTGCAGGAATGGCATTTACAAATGTTTCTTTAAAAGTCATAAGATCACTCCAATTTATCTCCAGCATTTTGGTAATCCCCTTGCCCTGCATTTTAGTGGCACGATCTATAATTTCGGTAAACCCAACTAAAACTTTTTTAGGATCACAGCCGCGATTTGGGCAGGTACCGCCATACTCTCTGTTATCGGCTATCGCAACTTTCCATCCTGCTTTAGCGCAGTCTTTGGCTACACCTTTTCCGGCGGTCCCGGTTCCTATTACAAATACATCAAAATGCTCAAATCCCATAACTTTAGTTTCTTAAGGGAAATTAACCAACTTCAGTTGTTTTTGCTGTTATGAAAATGGTAAAAGTGGAATGGAAAAGAAATTCTTTGGTAGTAAGAAAGTATGAATTAACTAACGTTAAAAAAATGTTGAGAGGTTGCGGGACAATATTTCTGCAATTATCTTTGCGCCAATGAGTAAAACTATTATCGCCCAAAGCTTTGCACAATCCCCGCAACAGCAGGAATTGCAGGATTCCCTTGTCTCTTCTGAAAAAAATCGCACTAAAATTCAACTAAAAGGACTTGTTGGTTCTGCCTTTTCTTTTGTTGTAGCCAATGCTTTTAAAGAAGCAGAAAAACCCTTTTTACTGATTTTTAACGATAAAGAGGAAGCTGCTTATTATTTAAACGATCTCGAGCAACTGGTAGGAGAAAAAAATGTGCTTTTTTATCCAGGCAGTTACCGCCGTCCATACCAAATTGAGGAAACAGATAATGCAAATGTGTTATTACGGGCCGAAGTTTTAAACCGAATCAACTCGCGCAAAAAACCGGCGATAATTGTTACCTATCCCGATGCTCTTTTTGAAAAAGTAGTTACCCGAAAAGAACTGGATAGAAGCACGCTAAAAATTTCGGTGGAAGATGAACTTTCTATAGATTTTGTGAACGAGGTTTTATTCGAATATAAATTTAAACGGGTAGATTTTGTAACCGAACCGGGCGAATTTTCAGTGCGTGGCGGAATTATAGATGTTTTTTCCTTTAGTAACGATGAGCCTTACCGTATCGAGTTTTTTGGCGATGAAGTAGACAGCATTCGGAGTTTTGATGTGGAAACCCAGCTTTCTACAGATAAAGTGAAGAAAATTTCGGTGATGCCGAATGTGGAAAACAAGCACCTGGACGAAATAAGGGAAAGTTTTCTAAGATATATTTCAGAAAAAACGGTGGTTTTTGTGAAAAATCTCGATTTACTTACAGCCCAGGCCGATAAACTTTTCAGTAAAGCAGAAGAAGCTTTTCAGAAACTTTCAGAAGAAGTAAAACACAGTGAACCAAATGAACTGTTTTGTAATGGGCAGTTAATTAAAAGTCAGCTGGAGCTTTTTTCAGTTGTTGAACTGAGCAACCAATCTTACTTTCGTCATCCTGAATTTATTTCAGGATCTAAGTCGAATGAGACCCTGAAACAAGTTCAGGGTGACGGCGGGGTAAAAAGTATAGAATTTCAAACAAAACCCCAGCCTTCCTTCAATAAGCAATTCGATTTACTGATTGATAACTTAATTGAAAATCAGGAAAATGGGTATACCAATTATATTTTCTGTGTTAGCGAACAGCAAGCCAAACGTTTTCACGATATTTTTGACGATCAGGAACAAAAAGTAAAATACCAAACGATAACTTTAGCTCTTTTCCAGGGCTTTATAGATGAAACCGGGAAAAATATTTGCTATACCGATCACCAGATCTTTGAGCGTTATCATAAGTTTCATCTTAAGAATGGTTATGCTAAAAAACAGGCAATTACGCTTAAGGAACTCGGTAATCTTGAAGTTGGCGATTATGTAACACATATTGACCACGGAATAGGGAAATTTGGCGGACTTCAGAAAATTGATGTTGAAGGAAAAAAGCAGGAAGCCATTAAGCTTTTCTACGGCGAGCGAGATATTCTATATGTCAGCATACATTCGCTTCATAAAATTTCAAAATATAACGGGAAAGATGGCAAGGAGCCCAAGATCTTTAAATTGGGAAGCAACGCCTGGAAGAAATTAAAGCAAAAAACCAAGGCCCGGGTTAAGCATATTGCCTATAATTTAATTGAACTTTACGCAAAACGTCGCTTACAAAAGGGTTTTGCCTTTGGCCCAGATTCTTACTTGCAACACGAGTTGGAAGCCTCTTTTATGTATGAAGACACGCCAGATCAAAGTACCGCGACCCAGGCGGTAAAAGAAGATATGGAGAACGAGCGCCCTATGGATAGGTTGGTTTGTGGTGATGTCGGTTTCGGAAAAACAGAGGTTGCTATTCGGGCAGCTTTTAAAGCGGTAGATAACGGCAAGCAGGTTGCTGTTCTAGTGCCAACCACTATTTTGGCGTTTCAACATCATGAAACTTTCACTGAACGTTTAAAAGATTTCCCGGTAACAGTAGATTATTTAAATAGGTTTAGAACCGCTAAAGAACGCCGTGAAACCTTAGCCGATCTGGAGAATGGAAAAGTTGATATTGTGATTGGTACGCACCAATTGGTTAATAAAGCGGTGAAATTTAAAGATCTTGGATTACTGATCGTAGATGAAGAGCAAAAATTTGGAGTTTCGGTAAAGGATAAACTGAAAACTATCAAGGAAAATGTAGATACACTTACATTAACGGCAACGCCTATTCCAAGAACGCTTCAGTTTAGTTTAATGGCCGCGCGAGACTTATCTACCATTACTACACCGCCACCAAATAGGTACCCTATAGAAACCAACGTAATTCGTTTTTCCGAAGAAACAATACGGGATGCGGTGTCCTATGAAATTCAGCGTGGTGGGCAGGTTTTCTTTATTCATAATCGGATTGAAAACATTAAAGAAGTCGCGGGGATGATTCAGCGTGTTGTTCCAGATGCCAAAATTGGTATAGGTCACGGGCAAATGGAAGGTAAGAAGCTGGAAAAACTGATGCTGAGTTTTATAAATGGCGAGTTTGATGTTCTGGTTTCAACAACAATCGTGGAAAGCGGACTTGATGTTACCAATGCGAACACTATTTTCATTAATAATGCGAATAATTTTGGGGTTTCAGATCTTCACCAGATGCGAGGTAGAGTAGGCCGAAGCAACAAAAAAGCTTTCTGTTACTTTATAACGCCGCCATATTCTGTAATGACCGAAGATGCGCGTAAACGAATTAGCGCTTTAGAGCAGTTTTCTGAATTAGGAAGCGGAATAAATATCGCAATGAAAGATCTGGAAATTCGTGGTGCCGGGGATTTACTGGGTGGTGAACAAAGCGGATTTATCAATGAAATAGGTTTTGATACTTATCAAAAGATCCTAAATGAAGCAATTGAGGAATTAAAGGAAAATGAATTTCAGGAGCTTTATAATGAATCTGAAAATATAGAGGATAAAACCTTTGTAAAAGATGCGCAGATCGATACCGATTTTGAAATTCTTTTCCCCGATGATTATATCAATAATATTACTGAAAGGCTGAATTTATATACACAGTTAAATAAAATTACTTCAGAAGAAGAATTGCAAAAGTTTGAAGCAGAGCTTGTAGACCGTTTTGGAGAATTACCAACCCAGGCGGTAGATTTGCTAAATAGTGTACGTATAAAATGGATCGCGGCGAGTATAGGTCTTGAAAAGATCATATTAAAACAAGGTAAATTGATAGGCTATTTTATTTCCGATCAGCAATCCAGGTTTTACCAAACCAATACGTTTACCAAAGTGCTGCAATATGTACAAACGCATAAGCATAAATGTACAATGAAAGAGAAGAAAACCAGGAATGGTTTGCGTTTGCTTTTAACTTTTGAAAAGATTAATTCGATAGAAAGCGCTTTAAAAGTTTTGCAGCCCCTGGATTTTAGGGTGAGGGAAGAAGAAGTCGAAAAAGCTTCCTAAAAGTTTCCTCTTTTTTAAAGAGGGGTGGCCGAAAGGCCGGAGTGGTTGAACCCTTCCGTCATTCCAGCGGAATAGGACCTTCCTTTGAAAGCGAAGGAGCTTGAATATATTAGACCTCACAGGTTTCAAAAACCTGTGAGGTCTCTTTTTTACGTCATTCTGAAACTGGTTTCAGAATCTAAGCTATTAAATAATTCCCTCAAGCAATTTTGAGAAATTCAATTTAAAGCCTAAACATTATGGTTTTTCCAATGTTTTCGCAAATAAAAACTATGTTTGTAGTTTATAACATAAACTATCTAACAAAATGATTAAAAATTTCTTTTTAGTTTTCTTCCTTTTCCTGGGATTGAATTCCTTTGCTCAAAATGTAGATTTGGGTATACAGGCCGGATATACAAATGTTGAAGTAGAAGCTAATGCCGAGGGTGGTACCCAGGTTTCTGAAGACGGTTCCGGTTTTTATGTAGGATTTTTAGCCGATTATCAATTCAATGAAAATTGGCATCTACAACCTTCTGTAAATTATTTTAATGCAGAAGAAACCGATTTCTTATCTATTCCGGTTCTCGTACAATACTATATTGAAAATTCCGGTTTTTACTTACAAGCGGGTCCTCAGGCAACTATTGTATTAGAAGATGTGCCCACTACCAACGAATTTGGTTTAGATGCGGCATTTGGTGTAGGGTATCATATCACCGAGGATTTCTTTATTGAGGCACGCTACGGTATTGAACTAACCAATAGATACACTGACGAATCTATAGAGTTTGCCGAACAATACGATACAGATATTAAAAGTGGAGTAAATACCTTGATGGTAGGAGTAGGTTATAAGTTCTAACCAAACCACAAGTTTGCTAAAACGAAGTGAAAGAAATAACTTTCTTCACTATAGACCTTACAGGTTTTTAAAATCTGTGAGGTTTTTTATTTACGTCATCCTCAGCCTGGTTCAGAGGGTCTCTAGATTTCCTGCTCAAATTGATAATCCAAAACCTCTTTTAAATTAACCGAACTTATTTTCTTGCCTTTAGAAAGCCCATTCTCGTCAAAATCAGGAATATTTAAATTCTTTTCTTTTGCAGTTTTAGTATAGTAATCTTCTTTGGTGGGATGATGAGGGTAGGCGGCGTTAAAAGTCTTTCCCCAGGCTTCTTTCTTGATGATCTGATTGATGATTTTTATACAATCTTCCTGCTGAATAAGGTTTACCGGGGCTTTCGGATTTTTAATTCCGGTTTTTTTAGCGAGGTAATTTACCGGGTGTCTACCCGGACCAATTAATCCACCGTACCGAATAACTGTGGTTTGAAAATGTTCATTTTTCAATAACATTTTTTCTGAAGAAATAAGTTGTTTAGCGGCTTCTGAAGTTCCGTTAGCTTCGTTTTCTTCGGTGTATTCGGGGAAGGTTTCTTCGTCTTTATAGACTGAAGTAGAACTCACAAAAATCACTTTTCCTACAGATGATTTTTCTATATAATCTATAATTCTGCCTATTTTTCCTACAAAATCCGCTGCGGAATCGCCGCGTAATCCTGGCGGAATATCTATAATTAGCAATTCAGAATGCGCCAGGAAAGAAGTAAGATCGCCCTGAACACCTTCGGTGAAAATTTTAATCTGGTATGGTGCAATGCCGGCCTCACGTAATGGCTGCATTTTTTCCTGACTGGTTACAGAGCCTTTTATAATGTGCTCTTCTTTCAACTTTTTTGCCAGTGGCAATCCCAGCCAGCCAGTTCCTAATATAGATATATTCATAATTTTGTGAATGATGTTCAGTAGTACCTAATTGCGTCAAGCTGAACTTGTTTCAGCTTCTAATATGAGAGCATTTTTTATCAAGTTAGATCCTGAAACAAGTTCAGGATGACGAACAATCAGCTCAAAGCTACAAAACCAAAGCCTACTCGGGGCTTATGGTTTTCTTAAATATTACAGCATCATTTAGTACAAAAGGTCGCGGAATCATTGTTTCAGGTCTTGACGGCACATTTAAGGCCTCATTTTCCAGTAAATCATAACTTGACTCATAAATGGTGAATTCTGGTTTTTTATCACTTTTCAAACTAAATTCCAATCTGAGCGTATCCCTGCTAGAGGCGTGATAAGTTAGTAATCTTTCGTGCCAACGGCGGGTGTGAATGTGAAATTTATCCTGTCCAAGATACACGCTGTCAGCTGTTTTATCATTGACTTTAAAAGTTTCAAAATCGGTTCCCCGGTCGGCAAAAAGTTCAATTCGGTTAATATTCCGGTTTGGCGCGATCTTTAGAAGATAGGAATTTACAGTTTCAGAAGAATCTGTTTTCTTCCAAATAATAGAGGGGGCTTTTAAATCGATTTCCGGAGCATTGGTTTTCCAGGTAAACTTTGATCCATACTTGCTGCTAAGAGTGTTAATTTCCGAAGGTGCAATAAGCGGTTCTTCACCAAAATATGCTTCGGTCCAGTCATCAACCATATTATCGTAAGAATACCAATTGGTAGTATTTTTATCGGCATCAAAAAGATACACAAGTGAATTTGGTTTCGGGTGTTCTTCCGTGAAATCAGCTTTAAAATGGGCGGTAATTAAAAGGATATTGAAAATTAGAAAGAAGAATACCGCGATTTTTTTATTGCTTTTAAAATAAGCAAAAACAGGTAATAGCAGTTGAAATAATAAAACGGTAAGTAAAGCTGAAACAAACAATATTTTTAAGCCTAAAGCTACCGGAAACATCTTTATAAATGGCACTAAAATAAAGACCGCCGGAAGGCTTAAAAATGCCATTAGCAGAGTATTTGGATTTTCCTGCCTTATCATTACAAAAAGCTGCAGTAGCGCAAAAAAGGCCGGAATAATAAAATAGGCCGCACCTTTTAAGAAAAACGATAGTATCGTGCAAAGCAACAACCAGAAAAATAACGGCACTACGAACAGGTTAGCCTTATTTTCTATATGTCTAAAACGATAATAAGTAAAAAAAACAATTAATAAACTTAGTGCAATAAATGCAGCGATGTAATAGTAGCCGTTATAGATGAAACCCTGTTCCATTTCTGAATATTCGGCGTAGCTGAAAAGAAGGAATTTCCAAAGTAGAAAAACCAATATGCCGGAAAAGGCTAAGCTAACTGTGAACGGAATAATGCTTTTTAAAATTGGCTTGAGTTGAAGCCGGTTTTGTGTAAATCCGTAGCCCAGAATTATAAAAAATAATATAAAAGCAATGATAAGCATCGGGAAAATCCAGGAAAAGGGATAGCTAATAATTTCCCCGCCGGGAATATTAAAAAACAATACTTCTTCTTCGGCTTTAGCTTCGCTTAAATCGGCATCCTTAAAATAATCAAGCAACGGCATTAAATAACTGCCCTGATGCGCAAGGGTTTGTTTATCTAAATTCTCTGGGGTGTCCGTGGCTGTGTGGTAATCAAAATGATCGTCTATAAACGCAAAATTATAACCGGGAATATCGCCCTGTTCGCGTAAAACGGTAAGATCGGTATCATTGGGTAGCATTTTATAAACGCTGTAAACGAGCGAATTTGTAACAGGAAATTCAGGATTTGCTTCTTTAAATGAATTGATGAGTCCAGCGTTTCCGGAATTTGTTTCCAAAAACATAAACGAATCGCCGTCGCTGCCAAGGGCTTCAAAATTTAGCGCAAGTTTTGTGTCCTTTGCCCAGGGATGGCCTTTTATAAATAGCTCTGCGCCGTTTAAACCAAGTTCTTCGGCATCGGTAAATAAGATGATTATATCGTTCTGGTGCTCTTTATTGTCAGCTAAAAAAGCACGAATTCCTTCTAAAATAGTCCCTACACCGCTGCCCGCGTCACTAGCACCCAAAGACGAATGTGGATTGCTGTCGTAATGTGTCATAATTACAAGGGCTTCTCCGTTTCCATTTCCTTCTAAACGGGCTAAAATATTTTGAGGGCGAACTAAATTTCCATTTTTGGTAAGGCTGTAATCTTCGTGGGTTTGAGCCTGTAAACCCATTTTTTGCAGCTCACCAACAATATAATTTCTTACCCTGCTATGCGCTTCAGTCCCCACATAATGTGGTTTTTGTGCAATTGCTTCAACGTGGTTAAAAGCGCGTTGGGTAGAAAAAGTAGTTTCAGCCGCGCCTTCGTCTTCAATAGTTTTTGGCTGGCTGCTGTAAAAACTGAACCAAACGGCAATGGCAATAAAAATAAGTGAGAAAAAGCGAGGTATATTTTTCAGCATAATTCAGAAAAAAACAAAAGGTTTACAGGATTTAAAGATACTTAAGATTTTAGGGAATTGTAATACAGGAAAGCAAGCTTTCAGAATAATTAAATTTTACCTATATTTAAGTTATTAGTAATCAAAAAATTAAGTTATGGGTATTAAAAGTTTTCAGGGAAAAAGGGCAGAACCGGAGAAGCCGAAGAGTGCACCCATGTTGGTTAGAGATTATATGAGTACCTCACTGGTTACTTTTAAGGAGCACGAAAATATTTTAGATGTTGCCGAAAAACTTACCAAACACAAAATTTCCGGTGGGTGTGTGGTAGACGATAATAATAAATTGATAGGGCTTATTTCTGAAGGGGATTGTATGAAACAAATTTCAGATAGCCAATATTACAATATGCCGTTAGAAGATTCTACAGTTGGCAAGCGGATGACTTGTGATGTGGAAACTATAGACGGAAATATGAATGTGATGGATGCTGCAAAACTCTTTATCGAAAAACGGTTTAGGAGATTCCCGATAGTTGAACACGGCAAACTTATAGGGCAAATTAGTCAGAGTGATGTGCTAAGGGCAGCTGTACGTTTAAAAAGTAATAATTGGGGAGATTAATTGCGTTTAACCAAAGCGTAAATTCCATTTTCTAAAGGAAGATATCCCTGATCGTATACAAAATAGTAGACTTTACCGGTTTTGGTTGTATAGATGCTGGTAAAATATTCAAAATTGAAACCACGTGCCAGTAATTTATTTTTACTAATCGTGGTTTTTTCCTTTGGATTGAATTCTTCTAAAATCCGGTAATTTTTGCGAAGCAGGTTATTTACATTTCTAACCAGGTTTTTCCTGTCTTTGTTTAGGTTGTTGTGGTGTGCATTGCGGCAGTAATCGCTGCAGAATTTTTTATCTACACGACCCACAATTTTATCGCCACATTCCAAACAGGATTTTTCCATTCTACTCGATAATTGAGATTTAGATACTCCAGGACTTACCTCGAAATTGATTCTTATTATTTATAACACCTTGCGAGCTTATTTTAGGGCAGTTTGCTTGCTTTTACAATAAATATAAAGAAAATCCTGAATAATTGCTGAATTTCAGGTTTTTATACTGTTTGTGGAGTTATCTGTTTTTCCGCATTTCTGCTTGCCGCATGGGCATACTATCTATGGTGTTGAATAGTTTTTCTACGGAAAGGACTTTTGTTTGATCCAGTTTTTCTCCACCGTCCAAACCAATAAGTATTATCCTGAAATCGCTTTCTTCAGCTTTATATTTTTTATAAAATTGAGCTGAATTTTTCCAGTTTTTATCTTGAAAAGCGATCTTATATTTTTTAGGTAGAATTCGGTAAATAACCAGTTTTCGATCTTTTAATCCTTTTTGGTGCTTTTGGAGTTGCGTAAGTTGCTGCTGAAATTTTTCGTTGTTTTCATCTTCAGCAATAATCAAAATCAGGCGGTCCTTCCATTGGTGTTTCGTAAGATCTTGTGCATTTAAACCCATAGTACTTAATAGAATTAATAGAAAAAAGCTTACAAATTTTAGCATACAGTAAAATACAAAAAATCTCTTACACCTTTAATCTTAGCATTTCAGCGCGAGACATAAAGGAATCTTTTAGGCGTTCAATTTTAGGATTCATCGTGGAGGCGAAAACCAGATATTGGCATTTGGTGATATGCTGCGGTATTCTAATTAAATCGTTATAATCGCTGTTTTTGGTTAGAAATTCTGCGTCTTCTACCGCAAGGATTTTTAACTTACTTACATTAATACCGGTGATTTTAAAAAGCTTGAATAACTTTTTTGGCGTGGCGATTACGATATCTACGCCATCGTAAATTTCAATTTTTTGTTTTTCTATATCGGGAGCGTCAAAGGCGCTAAAGATTCGCAAATCCATATACCTGGTGAATTTGTTGAATTCCTCTTCCAGAGCCAGGGCGGCTTCTTTGTCCTGAACATAAATAAGTGCCCTGGGAGCATCTTCAAAAGCAGCACTTTCCAGTTTTTGAATGGTGCTAATTACAAGTGCTGTGGTTTTTCCAGTTCCTTCTGGGGCTACTATAAAAAGATCTCTTCCGCTTTTTATTTTGGGTAAAATTTGTTTCTGAAAAGGAAGTGGTGTTTCAATTTCCAGTCTTTCCAGGGCTTCTTTAAGCGGAATATTCAGTTTTTTAAACGACATAAGATTTATTATTAGAGCTTTTGATTTTTTTAATCGTTGAACAAGGGACCAAAAGCTTCTGAAGTTTGCAAAGATAGCTTTCCCTATACTTAAGAGCTACAATTTATGGATAAAGCTTAATAATCAGATCCAATCTAGATTTTCTACACTACGATTATCTTTTACATCACCCGTATGTTTAGTAGTGGCCGGTTCAAAAAGCAATATCCAGGCTTCTTCTGATGCTACTGGGTTGTGCTCAACTCCTTTTGGAACGATATACATTTCGCCTTCACTTAGATTAATGGTCTTGTCACGAAATTCAATCTTCAGGCTTCCTTTGATAACCAGGAACATTTCATCTTCGTCTTTGTGATCGTGCCAGACAAATTCACCTTTCAGTTTTGCTAATTTCACCTGTTGCCCATTAAGTTCGCCAATAATTTTAGGCGTCCAATGTTCATTAAAAAGCTCGAATTTATCTTCTAGATTTACTTTTTCCGATTTCATAGTTTTTTAATTTTATGGCAATTAGGATTTAATTAGTTGGGATATTTCAGCTTCAATGGGGAAACCTTTAATGCCTTCTTTTGTCTTTAAATAAGTTTCAATTTCAGCATCACTCAAATTATAGGTTTCTTTTAAACCATCAATGATGATTTTTAGATAAAATTCGTGCGGTGGATTTATTTCATCTTTTAAATAATCTTCATTGGTAAAAGTGAAGATAGGGCAGTTGTCATCTTCGCCCAGGTAGATAATTTTCCCGTACCAGGAATTATTTTTCATATCTAAACTACGGTTTTTTATCACCTGTTCGAGGTCTATATCAAAATCACCTTCAAATTTTATTTCCTGTTGCACCAGGTCTATAAATTGTTGACGGGTGATGAGGTACATCCTGCCCAGGGTTTTGGTGTTCTTATCAAAATCAGATTTTATAAATCCGGCGCCACCGCCACTCCAGGTCTTTGAAGATTTAGCGAAATAAAGTTCGCCATTGATGATTATTCCTTTAGATTTTTCGGGTTGGGTTTTGTTGGTGCAACCAGGATAAACTCTTTTCGCGTTTGCCGGCCGGCCGCCACCAATATAACAGCTAAAGCGTTCTTTTAATAAATTGGAACCATAACAGGCATACCAGACTTTGGGTTCTTCCTTTTGCATCTTTTTTCTACAAGAAAAGCTTTCTTCTAGAGAAAAACAACTTCCAGTTGTTTGAGGAATTTCTTTCCGGCCTGGATTAAGGGTGATTAACTATTCAGAATATTTCTTAATTAATCTTATAAGTAATTCATTTAAAAATTCTACTTTATATTCACCTATGGAGGGCTCAATATGATCATTGCCAATGCCACTGTGATCGGTTATAAATACATAAGTGCTATTAGTAGCCATTGAAAAATAGCGCATAAGGAATTCAGTTTCTTTATCTATGCCGCTTGCGGTAACAGGTATAAGTTTAATTCCTTTTTCAGCTGCGTTTTTAATTGAATTTTGAATGTCAGAAATAACCTGTTGGTTATGATGCGGTGGTGCATCTAATATTAAAAAAGCCAAACGTGTACGTGCGTTAGAAGACCACTGTAACTCGTTTAATGCTCTATTTAGGGCTGTGTGAACTGCTTCAGGAAAATCGCCGCCACCGTTTGCAGATTGATTATTAATGAAATCTAAAGTGGTATTTATATCACTTGAAAAACCTGAATGTCTAACAACGTATTCGTCTTCAACGTCACGATAGAAGACCGATGAAGTTAAAATATCAAGATTTGAATTTGAATTTTCTACTTTCTGAATAATATTTTTCAAATCGTCTTTTAAAAATTCCAGCTCGTCTGACATAGAGCCTGTAGCATCAACAATAAATGCTATTTCAACATTATTTGGAGCTACATTCGTATTTTTAATTTGAAGCTCATTTACGCCCTGATCAATTCCTTTCAAACTTGTATTAATCTTTTCGTCATTTATCCAAAGCGAATAATCGTTTATATCGAAACTAGAGGAAGATTCAAAAGGATTTATCCATAACTCGGCCTTTCCTTTATTATCTGATTTTGCAGACCATACTGTAGCATCCTGTTTATTTTTTAATTCTATAATTGCATCTATAACAGGCAAGGCACTCATATTTTTTACGGACACAGAAACCCGGTTATTAAAATAAAATTCCCAATGGTATATTTTTTCAGCAAAATCCTGATTATTATTTAAATCAAGCCAAAAATTCCAGTTTTCAAGGTCGTTCCATTCTCCGGCGGTAATTAGTCCCGATGAATCAGGATCGCCATTGCCGTTATTAGGATTTTCAGCCGAAGGCTCTCCGGAACCGTCTCCAGAAGCCTCTCCGTAAGAATCTCTTAACGCCTCTGGTCCTTCATCTGATCCATTTATGGCATCTTCACTACATCCAATGACGATGAAAAGTATAAACAGTAAAAATACTTTAATGACTTTTTCCATTTTATTTCAATTTAGTAGTCCTTTCTTTAATTAGATGCGAAAAAGATAAAAAGGTTGCGTGGTGATGAGAGCTAATTTTACAACTAATCATTTCCAAACGTTTACAAACGTCTTTAAACGTAAACAAATAATTACCAACCGATTACTGCAGAATTTCTGGTCTATGTTTGTCCTGTTGAAATGAACTAACGATTTTCAGCTTTTTAAATTAATACGTTATGAGCACTATTAGAAACAAAGTACAGTTGATCGGGAATGTGGGAAGAGAGCCTGAGATCGTAAACCTGGAGTCTGGTAAAAAACTGGCGAAATTTTCGGTAGCTACCAATGAGAATTACAAGAATGGAAACGGCGAGCGTGTAACCGATACTCAATGGCATAATATTGTGGCCTGGGGCAAAACCGCAGAGCTGGTAGAGAAATATGTGAATAAAGGTAAAGAAGTTGGAGTAGAAGGAAAGCTTACCAGCCGAAGTTGGGATGATAAAGACGGAACAAAGCGTTATATCACCGAAGTTGTATGTAACGAATTGTTGTTAATGGGTCAAAAATAGATTTCGCGAGCCAGTCGATATGTATTGGCGTGGGCTTCTATAATCACTCTTATCTCTTTAGAATATCCGCCGCCCATACTACATTGTACGGGAATGTTTAGATCGTGACAGGTTTGCAAAACAAACCTGTCTCTTTCTTTACAGCCATTAACCGTGCAGGAAAGTCGGCCCAGTTTATCGGTTTCTAAAATATCCACTCCACTCAGGTAAAAGATAAAATCGGGTTTCTGTTTTTCAATTAGATCGGGTAAAGTTTCTTTTAGGAGTTTTAAATACTGGTCATCACCACTGCCATCAGGTACTTCCATATCGAGGTCTGACTTTTCTTTTTTGAAGGGATAGTTTCCTTTACCGTGCATAGAAAAGGTGAAAACCGAAGAATCTTCCTGAAAAATCTCAGCGGTACCATTTCCCTGATGAACGTCCAGGTCTACGATAAGGATCTTTTCGACTAATTTTTTTTGCTGAAGATACCTGGCAGCAATCGCCTGGTCATTGAGCAAGCAAAAAGCTTCTGCACGATTGGTATATGCGTGATGCGTGCCACCGGCAATATTAAAAGAAATCCCATTTTCCAGGGAATAATGTACGGCTTTCATCGTACCATCGGCAATAATCATTTCTCGTTTTACCAAAGCTTCAGAAAGTGGAAATCCACTTCTTCTAATTTCTTTTTTGCTGAGTTTTAAATCGCGTAATCGTTCAAAATAACCAGCATCGTGAACATTGAGAATGTGTTTTTCATCTGGAAAGTCTGGTTCAAAAAAATTGTCTTCACTACAAGTTCCTTCATGAAGTAATTGCCTGGGTAGAAGCTCATATTTCTCCATCGGGAAACGGTGACCTTCGGGTAAAGGATGTTTATAGATGGGATGGTAAGCGATTTTGAGCATTTTGAGATTTTACGAGACTGCGCGAAAAGTTAAATTTTCGTCAAGCTGAACTTGTTTCAGCTTCTAACAGGTCCTACCCTCGAACTTAGATCCTGAAATAAATTACCATTGACGTATTTTTCAAGTTGTTGTTTTATAGCTGATTACCATGTTCATTTCTTTTGCCATTTTGAATAAGCTTTTTTGTTTATTAAGTAGTA
This sequence comes from Salegentibacter lacus, assembly GCF_020164555.1. Lineage (GTDB taxonomy): Bacteria > Bacteroidota > Bacteroidia > Flavobacteriales > Flavobacteriaceae > Salegentibacter > Salegentibacter lacus. Next base: position 56 of record NZ_JAIQZB010000024.1, on the reverse strand, counting down.
TTTTTTCTTGGTAAGCTTTGATACCTTCTTCTACATAGTTTAAACCTTTTACAAAT
>NZ_JAIQZB010000023.1 GCF_020164555.1 Salegentibacter lacus | reverse complement strand
AGAAGGTATCAAAGCTTACCAAGAAAAAATACTACTTAATAAACAAAAAAGCTTATTCAAAATGGCAAAAGAAATGAACATGGTAATCAGCTATAAAACAGCAACTTGAAAAATACGTCAATGGTAACTTGTTTCAGGATCTAACATGTTTATAATTAATTTCATATTAGAAGCTGAAACAAGTTCAGCTTGACAAAATTTAGACTTTTCAGACAGCCTTTTTTATGCCAAATCCTTAAAAAAACCTTTTCCTCAGTAAGTTAAGTTTTGGATGGATAAAACTTCTACAAAAAGGTCTATATGGGCCTTTCAGATAATAATCCCGGATCTCTTCCCTGGAAGCATCGAACATAGCAAATGGCAAAACCTTCGTGATTATTTCTTCCTCGAAATCTGGTTGCAAATTCAGAATAGTTTCTGAAGCTTTATCTTTAGCATTCTTATCAAAATAATATATCGCCGATCTGTACTTTTCCCGCATACTGTGATTAGATGTGCTTTGGTGCGTATGTAAGTGAATTTCGATTAAACGAGCGATTGAAATTTCTTTAGGATTAAAATGAGCGATAATTGCTTCAGAATAACCTGAATATTTCCCGGTTGAGGCTATATAACCCTGTTCTACCAGTTTCACCCCAACTACTTGTTGAAAAACAGCTTCGGTACACCAATGGCAGCCACCGCCAAATCCTATTTTTTCTAAAGTCGCACTCATAATTAATAATTAGTTTGAACTGCCTTCCAGATTCTTTATTAACCCTAAAGCTGCACGCTCACCAGAAAGTATCGCTGCGTTTTGGGAAGCATTTAATAACTGATCTCCGGCGAGAAAAATAGTATCATTCAATTGAGTCTCCGTCGGATCCATTTCATAATGTAGATCATCTATTTTTGGAAGTGCTTTTTTAATAAAATAATATTTTAAAAACCTTGCTTCCCCTACTCCACAATATCTTTTTAAATCCTGCTCCACTTTATTTTGAAGTTCCGCTTGAGGTAAATCGGTCTTTTTAACCACGGTAACAGAAAGTAATTCTTTTCCTCCATTAGAACCGGTGGCTACGCTGGTATGATAGAAGATATTATTAATTATGGCGTCTTCATCGGTAATCAAGCCAATCAGAGGTTTCTCTATTACTCGCTTTTTTGTTTCGAAATAAAAAGTATGGCAGGATCTCCAATTGGTTTCCTGATTTTTTAGATTACTAACCAGTTTATTGGCTTCGGTAGCGATAATCGTGAATTGGGTCTCAACGAGCTCTCCATTTTCCAAAATAATTTCTCCCTCTTTAACTTGCTTTACCGGAGTATTAAAATGAATTTTGGTAGTTTCTATATCATTAGCCAAATGTTCGGAAATCTCTCCCATTCCCTGCTTCGGGATTACAGCCAGCCCTTCTCCAAACATTTTGAATACAAATTCAAACATCCTACTGGAAGTTTCCAGGTTTGGTTCCAGAAAGATACCGCTGAAAAAAGGTTTAAAAAATTTAATGATTATAGCTTCTGAAAAACCTTTTTGCTGAAGATATTCTAAACTTGTTGCTGCCTTGCTTCTAAAAATGTCTTCCACCTTTTTCTTCTTGAGGTCGCCATAGAGCCTTAAAATCTTTAGTTTATCTGAAAGATTACCGATTCCGGCGAAAATTGTAGGCATCAATAAGGAAGCATCACGCAAAGGATCTCCAACAGTACTGGATTTTCCATTTTCAAAAATCACCGCACCGGGTAGTAATTTTTGCAAATCCAATTTCTTATAATCCAGATATTGTTTAGCTTTTGGGTAAGCACTGAGAAGTACCTGAAACCCACGATCTAATTGATAACCTTCCACCATGTCGGTTTTAATTCGGCCGCCCACCCTATCTGAAGCTTCATAAATTTCAGGGGAATACCCGTGATCTTTCAAAACTTTTGCAGCAATAAGTCCGCTAAGACCTGCGCCAACAACTTTTATTTTATAATCCCTTTTTTCCATGATAAAACTTTCGTTGATACATTCAAAAATACTGTTTTTAAAAACGTACAGGGCATTTACAATTGTTAAGGATAGAAAGAAGAGGGAAAACGTAGTTCAGTAAACTGTCTCGGAGCAAGCTAAAGAGGTATGCATAGTGAGCGATTTTTTAATTTACGAGACAAACCTTGGTGTATTTTAATCTCTATTGTCGAGTAAAATCCATAAAAAACCCACGACTATAAAAGCGTGGGTGCATTCTAAAAAGATAAATTTTGATTAACCTAAGCAGTTTCCAACTCAAGGTCTTTTTTAGATTTTCTATATAAAAAAGAGTTATAAATATTTCTTTTGGCGAATCTCACCTGCTTATCTGAACTGATGAACTTGATAAAAAGTTTCTTATTTACACCAAAATATTCGTAGGTAGTTCCATTAGTAAAAGAGATCTCCAGTAAATTTCCTTTGTGCTGGTAATCGGCAATTCCAGCTTCGCTTATGGTGCGATTATATTCTTCCAGATTTGCATCTCGGGTTTGCGGTGCGATGCTTACCAAAAAATGATAACCATCTATAATTTCTTTACTCTTTATTTCAGCTTCTGCGTGCATTTCATCAGTTTCCCTAAATTTATCGGGATGCCATTCTTTAACCAGATTTCGGTAGCTGGTTTTAAGTTCTTTAAGGTCTATCTCTTTTTCAACATTAAAGAGCTTTTTATAGTGATTTACACGCTTCATTACTTTAAATTTTAAATAAGCGGCAAAACTACTTCTTTTTTTCGGATAATTGACGGGTTAATCTCCTCCCCTTTCTTAAATCTATTTAATAGTTTTGAAAATACATCCAATCGAGCAAATGGTAAGTAACAATGCCGGCAATAATAGCTATTATCAACTTTATTACGTTAGGTTTTAACCATTCTAAAATGCTTTCCATCAAAATATCTATAAAAATTCACTAATAACTGCCCCAAATCGAACTATCAAAGATATTTTTAATTCCTGAGTTTAGTTTACGGTAATCCACATATTTGATGTTAAAACTTAATATTTACTCTTCTACCACCGAATTTAAAGGGATTCAAGGTATAAATTCTCTACTTTGGTTCTGGCCCATGGCGTTTTTCTTAAGAATTTTAAACTGGATTTTATAGAAGGATCCTGGGTAAAACATTTAATATTTATACGCTTACCCATTTCTTCCCAGCCATAACGTTCCACCAGGAATTCCAGAATCTCTGCGAGCTTTATTCCATGCAACGGATTGTTAGGTTGGCTATTTTCCATAATTAAATATAACGGACTCTTACTTTTTTCTTCTTTAGCCTGGAATTATTAAGCGCTGCGATAAGTGCTTCAGCTTTTTCTTCGGGCACAGCAACAAATGCACAATCCTGTTTAAGCTCGATAAGCCCAAGTTCTTCTTTTTTAAGATTTCCCTGTTTTAAGAAAAGTCCGGCAATATCTCCTTTTGAAATTTTATCTTTTCTTCCTCCCGAAATGAACAACGTAGTTTTTTCAACTACATTGGTATCGGTTTTTGAATCCTGAATTTTATAATCATTTGAATTGATAAAATCTGGAAGCGTTTTTCTATCAGAAAGTACATAAGCAATTCCCTCCTGGTGCATTCTCGCGGTACGCCCATTTCTATGGGTGAATTCTGAAGCTTTATATGGTAATTGATAATGAATTATAAAATCGATTTCGGGAACATCAATCCCCCGCGCAGCAAGATCTGTGGCGATTAGTATTCTATGGGTTCCATTTCTGAACTTAATAAGTGATCTTTCCCTATCCTTTTGTTCCATTCCCCCGGAGAAAATCCCATGCTCAATGTTATTTTTATCCAGAAAATCACTTACTTCCGCAATACTATCTTTCAAATTACAAAAAATAATTCCTGAACCTTTAGCATTTTCAGAAAGTAAATTCACCAGGCTTTGAAGTTTCGTTTTGGGATTTACCCGTATGGTTTTAATCTCCAGGGAAGACTGCTCCCCTTTTAAATAATCTATTCGCTTCGGGTTTTTTAGCCCAACAAATCCTGGAACATCAATGTTTTGCGTTGCTGAAGTTAAAATTCGCTTCTGCAAACCGGAAAGTTCCCCAATAATCTCTTTCATTTCGTTTTCAAAACCTACTTCTAAAGATTTATCAAATTCATCTAAAACAAGGGCTTTAATATTTTTTGTAGCAAAGGTTTCCCGTCTAAAATGATCGGCAATTCTTCCTGGAGTACCTATTAAAATGGCCGGTGCGTGTTGCAGTTCTATTTTATCTTTAGAAAAAGCCCTGCCGCCGTAAACGGCATTTGCTTTAAATCCGGCACCCATTTCCCGGGTAACCTGTTCTATTTGAATAGCCAACTCTCTTGAAGGTACTAAAATCAATGCCTGTACTTCTGCCAGATCGGGATCTAAAATTTCGAGTAAGGGTAATAGGAATGCCAGAGTTTTACCCGATCCTGTTGGGGAGAGCAGCACCGTGTTTGGGTTTTCGGCAATAGTTTTGAAAGCTTCCTGCTGCATAGCATTAAGCTGAGAAATCTCCAATTTGTTCAGGATTTCCTGTAAATTCTTAGTTTGCATGTAATTTTGAAATAATAAAGCCTTAAAAAAGACTTTGAAGGGATAACCCCTATTTTAGGAAAGTTAAGTAAAAAAATAAAGGTTCAGCAATAATAGATTACCGAACCTTTTTATGAGAGTTGAGAATTACTCGATAATTGAGATTTAAATGCTCCAGGGCTTGCCTCGAAATTAAACAATTGTTCAATATAAATACCTCTTGAGCTTGCTCTTAGGTAGTTTTTTGTTGTTTAACGCGAACGGCATTCATACCTTTCATTCCTCGTTCCAGTTCAAAAGTCACTTTGTCGTTTTCATCAATCTCATCGATTAATCCAGTAACGTGAACAAAATATTTTTCGTTGTTTTCTGAATCTATAATAAATCCGAAACCTTTAGAATGATCAAAGAAAGAGACCTTTCCGTTTCTTTGCGGATCTTCTTCCGGCATATCCTCTTTCTTAGGAACACCAATTTCTATACTATCAGCCTCAACTTCAACTTTTTGAGAAGGATCCGGCGGAGTATCGGTAAGATTTCCATCAGCATCTACATAAGCGATCATATCTTCAAAATTACCGCCTTTGTTGGAGTTTTCTTTGCGCTCCTGCTTCTTAGCTTCCTTTTCTTTCCGTTTTTTTATTTTCTTTTTTTCTTTTTCAGTTTTACTGAATGTCTGCTGCGATTTGCCCATTAATTAATTTTAATTAGTAATTGAGTGAGTAAGCTTGAATTTTTTTCTTGAAGATTTTTGTGGTAGTAACCCGGCTTGTATTGCCATTAATCTTCAGTAAATGTAAAGAATCCTAATTAGGACACTGCTTAAACTTTTACAAAGATAAGTGATAGAAATTAAATTACTTAATTTGAAGCGAATAAATAATTTATGATTTCACTAAAACACTGCTTCCCTACTATTTTTTGCGCTTTTTCTTATCCCACCACACGTATAAAACAAAAATAACCAAACTTACAATAGATCCCCAGAGAAGCCCGGTTTTTAGGCCATCGGTGCTTTTACCTATAATTGCAATAAAAATGGTGAGCGGGGCAATACCTACAAGGGTTGCACCAATAAAACGCCAGTAACCCATTTTAAGAATTCCTCCTACAAAGCTAATGGCATCGTTAGAAAGAAAAGGATTTATCCTGGTAACGATTACCGCCCAAAAGCCGTAATCATCAATAAAATCCTCAATTTTATTTTCGTTCTTGGGTCCTATTAGTTTCTGAACGATGACCGGTCCAAAATAACGCCCAATAAAATACCCTACACTGGAAGCCGAAAAAATAGCTGCGAAAATAATAAGGCTTCCAAAAAAAGGTCCATAAGCCAAAATTGAAACCACCATTAATGCTACTGAAGGGATCACGATTAAAAACATTTGTGCCACCATAGCCAGGATAAGCATTGTTGGGCCCATCCACCCAAATTCTGAAACCCACTCGGTAATACGTTCTTCGTCGTTACTGGTTAAAACCTCCCAGGCATTGGTGAAAAACTCCCGGACCCCGGGAATAAAAAAATAAGCCGCGATTAAGGCAGCTATTATAATTCCGGAAACAATTAGCGGGGCTTTACTTTTCTTTACTGAGGTGGTTTCAACAGAATCGGGCATAGTATTTATTTAATCGTTTAATTTGACTCTTAAAATATTTGCGGGTTGTCTTCTACTTTCATTGGAAATATACAGGCGATTTTCATCATCAAAAGTTAGCCCTTCTGGTTGAGGAAAATTTTCAGGATCAAGAAGATGAATTTTCACCTCGTTTCCATCCTGGTCTAGAATAATCAACTTTGGCTGATTCCCTTCCATAACATACAATTCTCCTGTAACTGGATGAAATCTAATAGAAGATGGCCTAATAATTCCAGAAGACGGTCCTCCTCTCAATTGTTTATAGATGTCATCGTTTCCGTCAAGGGTAAAATGGCGTTCCTTATTTAATTTTTTCGTAGCAAGATCAAAAGTGTAAATTCCTTTGGTAGCTTTCCTATTATTATATTCTTTTACGGCGAATAATAAACGATTGCTTTTAGCATCAAACTCAAGACTTTCCATCTCGTTAATATCTAAGCCGGAAATATGGTAAGTATCAATTTCGGGATTTTCTTCCCTAAAATTCACAACTTTATATAATTTACCATCACTTCTTGCAACATAGGCCGTATCTTCTATTACGGTAATATCTTCATAGTCTCCGCCTTCCCCAAAAGGAATTCGGGATGTAATTTCTGAAGTTTTTAGGTTATAAATAAAAATAATTCCATCTTCATCCTGGATGCAGGCAACCTCGTTATTTCCCAAATAGCTTATCCCAGAAACTTCCTGAAGAATTGATGGTAAATCCCATTTTTCTTCTATAACATAGGTTTTGTTGTCATCGTCAAAAGACAAGTAACTATTGTTTTTAAAAGCCCAGAAAATAAGTCCGGCGAGGATAAAAACCCCAGCAACAATCCCTACTACTATTTTATTCAATTTCATAAAATGCGCTCCAACTTAAATTCTAAAATAGGTTTAATATTAAAGTCTGCCACGATAATTAATTATTATTAACATCCGGTTTTTAAAATTAGCTAAAAAAATAGGCTGAAACCTTCCCAAAAAATACCCTATTTGTTAAAGATAAGTTAATTTAGTACTATTTATAACATAGTACTGTAACAAACCAAACTCAATGGAGTCTATTAGATATAAACCTTTAAATTTTAGCAATTATGAAAACTTTTGAAACAATCAGCAGACCATTTTTTAATCAGGATAAGAGCAACTCTAAAAATACCTGGAACAGTAAAAGACGCTATTTAAAATAATCTCAAAATATAGAAATCATGAAAAGTTCAGAAAACATCCGTCCGTTTTTAAATCAAAGTAAATCTAACCATCGTAGTAACTGGGAAATTAAACGCCGTTACCTTAAAACTTAAGGCCATGAAAATCCAGGAGTATATAAATTTAAACTGTGGAGGTTCACGAGAGTCCCAGGTTTTTGGAAAGAAACCACGTAATAAATTCCATGAAAACTTCACCAGGAACAACTGGTGTTTAAACCTTAGACCAATGAGTTAATCTTAAAACAAATCCCCTATGGAACTCAGTAAAACCTAGCCGGCACTACCCTAGATTGTAGCCGGCTTTTTTATTTCAGGAATTTAGGATACTGCTGAAAGCATGAAATTTAAAAAAACTTAAATTATCTTTAAAATTTAAATCTTGTTTGTATGGTATTTGTTTATTTGTAACAATTAAACCACCTATGCTAAATAAGATTAAAAAATCTTCCAAAATAAAATGGGCACTAATAATACTTCTCAGCCTTTTTACAATTTTCGTGCTGTTTTTTGCCAGTATTTATTTTGGAGCCTGGGGCCAACTCCCCTCCTCTACCGAGTTGAAAGAACTTAAGCAAAACAGGGCTACTGAAGTTTTAGCCAAAAATGGTGAGCTAATTGGTAAATTTTACATTTTTGACAGGCAACCTATTACCTATAAAGAACTTCCTACACATTTAATAAACGCCCTTGTGGCTACCGAAGATGCCCGGTTTTTTGAACACGATGGTATCGATAATCGAAGTTTGTTACGGGTTGTTTTCAAGTCTATTTTGCTTCAGGACGATTCCGCCGGCGGCGGAAGTACTATTAGTCTTCAGTTAGCTAAAAATATCTACGGAAGAAAAGATTACGGTACTTTAGGCATTGTTGTGAATAAATTCCAGGAAGCCATTATCGCCAAAAGGCTGGAAGATATTTATTCAAAACAAGAAATTATTAGGCTCTATTTCAACACTGTGCCTTTTAGTGATAATACTTTCGGAATTGAAAGCGCGGCTATGAAATTCTTCGGAAAGCATACTTCAGAAATAAATCTTGAGGAAGCAGCGGTTTTAGTGGGTACTTTAAAAGCTTCCCATTCTTACAATCCCAGAATCTTTCCTGAAAGAAGCCGATTACGTAGAGATGTGGTATTAGAACAAATGGGGAAATATGGGTATTTAACTGAAGAAGAGGTTCAAGAGGCCAAGCAGCGCGAATTGGTACTGAATTATAAGAGTTACAGCCACGATAAAGGTCTTGCGCCGTATTTTAGAGAGCAGGTAAGAAAAGATGTAAGTAAAATCCTGGACACCCTTAAAAATAAAGATGGAAAGAAATTCAATATTTACAGAGACGGATTAAGCGTTCACACCACTTTGGATGTTAAGATGCAAACTTTAGCTGAAGAGGCTTTAAAAGAACATTTACAAAATTTACAAAAACAGCACGAAGATGCCTGGGGAAAAGCGGCCCCCTGGTTAACCAATCAGCAGATTGTGAACGATGCTTTGAAAAAGACTTCGGCCTGGAAAAATCTTGCCAAGGAAGGCCACAGCGAAGCTGAAATAATGAAGGTCCTAAACAAAGAACATCCTACCGAACTCTTTAATTATGAAGGTACAGAAACCAAAAATGTAAGTACAAGAGATAGTGTGGCTCACTATCTCAAATTCCTAAACGCCGGGATGCTCGCTGTAACTCCTGAAACAGGTGCAGTGCAGGCCTGGGTTGGCGGAGTTAATTTTCAACACTTTCAGTACGATCACGTCTCGCAGAGTAAACGCCAGGTTGGCTCTACATTTAAGCCATTTGTTTACACCGCAGCTTTAGAAAATGGCATAGAACCTTGCGAATATTTTTCGGCCAGAGAGGTCACTTATGCCGATGGCTGGACGCCTTCAAACTCGGGTGGAGAGGACGAAGATCCGCATATGAACTACAACTTAAAAGAAGCTTTAAGTCAATCTATGAATACCATTGCGGTTAAAGTACTTATGGAAACAGGAATTGAAAATGTGGTGAACCAGGCCAAAGCAATGGGAATTACTTCAGATTTACCAAAAGTACCTTCAATTGCCCTGGGAACTGCTTCTTTAAACTTAACCGAATTAACTGAAGCTTACACTCCATTTGTAAATGAAGGAAAAACAAGTCAGGCGTTTTATATCACAAAAATTGAAGATGGCGAGGGCAATATTTTAGCTGAATTCAAACCTGAAATTTCAGATAATCGTAGTATTTCTGAAACCAACAGGAAAATCATGATAGAGATGATGAAAGCTACTGTTAATGAAGGCACCGCTACCAGGTTAAGAAGTACTTACGGATTAAGAAACGATATTGCCGGAAAAACCGGAACTACCCAAAACAATAAAGATGGCTGGTTTGTGGGAATTACTCCAAAACTTCTCGCCGTAACCTGGGTGGGTTCTGACGATCACAGGATTGGATTTAGAAATACTTATATTGGGCAGGGCGCCAATTCAGCCTTGCCGGTTTTTGCTAAACTGATGCAGAAAATGAATAGCGATCCCGAATTTAATGAAATTACTCAGGCGAGATTTACACCGCTTTCTGCAGAAACAAAAGAAATGATGGACTGTGATCCAGAAAAACGAGATGGCTTCTTTAAACGTCTCTTTGGTAGTGGTGATAAAGATGAAACAGAAGAATCCAAAAAAGAAGAAAAGAAGGAAAAGAAAGGCTTTTTTAAGCGCCTTTTTGGCGGTAAGGATAAAAATTAAAAAGAGACTATCTAAAAAGTTTAGTATAGTTATTCGTCAAGCTGAACTTGTTTTAGCTTCTAACATGATTTTAAATCAATATATTAGATTCTGAACCCGTCAGACGCCTAAGACAGGTCCAGAATAAAAAATGCTACGCAGTCGGGAATTTTTTATAATTCAACTGCAACTTGTCCTGAGCGCATTGAAAAGACTCAGAGTGACAAATTTTTTAGCTTTTAAAAGGAAGACTATTTAAAACTCTTTATTAATTTCCATTCTTAATTTTCTGGAATAATCTTCTTCCAGCCAATCACGGTAATTCTTGGTACTCTTGCTAATGCAATAGGAATATTGCTTGATGCGGGAATTAATATCATCTTTGAGCTCTTTGGCGAGGATTCTGGCATCAAAAACATCTTCAGAATTTTCTACGCACATTTTCACATGTTGCTCCATAGACCATTCTAATACCGCTTTAGATTTTAGTCCTTTTTTAATCACTTTATCATAAGCTTCTTCCACATCAAAATCTACATCTTTGGTATTAGAAAATTGTTCCCTTATTTCAGGAGGCATTACGTATTTGAATTCACGCTCTATTTCTTCATCACTTAATAGATTTTCAAAATAGAAATCTGGAGCTCTAAAGATTTGTTTCCAGTCTACCGGTGAACTCCATTCGCCAAAACGAGCCAGGTTATTACCTAAATCAATCACGTTAAATTCAGATTTTCCAGGCAATACTCTGGAGCCACGGCCTATCATTTGAAAATATAAGGTTAGCGATTTCGTTGCCCTGTTTAATACAATGGTTTCTACCGTAGGTTCATCAAAACCAGTGGTAAGAATACTCACTGAAGTTACAATCGCATCTGGCGTATGCTTAAACCATTTTAGAATGTCTTTTCTATCCTGCTTACTGGTCGTATTATCTAAATGCCGAATAGGTAAACCGGCATTTCTAAAGGTCTCATATACTTCTATAGAAGTATTAATACCATTATTAAAAATAAGGGTTTTCTTTCCGCGGGAGCGTTCGTAATAAGCAGTAAGCAGTTTTTCCTGCATGGAAATATTGGAATACAGTTCTTCTGAAGATTTTACCGTATAATCTCCATTCATCCCAACTTTTAAACTGGTTAGTCCTACATTGTAACTAAACGTATTCGCACGGGCCAAAAAGCCTTTTTCAATTAGTGAGCCTATGGAATCACCCACGATAAGTTCGCGGTAATTATCTTTCATAGGTAATTTAATATTGGAGCTAAGCGGCGTCGCCGTTACTCCCAAGATAAAGCACTTCTCAAAGAATTTGAATAATTTCCTGAAAGAATTATAGTGTGCCTCATCTATAATTACAAGGCCAATATCTTTAATTTCCAGTTTTTCATCGTGTAAACGGTTATTCAGGGTTTCTACCATGGCTACAAAGCACATATAGTCTTCCTGATCTGGTAATTCTTTAACCTTGGAATTTATAATTTTATTAAGTACACCAAACCCATCTAACATATTAGAGGTTTGCTTACATAATTCTATTCTATGGGTTAGAATAAGAACCTTTTTCTGGGTACGTTGTATGTATTCACGCACCATTTGGGAAAATATAACCGTTTTACCTCCACCCGTGGGTAGCTGGTAAAGCAGGTTATAATGTTCAGGATGCTCATCTATCACGCTAAAGATTTTATCAATATCTTTTTGTTGATAGTCATAAAGTTCCTTGTCAACTTTTTTGTTTTCTATTCCAAAGGTTTCCACCGCCATAATTTTTTTTCAGATCTGCAAGTTTGCAAAAATAGCTGATTTCTTAGGTTTAAAGAAATATTTAGGTCAGAAATACACATTAATAATCCAAAATTCAGTAAATTTACTCTTCTTTTTTTGCACCCTCCATAAGGTTTTATATAGTCAAAACATTTGATTATGAAGCGAGAGGGAGCAGCAAAAGATCTTGGTTTAATAACCATAAGCAACACTATTCTTTTTAAGAATCTTGATAAAGAACTCTTACCGGAAATCGCTTCCCACTTTATTATAGAAAAATGGCCTGCACACACCTGCAGTAGTTACTACCAGTTAAGGCATAAATTTCATATTATAATTTCAGGACGTTTAAAAGTTTTTAAGACAAATAGGAAAACGGGTCGTGAATTTACTTTGTTTTTATTGTGCAAAAATGATTTTTTTGATGTGATTACCTTAATAGAAGAATGTTCTCATAAGTTATATTATGAGTCCTTGGAAGATGTGAAAATGTTATCCACTCCTATTTTAATAGTACGGCAATGGCTAAAACAATATCCAGTGCTAAACCAACAGCTTCTCCCATATTTAGGAAAACAACTTTTAAGTATAGAAGAATATGCGGTAAACCATACGCTCTTAGAAATACCTGCGCGCCTGGCCAGGCTTATTTTAAATAATATAAACCAAGATTCAAAAAAACTGGAAGTTATCAATGATCTTTCTAATGAAGAAATTGCCAATCTAATAGGATCTACCAGGGCTGTGGTAAACAGGCATTTTCAAGAATTTAAAAATGAAGGTATCCTCAAATTAGGTCGTAAAAAAATGGAAGTTATTAATCTAACCTTATTGATAAAGAAAGCGACTAACCAATAAAAAACTAATTAGTTAAAATCTTTTAATTACTCTTTTAGTGTCACTTAAGTAGTTTTACTTCAAGTAATACACGATTAACTTTGGGAGACAATTATTTATTAATCTCTAAATAAAATCATTATGAGAAAGTTAATCTTAAGCTTATTGTGTATTGCCTTTGTAAGGATGGCATATTCACAAGGTGTTATTAAGCTAGACGAATTAAAAATGGAGTACAATCCTAAATCCCTGGAAATTGATGAATCTTCAAATTCATTAACATTTAAAGTAAGTGAAGATTATATTGGCCAGTTTCATTCAAACCCAATGAGATATGCCAAAGAAAATTTTAGTATTATGGATTTCATTGAAGCAAACCGGGATAAAGAATATAGTACTTATGTAGTTAGCTTTATTACTAATAAGGGAAATTTAAAAGTTAACTATAATAACAAGGGAGAAATTATTTCCAGTAGTCAAAAATTTACTGATATAAATTTACCTTATAATTCTTTAATAAGTGTTCTAAAAGCTAATGAAGGTTATAGTATTGTTGGTACCAAGCATTTAGCATTTTCTAGATCTGGTGGAGAAATTAACAAGGAATTTTATAAGGTTAAGCTTGAAAATGGCAACAAAAGTAAAACCGTAAAAATGAATATCAACAGAGACGCTTCAGGTGTGGCCGTTGCAACAATTGAATAAAACAAAGTTTTTCATTTTTACTCCGGAAGTTGAATAATTCAATTTCCGGAGTAATTTCTAATCAAAGATATTGGATGACAAATAACGATCTCCGCGATCACAAACTATACTTACCACAATACCTTCCTCCAACTCATTGCATAATCTAACCGCTGCCGCAGCAGCACCTCCACTGCTCATTCCGGCAAAAATACCTTCTTCTTCGGCGAGTTTTTTAGTCATTGCAACTGCTTCATCTTCACTTACTTCCAAAATACGATCTACTTTCTCAGGCTTAAAAATCTTTGGTAAATAAGCTTCCGGCCATTTTCTAATTCCCGGAATACGAGATTCATCGGTTGGTTGTACACCAACAATTTGAATGTCTTTGTTTTTTTCTTTTAAATAGGTAGAAGTTCCCATAATTGTCCCGGTGGTACCCATTGAGGAAACAAAATGAGTAATTTTATATTTGGTATCGTTCCAAATTTCTGGCCCCGTAGTATTATAATGCGCCTGCCAGTTATCGTTGTTACTAAATTGATTGATCATAAAATAATCTCCTCCAGCCATTTTTTCTTCAGCATAATCACGGGCACCTTCTATGCCTCCATCAGCATCTGTAAGAGTAACTTTAGCTCCGTAAGCACGCATAGTTTTTACTCTTTCAATAGTAGAATTCTCAGGCATTACCAGTTCTATATCCAATTTGAAAATTCCGGCTATCATTGCCAGGGCAATTCCTGTATTTCCGCTGGTAGCTTCAATGAGTTTTGATTCCTTGGTAATATCTCCCCGATCTAACGCACTTTTAATCATATTATAAGCGGCCCGATCTTTCACGCTTCCACCGGGATTTTGCCCTTCCAGCTTAAAATAGAGCTGAACTTTTGGGTTTTTTACCAGGGTTTGCGCTTTTACGAGGGGCGTATTACCTATTAAATCTAATATAGAGTCATTCATTATTTGCTCGTATTTTTAATATTGATTTGAGGAGTATGGGAAACCATAGAATCTTTAGGTACTGAAGCGGTTAGCCAAACATTCCCTCCAATTATACTATTGGCTCCTATTACTGTTTCCCCACCTAAAATAGTGGCGTTAGCGTAAATCGTTACATTTTTTTCTATAGTAGGGTGCCTTTTTACATTTTTTAAATTTCGGTCTACAAAAAGAGCTCCCAGCGTTACTCCTTGATAAATCTTCACATTATCTTCTATTACCGCAGTTTCACCAATAACCACACCCGTAGCGTGATCTATAAAAAACGGGGTGCCAATTTGAGCTCCGGGATTAATATCGGTGCCTGTGAGGCTATGAGCACATTCTGCCATTAAACGTGGCACCAGCGGAAGTCCAAATTTGTAAAATTCATGACTAAAACGGTAAATGGCAATAGCGAAAAACCCGGGATACGAGAGAATTACCTCTTCCAGGGAATTTGCAGCCGGATCGTTCTCTGAAATCGCTAAGGCATCTTTATTGAGTTTTTCCAGAATTTCCGGTAGTCTATCCAAATACTCCTGCCAAATATCCCGGCAGGGAGTGTCTGGCTGCCAACAAACAAGATCTGCCAGTTCTTCAAAATCCTTTCCTAATTTTATAATATTCTCTTCTACCGGTGTCTCTTCATCAAACAGCGTGTAAAAAAGATTATTAGTAAAAGCTTCGGTTTTTTCTTTTATACTGAATTTTAAATTCGGTAATTTTTTTAGTGCTTTTATTTGCTCTATAACCTCATTCTGGCTCATTTAAAACTATAATTTTAGAATGATAATCTTTCTTTTATTTCAAATGTAAACAATAGCCCGGCAAATTGCATTTATTTTATAATAAATGCTTTCAATAAGCTCATATAGTTTTTAAGCATTATAGATATTTAATTGAAAAACCACTGCGTTAATATTTTGGTAATTAACTATTTTACAGGCAACTATAATGATATCTTTAAAATTATAATCAATAAAATATAAATATTATGGCACAGCAAGGAAATCAAAAAAAGGACGATGCAAAGAGGGAGCCTAAAAAAAACCAGGACGCACCTAAAAAACAATCAGCCCAGCAGGAAA
This sequence comes from Salegentibacter lacus, assembly GCF_020164555.1. Taxonomy (GTDB): domain Bacteria; phylum Bacteroidota; class Bacteroidia; order Flavobacteriales; family Flavobacteriaceae; genus Salegentibacter; species Salegentibacter lacus. The sequence goes on along the minus strand of NZ_JAIQZB010000023.1, from coordinate 41,582 downwards.
AACCTAAAAAATAATTTAGGTTTATTTTAAAAAAGAAAATTAAGCCACCTCAAAAGGGTGGCTTTTATATTTTAAACGAATTTAAACCGCTACTGTACTGTCATGTTTCTTGGTAGCCTTATATTTGCAGCTTTCTAAATTTGAAGTAAAGCATTTGAAAGATTATTTCTATTTTTTACGAGGAAATTATAAGAAAGTCAGTTTTGGTTGGCTGCTCACATTTCTGTCCAGTTTTGGCCAGACTTTTCTTATATCATTATATGTTCCCGAAATTGTAAAAGCCTTCGATATTACTGAAGGTACTTTTGGTGCTATCTATGCCGCGTGTACTGTTGCGGCTTCCGTAATTATGCTTAGCGTTGGTCATACTGTAGACCATAAACCGGTAAAAAAAGTTACTGCTTTCACCGTACTAAGCCTTGGACTTTCCAGTATTTTATTGGGTCTATCTTATCATATTGCTATACTTTTTGTTGCTTTAATCGGCTTAAGATTATGTGGACAGGGATTAATGAGTCATATAAGTATGACCATTATTTCCAAGTATTTTGATAAAAACCGCGGAAAAGCTTTGAGTATATCATCTCTGGGATACTCTATGGGAGAAGCTGTTTTCCCAATTATTATCACTTCAATAATAGCTTTTTTCGATTGGAGAATGGCAGCAATTATTAGTGGTGTTGCCCTCTTACTCTATTTAATCCGCTTAAAATTCACTAATCTAATAGCATTTGATAAGCAACTTTCTACCGAAGGAAAACCCTCTACCTGGTCGCTTTTAAAAGATTATAAAGGCGTGGTGGCCGATAAACGTTTTGGGATTATGATGCCCGCCAGCTTTATTCTTAGTTTTACCAACACTGCTATTTTCTTTTATCAATATGTATTTGTTGAAGATAAAGGCTGGTCTCCCCAACTTTATGCTACATTTTTTACGGTTTATGCAATTTCCAGATTTGTATTTTCCCTGGTTGGCGGCACCTGGGTTGATAAATTCACCGCGAAAAAAATGTTTAGGGTTTATCTCGTTCCAATGACCCTGGGTTTAATACCTTTTGCACTAATGGACAGCATTATTGGCGCACTTCTATTCTTAATTACTGCCGGAATTACCACCGGAATGGCCGGAACGGTTAAAACATCCCTTATCGCAGAAATCTACGGTACCGAAAAAATGGGAGCCATACGAAGTGTATTTACAATGTTTATGGTAATTAGTACCGCTTTAGGCCCTTTATTGGTTGGATTTATGATTGACGGCGGATTTGATTTTAGTACCATTATCCTGGTTTTATTTACGGCAATGCTATTGATAAGCATTAACTCCCAACGAATAAAAAATGTCACTAAAACAGCTTCAGCGCTTTAAACTAAAAGACCCTTTAAGCGTCTTAAAACCTTCAATAATAATATGATACCAATAATCGTCTGATGGAAGAGCGCGTCCGTCTAAAGTACCATTCCAGTTAAAAGTTTCACCATCATCGGCTTTTAATAATTTACCATACCGATCAAAAATTCTTATTTCTGAAGAAGGAAAATATTCGAGTCCGTTAATGCTGAAATTATCATTATAACCATCTGCGTTTGGAGTAATAAACTTGGGAATCACAATATGAGGAAATTCCTGTGTAACGGTGTTACAAGATGAAAGATCACGCATATAAATTGTGTGAATTCCGCCGGGAACTAAAGTAAATATATTTGAAGATTGGAAACTAGTTCCATCTATAGAATATTCAAAATCACCTTCGTTAGCCGGGTTAATCACAATATCTTCCACATCTGAAATTACCGATGAAATTTCAGCAATATCTACCTGGTTAATTTCAAAGTTTTTATTCGTTGAGCAACCTTCAGTAGTAGTAAGCTCAACACTGTAATTTCCCGCCGAATCTATTTCAATTTCCTGTGAATTTTCGCCAGTAGACCACTCATAATTAAGTCCACTCAAGCCTGCATTGAGAATGAGACTTCCACCATCACAGAGTTGTAAAACTTCATCATCTACGTGCGGACTTTCATTTATAATAAACTCAATAGCAGTTTTTGTACTCGGTTTGCAGTTAAAACCTTTATTTACCGCTTCTACATAATATGTCCCAGGGGTTTCCGGTAAATAAGATGTGGTATTTTCTGCCAGCAAATTGTTGTTTTCATCATACCAGTTTGCTGTTTCATTTTCTTCAATTTCAACATTTAACGCAGAAATTTCGTCGTCACTGCAAATACTAACATTACCATCAGTTTGCGGCGGCGACGGTCTTTTCAGAATATTTACCATAAAAATTTCAGAAACAGAACTACAAAGATTGGCATTTAAATTTACAGGATCTTCAGCCACTTTCACCCTATAGAATCGCGAATTATTAAGAGCTGGAGTATTATAAATTTCATCATTTTCCCCGGGAATATTTGTCCAGGTTTGATTATCGTTACTCTCCTGCCACTGATAAGCGTGTGAACTATACACCGAATAATCGGGAGTTGCTTCCAGGGTAAGGCTAACGGGTGCTTCTTCAGCGCAAATATCTATTCGGGTTTCATCATTTTCTGCAGTAACCGTAGTGAGATCGCCACAAGACCTAAAAATTATATCATCTATGGCGAGGTCGTTTCCGCAGCCGCCTTCTCCATTGTTGAACATTTTTAAAATTACGGCCTCCTGCCCTACTTCAGTTTGAAAGGTAAGCGCGTATTGCTCCCATTCTGGTGTGCTTAGCGAAGGAATATCTCCGGTATTTCCCTCTTTTAGCAAATTTGTATCATTCTCATCCCAGATTTCAAAACGTACATTTATGGGAATTCCACCATTTTGACAAACGCTACTGGAACGATCGTAAATATTAATTAAAAAAGCCGAAAACTCATAGGTTGTGTTCTCACAAAGTCCGCTAATTTCTGTTCGGTAAAATCGACCGGAAGTAAAAGAAGCGTTTACAATTAAAGCATCACGGTTTGAAACGGTTCCGGGAGGTAAGCTCGAATGCCAAGAAGTAATTACACTTCCTATTTGGCTGGAAACAGTATATTCCCCGTCTTGAGGATCCTGATTAACATAAGTATAGTTGGTGGTGCCTGCAGGTAATTGCGATGCGGTTTCAAAATCTTCGTGAAAAATAGGATCGCCTTTGCTCCCTTCACAAAAGCCTAACTGGGCATAACCGGAAGTACAAAGTATAAGAAAACAAAAAAGAAGAAAACCTTTCATTTTCTCAAAAGTACACAATTACGGCACTTCCTGAAATTGCATTTCAATTTTTTCAAACCTGTAAGCATTTGGCCAGCTTTGATTTTCGGCTTCTGCAGCTAATTTCAGGATTCTATTTTTAAAATCGGGAAGTACGCCTTCCTTCAAAATAAACTTAACGGCTTCTTCATAAGATTTGAACATGCTTTTACAAAAAGCCTCCTTTAAATTGCTTTTTTCTTCAGCAAAAGTTTGCGCAATTTCAATATTAAAAAGCATTAAATCTGCAGTTAAGTGTGGTTCTACCCCAAGTTGCTGAAAATGCTTGATTTCTTTTTGAGCAATAGATCGCCGGGCTTTTGGTTTACGCCTGGTTTCAGGAAAATATTCTTTAGAAATCTTTAATTTGGCTTTCCGCATTAATTCTTCTTCCCGCGGATTAAACACAAAATCGTAGAAAACCTTTACCGGTTTAAAGCGCTCGTAAAGATCTACTATTTGCTCTTCCAGCTGCTCTTTATCTAAATCCTCAAGGTATTTCTTTAATTGCCGCTTACTCATTTAGCTAAATTTTGTTTTCGCTATGGTTTTTTGAAGATTTTCTGAAATTTCTAAAAGCCATTGTACCTGGCTACTTACCAATTGCGCTTCCTGTAACCTTAATTGTACGTCTTTTTGATCGTTTTGCGATTCTTCTTTTAATTGATTATCCCTTTCCGTAAGTAATTCTTTATAGGTTTTCAATAAAGCTGAAGCCGCTTTTTCTGTGCGGGAAGAGTCAAAACCCTTTAATGTTTCAGATTCTTCCAGACCCTTTACTGCATTTTCTAAATTAGTACATATATGGGAAACAAAAACTTCGAAATTTTTAGATGCAGCGGTAGTTTTATGATTTTGTATAAAAGTCCCCAACGAGGCAAGAGCCGAAAGAAAAGTTTGGTTTAGACCTACAATCTTATAGAGTTGTCCCAATTCCTTTTGTTTGTATTTTGGTTCCTGCGTCATTCGTTGAAAAGATGCACTTAAATTCCCCATTTCTAAAAAAGCCCTTTTCCTCGAGAGCTTATAAGATGTAGGCAAGGTTCCTTTTTCGTGGTAAAAACTATCAATTTCTTCCAAATATTTTTTATTGGCACCAATACTTTCTTTAATCACATTTTTAATATGCTGCGATTCCCAGGCCGGCCATAAAACCAGGTTGCCCAAAGCAGCAAGCCCGGCGCCCAAGGCAGTGTCTATCACTCTAAACTGAATCACATTAAAAACATCTGGTTTTAAAAGCGCATAGATAAAAATGATACTCAACGTAATAAAAACCGCTGCCGTACGGTAATTTCGTTGTAACAAGGAAAAAGCCAGTGTAAGTGAAAAAAGACCAAGAATTCCATAAACTACCTGATTTTTTGTTATAAAAACAATTCCCAGAGCAATTACCGCACCTATCAAAGTTCCTACAATTCGTTGTTTAGAACGGTCTTTTGTAAGTCCGTAATTGGGCCGCATAATTACCACGATAGTAAGGATGATCCAGTATGCATTTTCAAACGAAAAATATAATCCTATGCTGAATCCCACAAGAATTACAATAGCCAGCCTTAGCGAATGCTTAAAAATTGGAGAACCAAAATTAAAGTTTTCAATAAGCATTTTGGGATCGTAATCCTGCGGAGTAATAAATTGGGAAACTTCTTTATTCTTTAATAAAACCGGTTCCCGGGTGTCTAAATTGTGTAATACCCTAACTATGGTATTTATCTTTTGCCCCTGCTTTTCTAAATAATCGAATAAATTTTGAAGTAAAAATGCTTTTTCGTTATTCTCTGACGAAATAACCGCCCGCACTTCTTTGAAGTTTTCTTCTACGGCTTTTAAATATTGACGAATTTCTTTAGTTGAAGATTTTTTCTTCTTTTCAATAACCACTGAAAGTTCCTCCAACTGAAAAGCGATTTTTTTAATCAGTTTTTTAAAGCGATTTAGTAACTCCCGGTCACCCTCCAGAACTTCATCCATTTTTTTATAGTCTACAGGATTGGCCATCGCCAACTCTAAAATATCTACTAATTCAATAAATATTAGTAACCGCTTTCGGCCGTAATTTGAATTTCCTGAAGCCCGCCTTGCGTTAATTAGAATGTTACGCAAACTTTCGTGTTTCTCGTTAAGATCGGTTTGTAATAAAAACAATTTTTGCTGAAGTTTTTCTCTTTCAGCGGTTTCGGTAAGTAAATGCGCTCTTGTTTTTAGGTATTTAGCGGTAAGTTCTAGACACTCGGCTAAAAGCTGTTCAGTATGATGTTTAGGATTTAGAAAATTCCAGATATTACTTAAAAGTAAATAAAATAAACCGCCGCCCACAATAAGAAGACCTCGTTCCCAGGGGAGAATTTCAGTAGAAATATTCGCAAAACTCAATACAATCGCAAACAAACCGGCAAAAGCAACCAGCGAAGCCCTAAATCCATAAACCGCCAGATATGCAATTCCGAACATTAAAATGCCTAAAAGTGGTAAAACCAGCCATAAATAAGCTGAAGCATAACCCATAATTATAGAAACAATTCCTGCCAGCAAGGCTGCTAGAATTACTCCTATATTTCTATGTCTAAAACTGCCGGGAATGTCACTGGGAGAACTTAATAGCGCACCCATTGCAAGGACCACACCTATCTCAAAATTACCCAGCCAGATAAAAATTCCAACCGGAGAACCAATCGCTACAGTAAGCACCATAGCTTTAGAGAAATCGGTGCTTCTAATATATTTCAGGAATTCCTGCCAGTAATTAATTATAATATTGGGCAAATCTTGTTCTTTTTTTGAGCAAAGTTACGTTGTATTATAGAGTATCAACCACTTCTTTAAGAAATGATAACATTTACTACTTAAGTTAAGTTCAATCTTCTAAATATTCTATTTGTTCAACTTAATACGTTGCAAGTTTCCCTGAAGTATGATTTTAAGTTTAAATTAATATTCGTGAGTTGCAGAATCTTACACATAGCAGTAATTTACTAAATATGATTATAAGACCGGCTAGTACCGGTAATAAGATTTCAATTCGTTAAATAATTAAATCAGTTTAGAAATGAATAAAAGCATACTTTTAAAAAACCGACCAAAGGGAAAACCTTCCCTTTCAGATTTTGAAATCACCAAAATCGAAAAACCATCCCCAAAGAATGGAGAGATTTTACTGGAAACCAAATATATTTCAGTAGATCCTTATTTACGCGGAAGAATGCGGGACGAGGAATCTTATATCCCGCCATTTGAACTGGATAAACCCATAGAATCTATGTTGGTTGCTGAAGTTGTGGAGAGCAATAACGATGATTTTAACACAGGAGATTTTCTAAGCGGAATGTTGAAGTGGGAACTTTTTCAAACCCATTCCGGTGAAAATCTAAATAAAATCGACACCAATTTAGCAAAACCCAGTGCCTATCTGGGCATCCTGGGCTTAACCGGTCTAACTGCTCATTTAGCACTAAAACATATTGGAAAACCTGAAAAAGATGAAACCCTCGTTGTTTCAGGTGCGGCTGGAGCCGTGGGTAGTGTAGCAGGACAGATTGGAAAAATAAAGGGCTGCAAAGTGATAGGAATTGCGGGAAGCGATGAAAAAATAGATCACATAAAGAAGCAATTCGGTTACGATGCAGGAATCAATTATAAAACCACCGAAAATATGCAGAAAGCTATCGCAGAAAACTGTCTAGACGGTGTAGATGTATATTTCGATAATGTAGGTGGCGAAATCCTGGATGCAGTAATGATGAATATTAACCGTTTTGCCAGAATTATAAATTGCGGTGCAATTTCTATTTACAACGAAAAAGAAATGCCGACGGGTCCACGACTGGAAGGTATTTTAATTAAGAAAAGTGCTTTGATGCAGGGTTTTTTAGTACGTAATCATTTTAATGAATTTGAAAGCGCCATAAAAGAACTGGCCGGTTGGTTAAGTGAAGGAAAATTAAAGTATGATGAAACCATCGTAAAAGGTTTTGAGGAAACACCACAGGCATATTTAGATCTTTTTGAAGGAAAAAATACCGGAAAAATGGTGGTTGAAATTTAAGTAAGTATGTTGGGGCTTTACTTTGCCCGGAAACAAAAAAAGGTTGTCTGGAGAAATTCCAAACAACCTTTTTTAATTTAGGTAAGATTTTACAAAAACTCTATTGTTCCTGATCTGTTGGCATAATATAAACATCGTTTATGTTAGCTCTTTTTGGCTGACTTAATGAATAAAAAATTGCATCTGCAATATCCTGAGCTTGCAATGGAGTTAATTCTTTAAACATTGGCTCCATATCTTTTTTGATCTCATCATCGGTAATTGTATCAGTCAATTCGGTAGATACAAAACCTGGATCGATGGATGTTACATTGATTCCGAAATTAGGAGCTAATTCTGCCCTAAGACCTTCGCTAAACATTTTCACCGCTGCTTTGGTAGCGCAATAAACGGCTCCCCCAGGATAGTATTTATGTCCTGCACTGGAAGAAATATTGATAATATGTCCGCTTTTTTGCTCCATCATTGTTGGCAAAACAGCTGCTACACCATTTGTAACACCTTTAATATTGACATCTATCATTTTATCCCACTCTTCTGTGTGTAGATTTTTAACATAGGAAAGTGGCATTAAACCTGCGTTATTTATAATCCCGTCAATACTTCCAAATTCTTCTAAAGTTGCCGAAACAATCTTTTTAAAATCTTCTTTTTTAGTAACATCGCCCGGAACAACTAAAGCCATTCCGCCATTCTTTTCAATTTCATCTTTTAAAGATTTCAATCTATCTTCACGACGAGCGCTTAGAACTACATTAGCCCCTTCTTGAGATAACTTCTTAGCGGTAGCTTCTCCAATTCCACTTGATGCTCCGGTAATTATTATAGTCTTTCCTTTAATACTCATATCTATTTTTTTTGGTTTTAATCAAAACTATAGGAATGAAAAGACTGAAACCAGTAATTTTAGATTTTTAGTACGCATTTAACGGCATAGCCTAACATACATCAATAATTAGGAAGACAAGCTCTTAAAATTTTTAGGAAATTAGCTATTCTGGAATATTTACTTCTGAATCTAAATAATTAATCTTTAAGAAATTCTATAATCTCCTTACTAGTGCCTCTTGCACTTCTCCCAACGCCAATTAAAGTTGCCGAAGCATAACCCGTCCAGCCGCCATAGCCTACTACCCATAATCCTGCAACATTTTCAGCTTTAGTTCCCTGTGTTTTAATTTTCCCTTTAGTATCGGTTTCTGCAATACTCTTTAAATGACTTGTAGCATAATGAAAACCGGTACACCAAATTACAGTATCAAATTCTTCTTTCGTTCCGTCTTCCCAAATCACGCCATCCTCGGTAAATTCTTTGAAACTGCCTTTACTTTTAAGCACTCCCCTTTCCCTGGCTTCCTTCACCGGTGGTACCATCACAATATTCCCAAGATTATAATCTTTAGGATCAAATTTCTTTCCTTCCTTTTCGGCTTTATACTTTGCCGTGGCCACATCAAAAAGCACCCTACCGTCTACATCGTCGGGTAAAAATTCGGGGTCTTTTAAAGTAGCCCAGCTTGTATTGGCAACTTTGGACACTTCAGCTAAAATTTGTGCTCCCGAGTTTCCTTCACCAATAATGAGTACTTTTTTGCTTTCAAGATCATCCGGATTTCTATAATGAGCTGAATGAAGTTGTTTTCCTCGGAAAATATCAATTCCTTTAACCTTCGGAATAAACGGAGCTTTCCAGGTCCCGGTTGCAGAAATGATTGTCTTAGCTGAAAAATTACCAGCTGAAGTTTTTATCTTAAAAACACCTGATTCTTTTTCAACAACATCAACAATCACTGGTCTCTTTATGTTAAGATCATAACGCTCTTCATATTTGCATAAATAATTAATCACATGATCTTTTGGTGGAAACCCATCTTCGGTTTTTGGCATAAGCCAACCCGGTAGCGAAGAATGATCGGCTGGAGAGAAAAGTCTGAGTGAATCCCAGGTTTTTTGCCAGGCTCCACCACAGGATTCCTGATCGTCAAGAATTAAATAATTTAGCTTTGTTCTTCTTAAATAATAGGCGCAGGCAAGTCCGCTTTGGCCTCCTCCAATTATAATAACATCATAAACTTCAGCCATTTTCACTAATTTTTCTTCAAAATACTTTTTTATTTCATCTAAAACCCTGAACTCAACAGATAGAATAATATAGAAACTTCAACGCCTATTAGCAGCAATCTTCGCCTTCAGGAATATTAGAATCAAGAAAAGCTGCAAAAAGCTCTTTTACCTGGACCCATTTTTCAGGATTAATGCAGTAACAAACCCGGGTACCTTCAATATCTCCTTTGATGAGACCTACATTTTTTAGTTCTTTTAAATGCTGTGAAATCGTGGGTTGTGCAAGTCCGATTTCCTGAACGAGATCTCCACAAATGCAGGATTTCGATTTAATAATTTCCTGAAGAATTGCAATTCTTGCGGGATGCCCTAAAACTTTGGCTATTCCTGACAGTTCGTTTTGCAGCGGACTGAATATTTCGGATTTTGTTAGACCCATTTTAAAAATTATTTATTGCAATATTACGATAAATGAGTTTTCAAAAAAAGAGGTTTTATAAATTAACTTACAAAACCTCTTTTCTAAAACCTTCTATTCTTTATTTCTTAGGTGGTTGCGATGGCCTTACCTCTATCTTACTTGGCAAGGTTCGTTTATTCATTTTAAGTAAATCTACCACTAGTTCTCCAATATCTTCCGGCTGGATTTTCCAGGCATCTTCTTCATTTGGCGTATGGTCGTTAAAATGCGTAGCTACAGAACCCGGCATAATGGTACTTACATTAATTCCTTTTTGTCTAAGGTCTAACATCACTGCCTGAGTAAACCCTGTTAAGCCAAATTTACTAGCGTTATAAGCAGCACCACCGGCAAAAAAGTTAGTTCCTGCAAGGCTGGAAATAGTGATAAGGTATCCTTTAGATTTCTCTAAAGCATCTAAACTGGATTTCACGCTATAGAAAACACCGGTAAGATTGGTGTCTATAGTTTCCTGCCATTTTTCTGGCGATAACTCGTCTATAGATCCAAAATGCCCAATTCCGGCATTTGCAACCATAACATCGAGTTGTCCAAATTTATCTATTGCCGCTTTTACAGCTTTCTCCTGGCTTTCAAAATTTCTAACATCGGCTTCCAATCCTAATGCATCAGTAGCGCTTAATTCTTTTGCAACCTTTTCAGCAGCATCCTTAGATCGGCTTGTTATAGCTACTTTCATTCCTAAGTCTAGAAGTGATTGGGCAACGCCGTAGCCAATACCTTTACTTCCACCAGTTATAAATGCAACTTTTCCTTTTAATGAACTCATATTAATTTTAATTTTTTAATTATGCTAAAGCTACTAAACAATGCTATTTTGCTGAAATCTTAAGGACTAAGATATTGTTAATTTTAAGGACCATTGCCCTCAGGGTATTCAATAAAGAATATTTTCCTACTTAGAAAAATGATTTCCTCAACATCTACCTTCCCTGCTTAATTTGGCTTCTTAATTTCTTTGTTAAAATGTTTTATAAAACTACGAAAGCAGTACATTTGCAAAAAAATTAGTGTAACCTGATTAACTTATATTCTCTTGAATAATATCAAAGCCCAAAAATTACTCAATAAGATTCAGCGTGATTTAATGCGCAACGGAATAATTACCAATACTTTGGTAAACGACCTGAAAGAATTAAGAACCCTTGTTGTAGAAGAAGGGCAGCCTTTATTGGCAAAAGCCATCAGGTTAACTTACGAACATGTAGATACTTACGATTCTTTTAATATTGCCATCCCAGAGGATGATCCGATAGAAGAAGGTGAAGAAGCACCGGTACAGGAAGAAGCAACGGGACAGGAAAGCCTGGATTATTTACTTTCTTTAATGGCCGATCCTTCAAATCGTGTAAATGAATTGGAACTGCGTGAATATGTAAAAGCTTTCAATGAGTATGCTGAAGAAAACTAGATTTTAACTTGAAAAAGTAAACTGGTCTGGTATTTGAATATTAGTCGGCATAAAAATCTTATTAAAATACCTTAATAAGAAAATTGCTAAAGGAGAATTTGATGAAGAAAGATGCGAAATCTAAAAAGAAGTCGCGCATACGCTTGTTGCACCAGTATTATAGTTATACCGGTTTTTATACTTTTGTTTGGAAAAGCGTAAAAAAGGCAATTTTACCCATAATTTTATTTATCGCTGCACTATTAGCCATAGATTGTTGGGTTCTTGATATTGAGCAAATGCTTGTTACAGTGACTGAAACTTATTCGCCACTGGGTATTATTAGTGTTTTCTTTGCTTCAGAATCTTTACTGGGTTTAATTCCACCAGAATTATTTATCGCCTGGTCCGGGAAATCTGCCAGTCCTATTCTATACCTTTCTTTATTGGCTTTAGCTTCTTATTTAGGAGGAGTAATTTCCTATTTTATAGGTAGATGGATGACCAAAATACCGGCTGTACACGAAGCCATTGAAGTAAAAATGGCGCAGCATATAAAGAACACCCGTAAATGGGGTGGGTTTTTAATTATTGTGGGTGCTTTACTTCCAATACCTTTTGCAATGACGAGTATCGCGGCGGGTATCATAAAATTCCAATTCCCGAGTTACCTGATGTTTGGATTACTGCGCTTTGTAAGATTTTACCTGTACGCCCTGGTTATTTTTGAAATGGTTTAAAGTTTTTATCATTAAATATTTTTCATATTTATCTTTTCAAAAATCAAAAATTTAAAGATCATTTCAGTTTTTTAAATTTCCACTAAACCTCCTCGGACCAAGCCCCGAAGCATTCATTATGTACCATTATTTAATTTAGGAGGCAAGCCTGGGAGTTTTTAAATCGCAATCAAGCAAACCTTTAAAATTTTCCCAAGTTTTCGTTTATCTGTTTTCAAAAATTTAAATTTAGTTTACCAACCAAACAAATTTTTAAGAAAATGGATTCTAAATTGAAAAAGATGGCCCGGGTGGGTTATGTCGCCAAAGCCACTGTTTATGGTATCATGGGAATACTTACATTTCTCGCGGCCTTTAATATGGGGGGACAAAAATCAAGTAATTTACAGGTAATAGAATTTTTGCAGAAACAGGCATTTGGAAATGCATTACTGGTTTTAATAGGCCTGGGGCTTTTGTGCTACTCGGCCTGGCGATTTATTCAGTCAATTAAGGATCCTGAAAATATTGGAGACGATAAAAAAGGCAAAGGAAAACGTGTAGCCTATTTTATTAGTGCCGTTTTATATCTGGGTCTGGCAGTCTATGCATTTATGAAATTAATAAATGCCGGTTCCTCCTCGGGTGGCGGATCTGGCGGCGGACTTACAGGAACTCTTGGGGTCGTTGTGTTTGCAGTCATAGGTGTAGGACTGGTTGTAGCCAGTATTGCCCAATTTAATAAAGCTAAAACAAAGAAATTCCTTGACGATTTTGGCTATGATTCTATTACAGATGAAAAGAAACGAAAAACCGTGAAAAATACAGGCTATCTCGGTTTGATTGCACGCGGGATTATTTTCGGGGTTTTAGCTTATATCTTTATAAGAGCAGCTGTAGAATCTAATACTTCAGATATGAAAGGAACCGCTGATGCTTTTTCTTTCTTACAGGATTCACCCTATGGTTCGTGGCTAATGGGATTAGTTGCTGCAGGTTTGGTTTGCTACAGTATTTATGTATTTATGCTGGCTAAATACCGAAAATTTAAAGCATGATATTTTGTTAAACCCGTACCAAGAACCCGTTAAATCTAATTGGAGGATTAGTATTTCTCTGTAATTTCGATAGAAATAACCAATTAAAAAAATTATTATGTTAACCATCATTTTAAATATTCTACTACCTCCTTTGGCCGTTTTCTTAAAACACGGTTTGGGAGTTACTTTTTTAATAAGTCTATTATTAACCGCTTTAGGCTGGGTTCCCGGAGTGATTCACGCATTTATAGTAAATGGTTCAGATTAGTTTCTGAATTTGAATAAGAAAACAAAAAAGGTCTGGCAGTGATTCTACTTCCAGACCTTTTTTATATAAACCAGAAAAAACTAATTCTCTTTTTCTTCTCTTTTTACAACTTCCTTTTGCCAATCCCAGGCACTTTTTAAAGCTTCATCCAAATACTTCTCGGTTTTCCAGCCTAATTCTTCATTGGCCTTTTGGGTATCGGCATAGGCCGAAACAATATCTCCTTCCCTTCTGCCTACAATTTTATAAGGTAATTTTTCGCCGGTAGAACGTTCAAAAGAATTAATCACTTCTAAAACTGAGCTTCCTTTTCCCGTTCCCAGATTAAAAACTTCAAAATTGCTTTTCTCCTTATTTTGCTGAAGTCTCTCTAAAGCAACAACGTGAGCTTTAGCCAAATCCATCACATGGATATAATCTCTAATGCAAGTCCCATCCGGAGTTGGATAATCGTCTCCAAAAACCGAAAGTTCTTTTCTTTTTCCAATAGCGGTTTGCGTAATAAATGGAATTAAATTTTGTGGAGTACCAATTGGCAATTCTCCAATTTCAGTTGAGGGATGCGCTCCTATCGGATTAAAATATCTAAGCGAAATCGCTTTAAAATTCTTATTGACTTTAGCGGTATCAGTTATAATCTCCTCTCCTATTTGCTTGGTATTTCCGTAGGGAGATTCGGCTTTTTTAACCGGAGCATTTTCAGTAATAGGTAAACTATCGGCCTGGCCATAAACCGTGCAGGAAGAACTAAAAATAAAATATGCATTTTCTTTTAGCTGTAGTTCCTGAAGCAAATAAATTAAGCTTGCTACGTTATTTTCGTAATACAACAAAGGATTTTCAACACTTTCACCAACTGCTTTAGAAGCAGCAAAATGAATTACTCCTTCAATATCAGGGTATTTTTCGAAAAATTCTTTAACCTGGTTTTTATTCCGAAGATCAATATTTTCAAAAGCCGGGTTTTTTTGAGTAATTTTGGTAATTCCTGCAAGTACATCTATAGAAGAATTAGAAAGGTTATCTATAATCACTACCTCGTGACCTTGTTCCTGAAGCGCAACAACCGTGTGAGAACCTATAAAACCAAGTCCGCCGGTTACCAATATTTTAGAGCTCATTTCTTTAATTTTTATTTGTACGCAAATTAATAAAAATGAATTTGTTAAACCTGTCAGGAAAATACTAATTCGGTTATTAATTATTTTAACGAAAAGTCTATTCTAAATTACCAGATTCTCTATAAAACCTATCTTTGCAATCTAAATTTTAAACTATGCCCTTAGAAAAGCAAAAAACTGTTTTTAAATATGTAAGTATCCTGGAAGGACTTTCATTTTTAATGTTATTATTTATCGCAATGCCACTAAAATATATTTGGGAAATGCCACAAATGGTGCAACAAGTGGGAATGGCTCACGGCGTACTTTTTATCGCTTATGTATTTGGTGCTGTTTGGCTATTTAAACCCTTAAATTGGAATTTTAAAGAACTTCTAATAATACTTGGATGCTCACTGGTGCCTTTTGGACCTTTTTATGTTGAAAAAAAATATCTTTAAACTATGAATATAGAGGAAGGATTTAAAAATCTTATTTGTCTTTTTGAAACTTTTCTAATAGACCAGGGGGTAAATCCTACGCTTGCGCTCTATCTAAATTTACTTTTGAATATCCTGGTGCTAATCCTATTAATTCTTGGAATAAATTACCTGATAAGAAATTTTGTGATTGAGGCATTTAAAAGTTTTAGTAATAAAACTCAAACTACTTTCGACGATTTTCTTATAAAAACTAATTTCCCAAAATATATAGGACAGATCCTTCCATTAATCATCATTTACCTGGCTGTTCCTTATATTTTAGTAGAGTTTCCCCTGGCGATTAAAGCCTTCTTTTTTCTAATTGATATTTATATCATTTTTCTTATCGTTTGGCTTATTAGAAGCTTTTTGCGCGCCACCAAAAACTACCTAAGAACCTTAGAATCATTCAAAGATAAACCGGTAGAAAGTTATATTCAGGTAGCGATGATCATTGTTTGGCTCTTCGCCTTTATCTTTATTATCGCTGAAATTACCGGAAAAGATGTCATAAATTTTATTATTTCCCTGGGTGCCGCATCGGCAATTTTACTATTAATTTTTAAAGATACCATCTTAGGTTTTGTGGCGTCTATTCAGGTTAGCGTGAATGATATTGTAAGAATTGGCGACTGGATTACTTTTAGCAAATATGGCGCCGATGGTACCGTAACTGAAATCACCCTCGCCACGGTAAGAGTTCAGAATTTTGATAATACATTTACCTCTATTCCCACCTACAGTTTAATTTCTGAATCATTCCAGAACTGGCGCGGAATGCAGGAATCTCCCGGAAGAAGAATTAAACGTTCGGTTTTTATTAAACAGAATTCAGTGAAATTTATCACACCAGAAGATTTTGAAAAATATAAAAACATACAGTCAATTTCTTCCTATCTCGAAGAACGGCAGAATGAAATTGACGCTTACAACACTACAAACGAAATTGATACAAAACTTCCTTTAAACGGGAGAAATCAAACAAATCTTGGTATTTTTAGAAAGTATATTGATACTTATTTAAACACTCACTCGGCTGTTCATAAAGAAATGTACATTATTGTAAGGCATTTACAACCAACAGAACACGGGATTCCCTTAGAAATTCTATGTTTTAGTCGCGATAAACGCTGGGAAAATTTCGAATATATCACTGCCGATATTTTTGACCATATAATAGCTGCCGTTTCCTATTTTGATCTCCAATTATTCGAAGCTCCATCGGGTGACGATATTCGTGATTATTTGAATGAAAAAATTACTTCTAATCAACTAAGTAAAGATCAATAGTTCTTCTGAGGAAAAAATAAATTCAGTTTATATCAGGTTAAGAATCGTCATTTTATGGATCTCACTTAGTGAGTAAATCCGAATAAACTATTATCTTTCAATGACCAAACCAATCAAAAAAATATGACTTTAAAAGGGTTTCTTCAGGTCTTTGGGATTATCGCGGTGGTAATGACACTTATTCCGCTAATTGCTGCAGATTTCTGGTGGATACGTATTTTTGATTATTTACATATCCAGTTAACACTGCTCACCTTAACGGCGCTTGCTGCATACTTTATCAGGTTTGATATGAAACGTGCCGAAGATTATATTTTTATGCTTGTATTGCTGGCTTGTTTTCTCTTTCAAGTGGTGAAAATCTATCCTTACTTTCCGCATAAAGACTATGAAGTTGGCCAGGTTACCGAAGAAAATTTCAGCAATAAGTTTAGCCTTTATGCTGCGAATGTGCTTCAGAAGAATGAAAATCCTGATTTGGTAATAGCCGATATTAAAAAACAAAATCCTGATGTTTTACTTTTTACTGAAACCAATACCCGATGGAAAGAGGATCTTACTGTAGTTACTGATACTTATCCTTATAAAATTGAAATTCCTTTAGATAATACCTACGGGATGTTATTCTATTCACGATTAGAGCTTACAAATCCACAAATACGTTATTTGGTAGACGATAGTATTCCTTCTATTCACAGCATCTTAAAACTAAGATCTGGAGAAGATATAATGTTTCATGCTATTCATCCCACACCACCAATGCCACAGCACAACCCTTCTTCTACAGACAGGGATACCGAAATGATGAAAATTGCATTTATGGTAAGAGATTCTAAACTACCGGTGGTGGTAGCCGGAGATTTTAACGATGTTGCCTGGTCTTCTACCACCGCCCTTTTTCAAAATGTGGCCGGCTTATTAAATACCCGGATTGGTCGTGGCTTTTACAATACTTTTGATGCTACCAGTACCGTGATGCGCTGGTCTCTAGACCACGTTTTTGTAACCGAAGAATTTAGGGTAGCCGATTTTAAATTGGGTAGCGAAATAGATTCAGATCACTTTCCACTGTATATTGAACTTAATCTCGAACCTGACAAAGCTGAAGAACAAAAACCAGAGCCCGCTACAGAAGAAGAAATAAAAAATGCCCGGGAGCAAATTGAAAAAGAGGAAGAAAAAACAAGGGAAGACGCTCAGGAAAAAGAGTAAATCGCTTCTTATCCATCTATTTTTACCAAATTAGTAATTTCTGCTTCCTTTAATAATTATTTGTTTATTTAAGTAATTTTTCACCTAATGTCTTAAATAAAACCCAAAGTAAGTTTACGATCCAGAATTCCTTAGTTTTCTTTCTAAATTTAATTATTGTTCAACCACAATTCTAGCCATTATTTCGCTTAGAAACAGTGGTTTTCGTTTAATAATATTCATTTAAAAATATAGAGGAAACACAGAATGCTGAATATATCTGAATTATCGGAGAAATCAATTAAACAAATTTTAACAATCCTTGAAGAAGATGGCAAAATAAGTGCTTCGCTTCCGGGTGGAGGTTTAATTCATATAGAAGATAATTTACCTTACCTGGTTGTTTACCGAAAGAGAAAAAATGATGCGGGTACAGAAAGAATTATTATAAGTGAAGCATCTTATCTTTTAATTGGAAATAAGTTCTTTGAAGCCTACCAAAGATTAATTTATGCCCTTGCCGATAAACTTTCTTCAGATTTTAAATCGTACATGATTTTTGAAATCTATACGGGAGAACCTAATAATTGTTTTACCATAAAGGCTCCGGCACAAAAACTGCCCAGCTCAGTAAAGGTTTTAGAAAAAGAGCTCAACAATATTAACAATATATTTTCGGGACTTTATTTAAAAGCTGAAATTAAAGATACGCCCCATCGTCAAAAAGAAGGTGATGAAGAAATTTTGAGTGTTGATGAGGCAAAAAAATCTGGTGCAGTAATCGTAGGACTTGAAATACCACCTGTTTATAGGGATGAAAATAATGAAGTGTATCCCGTTTTTCTAAGGCAGTTCAAGGATTACCTTATAACCTGTATTCATAAAGCAATTTTTGATTATGTAAGGGTACAAACTACAAGCGGGGTGGGAAGTTATCTTGCCCTGGGTAGAAAACATCTAAAGGAAAAGGTTTTTGAAATAGATAAAGCCCTGGCAAAAATAGAACGTTCTTACCAGTTTTTATGGTTGGTTTCCCCGGCTAATATTCAGGATATAAAGGAAACTTTTTTTGAAAGTAATTATGAAAAGGTATTAGACTATCACTATCGCTTACTTCCTATAGACCCCGATTTGCTAAAAAGGGAACTTTATAACCTTAAAATTGAAGAAATAGACGATCCTGCTATGTCTCATATTTTCAGGGAAAAGCGTGAAGAGTTGGATCAGCAAATCACGATGTTAAGTGAACGTGGAACCTCTAATTTCTTTTATAATAGTATTAGATTATACAAAGGCTTAGACCCAAAATTAAGTCAGGAAGCAGGTCAAATTCTTAGGGAAGTAGACGAAGTTGCAGAGGAAGATGATGCGGAATTTATAGATGCCAAGGGCTTTAGTAGTCTTGCACGCCGCGAGTTTGATTATTTTGTTGAACAGGATGAAAATTTTAAAAGCAAGGTTCACATTCGTAAAGATGTGAATATTATGATGGTGAATAAAGGTGAACTCTATATTCCGGCAGATTATAGAATGAATAAAACTGAAGCTACGGCACTTATTCAGCACGAGGTTGGAACTCATGTGCTTACCTATTATAACGGAACGCGCCAACCTTTAGAATTATTAAGCAGCGGCCTTGCAGATTACGATCCACTTCAGGAAGGACTTGCAGTAATGTCTGAGTTTTTAGTAGACGGACTTACCGGTAATAGATTAAGGACTTTGGCTGGAAGAGTAATTGCAGGATCGGCCTTGATGGAAGGAGCAGAGTTTCCGCAGTTATTCAGGTTATTAAAAATGGATTATGGTTTTACCGCCGAAAGAGCTTTTAATATAACTTCCAGAATAATGCAGGGAGGAGGATTTTTAAAGGATATTATCTACTTAAAAGGCCTGGTTCAACTTCGCGATCATCTTCAAAATGGTGGGGAATACGAACCTTTACTGGCAGGAAAATTCGGGTTGAAACATACCAAAATCATCGAAGAATTAACCGAAAGAAAAGTATTAAAAACGAGCGCCTTGCGCCCAAGTTATTTATTAACCGAGAATATAACCAATAAATTAAACTTAATCAGAGAGGGGCTTCCCCTTTCACAAATGATAACCTAATGAAAATTTGCTTTGTATTAAACGATATTGAATCCGAGAGCTGTGGAACCTCTGTTATGTTAATGACTACTGCCCACGCTCGTGGTCACGAGGTCTATGCAATGGGAGTTGGTGATTTCAACTTTCATCACGATGCGCCTATTAGTATAAATAGTACCCAGGTACCTAAAAATACAAAAACCAAATCTCCAAAGAAATTTTTGGAAGCTTTGCAAAGTTCTAAAGCGAGAAAAAAGAGGATAGAATCAACTAAACTGGATGTACTTTTTATAAGAAATAACCCTACCGAAGAAGGTTCTGGCCGCGAATGGGCTGAGCAGGCGGGAGTTGCTTTTGGAAGAATGATGCAACAACAGGGTGTTTTGGTATTGAATGATGCCTATGCCCTATCCCACGCTTTTATAGATAAACTTTATTTTGAGGAACTACCGCAAGAAATAAAACCAGATTCTTTAATAACCAGGAACAAAGAAGATATTCTGAAATTTTGGGAAAAGAACGATAAAAAAATCGTTTTAAAACCGCTGGAAGGTTCCGGTGGCCAAAACGTTTTTCTTATAGATGAAAATGAAAAAAACATCAACCAAATTATTGAGACCATTAGTCAGGACGGTTATGTTATAGCACAGGAATTCCTACCGGCCGTTAAGGATGGTGATGTAAGGATTATTTTAATGAATGGTCGTGTTATGGTTAAAGATGGCAAACAGGCAATTATTAGACGCGTGAGTGGTGAAGGTGAATTCCGAAGTAATTTCGCCCTTGGCGCCACTGCAGATAGCAGCGATCTTACTCCGGAGATGCAACGCATTGTAGATCTAACTGCTCCAAAGCTTATTAGAGACGGACTCTTCTTTGTAGGTCTTGATGTAGTGAAAGATAAATTGATAGAAATCAATGTTTTAAGTCCAGGCGGTATGGAGCATTTTAAAGATATAGGCCTCCCGGATTTTACCGATACAGTAATTGAAGCTATTGAACGTAAGGTTGAATATAAAGAGCTATACGGGCACCAATTTGACAACAGGGAGATTGCCTGTATGGAATAAATAAACTGAAAGGAATTTATTATGAGTAATAAACCAGATAAACATATACCAAGGATAATTGGGAAATATACCAGTAATAAAAAAGGGCCTCTACTTTTTGTAACCGCTGGAATTCACGGAAATGAACCCAGTGGCGTAAAGGCTTTGGAAGAAGTTTTTAAACAACTCGAAAAGACCAAACCAGAAATTGAAGGAACTTTGGTAGGAGTTTCCGGAAATCACAAAGCGCTCAATCAAAATAAGCGTTATATAGATGAAGACCTTAACCGGGTTTGGACCAAGGAAAATATTGAGCAGAAAAAAGCTGAAACCCACGAGCAGAAAGAAATGTGGGAAATTATAGATATTCTGAAACAATTTCCGGAAGAAGATTTTACTAAACGTTACTTCCTGGATTGTCATACCACCTCATCGGCGAGTTTACCTTATGTTTCGGTACAGGAAGTGAACGATAATGACGAATGGGCGCATAATTTCCCAACTTTTATCGTACGTGGTTTTAGCGATATTATTACCGGAGATATAGACCATTATCTAAGCCGAACAGGAATGACAGGCTTTGTATTTGAAGCCGGACAACACGAAGACAAAACTTCGGTTGAAAATCACGAAGGTGTGATTTGGCTGGCTTTAAAAGAAGCCTGTAAGCTCGATCTTTCTAAAATTGAAACCTATCCTGAATGTGTAAACCGTTTTGCGGAGAAAAACGCTCCGGACCAAAAAACCTTTGAACTAGTTCACCGCCACGGACTCGAAGATTCAGATGTATTTGAAATGGAACCGGGGTATGAGAATTTTCAGAAGATTAAAAAAGGAGAACTTCTTGCAAAACAGAATGGCAACGAGGTGAAAAGCGAATGGGATGCCAGGATTTTTATGCCGCTTTATCAATCGCAGGGTAACGATGGTTTTTTTGTTATTGAAGAAGTTGAAAGAAAGTGATTGAGTACAAATAACTGAGAAATCACACGTCATTCTGAATTCATTTCAAAATCTAATACATTAAACCTCACAGGTTTTGTGAGGTTTATTTTTAATAGGTATTTGGCGTTACTTCTTCACAATTCCAATTAGTTTTCCGGTTTCGCAATTTACACGTAAGAATTCTCGTTTTGCAAGTCCATATTTACCTTCTGGAACTTCATAATCTCCTATCCCGTTTCCCCAGGAACGAACCATAATTAGTTCAGTTCCATCTTCAGGATCTACCATCGGACTTTTACAAACGTTTTCTTCAAAATTCATCCCATTTGCCAAAGCGAAATTTGCTGGTGCATCTTCGGGTTGTCGAATTATTTGATCAGAATCGGGAGTGGTCATAGACCCGCACGACATTAGCAAAAAGACTATAACCGCAGTAAAAATTTTCGTTTTCATATTTGCTGATTTAGCCTATTCAATTTTTTAAAAATTTAAGCCAAATTAATTTTCAGCAAATTCTACGCAAACCGGAGACATCACCTCAACGGGAAGTAAATGTTCTTCAAGTTCACCCGTTTCCAAATTAACTTTAAAACTACTAATTGTAGAAGTGTCTTGATTCGCCGCATAAAGAAAATTTCCAGCCGGGGAAATTGCAAAATTTCGTGGGGTTTCCCCTTTTGTCGGGTAATGGCCAATCACGCTCAATTTACCCGAATTTTCATCTACTTTAAAAGCCGCTAAACTATTATGCCCTCGATTAGAAGTATAAACGAATTTCCCCGAAGGGTGCAAATGAATATCTGCTCCTGAATTTTTCCCTTCCAAATCTTCTGGAAGATTCGAGATATTTTGAATAGCTTTCAGATTGCCGTCTTTTTCAATTTTAAAAACGCTAACAGTAGAATTAAGTTCATTCATTGAAAAAGCGAAGTTTTCATCTTTAGAAAAACTAAAATGTCGTGGACCAGAACCTTTTTCTAACTGCACAAAAGGCTTTTCTTTCGGACTTAACTTCCCAGTTTCCGCATTAAAATTAAAGATCCAGATCTTATCATTTCCCAAATCAGAGATATAGGCGGTTTTATTATCTGCTGTAATTGAAGTCGAATGCGCATGCGAGGCTTCAGGATTTTCTAACTGAATTTTTTGCTGTTTTCCCAGCTTGCCATCTTCTCCCCTTTTATAAACCATAACTACTCCGCCCATATAGTTTGAGACAAAAACATATTTTCCGGTTTGGTCTATTTCAATATGGCAGGGCGCAAAACTCTCAGTAGAAATTTTACCTAACTCTTCCAGGCTATTATCCTTATTCCTTTTAAAAGAATAAATAAAACCGGATTCTGCATCACCGCCCCCCAATTCGCTCACGGCGTATAGATTTTCATCATCATCAGAAGCCTTTACAAAACTGGGATTAATAATTTTGGCTACCGTTTTTTCAGGTTGTAAACTTCCATTTTCAGGGTTCTGCATGGCTAAAAATATTCCTTTTGCCTTTCCATCTACGTGGCCTTCTTTCTTGGTGTAAGTTCCAATATAGACAGGAATTTCAGAATTCTGGGCAGCACAGCTACCTGTTAGAATCATTGCCAGAGTAATTAAGGTAAATCTTATCATAATTATAATTGCGTTATAGCCAGTTTTTTCGTTTAAAATAGTAGATCATAAGGAGAAAAATAACGATCATTACTCCCCACAATACAAAATAACTGTATTCCCACTGTAGTTCGGGGATATATTCAAAATTCATCCCATAAATACCGGCAATAAATGTCAATGGAATAAAAATAGAGGCCATAATGGTTAAAACCTTCATTACCTCGTTCATTTTATTGCTAATCGTGGTCATATACATATCCATAAGGCCCCAGGCCATCTCTCGATACAAATCTATATTTTCTGAAACCTGAAGGATATGATCGTGAAGATCGTTTATGTAATTTTTGGTACGGGTTTTTATAAGATCATTTTCTAAATTCTGAAATCTGGAAATCACTTCCTTAAGTGGAAAAACTGCCCGGCGAACCCTTAAAATAGCTCTTTTAAGATCCTGAATTTCATAAGTAATATCGTCACTTGGCTGACTTTCAAAAAGTTGTTCTTCCAGTTTTTCCACTTTCTCGCTCAGCTCGTCTACCACCAGGAAATAATGATCTACAATAGCATCTAAAAGTGCAAAAACCAGGTAATCTGAACCATTTGTACGAATACGGCCGTAAGCTTTTTCCAGCCTGCCTCGAACGCCATCAAAAACATCCCCACCTGCTTCCTGAAAAGTTAACACGTAGTCTTTTCCTAAAACAAAACTTATATGTTCATTAACCAATTGCCCGTCCTGATGATAGAGCATCTTGGCAACAATAAACAAATAATCTTCGTACTCATCTATTTTTGGCCGTTGTGTAGTATTTACAATATCTTCAATAATTAAGGGGTGAAGATCATAATATTTACCAAGTTTTTCGATTTCTACAGTATTGCTTAATCCATCAATATTAAACCAGGTTATACGGTCTTCAGCTTCAAACTTAAAAGCATCTTCGGTAGAAGAAGAAATATGCTTTTCATAATTATCTTTATTATAATCTATAACTTCCAGCCTTGTTTCACCAGATTCTTTTCTACCAACATAGGTTACCGTTCCCGGCGGTTGATTTACCGATTTCATTTTTGGCCGGCGTAAGCTCTGCGTAATCTTTTTTACCATAATCGTACTTTGTAGGCTAAAGGTAGCAAAGTTTTGTTTTTGGCTGCATTAAAAACCGGGCTAAACTAATTTGCAGCATTAAAAAAATACTGGTAAACTACCTTGGGCAGAGCCCAAAAAGCATTATTGGAAAATATATCTTAATTTCGAAGGAAACCGGAAATTTTTAAATCTCGATAATCGAATAAAACTGAGTTTCATCATATTTATACGTAGAAAACGGATATAAATTTATCTAAACGCTATAATCGAATATCCCCAATAACCAGGTTATTATGAAAAAATCTCGCCTTGATATCTACCTGCTGTTACCCATTAAAAAATTTATCGAGAAAAAAACCTCAGTTGGTCTTTTATTAATTTTTTCAGCGATTCTTGCGATGATTGTGGCTAATTCACCACTTGCCGATGCCTATCATAATCTTTGGAAGCAATACATTCATTTAGGAATAAACGATTTTGTAATCAGGAAAAATCTACTGCACTGGATTAACGACGGACTCATGTCTATTTTCTTTTTTATGATCGGCCTGGAACTAAAACGAGAAATATTACAAGGTGAACTTTCCAGTTTTAGAAAATCGATACTTCCCATTGGGGCTGCTGTTGGTGGAATGCTTTTTCCAGCGCTTATCTATTTTTATTTCAATACCGGTTTAGATTCGGTTTCGGGATGGGGAATTCCCATGGCTACCGATATCGCATTTGCCCTTGGAATTCTTTACTTGCTCGGAGATCGGGTGCCTCTACCCTTAAAAGTTTTTTTAACCGCAATCGCTATTGTGGATGACCTTGGTGCGGTTTTGGTCATTGCCTTTTTCTATACCTCAGATATTTCCCTGCAAAGTCTCGCAATTGCTGGAATCTTTGTACTAATCCTGGCAATAGCCAATCTAATAGGGATTAGAAACACTTTATTTTATGCTGTTATGGGAATTGGTGGTTTATGGCTGGCAATCTTACTTTCAGGAGTTCACGCTACTATTGCGGCGGTTTTGGCTGCTTTTGCAATCCCGAATACCAAAAGAATTAACACACCTTTATTTCTTAGGAAATCTAAACTCCTAGCCTACGAAATACAACAGGAATTTAGAAATAGAAAGAAAAATCCAAAAGAAGCCGAAGAACATATTACCCATAACATAGAAAAATTCTCTTCCTTAACCGAAGATGCTACTCCGCCTTTACAGCGTTTAGAGCATGCGCTTTATCCGTTTGTGAGTTTTGTGGTTCTTCCAATTTTTGCATTTGCCAATGCAGGCGTTAGCCTTGGAGGTGTCTCTTTTGATGCCCTTTTAAGTCCGGTTACGATTGGTGTAATAATCGGGCTTATTTTTGGGAAATTCATCGGGATCGTTTTCTTTTCCAGGCTTATGGTTTGGTCTAAAATAGCCAGTTTACCGCATAAAGTGAAGTGGAAACACGTCTACGGCATTGGATTTCTCGCGGCCATAGGTTTTACCATGTCATTATTTATTACCGAACTTGCATTTGAAAATGAAAACTACCTGTCTCAGGCAAAAATAGGAATACTCTCTGCCTCTTTAATTGCCGGACTCATCGGATATTTTTACTTAAGAAAAACGGGGAATGGAGATTAATTTATCCTAAAGCTGATTCCTATCATATTATTTTTTGTTAATTTTCTCAAAATTTGCGGCTAAAATACACGAAGAATGAATAGCTGTTTTCACTGCGGTGAAGAATGTCAGGAGGATCACATTGTTTTTCAGGAAAAAGATTTCTGTTGCACCGGCTGCAAAACAGTTTTTGAGATTCTTAACGAAAGTGACCTTACTTACTACTATGATATTCAGGAGAAGCCCGGAATTTCTCCCGGTGCTTCAGAAGGAAAGTTCGATTTTCTTGATAACGAGGAAATAGTCGAAAAACTGCTGGAGTTTAATGAGAATAACACCCAAATCGTTGATTTTCTTATTCCCTCCATGCATTGTAGCTCATGTATTTGGGTGTTGGAGAATCTAGGAAAATTAAACAAAGGTGTAAAATCGGCGCAGGTAGATTTTCCAAAGAAAACAGTACGAATTAGTTTTTCTTCGGAAACAATAAGTTTAAAAGAGCTGGTGTATCTTCTTAGCAGAATTGGTTACGAACCCTATATTTCCCTTAAAGATTACGATGAAAAAGATCACAGCATAAACCGAAGCTTAATCTATAAATTAGGCGTTGCTGGCTTTGCATTTGGAAATGTGATGTTCCTTTCTTTCCCTGAATATTTTGAAGTAAAAGAATTCTGGCTGGAGCAATTCAAACATCTATTCCGATGGTTGATGTTTGCTTTTTCCCTTCCCGTTGTTTTTTATTCAGGATCAGATTATTTTATTTCGGCTTACAAAGGTTTACGTGCCAAAATTTTAAATATAGATGTTCCCATAGCCCTGGGAATCGCTGTACTTTTCATTAGAAGTACCACAGAAATTCTACTCGATCTCGGCACCGGCTTTTTTGATAGTCTTACAGGACTTGTTTTCTTCTTGCTTCTTGGGAAATTCTTTCAGCAAAAAACCTATTCCTATTTATCCTTTGAGCGGGATTATAAGTCCTATTTCCCAATGGCGGTAACGCGTTTAAAAACCAATGCTTCAAAAGAGATCACAGAAGAACAGGTTCAGGTTTATAACGTACAACCCGGAGATAGGATTTTAATAAGAAACGGGGAATTAATTCCTATAGATTCGGTATTAATGAAAGGCCGTGCGAATATAGATTACAGTTTTGTAACCGGCGAGGCCGAAGCCGTTAAAAAAGAATCTGGCGAAACGCTTTATGCAGGTGGCCGCCAACAAGGCGGAATTCTTGAAATTGAAGCCATAAAAGCCATAGACCAAAGTTATCTAACCAAACTCTGGAGCAATGAGGTCTTTAAAAAGGATAAAAAAGGACAGTTTCAAAGTTTAATCAACCAAATAAGTAAGCGATTTACCGCCGGGGTTTTAAGCATAGCATTTCTGTCCACCCTTTTCTGGCTGATTTATGATCCTTCCATTGCTTTAAACGTTTTTACTGCAGTATTAATAATTGCCTGTCCCTGCGCCATTGCGCTGGCCACGCCTTTTACGTTAGGGAATCTACTGCGCATCTTCGGAAGAAATAAATTTTACTTAAAGGAAGCCGGGGTAATAGAACAAATTGCAAAAATAGATTGCCTGGTTTTTGATAAAACCGGAACTATAACTTCAAACAAAAAAACGGAAGTCTTCTATCAAGGATTAAAACTCAATGCTGAAGAAGAGCAACTACTTAGCAGTAGCTTAAGAGCCTCAGGGCATCCACTTAGCAGACAACTTTACCAGATTCTGGATAAAAATAATATCCTGAGTTTAGATGAATTTAATGAACATACCGGGAAAGGTATTAGCTCCGGGAGCAATGGCAGTAAAATGAAGATTGGTTCATCTTCCTTTGTTAGGGAAAGCGAAACTGAAACAAAAGAACTGAACAAAACTGCGGTTCATATTAGCAGTAATGAAGAGTATAAAGGCTGCTATGTCTTTAAGAATTCTTACCGCGAAGGACTTGCCGACTTATTTAAAGAATTAGGAGAAAGCAAGCAGCTATTCATATTATCTGGCGACAATGATGGGGAAAAGGAGAAACTTGAAAATATGCTACCCCTTAATACTAAATTTTATTTCAATCAAAAACCTGATGATAAGCTCAATTTTATTAAAAAGCTTCAGGAAGAGGAGAAATCGGTGATGATGATTGGCGACGGACTTAACGATGCGGGGGCACTTGCACAAAGTGATGTTGGGATTGCAATTTCAGAAAATATAAATGTTTTCTCCCCTGCTTGTGATGGAATCCTGGAGGCTTCAAACCTTACCAGGTTAGGCGAATATTTTAAACTTTCAGAAAAAGGAATCAAAATTATCAAATGGAGCTTTGTATTGAGCCTTTGTTATAATGTAGTAGGACTTGCATTTGCAGTTACCGGAAATTTAATGCCGGTAATCGCTGCGATTTTAATGCCGTTGAGTTCCATTAGTATTGTGGCTTTTACAACCCTGGCAACAAACCTTGCGGGAAAGAAATTAAAACCAGTATTGATCAAAACCTGATTTCGATCATATTTTAAATTTTAACACCGCTTTAAGTTTGCTGAAAATAATTCATTTTATATGAACATCATTTACCTCTTGCTTGCATTAAGTGTTTTAGTAGCCCTCATTTTCTTCGTTGCCTTTATTTTTTCAGTTAAAAAGGGACAGTATGATGATGTCTATACACCATCGGTAAGAATGCTCTTTGATGATGAATTAGTTAAAGAAAAATCAGATAAATCCAATTCCACCAAAAACAAGAAATCTAATTAACTATGGAAGTAGAACAGTTTCATTACGATAATAAAATCGTAAAAAAGTTTACTATGGCTACCCTGTTCTGGGGTATCGTAGGTATGAGTGTAGGGCTGCTGCTCGCCTTTATGTTTATATTCCCCGATATAACCGATGGAATTTCGTGGTTAAGTTTTGGTCGTTTAAGACCATTACATACTAACGCAGTAATTTTTGCTTTTGTTGGGAACGCCATTTTCGCAGGGGTTTATTACTCTACCCAGCGCTTGCTTAAAGCACGAATGTGGAGTGATTTCTTAAGTAATTTTAACTTTTGGGGTTGGCAGGCTATTATTGTTGCTGCCGCGATCACGCTCCCAATGGGTTTTACAAGTTCCAAAGAATATGCTGAACTGGAATGGCCAATAGATATCGCAATTACTTTGGTTTGGGTTGCTTTTGGAGCCAACCTTATTGGTACCATGATCAAGAGAAGACAGCGCCACTTATATGTAGCGATTTGGTTCTATCTCGCAACATTCGTAACCGTAGCCGTGCTTCATATTGTAAATAATATTGAAATTCCTGTTACTGCCTTTAAAAGTTACTCCGTTTACTCCGGAGTTCAGGATGCTTTGGTACAATGGTGGTATGGGCATAATGCGGTGGCATTCTTCCTTACTACACCTTTCTTAGGATTAATGTATTATTTTGTTCCTAAAGCGGCAAACAGGCCAGTTTATTCTTATAGACTATCCATTATTCACTTTTGGTCCCTTATTTTCATCTATATCTGGGCTGGACCTCACCATTTATTATATTCAACTTTACCAGACTGGGCTCAAAACCTTGGTGTAGCCTTTTCAGTTATGTTATTATTCCCTTCCTGGGGAGGTATGATCAACGGTCTTCTAACCTTGCGTGGGGCCTGGGATAAAGTACGAACAGATCCTGTTCTTAAATTCTTCGTAGTAGCAATTACCGGGTATGGGATGGCAACATTTGAAGGACCAATGCTTTCGCTTAAAAACGTAAATGCTATCGCGCATTTTAGCGACTGGATTATTGCTCACGTACACGTTGGAGCTTTAGCCTGGAACGGTTTCTTAACTTTTGGTATGGTTTATTGGTTAGTACCACGTTTGTTTAAAACCACCCTTTATTCAGTAAAATTAGCCAATGCGCATTTCTGGATAGGAACCTTAGGAATTATTATTTACACCTTACCAATGTACGTTGCAGGATTCGTACAGGCTTCTATGTGGAAACAATTTAATCCTGACGGAACCCTTACCTACGGAAACTTCTTAGAAACGGTTACTTCCATTATGCCAATGTACTGGATGCGGGCTATTGGAGGTAGTTTATATATTGTAGGTGCATTTATCCTGCTCTATAATATTATACAAACTGTAAGACAGGGAAGCGAAGTTGAAGATGAGTTAGCTGAAGCTGCTCCGCTACAAAAAGTAACACGAAAAAGAACCAAAGGGGAAGCTTATCACTCCTGGTTGGAAAGAAGACCAGTAAAACTTACAATTTTCGCTACTATAGCCATTTTAATTGGTGGTGTGGTTCAAATTGTTCCATCCTTAATGGTAGATGAATATGTACCGGTAATTTCCAGTGTGAAACCATACACCCCGTTAGAACTTGAAGGTCGGGATATTTATATCCGGGAAGGTTGTGTGGGTTGCCACTCGCAAATGATTAGGCCCTTTAGAAGTGAAGTAGAACGCTACGGTGAATATTCTAAAGCCGGGGAATATGCATACGATTATCCTTTCCTATGGGGAAGTAAGCGTACCGGTCCCGATCTTATGCGGGTAGGCGGTAAATATTCCGATAACTGGCACCTTAACCATATGTACGATCCGCAAAGTACTTCTTCAGGTTCTATTATGCCTTCTTACAAATGGATAATTACAGACGAACTTGATAAAAGTGATACCGAAGCTAAAATGAGAGCTCTTAGTAAGCTTGGCGTGCCATACACTTTAGAGGAAATTGAAAACGCCCAGCAGTGGATGACAGAACAGGGAACTCAAATTGAGAAGAACCTTTATGCAGATCCTGATTTCGTTAAAACTTATGAAGCTGAGAAGGAATTTGCAGCAGAAAACGACACCGAATTCGTAGAAATGCGAAACCGTGAGATTGTAGCTCTAATTGCTTATTTACAGCGTCTGGGAACCGATATCAACGCTAAAGAAGTAGAAGTATCAACCACTAAAACTAACTAAGCATGTTTAAATTCGTAAAAGGCCATATGGAAAGTATAGACGGTGTAATGATCTACCCGTTAATTTCCCTGCTTATATTCTTCATCTTTTTTGTAGTGCTTTTCCTGTGGGTAATTACCGCAAAAAAGAAAGACATAGAAGAGGTAAGCAAATTACCCTTAGATACTAACCCGGAAAACCAGGAATTATGAAAACGACAGCATATTTAAGAATTTTAGGATTTTTAATTCTTGCCCTGGTTTTAATAGAACTAACCGTAGAGACTGAAAGCGGATGGGCAATTGAACAATATCCGGTTATTTGGTGGATACTGGCAGTTGTTCTTGTAATTGCTATATCCATAGAAGTTTCAATCTCGGCTTTAGAGAATATGGTTTTTAGAAGTTTAAAGCCAGATGCTCAGGAACGCTATACTAAGCTGAAAGCTGAAAATAGTGAAAAGCAATTTTCGGGCTTGAAAAAGTTCTATAAGAAAATGCTGACTCAAAAACCTGTGGAAAAGGAAGAGGAAATTCTTTTAGATCACAATTACGACGGCATTAAAGAACTGGACAACGATCTTCCCGCTTGGTGGCTCTATGGTTTCTATATTAGTATTGTATTTGCTTTTGTCTATATGGCCTATTATCACGTTTTTGATGGTGAAACGCAAACAGAAGAATACCTGGCTGCTGTTGCCGAGGCAGAAGAAGAAATTGAAGCTTATAAAGCTGCAAATCCAGATCTTATAGATGCTTCCTCAGTCGAATTGTTAACCGATGCTTCCGATTTAGAAGCAGGAGAAACAATTTATATGGCGAGCTGTATGGCTTGTCACCGTGCCGATGGTGGTGGAGCCATTGGCCCTAACCTTACCGATGAGCATTGGATTTTAGGAGGCGGAATTAGTAATGTATTTCAAACTGTTTCTGAAGGAGGCCGTGATGGAAAAGGTATGGTTGCCTGGAAATCTGAATTAAACGCACAGGAAATTGCGCAGGTATCCAGCTATGTTTTAAGCCTACAGGGAACCAACCCGCCAGATGCAAAAGCAGCCGAAGGTGAAGTTTGGGAAGCTGAAACAGAATAATTTAAATTTTAAGAAAGAAAGGTTTTGGAAAATAAGGAAAAATTCAGGGATACGATTGCCACTGCAGATGACGAGGGTAAGAGATTATGGGTTTTTCCAAAGAAACCTTCAGGAAGATTTTACGAGTATAGGAAATACGTTAGCTATGTTTTGCTAGTTCTACTTTTTGCCGCTCCGTTTGTTAAAATAAATGGCAACCAGTTTTTAATGTTCAATATCCTGGAAAGACGTTTTAATATTTTTGGCTTTCCTTTCTGGCCACAGGATTTTCACATTTTTGTGATTATGATGGTGATTGGGGTGGTTTTTATCATCCTCTTTACCGTAGCCTTCGGAAGAATTTTTTGTGGGTGGCTTTGCCCACAAACCATTTTTATGGAAATGGTTTTCCGTAGAATTGAATACTGGATAGAAGGAGATAGAGGAAAACAAATGCGACTCGAAAAGCAAAAGTGGGACGCCGAAAAAATTAGAAAGCGTTCTCTCAAGTGGTTTCTGTTCTTTGTCATCTCTTTTTTAATCGCCAATGTTTTCCTTGCTTATTTAATGGGAAGTGACCGTCTTATTCAATATGTAACCGACGGCCCACTAAACCACCTGAGTACTTTTATTTCATTATTGATTTTTACAGCGGTATTCTATTTTGTATTTGCGTGGTTTAGAGAACAGGTTTGTGTTATTGCCTGTCCTTATGGTAGGCTTCAAGGGGTGCTTCTAGATAATAAATCTATAGTAGTAGCCTACGATCACAAACGGGGAGAAAAAGAAAAAGGAAGGGCGAAATTCAAGAAAAATGAGAACCGTGAAGAAACCGGAAAAGGCGATTGTATAGACTGTTTTCAATGTGTACAGGTTTGTCCTACTGGAATAGATATTAGAAACGGCACGCAGCTGGAATGTATAAATTGCACCGCTTGTATAGATGCCTGCGATAATATGATGGAAGCTGTAGATCTTCCCAAAGGCTTGATTAGATATGCCAGCGAAGAAAATATAGAAAAGAAAGCAAAATTTAGATTTACGCCGAGGTTAAAAGGTTACAGTATTGTTTTAGGAATTTTAACTGCGGTTTTGGTAGGAATGTTATTTATAAGAAGTGAAGTTGAAGCCAGAATTTTAAGGTTGCCCGGGCAGTTATATGAACGAAAAGCCGATAATGTGATCAGCAACGTCTTTACCTATAAACTGGTAAACAAAACCACCGCCGATTTTGAAGATATTGAATTCAGGTTATTATCCCACCAGGGAGAAATAAATCCGGTAAAACAATCGAATATTATGGTGCCGGGACAGGAATTAACCGAAGGTACGCTGTTTATAGAGATTCATACAGCAGCACTGGATGGAGAAAAAGAAAAACTCGAGATTGGTGTTTATAGTGGCGATAGGCTAATAGAAACTACAAGTACTACGTTTATGGGACCTCGTAGTTTTAATTAAACCAGCATGTTGCTGGAAACAATAATCGGCTACACTCAGTGATAGGATTAAAAAACTGTATTAATTTCCCAGTTCTGGGATCAAAATAAAAAATTATGAAAATAAACTGGGGAACAGGAATTGTGATTGGAATGGCACTTTTTATCACTTTCATAATGTATTTAGTGATTAATATGCTCACAGATTCCAAATTTGATCACGATTTGGTGACTGAAGAATACTATCAAAAAGAATTACATTATCAGGAAGAAATTGATGCAGAAAACAACGCATTTTCCCTGGAAGAAAACATCAGTGATCGTCGGGTAAAAGATGGATGGTTTGTTGAATTTCCCGAAAATTTGGAACTTTCTAAAATTTCAGGAAATCTGAATTTCTATCGTCCATCTGACGCAAAGCTTGATTTTAATATTCCGCTGGAATTAACATCACATCAAATTTTTATTGCTGATAAAAAGTTGGTTAAAGGACGTTGGAATATTAATATTCATTGGGAATACGAAGAGACTCCTTATTTATATAAAAATGAAATAGTTTACTAAATGTGGATTTCGGCATTAATATTCGGACTTTTAGGAAGTTTTCACTGCGTGGGAATGTGCGGCCCTATTGCGTTTTTATTGCCGGTAGATCACAAAAACAATCTTAGAAAACTCGGCCAGATCTCACTTTACCATTTTGGCAGATTAAGTTCTTACGCCATTATTGGACTTTTATTTGGTCTGTTAGGCAAAAGTTTCAGGCTGTTTGGGCTTCAGCAGCAACTTTCAATTTTAGTAGGAATATTAATGATTTTGGTTATTCTTATTCCATATAAAAAATTCAGTAAATACAACGGTTCAAAATTCATTTTCAAAATTGTTTCAAAAGTAAAAAGCAGCCTGGGAAAACAACTGAAACAAAAATCACCAGATACTTTTTATACCATTGGATTTCTAAATGGTTTTCTCCCCTGCGGACTCGTTTATATGGCGGTTTTTGGAGCTATTGCTTCGGGAACAGCATTAGAAGGAAGTTTATATATGGCACTTTTTGGTTTGGGAACAGTTCCTCTAATGACTGCCGCAATTTACCTGGGAAATTTTATAAACCTGAACCTTAGATCTAAAATTAGAAAAGCGGTTCCTGTTTTTGTAGTACTAATGGGATTACTATTTATACTAAGAGGAATGGGACTCGGAATTCCATACCTCTCCCCTATGGAAATAACTCCGGAAATTACAGCAGCACAAAGTTGCCACTAACCTAAAAACACTCGTTATGAAATTATTAAACACAATTGCACTGGTAAATTGGGAAATGGGAAGTTTTCTTATTGCTATTTTCGGTGTTGTTTGCGTCGGCCTGATACTTATCGTTTTAAATATGATAAACAGCGGAAAGGATAAAGAGTAAACAACTTCAGAGAAAGCTCACGAATTATTATTAGTGTAAAATATAATTTGATATAGAGGCATCCCGACTCTTCGGGACGAAGCAATTAATCTCGATTATCGAATAAAATACTTTACTCTTAGCTTAAAATGAAGAATAAAAAAGTCCGTTAGGAAATTCTCCCAACGGACTTTTACTTCGGTTTTAACACTTAAATTAAACCGTCATAGAAAATAATTGGGTATTTGGCTTTTGTGCCTGCATTCTTAGATCGAATGCCATACAAATATTTCGCACAAAAGGTCTTCCCTTTTCAGGTATTGTTAATCCGTTTTCAGAAAAAGTGACGAGTTCGTCAGCTTCCATTTCCCTTAATTTAATCAGCACCTCCGGTAATTCTTCAAAATAATCTTCGGCTGTTGCCCAACTTGTTTCCATACGGCACATTAAATTTAGAATGTGTTTCCTTATAACAAGATCTTCTTCATTTAAAATATGCCCACGAAAAACCGGAATAATTCCTTCAGCAATTTGCTCCTGGTAGGCTTCAACCGATTTTTCATTTTGTGCAAAACCGTACCAGCTATCGCTAATAGCGGAAACACCCAAACCAATCATAGATGCACCTGAAGAAGTGGTATAGCCCATAAAGTTTCTATGTAGTTTTTTTTCTTCCACAGCTTTATAAAGAGAATCAGTTTTAAGAGCGAAATGATCCATCCCAATCTCTACATACCCTGCATCTTCAAGCATTTGCTTTCCAATTTCATACATTTCGCGTTTTTCATCAGCTTCGGGAAGATCTGAATCCTTAAAGCCACGCTGCCCATTTCCTTTAATCCAGGGTACGTGAGCATAACTATAAAATGCAATACGATCTGGCATTAATAATTTTGTCTTTTCTACGGTATCAATAATATCTTCTTTGGTTTGAAATGGTAAACCAAAAATAATATCGTGTCCTACCGAGGTAAAACCCGTTTCCCGGGCGTGCTCTGTAGCATTTTTTACATGTTGAAAAGGTTGAATTCTATGTATAGCTTTTTGTACTTTTTCACTATAATCCTGCACACCATAACTTACCCTTTTAAAGCCAAGACCGGCCAGTACTTTTAAATGCTCTTTTGTAGTATTATTTGGATGTCCCTCAAAACTTAATTCTGTCTTACAATCTCTCTCGGCTTTCCGAAAAATCATATTGAGCAAAAATTTTAGATTTTCAGGAGCAAAAAAGGTAGGCGTACCACCGCCCAGATGCACTTCCCTAATAAAGGGTTTTTCTTCCAGAATTTCAAGGTAAAGCTCCCATTCTCGCAACACACTTTCTATATAAGGAGTTTCAACGGCGTGTTTTTTGGTAATTCGCTTGTTGCACCCACAAAAAGTGCACAGGCTCTCACAAAACGGCAAATGTATATAAAGGCTAATTTCTTTATTTTCATTAAAGCTTCGTTTTAAACTTCTTTTCCAGGACCCAGGCGAAAATGTGTTTTCGTCCCAATACGGCACGGTTGGATAACTGGTATACCGTGGTCCCGGTACGTTATATTTACTAATAAGATTATAAGACATATAAGCTATAGTTTGCTGCAAACTTAAAACAGGTATGTATTAATTAATATGAGTAAAATCAGCTTCTGTATAATAATAAATATTTTCTTTAAATTGGATTTCAAAATAGATCTTAACTCAAAAAACATTAATATGGAAGAAAATACATATCAAATTGAATTACTAAAGAGTATTAGAAACTGGTTACGTTTTATTGGGATTGTGATTATTCTGGGAATCCTGGCATCAATAGTTCCAATGATATTTGCCTTTTTTCATCTTTTATAGCAGCTTGGATTACAAAAAACTGTTTGTCCAGTTTTTTAAGCAATAATGAAATTTCCATTTTTAGGAATTAATAATTACGATTTTTACAAATTACCTTGTTAATTTTTCTTAAATTTAATTGAATAAATAAAAAGCAGATAATTTTTAATACTCGTTTATAGAGGTTTTATTTTGAGCTTCACTGTTTAATATTAAATTCAATTTTATGTCCCGAAAAATTAAAAAGGAAATTCGAATTAACGAAAATGGAAGTAAGGTTTTTAATGCCCTTGTAACTCCCAATTTGATAAAAGAATGGTGGGGTGCATCGCAAGCCATTGTGGTGCCCGACGAAGATGGTGTGTTTGCCTTAAGTTGGGGAGATAATCCTGATAAAGCAGATTATATTGCCGCTGCTACTATTTCAGAATTTAAACCGCACGTAAAGCTTACTTTAAGCGATTATACTTATCTAAGCGAAAATGAATATTTACCCTTCAAGGCGAAATTTAAAGTGAAATTTAGAATTGAATGTGAAACTAATTATTGTGTTTTAAAATTAGAACATTCAGGTTTTCCTAATAAATCTCAAGCCGATAAATTTTATTCAGATTGTGATACCGGCTGGGATGAAAGTTTAGAATCACTCAAAAACCTTGTAGAAAAAGAAAATATTCTGGCCTATAGCTAAAAAGTCCTTTCGTTTAAATGAACTGTAGAAAAAGTAAATATCTTTTTCTACCTTCATAGTTCTAAACTAACCATTAAATGAATACGGCACATAAAACTTTACTTTACCCTCTCGTTGCACTAATAGTAGGGGCATATTTCTTGTTTACCGGATTAGCCGATGCCAGGGGCTTTTTGGCTCCTTTAGTTACGGCGATTATTTTAGCTCTTCTACTTATTCCATTGGGTAATCTTATGGAAAACAAACTAAACCGCCTGGTTTCTTCGCTTTTAAGTACCGTATTATTGCTCTTGTTTTCTTTTGGGGTTTTTATTTTACTTTCTTTTCAAATTAAAAATTTTGTAGACGATTGGAATAAAATTAAAGAGACTATGACGCCCAAAATAGAACAGCTGCAAAACTATGCCTACGAGCATACCGCATTAAGCAGTGAGGATCTTGAAAAGTATAAAGAGAAAAATGATATTCAAAGCATATTAACCTCCAGCGGAAATTCAGGACAAAAAGCTTTCAATTTTATTAATTCGGTTACCAGTTTTTTAAGCAATTATTTACTCACATTTATTTATATATTTTTTCTGCTGAATTATAGAAAGCGCTTTAAAGTTTTTATTCTCAAGCTTTTCTCAAAGGAGCGAAAACAGGAAGTAAAACGAACTATTAATCAAACTGCCAGGGTAGCACAGTTCTATTTAAGAGGAAAATTAATTTTAATTATTATACTTTCAATTCTTTATAGTATAGGCCTTGGAATTTCAGGAGTTAATAACTTTATTCTAATCGCGGTAATTGCTTCATTTCTAACATTAATACCTTTTATAGGAAACATTATCGGGATGGGTCTTGCACTTATTTTCGGTTATCTCACCCAGGGTGAAACCAGTATTTTAATTGGTGTAATCCTAACCTTCACGATAGTTCAATTTATTGAAAGTTATGTTTTAGAGCCATTTATCGTTGGTGATAAAGTAGATATTCACCCTTTTTTCGTAATTCTCGCGATTATTTTAGGCAACATGGTTTGGGGTGTTATGGGAATGATCTTAGCGATCCCCGTCTTAGGAATTTTAAATGTAATCTTTAACCATACCCCGGCTTTAAAGCCTTTTGGATATCTTTTAAGTACAGATGAAGATGAGGACTAAAGTAAACTATCTCGGGGCAAGCCCCAAGAGGCATTATTGGAAAATATATCTTGATTTCGAGGCAATTCCGCCTGAATGATTCTGGCAGGGCTCGGAGCATTTAAATCTCGATTAACGAGTAAATCAACTAATCTTAGTTAATTGATGTTATTGTTTAATTTTTCAATAGTCTATGTCAGGGCTTTAAATTGGAATGATGCAAAATCGAATAGAAAAGCAGTTTGAAGGCTTTTTAGAAACACCTGCACTCTGGGAAAATTCTTTTCAGGAACTCTTCCAGTTTGAATTACCGGAATTCCATACTCCCGTACAGCAATCTTTAGATAAAGATCTGCCATCACTCGCTACCAATTTTGTGATGGGAAAGCGTGTAGAACGCTTTTTTGAATGGATAATTCAGAAAAATCCCAATTATAAACTGTTGGCTGGAAATATGCAAATTAGCCGGAATAAAATTACGCTGGGTGAACTTGATTTTTTACTGGAAGATTTAATAAACCAACAAGTATATCACATAGAAATGGTTTATAAATTCTATGTATACGATCCTTCTTTGACTTCAGAAATGGATCGCTGGATTGGCCCAAACAGAAGAGATACTTTACTACAGAAAACTGAAAAACTAAAAGAAAAACAGTTCCCTTTACTTTTTAAACCTGAAACAGACGACCTATTGAATTTATTAGATTTAAATTCAATAAATATTCTTCAGCAGGCTTGTTTTAAAGCTAATTTATTTGTTCCAAAGGAACTTCAAAATCAACAATTTCCAGAAATTAATAATAAATGTGTAGCGGGAATCTGGCTCCATTTTGAAGATTTTAATTCTACAGGTTATCGCGATTTTCAATTTTACGCGCCAAAAAAGCAAGATTGGCCAATTTTACCCAAGCATGGCGAGATCTGGGTTAATCATTCAGAAATAATTATTCAAATTGAGAATTCCTTCGCAAACAAAAAAGCACCATTAATCTGGGCAAAAAAACCTGGCAATAAATTTGAAAGATTATTTGTGGTATGGTGGTAGTTTAAATGATTTCTCAGAAATACAGTCTAATTTCCAGAGAATAATATTATTCCCATTAAATTTGCAGTCCAAATCACACTTCCTAAATGAACCAAAACACCAATGAAGCAATTAAAGCATCCTGGCTTAGCATTATAGGAAATGCTTTATTGGCAATTGCTAAATTTATAACCGGTGTTTTTGGTAATTCTTACGCGCTAATCGCTGATGCAATAGAATCTACAACCGATGTGTTTTCGTCATTTTTAGTGCTTCTCGGGCTTAAGTATTCGAGTCGCCCACCAGATAAAAATCATCCTTATGGTCACGGAAAAGCAGAACCCTTAATCACCTTTGCAGTAGTAGGTTTTTTAGTAGTTTCAGCTACAGTGATCGCTTACGAGAGTATTCAACATATACAAACTCCACATAAAGTTCCGGAGCCATACACCCTTATTGTCCTTGGTGCGATTGTAATTATTAAAGAATATTTCTATAGAAAAGTTTCTAAAAAGGGAGATGAAACTAATAGCACTTCTCTTAAAGCTGATGCCTGGCACCATCGCAGCGATGCTATTACTTCTTTAATGGCTTTTATTGGAATTTCAATCGCGCTTTTTATGGGAAAAGGCTACGAAACTGCCGATGACTGGGCTGCTCTTTTTGCTTCCGGCTTTATTTTATATAATGCCTATCTCATTTTACGGCCTGCTCTTGGCGAAGTAATGGACGAACATATGTATGATGATATGATCTATGATATAAGAAAAATATCCAGCCAGGTGCCGGGAGTTCTGGATACCGAAAAATGTTATGTTCGAAAAACCGGAATGATATTTCACGTAGACCTTCACATTACCGTGAATGCAGAGATTAGCGTAAAAGAAGGCCACGATATAGCCCATAATGTAAAAAATGAACTCCTGGCCCACTTTCCTGAAATCTTTGACGTACTTATTCACGTTGAACCAGATGAGTTCTACTAAATTATTTTATTGACATCTTCTTAAGATTAGCGTTAAAGCCCTGCTAAAGCCTATTGAAATAAGGAGAAATCAACTTATCTTGAGTATAAGTTAACCAAAAAATTTAGTATGATGAGTTTGATAAATGAAAAAGACTTGCAAAGATTAAGCAATCAAGAAGATAAAACCTGTATTTCTATTTTTATTCCTACCCAACGTGCGGGAAAAGATGTATTAGAAGAAAAAAATAAAACCCACCTAAAATCTTTGTGGAAAGAGGTTGGGAATGAGCTTAGGAAAAAAGACGTTTCTGATGAAAAGATTCAGGAAATAGGCAAACCTATTGAAGATCTTATTAACGATAAATCTTTCTGGCGCCATCAAAGCGACGGACTCGCAATTTTTGCTGCGGAAGGATTTTTTGAGAAATATACACTCCCGGTAAATTTTGAAGCCCATACTTATATTTCTAACGACTTTTATATAAAGCCGCTGGTTCCCATGTTTTCTGAAGAAACAAGTTTTTACGTATTAGCCCTTCAATTGGAGGATGTTGAACTTTACGAAGCTACCAGATATAGTATTGGTAAAGTAGACATAGACGACCTTACTCCTTCTAAATTAGAGGAAAGAGTTGGTTTCGATTATAAAGAAAAAACCCTTCAATTTAATAGTAGCTCTCCAGGTCAGGGTCAAGCAAATATGCACGGCCATGCTGGTGCCGATAGGGAGCGAAAAAATGAGATTTTAAGATATTTTAGAGCTATAAATGATGGTATTACCCCTCTTTTAAATAAAGATAAAACCCCATTATTAGTTGCCTGCCAGGAAAATTTCTTTTCAATTTATCAAGAGGCAAACTCCTATAATCATTTATTTGAAAAAGTAATTCCCGGAAACCCTTCAGATACCGATATGCTTGGTTTGCATGAAAAGGCCTTGAAAGTTCTTGAACCGGAATTGGAAAAAACGAAAAGGGATAAAATGAAAAAATTTGATGAATTGAATAATACCGATAATACCGGGACTTCAGTTACCGATATTTTACCAGCTGTGCAACAGGGAAAAGTAGATACATTATTTCTTGAAAACCAAAGCGAGATATGGGGTACTTATAATAGTGATAATATGAACGTAAGTATAGATGATGACCAGACAAACAAAAACTATTCTTTAATGAACTGGGCAGCCAAAGAAGTTTTAAGACAGGGCGGAAATGTTTTTTTAATTCCAGAAGCTCAAATGCCAGATAAACAATCAAAAATGAATGCCCTTTATCGGTTTAATTAATAATAGTATTATATCACAAAAAAAGGAAGAGGCCGTCTAAAAAGTATTTAGATGGCCTTTTTTATTGATAAAAGTTTTTGTGAGAGAAGCGCTTCTTCTTTTGTAGATATTCTTAATGATAAAAAAGGCAAGGAAGCCCCCTTCCTATG
>NZ_JAIQZB010000022.1 GCF_020164555.1 Salegentibacter lacus | reverse complement strand
TTCTGTTTTAGGATCAACCGATCTCAGAGCAAGGCTACAATATTCAATAACCTGATCACAAAAATGGTTCAGGGCAATGTCACCTATCAATCGCAAATTATAAGTAACTAACTACTGACCTCTAAAATCTATAATTACGTGTACTGGATAATACATCTTCTAATTCCTTTTGAAGTCCTTTTCCTTTATCTAAATTATACCAATTTTGTATCTCGGTTTTTATTATCTCAAAAGAAGCTTGCTCTTTTAGTAGTTCAGCATATATTTTTTGACAATTTTCAGGACGTGGTCCCCAGGTTGCTAAATCCTCGCCTTTTTCATCCTTAATAATTAACTTAGGAATTGATTGAGTGCC
The DNA here is from genome assembly GCF_020164555.1 of Salegentibacter lacus. GTDB lineage: Bacteria > Bacteroidota > Bacteroidia > Flavobacteriales > Flavobacteriaceae > Salegentibacter > Salegentibacter lacus. Next base: position 61,130 of record NZ_JAIQZB010000022.1, on the reverse strand, counting down.
ATTGATAAGATACTGCTCAATCCTGTAGGGTGCTGCATCCCTTAACTCATAAGATACCGTTATCAGGGTATTTTCACTTGCTATCATTTCTATAAAGGGAATATTGTGAGCTGCATCGCCACACCAGGGTTCTGTAATAATGATCCAATGTTGCGGTTGATCTATTTTTTTAACAACTTCCACAATGTCATTTGATAATTTTCCTGTTTTGAACCAACGGTTCATACGTGACCAGTTTAACTTTGTATAATTCAGGTAATCGGGATTATCATAAGGCGGTTGATGTTCTGTCACCGGTTTGAGGAGGATATTTTTAAAGTAAATGCTATATTCTTGAAAATTCATTGAGATTAATTTTATCGCATTTTTATTAATTCAAATCTACAGAATGGGAAATAAAAAAACCGTAAAGACTTATAAATTAAGTTTTACGGTTTTACAAAGTGATCGCGCCAGGATTCGAACCTGGGACCGCCTGCTTAGAAGTCGTTTTTTTAACTAACAATCTGAATCAAATAACATCATAAATAATTGACTATAAGTATTTTAATCAATATTAATGTCAACTTAAATTATTTCGAATCAAAAAAAAGTGTGCGTAAAGTGTGCGTAATTTTCATTAAATTTATGATGAAGATTTCAAAAAAATGGCACGAGCAAGATTAATTTTAGATACAAGAAAAGGTTCAAAAAATGCTATTGACGGTTCATTTCCTGTGGTAATAAAAATATTTCACAAGAAACCAAGAATGATTCGTCTATCCTGCAGCACTTCGATAGCTGGATGGGATGAAAAGAATTTGTTATTAAAAAAATCAGCCCTGGCAAACAAAAACAAAGATTGTGATGCGATCAATAAAGCTAACTATCAAAAATTGCATTCGGCTAAAAGTATGATAGATGAGCTTGGGGATACTTTAAACAAAATAGATGTTGATGTTTTAGTTGAAAATATTAAAAATTCCTGGGATAAGAAGTTAGATTCCAAAATTAAAAAGAATCTTTCGAATGGAATTACATTAAATGAATGTGGTCAAATTTTGATAGACCGCAAATTGAAAATCAGTAAACCGGCAACTGCATCGTGGTATAAAGGTGCAATTTCTTCTTTTACAAAATTCAACAACAATAAAGAGGTCAAACTTTATCAGATCACAGTCACATTTCTTAAAGAGTATGAAATGGATCGCAAGGCAAAAGGTAACTGTGATAATGCAATAAGCGCTTACCTTAGGGCTATAAGAGCCATTTATAATAGTGCAGTTAAAGAAGATAGATTTATTCCCCAAAAAAATCCATTTCATCACTATAAAATTCCAACTTCAAGACGCACCAAAAAAAAGGCGCTTTCAAAGGACAAATTTATCGCAATTCGCAATTTGAGTTATAAAGAAGGTTCTACATTATGGAATACAAAGAATTATTTATTAAGTATGTTTAATTGCAGAGGCATGAACTTAATAGATCTTGCAAAATTGAGAATTAGGGATATTGTTGGTGACCGAATGTTCTATGGTCGTAGTAAAACTGGTGATCCTTTTTCGGTGAAAATAACACAGGAATTTTCTGAAATACTTAGTTTTTATTTGAAAGACAAAGGGGATGATGATTTTATTTTTCCAATAGGTTACGATGGTTCTGTGGAAAATTACACCAAATACAGATCGGATAGTAGATTAATAAATAAATCCTTAAAAATAATAGCAAAAGATGCGGGAATTGAAGAGAGAATAACCACCTATTACATTCGCCATTCCTGGGCAACAATTGCCAAAAATCTCGGAATATCTACTGAAATTATCAGCGAGGGACTTGGGCACCACTCTCTTCGTACTACAGAAATATATTTGAAAGATTTTGATAACCAGGTTCTAGATGATGCCAACGACTTGATAGTTTTTTAATAGAAATCGAAATCTTAGTTTTCCTGAACTTCTTAAAATATGATTAGAGTAACAATGAAATCCAAATCTATTGTAAGTGTAGTTAATTAGAGGTATAGTTGGGGGACATTTCATCAATTTTTTCGGCGGCTAATGAAAAAATATGGAACATCATTGAATGACAATGGAATGATTTTTTTCGCGAAACTGTTTCTAAGCTTTTAAGACATACCAAAATTTCTACAACTCAAATTTATGCCAGGGTTTCGGAAAACAAGATTAGCCAGGATATGAATGCCCTGATTGATTTTAAACAAGAATAAGGAAAAACAGATTTTTCCCAAATCAAATTTGTCTGTTTGATTTCTAAGACAAAGAAATACTTTTTATAGGATTTAAAAGGCGGGTAATAACACTATTGATTTGGCTATTCTAAAATTCCTATTTTTGTAATAAGTTAAAGATAGCGGTTAAGGAGCGGCCAACACCTAGCAGATGATGGGGGCGGCTTTCGGCTGATAAAAACAGCGTTATCTGATATTAGTCTGCAATTAAGTTATGTCCTATTAAGGACTTAATTTTAGAGGGGTTCGAAGGCAAAAGCCATCAAGCCTCTCTTTTTAATTTTGTATTAATTTATTCACAATCTCCATCACAAGGTGTTGCTTCTTCAAAGTTCTCTGGATTAAAGGTATATGTCCTTATATAAAGTTGTCCTTGCCGTTCGCGCTTCCATTGTGTATCTCCGTCATTTGCTATGTTACCTGTTTCGCTGCAACCATTATTTTCAGGCTTTAAAAATTCACATTTGTAAGATTGTATTTTTTGATTATTCCCATAGATGATATTAACGGAATCTCCCTCAAAAAAATCTTGAATTCCATAAACTTGGCCCATGTCCGTAGATTGAAAATTTTTTATAGTATGATCTGAATCCGAAATAATTATCTCTTTTACAAAATTATTAGTTCCACTTTCAAAAATTTCTAATCTTATATCAAAACCTGACTCATTATTAATAATAAAGCGGTAGGTTCTCTCCTCATTATTTCTATCACAACCATTAAAAAGTATGGCACTTAAAAGGAAAGTTAGTTTAACAATAAAAGATATTTTCATATTATTTCTATTATTCAATTAGTAATTCGGTATAAACCAGCAAAGGCAAAATCTATTAAGCTCTTTTCTAACATTAATCAAAATCCACCTATGCTTTGAAAGTGTTAGCTTATTGCTAATCTGCAGTCCTTTCAAATCAATTATTGTCTTTTTTCAAAAAGTTAAAATGTATACCCTAACCTAATGTGCAAGTCTATGCCCACCTCTCCAGGATTTTCAGCGTAGCCATACTGTTTTAGAAAATATTTTCTGTAACCAACACCCGCTCCCAATTCATAAGTGAGATGATTCCAAAAAGTTCTTCTAATTCCCCACTTCGGGATAATAGCAATATTGTCGGCTACCGAAGTGTTTTTAACATTGGAGAGGGTAAACCAGTCCGGCCTGTAGTTTAGTTTAAGAGCAACGAAATTCCCACTGTTCTCGCTAATATTTTTTCCTTTATCCATTCTTTTATGAAGATTATAATATAGACGTGGTTCCAGGGTAATTGAAGGAATAAAAATTACGCCCACTTTAGACCCGCTAAAATCTGCATTTGAGGAAAAGATTCCTGCATCAAAACCTAATTCGGTGCGAATGGATATATTTCTATCCAACCTGGATTCATTATGTGCCCAAAATCCTAATACCCCTGCTTGAAATCCATAAACAGATTTTTCTACAGCGGTATTTTGTTGGGTCCAGGAATGTTGAGTAATAAGTGAAATTGCAATTAAAAGAAGTATTTTTTTTATCATAGGTAAATTATTTAAAATGTGATCCCAACAGAAATTCCATAGCCGTTGGCTCGGTAATTATAATTAACATCCAGGCTTTCGCTGGTGTAATAAGTTTTAGATTTTTTAAAAAATTCAATAGTATACTGGAAAATATAATCGCTTTCAAAATTATAACCGAATCCTAATTTGGCAGTCTGACCCGGTTGGAAACTTCCTATCTTTAAATTTTTCCCGGTGTTCAATAAAACATAAGGACTGTTAATGCCATAGTCACTAAAATGAAACTTCAACTCTACTATAGCTGGTATGGCTCTATAATTCTCATTTATGTTTAAATTTATTCCTAACCCAGCCGATAAAACAAATTTCCTGAGGATATAAAAACCATGCAGAGAATTTAATTCTAAACCCCAACCAGTATTTAGCTGATTTTCATAGTGAATAAGACTCTCCTCTGTATTTTTATAAACTTCTAAAATGTTCGTAGACGTATATATCTTTTCCTGTTTTTGACAATACAGTGAAGAGGCCAATAAGAATACTATTAGCACTAATAATTTTTTTGTATAGTAGTTTAATATCACGTTGGTAAATTAAAAACTGAACTTAAGTATCGGGGAAAGGGAAAGACTCTCTGTTTCTACAAGACTATAAAACTTTTTTCCACGTATCCCAATCTCGAAATAGTATTTTATAGGAGAGAAACAGGTTTAAGCTTTGCTTTTATATAGTTATTTAGCTTTAGTTATTTGATCGATAATATATTTTTAAACCTAAGACAAAATTTCCTCCGAAATTGTTTCCTTCTATCCTTCGATAATCATCAAATCCGAACATATCACCACCTTCAGGTCCCAAATCTACTATCTCTGGGTTTACAGTATTTGTGAATGTGTTTTTTCTTATTCTTATTCCTAATCCTGTGTATAAATTAAACCCAATTCTTTTTTTTGAATTGAATAAGAAACCATATTTAAAGTTTATTCCGTATTTCTGTCTCTTATAATCTGCTTTATCATAACTGAGTGATTCTCCGTTTTCCGGAAAGTAGGTTCCATCAAAAAATAAATCTTTGTGGTGAATGTAAAATGGTTCTACAGATAAATATTTCTTTGTTCTTCGTTTAGTTTTTAAAAAATAATAAAACTCTGGTCTAACCTCCCATAACTCATAGTTGTCTCCTAAATCATAAAAGGTTAAACTATGATTTCCATAACCAACATCTAATCCAATTTTCCATCTGTCATTAATATTTTTGATATAACCAAATCGCCATCTCGGACTTTTAGTGTTTAATGGAGATAGTACATTCATTGTCAGATATGAACTATTATTATATTTTTCTGTTGTTTTATTAATTTCATCATTTTGAGCATTTAGAATATTTATACTTAAAAAATAAACTATAATAAATGAAGATAAAATTTTTGCGTTTTGAAGTTGTGTCATAAATAATAATTAAAGCTATTGTCTAGTATAAAAATCAAGCACAACAAGCAAGCACAGAGTTTCGAATTGATTCAGGATTGATCATTGTTTTTGTATTTTGTGCCACACGTTTTTTACTTCTTTTTTGCAATAAACTCGTCAGCAATTATATATGGCTGTCCTAAACTATAACTATTAGGGCAGACCTCATCATTTCCAAATATCAAAAGTTTAGCATTTGGTCGATTTGCATAACCTTTGTTATATCCGTTAATTTCTTTTTTCACTCTAAATTCAATTCCGTGTTTTTCACATACTTTTTCAATCGATCCTCTTAAAGGGCTTGGGATAGATAAATATCTATTTTTAGTTTCTTTGTAAAATTTATTTAAAGCCCAAAAATTCTTGTGAAGTGGAATCCAATTACCTCCGACACTTTCATATTCAAAGAACAAATCCCCTATAAATTCACTCGGATTTTCTGGATATTTATTTAATTCACATTCTAACTCCGGATGGTTAAAAACCCAAAGTAAGGGATGGTCGGTTAAAATATTCAATTTAATATAGGGAAGGTAAGAGTCCGCAAAAATTCCCTTAAAATCTATGGCTTCTTTAGCAATTATAGTCCAATGCTCAATGTTTTGTATTTCTCCAAAATCATCCTGTCCCTCAATAATAAAATTTAACTCTAGAGTTCGACTATTCCCAGTTCGACCTTTTAAATCCACCAGACGTAAATAGCCATTTTGATAAAACTCGTTTGTATTAGTTCGATTAATTAAATTTTCAATCATCAGGTTCTTATAATGTGTGGCAGCGTCCCGTATAAAAATAGTGCGAGCTGGCGAGCTGGATTGTCCGCAGGACAATGCGCTAAGCAAGCGAGCACGATGTTGCGATTTGAGACTGATTTAAGCATTGTTTTTATACATTGTTGCCATTTCGTTGTTTTTGAGGGTTAGATTAAAAATCCGTAGAGGCTTTACTTGAAAACAGTCATCAGAAACTTGTCAATAAATTTATTCCCTTGGCACATATTTTCTCAACTGCTTCAAAGTCCGCTAGATTTTATCTGTGTTTTTTCGATTTACTTAAGGGGTAACTTAACCCTTTTTTTCAACAACAAACCAGCTGATGAAAGGATTATCAAACCAGTATAAAGAAATTTATTATTTAAATCACTGGCTGTAATAAATCCTGCTGTAAAAACTGTAAATAATAAAAATATCATCTCCAGCCAATCTAATCTGAAACCAATTTTATATTTCATAATTTGTTCTTTTGATTTTTTACAATGAATGGCAACGGTTTTAATAAACGTAGGGCGGCTTCGTCAACGGTAGATAAAAGATACGAGATGTTTCTCTGTCCACCGAAAGCGCCTATCCTGAAAAGGATTAAAGCCGACTTGCGTTTATTTTGTGTTGTGCGATCGTGCTTTTTTTAGTTCATGTAGATATTCTGTGGTTTCATCTGTACCTTTTCACCGTTCTCATAGAATTGCGCTGGTTTTCGGGATTTGTGAGTTTGGACAATTACGTATGGCTGAGAAGGTTTATCGGTTGGATTGTCGGGCTCAGTCACTGAGTAGTAAATTTTAACTAAATCTTTGTTCTCTTCAATCTTGTCAACTATGATTTCATAGCCAGTCTGGGATTTCTCTCCCAGAAAAATTTCAACAAGCATATTCTTTCTGAAATTTATGGTATCGAGTTTATGCTTGTCGATAAATTCAGGTCCGAAGTTGTCTTTGTTGAAGTATTTGTTGTATGTGACTAACAGAAGTTTTTGGTTTGCTTTGGAGGAATTACCTTCAGCAACAATCTTGTGGTCGATCCTCTGAAATTCTACAGTTGTGATTTTACTGCTGCTACAAGAAGTCAATAAAGTAATTGTTAGCAATGTGAATAAAATAGAGATTCTTTTCATTGTGATTCTTGGTTATTTGGTTTTTGTTTTTCGGTTTTTAATTTTCCGCATGCCGCACAACGTCCCATATAAAAACTGTGCTGCTTACAGGCAATGATTTTTCTGTAGGAAAAACCAGGTGTAGCAAAAACGCACATAGTTTGGATTTGAGACTAAATTAAAGCATTGTTTTTATATTTTGTTAGCCACCGTTTTTTATTCTCGACTGAGAATCCAGGTTGAAATAGTTTCTAATACTTTGGGAGAAATGGTTTGTTCTATCTCGGCATATTCATTTGGAAAACCAGTGGAACTCTCTTGAAACAGGTGGTTTAATTGCTCAAAAACAATAACCTTAACTTGGTTATTTCCAGCTTTTTCTAATGACTCCGTAATAATCCCCGAATTTTCCTTAGGCGGTACCTGAAAATCATTTTCTCCAAATAAGGCTAACACAGGAATGGTGGTTTTTTCCAAAACAAGTGCAGGATCATAACTTAAATAAAATCGCATCCAAGGTGATGTCAGTTGTTGAATCAGTGCTTGCATTTGATTTTCATTTAAACCACCTGAAAACTGTTGCTGAAAATATTCTTTCAATTTTGATTGTAATTCTTCACTTTCTAATTCATTAATGATATTATATGCCCCGCTGAAGATCTTCTGACCTTGATTAACTGTTAGTTCATCTATTCCACTTCTTTGTTCCATCAGTTTCTTTTGCAGTAACAAGTTTTGATCTCCTCGCAGTCCTTGACCGGCAAGTAAAACAATAAAGTCTACTTCTTTAGAATTCTCTGCGACCATTGGAGCAATTATTCCTCCTTCACTATGGCCTATCAATCCGATTTTATCTTGATCTATTTCTTCCATAGATTGTAAAAAATGCAGAGCAGCTTGAACATCCGTTGCAAGATTTTTGGATGTGGCTTTCGAAAAATCCCCCTGCGACTCTTTTACACCTCTTTCATCAAAACGTAGAACAGCGATCCCATTTTGAGTAAGGTAATCTGCTATTACTAAAAAAGGCTTGTGCCCTAAAATTTCAGAATTTCGGTCTTGAGGTCCGCTACCGCTAATCAGCACTACAGCAGGGTATTTTCCCAAACTTTTAGGAAGAGTCAAGGTGCCTGATAGTGTAATATTATCTTTTGGATTTGTAAAAGTTATATTTTCTGAACGGTAAGAAAATGGCGCTTTGGGTTCTTGGGGTCGTAAAGGTTTTTCTGAACCATTTCCCTCTATCTCTTTATTTTTGGTTAAAACTAAGGGCAGCTCTAAACCACCTTGTTTAAAGGTTCCTTTGAACATGTCGTTCTCGAAATCGTAAATTCCATCGTAAGTTATTCCCCTACCTGGTAGGGTAATTTTCAAAACGGCATCTTCAAAAAAGGTTTCTTCAGCGTTAAGACCGAATGCTCCTTGTTTAGGACTATCCAATGTGGAAGAAAAACCAGCGTCACTTCTGTCAATGTGAAAAATTAGTGGAATTTCAGTTCCAGAAACTTTTAAATTGCCATACCAGTCGCCTTTAATTTCTTGGGATTGGACAAGATTGAAAAATAGAATTAATACAGTAAATAGTTGGATTTTTTTCATTTTAGTTTATTTGGCTTTAATGGTGGCTAACGTCCCGTATAAAAACTGTGCGAGCTGGCGAGCGTGATTGTCCGCAGGACAATCAGCGTAGCAAGCGAACAGTGAGTTTCGATTTGAGACAGGTTTAAGCATTGTTTTTATATACTGTTGCCCACAGTATTATAGTATTATTCAATATTTGTTTGTATTTCAAAATCATTATTTGAGCTATCTAAATCCCCGATGAATAATTTCAACTCATCTGTTAACTGGAGGTAATTCTGATGATTCCAAAAATGTTCGTCATATGGTATATCCAATTTGAATATATCCTTTGAAAGTGAAGCTTTTTTATTGATTTTTTTATTTGTTCTATGTGAAGCTATCCATACATATTCGGTTTCATATTGGATAGTTTTTTCATCCTTACCTATCACCTCAACTTTAGCTATTAGTTTAGCCTTGTCCAGGTAATATTTATTTCCTGGATTATTTTTGCTAAAGGACACAAAAAGTTCATAGTAAACTGTGCGATATTTTAGGTCCCGTCTTTTTTGAAAATCTTTTTCATTATCGAAATCCAATAAATAAAATTCGTTGAAGCTATTATCATTAGTATCAACCAAATAATAACCTGTAGTTGTAAATTCCGTTTCTTTTTTCGGTGAAAATTTATATTTTAATAAATTATCATCTGATTCAATCGCAGTAAAATCAAATACACTTGGACTAATTGCGATTGAGGTAATTGCCGTTAAAAATTGGTCAAAGCTGAACATTTCAAAGTATACCTCATTATCCTTTATTTCTGCTTTACGCATATTCTGCACTTCCACCGTATAATTATTTCTTGGCATAGGATTTTTAGATGTTGCTAAAAGAGTTTTTCTACTAAGAAGACCATTTAAGTCCTGTAATTTTACAATATGGCCATCTTTTTTTAAAACAGATCTTAAAAAGAAGGATTCTGTATATGGCTCAAAAGGATAGTTCTGATGAATATTTTTAAATACTGTTTTAATTGAATTTGGTTGGGATAAAATAACTTCATCCAGTAGCTCAAATTTGCTTTGTAAATAAATTGTGTCGGCAGAAAATTGCTCGAATGTCGAATGAATTGGCTCATATCCTAAAAGTTGAATATTTATTGAGTCCTCCATTGATTTAAATAGGAATTTACCTTCCGCATTTGTAGAAGTAAAGTCCATATTATTAAAAATATCGACATATTCAATCGGTTTTCCAGTGCTCTCATCAAGGATTACTCCCTCTAATTTATTTTGCGAGTAAGCTTTTCCAAAAACCAGAATTATTAATGTAAGTATAATTTTTTTCATATTCTGACTAACGTCAAATTTAGTTATTATTTGTTCTAATCCTTTTATTGGTAGGCTCTTACCAATTTTTAAGATCTATTTTTTGTAAAAAAAATCCAAAAATCTGACGTTAGCCGAAGAAATTAATGGAGTTTCTTCATGTGGGGAATTGTGGGCAAAACGTCTCGTATAAAAACTGTGCGAGCTGGCACGCGTGATTTGTCCGCAGGACAATCCCCTAAGCAAGCGAGCAAAGACTTTCGATTCCAGACTGATTTAAGCATTGTTTTTATTGTTGGCAAATGGCGTTTTATCGGATCGTAAATTCAATGATTCCAGAACATTTTTTAATTCAGTAAGGGAATTACCCTCTATTAAATCTGTCTTAATTTTCATTTTTTGAGATTCGGTTTGTAGTGTATAACCTCCAGCAGTCTTTTTAATCAAATTTACTTCGTCTAAATTTATTCTCCTTGGATATCCGTAAAGTATATTCTTTCGAATAGTACCAGTTTCAATTGTCAGATATTGATCAATTAAATCGTAAAAAAAGTAACTGATAAACAGAATGCCAGCAATCAGATATAAATAATCCGGCCACCTTAAATCATTATCTTCTATTAATTTATAAATGCCAAGAACCATCCAGAATAGTCCGAGTATTAAATTTGGATAAATTCTTTTTTTCTTAAATCTGATTTTCATATTTGTTATTTTGTTCGCTTTTTGCCAACTTAGTAATAAATGCACCAGTCCTTCTATTTTCCAATAAACTTTTAAACTAATCACTTAAAGTAAAGTCTGAATAGTTTTTTAGAGCTGTGTTAAATTTTTAACGAAATTAATTTTAAAAATCTATTAGCAATAAAATTTTCCCACATTATTTACGTGGTAAAACCACAATTTAATTTCAATAGGAAAATAATTGGGTTATTGATTTTAGGTAGGGGACTGGTTAATGCTTTAGCAGTTGACGGGTTTTAAATGGTTACAACAGATATTAATTAGATGGTAAGGAAACAGCTGATGATTAAATATGTACTTTTTTTATTCAATAAAGAATCTAACTTTGCAACCCATATCCTTGAATTTTTGAAACTCAAATTTTATTTTCTTCTAGTAATATTGCTGTCCTTTTTATCTTGTAAAAAAGATACAGGAGATGCTGAAATGTTAACCAAGGCAACCGATTCTATAACCGCTCATATAGACAGTTCTAAAAACAAGAAAATAGATTTTTTAGAAAGAAAGGAAAATTTACAAGAGGCTTATAACTTAATTAATAAAATAAAAAAGGACTCCCTAAAAAAACCTCATTATTTAGATCTTGTTTATGCATATTATCAATTACCTGATACCTCTCGGTTTTTAGAGTTAAATAATCAGGTTTTGGAATTAGCTAAAACGACAAATGATTCTGTTGTTATAGCAAAATGCTATTGGAGATTGGGAAATTTTTATAGTGACATTCAAAACAAGAATGATAGCGCATTTTATTATTATAATAAAGGTCAGGAAATATACTGGTTAATTGGAAACAAATTCGATGCAGCGAGGTTATTGATCAATATGGCAATAATCCAGAAGAATATTAAGGATTATACTGGAAGTGAAATAACTACAACAAAGGCTATAGCTATGTTAAAACCTTTAAAAGGGTATGGGGAGTTATATAGTAGCTATAATAATTTGGGAATAGTTTTTAACGAACTGGGGGAGTATGATAGGGCAATCTACTACCACCGAAAAGCTTTAGAATATATTGAAAAATCAGGATTGACAAATCGAGTTCCTGGTTCACTAAACAATATAGGCGTTGTATATGTTAATCAAAAAAAATATAGCAATGCTATTCAAAATTTTGAACAGGGTTTAGAGCAAGACAGCCTATTCGTTAGTGATACAGAACTTTATGCTATGCTCCTGGATAATCTTGCTTATGCAAGATTTAAATCTAAAGATACAACCGCAGAATTACCATCAATATTTTATAAGGCTCTTAGCATAAGAGATAGTTTACAAAATCATTATGGCGTAACAACAAGTAAACTTCACTTGGCTGAGTATTTTCTGAATAAGAATGATACTATCAAGGGAATAGAATATGCACGCGAAGTTCAAGAATTGTCGAGGCAATCCAACAATTTTAAGGATTTGCTATCCTCCCTGCTTATATTGTCAACTGCAGATAAGGATAATGCTTTAACCTATACAAATGAATATATAAAAATCAATGATAGCCTACAAAAAGAAGAAAGAGCAATTAGAAATAAATTCGCCCGAATCCAGTTTGAAACAGACGAATATATTTCTAAAGCAAATAGGCTAAATCAACAAATTTCACAAACTAGCTTCATTTCTGCAGGAATAATCCTTGTAATAATTCTATTATACATTATTAGCAATCAAAGAGCAAAAAATAAGCTTATCAAACAAAAACAAACGGCAAACCAGGAGATTTATAATTTAGTAATAGACCAACAGAAAAAATTTGAAGAAGGACGTGATATAGAGAAGCAATACATTTCCAGGGAATTACACGATGGGATTTTAGGGAAACTCTTTGGGATAAGGCTGAATCTGGACTCTCTGAACGAAGAAGATGATAGCCAAAGCAAAAAAGAAAGATTTAAATATATTAGAGAAATTCAAAAAATATCAGATCAAATTCGCCTGCTTTCCCATAGATTAAATAAAACTTCTTTAAGCAATGTAAATTTTGAAACGGTACTTGAAGAACTTATAAAAAGTCAAAATGCCGGAACGATAAAATTTCATATCGAATTTAAGGAGTCAATTAATTGGGATACAATAGATAATAATATTAAAATTAATATATATCGCGTACTTCAGGAGGCTATTAGCAATATCCATAAACACTCTAAAGCTACTGAAGCCAGGATTGAATTTGAAAATCTAAATGATCAATTGATTATAGGGATAACAGATAATGGTATCGGGTTTTCTCCAGAAAAGACAAAAAATGGTATAGGGCTTGGTAATATGTTTGCCCGGGTGAAAAAAATAAAGGGAAAAATTACTATAAGTTCATTAGGTGAAAATAGGAAAGGAACCACAATAAAATTGACGGTTCCATTTAATTAATCGTTGAAAAGGAAAATATAAATGCAAGAGTCAAAAGAAGATTTAGATATTCTATTAATAGATGACCACCATATGATTATGGAAGGTTATAAAAACGTAATATCTAAAGCTAAAATTTTCAGTGCTCTCAATTTTAATATTGAAATGGCAGATAACTGCGAATATGCCTGGGAAAAAATTAAAACAGGCAATTATTCCGTGGTTTTTTTGGACATTAATTTTCCTGTTTTAGAAGATAGTAAAATCCATTCGGGGGAAGACCTGGGGGTTAGAATAAAAACTGAGTTTCCCGAAATTAAAATTATAATTCTTACTGTTTTAGAAGATCATTTCAGAATTTTCAACATTCTTTCAAATATTCAACCAGATGGTTTTTTAATAAAGGGCGAAACGACTTCCAAGGAATTAATTCATTGTTTAGAGAAAGTCTTATACTCACCTCCTTATTATGGTTCTAAAATTTCAAATCTTCTTCGTTCGGGAGTAGCCCAGAAATCCTCAATCGATGAAATAGATAGAGTGATGCTTTACCAGCTTTCTTTAGGTACCAAGACTAAGGATATTCCTAAATATGTGAACCTCTCTTTAAGAGCGGTGGAGGACAGAAAGAAAAAACTTAAAGATGTCTTTGGAGTTAGGGGAGAAGGTAATAAGGCATTATTGGAAAAAGCCAGGGAGAGTGGATATATTTGAAATAAACTAAAAACTAAACTTCAGACTCACCAAAACCTGTGAAGGTCTCAGCTTGTAAGTACTTTGCACATAGGCGAAATCGGTGTTGGAAACCCGAACAAACTCATCGGTATTCAAAACATTGTTCCAAATAGCTTACAAATCAATTTAAACTTTTCACACTTTAAAATTTCTCTTTTTGATAATAAAATTTATTCAAAACATATTATTTTATTTCTTAATTTTCTGCTGCCCAATCGATTGGAAGGCTTAAACATACCCTCGATTAAACAAATCTTATAATAAGCGACATTATAGGAAAAGATATTCCCCTATTTCTATTCCAAAAGAACGTGATTTATAAATCAGCGATTATTTGAGATGGAACCTAATCAATTCCAAATTAAATTTAACTGTAATTAGTTTCATTTGTTATGTTTAGGACTATCGATTTTCCCTTGTATCGTCAACTGGATCAGATGGATTGCGGGCCGTCTTGTTTAAAGATGCTCACTGAATTCTTCGGAAAAAAATATGATCTGGAATATTTAAGACAAATCTCTTTTCTGCAAAGAGATGGCGCTTCTTTGGGAGGACTTTCCGAAGCATTAAGCAAACTGGGGATAGAATCTGTCGGGATCAAAGTGAATTTTCAGGAATTAATTTCAGAAATACCCCTTCCCGCTATTGCACATTGGGAGGGGAATCATTTTATAATTATATATAAGGTTAATCACAAGTTCATTTATGTATCAGACCCGGCCTATGGCAAGTTGAAATACCTCCATAGTGAATTCATCAGTAAATGGGCTGAGACAGAGAAAGAACAGGGTGTTCTTCTTCTTGTAGAACCCACTGATCATTTCCTGGGCGAGGAACCTCCGGAAGTGGAAAATAAAAATGGTTTGAGATTTCTAATTGATTATCTCAAACCATATAAGAAATATATAAACCAGTTATTTCTGGGTTTAATAATTGCCGCTACCATTCAGTTAATGCTTCCTTTCCTTACACAAAGCCTGGTTGACTATGGAATAAATTATGAAGATTTTGGTTTTATCAACCTTATATTATTAGCACAGTTCTTTTTGTTTCTTACGCGTTCTGCATCAGAAGTGATCAGAGACTGGATTCTCTTGTATATAAGTACCCGAGTAAATATTCAAATGCTATCAGATTTTTTAGGGAAACTATTGAGCCTTCCTTTAGAATATTTTGAATCAAAAAACACCGGCGATTTTATGCAAAGAATCTATGATCATCAAAGGATAGACGAGTTTCTAACCGGCCGTGGTTTAAATATCCCTTTTGATATCTTTTCTATAGTAGTATTCGGATTAGTGCTGTTTTACTTCCATCCCCATATTGCACTTATCTTCTTTACCGGCACTTCTTTGTTTTTCGGTTGGTCATTATTATTTATGAAAAGAAAGGAACTTTTGGATAACCAGCTTTTCGACCTTAACAGGAAAGACCAATCCCTATTTCTGCAGATCATTCTTGCTGTTTCCGAAATTAAATTAAACAATTCTGAGAACAGGAGGAAAGGGGAGTGGGAACTTAACCAAAATGGTCTTTTCAGGATAAAGTCAAAGATTTTAAGCTTAGGGCAAGCTCAGATTAAAGGCGGTTTATTCTTAAATGAATTAACCAATATTTTGATAATTTTCGGGTCTGCAAAAGCCGTGATCACCGGGCAAATTACTTTAGGGGCTATGCTGGCTATCCAATTTATTATTGGCTCTCTGTCCTTACCTATATCGAATATCATCAATTTTCTTACCGATTATCAGAGCGCCAGACTCTCTTTTAACAGGTTGTCTGAAGTCCATAATCAAACACCTGAAGATAACAGAAGAGGCTATGACAATACCATACCCGAAGGAGATCTTCAGCTAAGGAATCTAAGTTTTGGATATGGAAACCCTTCCTTACCTCCCTTGCTAAATGATCTGAATATTACTATTCCCAAAGGAAAGATCACTGCAATTGTTGGGTCAAGCGGTTCTGGAAAGACAACTTTATTAAAAATGCTTCTGAAATTTTATAAACCCTGGAAAGGTACTTTGAAAGTTGGGGATGAAGATCTTCGTGATATTAATACATCTTTTTGGAGAAGTAGATGTGGAGTGGTAATGCAGGATGGTTGTCTTTTTAACGATACCATTGAAAGGAATATTACAGAATCACAACCAGATATTCCGGTGGATCGAATCTCATTGCGAAAAGCTGTGGAAATGGTTAATCTAAATGATTTTATTGAGAAACTACCTCTGGGGTACCAGACAAAGATTGGTGAAAACGGACAGCTCCTTAGTGGCGGAGAGAGACAAAGAATTTTACTGGCAAGGGCAATTTATAAAAATCCAGATTATTTATTTCTTGATGAGGCCACCAGCTCCCTGGATTCAGAAAACGAAAAATTTATTACTGATAAATTGAATCCTTTTTATAAAAACAGAACGGTATTAATAATTGCCCATAGGCTATCCACAGTAATGACTGCTGATCAGATTCTGGTTATGAACAAGGGTGAGATTGTTGAAAGGGGGAGTCACCAGTATTTAATTCAAAATAAAGGAGTTTACCATAACCTGATCAAAAACCAATTAAAGATTTGAGATTGTGGAAAATAGAAAATTTAATAGGAACGGAAGCAATTCCCTGAATATTGAGCCTGGTTATATACTGCGCCGCGGTACAGCCTATATGTTTGTATTCTTCTTTCTAGTGTTAATTCTGGCCGGTATTATTTCTTTTAATCAGGTGGTAAAAGGATCGGTAACTCTTACTTCAAAGAATCCTCCTGTTGAAATTAAAGTGAAAAGAGATGGAAAGCTTTCTGCTATTTATTATAAACCCGGAGACTCCATAGTAGCAGGAGATATTGTTGCAGTACTTGATAATCCTGCAAAACAAAAAGATATAACTTTCCTAAAAGAAAGATTAGGGAAAGATTTTCTAAAAGTATTATCACTGGAAGCATTACTAACCGAATTTCCGGTAAACTTAAGTCTGGGAACTTCCTTACAGGCAGCATACAATAGGTTTTTAGAAGAATATCACAAGCTTATCTTAGAAAATACACTTGGCCAGAACCAAATAATGGAGCAAGGCTTGCTCCAAAATATTGATAACCAGGGCTCAATATTAAATTCTAAAGAGGAGGAGTTTCAATTGATGGAAAACAGTCTTTCTATTTCAACTGAAAATATAAATCGCCATCGGCAATTATTTGAAAAAGGAGTGATCTCAAAATTTGATTTGGAAAAGGTTGAGTTGGAATTTACCGAGAAGAATCGACAATACTCTTTACTGAAACAACAGATGATCCAACTCCAGGCTGATAAGAGCAGGGCGAAAAACGATCTTGAAATTTTAAGGACTTCTGAAGAACGAAAATTAAGTCTTCAGGAGGCGGAATTGGTTTTTGCACAGCAAAATCTTCTTAATGAGATTTCAGAGTGGGAGGATAAAAATATTATAAAAAGTCCCGTTGCAGGTAGGCTTTCTTATAATCAGGTTTGGGGAGAACATCAGAATGTTGAAGAAGGCGAAATAGTGTTTACCATTGTTCCTTATATGAGAAAGGATTTGTTGGGTAAATGTATTGTTCCTGTTCAAAATTCAGGTCAGATTAATAGGGGGCAAAAGGTTTATTTAAAGCTAGACAATTATCCATACCGGGAATGGGGAATGATTAAAGCCAGTGTTAATTCGATCTCAGAGGTTCCTAGCAGGGATGCAGTGCCAGCATATATTGTTTATTTAGATGTAGATAGTTTAGTGACTTCCTATGGAAAGGAGCTAATTCTCCATCAAGAATTAATAGGAACCGCAGAAATAGTGCTTGAAGAAGTCACCTTGCTTGAGCGTGTTTTTTATCAGTTTCGACAGCTTTGGACAACCTAATATGATTTAAGTATGGCAACAATCCCGACAACATATAAATCAATCTTTCTCTATTTAATGTTTGTATTAAGTGGTATGATATCTTTTAATGGGTATTCCCAGAATAGTCATAATAGGAGTAATGAAGAAGTATGGACAAAATTATCCTATGAAGAAATTCAAGAACTGGAATACGAAGCATTTCAAAGTGAAGATAGCGAGGCTTTAGAGTTGCTTATCAAAATACACCTGAGAAAAGCTACTGCAGAGAAGAATAATATTGAAAAAGCCAGAGCTTTTTATTATTATACAAATTTAGAGAACACTCTTTCTGCATTGGCATATGCAGATTCTATAATTGTGATTACTAAAGAGAGTATTCATCCAAATTATCCTGCGATGGGTTATGCTCTTAAGGGGCATCTCCATTATGAGTCGGGAAATTTCCAGGAAGCACTTTCCAATTACCTAGAGGCCTATAATCTTGCTTTGAATAAAAATAATGTTGAACAGCAAAAAGAATTTTCGTTAGCCATTGCCGCCATTAGAAATCTTTACGGACAGCATTATGCCGCGGTTGAACTTTACAATAAATATTTAAAATTACTGAAAAACGAGAAAAATCTTGGGACACGATATTATGAAGATTATACCCTTTTGCTTTTTAATCTATCTCTTACACATTTAAGATTACAATCTTTAGACTCGGCGAGGTACTATGCTAATCAGGGCATTGATTTAACCTTAGAATTGAAGGACAATGTCAATTTTCAGGATTTCATTCTACTAGACGCACAAATCAATTTTTATGAGGGAGCTTATGATAAGGCCAGGGATACACTCCTCAAATACAGCGGTTCTTTAGGTGGTACCGGTAAAGCCATTAAATTATATTATCTGGGTAAAATAGAGGAGAGATTAAATAATAAAGATCTTTCAATTAAATATTTCAAAGAAATTGATTCTATAGTTACTGCAACTGAAGATCCATTTTTGGAGGTTAAAGAAGTTTATCATCAGCTAATTCTCCATTCTATGAGCCAGAATGACAAGGAGAGTCAGATAGAATACATCGGGAAGCTAATTACCTACGATAGTTTACATTCAATAAAGCAGGAAAATGTGACAAATGCAGCTATGGCCTCCTATGATATTCCTTATTTAAAGCATCAAAAAAGGGAGGCCGAAGCGCAGCTGGAAAATAAAAAAACAATCATAACCGGAGTTGGATTACTGGCAGGTTTAGGAAGCTTTACGGGAATTTTTTTCTTTATGAGATCGGTCCGTATGCAAAGAAAATTGAAAGTTTTAATGGAAGAAGGTATAGTAAAAGAAAAAATAGTAAATGAGAAGCCAGTTACTAATCACCCTACTTCTGTGCCGGAAGATATAAGAAATGATATTTTAAATAAGCTGGAAAAGTTCGAAAACTCGGAAAGATTTTTAGATAAAGAATTAGATATGTCTTCCCTGGCGCAAGAGCTGGAAACTAACACCTCATACCTTTCTGTAATTATTAATACATATAAAGGGAAAACATTTCCTAATTATCTTAAAGATCTCCGGGTAGCTAAAGCCATCAGGATGTTAAATAATGATCCTGGACTTTTAAAATTTAGTAACCAGGGATTAGCTGAAGTGTTTGGATTTAAAACAAGTGAATCTTTTTCTAAAGCCTTCTATAAAATCACAGGTGTGTACCCTTCAAAATTTATAAAGGAGCTGAACTCAAGAAAAGTGGACGGTCATTTATAAATGGCAGGTATGTAAATATTGCTATTTGATGTCCGATGTAGTTATTTAGTAGCAAACAAATATTTATTAACAATTAAATTTTTTAATCATGAAAAAATCATTGAAAGATTACCAGGGAAGAGCTTTAAAAAACTTGGAAAAGATTAAGGGAGGGGGAAACCCTGTAATTGATCGTGACAAGGTGAGACGACCTAGACCTGGTAAGTAGGGATTAACGGTTGTAACTAAAAAAAAGCCCGGAATGTTCTGGGCTTTTCAAAATTTAGGGTAATGAAAAACAAAGATCACCTCCTAATACTATGCTTGAGCTTAGTATCAATAACCATTTCTTTTGGTCAACAAAAACTTACACAATATCCTTCTCTTTCCAAGCAAGTGGCGACCATTAATGAATTTGGTGTCACACTTCAGGATGATTATGACAACTTGAATAATCTTGAAGACCCAATAATAGACCAATGGTTAAAAACCCAGGACTCTTTATCGGAAGATTATTTTTCTAAAAATGATCTTTTGCAAGATTATCTGGAAAAATTTGAAGAATACCAAAATCGTGAGAACGGAACAACCAGTATGATTAAAGTGAATGAAGAAGGAAACTATTTTTACTTAAAATATGATGATACATCAGGTACGAATAAACTATATTTTAGAAAAGATCTATCATCAGAGGAGGAGGAACTATTTGATCCTGGAAATAATGATGAGATAACAGAGATCACCTATCTAAAACCCTCATTCGATGGAGAGAAAATTGCCATTGGATATCAACCCGATAAAAATTTTTCATCTAGGGTTAGAATATTTGATGTGAAAAATAAGAAATTTTATAAAGAAGAGATCATCAATATAAATCCTTCATTTGGGGGGATTGAATGGTTGCCTGATAGCTCGGGTTTTATCTATCTCTATTTTCCAGTAGTAGATCAAAATAAACCGGACTACAAAAAGAATTCTTATTCCGTTCTTCACAAATTAGGGAATAGTCCGGCTGAAAAGAAGAAAGTTTTTGGCAATAGTAACACAGTTAATATTTCTGCAGATTTTTATCCGAAAGTAAAAATTGGTTCCAGTCAGGATAAATATATCATTGGATATTCTGCTACTTCCAATGATTACTATGACGCATACATTGCTAGAGTTTCAGATATAGTATCAGGAAATGAAAATTGGATTCCTTTTTTTAATGTAGAGCAGAAAGTTTATACAACTGAGGGAGATATAAGGGGTGATGAATTTATTTTCCGGCAGGGTAATAACACCGGAAATCAAGTAAGCCGTGTCAAGTTCCATTCCCCTAATTTTAATAATCCAGAGGTACTTGCAGAAGGAACTAAAGAAAATCCAATCACCCAATTTGATATCACTAAGGATAAAATATATTACTCAAAATCTAAGTTAGGTGTTGAAGTTAGTCTCTGGGAAATTGATAAGGAAAAGAATATAGCCAAATTGAAAACACCATTTGTACCGGGGTACGCCACATTTTTTGGGGGTTCAGTAAAAACTAATCTTATTGGAGTAGAATTAGATGGGTGGATCTCGAACTATACCAGGTTCATTATTACAGAAAATAAAGATTTACAGAAGGAGGGATTGAAAACAGAAACTTTATATCCTGAATTTGAAAATCTTATTACAGAGCAGATTATGGTTGAAAGTCACGATGGGGTAGAGGTGCCATTATCTCTAATTTACGATCCCAACTTGCTAAATTCAGAGAATGAGGTATTTATTTATGTGTATGGCGCATACGGTGAAAGCCTAAGTCCCTTTTTCTATCCTATTATTTTAGACTGGGCAGCCCAGGGAGGTATTCTCGCTTTTCCTCACGTAAGAGGAGGTGGAGAAAAGGGCAAAGAATGGCATTTACAGGGTCAGAAAACACTTAAGCATAATTCCTGGAGAGACCTTATTTCTTGTACAGAAGCCTTAATCACAAAAGGTTTTACCAAAAAAGGATTAATTTCTTTATATACATATAGTGCAGGTGGAATTACTGCAGGTATGGCCGTAAATGAACGTCCGGATCTTTTTTCTTCATACATAGCAGAAGTACCCAGATTAAATCCTTTAGGTCTGGAATCCTCTGCTACGGCTAGTAGTACAAGTTATCTGGAGTATGGAACAGTAAAAGATAGCCTGGAATTTGAAGGTTTGGTAAAAATGGATCCCTACTTTAACTTGAATTCAGAGAATAAATATCCGCCGACTTTAATACTGCCAGCATCTCAAGATGACCGTATTCCTTTGTGGGATAGTGGTAAGTATATAGCTAAGTTACAGAGTATATCACAAGGAGAAACTCCCATTTTAATGGATATTGATTTTCACTACGGTCACGAAGGCCAGGGTAGCGATGAGACTGTGAAGCTTTATAGCAAAATTTTTAGTTTTGCCAGGAGTAACATGAGACAGGATCACTAAGTAACTCCCCAATCTTATTAATAGCCATCTTCAAATCTGGCTTCACACTTTCCCATCTTCCAAATATTTTTGTTCTGTATGTTCGATAGCCTAATAATTTCTACTCATTTATAAATGAACTTATTTATTAATGAAAGGAATAATTCAGCAAGCACTTCTTAACAATATTTGTTTATAAATGTAGCATTTTGATTTATAAACCGAAATCCTTCCAATTTTTATTCTAACCTCTTTTACCTGAAATTTAATGAATGGTTTATAATTCAAGAGGTGAATTTTCTAATAACATCGGAACAACTTTTGAAAGAAATTTCAAAAATAGAGGAATCTTCCCCCTCTAGGCTCATTGCATTTAATAGGATTATCAAATACAGCCGCGAAGTTCTTGAAACCTACCGAAACAATATAAGGGTTCTCAAATTTAAATCTATTTCCGAAGAGGTTCAGTTTTTTAAAGAGGAAAAGCAAATTCCTCTTAGTCAGCTTATTTACTATACAAACCTTCGTGCTCTTGAACTTGAATCAACTTCATCGATTAAATTCAGAATGAAATATTTATCCAGGAAGATTAAAAAGATTAATAAGTTTTTTCAGCGTAACAGGGAATTTCAGCTATATATAGATCTGGAACAAACCAATATGGATAAATTTTATTTTACCCGGAAATTTCAAAATGAAGTGGCACACTATGATACTTCGCTATATTGGGATCCTGAATTCAATACTTCTCACGATATTCTTTTAGCTTATTTAAGAGCCTACAAAAGGCTGCTTCCGCTTCTACAGAGACAAATGGAATTATTAGATCAGCCACAAAGTGAATTTATCAGTAAACACGATCTACACTGGACGGCTTCTAAAGTAGACCTAATTGAACTTATTTACGCCTTACATTTTTCCGGAGCAATTAATAACGGGGCTGGTAATATTATTGATATCGTTTCATTATTTGAAGAGATTTTTAGTCAGAAGTTTGATAATTCCTATAAAAAGTTTTCTGAGATCAAGGGAAGAAAGGGGAGGAGAACAAAATTTCTGGACCTAATCACCTGGCATTTGGAGCAGAAATTAAATCAGGGTGACGCCCTTTAATTTTCGGTAGCTCAGCGTAACTCCGAAATGGCATTTTTCAACCTTTCCCTGCCTTTACAAACGGAAAATATCTCCAGTTTTTGTGGTTTTTAAATCTATTTACCTGTAAATCCTAGTACTGTTAAATTTTATCGGAGTTACGTCAACATAGTGAATTTTATTTCCGTAGGCTCCTCAATTTTGCTTTAAATCAAACTAACAAGATCCCATCGTGTAAAAGCTATAACCATCGGTGGGATCTTTATTAAAACATTTTAATATGCCAGTTACAGTACTCACCACCGAAGACCTTATGGAGTTTAAATTAGAACTGTTTGAAGAACTGAAGCAACTCCTTTCAGATCACTTAAAAGGAAATCTCAGGAGGTATATGAGATCTACAGAAGTGATGAAATTTTTGCATATAAGTGCTGGCACCTTACAGAATATGAGAATAAATGGTACACTTCCCTACACCAAAATAGGCGGTACTATTTATTATGACACCGAAGATTTACAACGAGTAATGCAGAAATACAGGGTAGATAATAATTATTAGCTATGAATTACATAAGACACCTTACGGGGGTTTTTGAGAAGTTTAATAATGACCACCGGCTTAATCCCTCTCATGTAAGTATATATTATGCCTTATTTCAGTACTGGAATGTATTTAGGTTCTGTAAACAGTTTTATGTTCAAAGAGAAGAGATTATGCAGGCTTCCAAGGTAGGTTCGCTTACTACTTATCATAAATGTATCAGGGAGCTTAGTAATTGGAATTACATTCTTTATATGCCATCTAAAAACCCTTTAAAAGGAAGTCAGGTAAAGATGTCCATTTTTTGGACATGTGATGAACAAGTAATGGACAAGCAGGCGACAAGCAGTGAACAGGAACTAGACAAGTTCGAAACTTCTCCTGGTCAAGTAGTGGAAGAGTTCGATAAGAGTGATGTAAGAGCTCTGGTATATGAAACAAACAATATTAAACATGATAAACATGATAAAACTTATTGGCCAAAAAGTGAATTTGAAGTTTTAAATTTTTTTAAAAAGAAAAATTGGCCAGATACAGAAGCTTCAAAATTTTATCATCATTACGAAGCTGTAGGCTGGAAAATTAACCGGGATACTAAAGTGGTAAACTGGCAGGCTTTGGCTCATCGATGGATGAAAAAAGCCGAAGAAATTCAACAAGGTTTAAAATTAAAAAACCAGGACTATTTAAAAATTGAAAAAAATAAAAACTATGGAGAACCCCTGTGAAATAATTGAAGGCGGAGTTGTGTACAAGATTGGGAGATTTAAGGGAAAAGAAGTGTTGTATGATTTCCCCCTAATGCTCGAATACCTGCAAATTAAAGGGAAACTGCTTTTTGGTAAGGAGTTCCGCTTATTCAAAAAAGATGAACCGCTTCTTTTCAAGCTCTGTAATTATATAATTGCGGATAAAGAAAAATGCAAAAAATTTGATATTGATCCCGCTAAAGGAATTTTATTAACCGGGCCGGTAGGTTGTGGAAAAACGAGTTTTTTAAAATTATTACGCTACCTGGTGCCGCACCAAAAAGAATATCAGGTAATTCCCTGCCGAAATATCGCTTTTGCTTTTCATCATCTTGGCTATAAAACCATTGAGGATTATGGAAACAGCAGCTATCTGTGTTTTGATGATCTTGGTGTGGAGCCGGTTGGAAGATTTTACGGAAAAGATTGTAATGTGATGGGGGAAATTCTCCTTTCCCGTTATGAATTATTTTTGAATCATAAAGTAAGAACCCACGCTACAACAAATTTAAATGCCGGTGAACTTGAAGAGCGCTATGGCTCCAGGGTTAGGAGTAGAATGCGCGAACTTTTTAACCTGATCTCTTTTGATGAAAAAACTACTGATAAGAGGAAATAGAAGAAATCTTAAAATTAATTTTGCCCAAGTATTCAAACACTCATTTTTGCATCTTCAAAATCACAAAACTGACGTTTTTACCTCCAACTTTTCACCTGCCTTTATAGTTATTAACAAGCTGTTTCTTAAATCTCCTGAATTCTGATCTCATTTGAGATCAAATTAAATCAAAGTAGATCAAATTTTATTTTACTAACAAATTGCTTTCCTTTTGTAAAATGCAAATGATTTTGGAATAATTTGATGATGAACAAAATCCCAAATGGTCGTTAGGTCTTGGGTTTAAACCTGAAAAATAAAATGAAAATAGCCACTTTTAATATTCAGAATTTATTCCATCGGGACAGAAGTTTTAAGGAAAAGCCTTTCAATGAATGTAGTTCTGACTGGCAGACTGAAATAGATTATCTACTTGTTAAAAACAAAAAAACTTTAGCGGATAATGAACGTATCAGGGAATTGTCGCCTTTAGTGGGAATGGATAATAGCAATCAGCTACCTTATGCCGTTTTAAGGAGAAAAGCCGGGTTGCTTTTTTTGAAAGGCAAGAATTATTCAAAAGAATTAAAAGCTTCGGAATTGACTGATTGGAACGGCTGGATAGCACTTCAGAATTATCCTCTAGATCCTATAGCAGTAGAAAATAAAGCTAGGGTAATCGCAGATGTGAATCCGGATATTTTAGTTCTCCAGGAGATTGAAGACCGCGCATCACTTGAAGAATTTAATGATGAGTTTCTTTCCCGGTTTGGTTGCAAACCATTCCAAAAAACTTGTGTAATGCAGGGAAATAGCAAACGCGGTCAGGAAATAGGTATTCTTACCCGCAAAGGTTACGAGATTCAGTCTGTGCGAAGTCATATTTATTATTTAAATTTCCTTGGAGATATTGTTTTTGATAAGGACCTGATGGAATATGAAATACTTACTGCCAGAGGAAATTCTCTTTGGATCCTCGCTACACATCTACAAGAACAAACAGAAAAAAAGTATCTTTCAGATTCTATTAGAAAAGTACAGGCCGAAAAAATTGCTGAAGTTTATAATAAATTATATTCTGAAGGTAAAAAGCATATCGCGGTGATGGGTACGCTTAATACAGTTTCTTATTGTAATTCCCTTGCTCCTTTACTTCAAAAAACCAATTTAAAACAAGTCACCAAACATCCAACATTCAATGTGGATTTCGATAAAGGAGAGGATGCGGGATATTATAGTCTTGGAGCTTACAGGATGGGAGTAAATATCAAGCAAAAAGATTACCTGCTTTTATCCCCCTGTCTTTTTGATAAAGTTAAAAGCAGCGGATTAAACCGAAAAGGCATCTGGCCCGAGAAACGACTTATGTGGGCGGTATATAAAAATATGAATCATAAAAACCATGCAGCCAGTGAGCATCCTGCCATTTGGGTAGATTTTAATTTATAATCTTTATTCAATTTTAATTTAGTATTCCTGTTTAAAAAAACTGGGTTTAAGTTTAATAATCGAACCGCCGTATCCAAGACCCGTACGTAAAGTGGTGTGAGAGTCGCACTCCGTCAATCAACGGCGGAGCCGTCTACTTGATTAAGGGCAATTTTTTTTTACCTGGTCCATTTTAAGGTATAGATATTATCATATTCAAATCTCATAATATATTCATCTTCTTTTATGTAATCATTCAAAATTCTTTGAGAGAATCCGCTTTTCCCAGATCTTTTAGCTTTAAGCAAAACATCAACGAGTGGATAAAATGTGTTCTTGTAACTACCAATCTTGTAAAGTTCTTCTTCAAACCTCAGACTTTCTTTGGTGTCACATATAATTAAGGAACCTTTTCCTTTGCAAAATCTCTTTGCACATTCTATACGCCCTGTAAAACTTTTTATTTTAGAATTTTTACTGATTCTTTCACAGGATCTAAATAAAATTGGTCTTTTCGTTGGTAAATAGTTTTTTAGCACAATTTCCCAAACGTCATAAAAGGCTTTCCTCTTTTCATCAGGACCAGTAAGAATCCAATTAGAAATGAATATTCTTGTTGGTTCGCTTATTTTTACATCTCCACAAAGAATATCGATTAGATTTTTGGCGATTTCTTTCTTTAGTTCATTTGATAGTCTGTATTGAAATTTGTTATTCATATTGAAATCGAAATTTAAAATTCGGTCCTTGAACCAATTGTAAGTCTTGGAGCTATCGTTTATGGTTCGCAAGTTTCGGGAATAGGGACTCGAATTTGTCGGCTTAGTACTGGTTTGTTGGTCAAGTTATTTATTTTCTTTCTAATGTTGCCGCCTATTTTCGATGAACCGTTATTTGTCAGCTTTTTTCTAATCTTCTAATAGGTAATCAGAGAATATTCCACATATCCTTTCCTGCCAACAGAATCCAGTTGAAGAAGCATTAAGAACAAACCAACCAATTCCAACGGATAGATATAATTGTCTTCTAATATCTGTTACTTTATTCAAGTCAGTTTGTTTCCAACTTTTAAGTGCTCGAATGTCTTCCATTGGAATTTTTTCAATTATAAATGCTATACTCCAAAACGCTTCTTTAGTTATTATATCTTGTCCAAATAAGTTTAGAGCTTTTCCTAGTAAAATAGCTTTTGATTTAGTTTCTAAATTATCAATAATAGCAATCAGTTTCTCACCAGCCTCTTTTTGATAGTCTTCCTGCTCTAAATTCTCAATTAATTTCAATCGTTTTTTTTCTGACAATTTCGAAGATTCATTAAGAAAAGCTATTAATTTTCTTAAGAATAAATAATCATTTACGGCTACTCCTGTTTTCCAAATACCAGTTAGTGATCCGATAATTGGAAAATCCTTTAAAATTCCATCTTTTAATATGGAATCAATAGTAATCTCACCAATATCAGACGCAATATTCTTAAGTTCAGAACTTGAAATTGTTTCTTTTAAGGAATTTGAAAGTTCTTTATCAATTTCTTTAGTATTTCTCATTGTAATAATTGCAGGTAATGGTCCCGCTTATCGCCGGTTTACGGGGTAAGGTATGCGGATTTGTCGGATTAGTATTGGTTTCTTGGTCAAGTTAATTATTTTCTTTCTAACACTGCCGACTATTGGCGATTAGCCGTCTGGCTACTGTCCCTCACCACCTATTAGTCCTTAGTTTTTCTTTAAGGTCCTTAAGATTTTTATCTTTTATCTTTATTAATATGGCACCGTGTTCAGCTTTTGATCCAAATTTTTTTACAGCTATTTCATCTTTCAAAACATTTATATTTTCAACCCAACCTAAATCAATTAAACCTAATTTTTCGTTATCGAATTCAATCTCATTTTTGTCTAAAACGAGAACAAAATAAGGTACATTTTCTAAGTCCTGTGCTTTACAGTATATCCTAATGTTTCTAGTTTCATTATTAGTTGAATCTGAAACTTGTCCGTTAACTGAAAGACAAATTAATAGTGCGGTTGATAAGAAGAAAAAGTTTTTCATACCTGTAAAGTTTAATTTATGATAAATTTCTGCCAATATGGTCACGGTTATGGACAAGTAGCGGGAGTAGGGAAGCTAATTTGTCGGTTTAACCTTTTCTTTCCTGGTTTTCTAAATTACACTTTTTCGGCAAAACCCACTATTTGCTATAACGATTTAGTGCTTAGTGTGAATGCAGAATTACAAATTGAAAAAACTAACAAATATCTCTCCTGTTTCTGCGGCTTTTCTTCTTTTTTTGTAAAGCAAGTCGGGTAAAGTTACTCTACTTTCTAAAACAGCCATTAAATCAGAACCATCCATTACAATTATGGAATTAAACTGCGGTGCAATTGCTTCTTTAGTTAGGCCTCCAATTGTAACAAATAAACCTAAAGCCACTTTTAATTTCGACTCAACTTTTGTTGAAAATGATGATAAGTCGGTTCGATCAACTTGTTTTTTCCATTTAGCTTCGAGTAAGTAGTCGTTGTTGTCAAAAGTAAAAGCTCCGTCAATTTGTTCTCCAAAATTTTTAAAGGAACCTTTTGGGTCAAGATCAAATAAATGAAATAGCTTGTTTAGAAATGTTTCTAACTGATAACCTCTTTCTTGAAGATTTTTATTTGAAGAAATTTTAAAAAACTCAAGTTTTAAATCATTTAGTTCTTTCTCTAAAGATTGACTTTTTGCTATTCTTTTTTCTACTTCAATTTTTCTATTTCTTGCTAGTTCTTTCTCTTTAGTGATTTCTATATATCCTTTTGTTTGTTTTCTTAAATGTTCAACTGCTTGTTTGGCTTTTTTCTTTTTTGAACCATCTTCATCCCAATAATTTAAATGTTCAAAATCTGTAAAGTCAGTTACAGCAATTAAAAGATTCATTAAATCTTCTTGATACAATTTAGAATTATTTATCATCCGATCAATCAATTCATTTACAATGGATCTTTTATAGCTATCCCAATCAATAGTGGTTAGAATTGCTGAATTGGTAAGGGTTATTTTTAAAAATGTTCTGAGATTCTTTTTTGTCCAATAAATAACTGATAAAGCTTCTTTTAAAGAAGTAATTGCTTGTGGAGAAATTTTTTTACTCTGATCGATCATAAAAATCAGTTATTTTTTTTTTAAGATAAGATTTTCTCAATTTGAGCATTAAGCACAACTCGTGAAATCGCAAACAATATACATTTTTAAAATAATAATATCCCGGATAAACAAAGTGCTGCGATAATTCCAAACTAAATATAGATCCATATATTCTTTGGCTTAAGAAATTCTTACCTCTTTTTAGGCTCTTAAATTCTTCTTCCCTTTAAATAAAATTCAATTAATCCTTCCATTTTATAAGAATCTTATTGCTCACAACTTCAACTCGCGTTAAAGTTTGGGCGGTTTGTTCCAGGCTTTCCCTTTCATAATAAATTTCTCAAAAATTAATCATCAAGTGGTCATCATCAATCAATTCTGCTTTGGCAGATTAAAAAAAACGAACATTATGAAAAAAACAATTTACTCATCAGTCCTTTTGACGCTGGTTTCTTATCCGCTCTTTGCACAAATTGGCGGCATTGAAAATTCAGTTGCAGACATAGCCGATACTATTCGAGCTATTTTCCCCATCATTCTCGGGGTTATTTTCCTGGTCGGATTCCTCTTTAATGCAGGTCACTTCTTTGGTGAGAATGCAGATTTAAAGAAAGGAATTACCCGGGTGCTGGTCTTTACGCTTATTGCAGGAGCGGTTGTAGGAATATTTACATACCTCATTGGAATAGTAGTGTAATGAAAAGTTTCGAAGTATACCGAAACATCAGGAAAAGAGCGATGATCTGGGGATTGCCGGTTTCGCTCTTTGCCCTTATGATGATAGCCGTGGTAGGATCACTGTTGGTAATTATATTTTCCTTCAGTCTCGGAGCGGTAATTTGCGTGTTTATTTTCAACTGTACTCTGTATATCTGCTTAACCAGGTTAACCAGTAATCCGCAGGTCTTCCAGGTTTCAAGAGTCTTTCCAGAAACTATTTCTTCTAAACGATTAAGCAACTTTCATTATGAGCAAGATTAATCTTTCTTCTATACCACCCATCGCCGATATACGTGGAAATATGGTTTTTGCTGCCAATGGGAATGTTGTATTGGCTTTTGAAGCGATACTTCCGGAGATCTATAGTTTATCAGAGAATGATTTTGAAGAAATTTATAGTGCCTGGTTTCAGGCTTTAAAATCACTACCTACAGGAACAGTGGTTCATAAACAGGATGTGTATTTAAAAAGAAACTATTCGGCAGAGAAATTACCAAACCATACATTTTTGGAAAAAGCTACCCATTCCTATTTTAAAGGCAGGGAACATTTAGAACATCGTAGTTATCTCTTCTTCATTCATACAAAGAACAAATCTTTCAACCATCCCAAATATGTAAATCCCTTCAAAAAAGTGAGCAGGAATATTCCGGGAGACCTGGATGATAACTTAAAAAGATTTCAGAATTCAGTAAATGATACGGTTTCTTTTTTAAACAATAGCCGAAAGCTGGAGCTTATTCCTCTTACTGAGAACGAAATTAATAGGTTCTCCACTAAATATTTTAATGGTTTCCAGGATGGATTTGATACCAATATTTTACTGGATAAAAATAACATCAGTATTGGCGACAAACATTTTGACGTGCTGGCGGTAAATAGTGAATTGTGCTTTGGAGAGAATGTTCAAAGTAGTAAAACCAATGATAAGTTTACTTCAGATGATTTCGTTTTTCACCAGGGGTTTATTGACGGACTGGGTCTGAATTTAAAGGAAAACCATATTGTAAACCAAGTCATCTATCTCGATGATCGCCAAAAATGGAGAAAACTACTTGATGCGAAGGTTGAAGACTAAATAAGAGTTCAAATTTTGGTTCACAGAATAAAGTGGTCCTTAAGAAAATCCAGCATATTCTGGACCAAATAAATAACGATGATACCTCCAGAATTATCCGTGGGCACTTAAATGTGATTTATTGGGATAATGACCGTACTAATCTTTCTTCGATTAATGCCAGGATAAAAACTGAGTTTAAACTCCTGGACATTGTTCCCTATTACCCAAAAGGGGAGGAGCGCAAGAATTATTTTCTGAATAGCTACTTCTGTTTTTCTTCAAATTTCTCTAATGAGGATCTTTATGTGACCGATCTAAAACACGCTTTGTGCCTGTTTATTAATAACAGTAATTATAAATCAGATGCTAAAGGAGTGATTTTTAATGACAGGGAATATAACATCCCGGTTTTAAAAGATGTGTGGGATGAAAGCAAGAAAAGAATAAAGGCCAGGAATTTTGCCATTTTCGCCCCTACAGGAGAAGGTAAATCTTTTCTGGCCAACAATATACTTCGTCAATATTTTGAAAGCGGGGTTCGTTTAGTGATTATAGACCTTGGCGGATCTTATACGAAATTCGCAAAGCTTTATCCTAATGATTACAGCATTCTGCGCTATGAGAACGGGAAGAGCCTCGGAATTAATCCTTTCTATATAAGCAGCCCTGATGATCTCACGGCCGATCGGCTTGAGGACCTGTCTGAGTTTCTTTTTGAATTATTTGCTTCAGATATGGAGGTTACCAAAGCCCAGTCTGTTTCCATTAAAAAGATTTTACTTGATTATTATATAAATTATAATGGAGACTATTCTTTGAAAAGCTTTTACCGCTATGTAGAAAGGCATAGTGATGATCTTCTTCATGTGCTTAAGATCCATCCCGATTACTTCAACATCAATAATTTCCTGCACATAATGTCGGAATATGTGGAAGACGGAATCTACAGTTTTCTATTTGAAGTAGGTGAAGACCAAACCTATAAAATTGAAGACAAGTGCTTAATAGTATTTGAATTAGATGAAGTGAAAGATAATAAAGAGATCCTTTCGGTAATGCTGAAGCTTATCAAATCTGCCATCCAAAGAACCATCTGGAAGAACCGGGCAGAGAAGGGGATCATTTTATTTGATGAGTTTGCCAAGCAACTAAAGTTTGAAAATGTACTGGAGAGTGTGGAATTTTATTACCAGGCCATTAGGAAACAGAATGGTGCCATTGGAATTATTCTTCAATCTATAAATCAGCTTCCTAATAACTCGACTTCTGCCAGTATTCTGGAAAACACACAGGTGATCTACAGCCTTCGAAATGAAAAGGGTTATGAAGAGCTTCAAAAGAGATTAAACCTTTCCAGTCACGATTTAAACCAGCTAAAATCAATAAAAAACAACTTCATAGGAGAAAGAAAGTACACCGAGATCTTTATCAAGATCGGGAAAGAGAGCAATGTCTTTCGTCTCGAAGTCCCCAAAGAAGTATACGCGGCATATCTCACTGACGGTACAGAAAACGACCTCATTATGCAGCTCTATGAAAAGCATGGAAATATGGAAAAAGCAATCCAGGAATTCACCTCTAAAACATAAAATCATGAAAAAGCAGATTACAACACTAATGCTGATGGGCTTTTTAGTTTTAACTGTGCAAACTCCAGTTAGGGGCCAGGGGATGCCGGTGTATGACAACACCAATTTTATTAGCCTCGCCAAATCCTTAATTGAATCGGCAAAGCAGACTACACAGCTACTAAAAACAGTAGAATTTCTCAAAACACAAAAAGAGAATATCGAAAAGGTAAATAATGTGGTAAGGCAGCTGAAAGCGGTAAGGGAACTGACTCGGAATAATCAGATTCTTTTTGAAACAGTGCGGGATGACCTTCGTAACATTCTGAACTCACCCTATATAAAGCCTGAGGAAATCGCTCGAATCTCTGATTCTTTTAATGCCATTATGGAAAACTCTCTGGATGATCTTGACTTTATTGAGAAGATTTTGACCAGTGACTATTTCAAAATGAGTGATGCAGAGAGGGCACAGGTGCTTAGGGAAAGAGAACTGCAGTCTAAAGAAATGGTTGCAGAGATCACGCTAAAAACGAAACGCTATAACGACATCATTTCCTTTAGGGAGATGCAGAATAAGATCAATAACAGAACTATAAATTACTAAAAATGATAGGGGGCATATTTTTAGGAATTGGTTTGGAGTATGTAGACGCGGTTTTCCAAACGATCAAAAGCAGTGACTTTTCCCAATATACAATCGCGGGAATGAAGTCACTAGCAGTGATGTTCTTTCTGGTAAATATTCTGAAGAAATACAATGAAGGGATTGCGGATAATGACGGATATACCTGGGGCTTGAGCCCCGGAGAGCTGGCAAAGAATTTTGCTATAGTACTTCTCGTTATTTTCTCCACACAAATCTTAAGTGTTTTCGATGGAATCCTGGTAAGCATTGAAACTGAGTATGCAGATACCGCGCCGGGGCTTATTCCACTTCAACTACAGGACATAGATATTGAACAGGAAGTTGGCGCGCTTGAAGTAGCTAAAAAAGCAATGGCTTTACTATATGAGGCCCTGGTGACACCGCTCTATCCGGTTAAGGTGATTTCATTTGTGGTAGGCCTGTTCTTATGGGTGATAGATTTATTTATCTACCCATTATTTCTGGCAGAACGCTTTTTCCTTTTAGGGATTATGCAGGCTTTCTTTCCACTGGTGATTAGCCTTGCTGTTTTTGAAAAGTTCAGGGGGATGGCCTATAACTTCTTTAGGTTATATGCCGCAGTATATATGCTGGTGCCGGCTTTCTTTCTGGTGAATGTATTCGTCAACAATTTATATGCAGAAATCAATACCAACTTTTGGTCTAACCTATTGGGTACATCTACAGACAATAATATTATTCGAATTATAGTCGAAGCAGGGTCTATCGCATTTATCGTATTTCTAAAGTTTAAGCTCTACACCCGAGCTACCTCATTTACAATAAGACTTTTTACTGGATAGGTAAGAATCACTCAACCGCTAAGCCTATAATTAATATCAATTAGTCACACCAAAAATTAAGAAAATGAAAACACCATATAGAAGTATTTACTCGGTTTTAAAAATAAACCGATTTATAGTCCTCACTGCCGTATGTGGGGCAATAATTTCCAGCCTATATTTTGGATGGATGGTTTTTGACATTCACCGCTCTGCTTTAAATAATGCTTTTGCGATAAATACAGACGGGAGTGTAATTCCGCTAAAGTGGGTTACTCAGAAAGAAAACCTGGAGGTTGAAGCTCTTTCCCATCTGGATCTCTTTCATACCTATTTCTACAATATCGATGCTACTAACTATGAGCGTAACCTTGAAAAAGCACTCTGGCTAGGAAACAGTTCTGTAGACAATGTTTACCGGCAAAAGAAGTCCGATGGAGTTTATAACAGGTTGCTACAGTATTCTCTCGTGCAGAAAGTCATAAGTATTGAGTCAGAAGTAAATATTGAAATGGAACCATACACTTTTAAGACCAGGACGGTCTTTGAAATTAACCGTGGAAAAATAGTGGACCGGTATGAACTTATTTCATCGGGGAACTTAATAAACGTAGACCGAAACTTTCCAAACAATACCCACGGGTTATTGATCACCAATTACTTTGAAAACACCTTAAAAAAATTGAACGATGAAAATTGATAAGAAAAAAATTGTCTTTGGCGCTGTGCTGGCCACCATTGTATTATTTATAGTAGCCTACAGCGTGCTGATCTTTGGCGGTAACAGTGAAGAACCTTCTGAACTAAAAAACACCCTGGTGCCAGAGCTCCAGCAAGAGCAGGAAGACTTTAAGTCTAAGCTTGATGCGGTAAATGCTTTAAAGGAGGTAAGGGAGACTACAACTCCAAGCATTTATGATGAAAAATACCTGGATTCTATGGGTTATTACGATCCTGATTTTCCACAGCGGGAAAAGGGAAGGATCTTAGATAGCATTTATGAAGTCAACACTAATAACTATGAAGATTATGGCTTTGAAAATGAATACGATGAGGAAGAATGGGAAACACAATTTGAAGCGGATATTCAGGAGATACCAGATGCGTCGCAAACTTCTCCAAAACCACAGGAAATGAGGCTAGCGCATCAATTATTTTATGCAACTGTCCCAGAAGTGGAAATTCAGAATCCGAAAACTTATTCAGCTACTGATATTTTGGTAGAAGTAGATGGAGACCAGGTTGTTCAGGCCGGTTACCGGTTAAAGATGAGATTGAAAGATAGCGCTATGATCAATAATATCCAGTTCCCTGCAAACACCCCTGTTTATGGATTCATCAGTTTTCAACCGAACAGGGCTTTGATTGAAATTAAGCACATAGCGCATTATACCGTTAAGTTAAAAGCCTATGATCTTCAGGATGGTAGTGAAGGGATTTATATTGAGAATAATATTCGTGCAGATGCCAGTAAGGAAGTGATAGGTGATATTATCCAGGATATAAATGTTGCAGGGGTGCCACAGGTAGGAGGGCTTAAGCAATTATTTCAGCGAAACAACAGGAATGTTAAGGTGCAGGTCACCAATAATTATAAACTCATTTTAAAAAGAAACTAAAAGCAATAGAAATTATGAGAAAGCAGATTTGGATTTTCGTATTCGTAATGGCCGCTTTTGTAAAGGGAATGGCCCAGGAGAACAACATAGATTTAGATACCATCTATGCCAACGATAGAATGAATGTAGCCCTTATTTTCCCGGAACCAATTCGGCAGGGGATAACAGGTTCAGAGAATTTTGTATTCACCTACAACAGAGAAAAAGAACAACACCTGGGATTGCTTCAGGCTATTCCGGGAGAGGCGAGTAATTTGCTGGTTATCAGTGCAACCGGTTCAATTTTTTCGTATATTGTAAAGTACTCCGAAGAGCTGGAAAAGCTAAACTATTTTATAGCAGAAACCGGTAAAATCGGAAATGAGATTCCAGGTCTTCCTGAAAAACTCATTGATGACCAGGCATTTTTTTCAGACCCTAAAGCTGAAAAAGAATTAGCAGATAAAGATACCTATTACCAGGATTTTAGTTCACATTTATTAAGAAGCAAACAAAGAATTGGCAAGCTAAGAAAGCGCAAAGATGGAGTGGAGCTGAAGGTTCAAAATATAGTGTTCCACAATTCGGAATTGTATTTTGTGCTGGAAATTAATAATAATTCTCCCATAGATTACGAACCGGCATTTTTAAATATTTCTGTGGAAACAAGAAAACAGGGAAGGAAGAAATCAATCCAGAAACTGCCTGTTTCTCCAGTATATAAATATCTGGTGCCGGAAATAATTCCTCAGAAAAAGACAAGTCGATTTGTTTATGTGCTGCCCAAATTCTCTATTGCTGAAGATAAGATTGTGGTAATAGACCTAAAAGAGCAGCAAGGCGAACGCGATATAAAACTTAAAATAAAAAAGAGATTTATAAATAACCCTAATTGAAATAACTATGAAAAGAATCTTGTTAATGGCAGTTTTAGTCATCTTTATTGCGTGTTCCGAAGCGGAGAAATCCCCTGCCGAAACCGCCAAAATAGTGGTGGAAAGTTTTTATGAAAAGGATCTTCCAACCTTGAAAGAATATACAACAGAAGAAAGCTATCAGGCCTTTATGAATATCCAGGATATGTTCCCGGCGGCTGAGGATGAAAATTCTAATTTTAATGTTCTTCAGGAAACCGAAAACGGAGATATTTCCTGGGTTCAGTTTCAAACGAATTACGAGGAAAATCCGGAAACCTTTAAACTGATCAAGGAAAATGGAAGTTGGAAAGTAACAGAAATTGGAATGGGGGAGAAGGCGCCTTTCTAAATCAATGAGGAAGCTGCCCTATCCCGAGTACTTAAAGTCTTGTTAATCGTATGATTTTCAAGGCTTTTTTGTTTTTAACAGCCTTGGTTTCTCCGTTTTTATATAATTCAATAGTTGAAGCTTTTGCAAATTGAAAATTTGAAGTAAACAATATTTTTAATTTCTATTCAATCTACTTTCATGAAACATCATTAGTTGATGAAATCTTCTCCAAAATTTTCTACTTTGTCTTTTTATAACATCGGACTCATTAATTGGTTTCATCGCTTCATTTGCCTTATAAACATAACTTAAATAATTTCCCCAATCATACTTTCTAGTTTCTATATACTTAGTTGGATCATTTTTGGATGGATGATATAATTTTCTCCTTTTGGCACCTTTATGGGTAAAGCGCTTATATAATCTAGATTTAAAAATTCTGTTATCCGGATTTTTACTATTAATAGCTAAGGAAGTTGATTTTTTAAATGATCTTTTCATCGATCTATAATACTTAGAAAAACCAGCATCCTTAATTAATACTCGCTGACCGTCAAATGAAAAGCCTAAATATTCAAGGGTTTTACCGTAATTAGGAGCCTTGGTGTCTTCATCTATTTTAAACCCTTTAAAAGAACCGTTAATCCCTTCAAACCTATATAACGCAGTCTTTTTAGGCTGTATTTGGAGCTTAGCTAAATTTTTGATCTGATTCCTTATAAAATTTAAAATATCATCTTCAAACTGCTGCTCACAAATGATAATTAAATCATCACTATATCTTTGGTAATATCCATTAACAGATTCAACCTTGTTGTAAACTTCCTGGTCAAAATCTAACATGTATACATTGGCTAATGTAGCACTTATAGGACTTCCTTGCGGAATTCCTTTTTTGTTATTTGCAGATATAACTAAATTCAAATTATTAGATAAAAATTCATCTTTGGTGCAGAAAGCTACCGCATTTTTCTCTTTGAAATAAGAGCTGGATTTAATTTGAACACGCT
Organism: Salegentibacter lacus; assembly: GCF_020164555.1. Taxonomy (GTDB): domain Bacteria; phylum Bacteroidota; class Bacteroidia; order Flavobacteriales; family Flavobacteriaceae; genus Salegentibacter; species Salegentibacter lacus. The sequence goes on along the minus strand of NZ_JAIQZB010000022.1, from coordinate 23,181 downwards.
TTAATTGTTTCTTAGTAGAAGAGTTTGGGACACCTCTTTCCACAAGCATAGTTTGGCCATATGCATCAAATAATTGATCTCCTTCCACATATTTTAATCTAGTTAAGGCTTTAAATACATTATAATGATGTTTAGGGAGTGTTTTTTCGCCAAGCACCGTTGACCATTGTTTTTTTAAGATTTTATGATCTAAATTGTCAAAGAATGAGGTTACATCTGCAACAATTGCAGATAGCTTTTTTTGCCTGTTCGCTTTGATAAATTCAAAGGTGCTTTTGGCAAAATCAATATTACATTTGTTATTATCCGAACCAGGTGCTACAGGTAATTTGCGATATGCTACAATACTTTTATTAAAGTTTTTAGTGCGAATTAAATCTTCATAGCTATTATTGATTAGGTGATTATAGTAAGAGAAGACGATAGAGTCTAAATGTGAGGCATAATATATATGTCTTATTTTGGGGTTTCCTATGATTCGCTTACGTTCACCTTTTTTAGTTTTAAAAGGGCTGGAGAAATCAGCACGATATTTTCTGGAAACAATACATTTATGGATTAGAGGAAGGAAACTATGTTTTCTAATTTTCTCTGGAGTTTCAACATACTTTTTGACCCACTGATAATCTTTTAGGGTCAATTGCTCCTCGATATGTGGGTATCGTTTTAATTTAAACCAGTCTGCTGTTTCCATAGTTAAAAATAGGGCCAGATACTAATAGTAGCAGGTTTAGAATGTACATGCCTCTCGAAGCTTTCACTCTTTTGAGCTATTGCGACGCTACTCTTTTCAGGTATAGAAATTGTTATCTTTGTATTTAGGTTCTTAAACATCTTAACAATGCTCAAATCACTTTACAGCAAATACAACTTCAGGAAGCTAACAGTTATTACACTGTTATCAACCTCCTCCAATGTTCTCACATTTCTGGGAAATTATTTGGAGAATGGTATCATCCTTCCCAACTAACGTATATCTTAATTGGTATTACTGAATAAAACGTAACATTCCGACCTTCTGGCCCATATAATCTGTAAACTTACGGTTTTAGTTACAAAACCTCAAATGGCCATTTATAATGACTATAGGCAAAAGGTTTGCTACCTTCTCTACTTGTAATTTTTGCTTTAATTTTGAATCTAGTTCCCAGGTCATATTCGTTACTTAAAACCTTATTACATTCTACGTGCATATCTTCTGTAAAAGGTTCTTGCCCTGCTATTGGTTTAATATGAATTTCACCGTGGTAGCCTCTATTTATTTCTGGTTTGTAACTCTCAACGATAATATAGCTATATTCTTCTTTATTCATTAAAAACTGTTTTTTAAAATGGTTGTTATGGTGGTATGCTTTTGTTTAAGTTATTTCAGAATAATAGGCTTCTATAAATGCTTTAGTTTGCTTTGTAAGTTCATTTAGCATTTTTTCAAAATAAATCTTATCAGTACTTAAACCTTCCAAAATTTTAGTGCTTGATAAATTTAGAGGATTATTATCTGGAGTATTAATATCACTAACTATAGGCCAATATGCACTTAATCTATAATCTCCATCCCTTTTAGGGCTATAATTGTTTTTTACATCGAAGATTCCTATAAAAATACGGCCATTCTTATGACCTTTTCCGGAAAAAGATTCTATACCAAATTTCACTCCTTTTCTATCTAGTGTATCTGAACTTAGCCATATTTGAGAATGATTGTAATGAATTTTATTGCCAAGATTAGCTTTAACCACCAGTGGCATACTATTTAATTTATCCATAACCGCAAATCTGAATTTTTCTCTTATACCATCTACTGTTTTTTGATAATGAGCATTGATGTACTTTGCCTCTTCGAGATTGTTTGCTATAAGGTTATTTAAATTATCCTCTAATGGTTTTTCCATAGTATTTGTAAGGTTTTTTATTAAAATCTGATATTGCTTAATGGCATTTTGCAATATAGAACCATCTTTAGTTATATAAAGACACTTTTCTAACCACTTTAAAATTTGATTATTGTAGGAAATAATTTCAAAATCTGAATTTGTCAAAGTGTGAAGACTCTTTTTTGAGGGAGACTTTCCAAAAAGATTTAAATAGTATAATGAACAGTCACCACCTTTAAATTGGCTATATCTATATAATTGATTTTTTTGATCTTTTGCATTAATTTTATTTTCAATAGCTATAGCCTTTCCCGAAGGAAATGTGATTAAAATATCTATGGAACCCCCGCTTTTATAACCTTTTGAGATTTTACCTAAATAATATTCTGTTTCTACTCTAGCGGAGCTTAAATTTCTTTCTTTGTAATACCCGATTTCTTCAAGGAATAAGGCTAAGAATTTCTCTTTGTAGTAATGATTTCCTTTTGGATCTAATAGAGCCACTAAAAATTTAGAATGTGTTTTAGTTTCACTTGTCTCCAAATCCAGAATTGAAAAAACATTAAAGTCCTCTCCTTTTTCTATAATATTTTTCTGGTGCTCATTTACAATTTCACGGGAGTCTGCGAGTAAGGTTTCTAGTTTTGTGATATCCATAATTACAACTCCCCTTTAAATGCCTGATCCAACAAACTGTTCTTTAAAGCTTTTAAATTTTCTAAATTTTGTCTTGTTAAGTTTTGAGTTTTATTAATCTTTGGAATAGCTGCCTTAATAATAGCAACAATTTTTTTCTGAACTTCCATTGGAGGAATTGCTATTTCATAAGCTTCGAGTGCTTTTTTGTTAACTCCTGATTGTCCTGCTGAACGCTGAGATATAGAAATAATATAATTCTGGATTTTTCCATTCATCAAGAAATAATACAAGTAGTCTTTTATGATAACCTCTTCATCTGGAATTGCTTTCATTAATGCAACATTATATGCTCCTTTTATTCCTCTCAGGATTTGAAAAACAGGTGGCCCATATCTTCCAATCATCACATCATCTTCTTCGCAAAATTTCTTTGTACTATCCTCTTTTATATAAACTAAATGTTTATCGCTTTTGTAATCCCTAATTTGAATTAATCTTACGTAACCTTCTTTCTTTTCATATGAAAATGAACTTTTAGGCGGCTGAGATCCACCAACAAAATCAACGTGCTTTAGTAGTGGAACAGTTTTATAGTTTGCGTAAATTTTATCAAATAAACCATCCAACATACTACCCATTAAATCGTCTGTGTGTGCTATGTTTTCTTTTAACAAACCAATTGCTCGATCTATCTTCTCAAATAATCCATCTAATTTGGCGACTATGCTTATTTGTTCTGGTAACGATGGGAGGGGTATTTTGAAATCTCGTAGATATGTCAATCCCACAAATTTTTGTGTTGCACCTCTTGCTTCAGAAGTCATTTTTTCTATAGTCTTCTCAAAACCCAAGTAATAAGTCAAAAACTTCGAGTCTTGATTTACATCCTTCTTTTTAAATAAAGCAACATTTTTAATGGCATAGTTTGGTTCTTCTTTAATTAAAACAGGATTGCCGATAGTTCCGATCATTGCGAATAGGACATCTCCTATTTCAACATTACTTCTCTTATTAATAGAATCATAATCATCTTGGGAAATATATTTTACGTTCGATAATTCAATTTCATTATTCTTTAAATTCTTTGAAGTTACTAAGGGGTATCCTTCCTTTAAATATTTTGGGCTATCGTGAGTTCCATCTCTTACATCATAAACCTCACTTATTGCTTTTTTTTGCCATTTACCCATCAATCAAACTTTTTATTTGGTTCATTAATGAGTTTATTTCCTTGTCATTCTGTTTAAAGGAAGTCAGTAGTTCCTTTGGCGTTTTATGTACCACTTCTACTACTTTATGCGGGTTTTTGGCGCTAAGATCATAGTCTTTTATTTCAGCTACGTTCACTGTCCAGTTGTTACATTCCTTCTCAACTCCGTTCGAAGAAACTGGAAGTTTAGCGTTAGTTTTATTGCGTTCCTCCGGGTGATGGAAAAGGTGGACAAACTCTTTAAGATGCTCGTATGCGATGGGTTTATTTTTGGTGAGCTTATAGGGTGGTGTTACATCGTAATACCAAATATCACTGGTGGCGCCTTTCCTATCAAAATAAAGAACATTGGTTTTTACACCACTGTAGGGTAAAAACACACCACTGGGTAAACTCAAAATAGTGTGTACATTATAATTTTCCAATAAGGTTTGTTTTACCCTAGTAAAAGCATTGTTGGTTTGAAACAGAACTCCTTCCGGAATAACTATGGCCGCACGACCTTCTAATTTCAGCATCTTCATAAAATGCTGTAAGAATAAAATTTCAGTAGCATTGCTTTCTACCGGAAAATTTTGCTGTATTTGTTTCTTTTCCTTTCCTCCAAAGGGTGGATTTGCCAAAATTACATCGTGCCGGTCTTTCTCCTGGTAATCACGAATATTCTGTGTTAAGGTGTTCCCTTTATAAACATTGGGACTTTCAATACCGTGCAGAATCATATTCATCATCCCCATCACATAACCCAGACTGGTTTTTTCTTGCCCAAAGAATGTATCATTCTGTATGGTTTTCCATTCTTGAGCCGAGAGTTTTTCTTTCTTTTTTCCTGCAGTCAGGAAATCGAAAGCTTCTACGAGAAAACCACCACTACCTGCAGCACCATCATAAATGGTATCGCCAACTTCAATATGCGTGGTTTCTACCATAGCTTTAATAATTGCCCGTGGGGTATAGAACTCACCAGAGTTACCGCCGTCACTCCCCATACTTTTTAACAGAGTTTCGTAGACCTGTGAAAGTTCAAACAATTCATCACTACTTTGAAAATCTAATCCATCAATAATATCCAAAACCTCACGCAAGGTATGTCCGCTGGCTATACGGTTATCGAGATATTCAAAGATGGCACCTATTTTATAGGTTAAGGTTTTAGGATCGTTAGTAGAGCTTTTAAAAGCTTTTAAATACGGAAAGAAAGTATTGTTCACAAATTCTATGAGATCGTCTCCGGTTAGTGCTCGTTTCACATCTAACTTTCCATTTTCATCTTTTGGTGACGCCCATTCATTCCAGCGTAAATCTTTCCGAAGTACATAATTATAATCTTTTCCTTCTAAAAAAGCTTCATCTGCTCTATTGTCTTCGTAATCATTTAAGAATTTTAGAAATAGAACCCAGGAAATTTGCTCGGTATAGTGCATTGCACCAGATATACCGTCGTCACGACGTAATATATCGGTAATTCTATCGATACTGTTTTGTATGCTCATTGATATGTTAATCTTTTCTGCGGAAGTCTATCCCGCTCTATAAATATTTTCTTGTAGTTTGTAATAGGCCCCTAGAAGTGTTTTCATATCCCCAAAGGCTGTTTTGGCATCTTTTGATGTGCCTAGTTTTAGCTTTACCAAATCTCCCAGTTTATCGCGTTGCAATTCTTCAATTCCATATTCTTCATAATGTTTTAGAATGAACTCCAAAAAATCTTTGGCTTCCAGGTTTTTATAGACTTCAAAAAATTGCACATCATCTTTTACAAATTTAACACGTTGCTTCCGGGTCATTAATTCTGAAGAAAAAGAAATATGTGATAAGACATCAAAAATATCACAATCTGGAGAAGCAATCATATCCCGCAAATCATTTAGCTGGGCGTTATCGAAACCTAAATCCCCCAGTTTAGCCAGTAAATCGGCACGGGTATCTGGATTTGACCATATTTTGCGCAAATGAGCTTCATCTTTATAAATCGCCGGTAATTCTCCAATTAATTTTTCTAAAAATTCTCTTACCGTAAGTGGTCTTCCGTTTTCATCGATATAGCGAATATCTATATCGGTAACTTTTAATTGTCTGCCGTTAGACAAATCTACAATTAGCTTTTCCTTACGCTGGTATTCTTCACCATCTTCTTTAGCTTCTAATTGAGTACGTTTTTTTCGGACTTTCTTTTCTTCTCCGAGCCCTTCGGCTTCATCAGAAGGAACATCTGGTTCGCCGTCCCAATTAGCGTCATAAAACAAATTGGAAGCTCCAACAAAATCAATAATGGTAAAGAAATCTTTTCCTTCAAAAATACGTGTTCCCCTTCCAATAATTTGTTTAAACTCTACCATAGAACTTATGGGAGCCGTTAAGACTACATTGCGCACGTTACGAGCATCAACACCCGTAGTTAGCATTTTAGAGGAAGTTAAAATTACCGGTATATCTTTGTCGTTATCTTGGAATGCTTCCAGAAAATCGCGACCATTTTTACCTTCATCACTGGTAACGCGAACGCAATAATCCGGATCTGAAACTTTTTTATGCTTGTTTATATAGTCTCTTAAATCTAAGGCGTGATCCTGATTGGAGCAAAAAACGATAGTTTTCTCCATTTCCCCAATTTGTTGTAAAATTATTTTAGCCTCTAAATCTGTACGCTGATTGATAGTGATACTTTTGTTATAATCGCTGATCTCATAACGGTCTTTGGTCACCTCTCCTTGAATAATTTTGCTATCGTTGGTATGGATATATTCATCTATATTGGTCGTGACCCGTTTTACCTTATACGGAGTTAAAAATCCATCTTGAATCCCTTCTTTTAGGGAATATTCATAAATGGGCTTTCCAAAATATTTATAGGTATCTATATTATCATCGCGTTTTGGGGTAGCGGTTAACCCCAAATGTACTGCAGGGCTAAAATGATCTAGTATCGCCCGCCAGGAACCTTCTTCGTTTGCGCTTCCTCTATGGCACTCATCAATAACAATTAAATCAAAAAAGTCTTTCGGGTATTCTTTGTAGTAACCACCGATATCTTCACGTTCTGCTATAGCCTGATAGATCGCAAAAAATATAAAAGCATTTGTAGGGATTACGCCATTTCTTTTTCGAATTTCTTCTCCATCAATTTTTACAACATCTTTTTCATAAGGGTTGAATGTATTGATTGCTTGATCGGCAAGAACATTTCGATCAGCCAAAAATAAAATACGAGGTCTTCGATCATCACCTTCCAAGTTCCATTTTGCTTGTAACAATTTATGTACAATTTGAAAGGAAATAAAGGTTTTGCCTGTTCCTGTTGCCAGCGTTAATAACATACGCATGTGCCCATCGGAAATATGCTCCATTACTTTATTAACCGCAATTTCCTGATAATAGCGAGGTGCAAAATTTCCAGTTAATAAAAATGGAATGTTATGAAGTCTTTCTTTAAGTTTATTTTTCTCTCCAAAAAGACGTTCGTAAAGTTCTTGTGGCGTGGGGAATTCTTCAATATAGTCGCCTTTCCCCAATTGTCTGTCAAACTCGTATATACGCTTCCCATTGGTGGCGTATACAAAATTAATTTTCAACTTTTGGGCATATTCTAGCGCTTGTTGTAAGCCTTTAGTAGGATGATCATCTAACTTTTTTGCTTCTACTATTGCCAGGTTTTTGTTGTTGAACTTTAAAAGATAATCCAGAAAAAGCCGTTTTCCCCTTTTATTTCCTAACAACTTTCTTCCGTCGGTAAAATAATATTCTCGCACAATATGAATAGATTCCCATAGGCTTTCAGCCAATTTTGGGTCAATAAAATTTGCTCTGGTATCAGATTCAGAAAGATCTTTCTTGTTCATATTGATTGGGGTCGATTCAAAAATGACATATCAATTTCCCTATAGTTTGAGTAAATTCAATATGTTCCAAGGTAGGGCTTGTTAATGGGGTACAATTTAGACAAAAATGATTAAAAGTTAAAGAGATGTGAGAATTACGTGCGAATGAGAAAAAATAATTTCAATAGGATTAATTTTCTGATTTTAAAAAAATAAGTGAGTTATTTATACTTTTGACAGTATCAATCTAATTCCCCCCCCCGTATGTACTATTTCTTTACTATTTTTCTCATTTTAATTTTCTATTTCATTTTTCAAACTATTAGAAAAAATAAAAGAAAACAGGCGGAATTAAGGGCTGCCCATGAAGTGTTAAAGAAAAGATTGATAAAATTCATCCCAATAGCGGTTCAGTTTGTAAAGTCTACGGAGGATTTTTTAAGACGAGATGAGTACTTGTCTAATTATCAAATTTATCAGCACAGAAGGCCATTAGAAAATCTGGCCGGAATCCTTAATAATTCTGATTATCAAATTTTACCAGATTTTCAAAGTGAAACTAAAGTCTTCAATAAATTTCTCAATTATTTTTCTGGTCTATCTGAAAATGTGATAGCTCATAATGAAGAATTTTTAAAAAAAGAATTGAAAGAAACCCAACAGTACTTCAATGATATTGAAGGAAAATCTTTAGATCACCAGCAGCGTAGCGCAATTATTAAAAATGAAGATAACAATATTGTAGTTGCTGGTGCTGGAAGCGGGAAAACTACCACAATAGCCGGGAAAGTAAAATACCTTTTAGAAAAGTGCGACTATAAGAAAGATGAAATATTACTTATCAGTTTTACAAAAAAGTCGGCAGATGAAATGAATGAAAGAATTCGGGATAAAATGGAATTAAATATTCCCGTGAAAACATTTCACAAGCTAGGTTTGGAAATTATTGCAGAAGCGGGGAATGAAAAACCTACTATTCTTGGTTTCGGCCAGAAGCAAAACCTTGAACTTATTGAAGAATTACTTTCCATAGCTAAAAAAGATAACGAATACTTTAATAAGCTAAACGAATTTCTAAGCTTTTATCTAAAACCATACAAGGACCCGGACAGTTTTGAGAGCGAAAGTGATTATTACAATTATATTCGCGAGCAGAAGTTGTATGGATATAAGGAAATAAGCTTTTTAAATGGGAAGGGAAAATTTAGGGAAAAGTATAAAAGTCAGGAAGAAGTTAACATTGCAAATTTTTTATTTAGAAACCGAATAAAATATAAATATGAAGAGCCCTATAAATTTAAAACTGCGAGTAAAAAATTCGGACAGTATAAACCTGATTTCCATCTAACAGATAGTGATATTTATATTGAACATTTTGCAATTGGCGAAGACGGAAATGTTCCTTCCTGGTTTCAAGATGGTCAGGAAAGATCTGCTCAGGAGATTTATACGGAAGGGATTCATTGGAAACAGAATGAGCACAGGAAAAACGGAACAACTCTTGTCGAAACATATTCCTACCAACAAGGAAATGGGGTTTTGCTGGATGAATTAGAAAAAAAGCTTATTCAGAAAGGAGTTACTTTCAATCCTATGACGGATAAGGAATTTTGGGATTTTATAAAAGCTAATCACCCTAGGGAAATAAGTGATTTAACTCAATTACTTTATACTTTTCTTGTTTTATTGAAGTCGAATAATCAGGATATACAGACTTTAAAAAGAACTGCTAAAAACAATAATAATCAAAGAGTATTAAAATTTCTGGAAATCTTTGAACCGGTCTATAAACTTTACGAGAATTTCCTTAATAGTAGAGGGGAGATTGATTTCAGCGATATGATAAATCTGGCTACCGAAGCTATTGGTAATGGAAAATTTGAATCTCCTTATAAATATATTATCATAGATGAGTTTCAAGATATTTCTCAGGCTCGTTACGGATTAGTAAAGTCCTTATTGGATACTCAACCGGAAACTAAATTATTCTGTGTCGGTGATGACTGGCAAAGTATTTTTCGATTTACAGGCAGTGATATTGGGTTTTTTACAGAATTTGAGAAACGATTTGGAAGTTCAGAAATAAGTGGTTTTAATAGAAAAACAGAAAAGCAATTTATAGAAAAAACCTATAGATTTAATCAAGAGCTTATTGATCTATCCAGTGAATTTATTTTAAAAAACCCGAATCAGTTAAATAAAAATCTTATAAGCGGAAATGATAACCAAGAGGAGGTTTTAAGTATTTTTCCATTTTATGAGAATAAAGAAGCAGTCTCTGTAGTTGATGAAATTTTGAAAGAAATAATTAACAAAACCGAGAAGTTAGATACTTCAATAATGATGTTGGGTAGGTATAATCATGACGTAAAAATATTTAAAAATTCTGAATTGATAATTCAACGATTTGATTCTAAATTGAACAGATTTAGATTTTACTTAAAAAGCAGTCCTCAAATAAAATTAGATTTCATGACAGTACATTCAGCAAAAGGTCTGGAAGCTGATCACGTAATAATTATTAATGGAAAAGGAGGAACCTATGGATTCCCATCAGAAGTTGCCGATGATCCATTATTGAGCATTTTACTTTCTTCAGCAGATCAATTTCCAAATGGTGAAGAACGTAGATTATTTTATGTTGCCATAACCCGTGCTAAAAAACGTGTTTATTTACTAAAGGACTTGACAAACCCTTCTAAATTTGTAGAGGAAATTGACAAGGAAGTTCAAGAGGATGAAAGGCCCAATTGTGAATGGTGTACAACAGGAAAATTGATGTTTAAAAAGGGTCCTTATGGGAATTTCTATTCGTGCGACAATTTTGGCTATTGCAATTATACTATTACGGAAAGTAATTATTTAAATAGAGAGCAGAATGCTAATAAAGACGATTTCGAGAAAAGTTTTGTTCACAATAAAATTTAATTACACTTAACCCGAATAATCTCATCAATCCTGCTAGTGTATCTGTTTGACAACCGTTCCTGTTTCATTTTCCAGGTTCGGCCAAGATCCATTGCAGCAAATTTTACTTTTCCATTTTCCGTAGTGTTTAGCCGGTCTATAGTTTTCATAAGTATATGGTGTCGGGGATCTTCCGCAGAAAACAATGAAAGCTGACGTTCAGAGGCCGGTGTAATTCCCATAATAATTACTCCTGCTTTTTTGTATTGGTAACCGGGCTTGAAAATCTTTTCAAGGCCATATAATGCAGCTTTGGTCAATACCATAGTAGAATTGCTAGGGTTGGATAGTTTTACCACTATATTGGCGCGATACTGCTTTAAGTCGCTTCTAAAAGGATTGGTAAGTAGAAATACATAGAGTATGGTGCAGTTGGAATCCTGTTTGCGTAGTTTTGTCGCAGCCTTTGCCGCATAGGTAGCTACCCGTTCCCTAAGATCCTCAAACTCACTGTACATTTTTTCAAAGCTTCGGGTTACTGCAATGTTCTTTTTATTTTTTACTTCTTCAAAATCCAGGGTGCTTTCACCTGATAAATCCCGTTTTAGTCTTAAGCCTACTACGCTCATTTTTTTCAGAGCATATTCATTGGGTAACTGAATAAAATCCCAGGCATTTTTTACGTTAATATCCAGTAATCGTTTTTCGTGTTGGCGGCCAATTCCCCATACATCACCAATTTTAGTCCAGCGTAGTGCTTTTTCTTTCTTTTCTTCAGAATCAATTGCATAAACACTACCGGTGCGTTCGGCAAATTTCTTGGCGATCTTATTAGCAATTTTTGCCAGAGCTTTGGTAGGAGCCAGACCAACACTTATAGGTATACCGGTTTGCCTGAGCACACTTTCCACCATCTCTTTGCCAATTCGCTCCAGATCGTATAATTCAAAACCATTAAACTTAAGAAAAGATTCATCTATGGAGTAAATTTCAATATCCGGGGTGAACTGGGATAGGATATTCATTACCCGTCCGCTCATATCTCCATAAAGGGAATAATTACTGGAGAAAACCGAAATTCCTTTAGCTTCAAAATCTTTCTCAAATTGAAAAGCCGGTGCACCCATAGGAATACCCATTGCTTTAGCTTCGTTACTTCGCGCTATTACGCAGCCATCGTTATTGCTTAGCACAACAACGGGTTTATTCCGGAGGGAAGGATCAAAAACGCGTTCACAACTCGCATAGAAATTATTGCAATCTACCAGGGCAAACATATTATAGGTCTTTAATGCAATGAGTAACAATTCCCCAGATCACAAAATCATTTTCACTAGTCACTTTAATTGGCTTATATTTTTCATTTTCGGCTACCAGCCAGATAATATCCTTTTCAATTTTAATACGTTTCACGGTAAATTCACCATCTAAAAAGCATACTGCAATATTTTGATTTTTTGGTCTTAGACTTTTATCAATTACCAATAAATCACCATTACCAATCCCGGCACCAATCATACTATCACCTTCTGCCCGGCCAAAGAATGTTGCTTCTTTATTCTTGATTAGCTGTTGGTTAAGGTCAATAAGATCTTCCAGGTGGTCATCTGCCGGAGAGGGAAAACCGGCAGAAATTCCGTTAGAAGAAATGGGAAATACTAAATTATGTAAAGAATATTTTTCGTAAATTTTCATTAGTCACAGATTGAAAAGCAAAATTAGGTAAAAATCCATATAATAGGAATAAATCCAAAATTAAAATTATGTGTTACGAAACCAGTCTTACCAAAAAATTAAGGGCTATTGAAAAGCAAACCGACGCAATTATGCGATATCCGGAAGTTTACGAGCCCTGGTATCATTTGTCGGGACATTTGCATCCTTATATGTTCTGTATTCCAATGAACGAACCGGATGCTATTTTAGCTATGGAGTGGGGCTTAGTTCCGAAGGAAGAGATAGATATTGAGGGATTCCGAAAAAACTATAACACACTTAATGCAAGAGGAGAATCACTACTGACAAGTAAATTGTATAGGGAAGCAACCAGGGAAAGACGCTGTTTAATCCTTGCCGATGGATTCTTTGAACCCCATTATCCAAATGACAATTTCAAAGCTAAGGCCGTTCCAAAATATTGCTACCTGGAAGGCAGGAAGCTATTTTCCTTTGCAGGAATTTACACCGAAATTGATGATGATTATTGGACTGTAAGCATGGTAACCACTGAAGCTAATGATTTTTTTGAAAAAATTCATAATAAGAAAAAAAGGATGCCCCTGGTTCTGGATCCTGATTTTGTAAAGGAATGGTTGGATCCAGATCTCAATGATAGTGGAATTAAAGAAGTGTTGGCAACCAGCTTTATGAGAGAACCATTTAAAGCACATTCGGTAGCCAATATCTATAAACGCAATATTAATACCAATACCCCCGAAATTTTAGAACCTGTGGAAGATACAGAGGGGGAACAAGGGAAGTTTTTTTAGATATTCATTATATTTTCAAAAACCCACCGATTAGTTCATGTTCTGGTGGTTTTTTGTGCCAATTAATTTTGACTGGCATTTTAATTCTATTTTGAAAATACTCTGTTTACTCACTTATCATTAATCGCAATAGCGCATTAATTAAATAATAATCCTAAAACTCCACCTATCAGAGCTTCAGAAATATTAGAAGCCCCATGGGGATTAAAAGAATCCCGTACTCTGTAAGTATCGTCCTCGTCTAATAATAAAGTACTGTTTGGTAAAAGAGTATTACTTTCAGTAAAAGAATCATTTCCAAGAAATAGAGTAGTTAAAAAATTTGATTTATGTCTGAACCTAATATTAGAGCCACTGTAGCTATAACTGCCATTCCCATCTAAATAAATATCGTACAAGTTGGTTGTACTGTTATATAGTACAAGGCTTGGTGTGCTTCTTTGGAAGTTTAATTTTTTGAGAGATAAAGGTTGATCTATAGCAGAAGAGCCAACATGAGTATAAAATTTAGATGATATGCTTTTTATGGAATCTTTTGTTTGTGCATAAAATGATAAACTTGAAAAAAGGCAAAATATTAATATTAATGGTTTGGTAATTTTCATCGTATAATTATTCAATTAATAAAGAGGTAATTTTTAAATTTAAATCTTCTCAAATCTAACACCAAATTTTAATAGAATTAAACTTGACAGAATAGCTTTAGATGGAAAAAGATAAATTTAGTAAATAAATCTGGTTGCAATTCCCACAAATCTTATTTTAATTTTCTGGATGTTTTTCCGAGCCAATACTAATCACAAATTTAATTTAATCGAAGGTAACATCAAAAACAACTCTTCTGGCCCCTTGGATTTCAATATTATTACTAGTGTAAGTATTTCTTTTCTATCCATACTTAAAGCCTGTGTGGGCTGTTGATTATAGCAATTTTAGTTCGAACCGGTTTTCCTTAACATCGTGGGCAAGCTCAAGAGTACTAAAAACTAAAATCTTTATTCGAAGATGTCGTTTTTATCCAAGTTTTTGATACTGGATTTTCTAAGTGATAAATAATAAATAAAATGAATAATTAGAAATACTGCCCAGATTATTGCTGTGATGTAAATATTACTAATATTTTCATAGCTAGATTGAAAACCCAATATAAACCAGAAAAATGAGATTAAGTTATATGCCAAAAATGTGCAAAGATGAAATCTAAAACCGATATCATAAATTGGCAGATCCTCATAATACTCTTTTTTCCCAAAGTACATTCCACTAAGAAACATTAATACAGCATAAAACACTGCACAGATAAAGACTGCTATAAACATTTGATTTGTTAGGGACATACTTAAACCAAACCGGAAGATAATTGTAAGTATTGTTGCAGTTAAAGTGAATTTTAATAGGTTAGAAGTTATTAGAGTTTTCATATCTATTTTTTTAAAAGGTTATTTATTTCAGGGTTGAAAAATAAATTGATATTTCTGTCAATAAATTTTTCAAGTAATTCCATTCCTATTTGGGTTAAGAAGTAATATTTTCTATCAGGACCTTTATTTCCCTTTCTATTTTCATAACTTACTACATCAATATGTTCATATTTGCGTAAATTCCTATAAAGGCTCTGTTCCTCACACTGGATAGTGTTTTTGGATTTTTCTTCAATAAATTTCTTGATTTCATCAACATATTTATGTCCATCTTTCAATGCCAGGAATATCCATAAAGTTAATTGCCCTTTTTTATAGGTTTCTTCCCAGGAGGAGAGTAGATCGGGTAATAAATCTTTGCTCATAAACATATAGTATTATACATCTTGTATAATACAAAGATATAATTTTTTTTGGTTTGTGATACTTGAAACTTTATTTAGATTATTTTAGATCTTTCTTTACTTTTTTATCCTTACAGATTGAGCGAACCTCTCTATAAATCTTTATATAATTTTCATTGATGTCTTCCTCGGAAAAGAACTTTGTCACATCGGGTAGTTCCCGTTTAATATTCTGCTGTTTAAATTGAACTTTTTTATCAATTCCATCAGCATAAGTAATAAATTCTCCCTGTTTCAGACTAAAAAACACATTAGCCCTAACCTTATAAATCTCTTTTTCTCCGGTAGAAATTTTTGTATCGAAATCCAGACCGGTTCCCCGCATTACTGTTTTTGTTTCATCTTTTATAATTTCGAAAAAACGCTCGTAAAAGCGTGCGGTGTCAGGATCATTCACTTTTCCAAAGAACTGATAGGACAGGTTACTTAAAATTGCCTTACTGGCTTTGTCCCCATACATCATATCGTTCTGAATTTTATCCTGCATCACATATACGGTGGCTATATCATAACTTCTCAAGGTAGCCGGGATGCGGTGCATATTTAATAGCCTTATAGTTGGAGCTTCTTCAATAAGGAGGAAAGATGACCTGGAATGCCTCACGCTCATTTGCTTTACAATGGTATGCATTATAGTGGCGATGATCGGGGAATATGAGGAGTCATATTTTGGGTTATTTATCAAAGAAATCACCGCTGGATTCTGAGGATTATTAATATTGAGAGGAATATCATCTGCTGCCAGTGCCATGAAAATACGTTTACTACTAATCTTCATCAGGGCAGTAGAAAGCGTGCTTTTTACTCCGGCAGTTTGTCTTTCAGAATCCTTACCACTAATAAAAGCATCTGCAAAAGCCCGGGAAGTCTGGTTAGATTTCAAAAAATCAATAAGCTCATCGGTGTCCAGGTTTTGGTAAATAGCAATGAGATGAGGGAGGGTACAATACTCAGGAAAAGAAACTTTTAGTTTCCATATAAGTCCGGAAATTAATCCCTGCGCGGCATCATTAAAAAATTTATTTATTCCTGTGGCACCTGTTTCTTTTTGCTCCAGGAGGTTTTCAATTAAAACTCGAGACACCTCATTAATATCCTCTTCATTTACCATATATCTCGGTGCAATAGGGTTTACCCGATGAATTATTTTATCAAAAGAGAGGATATAAGACGGTGTATTCCGATTCCTGAAGAGAGGGTAAGCCATTTCGGTGATTTCGAAATCTTTATAGTCGTGTATAAGTCCACAGAAAGAATTTCGGCTGAAATGATCCAACAGGTTATAGACCACACTTTCTGTTTTGCCACTACCTGCAGCGCCTATTACAGAAACCCCTCGCTTAACATTATTGATTTGAAATCTACCATTTTGGGTTTTAAACTGCACCTGGTATTTAATCTCAATATTTGACGGTTCTTTTTTAGGTATAAACACATAAAGGACGGTATTAATTAACAAAAGGGGGCAACCTAAGTAAAGACCTATAGTTGCTATTTCTTTGAAGGACGGGTCATCAGGTAAAATCCCCCAAATAAATAAACTGGAAAGCAGTAAATTTAAAGGAAAAGCGAATGACGTTAATTTATACATTCGGAAAAAAATGCCACTTCCGATAGCAATACAGAATATTATATTAATGAAGTTTGTTTCCATAGCAGATGAATTTAAATTCCTATTGATGCAGATTTTGAGGCTAAATGAATTCCTCGTTGAATAGATTTAATGAATTTCACAGTTAGTTGGGCTTTAGAAAGTGGTACCGCAGGAAGCATCGGAATTCCGGTTTCCCTAAGCATTTTCATAGCCAATGCTTTTTCTGAAGCGGGAAGTCCCACAATTGCAGAAAAATATAATTTCGGACTTTTAATAAAGTCTTTCCGGGCCTGGTAAGTTTCTACGAAATTGCGTTGGTACTGAAAGGTCTTATCAAATGTCTTTTCAGCCTTTTGAAAAAAAAGATCCCTGTCAAATCCTCTTTTTATCAATTTACCATTCATTTCCACCTCAGAACTTTTGTATTTGCTTCCAGGGGATAAACTAAAGGAATTGGAAGCATCTTTTCGGCTTACAATAATATGGATATGGCTTTGGTTACCTTCCTTAAGCATTCCCTGTACAATGCGTTGTCGGTTTTGCTGGTAAGGAGCTTCCCTTTCCAGTTTAAGAATCTGCACTTCTTTGGCTTTAATATCCCCCACCAATTCGCCACGTTCGATCTTTCGAACCTCATTTTTAAGCTGCAATATTTTAGAAGCATAAGGTTGGTTTTCTTTTACCTGAAAGTCAGTTCCTTTAAATGCTCTCTGGTGTTCGATTTTTGCGAAATATTTAATATCGTTTACGGTAACAGGACGACCATTAATTTCCCGGTTAAAACAGGAGGCATAATCTTTCATTAGTTCCCTGGTATATTGCTTTAAAGCTTCTGAGTTGTTTTGTAGTTTTTTTAGTTCGTATGCTGAGGGATTTACGGTTATTGAGTAAAATTTCGGTTCAATTTTTTTGAGCTTGGCGGTGTTGGCATCTATTTCCTTGATGACCACCTCTGGAGAAATACCATCCTCTTTCTGATAAAAGAAAAACTCATGATCTTTTTCCATACCGGGAAGCTGGTTTTCTTTCTCCAGGTAATCAACAAAGCCTGCGGCACTTTGAGAATAATTTGATCCCAGTTTCTGTGGTGTAATAGTGATATACATAGCGAGTTATTTATAAAAGTCGGGGTGAGTATCGTCTTGCTCATAATCTCTTTTTCGATTTTCGTAGTTATTTTTGGGATCAGCAGCTTCCATTAGTGCTTCCAAAATGCCTAAAGTGGGGTTTACTTTATTCTTCTCCATATCCTTCAAAATTGCGATTACTGCATTTATTCTTTTTTTGATAAGGTTTTCCAGAGTCTCCATTTTTGGACCCATCATTTCATTTGGAGAAATACTATTCATTTCAAAAAAATCAACCATCGATAATAGTGTCATTGATTGAGATTTAGATAAAGACCGGCTGAACCGTCTAAATTTTTTAGCTACGGAAGTCTTGATCTTAAGAGTCTCGAACTTCTCTTTTTTATATTCTTCATCCATTTTTTAGTAAATTTTCTGCCATTTCTCAATGGGTTTCAAAGGTTTTTAGTAATAAAGCAACTTCATTTTAATTTTGACCCTTGAATAAAATTATTTAAATAACTGGTAAACAGTTATTTATATTCAAAAAGGTGATTCTTAACGGGGTTCTGCCCGTTACCCTCTTGCTTTACCTTTTCGTCCCGCAGGGACAAAAATTTCAACTATTAAATTGAATTTAATAGCGCTTTAATTAGTAAAAAACGGAATCTCATTTTTTATGATTGGGAAAGAAAATCTTTGAAATAAACTGTAGAGAATTGGAAGAATAATTGAGAATTCTGTAAACAGAAAAAACGGATCATGATGCTCATAACCCGTTTATAAAAATCTTACTTTAGTGTATTATAACATCCCTTCATCTGCAAAACTGAAGTAATCCCCATCGGGAGTAAGTATCAAATGATCCAATACCTTAATATCAAAAAGTTCCCCTGCTTTTTTGATCTTTTCCGTTAGTGATTTATCGGGTTGACTGGGTTTAAGGGTTCCCGAGGGATGGTTATGTGCTAAAATTATAGAGGTCGTAACGGACTTTAGAACTACAGCAAATACGATTCTTATATCTACTAAAGTTCCGGTGATGCCTCCTGTAGAGAGCGTGTAAATACCTTTTACCTTATTTGAATTATTAAGGAGCAGCATTTTAAAACTTTCAAAGAGTTCAATATTTTGTTTATCCCAATGCTCAAAAAGAAGGGTAGCAGCATCACGGGAAGAAGATATTTTGGGAAGTAATTTTGTTTTAATACTTCCGCTATAACTTATTGCGATTTCATTAACTTTGGTTTCCATTATTGATTTGTTTAAAGTTAGATAATGAAAGAGGGCGCAATTTTCGACGATGACGCCCTCTTTGCTTTTAATTAATTATTATCCTGTTTTGAGCTGTTCAATAAAAGGATCTCATTTACCAGAATTTCTGTGATGTACTGTTTTTCTCCAGCTTCATTGTTATAGGAGCGATAAGTTAATTTGCCTTTAATAGCAATTTCCTTTCCCTTAGCGATATACTTATTAGCAAGCTCCGCCTGCTTACTCCAGGCGACCAGCTGATGCCATTGGGTTTCCTGAATTTTCTCTCCGTCTTTAAAAAATTGTTCATTGGTGGCCAGAGAAAATCGGGTCACTAACATTCCATTTTCAAACTTGTGGGATTTTGGATCTTCTCCTACGTTTCCAATTAACTGTACTGTGTTTCTAAGCGTTTTCATAACTAAAAGTTTTAAAGGTTTATAATTGATTTTTAACTGATTTACTTATTGTATCCTGAGCGTTTTCCTTTTTTGATTTTTTTAATTCCGCTTCCTTTTTGTGGATTTTGTATGATTTCATTTTTCCGCTATTAGATTTACTTCCCGTAGAGCCGTCACTGTTACCTTTTTTTGATGCTGATACACTTTCAAGATTTAGAATTAGGAAGGACTTATAAAAAGGGAGTGAAGGGACCGGCTTTATGCAGTCTGGACTAACTTCTAAATTTTGGTATTTTGCATTACAGAAAAAAGGTAGTGGCAGTGAAGGTCGGGGAAATGCTAATTTGGAAATGGAAGAGTAGGAAAGGAGCAGGAAGCGGAATTAAATTAATTATGAAATCATTTAGAGGACTTAAGTGGAAAACCAGAACAAGGAGTGAAGCGTTTCCGCCATTTGTGCGGAAAAAGTGAAATGGAGGTGGCGGTTTTTCACTTGTGTCCGGTGCTGTTAAATGAAGCTCTTTAGCCTGGAGGGACGAAGGGCTAATGTGCTGAGTGGGGTATTGATATTTCAATTTATTCTAATCCTTTAAAGCTTTAAGGATTTATTGCTGAACGCATATGGTAAATTTGAATAGTATAAAAAATTAAGTTATTCATACAAACCGTATAAATAGTAAGGTTTACCATCGTTAAGAAGTTCCTAATAAAACCTAAATTTGGTTTTTTAAAGATACAAATGCTCCAATGCATTCATATTTACAATTGTAGTAAATTTTATAAGCAACTTTCTTACATATTATTCATCTTAAAAGGAGTATAACCCATTTTATAATAAATTTAAAATCAAAAAAATGAAGAATTTCACACTACTAATTTTCGCACTTTTTTTCACTCATTTAGTTTATAGTCAAGATATTATAGTAACTAAAGAACAAAATTCCGAATGGATTTTAAATTTTCAAAATGAAAATCTAAAGGGTAGAATTAAATTATTTAAAAATAGAATATTAAATGATCAGAATGTTTATAAAACATCTGGAAATCCACATGGTGTTAAAGAGCAAGAAGGTTATAATGCTACTACAATTTATAGACCTATTTATATGTTTACTTCAGAAAATATGAAGCCAGTTATAATGTCAGCCAATCCATCTGAAGAAACTATTAATAGCCTTACTCCACTTCTAAACGAAAGAAAAATTCAGTCAATTAATTTTAGTAATGAAATCATAGACCAAGCATTGTACGGTTCTAGAGCTAATAATGGAATTATAAGAATTAATGTTTCAAAAAAAGAATTTAAGGAAATAAAGGATATAATTCTCTAATCCAAAAGTAAATATTGATATAAATTTAATTTTATGATTTTTAAGATAAGATTTCTACTATTTACACTAATAATTGTGGTTTTTTCCTGTAGCAAAAAAGACAATTGTACAAGTAACAAAATAAATATTACCAGCTTAGAAAATGAATATGGCTGTCCTGATATAAGATATTCCGATGTTGATATTGAAGAAAATTATTTAATTATTTCAAACCAGGAAAGTTTTGAAGAATTGAATATGGTTAGCTGTACTCCTGAAATAAATTTTTCTAAGTATGATTTAATAATTGGAAAGAAATCACTCAGCCAGGGCAATCAGTCCATTAATTATGAACTTTCAAAAAGTTGTGTTACACAAAATTTAATTCTAAAAGTAATTTTTACTCAAAATGAGGCAGCTGTAGCCCTGACTGTAACCTATCACGTATTAATTCCTAAGCTTGAAAATCAACAAATAATTTCGGTAGAATTAGAAGAACAATAACTTGCTACAAACTTGTCTAAAATCAAAAATTAGTGCTTGTTTGCTTAGTGGTTTGTCCTGTGGAGAACCATTCACGCTAGCTCGCATTGTTTTTAAACGGAGCGTTACCCAACATGAAATAAAACTATGAGAAAATATTATTTAATAATTTTAGTCACCCTCCTTACAGGTTGTTGTAAAGAAGAAGTTCTTGGAGAAGATCCTCTCTCAGATTATGAAAAGGAGCTTATACCATATAACGGCTACGATGAGATCGAATATTTAAATGAAGATGGCCAAATCATTCTTGCCCAGAGTACACCGACTAAAATAGAAAGCGACAGATGGAAGCCTGGACCTGAAAGTTGTTCATTTACTGAATATGAAAGATCCTACAGCCATTTATTTTTTAGTTCAGAAGATTTTACTCTTAAGCTGGAAATAAACAAATCATATGATGGCGAATTTACAATTGAGATCGGTCGAGGTGAGTCATATATTTTTAGCCAAGGATGTAGAATTTTTTTAGATCAACCTATAGAAGAAAGAATTACTAATATTTCCTTAGCAGGAGATGATTTTACAAATGTGTTAGTTTTCGAAAATTGTAGTGCTGATTCAAAAATTAGTAAAATACTTTATTCTTCAGAAAAGGGAATTGAATATTTAGAATTTTCAAACGGATCGTTTTATAAAATTAATTAAACATCTTAACAATTGTTGGGTGACATTATATCTTTAAAACAGGGCTTAAATCAATCTCAAATCCAAATTTCCTGGTAACTTCCAAAGCCAGATTGTCTTGCGGTTAGTCCAAATAACTATAATTTTGGCCACCATTTATTATCGACGACGAATTAAAGGCTTCATCTTTATAAAAACTTTAAATACAATAAACGAATTATAACAAAACACAATCCGCCAAATAATGCCATTCCGATAATTAGCTTTAAATAAACCCTATTATATTTTTTCAAGTTCTTATTAGTCTCAATGCGATCAATTATAATTAATCTTGGTTGGAGGATTAATTTCATAATATGCAGATACAAAAAAATCAAACCTGCGAATATGCCGTATGAATACAATCTGGGGAAATTTTTTATAGAACTTGAAACCGCAACGGAATTAAAGGAAAGTTCCAAGATACAGATTAGAAATATGATTGAGAAAAATAGAATTACGCCGAACATATTCCGAATGGCAACAAATGCTAGTTTTTCCGCTTCTTTTCTATCTTTATTCTGTTTGTGATGATAAACCAATACCAATTTAGTGTACAGAACATTTAAATGCTTCATAAATACTTTTGAATTTTATAGTATAAACCCTGCTATAATTTACAGACCCGTGGGAGAGACAAAAATATATTTTCTCTTTTTTAAATCCAATGGAACAACCTTACTCTATGTATGGTTGAACCGTAATTTTACAGATCAAATTATTTTAAAATTAATAACTTAAACCGTACATAAAGTATGGTTTACATAGATTAGGCATTCCTTGAAAATATTAAATTTGGATTTTTATAAAAGGAATAAATGTACCATTGCATTTATTGAGAAGTTGTAAACAAGGGCTTCAGACAAAAACAAAGAATTAGAAATGAAAGTGAAAACAAAATGTTATTAAAGACTTTTCTTATTTCGGGATTAACTTTCGCGTTAGGAATGGCTGGGTTTTACTATTTAGTTGATGGTGGAAGTTTCCAGTTATGGAGATTTTTATTTCATTTCATAACTTTTGGATCTGTTATGGGAATATTAGCCCGTAAAACTATAGGAAAAAGGAAAAAGAATCAGAATCCAATGTGCGGAATATTGAATAGTGAAAATCATTTCCAAGATAAACCAATAAAGCTAATATTATTTTTGCTTTCACGTATTATTCCTTAGCAATTACACGTGTCGCCAAAGTTTACAACAGTGTATAAAACCAATGCTATATTTATTGCTTATTCGAAAGTTGGTGCTCGCTTGCAACGACCGATTGTCCTACGGACAATCACGCTAGCCCGTTCGCACAGTTTTTATACGGGACGTTGGCAAAAATTTATTGAATTCCGGCCTTATTCCGTAGAATGAGGATTACATTTATAAAATAATTAGAGTAAAAGGTTTTATATAAGGCACTCAAATTTTAAATAAACTATCTATCATCTACCGATATATTGTTATATTATTTTTTAGAGGTCAGTAGTTAGTTACTTATAATTTGCGATTGATAGGTGACATTGCCCTGAACCATTTTTGTGATCAGGTTATTGAATATTGTAGCCTTGCTCTGAGATCGGTTGATCCTAAAACAGAA
>NZ_JAIQZB010000021.1 GCF_020164555.1 Salegentibacter lacus | reverse complement strand
GGCTGAAAGGATTGGGTAAAGTATAATTTTTATGTAAAGCCTAAATGTAAAGTTGTAACGTAATATGCTATAAATCAACACGCTTTACATCGGGCTTTACATAACCATATTGTTGTCATAACCTTTGTTATGTATAGCTTTCCATAACAAAGGAGAATCACTAAGAAAAGGAGCTTTAAAGAACGAGTAACATTAATTTTTTATATAATTGCAGTATCTTTCAAAGTGGCACTGTTTGACCGAAACAGGTGGCACCATCACTCCGAAATAGCCAGTAGGTGGTTTTTTTTATAGAAAATAGGGTTGGTCTAGGGATTATTAGGAAGGTGTGGGCTGTCGACTGTTTTTTCTTCGAAATTCTAAAGAGGATGAATTGCTTTTTTAAATCAATTTAAGGTCTTTCATTATCCCGATTAAGTGCGGGTTGGTATTTGCCTTGAATTCTTCGCGTAACTCTTTTAAACGCTTTTCTATGGCGCTTCTGCTGCTGGGCTTAATGTTTTTCTTTTTCAGTTCTCTTTCTATTTCGTCCTGAGTGTAACCATTGGAGAGATATTTCACAATATTTATTTCAAATTCATTGAGGCTAAGCAGATTTTTTTGTGTGAGTGCTTTTTCAATGGAAGGTGAATTGTATTTTTTATTTTTGCTTACACACCTAATTGCTTCTTTCAGGTCTTTAAGTCCGTTGCGGTCTTTGCAAACATAAGCATCGATATTACCAGAATTCCATAAATCTCGAACGGTTTGTGGATGGTCTTCTATAGAATTTACAATTACCTTTAGGTTGGGATCTTCGTTTTTTAGTATTGAAATAAGTTCCTGTCCCGAAGTTATTTTTTCCTTTCTAAAATCTTGTTTAAAAGAGAGGTCGCAAATAAGTAAATCAAAAGGATTATTATCCTGGATATCCTTTTTTGCCTTCAACCAGGCCTGATCACAATATTGGGAATGTGAAACGTCCACAATACCGATATCTTTTAAAACTATGGAGACGGCCTGGTTAATACTGTCCATATCTTCGGCAACAAGGACTTTTTTAAACATGATAATTTTTATAATGGAATACGGATCATGATTTTTAATCCTTTTCCCTTTTCAGATGTCAAAAATAAGTTTTCCATTTATAGAAAAAATACGGTTTTCCACATTTTGTAATCCATTTCCGTTTTTTAATAACTTGCATTGAACTTTGTTGAAGCCCTTTATTGTAAAAACTGATTCTCTGCTGAAGGAAATCGGTCTCTTTAGCTTTTTCATAAAAATAAGAAACCGAATCGGTTTATTGTATGTTATCGTCGGTTTTGATTCCTAACTCCTAACAAGCCAAAAGCGGAAAAATTAAACCAAAACATACAAAATAAAAGTGCTTCTTAGCCCAAAAATAAAATAAGCCAACGGCTTTTGGTGCATTGCGTTCTATTTAATTTTTTAAATCCCAGTAATTACTTTGTACCAGAGGAAACCCAGATTTTTATTTGTTTAATAAAAAGAAGATATTGTATATTTGCCAGCCCTCTTTGTAACCTTAGGGTTTATTAGAGATAGTTCTTAAATATGAGTAACCGAATTAATTCTTCGGTTATAGAAATAAAATTTTGGGTTTAGACCCTGTTGCAAAAGTTTTTTAAATAAATTTTTGCTCTAAAATTAAGTTGTGTTGTTTGTCCTGTTTATTCAGGGCGTGTAGTTAGCCAGTTATATCCTATGTTGTGTGGATTTGGCTAACCAATGAGAAGCTTTTTTCCGTGTATTCGGAAAGAGGCTTTTTTGTTTTTAGTAAAGTTTAGAGAGTTACCCAAGATTCATTAATTA
Source organism: Salegentibacter lacus (assembly GCF_020164555.1). Lineage (GTDB taxonomy): Bacteria > Bacteroidota > Bacteroidia > Flavobacteriales > Flavobacteriaceae > Salegentibacter > Salegentibacter lacus. The sequence goes on along the minus strand of NZ_JAIQZB010000021.1, from coordinate 65,541 downwards.
ACCCCAATAATAATGCTTCATCTTTGTAAAGTATAGAATTCTTCCTGTATAGATTAACTACAATTTTTGTATAAACACAACAATTAGGCTTGATCCGAATATTTGCTAACACCCTATAATTAAAAAAGCCCGAAAACACTATGTGCATCGGGCTTTTAAGGTGGTGCCTCCAGGAATCGAACCAGGGACACAAGGATTTTCAGTCCTTTGCTCTACCAACTGAGCTAAGGCACCAGTTGCTTTGTTATAAGCGGTTGCAAATATATATCCATTTTTATAATCTCACAAAGGAAAAATTAAAAAAATGCTTTTGTAATTTAGCTGACACAACCAAATTACTATGAATTTAATTATTGATGTTGGGAATTCTTCGATTAAAGCTGCTGTTTTTCAGGATGCTAAACTTTTGAAAACCTACATAGGTTCATTTGAAAATTTTTCTAAAAAATTTCAGAAAATAAGGAAAGACTATCCGGAAATAGCCTTTTCTATCCTTTCTTCAGTAGTAAAAGATACTTCAGAGATTGAAAAAGTTCTAAACAAAGAGACTGAACTCTTTGTTTTAGATGAAAACATTAAACTTCCGTTTAAAAACAGATATACCTCTCCTCAAACTTTGGGAAAGGATCGGTTGGCCTTGGTGGGCGCAGGAGTAAAGGATTATAAAAATACAAATTTGCTAATTATTGATGCTGGAACCTGTATTACCTTCGATTTTAAAAATGACAGGAATGATTATTTAGGAGGAGCTATTTCTCCCGGTTTGCAAATGCGATTAAAAGCACTTCATTATTTTACGGCCAAGCTTCCTTTAATCGAATTGGAGGAAGACATTGCTTTAATTGGTGATTCTACCCGAAATAGTATCTTATCTGGCGTCTTGAACGGGGTTGCAGCCGAGCTTGACGGAATAATTGATCGCTATAAAGCTGATTATAAATATTTAACAATAATTTTAACAGGAGGGGATACGCAAATTTTGTCAAAGCGGGTAAAAAATGGCATATTTGCCAACCCGAATTTTCTTTTAGAGGGATTAAACTACATTTTAGAATTTAACAAGACTCAATGATTAAACGATTTATAGTAATCGTAGCTGTTTTTTTTACAGTTGTTGCTACAGCTCAGGAGAATGTATCTTCGCCCTATTCTTACTACGGAATTGGACTTAACACTTTTAAAGGAACTGTAGAAAACAGGTCTATGGGTGGTTTAAGTATGTTTTCAGACAGTATACACCTTAACCTTAGAAACCCTGCCGGTTACGGGAGGTTAAGAAGAACTACTTATGCATTGGGAGGATCTCACGAAAGATTAACCTTAAATTCAGATGGTGCAGAAGATAACGCAAAAGTTTCTTCGTTAGACTATTTGGCAATTGGGGTGCCGGTAGGAGGAAATCTTGGTTTTGCTTTCGGAGTTTTACCATATACCTCGGTAGGATATCAAATTCTGGATATTAGAGAAGATGTTGCCAGCAGGTTGGAAGGCCGTGGCGGAATGAATAAAGTTTTTCTTTCAGCAGGATACCAGGTGATTCCTTCTTTAAGCCTTGGGATTGATGCAAATTATAACTTTGGAAATCTTCAAAATCGAAGAACCCTTATTAGGGAAGAGGTGCAATTAGGTTCCAGGGATGTGAGTAGATCAGATCTTTTGGGCTTTAGTTATAATTTTGGTGCCGATTTTCAGCAAAAATTAAAAAATGGACTTAATTTACATGCAGCGGCGACTTATTCACCAACTACAACAATAGATGCTGAAAATTCGAGGCAGTTAGCCACTATTGCTTTTTCATCAACCGGTGGCGAATCAGTAGTAGAAGAGCGCGATATAGATGTTGCAGACTCTGAATTAACTCTGCCGGCTAAATACACAATTGGTTTAGGATTGGGAAGGCCTAATAAATGGTTCTTTGGTGGTGAGTATGTAAGCACCGATGATAATTCTTATCTAGACGTAAACAATGCCGGTGGCGGAAATGCAAATTTTGCAAATGCTGCGCAGTATAAATTTGGTGGGTATTTTATTCCGCAATATAATTCAATTACAAATTATTTTAACCGTATTGTATACCGTGCGGGATTCAGGTTTGAAGAGACAGGTTTAAATATCAATAATCAGGGCATTAATGAGTTTGGCATCACTTTTGGAGTTGGACTACCTGTAGGACCGGGATTTTCTAATATAAACCTTGGATTTGAGTATGGACAGCGCGGTACCACAGATTCAGGTTTAATTCAGGAAGATTTCTTTAGGCTTTCAGTAGGGCTTTCCCTTACCGAAGCCAGAAGATGGTTTGAAAGAAGAAAATTTAATTAACCACAATAATAAAACAAGAAAATGAAAGCGAGATTTATAGCATTAATTACGGGAGCCGTTTTAGGTTCAAGTGTTCTAAGCGCGCAGTCTAATGATTGTGCAACAATGGCTGCTTTGGCTTATGACGATGCTAAAGCTAAAAATTATGATGCCGCTTATGAACCTTTAATGAAAGTAAGGGAGGAATGCCCTAAATATAGTTTGGCTACTTTCCAATATGGTGAACGTGCTCTTAACTATAAAATTGAGAACGCTGAAGGTGCCGAAAAGGAGCAGTTTATTGAAGAGCTTATTAGTCTTTGGGAAGAGCGTTTAGAATTGTTTCCAAATAAAACTTCTAAAGGAAAAATTTATTCTGATATCGCTCAGTTAAGATACGACCATAAATTAGGTACTAAGGAAGAATTATATAATGCTTTTGATAAAGTTTATGTAGAGGATCGTGAAAACTTTACTAGCCCTAAAGGTTTGTATGCGTATTTCGACCTTATGGTAGAAATGCAAGATGCTGGTGATAGAGAACTTCAGGATGTTTTTGATAGCTATGATAAGGTGTTAGCAAAAATTGAAGAAGAGGAAAATGATGCTGCTGAAAGATTAGCTCCTCTTTTGAAGAAACAAGAAGAAGGTGAAGATCTTACTGCTAAAGAAAAAAAACAAATTAATTATGCAGAAATCAATCTGAAAAACTACAACCTTGTAAAAGGAAGTATCAATGCTAAATTAGGAGCAAGAGCAGATTGTGATAATTTGATCCCTCTTTATAATAAAGATTTTGAAGAGAAAAAATCTGATGTAAACTGGTTGCAGAACGCTAACGCGAGACTGTCTGCTAAAGACTGTACCGAAGATCCATTATTCTTCCAGGTTTCTGAAGCATTGCACCAATTAGAGCCTTCTGCAAATTCTGCTTACTCTTTAGGTCAGTTGGCTGAAGCCGATGGCGATAGAGCTAAAGCTTTAGAATACTATAACGAAGCTGCAGAATTAGAAGAAGATCCTAACGATCAGGCTAGAATTTACTATAGAATTGCTTCTAACTATAAAGAAAGAGGTAGTTTTTCTCAAGCCAGAAATTATTATAGAAAAGCACTTAATGCTAAACCATCTTTAGGTAATGCATATTTGCAAATCTCTAATATGATAGCCCAGAGTGCTAACAATTGTGGAGAGACTTCTTTTGATAAAAGAGCTGTTTACTGGTTAGCTGCAGATTATGCTGCCAGAGCCGCAAGAGTAGATCCTTCTATCGCATCTAATGCAAATCAAACTGCTACAGCCTATAGAGGTAGAGCACCACAAAAATCTGATGTGTTTCAACAAGGTAGAAGTGCCGGTGAAGCAATACAAATTGGATGTTGGATTGGGGAAACCGTGCGTATCCCACAAATGTAATATGAGATTAACATATAAGGAAATAATAACAGGCATTGTCACGCTCACCGGCGTGACAATGCTTTTTTCATGTCAGGGTAATCTTAATGAGATTCGTGCCTTGGAAATTGAAGGTGATGCTCCACAAGCTATAGCCGAGGGAATTAACCTTAAGTATACCGATTCAGGCAGAATGGTGGCTAATTTAAAAAGCCCCAAGATGATGGATTTTACAAATAAAGAGTTTCCTTATCGCGAATTCCCGGAGGGGTTGGAGTTGGAAATTTATGACGAAAATAATGAGAAAAGTACAGTAACTTCTGATTATGGGATTATTTACGATGGCACTAATCTTATAGATATGCAAGGGAATGTGGTGATTTTTACGGCAGATAGTATGCGCCTGGAAGCCTCGCAATTGTTTTGGGATCAAAATATAAACTGGGTGTTTACCGATAAGCCTAATACTATTAAATTTCCCAATGGCGCTATCAACGATGGTGAAGGTTTTGATGCTAATCAAAATTTCGGTAATTTTCGCTCTAGAACCAATGTGGGAATCCAAATTATAAAAGACAATAAATCAGATGAGTAAATATTATAAATATTTTGAATACGCTTATTTATTTATAGCTGCATTTTTCTTGTATGAGAGTATTAGAATCTGGAATACTGAGCGCAGCGGAGCATATTTGTTCATCTTTTTCGTGGTTATATCTATCTTAATGTTTTTCTTTAAAAGGCGATTTAGACGAAAAATTGAAGAGCGTAACAAGCAGGAGTAATGGAAGTTGAAATTCTTATCATTGTCCTTTCTTTAATTTTATCTGCCTTCTTTTCCGGGATGGAAATCGCGTATATTTCTTCTAACAAGATCTATATTGAAATTGAAAAACGCCAAAACGATTTTCTAGCGACTATTCTTAAGAGATTAACCAAAAAACCCTCGAAATTTATCGCTACCATGCTGGTGGGGAATAACATTGCACTGGTGGTTTACGGGTTTTTTATGGGCGATTTACTTATGCTTTGGCTTGAAGGGCTTCAGCCTTTAAATAGTGCTTTCTTAGAATATCTTATCGTAGACCTAAGTTTATTTACCCAAACAATAATTTCTACGCTTGTAATTTTGCTTACTGCTGAATTTCTTCCGAAGGTGTTTTTTCAAATTTACGCGAACACCATGTTGAAATTTTTCGCGGTTCCGGCGTATATCTTTTATTTGCTTTTCAGTTTTATATCCTCTTTCGTAATATGGGTTTCAGATGTTATTTTGAAAAGATTTTTTAAAACCGAAGGAGACGAAGTGCAACTTGCATTTAGTAAAGTTGAACTGGGAAATTTCATCAATGAGCAAATGGAAACCGTCGAAGATGATGATGAAGTAGATTCTGAAATTCAAATTTTTCAAAATGCCCTGCAGTTTTCAGATATACGAGCCAGGGAAGTTATGGTTCCAAGAACCGAAATTATTGCGGTAGATCAACACCAGGCTCCCAGGGATCTCGTAAACACATTTACAGAAACCGGACTTTCAAAACTTTTAATTTATAACGAAACCATAGACGATGTTATTGGCTATGTTCATTCATTCGAGCTTTTTAAAAAGCCGGAATCTATAAAATCTATATTGTTACCGGTTGTTTTTGTGCCCGAAACTATGTGGGTGAAAGATGTTTTAAATAACCTCACTAAAAAGCGTAAAAGTATTGCCGTGGTTATAGATGAATACGGTGGTACCAGTGGAATGATTACCGTAGAGGATATTGTAGAAGAACTTTTTGGTGAAATCCAGGACGAACATGACCCTATAGTTCTTACCGAAGAAGAACTGGCTGAAGAACATTATAAATTCTCTGCCCGGTTAGAAGTAGATTACCTGAATGAAAATTATAAATTCAATATCCCCGAGGGTGAAAATTATGAAACTCTTGGAGGGTATATTGTAAATCATACCGAGGAAATTCCGCAACAAAATGAGGAATTACAAATAGATAATTTCTTATTTAAAATACTGGAAGTTTCCAATACCAAAATAGAATTGGTAGAATTAAAAATAAAACCTGCAGATTAAATAGCGATCAGTTAATATTTTGCTAATTATAAGTTTTATAATTAGGTTAAAAACATTATTTTCGCCCACTATATTTCGATAAAATAACAACTACAAATGGCAGTATTAAATAAAATCAGACAACGTTCTGTTTTCTTAATCATCATCATTGCATTGGCACTTTTTTCTTTTGTCCTTGCAGATGTGATTCGTAACGGCGGCTTTTCTTCGCAAAAAGATCAAAATACCATCGCAACTATTAATGATGAAGAGGTTAGCAGGGAAGATTTTGCGAGGCAGGTAGAAGCATATCAGCGTAACATGGGCTCCAATGCGAGTACTGCTCAGGCGGTAAATCAGGTTTGGGAACAAACACTTCGCGAAACCATTCTTAAAGAAGAAATGGAAAAGCTTGGAATAAGAGCCGGTAAAGCTCAAATTAGAGAGGTGATGCGTATGCAAATGGGGAATAATCCTGCTTTTAGAAACGAAGCCGGGATGTTTGACGAGAACCGTGTTCGTGAATATATTGCAAGCATAAGATCTACTCAACCGGAAGCTTACCAGCAATGGTTGCAAATGGAGAGCAATATGGGTGATATGGCCCGCCAGAATATGTATTTCTCTATGGTAACCGCCGGGATTGGTGCTACCATTACCGAGGCTGAGCAGGCTTACCGTTTTGCGAATAACAGCGTAGACCTTCGTTTTGTTCAATTGCCTTATTCTTCTGTTTCAGACGATGAAGTTGAGGTGACTAAAGATGAAATTAGAGATTATATTAAAGAAAATTCTTCTCAGTTTGAAACAGAAGCTTCAAGAAACCTCAGGTATGTTTATTTTGAAGAAAAAGCTTCAGATGAAGATGTACAGGAAGCTAAAGAAGCTTTAACTTCTTTACTGGATAGCCGTGTAGAATATAACGCGGTAACAAGCAGCAATGATACCCTTCCTGGTTTCAATAGTACTAATGATTATGAAGATTTTGTTGAAGCAAATTCAGATCTTCCTTACGAAGATAGGTTTGTATTCAAAAATGAATTGCCTTCAGAATTTGCCGATGAGCTTTTTACTATAGAAGAAGGAGAGACTTTTGGGCCGTACCAACATAATGGATATTTCAAAATATCAAAATTAGTTGAAACCAAACAAATACCAGATTCAACAAAAGCAAGTCATATTCTTGTGGCTTACCAGGGACAGCAATTTGCTCCAGATGTAACCAGAAGTAAGACAGAAGCAGAAGCTTTAGCCGATAGCCTTGCAAATGTGGTAAGAGGAAATAAAGATAAGTTTGACGAATTGGCTGCTGAATTTTCTTCAGACCGTTCAAACAGTGAAGATGGGGGAGACCTTGGTTATTTTGGCCCTGGCGATATGGTTCCAGAATTCGATAATTATGTATTAGAGAATAACCCGGGAGATGTTGGTGTTGTGGAAACCGATTTTGGTTATCACGTAATTCATATTGAAGAGCAAACTGAAAGAGAAAAAGCAGTTAAAATTGCAACTATCGCAAGAGAAGTAGAAGCTTCAGAACGTTCAAGAAATAACCTGTTTAACGAAACTACCAAATTCGAGATTGCTGCAGGTGACGGAGATTTTGCTGAAATAGCAAATGAAGGTGATTATAATATTAGAACCGTTAATAATGTAAAAGCACTGGATGAAAATATTCCGGGAGTTGGGCAACAAAGAAGAATTGTTCAGTGGGCTTTTGAAGATGAAGCTAGCGTTGGTGATATTAGACGTTTTGATATTCCTTCGGGATATGTTGTAGCTCAATTAACGGCTAAGAACAAAGAAGGTTTGATGACTGCAGAAAATGCTTCTTCTAAAGTAATCCCTATTCTAACAAAACAAAAGAAAGCCGAAATCCTAAAAGAAAGAATTAATAGTAAAGACCTACAGGAGATCGCTTCTAATAATAATACAATGGTACAGACTGCAAATGCAGTAAATCTTTCCAGCCCAACATTACCGGGTGCAGGAAGAGAACCGGAAGTAGTAGGATCTGTATTTGCTTTGGAACCGGGAAGTGTGAGCAATCCTATCGCAGGAAATAACGGGGTTTACGTTGTAGAGCTTGAAAGCAAAAATGAGGCGCCGGCTATGAATTCTTATAGCGGAATTGCAGAACAGGAAACTGCGCAAAGAAGACAAAATGCTTCTGAAAGACTGTTTGAAGCACTTCGTGAAAAAGCGGAAATTGAAGACAATCGCGCAAGATTCTACTAGTAGAATAAGCGTTTAGATATAGGAAGCCCCGGTAATTTTTACTGGGGCTTTTTTTATATAGTTTTTTACTTCGATCTTTAGAAATAAAATTAAAACAGAGATGTCATTAAGAACGGAGTGACGCTAACTCGTTTGCTAGTAATTTGCAGATTATCTTGTGAATTGTAACCCTTAGTCACCCTGAACTTGTTTCAGGGTCTAGGCTCTTAAGCACCGGTATTTAAAGAACAATATCCTCAAATGCAAAAATCGTTTTGAAACCTTTTTTATTGAAATACTCAAAAACCTCTTCTTTTCCCCCTGTTACCATCACAAAATCGCCACCCCAGCCACCAAGGCTTTTAACTGCACCTGGGAAATCTGGGAAGCGTTCTTGTTTTACTTTTGGTGTTTGCAATGCTTTTGCCAGTAAAGTCTCGTGAATATTGATTAAAAGGTCAAATTCAGTTAGCGTTTTGCAATTTATAAATTGTTCTGTTAGCGAAGATATTTTTTCTGTAAGTCCGGTTTTATTTGCCTCTGGTAAAGTTTTATAGTGTGCGATTGCATCGCGGCTGTTCTTTTTCTCATTTAGGTAAACGAAAAATATATTTTCTGAAAATTCAGGATAAAAATTAGCTTTTAAAACCGAAGGGCCATGTTCGGTAATTTGATAAGTTATCGGTTGATTATTCTGTGCCGCAGCTATATCATAACCGCTGCCACCAAAGGTGTTTTTAAGCAGTTTGTAGGCATCAATTGCAAACCAGTCTGCAATGTTATTGATTAAGGTTGAAGACGTCCCTAAACCCCATTTTTTATTAAAATTCAATCGGGTGTTTACTTCAATTCCGGTTTTTTCTCCAGAAAATATTTCGGGGTTTAGGCAATGGGCTTCATTTAATATTTGTTGAAGTTTTTTTCCGGTATTTTCTTCCCCAGAGATCAATTCGATTTTTCCGTTTTTGAAATTAAACTTACCCTGAAACCAAAGTTTTTCGTTTTCATCAAAACTGTTCCACTGAATGTTTTTTCCTTCAGAAACTTTAATTTCCAGCGACTGACCAAATTTTGTGGGAATAGCCAGAGCCTTTGCGCCTTCTAAAACCGCATATTCCCCGGTAATTAAAAGTTTTCCGTTGCTGTAAAACTCTTTCATGAATTTCTTAATTTTTGCAATTCCTCCACAGCGCTGCTGTGGGTTACGGTATTTTTCGTGAAATATTTGACAAGTATTTTCTTCTCGGCTGCAGTTGCTTTATGCTGATTTAAAATATTCATTAAATGCATTTTCATATGCCCTTGCTGAATTCCAGTAGTAGTAAGGGAATTTATCGCAGCAAAATTCTGCGCAAGTCCGGCAACGGCTACAATTTTCATTAATTCCCTGGCGGTAGGTTGCTGTAAAATATCTAAAGCCAGTTTTACTAATGGGTGCAAGCTCGTTAATCCGCCAACGGTTCCCAGCGCTAATGGAATTTCTATCCAAAATTTAAAAATGCCATCTTCAATGCTGGCGTGTGTTAAGCTGGAATATTTTCCGTTTCTAGCGGCATAAGCGTGAATGCCTGCTTCAACTGCTCTAAAATCGTTTCCGGTAGCAAGCACAACGGCATCAATCCCATTCATGATTCCTTTATTGTGGGTCACGGCACGATAAGGTTCAACTTCAGCAATATTAACTGCCTGAATAAATTTCTTCGCGAAATCTTTACCGTTTAAATCTTTATTTTCATTCAGGTCTTCCACCGGGCAGGAAACTTCAGCTCTCACTAAACATTCCGGCACATAGTTGGAAAGAATACTCATGATTATTTCGATATTCTTTTCTTCAGCAGTAAAATCGGTATACTGCTGGGCTTCATCTTGAAAAACTTCAGCAAATTTTTCGAGGCAGGAATTTATAAAATTCGCGCCCATAGAATCTTTCGTTTCAAACTCGCAATGCAGCTGGTAGTAATTTGCTATTTCAGACGATTTATCCTTCAGCTTTATGTCTAGAACTCCACCGCCGCGTTTTTCCATATTTCGGGTAATGGGTTTTACCGATTCCAGAAGTTTTGGTTTTGTAATTTTAAAGAAGTGCTCCAGCTTTTCTTTATTTCCGAAGAAATTAAAATGAACCTGACCTATCTTTTTGGTGTCTATAACTTCAGCTTTAAATCCGCCACGGGTTCTCCAGAATTTCGCGGCTTTACTTGCCGCTGCTATTACTGAGCTTTCTTCAATAGCCATAGGAATAGCAAGAAGATCCTCGTTAATCAGGAAGTTCGGTGCCAGGCCAAAAGGCAGGTAGAAATTTGATAATGTATTTTCGGTAAATTCGTCGTGTAGCTGTTGTAACCTGGAATCTTCGTTCCAGTATTGTCTAAGAATTGCCACATCTTCGGGGCGGTCTTTCAGGTAGGTTTCAGCCAACCAGTCTATTTTTTCCTTTTTGTTAAGTTTGGAAAAGCCGCTGATAGGTTTTGTCATTTTTAAGCTAATTTATAGTGGGCAAAGATACAATTGTTATTTAAGGGAAGCGGGTTTTCGGTTTTTAGAAAATATAGGAGAATATTTCTTTAACAAATCCTTAGTATTTAACACTCAAAACCTACTTTTTTTGCTGAAAATTTAGTAAACTTGGCAATCAAAATTCATTCTATAAATTTTATGAAGTTCTCCAAAATACTGGTTGGGTTGTTAATAGCAGCAACCTCAACAATTTACGCGCAGGATAAAGAAATTAGCCTCGAAGAAATTTACGACGGCACCTTTAGACAGGAACGTTTACAATCCCTACAATCTCTAGATAATGGTAAGGAATACCTGGTTTTAAATCGCGACCGCGATGCCAATACTACTAGTATAGATGTTTATTCTTACAAGAGCGGGGAAAAAGTTAGAAGCCTATTAAACAGTGAAAATCTTAGTGAAATTTCCGGATTTCAGGGATTTGAACTTAGTGAAAATGAGGATAAGATTTTACTTTCTACAGAACTGGAACAAATTTACAGACGCTCGTCCCGCGGAATTTACTATATCTACGATGTCGAAGATAAAAACCTTACCAGGTTAAGTGACAATAAAGTGCAGGAGCCTACTTTTTCTCCCGATGCTTCTAAAGTGGCTTATGTTTTCGAAAATAATATCTATACCTACGATATTGCTTCAGGCGAAGAAACGCAAGTAACAACAGACGGTAAAAAAAATGCGATAATCAATGGGGTTACCGATTGGGTTTATGAGGAAGAATTTGCTTTTGTAAGAGCTTTCGACTGGAATAAAACCGGAACTCATTTAGCTTATCTGAAATTTGATGAAACCGAAGTTCCGGAATTTTCAATGGATATGTTTGGTCAGGATTTATATCCAACCCAGCACGTTTTTAAATACCCGAAAGCGGGCGAAACTAATTCTGAAGTTTCCCTGTACACTTATGAATTAGCTACTGAAGAAAGTGAAAAAGTAGCATTAGGAGATTATGAAGATTTTTATATTCCAAGAATTAAGTGGACACAGGATGCTGAAATTTTAAGCGTTCAGGTTTTAAACAGACACCAAAACGATTTAGACTTAATTTTTGTTGATGTTGAAGATAATGAGGCTGAAGTGGTAATGAACGAAACCGATGAAGCTTATATTGATATCACCAACAACCTGACTTTTCTTGAGGATAACAGCTTTATCTGGACCAGCGAAAAAGATGGCTGGAACCATATTTACCTGTATGATGAAGATGGCGAATTAGAAAACCAGGTTACCGAAGGAAACTGGGAAGTGACCAACTATTATGGTTACGATGAGGATTCTAAGAAAATCTTTTATCAAAGTACAGAAAACGGAAGCGTTAACCGCGATGTATATTCCATAAAAATTAATGGTAAAAACAAAACCCGTTTAACAGAAAAAGAAGGAATGAACAGCGCAGATTTTAGCGCAGACTATACCTATTTTATCAATTCTTACACAAGCACCGAAACTCCTTATGAATTCACACTTCACAATGCTAAAAATGGAAAGCTTGTAAGAAAGATTAAAGATAATTCGGCTTTACTGGAAAAAGAAGCGGCTTATAACTTTACTCCAAAAGAACTAAGCACTATTGAAGTGGATGGTAATGAGCTTAATATGTGGATGATCAAGCCAAACGATTTTGACGAGAATAAAGAATATCCATTATTAATGTTTCAATATTCGGGACCAGGTTCGCAGTCGGTTTCTAACTCTTACTTCGGTACAAACGATTACTGGTACCAGTTACTTGCTAATGAAGGTTATATTATAGCAACCGTAGATGGTCGTGGTACAGGTTTTAAGGGAGCAGATTTTAAGAAAGTGACTCAAAATGAACTTGGTAAATACGAAGTGGAAGATCAAATTGCTGCTGCACAAAAACTTGGAGCAAGAGATTATATAGATGAAAACCGAATTGGAATTTGGGGATGGAGCTATGGTGGCTTTATGTCTTCTAACGCCATCTTAAAAGGAAACGAAACTTTCTCTATGGCTATAGCTGTAGCGCCGGTAATTAGCTGGAGATTTTACGATACTATCTATACCGAAAGATATATGACTACTCCACAGGAAAATCCTTCAGGCTATGATGAAAATTCACCAATTAATCACGTAGAAAAGTTAAAAGGAGATTATCTTTTAATTCACGGTGGAGGAGATGATAACGTACATCTTCAGAATACCATGAGAATGGTTGAAGCTTTAGTACAGGCTAACAAACAGTTTGACTGGGCGATCTATCCTGATAGAAACCACGGAATCTACGGTGGAAACACTAGATTACACCTATACACAATGATGACTGATTTTATCAAAGAAAAACTATAATCTAAATGGCAACAGCAACAAACAGAGCTCCACAAAAGGAATTATTTGGGCATCCGGTAGGCTTATATATTTTATTTTTCACTGAGATGTGGGAACGCTTTTCCTATTATGGAATGCGTGCTATCCTGGTTTTATATTTAGTAAGTGCAACAACCGGTGGAAACGCAGGTCTTGGTTGGACAGGTGGTGAAGCCATCGCCCTTTACGGTTGGTATACTATGTTAGTTTATGTGGCTTCTATTCCGGGAGGGATTATAGCCGATAAATTATTAGGCCAAAAGAAAACGGTGTTATGGGGTGGAATTATCCTTGTAGCCGGCCATGGTATTTTAGCCGTGGAAGAAATGTGGGCTTTTTATTCGGGACTTGCATTAATTATTATTGGGGTGGGAATGCTTAAACCAAATATCTCTACTATGGTTGGAGGTTTGTATAAACCCGGCGATATAAGAAGAGATAAAGGTTTTACTATCTTTTATATAGGAATTAATCTTGGTGCTTTTCTTTCCAGTTTAATTGTTGGTTATGTTGGTGAAAATATTGGCTGGCACTATGGTTTTGGACTTGCAGGTATTGCAATGGCTTTTGGACTTATCGTTTACCTATGGGGCCAAAAATACTTAGTAAATGTTGGTAACCTTTTATCTAAGGTTGAGCGAAGCGAAGGAGCTTCTCTTAGTAAAATGTTTAGTGAACTATTAAAATCTCCTATACAACTTACTATTACTTCAATTTTGATGGTAGGTTCTATATATTTTCTAATTGTAGAATCTATTCCGTTTGGTCTATTGTTCATCTTTTTAACCCTGGTAATCGCTTTGATGCTTATGGTGTATAAGGATCTTACTACACAAGTAATGAAAGACCGGTATGTAGTTATGATCTTATCATTCCTGCTGGTAGTTGTTTTCTGGGGAGCTTTCGAACAGGCCGGAGGATTAATGAATATTTATGCAGCCGATAAAACTGACAGAACACTTTCGGTAACCTTGCCACTTATTGGTAACGAAGTGCCTGCAACCTGGTTTCAGTCCTTAAATGCTATGTTCATTATTATTTTTGGAGTAATTGTAGCGAATTTCTGGGCAAAAAGAAAGTTGAAGAATAAAGAAGCTTCTTCAATTTTTAAAATGGCTACCGGGGTAATTATTATGGGACTCGGTTTTGTATTTATGGCTATAGCTTCACAAGAATATTCAGCATTTGAAAGTAAATCGGCTATGTACTGGTTGGTATTGGCTTACTTACTACATACTATTGGAGAACTTTGTTCTTCCCCGGTTGCGCTTTCATTTATTACCAAACTGGCGCCGGTTAAATATGCATCCCTTATGATGGGTGTTTATTTTGCTGCTACAGGACTTGGAAATAAAATGGCGGGACTTATTGGTGAATTCTCTCAGGGGGAACCAGCTACTGTTCAATTAAGTACAGAATCCGATGATGTGGCTAATAGACTGCAATTAAATGACTCCATAATTCAGAATAAAAATGATTTCACCTTTAATGGTTTTGTTTATCTGGAAAATAATGAGATTGCAGTAACGAATATGGAATCTGGTGAGCCAGTAATGGGACTCATGAACTTTGAAAGTGAAGAGCGGAAATCAGAAATTATAGCAAACCTGAAAGAGGAAGGGGCAACCGCTCAGGATCCTTATCACGTGATGCTTAATTTTAGACAGGAAGAAGATAAAGTTGGATATTATGGCGATTTTGTTATCGAAGAAGTTCAAACTAAATTAGAGTTTAGAACCTTTATTGGTATTACCATATTTACTACGGTCTTTGGTTTAATAGTGATATTCATGCTAAAACCTTTAAAGCGCCTTACTCACGGTGCTGAAGATAATGAAAGGGAAATGCTGGAACAGGAGCAATATGAAATTGCCGATACTGAAAGAGATAGTAAATAACTTAAAAATGACATTAAACAAAAAACGTTCTTAATTTTAGGAACGTTTTTTGTTTAATGTAAATTACCTCGGCGCAAGATCACAAGGAATTATAGGTTTGAGACTAGTCCCGGAGCATTTAAACCTCGATTAGCGAGTAAATTTTAAGAATAATATATGATTAGGATAATTACCGTAGTTTTTCTGTTTATAGGAATAAACACCCAGGCTCAGGAAATTAATTGGATGAGTATGAACGAGGCTTTGGAAGCTCAAAAAGAAGAGCCAAAAAAGATTTTTATGGATGCTTATACCGTTTGGTGTGGTCCCTGCAAAATGCTCGATAAAAATACTTTTACCAATAATGATGTGATTGAATTTGTAAATAAGAATTACTATCCGGTGAAGTTTAATGCTGAAGGTCCCAAGAAAATTGACTTTAAAGGTCAGGTATTTGAAAACCCACAATACGATCCTGAAAAGAAAGGTAGAAATTCTTCGCATCAACTTGCAAGAGCTTTAAAAATCTCGGGTTATCCCAGTCTTGTTTTCTTTGATGAGGAAGCGAATTTAATCGCTCCTATTCCGGGATACAGAACGCCTCAGCAGCTGGAACTATATCTGAAGCTTTTTGCTAAAGATGAATATAAAAAAATGACCTCAAAAGAAGCTTTTGCCGAATACCAGGAGAATTTTAAAGGTTCTTTTAAATAAAATAACTTAGCAAAATTTAACGAAGTTAGGTTGAAAAAAACTTCAGTTTCGAGATAATCGGAAGTGTATTTAGTCTCGATTATCGAGTAAGATTTAAGTGTTAGTTGATAGTGGACCCTAAGGTTCAGTAGAGATGCGAAAAGCCCCGTTTTTACCAGTATGGTGAAAGCGGGCTTTTTGTTTTCTGGCTGTTTCTGCCCAGCGGGCTACATAACTATGATAATTGCTGCCATCGGCAATAATTATTTCAGGGTTTAAATGCTTAATAAGCCTCTCTAAGTTAACTTTAGGTGAATCCCGAAGTAGTACCAGGTCAGGTCGAAAATCTTTAAGCTGGTAAACTGAGCTGCTGTCTATAATTAAAACACTGGCTTCCGAAAGGGCTAAAACATCGGGAATGTCTTCCTCTTCAATTTGATGAATATCCCTTCCTGTTTTATAATCTTTTAGCCGAATTTCTTGCTGAATCTCATCTTCTAAATTATGATGGAGTATTAGCTTTTTATCTTTCTGAATACCAATTATCGTCTTCCTGGGTTTATGAAAGACAATACTTTCTTGAAAAGAATTATGCACTTTACTATAAAACATACTTCCCTGAAATAAAAGAATTCCACAGAGAAAGAAAACCAGGTTCCTGAAGCTTTTTTGATAGATTAAAAGAATGAAAAAGAAAAAAAGCAAGTAGGCACTTAAATTTTGCCAAATATTAAAATGAATATCCCTAAAAACAAACTCTTCTTTTCCCGCAACCCAGCTGATAAATTGATTCATTAAGCTAATAAGCTTTCCGTAGGTTTGGGCTAAAAGATCGGGGAGAAAATTCAGTAAAGCGAGTAAAATAATCAAAATCCCCAGTCCTAAGATAATTCCCAACACCGGTAAAACCACCAGGTTTGAAAGAAAGAACAAGCCCGGGAATTGATGAAAATAGAATAAGCTTAAAGGTAAAACGCCAATTTGAGCTGCAATACTTACACTCATTAATCCCCAGAAATATTTTGTGATTTTAAACCGGGGTTGCCAAAGCTTGAAAAGTTTAGGCTGAATGGTGACAATAGCAAAAACCGCGAGATAACTCAGTTGAAAACCTACCTGAAAAATAAAATATGGGTTAATGAGCAGTAAAATAAAGAGTGAAATAAATAAACTGTTTAACACACTGGTTTTTCTTCGCATTTGCATCCCGATAGCGATAAAAGAAAACATAGTAACCGCCCGAACTACTGAGGGAGAAAGCCCGGCTAGGACAGCGAACCCCCACATTAGTGAAATTAAAAGCAGAGTTTTTACTATAAGTCCGTTTTTGAAGTAATTAAGCGGTTTAAAAAGCCAGTTTAAAATGAGTAAGATAATCCCCACGTGAAGCCCGGAAACCGCCAAAATATGAATAGCTCCAGCCGCTGCATATTCTTCGTAAATTTCCCTTGAAATTTCCTGTCTTTGCCCTAGTAATAGCGCCTGCATTATCGCCAATTCATTTTTCTTAATCTTAGTTTCCGAAAGTTTTCTAATAATCCTTTCCCTAAAATTTGAAGCAAGACTAACAGGGGATTCTGTTTTGTCTGGTAAAATATGGATTTCAGAATTACTAACTTGCAATTGTTTTTCTACCCGCTGCTTTTGCATATAGTTTCGGTAATTAAAGCGATATGGATTTAGCAGTTCAGTAATATTTGTTAGTTTATATGGAACAATTATTTTCATTCCCGGTGCTAACTCTTTGTGAAGCGAATCTTTTGAAATACTTAATAAGATTTTCCCCTTTGCTGAAATAATGCTTTCTTCTGAAAAAATCCTTTCAATTTCAGCGAGATAAGGCTCATTATAAAGGTTTGGTTTCAGGCTTTCGGTAATACGAATTTGTATTATTTCAGGTTCAGTATTTTCAAGATTTATATAATGTTTCGGCTGGTTCTTTGGCTGATGTAGATAAGCTACCGCAACTCCCAGGGTGAAAATTAAACTCCACGTGCATATTCCGAAGAAAATATCATCAAATAATTGTTTACGCGCCCTTAAAAATGCCAAGCAGAAAATCAAAAGAAGAAAGCCTAAAAATATAAAAAGTGATATGCCGGGTGTTTCCACTGAAAAACCGGTGATTATTCCCAGGATTAGGAATATTGTAATTTTGATTATGGTGAAATTCAGAAATTGCATCCCTATTAATTTTATTTCGTAGGGCGGCAATTATCTTTTGAAGATACTAAAAATTATAAAATTCGACGTGCCATTACAAAAGCGCCATTCCAATAAGATTCTGAAAGGGAAGAAATAATAACACCACGGGAGGTGGAGGAGTGGATAAAATAAATATTGTCTCGCTCTCTTTCTACCACCAAACCAACATGATTAATTACTTTTCGGTTTTTATTGGTTTCAAAAAATAGGAGATCACCCGGAGTTACCTGTTTTAAGTACAGGCGTTTCCCCTCTAAAGACATTTCGCGGGAAGTTCTTGGAATAGCAATATCTTCTTCTAAAAATGAAGTGTAGATAAGTCCTGAGCAATCCATGCCTTGTTTAGTAGTACCACCATATTTATAGCGCGTGCCTTCAAAACTTTTGGCTTTAGAAATAATGTTATAGACTTTTTTATCCGTGGGTTCAATTTCAGTATTTCTTGAGTGAGAAACTCTTTCAGAGCTTTTATCTTCACTTTTAGTGGTAATAACCTTTGAGCGGGAGCTTCCACAGGAAATAAGACTTAGGATAAAAAAGCCAAAAAAAAGTAATTTAAAAACTTTCTGCATAGATTAATTTTTAATCGCGCTTACTATAAGTTGGGCGGTTTTTTCGCTGGCGCCTTTTCCGCCCAGTTTTCTTTCTAGTTCAAAATAATCTTTAAAGATCCT
This sequence comes from Salegentibacter lacus, assembly GCF_020164555.1. Taxonomy (GTDB): domain Bacteria; phylum Bacteroidota; class Bacteroidia; order Flavobacteriales; family Flavobacteriaceae; genus Salegentibacter; species Salegentibacter lacus. The sequence continues at coordinate 47,281 of NZ_JAIQZB010000021.1, read as the reverse complement.
TGTGCGATTTTCTTCCTCCAGTATTTTCTTAAACTCTTTTTTGAGGGTTTTCGTATTAAAATCGTTCTGAATAAGTTCTTTAACTACTTCGCGATTCATAATCAGGTTTACCAGCGAAATATAGTCCAGGTTCACAATTCGGCGGGCGATTTGGTAAGAAACAAAGCTGCCTTTATAACAAACAACTTCGGGAATTTTAAATAATGCTGTTTCCAAGGTAGCAGTTCCTGAAGTCACCATTGCGGCGTGAGAAAGGCTTAGCACATCGTATGTTCTATTCATCACGAGTTTGATATTCTTCTGCTTAATAAAAGGAGCATAAAACTCAGCATCCTGGCTCGGAGCACCCGCAATCACAAATTGATATTCTGGAAAATCTGGAGTGATGCTTAACATTACTTCCAGCATTTTTGAAATCTCCTGTTTTCGGCTTCCAGGCAAAACCGCAATTATCGGCCTTTCGTCTAATTGATATTCCTGCTTTACCGCAGCTACATTGGGTAGATCTTTTTGGCCGATCGCATCGATAAGGGGATGCCCTACAAAGTGAACAGGGAAATTGTGTTTTTCTTCGTAAAATTCTTTTTCAAACGGTAGGATCACATACATATGATCTATATCCCTTTTTATCGCATCAATCCTGTTTTCTTTCCATGCCCAAATTTGTGGTGAAATATAATAATGAGTTTGGTAACCTTTCTCTTTAGCCCACTTAGCAATCCTTAAATTAAAGCCGGGGTAATCTATAAAAATGATCGCATCGGGATTATATGCGCTAATATCTTCCTTGCAAAATGAAATATTTTTGAGAATGGTTTTCAGGTTAAAAAGAACTTCCACAAAACCCATAAAAGCCAATTCCCGATAATGCTTTACCAGCTCGCCTCCCTGTTCCTGCATAAGATCACCACCCCAAAATCTGAATTCAGCCTGTGAATCAGTTTGTTTTAAAGCGCGCATCAGGTTAGATGCATGCAAATCTCCCGAAGCTTCTCCTGCTATAATATAATATTTCATCTTTATAATTTTTTATCCCAATTTTGGAATTAGGCACAGACTTATAATCATATATCTGTGCGTTGCCAATTTTTGGGTCCAGCAGCCTGCTGGCTTCATTTAGACAATTTTAGAGATAAATGTGGTAATGGCAGCAATTATTGTTGCTAAAAGTACGCCTCTTGCGTGATAGATTTGTTTTTTCCGAAGAAATACAAAAAATGGCAGGAAGTTTAAAATTGCTCCTAGCGCAATGAGCTTACCAATATAACCTTCGGCAATAGCATTGTCTAAAGTTTCGTCTATTCCCATTTCAGAAAAAAGCAGAATGTAAAGGAGAATACCGCCAATATTAGCAGAAATTCCGGTTAAAAATCCTATAAAAATGTTTTGCTTAATCATTAAGCTTCCAATTATTTAAATCGTCTAAAAAATGATGTGCTGTTAGATCAAATTGCACAGGTACAACCGAAACATAACCTTTTTCCAGCGCCCATTCATCAGTATCTTCACCTTCATCTTTATTTACAAATTTACCGGTGAGCCAGTAATACTCCCTGCCCTGCGGATTTGTTCTTTTATCAAATTCTTCTTCCCACTGGGCATTTGCCTGCCTGCAAACCTTCATTCCTTTAATTTCTGAAGCAGGAAGTTTAGGAATATTCACATTTAAAACCACTCCTTTTGGAAGACCGTTTTTAATGACATTCCGGGTAATTGCTTTCACATATTTTCGGGCCGGTTCAAAATCGGCATTTAAAGAATAATCTAATAAAGAAAAACCAATTGCGGGAATTCCTTCTACACCGGCTTCTACCGCAGCGCTCATAGTTCCCGAATAAATTACATTTATCGAAGAATTTGAGCCGTGATTAATTCCGCTCACGCAGAGATCGGGTTTGCGGTGCAGGATTTCCTGTGTGGCAATTTTAACGCAATCTGCAGGGGTGCCCGAGCAGCTGTATTCTTTATGCTTATAATTCTCCTTAATAGTAACCTGCTCACAAAATAAAGTGTCGCTAATGGTGATGGCGTGACCCATTCCGCTTTGAGGGCTATCCGGTGCCACAACCACTACATCACCCAGTTCTTTCATCACTTCAATTAAAGTTCTTATTCCGGGAGCGGTAATACCATCATCGTTAGTTACCAATATTAATGGTTTCTTCTTTGTCATAGCCTGTTTTTTATAGAGCTAAAATAGTAATTTCAGTAAGAAACCTTATCTTAGTAGTTTAACAAATTATTATTACCTATTAGCTTTATTGGCACAATTTTTAATGTATTTTGGAGAGCTGTTAATGATGAAATTTATGCTATTTATGAAAAGGAATTTTAAAATCTTGGTGGTGGTGCTTTTAATGGCAGCTACCTCCTGTAGTTTTACGACTAAAAAATTCGACGACCCTAACAAAGATAAACTTCTTATAGACCTTATTACCTATGTTCTCAACGAAGGGCACTACGATGCAAGGGAGATTAATGACGAATTTTCTGAAGAGGTTTACGACAAGTATCTTGGAGGCCTGGACGGGTCTAAGCGATTCTTTTATGCCAGTGATATTAAAGAATTTGATGAATACAGGGATAAAATAGACGATCAGGTTAAGGAGAAGGAAATTGACTTTTTTGACCTTACTTATAACCGACTTTTAAAGCGATCTGAAGAAGCCCGGAAAATCTATAAAGAAATTCTGGAGGAACCTTTTGATTATTCTGAAGCCGAAGATATAAATACAGATTTTTCTGAAGCTGAATATGTATCTTCAAAAAAAGAACTAAAGGAGCGCTGGAGAAAGCAACTTAAATTTTCTACCCTTATCACTTATCACGACAAAGTGGAAGAGGAAGAAATGAAAAAGGAAGAGGATGCAGATTATGAAATGAAATCTAAAGAAGAATTAGAAAAAGAAGCCCGTGAGGTTACTTTAAATTCTTTAAATGAATATTATGATTTCACCGATGATCTTGAGCGCAAGGATTACTTTTCAGTATATCTAAATTCAATTGTTGAATCTTTTGATCCGCATACGCTATATTTTGCTCCTCAGGATAAAGATAGATTTGATATTGCGATGTCTGGAAAACTGGAAGGAATTGGCGCCAGACTTCAAAAGAAAAGCGACAATATTACCGTAACCGAAGTTATATCTGGAGGTCCTGCCTGGAGAAGTGAAGAGCTTTCTGAGGGCGATGAGATTTTAAAAGTGCAACAGGAAGATGAAGAAGACCCCGTGAGTATTGTAGGTATGCGTCTTGAAGATGCAGTAGACCTAATTAAAGGCCCAAAAGATTCTAAGGTTACCTTAACCGTTCGTAAAAAGCTAATGGGCAATATTCAGGAAATCACTTTAACCCGTGACATTGTTGAAATTGAAGAAACCTATGCTAAAACTGCTATGGTAGAGCAGGAAGGAAAGAATTTTGGGATAATCAATTTACCTAAATTCTACTTTAATATGGAAGATTATGAAGAGCGTAATGCTGCTTCAGATATTAAAAAAGATATTATTCGTTTAAAAGAAAAAGATATGGACGGCCTTGTCCTTGACCTTAGAAATAATGGTGGAGGATCATTAAAAACTGTTGTTGATATCGCAGGTCTTTTTATTGAAGAAGGACCAATTGTTCAGGTTAAATCTAACGGACAAAGAAAAGATGTGCTTTCAGATGAAGATCCGTCTGTTCTTTGGGATGGTCCTCTTGTAATTTTGGTGAACGAACTTTCAGCATCTGCCTCAGAAATTTTGGCGGCGGCAATGCAGGACTATAAACGTGCTATTATTATAGGAAGTAAACAAACTTATGGTAAGGGAACCGTTCAAAATGTAATAGACCTTAACCGTTGGTTGAGAAGTAATGAATATGGAGATGTAGGTGCACTTAAACTTACTACTCAAAAGTTTTATCGAGTGAATGGCGGTTCTACCCAATTGGAAGGCGTAAAAAGTGATGTAGTAGTACCAGATCGTTACAGCTTTGTAGATATTGGAGAGAAAGATCAGGATAATCCTTTACCCTGGGATAAGATAGACCCAGCTAAATATGAAGTTTGGGATGGTTATGTAGGTTTTGATAAAACTATTACTGAAAGTAAAGCCCGAATGAACTCTAATGAGCAATTAGAGCGAATAGAGCAGCACGCAAAATGGATTAAAGATCAAAGTGAGAATAGTCTTCATTCCCTTAATTTCGAAGAATACGCGGCAACCGCAGAAAGAAACCAGGAAATGGCAAAAAGTTTTGATTCTATAAACGATTATAAGACTAACCTGACTTTTACTTCTTTACCTTATGAAAAGGAGATGTTCGAAAATGATACTATTTTAAAGGAAAAAAGAGATCGTTGGCACAATAATTTAAGCAGGGATGTTTACGTTGAAGAAGCAATTCACGTGCTATCTGATATGCGAAAGAATAATATAAGAGAAGATAAATTAGCGAAAGTAAGAGACTAGTTGTTCTACAGAATAAAGTAAAAGCGCTTCAGTAATGAGGCGCTTTTTTATGTGCGATAATTAATTAAATGGGAGCAAATCAATCAGATATAGGTTGAAGTCTCAAAGGCTTTTCAGATAAAAGTTTTTTTCCTGTAAGGTTCAGGTTCTTTTAAAGGAGTCTATTGAACTTCCGGGGAAAGAATTTTGTTTCGAAAAGCTTAAATTTGCAGTATGCTAAAAAGAAAATACATTTACCCACTTATTATCCTGGTTGTTGCAGCTGTTTTGTTGTTGGCAGAACGCTGTAATTAAAATGACATCCTATCGGAATCCAGTTTAATAAAAATAAATAGCAGAATGGTGAAGGCCCAAAGCCCCGAACCGCCGTAGCTTAAAAAGGGTAGGGGAATACCTACGGTGGGAAAAATACCAATAACCATCCCTATGTTTACCAGGAAATGCATGAAGATTATCCCGATTACTCCATAACCGTAAACCCTGTTAAAAGTTGAACGTTGTCGTTCTGCCAGATAAAGTAAGCGCAACATAAGGAGTACAAAAAGTGCAAGAATAAAAGTACTTCCTAAAAAGCCCCATTCTTCACCCACCGTACTAAAAATATAATCGGTGTGTTGTTCCGGCACAAAATGGCCTTTGGTTTGCGTTCCTTCTGTCCAGCCTTTTCCAAATAATCCACCACTACCTATGGCAATTTCACTTTGGTTAGTGTTATAGCCAATTCCGCGGGAATCCACTTCTTTCCCTAATACAATATTAAATCTATCGCGGTGGTGCTGTTTAAATACATTTTCAAATACATAATTTACCGAAAGGGAGAATCCAACTGCAACTGCGGCAAAAAACAAGTACTTCAGAATATTAGGCCTTCTTTTAAGGTTTTTTAGATAAACCAATATAGCAATTAATAGAACTCCTCCAATTACCCATAATGGGCCGAAAGCAAGGGTTGCTACAAATATAGATGCAGCAAAGAACCCAAGTAATAAATAAGCAAAATGCAAACCTTCCCTATATAAGGCAAAAGCAAAAGAGAAATATACCATAGCACTACCTGCATCGGGTTGTAAGAGCACTAAAATCATTGGTAGTGCAATGATTAAGAATACTCTTAACTGGTGCTTAAAATCTTTAATATTGGTTTGTATGCCGCTTAGGTATTTCGCTACGGCCAGTGCAGTAGCCGCTTTTGCAAATTCTGCCGGTTGAATGCTAATAGAGCCAATCTGATACCAGGCTGTTTGCCCTGCAATCGTACTTCCAAAAATAAATAGTCCTGCTAAACTTAAAAGGCTAATTGCGTAAATCACACTTGAAAAACGCTGATAGAACTTTCCTTCAATAGATAATAATATAATTATCAGGAAAAAGCTTAAAATAATCCAAAGTCCCTGTTTGCTATAAATTTGATTGAATTCGAGGAAGCTGCTAAAGTCATCTGTTAAGGAAGCCGAGTAAATATTGGCCCAGCCAAAGCCAACTAGTAAAAGGTAAATTAATATTGTAATCCAATCAAATCCTGTTACGCTTTTCCCCATTTATTGATTAATTATAAAAGGTTCGCCGCTTAGTGGTTTTGCATATTCGTCTTCAAGACTGTGGCTTAAAATCCAGTCTTCCATATCTGTTCGGGAAATTTCTTTTTTGATATATTTTTCAACCATTAGGCTGGCAATTCTACCGGCATACCGGCTTCCCCAATATCCATTTTCCACAAAAACGGCGATAGCTATTTTTGGATTATCTACAGGCGCAAAGGCCACAAAGATGGAGTGGTCGGTAAGTTGGGTTCGCTTACCATCTATTTTAGTATAGTTTTCTGCAGTTCCCGTCTTTCCGGCAATTTCAATACCCGGTATTTGCAGGCTTCTGGCTGTTCCTTTTTTGTAAACCTGGTGCATTCCTTCAACTACAGGATCAAAATGTTTTCTATCTATGCTTGTCTCATTCTTAACCTTGAATTTTTCCTCTTTTATAGGATCTCCTTCAACTGACTTTAAAATGTGCGGAGTATAATACCAGCCACGATTTGCGATAGTAGCCGTCATATTTGCCAATTGAATTGGCGTCATTAAAACCTCACCCTGCCCTATAGCATTAGAAATTGTAGCGGTAGAATACCATTTATAGGTTGGGTAATTATAAATTTGGTTATAATATTCTGCATCAGGAATTTTACCAGGTCTTCCTGTACTAAGATCATTTCCCATAAACTCTCCCAATCCAAAACTTTTTAAATGCTTGTTCCAGGTGTCTATTCCTTCCTGGGGAGTTGGATGCTTTTCAATGGTTTTGCGATAAACCTGGGCAAAATATGAGTTACAGGAATGTGCAATTCCTGGGACCATATCTAATGGACTTGGGTGCGCATGGCAACCTAATGGTCTTCTTGCGCCATAGTTATATCCGTTATTGCAGGAAAACCTATCATCTGTATCTACTACACCTTCCTGCAGTCCTATTAAAGCCGTTAAAGCTTTAAATGGAGATCCGGGTGGGTATTCAGCTAAAAGTCCGCGATCATAAAGAGGCTGAGCAATAGAATCATAATAAAGCCTGGTGTAATTTGGAGATCTTTTTCGGCCTACCAAAAGGGCAGGGTCATAATTTGGAGCCGTTACCAAAGACAATATTTCACCGCTTTCCGGTTCTATGGCAACGATACCACCTCGTTTATTTTCCATTAATTTTTCTCCATAAGCCTGCAGCTGGGCGTCTATGGTGATGGATATGTCTTTTCCTTTGGTGGGAAGTGTATCATAAATACCATCCTTATAAGGACCAATATCCCTATTGAACCTATCTTTCTGAATATATTTAACCCCTTTTTCGCCACGCAGCAATTCTTCATAAGTTTTTTCTACACCACTTCGTCCAATAAGGTCTCCGGAAATATAATAAGGATCTTCATTAACTTTCTTCTGATTTACTTGTGCGATATAGCCTAAAATATTTGCGCCGTGATCTACCTGGTAATCTCTTAAGGAACGTTTTTGAATATAAAAACCTTCATATTTTCGCATTTTCTCCTGCAAATAGGCGTATTCAGATTTAGTTAGCTGCGGAATAATTACCGATGGAAGAATGGGGGAATAAATTTTGGCTTTATCCAATCGGTGGCCTAGTTCTTCGGGTTCAATACTTAGAATTTCACAAAATTCAGTTGTATCAAAAGGTTTTAGATTTCGCGGTATTGCCATCACATCGTAAGAAGGTTGGTTGGAAACCATTAACTTCCCGTTTCGGTCTGAAATATAACCGCGCTGCGGATAATCGTACACCACTTCAATTGCATTATCCTGGGATCTTACCGTAAACGAATCGTCCATTATTTGCAAATAGAACAAGCGGGCAAGAAAGATAATGCCGGTGGTAAGTATAATAATGTAAAGAAGTAATTTTCTCATCTATATTTTTTATTGAAAACAATCAGGCTTAGCATAATCATAACAACACTGAAGATCCCTGAAAATAACGTTTTTTTGAGGACTATTATTATATGACTAAAGCTGAACATTTCCAAGAAAAATAAGATAAAATGATGAATTATAATACTGATAAAAATATAGCTTAATCGGGCTCCAAAAGGCGTTGTGGAAAGCCTTAAATTTTGGTGGTCATAACTTATTCCGAAAGAGAATCGAAGCAAATTAGGTCTAATAAAAGCGATAACCACACAAGCTGCCGCATGAACCCCGCCACTGTCTTCAAACAGGTCTATACTGAAACCTAGTAGAAAAGCCAGTATTAAAAAGACACTCTGATTTCCGTTAAAAGGATAAAGTAAAATAAATAATACATACAGATAAGGGTTTATGTAGCCCAGAAAATTAATGTTGTTAAGAATTAGCACTTGTATAAATACTAATCCCACAAACCTGATGATATTTTTTACAATACTATTGTTCATCTTCCCGCTCTAATTCCAGAATTTCTTCCCTATCCAGGTTTTCAATTACATATACATAACCAATGTTGGTCATATCATTAAAAAGCCTAACATTAATTTTGTAATAACTTTCGCTTTGATCTAGTTTAAAATCTTCAATACTTCCAATAGGAATTCCTTCAGGAAAGATTAAGGATTTACCTCCGGTTACTATGGTGTCTCCCTTTTTTACAGGAGCCTGTCGGGGCACATCAATCAATTGAACAATATTGGGATTTCTTCCATTCCAGATCAAACTTCCAAAATGGCTGGTTTTATTTAATTGTGCGTTAATTTGAGAATCTGAATTTAAGATTGAAATTACCCGTGAAAACCTATCGTTTACCCGGTCTACGATCCCAATTACTCCTTTGCTTGTAATTACTCCAAATTCAGATTTTATTCCGGCTTCTTTTCCCTGGTTTAAGGTTAGAAAGTTGTTGGGCTTGGCGTAATTGTTATTTATAACCCTTGCAGTTCTAAAATAATAAGTACCATCAAAACTTGTAGTATCTGTATAATTTTCTACAGAAATTGTATCGTTTAAGTTTGTGAGTACATTACGAAGCTGCTTGTTTTCCTCCATTAAGCGCTTATTGTACTCGTCTAAGTGCATATACTTATCGAAATCGTTAGCCCAGGAATAGATGCCACCGGTAACAACATTGGCGGAGCTTATAAAACTGCTCTTATGGAAAGAATGGGTTTGAATCGTAAAAAATACAGCTAATGCCAGCAGAAATAAGAATAGAATATTATTCTTATTCCGAATAAGAAAATTGAAAATTTGCTGCATAAAACTACTTCTCCTACTTTATCAAAATTCCCTTATAACGATTAAGGTTTTTCAAGCATATTCCAGTTCCTCTTACTACCGCCCTTAAAGGATCTTCAGCAATATAAACCGGAAGGTCGGTTTTTTGAGACAATCTCTTATCTAAACCCCTAAGCATAGATCCACCACCGGCAAGGTAAATACCGGTATTATAAATATCGGCTGCAAGCTCTGGGGGAGTTTGGGATAGGGTTTCCATCACGGCGTCTTCAATCCTTAAAATAGATTTATCTAAAGCTTTGGCGATTTCACGATAAGAAATATTTACCTGCTTGGGTTTTCCTGTTAAAAGGTCACGACCCTGAACGCTCATTTCATCCGGAGGAACTTCTAAATCTTCAGTTGCTGCACCAATCTGAATTTTTATTTTTTCAGCAGTACGCTCTCCTACGTAAAGGTTATGCTGGGTACGCATATAGTAAACAATATCGTTGGTAAAAACATCACCGGCGATTTTAACCGATTTATCACATACAATTCCGCCAAGGGCAATCACCGCAATTTCGGTAGTTCCACCACCTATATCAACAATCATATTCCCTTTTGGCTGCATAATATCAACTCCAATACCAATGGCCGCAGCCATAGGTTCGTGAATAAGGTAAACCTCTTTCCCGTTAACACGCTCTGCACTTTCTTTCACTGCACGCATTTCAACCTCTGTAATTCCCGAAGGAATACAAATTACCATTCTAAGCGCCGGAGTAAACATTTTCTTTTTAAGCGCCGGAATCTCTTTGATGAACATGGTGAGCATTTTCTCACTGGCATCAAAATCAGCAATCACACCGTCTTTCAAAGGGCGAATGGTTTTTATGTTTTCATGGGTTTTTCCCTGCATCATTGCAGCTTCTTTTCCTACTGCGGTTATTTTTCCCGTAGTGCGGTCTCGTGCAACTATAGAGGGACTGTCTACCACTACTTTATCGTTGTGGATTATTAGTGTGTTGGCAGTTCCTAAATCTATTGCTATTTCTTCAATGAGAAAGTCAAAAAATCCCATGCTTTGTTCGGTATTGAGGTTTGGTAAATGTAATAAAATTAATGTTTAAAATGGCGTGTTCCCGTCATCACCATGGCTATATTATTTTCGTTGCAATAATCTACACTTAGCTGATCTTTTATTGAGCCTCCAGGCTGGATAACAGCTGAAATTCCTGCATTTCCTGCAATCTCGACACAATCAGGAAAAGGGAAAAAAGCATCACTGGCCATAACCGCTCCATTCAAATCGAATTTAAAAGATCTTGCTTTCTCAATGCTATGTGTTAAAGCATCAACACGAGAAGTTTGTCCGGTTCCGCTGGCACACAATTGCTTATTTTTTGCCAATACGATAGTGTTGGATTTTGTGTGTTTGCAAATTTTGGAAGCAAACAACAAGTCAGATAACTCGGCATCTGTCGGTTTATTGTTTGTCGCTTCTTTTAAATCTTCAAGGGCATCTGTTTTATTGTCTTTATCCTGAACTAAAACCCCATTTAAGCAAGTTCGAACTTGTTTCTGCGGAAGTTCAGTTTCTTTCTGGATTAGTAAAATCCTGTTCTTTTTTCCTTTTAGGATTTCTTCGGCTTCACTCGAATATGAAGGAGCAATTACCACTTCACAGAATAATTTATGAATTTCTTCAGCCGTGATTTTATCAATTTCAACATTACTGATCAAAACACCACCAAAAGCTGAAACAGGATCTCCCGCCAGAGAATCTACATAAGCCTGGTGAATGGTATCGCGTTGTGCTAAACCACAAGCGTTATTATGCTTTAAGATTGCAAAAGTTGGTGCTTCACCATTAAATTCGTTGATGAGGTTTACCGCTGCATCAACGTCAAGAAGATTATTGTAAGAAAGTTCTTTTCCGTGCAGCTTTTCAAAAATGGCATCAAAATCTCCGTAGAAAGTTCCCTGCTGATGTGGGTTTTCACCATATCGCAATTCTTTCCCGGTTTGGATACTTTCTTTATAGGCTTTTACTTCACCTTCAGCATTAAAATAGTTGAAGATTGCTGTATCGTAATGCGACGAAATATTAAAAGCTTTGCCAGCAAAAAGTTTACGATCGGCAAGGCTGGTATCGCCGTTTTTTTCTTCCAGTAAATTTTCAAAATCTTTATAATCTTCTACCGAAGAAACACAAAGCACATCTTTAAAGTTTTTTGCTGCAGCGCGAATTAGTGAAATTCCGCCAATATCAATCTTTTCAATAATATCCTGTTCTGAAGCTCCCGAAGCTACAGTTTTTTCAAACGGATAAAGGTCTACAATCACAATGTCTATCTGCGGAATTTCATACTCAGCAAGCTCTTTTACATCACCATCATTATCCTGGCGATTTAAAATTCCGCCGAAAACTTTTGGGTGGAGCGTTTTCACCCTTCCGCCTAAAATTGAAGGATAAGAAGTTACATCTTCTACAGGTACTACATTTATTCCAAGGTCTTTAATAAATTTCTCGGTACCTCCGGTAGAATAAATGGTGATTCCCAGATCGTCAAGTTTTTTTACGATAGGTTCCAGGCCGTCTTTACTAAATACAGAAATTAAAGCAGATTTTGCTTTTTTTAAGTCGCTCATTGTGTTGTGTTTGTTAAAGTGGCAAAAGTAAGTATTTAACCCAAAAACATAAAAGGCATTTCCTTTATTTATCCAGAAATTTTGTAACGAATTTTAAACCCGGGCGTCATACCACTAAGCACATAAAAATCTCGACTTTATTTATTCAATAAATGAGATTTGAAATGTGTCGAGCTGGCGTCAAAAAGATTTAATTTTCAAATCAATGCTTCGTGGGTTTGTCCCGGGCTTTATTTATTATGCTGATATATTTACGTGTACTTAAAGAGAGTTTTAATTTTGCGATTAATGCACTCAAAAACAATAAATTAAGGACATTCCTTTCTTTGCTTGGGGTTACCATTGGTATTTTTTCCATCATTGGTGTGCTTGCCGCGGTAGATTCTTTAGAGCGGGAAATTAAAGGGAGCTTAAGCGCTTTAGATAATAGCACTATTATAGTAATGCGTTTTTCTTTTGGTCCTACCGAAGTTCCACAATGGAAACGCCAGCAATTTCCAGATGTTTCTTACGATGAATATCAATTCCTAAAAAGGAGCCTTCCCAATACCGAATCTATAAGTTTTACCATCGGGGTACCCGATGAATCTATAAAGCACGAAGATGTTACCAGTACAGGCGTTGGCGTGGGAGCAGTTACGCACGAATATTACGATATTGAAGCCCTAGAACTGGAAGAGGGACGTTTCTTTAACGAATCTGAATCGGTTAGTGGTTCTCCGGTAATTGTTTTAGGCCACGAAATTGCCAATAATCTTTTTGGAAATTTCAATCCGCTAGGGAAAGAAGTGCGAATGTACGGCCGTAAATTCACGGTTATTGGCGTGCTTAAAAAACAAGGTTCCAGTTTATTTGGTGGCTCAAGGGATGGCCAGGTTTTTCTCCCGGTTAATATTGCCAGAAGGGTTTATGGCGATAATAACAAAGGCGTGTTTCCGCAGTTAATTTTAAAGCCTGAAGAAGATGTTGATAATGCTGAATATATAGCGGTTTTAGAGCAGCAACTTAGAAATTACCGCGGAATAAAACCCGGCGATATCAATAATTTCTTTGTTAACCAGCTACAGGGCTTTGCCGATTTTATAGACAATATCACCGGTCAACTGAATTTTATCGGATTGATCATTAGCGGCTTTTCTCTCCTTGTTGGTGGCTTTGGAATTGCCAATATTATGTTCGTAAGCGTTAAAGAGCGAACCAACCTCATTGGAATTCAGAAATCTTTAGGAGCGAAGAATAAATTTATTTTATTTCAATTTTTATTTGAAGCGATAATTCTTGCAATAATTGGTGGACTCGTTGGCTTAGGCCTGGTTTGGTTAGTTTCCCTCGCAGCTTCCCAATTTACCGGAGATTTTGAGTTTGTGCTTTCACCCTGGAATATGTTTATAGGGACTGCGGTTTCAGCAGTAATCGGTTTAATTTCAGGAATAATTCCGGCAATTTCTGCTTCAAAATTAGATCCGGTAGAAGCGATTAGGACGGGAATGTAAGAACGAAGGATGAAAATTATACTGAGTTAAAGAGAGCATATGAAGAGGATATTTATTCCAGAAGTATTAATTATTATTGTCTTTTTTACTTTTCAAAGCTTTAACGCGCAGGAAGATTTTATCTTAAGTAAGATGGAAAACCAGGAGTGGTTGAAAAATCTTAAAAATACCAGGGGCTTAGATGCACAATTAGCTAAAATTCGCCATAGAATGTTGCAGGATACAGCTGTCTATTTCAATTATAGAAATGGCGATTTTGAAACTGAACGGCAAAAGAAAGAACTCAAAGGCTTCAATTTTAAAGAAGAATCCCCTTCAAGACCTCTATATATTGTTGCTTTCGCAGAAGAACGGCTACTTTTAGATGTTAATCCTGAAAAGGGGAAAATTGAAAAAATAGTTGAAGTCTTAAAAAAAGTTTCAAAAATAGAAGTTTTGAAAACTATAAAACCTCTGGATTTTAAAGGGGAACCGGCAATGTATTCTTCAGTTAGAATTACAATCGAAGACGAGAGCGTTTACAAAAAAATAGCCGGTATTATTGAAGCAAATAATTAATTTAATTCAAAACTTCAGCAACCCTCTCATTTACCCATTCTAAAAATTCTTCATCTTCTTTAGAAAATGGATCTGGGGTGTGAGAATCTATATCAATCTGGCCAATATTTTCACCGTTTAAGAAAAGCGGAACAACAATTTCAGCTTTAACATTAATACTACAGGCTATATAGTTGGTTTGTGCTTTTACATCGGGAACAACAAAGTTTTTATTAGAAACAGCTACCTGCCCGCAAATCCCTTTTCCGAAGGGAATAATAGTATGATCTGTAGGTTCACCGGCAAAAGAGCGTAATTTCAATTCGTCTTTATCACCATTTTTAAAATAAAAACCTACCCAGTCGTAATACGGGATATTCTCTTTTAAAACTTCGCAAACCTGAGATAACCTGTGGTCTACCGATAGATTATCGTTTTCAAGAATCGTTTTAATTTCCGGTTTTAGTTTCTGAAATGGCATAGTTAATATTTTGGTGCAAAAGTATTTAAAAATAATAGTAAGCACAGGCTCATATTTATATAAATTTGTTAAAAACCAACTCAAAACTTGCTTAAGTTATTCGTTAAATATAAATCGGTACTTCGTTTCATCTTTACGTTTTTGGGAAGCTACCTGGTTTTAACTCTAATCTATAATCTCTATTTAGAGTTTTTTAGGTCGCCGGTTTATTTCCCTGATTATTTCACACACCTCGTAGCAAAACAAAGTGAAGCCTTAATAAATAGTTTTGGGTACAGCGCTCAAATTTTACCGCACCAGTCAGAACTTTCTATGAAGCTTATGGTTAATGAAGTTTATTTGGCCAGGATTGTAGAAGGATGTAATGCGATTAGTATTATAATTTTATTTACATCTTTTGTACTTTCTTTCTTCGGGAGGTTAAAACTCACGTTACTTTACCTACTGGCGGGTGCCGTGATTATTTATGTGATGAATATTATTAGAATTGCTATTCTCGCGATGGGGATTTATGAATACCCTCAATATACCGACTTCCTTCACAGTATCATTTTTCCATTAATTATCTACGGCACCGTATTTATACTCTGGGTGATCTGGGTACGTATTTACAGCCGAAAACAAAAACTATGAAACAATTATTAAGACTTTTAGGTATTGGGGTTTTAGTTGTTTTGCTGGTTTTGGTGAGACTATTTGAACATCAGCTTTTTTACGATCCTTTAATCGATTTCTATCGTTATGGCGGGCATTTAGCAATGGAAGTTCCTGAAATTATCTTCTCAAAACTATTACTAAATATAAGTTTACGCTACTGGCTTAACACCCTAATTTCGCTGTTAATCCTTTTTGTAGCTTTTCGTGATAAAAACATTGTGAAGTTTGCCGCACTGCTTTTTACTTTGCTTTTTGGAATTAGTATTGCCGCTTTTAGCGTGCTTTATTTTAATCTGAATTCGGAAAATGTGATGGGATTGTTTTATGTTCGTCGATTTTTAATTCACCCCATATTTATTCTCATTTTACTTCCTGCTTTTTACTATTACCGATTGAAAAAACGGGAAAACCCATAATCTTGAAAGTTATTCCCAAAAACCGAAAAGTACTTTGTTTCAAAATTTTGCCTATTTTTGTAACTGATGAAAAAAGCTTTTCAACATAGCATTTCTATAGCAATGGCATTTATGGTGTTGTTTTCAACCTTTTCTTTTACGGTTGATAAACATTTCTGTGGAAGCTTTTTAGTAGATACAGCTATTTTTTCTGAAGCCAAAACCTGTGGGATGGAAATGGAAACCTCAACTGAAGATTCCTGTTGTTCCAACGAAAAAATAGCGGTAGAAGGCCAGGATGAATTAAAACATCAGTTTGATGCATTAGACCTTAACCAACAGGCCTTTCTAACCGGTTTCGCTTATTCTTACATTTTTATTTTCGAAGATTTTTCAAAAGAAATCATTCCTTTTAAGAATTATTCTCCACCACTTCTGGTCAAGGACATACAACTTGAAGACCAGGTTTTCCTTATTTGATATACTTTTTATAATTATTCGTCAATTTGAGTGATTCCGAAGAAATCGGAATTGTATCGAGAATCTTTTCAACTAAAATAACATTTTTAGCTCGAAACAATCTTGAAAAATCAAACTCAATTTGACGTTGTGTATTGATTCAAAATCAGATTATTCACCTTCTGTTTTTGATCTCAGAATTAAATAATCAAATGTATATCCACATTTATGTTCAACAAGATTATAAAATATTTTCTTTATAACCGACTGGTTTCCATTTTGCTTTTGGTCTCTCTAATCGGTTGGGGACTGGTAACTGCGCCTTTTGATTGGGACACCGGGTTTTTACCAAGTGATCCTGTTCCGGTAGATGCTATTCCCGATATTGGAGAAAATCAGCAAATTGTTTTCACCGATTGGCCCGGGCGTTCCCCACAGGATATAGAAGATCAAATCACTTATCCGCTAACCAGTTCGCTTTTGGGAATTCCGGGGGTGAAATCTATTCGTAGTTCTTCTATGTTCGGTTTTTCCAGTATTTACATCATTTTTGAAGAAGATGTAGAATTTTACTGGTCCAGAAGCAGGGTTTTAGAGAAATTGAATTCGCTTCCTGCCGGCTTGTTACCCGATGATGCTCAACCTACTTTAGGACCAGACGCTACCGGCCTGGGTCAGGTTTTTTGGTACACTTTAGAGGGACGCGATAAAGACGGAAATGTTACCGGTGGTTGGGACCTTCACGAATTGCGCAAAGTCCAGGATTATTATGTAAAGCTTGGCCTAAGCGGGGCTAAAGGAGTTTCTGAAGTAGCTTCTATCGGCGGATTTGTGCAGGAATATCAAATCGATGTAAATCCAGATGCCCTCAAAGCTTACGGAATTGGTATCAACCAGGTAATGATGGCGGTAAAGAATTCTAATCGTGATGCCGGTGCGAAAACTTTAGAAGTGAATAAGGTAGAATACCTTGTTCGTGGACTCGGGTATATTGAATCGATTGAAGATATTGAAAATACCGTTGTTGCCGAAAATGATAACACACCTGTTCTTATTAAAGATCTTGGTCGGGTAAGTTTGGGGCCTGCTGAACGCCGTGGTGTTTTGGATAAAGGTGGTGCTGAGGTTGTTGGAGGTGTGGTTGTAGCTCGCTATGGTTCAAATCCGCTGGCGGTTATTCAAAATACTAAAGATAAAATTCAGGAAATATCCACGGGATTACCATCTAAAACCCTTGCTGATGGTACCGAAAGTCAACTAACCATAGTCCCATTCTACGATAGAACGCAACTGATTAATGAAACCATAAACACGCTGGAGAGGGCACTATCTCACGAGGTACTCATCAGTATTATTGTAATTATTGTATTGGTTTTAAACCTGCGTGCTTCTATTTTAATTTCCAGTTTATTACCTGTTGCGGTACTTATGACCTTTATCGCGATGCGCTATCTTGGCGTGGATGCTAATGTGGTGGCGCTTTCAGGAATTGCAATTGCCATTGGAGTTATGGTAGATGTTGGGATTGTTTTTGTTGAAAACACAATTCGATGGCTCGAAATGCCTGAAAACAAAAATGTGAGTGGCAATAAACTGGCAGGAATAATTTACAAAGCAACCGCTGAAGTGGCTCCCGCTGTAACCACAGCACTAGCCACCACGATTGTGAGTTTTATCCCGGTTTTCTTTATGGAAAATGCTGAGGGTAAATTATTCCGTCCCCTGGCTTTTACCAAAACATTTGCGCTGGTCGCCGCTTTTCTTATTGGTGTTTTTGTATTGCCAATGCTGTCGTATTTCTTTTTCAACATTAAAGTTAATAAAAGGAGGACCCAACGAATCTGGAATATTGTTTTAATCGTTTCAGGAATCGCTTTGGCCATTATTTTTAGTTTTTGGTTGCCATTAGCATTAACGCTA
Source organism: Salegentibacter lacus (assembly GCF_020164555.1). Taxonomy (GTDB): domain Bacteria; phylum Bacteroidota; class Bacteroidia; order Flavobacteriales; family Flavobacteriaceae; genus Salegentibacter; species Salegentibacter lacus. The sequence goes on along the minus strand of NZ_JAIQZB010000021.1, from coordinate 29,548 downwards.
ATCGGAATTGTAAAAATTGTTGAAGACAGGAATCCACAGTTTTTCGGGAAATATACAAATTTGGTTATTCCGGGTTTAATTCTGGCAGTTACCATATTTTTCCTTGCTGAAGAGTGGATGCCACTTGGGTTCCAGAAATCGGCTTTGGCCAATTATATCTTTGTAATCCTGTTGCTTAGTATCACTTTGGTGATATTAATGATGGTGGTGAAATTTTACGAACCCATCTTAAATTGGTGTTTAACCAATAAGGGGAAATTCCTAAGTCTGCCAATAATCACTATCTTTTTTGGAGCGATGATTTGGTTTGGTTTTCCAAAATTATTCGGATTTGTAGCCAATGGATTTGATAAAGTAGGCTGGAATGTGAGAACAACCCAGGTTTGGAGTGGGATGGCACATACTTTTCCCGGTGTAGGCAAAGAATTTATGCCTTCACTTAGCGAAGGTAGCTTTTTATTGATGCCAACCACCATGCCACATGCAGGGATGGAGGAAACTACCAAAACCCTGAAGCAATTGGATATGGCGGTAACCAGTATTCCTGAAGTAGAGGTTGCCGTTGGTAAATTAGGTAGGGCTGAAACCGCTTTAGACCCTGCGCCAATATCTATGTTTGAAAATATTATTAATTATAAATCGGAATATATTCATGCTGAAGACGGTTCAATGCAACGTTTCAAGGTTGATGATCAAAACCGATTTATTCTGAAATCCGGGGATACTTTAACCAATTCTGAAGGGATTCAGCGAGATGTTACCGCAGCAAATTTAGTAGAAGATGAAGATGGAAGGTTCTACCGAAACTGGCGGGAGCATATTAACAGTCCCGATGATATTTGGAATGAAATTACCAAACGCACCAAACTTCCCGGAGTAACTTCCGCACCAAAATTACAACCTATAGAAACCCGTTTGGTGATGTTACAAACCGGGATGCGGGCGCCAATGGGAATAAAAGTTTACGGACCAGATCTAAGAACCATTCAGGATTTTGGGATGGAACTGGAAGAATTGTTAAAAGAAGTGCCTTCGGTTAAATCTGAAGCAGTTTTTGCCGATCGCGTTGTTGGAAAACCTTACCTGGAAATTGATATAGATCGAAATGCGATTGCCCGCTACGGACTTAGCATTGAAGATGTGCAGCAAACTATTGAAATCGCAATTGGCGGAATGGAAATTACCTCTACGGTAGAAGGCAGAGAGCGGTTTCCGGTTAGAGTGAGATATCCCCGCGAATTAAGAGATGATCCAGAAAGTATTAAGAACATTTTGATACCGACTTCTGATGGAGCTCAAATTCCGTTAGGAGAACTCGCTGAGCTTAAGTATGAACGTGGGCCGCAAATGATAAAAAGTGAAGAAACTTTTTTAACCGGGTACGTGCTCTTCGATAAACGTGACGGTTATGCAGAAGTAAATGTGGTAAATGATGCACAGCAGCATATTCAGGATAAAATTGATGCCGGCGAACTGAAAGTGCCCCAGGGGATCAGTTACAAATTCTCCGGAAATTATGAAAACCAGGTGCGAGCTGTAAAACGTTTGGCCATCTTAATTCCTATTTGTTTGCTTATCATTTTCCTGTTACTCTATTTTCAGTTTAAGAGCATTATTGCATCAACAATTCACTTCTCTGGGGTGTTTGTGGCCTTTGCCGGCGGCTTTATTATGATTTGGCTTTACGGGCAGGGGTGGTTTATGGATTTTGATATGTTCGGTACGAATATGCGCAACCTATTCCAAATGCACGAGATTAACTTGAGTGTGGCGGTTTGGGTTGGTTTTATCGCTTTGTTTGGGATTGCTACAGATGATGGCGTTTTAATGGGAACTTATATTCACCAGGTTTTTGAACGCAAAAATCCAAAAACAGTTTCAGAAGTTCGTGAGGCGGTAATGGAAGCCGGTCTAAAAAGGGTTCGTCCCGCAATGATGACCACGGCGGTAACGATAATTGCCCTTTTCCCGGTACTTACTTCAACCGGAAAAGGTTCTGATATTATGGTGCCCATGGCTATCCCTATTGTAGGAGGAATGGTGATCCAGATTATGACGATTTTTGTGGTGCCGGTTTTACAGGCTATTTGGAGGGAGAGTGTTTCTTCTAATTCCACAGACGAAAATGGAGAAGAACCAACAACAATTCAGGCTTAGAATTTCTGAATGAAATAAGAATCAGATAATGAAAATAGACAGAAAAAAAATAATTATGAGCCTGCTTCTAATTCCGCTTTGGGGAGCAGTAGGGATCGCCCAGGAGTTGGAAGATTATCTCCAAATAGCTGCAGAAAATAACCCGAAGCTGCAATCGGCTTATACGCAGTTTGAGGCTGCACTGCAGCAATCTCCACAAGTTTCTTCTTTACCAGATCCCACGCTTACGGTAAGCGCATTTGGTAGAATGATAGAAACCAGGTTGGGTGCCCAGGAAGCCAGGTTTAGCCTGATGCAAATGTTTCCCTGGTTTGGAACTTTAAGAACGAAAAAAGAAGCAGCCGATTTACTGGCAGAAGCAAGATTTCAGGAGTATTTAGCAATGCGAGCTGATTTGTTTTTTCAAATAAAGAAAGCCTATGCTGAGCTTTTCGCCATTGAGAAGACTATTGCTTTAAAAGAGAAAAACCTTGATATTCTGGATTCCTATCGTGAGCTTTCCCTAAGTAAATTTAGAAGCGGAAGTTCAAAAATGGTGAATGTGGTGCGAGTGGATATCAAGCGGGATGAAGCTTTAACCGAAATTGAACTGGAAGAAGAACAATTAGAAAGTTTAAAAAAGCAGTTTAATTTATTATTGAATAGAGAGCGGGAAGCCGAAGTTTCTATTCAGGATACTTTGATTTTTAATCCTGAAATACAGGCTGAAATTGTTAATGCGGAAGAAGCTTTTAAGATGCATCCTGAACTTACCAAATTCGATAGGGAGCGGGAGGCATACGAAAGTCGCGCAGAAACAGCTCAAAAATCAGGTTTACCTAATTTTGGGATTGGAGTGGATTACTCGGTTATTTCAAAGCGGACAGATGCGAATCCACCTATGAATGGGCAGGATGCAATAATGCCCATGTTTTCTGTGAGTTTGCCAATTTTCAGAAAAAAATATAAAGCTGCAGAAAAAGAAGCCGAACTAATGCAGGAAGCCGCAATTCAAAATAAAGAAGCTCGAAGAAATCAGTTGCAAAGTGAATTTGAGCAAACTGTTTACAATTTAAACAAGGCCGATAAGCTGCTAAAACTTTATGAAAGGCAAATAGAAAGTTCTGGCCAGGTAAATAGACTTTTGGTTTCGGCTTTTAGTAATAACGATGGTGATTTTGAAGAAGTACTTCGAATGAACCAGGATGTTTTAATGCTGAAAACTCAGCAAATAGAAGCTTTGAAAGCCGGATTTACGGCTCAGGCAAAAATGGATTATTTATCAGCTAAAACTGAAAACTACGATGAAACGAACTAATTATATTTGGAAAGCGGCCGGAATTCTTATTCTCGGCGTGTTGTTAGGCTACTTGTTTTTTGGAGGAGGAAATGATGCTGAAGAAGCTGAAGAGCATGATCATTCTGAAATGAGCGAAGATCAAATCTGGACCTGTTCTATGCATCCTTCAGTAAGACAAAACGAACCGGGCGATTGCCCAATTTGTGGAATGGATCTCATTCCTGTTTCTGAGAATGAAAACGAATTGGATTCAGATATGTTTGTGATGAGTGAAAACGCACTTAAACTTGCAAATGTTGAAACCCTGATTGTTGGTACAAATGATGCTTCGAAAGAAATTCGACTTAACGGAAAAGTTGAGGTAGACGAGCGGAACACTTACACACAGTCTACTCATATTCCCGGGAGAATTGAGCAATTAAGTGTTAATTTTACTGGTGAAAAAGTAAATCGAGGACAGGTTTTGGCCAGCGTTTATTCACCGGAATTGGTAACTGCACAGGAAGAATTATTACAGGCAGCCGAGATAAGGGAAAGCCAGCCGGAACTTTTTGAAGCCGCAAAACAAAAGCTGAGAAACTGGAAAATTGGCGAGAATCAAATTAATAAAATGCTAAGCAGAGGCGAGACTATAGATCGTTTTCCTATTACCGCCGATGTTGGAGGGGTAGTGACCGATTTAATGGCTGAGCAGGGCGATTACCTGGAACGGGGAATGCCTATTTACGAAATCGCAAACCTGGATAAACTTTGGGTGCTTTTTGATGTTTACGAGAGCAATATGTCATGGATTAAAGAAGGCAGCAAAATAGAATACACTATTAAATCGCTTCCCGGTGAAACTTTTGAAGGTGAGGTTAATTTCGTAGATCCATTATTAAATAGTAATACGCGGGTTGCCACAGCGAGAGTAGAAATAGATAATGAGGATAGGCGTATAAAACCGGGAATGTTTGCTACGGGAATCATAGAAAACAGCCTAAATGTGGAAAATGAGAAAATTGTAATCCCCCAATCAGCTGTTTTATGGACGGGAAAACGTTCTGTGGTGTATGTAAAGGAAGATGTTGAAAGTGGTGCCGGGTTTAAGTATCGGGAAGTGGTTTTAGGAGCTTCCCTGGGGGATTCTTATGTAATTGAAGAAGGTTTAAATGAAGGTGAGGAAATTGTGGTAAACGGAACATTTACGATAGATGCTGCAGTGCAGTTGGCCGGAAGACCCAGTATGATGAATCCGCCGGAAGAGGGGGAAAGCAATTTGAGTGAAATAAAATTATCTGAAGCAGAAAAAACGGAACTTCAAGAAGTTTTTAATTCCTATTTAGCTTTAAAAAACACCCTTGTAGAAGATGATTTCGAAGGCGCGAAAAAGCAACTAATCGGATTAGAAAAAGCAATTGAGGCGGTGGATAATTCGGTTATCTCGAATTCAGCCGCAGATGCTATGGAAAATTATAAAAATAGGCTTCAGTCGGAATTACCTGCTTTAAAAGCTTCGGAAGATATTTCAGCTTTAAGAACCGGTTTTATTGATCTTTCCGCAGAAATGATCAGGATGGCAAAAAGTTTCAAGCCTTTTAATGAGCAAATTTATATTCAGCATTGCCCTATGGCAAATAACGATAAAGGTGCAGATTGGTTAAGCCTTTCTGAAGAAATTAGGAATCCCTATTACGGTAGTGCGATGCTTAATTGCGGGGAGGTTACCGATGTAATTAAAGAATAACAGTATTGTATAGTGAATAATTTATTGAGAAAACGGTAAAATAAAAATTTATATAAGTTTGTTGAATTAAAAGCCTGAAAGTGGTTAAACGTAAAACAGCTCGAAAATTAAGACAGGCCCATAGATACCTGGGACTTTTTATAGGAATTCAGTTCATTATGTGGACCATTAGTGGGATGTATTTTAGCTGGACTGATCTTGATGAGATCCATGGGGATCATTTTAAAAAGGAGGTTGTTGAAAATCCTTCTTTTTCCAATCTTCAAGGTCCGGGAGCAATATTGTCTGACATCCCGGTAAGTTCATTAGAACTTAAAGATATTGGCGGTGAAGCTTTTTATTTAATTAACGGACAAAGCTTAGTTAATCCAAAAACGGGAGAGAAAAGGCAAGAAATTAGCCGGGAAGAAGCCCTGAAAATTGCTAAAAAGCACATGCGGGAAGATCTACAGGTAGCAGGGATTAAACTAATCAATGAAACCGGAGATCATCACGAATATCGAGGCGGTGCTTTACCGGCCTATGTGATTTCCTATAAGGAACCTGCCGACCTGAAAGCGTATATATCGGTGCAGGATGCCGCATTCAGGTCAGTGCGACACCGTGACTGGCGCTGGTTCGATTTTCGATGGATGACTCACACAATGGATTATGAAGGCAGGGATGATTTTAATAATCTCGTACTGCGTATTTTTTCGCTAATGGGATTAATTACCGTTTTAAGTGGTTTTGTACTTTGGTATATTTCCTCACCTTCTATAAGAAAAATTCAAAAACGATTTAAATAAGAATAATTATAAATGCAAATTAAATTAAAAACAGAAACGATGAAAAAGAAGCTTAAAAACGTGATGATGCTTAGCCTGGTAGTGGGATCGCTATCTATGACCTCTTGCCGCGATGCCGAAGAAAAAAAGGATGAACCGGCAGAACCTATGCAAAATGAAATGCACCAGTCTGAGGATCAAGCTAAAATGGAGACCTATAAAGGCGAAGAATTACGGGCAGAATTTAAAGATGAAACTACCGCTGAACTCTATAGTTTATATGTAGAAATAAAGGACGCCTTTGTAAATACCGATGCTGAAGCTGCAAGTAATAAAGCAGCTGAACTCGCTAAAAAAGCCGGTGAAAATGAAGAAATTACTTCGGTTGCTAAGCGAATTTCAGAAAGTGATGATGTTAATATGCAAAGAGAAGAATTCTCTAAACTTACCGCAGCCATGGAATCTGTTTTGCAAGACGCTTTAGAATCGGGTGAGATTTATAAGCAATATTGTCCAATGGCTTTTGAAGGAAAGGGTGACTACTGGTTTTCCAATTCCAAAGATATTTTTAACCCGTATTATGGCGATAAAATGCTGAAATGCGGTAGGGTAGAAGCTACTATTCAATAATTAAATATATTCCTACAGGGTTTTAAAACCCTGTAGGTTTTAACTTATAAAAGGATTTTGAAAAATAATATTCTGCATATAAAAAACATGGTTTGCGATCGTTGCCTGATGAGCGTTAGAAATACTTTAGAGCAACAAAACCTCAAATATGAACACATAAGTTTAGGCAGGATCGAGTTTAAAGAAGAACTTTCTAAAACTCAATTACAGCTTTTAAAGGAAGAGCTAGATGACAGCGGATTTGAAATCGTGTCTGAAAGAACTGATAAAATTGTTAACGATATTAAATCCTTGATTATTGAATGGGTTTACGAGCGAAAAGATTTTGAAAACAAAAAGCTTTCTCAGGTTCTAAGTGAAGAACTGCATTACGATTATAGCCATCTTACCACCATCTTCACTAAAGCCGAAGGGCAAAGTATTCAAAGTTTTCAGAATAAGATAAAGGCAGAACGTATCAAAGAATTACTGGAATATGATGAATTGAATATTTCAGAAATTGCCGATAAAATGGGTTTTGGCAGTGCCGCTTATCTTTCTACTTTCTTCAAAAAAGAAGCTGGATTAAATCCGTCGCAATATAAACTGCGACATTTAGAACGAAAGCCACTGGACGATATTTAGTCTTTCAAGTTCTGAAAATTTATATTGAAAACGTTGTGATCCCGGGGATTTGGGATTGTTTCAACATCATATATCTTTTGAGTTTCCAGTCCGTAAACGGAATTTTCTGGCCTCATATTTTTCAATTTTCTTATAACTTCTTACCATAATTTTAAAACTCATTACGGTTTATAGTGCTTAACTTTGATGTAAACCATTAAAAACCAATATTATGAGGAATGAGGAATTGCTAAGCACCTTAGGGAATTGCATTAACCACTGCAATTATTGTGCTGATGCATGTCTTGATGAAGACAATGTGAAAATGATGAAAGACTGCATTAGAACCGATAGGGTTTGTGCAGAGGTTTGTAGCACGCTTAACCAGGTATTGGTTACCGGTTATAAAAATGTAGACGGACTCGTAAAGTATTGTATCGAAGTTTGTAATGCCTGTGCCGACGAATGCGGCCAGCACGATCACCAACACTGTCAGGATTGCGCCAAAGCCTGCCGTGAGTGTGCAAAAGCTTGCGAAGCATATTTAGCCTAAAATTTAAATCTTTAAAGGCTGTTTGAATTTTTCTTACTGGCCGTCACCCTGAACTGGTTTCAGGGCCTAATTTCTTTCAATTTAGATGCTGAAACAAATTCAGCATGACGTGGGTAAAATTGGTTCAAACAGCCTTTTCTCTCCAATAAAATCTATGAAACACAGCTATCAAATTTCTGGAATGATCTGTATGGGTTGCAGGGCCCACGTTGAAAATACTTTAAAAAATGTGGATGGGGTAACGAATGCCCAGGTAGATCTCGAAAAATCCTCCGCCGAAATCGAGATGGAAAAACATATTGAAATTGAAGAATTTCAGAAAGCACTAAAAGATAGCAACTACCAAATTCATCCAGAAGACGAAAACGTTCAAACATATCCTGTGAGTGGAATGACCTGTATGGGTTGTAGGCGCCACGTTGAAGAAATTTTGAATAAAGTTGAGGGTGTAAAATCTGCAGAGGTAAATCTCGAAAAGGAAGAAGCTAGAATTGTTGCCAAGGAAAATGTTTCATTAGAGAAATTACAGCAAGCCTTAAAAGATGATGGTGATAACTACCAAATTCACCAGTCTGGAAAGAAACCGAAACCAGAAAAGCAAAAAACTAAAGGAAGTGGCACTGGGGTTTATTATTGCCCTATGCATTGCGAAGGAGACAAAACTTATGATAAACCCGGAGATTGCCCGGTTTGCGGAATGGATTTGGTAGAAGAAGCCAGTCTAAAACCTCAAGCTACAACGTACACCTGCCCAATGCATCCTGAAGTGGAGCAGGATGGTCCTGGTTCCTGCCCAAAGTGCGGAATGGACCTGGTGCCAAAAGAACCCGAAGAATCGTCTGAAAGCAAATCATATAAAAAGCTGCTAAAAAAGTTTAAAATCGCGGTTGCGTTTACCTTACCTATTTTTATTATCGCAATGTCTGAGATGATTCCGAACAATCCTCTGTATGATGTCTTAGAAATGAAATACTGGAACTGGGCGCAGTTTGGGCTTTCAATTCCCGTGGTATTTTACGCTACCTGGATGTTTTTTGAGCGCGCCTGGCGATCTATAAAAACCTGGAATCTCAATATGTTTACCCTTATTGGCATTGGTGCTGGTGTGGCCTGGCTTTTCAGTGTTTTTGGTATGTTGTTTCCCGATTTCTTTCCGCCGCAGTTTAAGACTGAAATGGGCACCGTGCACGTTTATTTTGAAGCTGCAACGGTAATTCTCACGCTTGTTCTACTTGGTCAGGTCTTAGAAGCCCGGGCACATAGTAAGACAAATTCGGCTATAAAGGAATTGCTGAAACTAGCTCCAAACAAAGCGATAAAAGTAGTTGATGGCGAAGAAAAGGAAGTTTCTATAGACGAAATTGAAAAAGGAGATATTCTAAGGGTGAAACCGGGAGATAAGATTCCCGTAGACGGAGTTATTGAAAAGGGAAACTCCAGTATAGACGAGTCTATGATTACCGGAGAACCTATTCCGGTTGATAAGGCCGAAGGCGATAAAGTAAGTTCAGGAACCATTAACGGAAACCGAAGCTTTACCATGAAAGCCGAAAAAGTAGGGGAGGAGACCTTGCTTTCTCAAATTATAAAGATGGTGAATGATGCCAGCAGGTCTCAGGCGCCTATTCAGAAATTAGCCGATAGAATTTCAGCTTATTTCGTTCCCGTTGTGGTAATTGTTGCGGTAATCACTTATATTGTATGGGCCATTTATGGGCCTGAACCACAATATGTATATGCGCTTGTAAATGCAATTGCGGTATTAATTATTGCCTGCCCTTGTGCGCTAGGTTTGGCTACACCAATGTCGGTTATGGTAGGTGTTGGAAAAGGTGCACAAAACGGGGTACTTATTAAAAACGCCCGTGCTTTGGAGCAAATGGATGATATTGATACTTTAATAATCGATAAAACCGGCACCATTACCGAGGGCAAACCCAAAGTGGAAAAAGTTGAAGTGATTTCAGAAGAAAATAAAGACGAAATTATAAAACTTATGGCTTCGGTAAATTCACAGAGTGAACACCCACTGGCAAAAGCCACGGTTGATTTTGCAAAGGAAAAAGAGCTGAAATATATAGAAGCTTCAGATTTTAATTCGGTTACTGGGAAAGGAGTGACCGGAATGGTAGACAATAAAAAAGTTGCCATTGGGAACGACAAGCTAATGCAAGCTGAAAATGTTGAAATTTCTTCAGAAATTACTAAAAAAGTAACTGCTGAACAGGAAAAAGGCAAAACCGTATCCTTTGTTTCTGTAGAAGGAAAAATAGAAGGATATTTTACGATTACCGATCCTATTAAAAAAACGAGTAGAGAGGCCTTAAAATCTTTAATGGACGATGGCGTTGAGGTTTATATGTTTACCGGCGATAATGAGAAAACCGCAAAATCGGTTGCCGAAGAACTGGGTTTAACCGGATTTAAAGCGGGAATGCTTCCGGAAGACAAACAAAATGAAGTAAAAAAACTTCAGCAGGAGGGCAAAAAAGTCGCGATGGCCGGCGATGGAATTAACGATGCCCCTGCACTGGCACAGGCAGATATTGGTATCGCTATGGGAACCGGAACTGATGTCGCGATAGAAAGCGCCGAAATAACCCTGGTAAAAGGAGATCTAAAAGCAGTGAAAAAGGCAAAGATGCTAAGTAAGAAAGTGATGCGAAATATTAAGCAAAACCTCTTCTTTGCCCTAATTTATAATACTCTTGGAGTGCCGATTGCTGCCGGAGTTTTATACCCGGTTTTCGGACTTTTATTATCACCAATGATCGCTGCTTTAGCGATGAGTTTTAGTTCGGTTTCAGTGATTGCAAATGCTTTGAGATTGAAAAATACCAAATTACAGTAAAATACTAATCAACCAAAAATAGTAGAAATGCAGGATTTTTTAAGTAAGTGGGGAGAAGCGGCGTATACCAGCGCCGGTTTTTTTTGGATGGCTTTATGGGCCTTTATTCTTGGATATGTGATAAGTAGTTGTATCCAGATTTTTGTGACCGAAAAGCGCATGGAAAGAACTATGGGAAAAGACGAATCTAAAAGTCTTTTGCTGGGAACTTTCTTTGGTTTTATTAGTAGTTCCTGTAGTTTTTCTGCTTTAGCTTCCACAAAAAGTTTATTTAAAAAAGGCGCCAGTTTCTCTTCTTCTATTGCTTTTTTACTTGCTTCCACCAACCTGGTAATAGAACTGGGTATTTTAATAGCAATCTTTTTAGGCTGGCAATTTGTGGTAGGTGAATATATAGGCGGAATATTGCTTATTCTCATCAGCTGGATACTTATTAGGCTTATCAATCCGCATAAATTGATTAAAAAGGCACGAGAGCGTCTTGACGAAAAAGATGAAGATGATGAAGATTCTGAAAAATCCTGGAAGAAAAAAATAAAGTCTGAAACCAGCTGGGCTAAAGTTTCCAAACAATACGCGATGGAATGGAAAATGGTTTGGAAAGATGTGACTTTAGGTTTTACAGTTGCCGGTGTTGTTGCCGCTTTTGTTCCAGATTCTTTCTTTCAAACTTTATTTATAAACACCGGTGATGGAAATACCGATTTTGGCTTTTTTACCATTCTTGAGCATATCATAGTAGGCCCAATTGCCGCTTTTTTAACCTTTATAGGTTCTATGGGGAATATTCCTTTAGCAGCACTTTTGTTTGGGAAAGGAGTAAGTTTTGCCGGAGTAATGGCTTTTATTTTTAGTGATTTGGTAGTTTTTCCAGTATTAAGAATTAATGCAAAATATTACGGATGGAAGATGTCGCTTTTTATACTTTTCCTCCTTTTTACCGCGCTTATAGGTACGTCCTTATTACTGCATTATGGGTTTAATTTATTCAATTTATTACCCGATCCTTCATCCGTAAAAATCACTAATGCAGAACACTTTAAGATTGATTATACTTTTTGGCTGAATATGATTTTTTTAGCAATTTCTGGAGTACTAATTTATCTTGGGTTTTTTAAGCGGAAAGATGTAATGCATATGAAGGAAATGGCACCTAAAAGTCAGTTGTTGGAAACGAGCTTGAAATATATTGCCTTTGTGTGTTACCTGTGGCTGGCGGGAGGTCTTATTGCGAAGTTTTTTCTTTAGGAATAAAAAAAGAGAGCAGAAAGGATTTAAATTTTATTTGGCTCAGATATAAAATTTAGATTTTCGATTTTCCAGGTGCTGCTCTCAATTTAAAATTCAAACAAACTCAACTAATTAATCTAAAAAAGTCCCTAATTGATTCTTCGATATTTAACTTCAAAAAATCTTTTTCATAGCAATTTAAGCGGTACTTTTCTATAAGACTTTAAAATTTTAAAAAGGTTTAATATAAAACATAAAAAAACCACCGTGTAGGGACGGTGGTTTTCAAAACTAACAAATCAAAAAAAATGTTGAGGTGTTATTTGATAGGGTTTAATATTAAATCTATTCTTTCTAAAGCATCCTGAAGGTGGTACCTGGTTAAACGGTCTCCTCGGTTGGCTGCTCTCCTAATTTGGTTTTGAAGTGTTTTAAGCTCTCCTCTTACCACAGGACGAATATCACTTTGCGCAACATCTACATCACTTCTGCTAATCCAGCTTCTGTATCGTGATGGAATTTCGCTCTGCTCTTCCGTCATTAAATGCTCCATACGCTCAATATATGCGCGTTGAAGATTTCTACGGTAACGGTCTATGTTTTGTCCTGAAGAAAGTTCGCTCCAAATTCCGGTTCTAACATCGGTCATCATATCGATTAAACCATAAGCTTCCTCGCCGTTTATTTCTTCATTTTCCATTAAACGAGCCATTCTTCCGAAATCCAGTAGATTGTTAAGGCTACGTTCCTGCATATTTCTAATGCGCTCTACCTGCCCGTCAAATTGAATCTTATTAAAAATCTCCTGATCTATCATCCATTCTGGAGTTTCAAAAAGTTGTTCGTGCAAGAAATTCATCGCTTCTTTTTGGCGTTCAGTATCTACGTGAGAATAAACAGCACCTTCCTGGTCGTAAGTTTTGTAGTGCTCATAAACACCACCAATATTTGCAGTTACGTGTCCCATATAGCGGTTAAACTGACTTAAAACCTGGCCGTACATGTCATCTAGGTCATCGTAGTTTTTCCCGTCTTCGGCAGTCCACTCGATTAGTTTCGGCATTATGCGTTTCAGGTTTTTAATTCCATATTCACTGGCCAAAACTGCATCGTCTCCAAGATCTTCAGTTTGGGAACTTGGATCTATAACTCCGCCGCTTTGCTGGCTTCCGAAGCGATATAAAGGATCATCAGCTTTTTCAAGGATCCATTCGTCTAGAATTTCCTTTTCCTCTTCAGCAGTTTTATCTAAAATTGGTCGGTAACCCCACTCAATTGCATATTTATCGTAAGGTCCAATATCCGGCATTAAAGCTACATCACCGTCTTCCGGCTGTGCGATATAATTAAAACGCGCATAGTCCATAATTGAAGGTGCAGTACCATATTCCGCAGTAAATTCAGGATCACGAAGATCTTCTACTGCATAAGCAACACTACTTCCCATATTATGCGGAAGACCTAAAGTATGGCCAACCTCGTGAGAAGAAACAAAACGGATTAAACGACCCATTACTTCGTCTTCAAATTCAACGCTACGGGCATCTTCATTGATAGCCGCAGTTTGTACAAAGAACCAGTTTCTAAGCAAGGTCATTACATTATGGTACCAGTTAATATCTGATTCCAGGATCTCTCCTGAACGTGGGTCACTTACGTGAGGTCCGTTTGCATTTGGAATTGGAGAAGCTAGATAACGTACAACAGAATAGCGAGCATCTTCCGGGCTCCAATCTGGATCCTCTTCTTTAGTTGGAGGATCTTTAGCTATAATCGCATTTTTAAATCCTGCAGCTTCAAAAGCAACCTGCCAGTCTTCAATACCTTGTTTGATATAAGGAATCCATTGTTTTGGAGTGGCGCGGTCTACGTAATAAACAATTTGTTCTTTCGGCTCAACTAATTCCCCGTTTTCGAATTTTTCTCTGTCTTCTTCTTTAACTTCAAGTCTCCAACGGTCAAGGTATTTTACTTCTTTACTTTTTTGAGCATCAAGCCCATAATCTGTTTGCCCACGGGCAAACCAACCTACACGCTGATCGAAATAACGACGCTTCATTGGTTCTTTTGGAAGCAGGATCATAGAATTACTAAACTCTAAAGAAATAGACCCTGTGCTTGCATTAGAAGGCGGTTCGCCTGCATTGTAAGTTTTTACGTGTCTAACTTCAATATTTTCGGGATAGCTACGAATAGTATCTATATAAGAACGGCTATCGTCTAAACGCGAAACTTTATATTGTTTTCTTGTGCCGTCTCTTAATCCAAGAGCCTGAACATCTTTTGTGTAAAGATCGGTTACTTCAATTACGGTTGTTTTATTTACGGAATCTTTTCCTACAGTTTTTATAGGGAACCGTTGTAAAACAGGCTCAAAATTAGAGTTTACTACGGCTTCGTGCACAGGAAGTGAATCTGCAGCATAGATTTCGTGAGAAACAACCCTTAAAAGTACGTGACCGTCTTTTTTCTGCCAGCGGTGAACCTGGGTATTTTGTTTCCCACCGCCAAAACCAATTCCGGTTGCGGTTTTAGCGATTCTTGTTACCGTAAGCATTTCACGGTTAAAAAGGCTATCTGGAATTTCGTAGAAATATTTGTCTTCTACCCGGTGTACGGTGAATAAACCTTCGTCGCTTTTAGCGTCTTTGGTGATTACCTTGGCGTAAGGCTCAAAGTCTCCATTCTTTTTTGAGGCTTCTTCTTTGGAGGCATCAGCCGAAGATTTATTAGGCTGAAAAACCGCACAACTGGAAACCGATACCGATAAGGCTACTAAAAAGAGCTTATGCGTAAATCGTTTGGTCATAAAGTTTAATTTTGGTTTGTGTGATTAAATTGAAGTGATAAATTTTCTTTAGCGAAAGCTAAAAAACGAAAAAAGACCACCATTTGGTGATCTTTTGACTGAAATATCTTAAAAAGGTTTAAAACTGAAGTTAAAAAGGCCTTAATTTAACCTTTGTTCACTCGATAATCGAGCTTTCATTTTATTGGCTCTATTTTACTTTAGCGTTGAAAAAGGCATTTTTTTCTTGCTCCATTTCTTTAATTCGGAACTTCTTAAACTGCTTTTATCTTCATAGTTTCATCATCTTTAAAAACATCTATCATCTTATGTTTTCTAAGTGATTTAAGGGTTTTATCCCATTTTTTATTACTTAAACCCGAATTGGTTTTTATAGTTTCCAACTCCTGGATTTCATCACTTTTTAATAACTGAAAAACCGCTTTTTCGTCTTCGCTAAGTTCAACAGCTTTTCTTTCCGGTTTCATTTGCGGGAAGAATAAAACTTCCTGGATTGATTGATTATTAGTTAAAAACATAATTAATCGGTCCATTCCAATTCCTAATCCGGAGGTAGGAGGCATCCCGTATTCCAGAGCTCTCAAGAAATCCTGATCTATAAATTCGGTTGCTTCGTCGTCACCTTTTTTAGCTAGTTTTAGCTGTTCTTCAAAACGTTCGCGCTGGTCTATCGGATCATTTAATTCTGAATATGCATTAGCGATTTCTTTCCCACATACCATTAATTCAAAACGCTCGGTTAATTCAGGATTTTCACGGTGCTCTTTACAAAGCGGGCTCATTTCTTTTGGATAGTCGGTTATGAAAGTGGGTTGAATGTAATTTCCTTCGCATTTTTCACCAAAAATCTCGTCGATGAGTTTTCCTTTTCCCATTGTTTCATCAACTTCAATTCCCATATCCTCCGCTGCTTTTCTAATTTCAGCTTCAGATTTCCCGGTAATATCAAACCCGGTGAATTCCTTGATGGAATCGGTCATGGTAACACGTTTGTAAGGCGCTTTAAAATCGATTTTATTTTCTCCAAAAACGGCTTCAGTAGTATTGTTTACAGCAATTGCACAATGCTCCAACAGTGTTTCGGTAAATTCCATCATCCAGTTGTAGTCTTTATAGGCTACATATATTTCCATCGCAGTGAATTCCGGGTTATGCGTTCTATCCATACCTTCATTTCTGAAGTTTTTCGAGAACTCATACACCCCGTCAAATCCGCCTACGATTAATCTTTTAAGATATAATTCATTGGCAATTCTAAGGTAAAGCGGAATATCCAAAGCATTGTGATGGGTAACAAACGGTCTTGCCGCAGCACCACCGGGAATGGATTGTAGAATTGGCGTTTCAACTTCAAAATACTCCCTTTCATTAAAGAAATTCCGCATCGCGTTAAACAATTTGGTACGCTTTACAAAGATCTCTTTAACCTTTGGATTTACCGCTAAATCAGCGTAACGCTGGCGGTAACGGTGTTCTGGATCTGTGAAACCATCGTAAGTATTTCCGTCTTTATCGGTTTTTGGAAGTGGAAGCGGGCGAATAGATTTACTAAGCAAAGTGAAATCTTTTACCATCACAGTCATTTCACCAACCTGGGTTTTAAAAAGCTCCCCTTCAATACCTATAAAATCGCCAATATCCAGCAATTTTTTATAAACATCATTATACTTGCTTTTATCTTCACCGGTGCAAATTTCGTCACGGTTAAAATAAACCTGGATCTTTCCTTTAGAATCCTGTATTTCGGCAAAAGAGGCTTTACCCTGGATACGGCGCGACATTAACCTTCCGGCCAGTACCACTTTTTTTCCTTCTTCAAAATTCTCCTTTATTCCCTTGCTGGTATCCTTAACCGGGAATAAATCTGCCGGATAGGGGTTAATACCTGCTTTTCTCAGTGCAGAAAGCTTCTCTCTTCTTACTATTTCCTGTTCAGATAATTGCATACTCGTAATTTGATGTATTAATGCTTGCTTTGGCAAAACGAGTGCAAATATAGTGACTATGTGGCTACCAACCAATGCGATATAAACCTGAATTTTTGATAATATTTTAGCGATAAAATGAGGTCTCTTCCCAAATAAGATTTCTCTATTTATAATCTTATCTTTGCGACATATTTGATAAAAGCATTAAATAATATGAGTGTTTGGCGTGTAATTCTTTCTGTTTTATTTCCACCCCTTGCGGTTTACGATCGGGGATGTGGTTCTATTTTAATTGTGTTGATTCTTACTATTTTAGGTTGGATTCCGGGTGTTATCGCTGCACTTATTATTCTTAATAATCCGAGAAAAGGCGTATGAACAAGCAGATAAACTTACAGAACTTAGGTTACAAGGATTATAAAGAAACCTGGGATTACCAGGAAAGTCTTTTTAAGGAGATTCTTGATCTTAAAATTAAAAACCGAAGACAGAATCTAAATGAAATTACGCCAAATTACCTTTTAATGGTAGAGCATCCCCATGTTTATACTTTGGGGAAAAGCGGTGATGTTAAAAACTTGCTTATTTCTGAAGCCGAACTCGAAAAAAGACAGGCTAAATATTACAAAATTAACCGTGGTGGTGATATCACATATCACGGGCCGGGGCAGTTGGTAGGATACCCAATATTGGATCTGGATAATTTCTTTACCGATATTCATAAATACCTTCGGTTTCTTGAAGAATGTATTATTCTTACTTTAAAAGATTATGGTTTAAAGGCTGAACGCAGCCCGGGCGAAACCGGAGTTTGGCTGGATGTGGGAACCCCATTTGCCAGAAAGATATGTGCGATGGGTGTTCGTGCCAGTCGTTGGGTCACTATGCACGGTTTCGCATTAAACGTAAATGCCGATTTAGGCTATTTTGACCATATTATTCCCTGTGGAATTGAAGGGAAAGCAGTCACTTCTTTAAATGTAGAACTCGGGAAAAGAGAAATTCCTTTAGCTGAAGTTCAGGAGAAGGTTTTAAAACATTTTGAAGAATTGTTTGAGGCAGAATTGAGTTAGAATTTATACAATAAAACTTCTTTTTCACCTCCTTTTACTACAAATTCCGGGCGGTTATCGATATCGGCATTATTTAAATTGATCTCTGAAGTGCCGTAAACGGGGAAGCCGGGAAGCAGTTCTGCATTGCTGTCAAAAACATACACTTTTTGGGTTTGTAGATCGGTTAGGCTGATGTAATATTTGTCGTTTACATATTGGATTTCAGGTTCAGTGTAAAGTCCGTAATCCAGGTTTAATTCTTTATTTCTAATCTTTAGAATATTTTCTGAAAGGCTCACCAATAGATTGGGTCTTGCTGAAATCTTGTGATTTTCGCTAAAATTGGTGCTTGAAATATTTACCTGGCCGGTTTGTGTGACCTTAACTAAATTTCCTTCAGAAGTAGTTGAAACAAAATCATTTTCAAATTCATACCATTCGTTTTCAGAAAAATCTATGCTCTCTTGTACCTTTACTCTATGCTCTCCCTGCCTGCTCAAAATATTAAGTTTTCCCACTTTTTCAGGAAAAACGATATAGTCTTTATTCTGAATTCTTAAATGTTTTGGCGCTTTTAGAATTTCGGAATTAGTTTTTCTAAAATCGAAACCTCCTACACTTTTTCCATTTTTATCATACATAAACACTTCATCGTTTTGCGTAATCAAAAAGCGGTATTTTCTGTTGTTGTCATAATCGAATAAAGACAAGGGCTGAGTAATTGGATCTTTAAATTTAAGGGGAAAGGGTTTTACCGTATTTCCGTTTCGGTCAAAAACTTCTATAGAATAAGGAGTGGCAAAGGCAAGTTGAAATCGTCCATTTTTAAAAAGGTCTACCTGTTTGATGTCTCCCAAAATTGGTACACTTAATTTTTTCTTCCAGAAAACCGTGCCTTTGTTTGAAATTAGATAAAGCGTGTTATTAATATCCTGAACCGCAATATCCATTTGGTTGTTCAAATGGTTTTTAACCAAGACCGGTTCGTTAAGTAATTGGGCTTCAAGGTTTACAGAAAGCATTTCTTCGGTCTTTCTATTGGAGATGTCTCCATTATTTTGGGTTTCAAATGTACCGTGAATATGAGCGAAATCATCTTCTTCTACCAGTTGTAGAATGGCCAATTTATGTTCGCCAAAATTCAGATTATTTATTTCTTCCCTTAATTCGTTTGCTACGGCGTCAGCGAGATTAGCCTTTAATTTCTCGGTTTTTCCGACAATTAGTATTGATGATTCCTGGGCTAATTTTTGCTGACTTTCCTTATAAAAGGATTGATGCGCCAGGGTATTCTCGTTTACATAATCCGCAATTAGATCTCGAAGTTGCGGTATTGAACTGGCAAAAACGAGGTATTCGTCAATTGCAACGGCGAAATTTGTTTTTTCAGGTTTTAATAACGGATTAAAAAGTGTTTTAAAAGTTTCGGGTTGAGAAATCTTATATATGGGAAAATCGCGATAGTTTTCTTCTAACTCACCATAATTAGAAATTAAATCCATAGCATCAACAGTTACGAGGGTTTTTAATGCCAATAAAGAATTTTCTTCCGTAGCGATAATCCCGGCTTCCTGGATGTTTAAAATAATTTCGTCAATAGCATTAGAAACCGAATCGCCTCTAAACTTTTTTAAATTCTGAAGAAATATTTCAGGATTTTTATAGCCTATAGTTGCAAAACCTGTCGAATTTTGGGGAGTGACGGCAGCAAGTTCCTGCGGAACCGTTCCTGAATTTTTAAAAATGTCATGAAGAGCAGATGAATTTTCGGCAATACTAAGACCGTTAAAGGAAAGCCCACTTTTAGAGAAATCGAGATCTAATGCGCTCCAATCGGCATAATTTTCTATATTTTTTAGATCTAAATTTGGAAATAATTTTCGCTGAAAATCTTTTAAATTCTGATGATTAAGGATTACAGAAGTCTTGTTAAGATCTATAGCCGAATATACTCTTTTGAAATCTTCAGTCTTAAGTAACTTTTCTTCATTTAGAACCTGTCTTAGTTTTTCTTCAGAATTAGAAGCTATAAATGGTGTATTTTCATTTGATAAAAAGAATGTTTTGTTTTCTAACACCATTTTTTGGTAATTATGGCCTTCAGTTTTAATGCTTTCTACCGATTTATTTTTAATGGAATCCAGTTGAAATTTGGGCTTGTCTTTAACTATTAAGGTGTAAATCAATTTATCGTTTTCAGAGATAGAAAATGCGATTATAGCCGCTGTAAGAGTGCCGGCGTGGTTCAAATAGCCTAATTCACCTTTTAGATGATCTTTCGCACTAAGTTTATTTTCATTTAAAAAGCTAAAGTTTTCTAAATCCTGCTGAAGATTTTTAAGGTTAGGAGTTTGAATAATTACCGCAGCATCATCAGGAATAAATCCGGAAGGATCCACGATTTTTTCCTGGTTTTGACAGGAAATAAGAAAGAGAACTAGTAAAATTTTGAAGAGAATTTTCTTCATAAAAGCTAAAATTTCAGCAAATATAAAAGTTATAGCGTAAGTTTTAATTGTTCCGGCAAAAGCTTGAAGCTTTTTCGATGATAAGGAGTGCTGCCAAACTCCATGATCGCACGGCGATGTTCTTTAGTGGGATAACCTTTGTTTTGTTTCCAATTGTAAAGAGGGAATTCCTGATGTATTTTTTCCATAAATTCATCTCTGGCGGTTTTAGCTAAAATAGAAGCTGCAGCAATGCTAAGAAATTTCCCGTCCCCTTTTATAACGCAATCGTGTGATATATTTCCGTATGGTTTAAATTTATTGCCATCCACTATAATATGTTCTGGTTCACAACTTAACTGTTTAATCGCCCGGTGCATCGCCAAAATAGATGCATTTAGAATATTAATTTCATCAATTTCTTCCATATATACGTGGGCTATTCCGTAAGCAATAGCTTCACCAATAATAATTTCTTTAAGTTTATTACGATCACTTAGCTTAGTTTGCTTAGAGTCGTTTAATAATTTGTTTTTAAAGTTTTTGGGTAAAATTACTGCTGCTGCAGTTACTGGGCCGGCAAGGCAACCACGGCCGGCTTCGTCTGTGCCGGCTATCTGGCAGGGGAGGTTATACATTTTTAGCATGATACTGCAAAAATTGCAAGATTTTCGGGTATATACAAAACTATTAGTTCCTTTTCTTCGTATATAATATATAGTGTGTTCTTTGAATTTGCGCGGGAAAACGTTTCGGAAAATGAGTTATTGCCTTTTTTTTATTAAAATACTCATAAAGTTCCTATGGGTTTACAAATGTTAATTATATATAATTTTGCAATATTCGTAAAAAAATAACCTCTCAAAGGGCCTCTGTTTTATATCTTTCAAAGATGTTTTGATAAAGGAAATGATAATTCAATTAAAAAATCATTTGGTTTATTAAGAATTTATTATGATTTTTGGCGTAGGCTAATTCAAATTTAAATAATAATGAAAAACAAATTACATGGAATTCTTACGCTATTATTAGCGTTTGTAGTGCAATTTACTTTTGCACAGGAAAAAGTGGTGACCGGTACGGTCATCGACGAAGATGGTTTGCCCCTACCGGGAGTGAACGTAATTGAGAAAGGTACCACTAATGGTGCCCAAACAAATTTTGATGGGGAATATAGTCTTTCAGTAGACATAGGAGACGTCATTGTCTTTAGTTATGTTGGATTTAGTAATCAAGAGGTGACTGTTGGAGCAGCTGATGTTTATGATGTTACTCTTGGTACAGACGCTGCTGCTTTAGATGAAGTAGTAGTAGTAGGATACGGTACCGCTACAAGACAATCTTTTGCTGGTACAGCAACTACCATTGATACTGAGAATTTGGAAAATAAAAACTTTTCTAACGTTTCTCAGGCATTAGCAGGTGAGGTTGCAGGTGTTAATGTAATTAATACTTCTGGACAGCCAGGTACGACTTCTACGATTAGAATTAGAGGTTTTGGTTCTGTAAATGGAAACCGAGCTCCGCTTTATGTAGTAGACGGTGTTCCTTTTTCAGGAAGTATTAACTCTATTAACCCCGCAGATATTAAGAGTACTACCGTACTTAAAGATGCTACCGCAACCGCAATTTACGGTTCTCGTGGTGCCAACGGTGTTATTTTGCTTACTACAAAAGCAGGTACTTCTACCGGAGAAGATTACATTGAAGTAGATGTTAGAACAGGTGTTAACGATCAGATAATTCCAAGATATGATGTTCTTACTTCACCAGAACAATACATCGGACTTGTTTGGGAAGGTATTTATAATCGAGGTAATATTACGGGAGCTGCAGATCCAGTAGCTTATGCAAACGCAAGATTGTTTTCTTCTAATTATGTTCCTGCTGGATATAATATGTGGAATGTAGATTCAGCTTCAGAATTAATTAATCCTGATACCCGTATGGTAAGAGATGGTGTGACAAGAAAGTATACACCACAGAATTATGCTGATGCAGCGTTTAAGCAGGCTATTAGATCTGAAGCCAACGTGCGTTTTGGTGGTGGAGATGAGAAAACTACTTACTTTGCTTCTGCAGGGTATTTAAATGATAATGGTTATGCTTTAAATACAGGCTATGACCGGTATACCACACGTTTAAATTTAAAGTCTCAGGTTAAGGAATGGTTAGACCTTTCCGCTAACATTGGTTATGCATATTCTGAGCAATTAGAAAACGGCCAAACAGTAGGATCTGAAAACGTTTTTGAATTTGCTGACAAAACAGCTCCTATTTTTGGGGTTTATTTGAGAGATGATGAAGGAGAATTGGTGCCAGATCCTATATTTGGTGGTAATCAATTGGATTATGGTAGCTTTTCAAATTTTAGAACAAGACCACAATCTGACGGATTGAACCCGGTTGGTTCTGCGCTTTACGACTATAATAATACTGAAAGACACGAATTGAACGGAAGTTTTGGTTTAGATTTTATAATTACTGATAACCTTACGTTTGAAACCAAATTTGGTGCTCAGTATGCGATGAATAGATATACTAGTGCAAGCAATCCTTTCTATGGTTCTGCGCAAGGTGATGGCGGTACTTTATTTAAGTCAGATACCGAAACCTTAACTACTAACTTTTTACAGTTATTGCGTTATGAGAATCAATTTGGGGATCATAGCCTGGAAGTTTTGGCTGCACACGAATCTAATGATTTTGAATTGTCTTATAATACAGCATTTAAAACCAAAGCTGTAGCTTCAGATATTTACGAACTAAATAACTATGTTGTTGCTGCAAGTCCTGCTACTGGTTTTAACGAAGGAAGGTCTATAGAATCTTATTTTGGGCAGGTTAACTATAATTTCATTGATACTTACTTCCTTACAGGATCGGTACGTCGTGACGGATCTTCTCGTTTTGTTAATGAGAAATGGGGGACATTTGGATCTGTTGGTGCTGCCTGGGTAGCTTCTAACGAAGATTTCCTTGCAAACAACGATTTGTTCAACTTCCTTAAATTTAAGGCTTCTTACGGTATTATGGGTGATGAAGCTGGGGTAGGATACTATTCTGGATATGATACTTTTAGTATTAATAACCTAAACAATGAGATATCTCTTTCAATGTTAGGGAATGGAAATCCAGATCTAACCTGGGAGACTTCAACAATGTACCAGGTAGGTACTGAGTTTGGACTTGGAAAATGGTTAGATGGTTCCATAGATTATTATATTAAAAATACAGAAGACCAGATTTTTTCACGTAGAGTAGGTCCTTCTCAGGGTATCGCCATTATTACAGTTAACGATGGGGATTTAAGAAACTCAGGTTTAGAATTTAATTTAACAGGTCATCTTGTTCAAACTGCAGACTTTAATTTAGATCTAAGTGTGAACGGTGAGATTTTGGATAACGTGATTACAAGAATGCCATTAGATCCTTCTACTGGAGAAGAGCGTATATTAGATACTTCTAATTCTCCTTTTGCTTTTAGTGAGGGTAGATCTATTTTTGATATCTATACTAGAGAGTATGCGGGAGTTAATCCAGCGAATGGTGCTCCACAGTGGTACCAATACTTTAATGATGCTAATTCCAATGGAATTCTGGATAATGGTGAAGAAGCCATTCAAAATATGAAACTTTTTACTACTGATAATCCAGATGCTAATATTGAAAGACGAGTTACAGAAACTTATGCTAATGCTACTGAAAAATATATCGATAAATCAGCGATTCCTGATGTAAGAGGTGGTATGAGATTAGGTGGTAACTTTATGAACTTTACTTTTGGCGCTCAGCTTATCTATAGCTTTGGAGGTCATGCTTACGATGCGCAGTATGCAGAGTTAATGAGCGACCGTTTTGGTGCAGTTGGAAACAATTACCACTCAGACATCTTAAACAGATGGCAACGTCCTGGAGATATGACAAGCGTTCCTGCTTTAACAGATAACGCATTTGTAAATGGTACTTCAGCTTCTGACCGTTTTGTAACAAGCACAGATTATATCGCATTAAACAATGTTAGAGTTGGATATACGATTCCAGAAGAAATGTTTGGAGATAGCGGGATTAACTATGTGAACCTCTATTTATCTGGAGATAACCTTTATGTGAATACTGCAAGAGATGGTTTCCTTCCAAACACGGATGAAACAGGTAATTCTGGACGTCGTTTATACGCCCCTCTTACAACGATTACTGCAGGTGTAAGAGTTAAGTTTTAAAAATAAAAAATATACGATATGAAAAATTTATTTAAATTAACATTGCTGTCATCCGCGCTGCTTATGCTAGTAGGATGTAGCGAAGACTACCTGGAAAAGGAGCCTTCTGAATTTTTAACACAGGAACAGGTTTCAGAAGCTGGTGAAACTAATGCAGACGTACTGGTTGGAACTTTGACTGGTATTTACTCTCTTCAATTTGAATCTGGATCTGGAGGTACTACTAACCACGATGATTTTGGCCATAAAGGATATGATATTTATGGAGATATGCTAAGTGGTGATATGGCCCTTTCTGTAAGTTCTTTTGGTTGGTATAGAGCTGATATCACTGAATTTCAGGCGCCAAAGGATTTTCTTCAACAAAGAAATTATATGCCTTGGAGGTATTATTACCGTATTGTTCGTTCTGCCAATCTTGTTATTAATGCAGTTGGAGGTAACGATGCTGAGCCGGAAGTAGAAGAGAATAAATATATTCTTGGGCAAGCTAAGGCATTGAGAGCACATTCTTACTTTTACCTTACTCAATATTATCAAAAGGAATACGATCCTAATGAGGAAATACTTCCAATTTATGTATCTCCAGAAGAGGAGAACGGTCCTAAAGTACCGGCATCACAAATTTATGATCTTATAGAATCAGATTTAAATCATGCGATTTCTTTGCTTGATGGATTTGGAAGATCTGCTAAAAACGAAATAAACCAGGATGTTGCAAAAGGTATTTTAGCTTATGTTTTGGCATCAAAGGACACTCCTGAAGCCTGGGGACAGGTTAAGACTTTAACCGATGAGATTATCGCTGAAAGTAGCTACCCAATTATGGATTCTACTGAAGTTGCTCCTACAGATGCTGCAGAAGTAAACTTGGTTGGAAACAGCGGAAGCATTTCCGGTGGTGGATTTAATGATGTAAATACTGCAGGATGGATGTGGGGTGTTGATGTTACATCAGATGTTGGGGTTGGTCTTGTTTCCTGGTGGGGACAAATGGATTACTTCTCCTATAGTTATGCTGGTTATGGTGATTATAAGGCCATGGATTCTGATCTTTACGATCAAATGCCTGCTGATGATGTTAGAAGACGTCAATTTATGAGCAATCCTGGATCTGCTAACTATCTGCAACCATGGGGTAAATTCTATGATCCTGCTAGAGTTGCAAGAGGGCCATCTCAGGTAATTACAATGGATCTTGTTTATATGAGAATCGCTGAAATGTATTTATTGAATGCTGAAGCAGCTGCCAATCTTGATATGGATGCTGAGGCCAGAACATCTTTAGCTGCCCTTTTAGACTTAAGAGTAGATGATACATCTTACCTGGATGATCTTTCTGGGCAGGATCTTGAAGATGAAATTTACCTACAAACTCGAATTGAACTTTGGGGTGAAGGGAAATCTTACCTTGCTATGAAGAGAAACAAGGCGACGACTGTAAGAGGGCCGAACCACTTATCTTTTGTAGGGGAGCCAATTCCTTATAACGATGAGCGTATGACTTTTGAAATTCCAGAAGCGGAAATTCTTTATAACCCGGCTATTAGTACTCAAAACAACTAGTCTTAATCTTAAAAGATAAATACATTATGAAAAAATATTTATTGTTATTTATTGCAACCATAGCGTTTTCTTTCGTGGGTTGTGATCATGAAAGTGATTTTACGCCACCAAATTTTGCCGCGCTTCAAGAAGGTCCTGCAGATATTAAAATAGAATTGGGCGGAAGTACATCCTATGATTTGAATGTTTATACATCCAATATAGTTAACGAGGATAGAACTTTGGATATAGTAGTAAGGGAGTCTTCTAGCATGAGTGCTGAGGCATATTCTGTACCTGAAACAGTAGTTGTACCTGGTGGTTCTAACGAGGCAGTTTTTACAGTCAATGTTCAGGATGTTAATTTTAGTCCAAATGGAGAAACCTTAATTCTAGGTCTTGCACCTCAAGAGAATTTTTCTACAGGGGATGACTTTACTCTAAACGTTTCTTTGTCTTGTGATAGTCCTTTGGTTATTGATTTCGTTTTTGATGGCTACGCTAGTGAGACTACCTGGAATGTTAAAGATACTGAGGGTAATACTATTTTAGAAGGCGGACCATATGTAGACGGAGCCGGAGGTACTACGGTAGAGAGATGTCTTCCTGATGGCGATTACACTTTCACCATTTTTGATTCTTACGGAGATGGTCTTACTTTTCCTGACCAAGGATCTGTAACCTTAACTTTTGGTGGAGAGGAACTTCTTGTTATTCCTGGTGATTTTGGAGCTGAAACAACTGAAGCTTTTACTCTTGGAGGTAGCTCTAATACTGAAGAAACTGATGGTGATGACACTTAATGTTATACTATAAGAAGTTATAGTTTATATAAATTTATGAAAACCGTCTAAAAATTATTTTTAGACGGTTTTTTTTTGACCTATTACTTTATAAATATGGTGAATAATGCTATTTGATGAAACAGTTATTGGAACTGTCTGTCTGATCTGTAAAATATAGAATACTTACAGGCTGAATATCTTTCTACACAATTTTTTTGCTAAAATCACGGTTCAATTACCTATCTTATATTATATGCTCGGTGCTTAAGACTTCAGCGAGAAGGCCAAAGGCTTTGTGATCTTTTTGTTTATAGCAATTTCTGTTTTCTGTGATTTTTATTTTTACTTTTGTTGAAGTCCATTTTATATATGAAACTTTACATACTGCTGATTTTACTCCTTATACCTATTTGTAGCCAGGCCCAAACTAGATTGGGCGGTGGTGGCGGAAACCAAGGCACCTCGGAAAATGCTACTAAGGAAGAAGACACCATTAAACCCCCAATCTCTGCTTACAAAATAATTTCAATAGCTAATGATACTACTCATGTAGATACCACATTAACTATAGAAAAAAATTATAAATTCAATTATCGCCGAAAAGATAATTTTGAGTTACTACCATTTTCTAATACTGGGCAAACCTATAATAAGCTTGGGATAGATTTTGATGCAGAAAAATTATATCCGGAGTTTGGTGCACAAGCCAGGCATTATAATTTTTTAGATGTAGAAGATATTTATTATTACCACGTGCCCACACCGGTTACCGAAGCTTATTTTAAAACCGTACCTGAACAAGGGCAACAATTAGATGTTTTATTTACTATTAATACATCAGAGAGATTGAATTTCTCTGCAGCTTATAAAGGTGTTCGTTCATTAGGAAGATATCAAAATGCGCTTACGAGCACAGGGATATTTAGGTTTGGCCTAACTTATAAAACACTGGATAGAAAATATCAGTTAAGAACGCATTTTGTCTCCCACGATTTAATGAATCAGGAAAACGGTGGGCTGTCAGATTTAGCATTACAACAATATATAAATAAAGAAGAGGAATTCGAAGACCGTTCCTTGCTAGCAATGAATTTTGAAAATGCCGAAAGTACACTTTACGGAAAACGTTTTTATCTAGATCATTTCTATCATGTAGCCAGGCCAGATTCTCTTTCCTCTAATGCACTAAAGATCGGTCACATTTTTAACCACGATTATAAGAAATTCGATTTTCTTCAGGCTAATGCGGTAAACGAGATTTTTGGACCTTCTTTTCAGCGTAATAATTTACGGGACCGGGTGCGTTTAACCGAATTTTATAATGAAGCCTATGTGCAGTGGTCTAATAATACTCTTGGCGAGGTAAAAGCCAAAGCAGCCGTTAAGAATTTCGAATACGGTTATAAGACATTTTATATACGGGAAAACGATACTATTAATAATAAGCTTACCGGATCAAATTATTCGTTAGGTGGAGAGTATAGAAAAACTATTGGCGGTTTTGATGTAGAAGCCGACGCTATGCTAAACCTCGCTGGTGATTTTACGGGTAGTTATTTTTCAGCACACGCGGGTTATAGTTTAGATGAGGAGAATAGATTAGAGTTTGGAGTTAACCAAAACAGCCATATGCCTAATTATAATTTTCTGCTTTATCAAAGCACTTATATTAATTATAACTGGCAGAATGAATTTGATAATGTAAATACGCAAAGTATTTACGGAAAATTGCGTTCTAAAAAGTTGCTTAATATAGAAGGAAGATTAACACAAATTCAAAACTACACCTATTTTGCTGAAGGGGAAGATACCCTGGTGAAACCATTTCAGGCGGGAGACCAGGTGCGTTATTTAAAGTTGAAGGCAAGTAAGGATTTTGATTTTGGCCTTTTTGCCATAGATAATACCTTAATGTACCAAAACGTGCTGGACGGTGCATCGGTTTTAAATCTTCCTGAATTTGTAACTCGAAATTCTATTTATTATAAAGATGAATGGTTTGATAAGGCGCTTTACCTCCAAACGGGATTTACTTTTAAATACTTTACTAATTATAATATGAATGCTTACGATCCTGTTTTAGCTGAATTCTATGTTCAGAATTCAGTCGAATTTGGGAATTATCCGGTAGTAGACTTCTTTTTTAATGCGAAAGTAGATCAAACCCGAATCTTTTTAAATCTTGAAAATGTCAATTCGTTGCTGGAGGCCAACAATAACTTTGTAGCACCGCGCTATCCTTATAGCGACTTTTTACTTCGATTTGGTCTAGTTTGGAACTTTTTTCTTTAATTTTTTCTTCGGAAGCGATTCTCTATTGAATGTTTTTTAACCAATTGTTTGCCTATTTAGAAGGTACGGCGCATTTGAAGCATGATATTTATGAGAATAAAGTAGATCCAGCTGAAATTTTCTGAAAAATATCTAAAATCGAATAAAGCCTTGTGCATCTAAAAAACCCGCGTATATTTGCACCCGCTTTGAGACACAACGAGGGTTGGGGAGTAAAGTGGGAAGTTCATTACATACTGGGAGATGCAAGGTTTTTAAGGTTTGAAAAAGCTTTAAAAATTAAAAGTAAAAAAAATATTATTTTTTACTTGTGAGAACTAAAAGGGGTTGTATATTTGCAGCCGCAAAAACAGCTAAGGTTTTGTTTGAAAATCGGTGTTGTTTTTAGAGTTCTTTTAAGGAGTTGCTTTTTAAAAATAAAGTCAAAAAATTTATTAAAAATTATTTGGCTTGTAAAGAAAAAGTAGTGTATATTTGCAGCCGCTTACAGCGGAAACAAGTTCCCAAAATATTGAAAAGAAATCCCGGGTGGGTAAGTAAAGAGTAAAGGTTCGAGTCCTTTTGTTTTAGCAAGAATATCTCGGGTAATACCGGGGAAGTTCATTGATTTATTGAATTGACAGCGCGTAAAATTGCATTAGCAATTTTTACAAATAATTTAGAATTAA
>NZ_JAIQZB010000020.1 GCF_020164555.1 Salegentibacter lacus | reverse complement strand
AATTGCTGACATCTTCGTTCTAAACGAGGGTCAGACAGATATCCCGAATAGTTCGGGAAAAACCCATGAGTATCTTCAGTTATATTCATACTCCTAAAATAGTACATTTGTGTACACACGGTAGCTTGAAAAAAGGGGAGGAGCTTGTATGAGTTTTTAAATGGAATTTGAGTAAAATTACTTTCCGATTATAACATCCCTGAATTGGAGAACTACAAACTGATTTCCTGCCAACTGTCTACTGATAACTGCGAACTGTAACTACCAGCTTCCACCGGCACCGCCACCGCCAAAGCCTCCACCGCCGAAGCCGCCACCAAAGCCGCCTCCGCCGCCAAAACCTCCACCGGAACTGCCGCCGCCAAATGTGCCACGACCCAATGAACTCAGGATTATAGCATCCAGGAAGGTGCCTCCGGCACTTCTTCTTCCGCCATTTCTTCCACCTTTGTTTTTATTGGCAAGCGAAACAATAATTACCAGTAAGATAATTCCCATTACAAGAAGCTGTATGGGTATTCCTTCAGATTGGCCACGTCTTTTTGGGGTTCCTTCAAAAGTACCGTCTAAGACCTGGAAAATTGCGGTAGTACCCGCATCAAGACCATTGTAATAACTTCCGTTTCTAAATTCGGGAAGAATTACCTGCTCAATTATTTGCCAGGTTTTGGCATCGGTCAAGTATTCCTCCAGTCCGTAACCTGTGGTGATCCATATCTTTTTATCTTCTTCAGCTACGATAACAAGCAGTCCGTTGTCTTCTGCACTTTGTCCGATTCCCCATTCCTGGGCCCATTTAGTAGCATAATCACTTTGGTTTTCACCTTGAAAAGAGTTGATACTTGCGATTACAATTTGGGTGGAAGTGGTGTCAGCATAATTGACCAACTTCTGCTCCAGCTGACTTTCTTCCGAAGCAGTTAAAATATCAGCCTCGTCATAAACACTGGTTTCTTCTGCCGGTTTCGGCGGAACATCGCGTTGCGCATATATAAACCCCGAAAAAATGAGGAAAAAGAAAAATATTAATTTGGATCTTTTAGTGAATTGTGGCATTTATCCTTTTGAAATTTCATTGGAGAGTTCGTCCCGGGTGTCATCGCTATACGGGAAGTGTTTTTTAAGCTGCTGGCCGGCGGTTAAAATTCCGTCTACTAAACCTTGCTTAAATTCTCCTTTTTTAAATTTTTCTACAATGGCATCTTTTGTGCTTTCCCAAAAATCAGCTGGGACTACATCGTTAATACCTTTGTCGCCATAGATCACGAAATTATGATCTTCTACGGCAACATAGATAAGCACTCCATTATCGTGCTTGGTATTATCCATTTTTAGCATATGAAAGACCTCCATGGCGCGATCAAAGATATCCAGATCACCCGTGGTTTTTTCAAGGTGAACCCTTACTTCACCAGAAGTATGGCTCTCTGCCGTCCTAATGGCTTCAATGATTTCTTCTTCGTCTTTTTTGCTTAAAAAATCCTCTACTTTACTCATTTCGCTTAAAAATCAAATTCAACATCTGGAGCATTTTCTGCACCTTCTTCAGCTTCAAATGCGGGTTTCCTTTCAAAACCGAACATTCCGGCAAAAATATTATTTGGGAATTTTCTAATATAGGTATTGTATTGTCTAACCGCTTCGTTATAGCGATTTCTCGCTACGCTAATTCGGTTTTCTGTTCCTTCTAATTGCGACTGTAATTGAAGGAAGTTTTGATTCGATTTAATATCTGGGTATCTTTCAACAGAAACTAAAAGCCTGGATAAAGCATTAGATAATCCGCCCTGTGCCTGTTGGAACTGCTGTATTTGCTGCGGATCTAAATTTCCGGCATCAACATTTACAGAAGTAGCTTTGGCCCTGGCTTCGATCACATCGGTTAAAGTACCTCGTTCAAAATCAGCTGAACCTTCCACGGTGTTCACCAAGTTTGGAATAAGGTCAGCTCTTCGCTGATAGGCATTTTCAACATCGGCCCAATTCTTCATAACTCCTTCTTCATATTCTACTGCGGTGTTATTTACTCCTGCGGTGAGGCTGTAAACAATAATACCAAGAACTACGATTACTATTACAGGGATTAACCATTTTTTCATTTCTACAACTGATTTTTAAGATTGATTAGTTTTGCTTTTACTCCTTCCAACTTACGAATAATTTCGAAGTTGCTAAGGGTTTTGTGTTTTTCTTCTTTTAAATGTGTTTTTGCCCCTTCAAGGGTGAAACCGCGTTCTTTTACCAGGTGATATATAAGCTCTAAGTTCTTAATATCTTCGGGTGTAAATTTACGATTTCCTTTTGCATTTTTCTTAGGCTGGATCACATCAAATTCTTTTTCCCAAAACCTAATGAGGGAAGTGTTTACCTTAAAGGCTTCAGCAACTTCGCCAATGCCATAATATCTTTTTTCTGGTAAATTGAGGTGCATTAATCCAGGGATTGATTTTCTTGTTGTGCTTTTTCCAGAACCTTATCAAATTCTTCCGGCGAAAGGTTTCCGTAATAAAAATTAATCGGGTTAATTCGCTGGTCGTCTTTAAAGATCTCGTAATGCAAATGCGGTCCCTGGGACCTTCCCGTACTTCCTACATACCCAATAATATCTCCACGCTGAACTCGTTGCCCAACTCTCACATTATATTTATATAAATGCGCGTAAAGACTTGTGTATCCATAGCCGTGGTCTACTCTTATGTGATTCCCGTAGCCTGTAGAACGGTTGTCGGCTCTTTCTATTCGGCCATTTCCGGTTGCATAAACCGGAGTGCCGCGAGGAGCACTGAAATCCATTCCGTGGTGAAATTTTCTTACTTTGGTAAAAGGATCTGTTCTCCAACCGTATCCGGAAGCAATCCTGCTCAGATCTTCATTTTTTACAGGCTGGATAGCGGGAACTGAAGATAACAGGCTCTCTTTTTCCTTTGCCAATTCGGCAATTTCATCCAGGGACTTAGATTGTACCACCAGCTGCTTGGTGAGAATATCCATTCGTTTGCTGGTTTCAATAATCAATTTTGAGTTATCAAAACCTTCCAGGTCTTTATAGCGGTTAATACCACCAAAACCTGCTCTTCTTTGTTCTTCGGGAATTGGGTTGGCTTCAAAATAAACTCTGTAAATATTATTATCCCGATCTTCAATATTAGCCAGTACATTCTGGATCTGCCCCATTTTTTTATTCAGCAAACCATATTGGAGTTCCATGTTTTGAAGTTCGCGTTTTAAGGCTTTTTCTTTAGGGGTTACAATCTGCGGAATGTTTAAATAAATCACCAGTAATAGAAAGCCGGCAAGGAAAGATCCTAAGATACTAAGCATTACAATCCCTATGCGGCGGCTCTTTCGGCGCTCTATTTTTCTATAGGATTGCGTGTCGCTATCGTAATAATATTTAACCTTCGACATGAGTCAAATTTATGCTATTTTTGCCAACAATACTGAGCAATTACCGTGCTAAGTTTAGTCTGGTAAACGAACAAATATAGGAAATTGTTTCAGCACCAACACAAATTAATAATTTTAGATTAGAGTAGTTAGATGAAATCTCAGGAAATAAGAAGCCAGTTTTTAGAATTTTTTAAATCCAAATCTCATAAAATCGTTCCCTCAGCGCCTATGGTGCTAAAAGACGATCCCACCTTAATGTTTACCAATGCGGGGATGGTTCAGTTTAAGGAATATTTTTTAGGAAATAGCGAACCCTCCAGTTCGCGTGTTACCGATAGCCAAAAATGCCTTCGAGTAAGCGGAAAACATAACGATTTGGAAGAAGTAGGGATGGATACTTACCATCACACGATGTTCGAGATGTTAGGTAACTGGAGTTTTGGTGATTATTTTAAGGAAGAAGCCATAAACTGGGCCTGGGAATTACTTACCGAAGTTTTTAAAATTACTCCTAAAAATCTTTACGTTTCTGTTTTTGAAGGAAGCAAGGAAGATAAATTAGGATTGGATACTGAAGCCCTGGAGCTGTGGAAAAAAATTGTTCCTGAAGAACGAATTGTTTACGGCGATAAAAAGGATAATTTTTGGGAAATGGGAGACCAGGGACCTTGTGGACCTTGCTCTGAAATTCATATAGATATTCGTTCTGAAGCTGAAAAAGCCAAAAAGCCGGGAAGGGAACTTGTGAATGCCGATCACCCTCAAGTGGTGGAGATCTGGAACCTGGTTTTTATGCAATACAACCGAAAAGCCGATGGTTCTTTGGTAGAATTACCCGCAAAACACATAGATACCGGGATGGGTTTTGAACGCCTTTGTATGGCGTTACAGGGAAAACATTCTAATTACGATACCGATGTTTTTACCCCTTTAATTGCGGAGCTTGAAAAAATCACAAATTCCACTTACGGAAAATCAGAAAAAACCGATATCGCAATCCGGGTGATTGCAGATCACGTGAGGGCGGTGACTTTTTCTATTGCTGATGGGCAGCTTCCGTCAAATACCGGTGCCGGTTATGTGATTAGAAGAATTCTAAGACGTGCTATTCGCTACGGATTTACGTTTTTAGACACCAAAGAGCCATTTATTTATAAGCTTGTAAATGTTTTAAGCCAACAAATGGGCGATGCATTTCCCGAACTTAAATCGCAAAAAACTTTATGTGAGAATGTGATTAGGGAAGAGGAACAATCTTTCTTAAGAACATTAGATCAGGGCTTGATTTTACTGGAAAATATAATTTCTGAAACTAAGGGAAAAACCGTTTCAGGAAAGAAGGCTTTTGAACTTTATGATACTTTTGGTTTTCCAATAGATTTAACCGCTTTGATTCTACGCGAACGCGGATTTGATCTTGATCAAAAAGAATTTGAAGTTCAGTTAAAAAAACAAAAAGATAGGTCTCGTGCGGCAACCCAGGTTACTGCGGGAGATTGGGAAGAAATAAATCCTGTAAATGCTGAAGCTTTTGTGGGTTATGATGAATTAGAGATAGAAACCAAAATTGCCCGTTACAGAAAAGTAGAAAGTAAAAAAGGTGCGTTATATCAAATTGTACTAACCCAAACTCCGTTTTACCCTGAAGGTGGTGGACAGGTTGGAGATAAAGGTTATCTTGAGGATAATGAGGGGAATAAGGTTGAAATCACCGATACCAAAAAAGAGAATAATTTAATTGTTCATTTTGCTAAATCCCTGCCTAAAGATCCTAAAGCTAAATTTAAGGCGGTGGTTAATTCAAAAAACCGCGCTGCTACAGCGGCAAATCATACGGCCACACATTTATTACACCAGGCGCTTCGGGAGGTTTTAGGAACGCACGTAGAACAAAAGGGCTCGTTAGTAAAAGGAGACTACTTGCGTTTCGATTTTTCGCATTTTAGCAAAGTAACTAAAGAGGAACTCGAGCAAGTTGAGAAACTTGTAAACCAACGAATCAACGAGCAGCTTCCGTTGGAAGAACAACGAAACATTCCGTTTAAAGAGGCCGTGAATCAGGGAGCTTTGGCGCTTTTTGGTGAAAAATATGGAGATTCGGTTCGTGCTATTCGTTTTGGGGAATCTATGGAACTATGCGGCGGAATACACGTGAAGAATACTTCAGAGATCTGGCATTTTAAAATCACTTCGGAAGGCGCGGTTGCATCAGGAATACGAAGGATTGAAGCTATTACCGGGGAAGCAGTAAAAGATTACTTTGCAAATCAGGATGAGGTTTTACAGCAAATTAAAGCTGAACTAAAGAATGCAAAGGATCCTGTAAAAGCAGTAAATACTTTACAGGAAGAAAATGCAAGTTTAAAAAAGCAGGTTGAAGCTTTATTAAGGGATAAGGCCAAAAACCTAAAAAGTGAATTAAAATCTGAAATTTCAGAAATAAACGGCGTGAATTTCCTTGCTAAAAAAGTAGATCTTGATGCCGGCGGAATAAAAGACCTTGCCTTCCAGTTGGGAGATGAGTTTGAGAATTTATTTTTATTGTTCGGAACTGAGCAAAACGGAAAAGCACTTTTAAGTTGCTATATTTCTAAAGATCTCGCTAAGGAAAAGAACCTGCACGCAGGGAATATTGTAAAAGAGCTTGGTAAATATATCCAGGGCGGTGGCGGCGGCCAGCCGTTTTTCGCAACTGCGGGCGGTAAAAAACCGGAAGGAATCGAAGAAGCTTTGCAGGAAGCATCATCTTATTTGAAATAAAATATTAGCCACACAGGTTACTATTTGAATCTGTGTGGCTCGTTTTAAATTTATGGAATTCAGGACCAAAATACCTATACAACAGGCTGAGCCTAAAATAGATTATGAATCTAAGCTTTTTCTCATTGGTTCCTGTTTTGTAGAGAATATTGGGAAGAAACTGGATTTTTATAAACTGCAAAATTTACAGAATCCCTTCGGAATTCTATTTCATCCTTTAGCTATTGCAAGGTTTTTTCATAAACTTAATGAAGACACCCTGTATACGGAAAAGGATATTTTTCAGCACCAGGAGCGTTGGCATTGTTTTTATGCTCACTCTTCTTTAAGTGATCCTGAGGCTGAGGTTTTACTAAAGAACCTTAATTCAGCATTAAAAAACGCTCGTAAGTTTCTTCAGCAAAGTTCCCATTTGGTGATCACTTTAGGTACAGCCTGGAGCTATTTTTATTTGGAAAGGGAGCAAAGCGTGGCGAATTGTCATAAAATTCCGCAGAAATCTTTCAGGAAAGAATTACAATCTACAGAAGAAATTCAGCGAGCTTTAAATGAAATTCTAAAAGATTTAACCCAAATAAATTCTGATGTTGAAGTTATTTTCACCGTTTCTCCGGTGCGGCATATTAAGGATGGATTTATTGAAAACCAGCGCAGCAAGGCTCATTTAATTAGTGCTGTTCACTCTATTTGTGAGAAAAACGATAACATTCATTATTTTCCTTCTTATGAGTTGATGATGGACGAACTGCGCGATTACCGCTTTTATGCTGAAGATATGCTTCACCCTTCCCAAACAGCCATAGATTATATTTGGAATCGTTTTAAAGAAGCCTGGTTTTCAGAAGATTCTTTTGCTATTTTAAACGAAGTTGAAAACATTCAGAAAGGCCTTTCACATCGCCCGTTTAATCCTAATTCTGAAGCTCATTCCCGTTTTTCAGATAAGCTGAAATCTCAAATCTCAGCACTTCAAAAACGAGTTCCGCGCCTGGATTTCTAAATTAATTTAGGGTAAAAAAATCTTTAAATTAACTTCTCACTTGACTTGATATAGAAATATTTTGTATTTTTATTTCAGAATTAATGATGTAAGTCGTTGATAACGAAAGGCTGAAAAGCCCAAAGGTTTTGACAAATATCTTAATTCCTTTTCTAAAATTTGTTGGGGTAGATTTTAGAAATTTAAAAACTTATGGACGGGTGGGGCCGTCCATAAGTGTTTTATGACATCAAGTTTTCTTCAAAAACCCCTAAATTCACAATCTTTGTACCTTTAGAAAAAATTGATAAATGAGAAATTTCCTTATTGGAGCCTTTTTAGTATTGCTTATTGTTTTTGGAATTCGCTATTGTGAGAATAGAAATAATGAAAGAGATCAACTGGAAGAAAGCACTGCCCTGCTTCAACAGCAAATAAAAAATGTTGGAAAACTAGTTGTTACTGAAGGTACTTTCTCCCAGGTATATTCTTACAAAGATTCGAAGAAATTCTATCTTGATGTTTT
Source organism: Salegentibacter lacus (assembly GCF_020164555.1). Taxonomy (GTDB): domain Bacteria; phylum Bacteroidota; class Bacteroidia; order Flavobacteriales; family Flavobacteriaceae; genus Salegentibacter; species Salegentibacter lacus. Next base: position 63,818 of record NZ_JAIQZB010000020.1, on the reverse strand, counting down.
CTCGGCGAGGAAGAAAGCGCTAATTGTAGTTAATGCAACGGCAACCGTGGCTTATGATTTAAGTAAACTTCAAACTGAAATTGATGAGGAAAATAAAATTGTGCGCATCACTTATATCCCTGAAGAAGAGATTTCCATTAACCCGGAGATAAAATATTACGATGTGACTCAAGATTACTTAAACCAGTTTGATGCCGATGATCATAATAAAATAAGAACCCGAATAGAAAAATCTATCCGGAAAAAAGTAGAGGCTTCTTCGTTAAAATCTAATGCCCAAAACAGGCTGATAAGTGAATTGCAAAAGATTTATATTTTAACCAGTTCTATGGGCTGGACGCTTCAATATAAAGACCAGAATTTTAATGATTCAAAAGAACTGGAAGAGATAAAACTCTAAATTATTTTGCTCACTTACTGAGTTTTAAATATCCCAGGCTAGTTGACCAATTGCACATCAATAAGATTTATTCCACCTTCAATTAAATGAGAAATATCGGGTCGTCTGTATTTTACATCCTGCAAATGATTTAAAACCTCTTTGGTGAGTTTTTCTTCTTTTCCAACTACTAATTCATAGATTTCTACAGAAAGTAACCAGTCTTTTTGATGGTGTTTTTTTACAAGATCAAAAGCGGCATCCAACGAAAATTTCGCGTCGTTTCCTTGCCTAATATTTCTAACCGATTCATAAAGAGAATCCAGTTCTTCACGTTCCGGAGTCTTTTCACTTTTTATGGTAGTACTGGAAGTTTTGTGGGTAATTAAATCAAAAGAAAGATTATCGGCAGGACCAGCAAATGCTGAAATAATTTCTTTTCCAATCGCCATATCATATTTACCCCATTCTGGCTTAAATAATATTTCGTCCTCGTAAGTAACGCTGCAATCTTTAAGACTAATAAGGATAATTTTTCCCTGTAGGTTTCTGGTTCCGGTAATGATCTCGCCTTTAACTTTTATTCCGCCTTCAAATTCAAATTCAATCTTTTCGCCTTCATAAATATCATAAGCTCTAAGATCGCGCGGACTCATATCTTCTATCGCGAGATTTATTCCTTTTAAAGATCCGATTGGAGATCCAAAACCTTCAGGATGGTCTTTTACGCTGTGTCCAACCAATTCTTTTTCTCGGTGGGAAAGTGCAGTTTTTCCTGAAGTCTGTACATAAATTGGTTTGCCTTCGTATGAAATCACTTTTGAAAAATCTCCCGAAATCTGTAAACCGGTACTCAGTTCTATGGTACCAAGATTTTTAGAATCTATCAGTTTTTGAATTCCTTCCAGACCGCCTTTTCTCAGGGCCATTTTATTGGCAAATTCTTCCAAAACTGAACTTAAATGAGCAAAGTCTGGCGTTACATAAAGTTGAGGTTGAGGTTTGGTGATATCAAATTCCTGCTTGCAGGCTTCGATTGAATATGGAATCTTTTTCACTTTATCGGTCATACACCAGGCGCTTTCCCCAATGGAAGATAGTAAGCCTGCACCGTAGATTTTAGGATCTTCAAGCGTGCCTATCAAACCATATTCAACGGTCCACCAGTGCAAATTTCTAATTTGCGCCATTTCGCTGAGCTCGCTGGTTTGGTTTTGAAGTTCGTCCACTTTCCGCTCAGCCGCTTCAATTTCATCCTGTGGAGTACCTTCTGCTTCTTTAATAATGGAAAGATGCCTTATGGCTTCGTATATTTCGTAATCTCTTGCGCTCGAAATAGCCTTGCAACCAATTTCCCCAAAACGTCTCAAATATTCAGCGTATTCAGGATTGGCAATAATAGGAGCGTGACCCGCCCCTTCATGAATAATGTCGGGTGCCGGGGTGTATTCAATATGCTCGAGTTGCCGAATGTCGCTGGCAATTACTAAAACATTAAAGGCCTGGAACTCCATGAAAGCAGCTGGCGGGATAAACCCGTCTACAGCCACTGCAGCCCAACCAATTTCTTTTAAAATACGGTTCATTCCGTACATATTTGGAATATGATCTATAGAAATCCCGGTTTGTTTTAAACCTTCTAAATATGATTCGTGGGCAACTTTACTTAGGTAATCTACATTTTTACGCATTACATAACGCCAAACTGCGTGATTGACCGGAGTATAATCATCGTAATTCTGAGGTTTTATATATTGCTGAAGATGGGACGGTAAACGGTCTAAAATCGCGTTAGATTCAATTTTATCGAGCATAAGTGTGATTAACTAAAATTCATTATAAAGATAAGAAATTAAGCTGAAATTCATAAATTGATAATCAAATGCCCTATAAAATAAAAATGCTCCTGTTTAAGGAGCATTTTAGTAAAAAAATTTGTTGGGTTAATCTTCTATTTGTGGGGGATACTTTTCCAGTATTTCCTGAACAATTTCGTTAATTCTGGCTTGTTTTTTATTCACATCGCTGGCCAAAGCAGCGGTACCCATTCCTTGCCAAACCAATTCTTTACCTTCAGCATCTATTAAATCTATATAAAGCGTTCCTTCACTGGTTCTATTTACAGTATTAAAACCCGAGCCCCAGTACCAAGGGTGCCATCCCCAGCCGTATCCCCAGCCCATCATATTGTTCTGGTAGATATTAATATTTTCGTTGGTTTTGGTGAAAATGCTTACTAAAAGATCGGGATCTTCAGACTTAGTAAAGCCTTTGCGTTGCATTTCATCTTCTATAGCTCTAAGAATTCGTTTTTTATCTAAATCAGAAATCTCGGCTTTATCTATCCCCGGTTTAAAAAAAGCATAACTCTCATATTGATTAAAATTAACTTCCCTATCGTAATCTGAAGCAACTCTCACACTGCTGCAGGAAGTTACCAAAACAGCCAGCAGAAGTAAAACCGGTGTAATTTTTAAGACTTTCATATAATAATATTTTTAGATGTTAGTGTCGAAAAGAGCCGGGTCTACCAGGTTTGGGATCGTTACTTTTAGCCTTGGTTCCATTTGCATAGCCCTTTTAGCAGCGAAGACTGCTTCTTTATTCCGGGCCCAGCTTCGTCGGGCAATTCCATTATTAACATCCCAGAAAAGCATAGATTTTAAACGCTCTTCCGATGTTTTATTTCCTTCAAGAATCATACCAAATCCGCCATTAACAACCTCGCCCCAGCCAACACCGCCGCCATTATGAATGCTCACCCAGGTAGCTCCCCTAAAGCTATCTCCTATAACATTTTGTATGGCCATATCGGCTGTGAACTGTGATCCGTCGTAAATATTTGAAGTTTCACGATAGGGAGAATCTGTGCCTGAAACATCGTGATGATCACGTCCTAAAACAATCGGTCCAATTTCACCCTTACCAATAGCATCATTAAAAGCTTTTGCAATTTTCACCCGGCCTTCAGCATCGGCATAAAGTATTCTGGCTTTAGAACCAACGACCAGTTTATTTTCTCGAGCACCCTTTATCCACTGAATATTATCAGCCATTTGCTGCTGAATTTCTTCCGGGGAATTCCTTTTAAGTTCTTCTAAAACTTCAGTCGCGATCTTATCGGTTTTCTCGAGATCTTCTTCTTTTCCAGAAGCACAAACCCATCTAAAAGGCCCGAAACCATAATCAAAACACATAGGACCCATAATATCCTGAACGTAGCTTGGATACTTAAAATCTTTCCCATTTTTAGCAAAAATATCGGCACCGGCTCTGGATGCTTCCAGTAAAAATGCATTTCCATAATCAAAGAAATAGGTGCCTTTGGCGGTGTGTTTGTTAATTGCAGCGGTTTGCCTTTTTAAACTTTCCTGAACTTTTTCTTTGAATTTTTCAGGTTCGTCGGCCATCATTTTATTAGCTTCTTCCAGGCTTAAGCTTACCGGATAATAACCGCCGGCCCAGGGATTATGTAATGAAGTCTGGTCACTACCCAAATCGATATAAATATTTTCTTTGTCAAAATACTCCCAGACTTCAACGATATTTCCCTGAAAAGCGATAGAAATAACTTCCTTGTTCGCTTTGGCTTCCTGAACCCTTTTTGCGAGTGCAGTAAGATCTTCAATTACTTCATCAACCCAGCCCTGGCTGTGACGAGTTTGAGTGGCTTTCGGATTTACTTCGGCACAAACTGTAATACAACCTGCGATATTCCCGGCTTTGGGCTGGGCACCGCTCATTCCCCCAAGCCCCGAGGTTACAAATAATTTTCCTTCCAGGCCTTCGCCCGATTTTGATATTTTTCTTCCTGCATTTAATACAGTAATTGTAGTGCCGTGAACAATTCCCTGTGGGCCAATGTACATATAGCTTCCGGCCGTCATTTGGCCGTATTGGGTTACACCAAGTGCATTGAATTTTTCCCAGTCATCGGGTTTAGAATAATTAGGAATCATCATTCCGTTGGTTACGACTACTCGCGGAGCATTTTCGTGGGAAGGGAATAATCCCATTGGATGACCCGAGTACATTACCAAGGTCTGGTCGTTTTCCATTTCAGCTAAATACTGCATTGTGAGGAGGTATTGCGCCCAATTTTGAAAAACTGCTCCATTTCCTCCATAGGTAATCAATTCGTCGGGATGTTGCGCTACTTTGGGATCCAGGTTGTTTTGAATCATTAGCATAATCCCTTTGGCCTGAATGCTTTTTCCAGGATATTCTTCAATACTTCTGGCGTATAGCTTATAATCTGGTTTCAGGCGATACATATAAATCCTCCCGAATTTCTCTAGTTCCTCCTTAAATTCGGGTAAAAGTTCCTTGTGGTGCTTTTCTTCAAAATACCGCAGCGCATTTTGGAGTGCTAATCGTTTTTCTTCAGCATTTAAAATATTCTTGCGTTTTGGTGCGTGGTTCACCGATGTATCGTATTCTTTTTTAGACGGAAGTTCGCCGGGAATTCCCTTTAATATTTTCGCTTTAAAGTCCATTTAATTTCTGTTTGCAATAGGTTTCAATAATAGGAAGAAATGTTAAATTAAGAAGTTTTAAATTTCATTTTCTATAAATTTAGCGCTCTTTTAAAGAAATAAATTATGAAATCTATTATAATTCTTCTTGCTGTTTTTTGTCTTGTTTCCTGTAAGAATGAAAAAAATAATTCAAAACTAAAAACTATTGAAAGTTCAGTAGAAAATATAGAAAGCACTACAGATAATACTTACAATCCTCGTGCTTCCTTGGATTGGACCGGAGTTTACGAGGGTTTCCTGCCCTGTGAGGATTGTGACGGGATTGAAACCAGTATTCAAATAGATGATAATTTAGATTATGTGCTTTCACAACACTATTTGGGTAGGGCGGAGGCTGAAGAAAATAACTTGAACGAAACCGGGAAATTTGAGTGGAACAAGCAAGGGAACACTATTAGTTTAGGAGAGCGACAAAAACTATATTTTAAGGTAAGTCAAAATTATCTGCTGCAGGTTTTTAAAGACGAATCTAAAGTAATGGGAGATTCTGCAATGAAATACAGACTAACAAAAATCAATGATTTATAATTGCTTGCCGGTTTTTTTATCAAAACCGTAGGGGCAATGCCTGCAACCACTTTCGCAGCAATAGCCTCGTTTTAAGTGATATTGCTCGGTAAAACAGCGATAGCCTTCCGGCGTTGTGTAGTAATCGCCTTCTTCCAGCGGAATTCTTTTTTTGAAAAAACTCATACCGCAAAAATACAATTTCTTAACTTCCACACGTGATTCTAATCGTTAACAAATATCTCCTGGGGAAATCTTTTAAAGGCGTGAGTTTATGGCCTTTTGTGATTATAAAAAATCCGGAACTTAAGAAAGATGAAACTTTTATTAATCACGAAAAGATTCATCTTAGGCAACAATTGGAATTGCTTATCCTGCCTTTTTATATTTGGTACTTATTGGAATATCTGCTGCGTTTAATTCAGTATAAGGATCGTTTTTTAGCTTATAAAAATATTAGTTTTGAGCGGGAAGCTTATACCCAGGAAATGAAAGAGAATTATATTAAGGAGCGTAAATTCTGGGCATTTTTGCAATTTGTATAGGTGGTTAGTCTCAGAAATTAGACCTTTGTTCTATGCCGAATTACTTAGATTTTAATGCTTTAATTTCTTCGGAAAATCAATTTATAGCTGAATTTCCTAATGGAATATCCCTTCACTTAAAGCGGGAAGATTTGCTGCATCCTGAAGTTTCCGGGAATAAATTTAGGAAGCTTAAATACAATATTCTTGAAGCTAAGAAACAAGAAAAGAAAACCTTGTTGACTTTTGGTGGAGCTTATTCGAACCATATAGCAGCTACAGCTGCGGCTGGAAAAATTTCGGGTTTAAATACTATTGGAGTTATTAGAGGAGAAGAATTAGGAGAAGATCTCGAGAAAACTTTAGCTCAAAACAGAACTTTAAATTTTGCTCATTCCTGCGCAATGCAATTCAATTTTGTTTCCCGGGAAGCGTATCGGGAAAAAGAAACATTAGAGTTTCAGCAGAAACTTAATGAAGAATTCGGTGAATTTTATTTGATTCCCGAAGGTGGTACCAATGAATTAGCGATAAAAGGTTGTGAGGAGATTTTAAGCGAGAAAGATAAAGAATTCGACTTTATAGCTGCTTCAGTAGGAACAGGAGGAACACTTTCTGGCTTGATAAATGCCTCTACCGAAAATCAGAAAATACTGGGATTTCCTGCTTTAAAAGGTGATTTTCTTTCCGAAGAAATTAAAAAGTACAGCACTAAGAATAATTGGGAATTAATACTAAACTACCATTTTGGCGGTTATGCTAAGGTAGATTCGCATTTGATAAATTTTATTAATAAATTCAAAGAAAAATATCAAATTCAATTAGATCCGGTATATACGGGAAAATTAGTTTTTGGTATTTTTGACCTGATAAAAACCGGATATTTTCCTTCCGGGAGTAAGATTTTAGCCGTTCACACCGGTGGTTTACAGGGAATCCAGGGAATGAACACACTTTTAAAAAATAAAAAATTGCCTCTAATCACTTTTTAATATGAGAATCAACCGGTTTTTTGTTTTGCTTTTTCTGTCATTATTTGCGGTTTCCTGCGGAAGCAAGAAAAAAGTAGTCACTACTAAAAAAGATTCAAATAGAGAGAATGCTATTGAGTCTGCTGAAAATAGAGTGGTAGAAGGGATGAAGCCTTTAGGAGAAACTCCCAAATTACCACCTGTGAATCCCAGGTTGTACACCGTAGAAGATTATATTAGGGATTTTGCGGCTGTGGCAATGGAAGAGATGCGACTTTACGATATTCCCGCAAGTATTACCCTGGCCCAGGGAATTTTAGAATCTGGTGGAGGTAAAGGAGACCTTACCATGCGGGCCAATAATCATTTTGGAATTAAATGCCACGACTGGAAAGGAGCACGAGCTTATCATGATGATGACGCTCGAGATGAATGTTTTAGAAAATATAAAGACGCACGTTATTCTTACAGGGACCACTCTCTGTTCCTAACAGAAAGAAAACGTTATGCAGATCTATTTGAATTGGACAGAGATGATTATAAAGGCTGGGCTAAAGGTTTGAGAAAGGCAGGTTATGCTACTGATAGACGTTATCCTGATAAATTAATCAGTTTAATAGAGCGTTATAGGCTTTATCAATTTGACGCCACTGTCTTAGAACGGCCTTCCCCAAGTTATACGTACACCCCTGAATCACCCGAGTCGGTTACTTACACGGTTAAAAAAGGCGATACTTTATATGGGATTGCGAAACAGCATAATACCACTGTAGAAGAATTACAGCGATTTAATAATTTAAGAGATACTAATATTTCCGTTGGGCAAATGTTGGTGATTATCTCTTCAGAATAAAAATTTATGATTTATAAAAGAAGTAGTGAATTGTTTGCTTCGGCACAAAAAGTAATTCCCGGTGGGGTTAACTCTCCGGTGAGAGCATTTAAGGCGGTGGGCGGAGAGCCTATTTTTATCAAAAGAGCCGAAGGAGCATATTTGTATGATGAAGATGGAAACAAATTAATAGACTATATAAATTCGTGGGGTCCGTTAATCTTAGGTCACGCGCACAAACCGGTAATTGATGCGGTAATTGATATTGCCAAAAAAGGAACTTCTTTTGGTACACCTACCGAAATTGAAACCAAAATCGCAGAATTAGCGGTAAAAATGGTTCCGAATATCGATAAGATAAGAATGGTGAATTCTGGGACCGAGGCTACCATGAGTGCGGTTAGACTTGCTCGTGGTTTTACTGGAAAAGAAAAGATCATCAAATTTGCCGGCTGTTATCACGGGCATAGCGATTCTTTTCTCATCCAGGCCGGGAGTGGTGCGATTACTTTTGGAACCCCAAATAGCCCGGGAGTTACAAAAGGTACGGCAAAAGATACATTGCTTGCAAAATATAATGATCTTGAAAACGTAAAGTCTTTAATTGAAGCCAATAAAGATGAAATTGCCTGTCTTATTATAGAACCGGTGCCGGGAAATATGGGATGTATTCCTCCAAATAAAGGCTTTTTAGAAGGTTTACGCGAACTTTGTGATCAACACGATATCCTATTGATTTTTGATGAGGTAATGAGTGGGTTTAGGCTTGCTGCAGGTGGTGTTCAGGAACGATTGGGAGTGAATGCAGATATTGCTTGCTTCGGAAAAGTTATTGGAGGTGGTTTGCCGGTTGGTGCTTTTGCTGCCCGAAATGAAATTATGGATTACCTTGCTCCCATTGGTCCTGTTTATCAGGCGGGAACTTTAAGCGGAAATCCTTTAGCAATGGCTGCCGGACTAGCGATGTTAACCGAATTAGATAATAACCGAAGCATTTTTGAAAGTATAGACAAGAAGACCGCTTATCTTCACGAAGGAATAGAAAAAGTACTTTCTGAAAATAAGGTTGCACATACCATAAACCGTATAGGTTCTATGATCTCGATTCATTTTGGGGAAGAGCCGGTGGTAGATTTTGAATCTGCCGCTAAATCAGCACGAAATGGGATTTTCAATAAATTTTTCCACGGAATGTTAGAAAACGGAATTTATATTGCGCCAAGTGCTTTTGAAACCTGGTTTATAAGTGATGCACTGTCCTATGAAGATCTTGATAAAACTATTGAAGCAGTAGATAAAGTTGCTAAAACGCTTTAATTCGTCAAACTAATTTTCGTCCGTTCAGGCGGGTTTATTTCAGGATCTAAGATGATCCGAAATGTTAGAAGCGGAAACAATACAGTTTTACTCGATAATCGAGATTGAATGCTCCGAGGCTTGTCTCGAAATCAAATTATATTTTTCAATTATAATGCTTCGTGAGCTTGCTCCGAAGTAGTTTACTGGAACAATAATTAAAAAAAGATAAAAGCGCCCGAAATCCGGGCACTTTTAAATTACAATTTATTCAAAATTCAAATTAAGCAGCGGGAAGATCGCCTTCCCCTTTTCTTGGTAACATAGATTTTCCCATTAGGTATTTATCTACGTGATAAGCTGCTTCACGGCCTTCAGAAATTGCCCAGACAATTAAAGATTGTCCGCGGCGCATATCCCCTGCAGCAAAAATGTTTGGAACGTTGGTTTGGTAGCTTTCATCACCTTTTATATTGGTTCGGCTATCCAGTTGCAAACCTAATTGTTCACTTAAGGTTTTTTCAGGTCCGGTGAAACCTAAGGCCAAAAGCACCAATTCACAAGGCCATTCTTTTTCTGAACCTGCTATTTCTTGAAGCTGTGGTCTTCCGTTTTCACCTTTAACCCATTCTATATTTATGGTTTTTAAAGCTTTTAATTTTCCTTCTTTATCCCTAATAAATTCTTTAGTATTAATACTCCAGTTACGCTCTACACCTTCTTCGTGAGAAGAAGTGGTCTTTAGCGTAAAAGGCCAGTAGGGCCATGGATTTTCATTATCTCTATGCTCTGTTGGCATTGGCATAATTTCAAAATTCGTGACAGATTTTGCACCGTGTCGGTTAGAAGTTCCTACACAGTCAGAACCGGTATCACCACCTCCAATAACAATGACATTTTTACCTGCAGCCGAATATTCTGCGGTTAGTTCTTTTAATCCGTCAACAACTTCGTTGTTGTTTTTAAGGAAATCCATTGCCTGCATTACACCGTCACCTTCAATACCTTCTATTGGAAGATTACGGCGTTTAGTAGCGCCACCGCAAAGTACTACGGCATCAAATTCTTTAAGTTTTTCAGCTTCATAATTTTCACCTACATGAACCCCTGTTTCAAATTTAATCCCTTCTTCTTTCATAACGTTTACCCGACGATCTATCACTTGCTTTTCCATCTTAAAATCGGGGATTCCGTAACGTAAAAGTCCGCCAATTTTCTTGTCTCTTTCAAACACGGTAACCTCGTGCCCGGCGCGGTTCAATTGTTGGGCTGCTGCGAGCCCGGCAGGACCAGAACCTACAACTGCAACTGCTTTTCCTGTTCGAGATTCTGGAGGTTGGGGTGTAATCCAACCTTCTTTGAATCCGCGTTCTACGATATATTTTTCAATAAGTTCAATCGCAACCGGCGGATCTGTGATCCCGAGAACACAAGCCGATTCGCAAGGTGCAGGGCATAATCTGCCTGTAAATTCAGGAAAATTATTTGTTCCGTGTAAAATTTTAAGTGCTTTTTTCCAGTCGTTTTTATAAACCGCGTGATTAAAATCGGGAATCAAATTCCCAACCGGGCAACCGCTGTGACAAAACGGAATCCCACAATCCATACATCGCGCTCCCTGAACACCTAATTCCTCGGGAGACATTTCTTTAGTAAATTCTTTATAATCTTTAACTCGTTTTTCAACAGCTTCTGTCTCTTCAACCTTACGGTCATATTCCATAAAACCTCTTATCTTACCCATAATTATGCTGTTTTGAGTTCTACTTGTTCTTTTTCCATTTTCTCTTCTTCCATTTTTTGTAATGCTTTTTTAAATTCGGTTGGCATCACTTTTATGAATTTACCGGCATTTTCGTTCCAGTTTTCAAGAATTTCCTTTGCTACATCGCTCTCGGTGTAGCGGTAGTGATTTTCAATAAGTTCTTTTAATTCTTTTTTATTTTCTTCTGAAGGATCTTCTAAACCAATCATTTCCATATTGAAATTATGATGGTCTACAGTAGAATTGTCGGGGTTATAGATATAAGCAATTCCCCCGCTCATTCCGGCAGCGAAATTTCTCCCTATTCTTCCCAGAATTACTGCAATTCCACCGGTCATATATTCACAACCGTGATCTCCAATTCCTTCAATAACGGCTTTGGCACCGGAGTTTCTTACGCAGAAACGCTCACCGCCCATTCCGTTAATATATGCTTCACCATCTGTAGCGCCGTAAAGTGCGACATTACCAATAATGACGTTCTCGTTAGATTTAAAGGATGCTTCCTTGGGCTTTCTTACACTTAAAGTTGCTCCAGAGAGCCCTTTTCCTAAATAATCGTTTGAATTACCATTAATATTCATCGTTAGACCCTTGGTAGCAAAAGCACCAAAACTTTGCCCACCGGAACCGGTGAAATTTAAAGTAAGCGTGCCATTAGGTAATCCTTTTGCCCCGTGAATTTTTGAAATTTCATTACTTAAAATAGCACCGGTTGTACGGTTAATGTTGCTAATTGGGAAATCCAGGCTCATTTTTTCTTTTCGATAAATCGCCGGATGCGCCTGCTTTAATATTTCGAAATCCAGCACGTTTTCAAGATTGTGATCTTGGGTTTCGGTATTATATAGCGGCATATCTTCATCGATCTTCGGCTTATATAGAATATTAGAAAGGTCTAACCCCTGAGCTTTGTAATGTTCTATCGCCCGGTTCATGTCCAGCTTTTGACTCTGGCCAACCATTTCGTTGATATTCCTAAAGCCGAGATCGGCCATAATCTGTCTTAATTCCTGCGCGATGAAATACATAAAATTAATTACGTCTTCAGGAGTACCTTTAAATTTCTTACGAAGTTCAGGGTCTTGTGTTGCGATTCCAACGGGACAGGTGTTTAAGTGGCAGGCACGCATCATAATGCAACCTGAGGCGACAAGCGGTGCCGTAGAAAAACCAAATTCTTCTGCACCAAGTAAAGTAGCAATAGCTACATCACGACCGGTTTTTAATTGGCCATCACACTCAACAACAATCCTGTTTCTAAGATTATTTATAAGTAATGTTTGCTGGGCTTCGGCGATTCCTAGCTCCCAGGGCAGACCTGCGTGTCTAAGCGAGGTGAGGGGAGAAGCTCCCGTACCGCCGTCAAAACCTGAAATAAGAACGACATCGGCTTTTGCTTTTGCCACACCGGCAGCAATAGTTCCCACGCCAACTTTAGAAACGAGTTTAACGTTGATTCTGGCTTCGCGGTTCGCATTTTTAAGGTCGAAGATTAATTGCGCCAAATCCTCGATGGAATAAATATCGTGGTGAGGTGGTGGTGAAATTAATCCTACATAAGGAGTGGAATTTCTGGTTTTAGCAATATCGGGATTTACTTTTGGTCCCGGCAGTTGCCCACCTTCTCCGGGTTTTGCACCCTGAGCCATTTTAATTTGAATTTCTTTAGCGTTGCTCAAATAATTAATAGAAACCCCAAATCTTCCTGAAGCAACCTGTTTTATAGCAGAATTCCTCCAGTTTCCATCAAGATCTTTATGGAAACGCTGCGGATCTTCTCCTCCTTCTCCCGAATTACTTTTTCCCTGCATACGGTTCATAGCAACCGCAAGGTTTTCGTGCGCCTCTTTACTTATGGAACCAAAAGACATGGCGCCTGTTTTAAAACGTTTTACGATCTCTGTCCAGGGTTCTACTTCATCAACTGGAATAGGATTTAAATCACGGAACTTAAACATTCCGCGAAGCGTCATTAAACGTTCGCTTTGGTCGTTGATTAATTTTGAATATTCTTCGTAAGCTTTAGTGCTGTTTTGCTTTACCGCCTGTTGCAATTTAGCCACACTGGCCGGATTAAACATATGTCTTTCTCCGGTTCTTCTCCAGCGGTAATCACCTCCAATTTCCAGATCCAGATCGGTATCTGTTTTCTTTGGAGCAAAGGCGTTTTCAAAGCGTTTTTGAATTTCTTTTTCTACTTCATACAATCCAATTCCCTCAATTCGGGTTGGTGTATTGGTGAAATATTTATCTACAAATTTCTGGTTTAATCCAAGGATTTCGAAAATTTGGGCACCACGATAGGAGTGAAGGGTAGAAATACCAATCTTATTCATAATCTTCACAATCCCTTTTCCAATCGCTACGTTAAAATTCTCTACGGCAACTTCAGGATCATCAACTTCAATTTCCTTTTCTTCGACGAGGCTGTAGATAATTTCATTTACCATATAAGGATTAATGGCGCTGGCACCATAACCGAATAATAAAGCGAAATGATGTGGTTCTCTTGGTTCAGCCGATTCTATTACAATTCCGAAGGAAGATCTTCTGTTGTATTTCTTCACTCGGTGATGCACAAAAGAACAAGCCAAGAGCGAAGGAATTGGCGCTAATTTTGGATCAGCATTTCGGTCTGTAAGAATTATCACATTACATCCATCATCTACTGCATCATTTATTTCGTAAATAATTTCATCGAGTCTTGTTTCGAGTCCATTTAGACCTTTTTCGGCTTCGTACAAAATCGAAATAGAGGCGGTTTTGAAATCGGGATGCTCTATATATTTTATTTTATCCAAATCCTCGTTGGAAATCACGGGATTTTGGATTCTTAATTTCTTGGACTGCTCCGGAATGATATCGAACAAATTTCGGTCTTCCCCAATTGCAAGGCTGATATCGGTTACAATTTCTTCCCTTATTCCGTCTAAAGGCGGGTTTGTAACCTGCGCAAATAATTGCTTAAAATAATTGAATAACAGCTGCGATTTGTCTGAAAGTACCGCCAAAGGAATATCCGCACCCATAGAGCCAATCGCCTCTTTTCCCTGAAGCGCCATCGGGCTAATTATGGTTTTTATGTCTTCCTGTGTATATCCAAAAAGCTTTTGCCTGGTATTGATGTCTATTTTCTCAACCGGGGTTTTATTCCCGGTATAAGCTACTTCAGATAGATTAAGTAAATTCTCGTCTAACCATTTACGATAAGGTCTTTCTGAAATTATTTTTTGCTTTACTTCCTCATCACCAATAATTCGGCCTTCCTGCATATCTACCAGGAACATTCTCCCCGGCTCTAATCTTCCGTGCAATTCAACATTTTCCGGTTTAACCTCTAAAACCCCGGTTTCAGAAGACATAATTACGTAACCATCTTTTGTAAGCGTGTATCTGGAAGGACGTAAACCATTTCTGTCTAATAGTGCACCTATATATTTCCCATCCGTAAATGGAATAGAAGCCGGTCCATCCCAGGGCTCCATAATACAGGCATTATATTCGTAAAATGCTTTCTTTTCATCGGCCATGGTAGGGTTTTTCTCCCAGGCTTCCGGTACCATCATCATAATAGCTTCAGGTAAAGAACGCCCGGTTTGTAGCAACAGTTCCAAAACCATATCCATAGAGGCTGAATCTGATTTTCCTTCCGGAACAATAGGGATAACCTCCTTTAGGTCTTCTCCAAATTTTTCGCTTTCAAAAAGCTCTTCCCTGGCTTTCATTCGGCTTAAATTTCCGCGAAGCGTGTTTATCTCCCCATTGTGACACATATAGCGGAAGGGTTGTGCTAAATCCCAGGTTGGAAAAGTATTGGTGGAAAAACGCTGGTGTACCAAAGCAAGTTTGGTGACAACATCTGGTTCGTTAAGGTCACGGTAATAGATGTTGATATCCTGTGGCATCAACAAACCTTTATAGATAATGGTATTTGTTGATAAACTTGGCAGGTAAAAATATTCTGCTTCAGAAAGTTCTGATTTTTCAATTCTATGTTCGGCGATTTTTCTGGCAGCAAAAAGTTTTGCATTAAAACTTTCATCAGATACATCGTCTCCTTTTCCTATAAAAACCTGTTGTACATTGGGTTCAGTGAGTGAAGCGATGCTTCCCAAACACGCTCTATTCACTGGCACTTCACGCCAGCCAATAAGATTAAGCCCTTGCCCAATAATTTCTTCCTCAAAAATCTCACGACAGATTCTACGCTGATTTTCAGACTGTGGAAGAAAAACCATTCCTACTGCATATTCCTTAAAATCCGGAAGTTTGAATTCACAGGTTTTTTTGAAGAAATCGTGAGGTATTTCAATTAATATTCCGGCACCATCGCCAGTTTTGCCATCTGCACTTACCGCCCCTCTATGTTCTAAGCGAATAAGAATATCTAAGGCTTTATGAATTATATCGTTTGTACGCTTGCCTTTTAGATTACATATAAATCCTGCGCCACAATTATCATGCTCAAATTCGGGTGAATAGAGCCCCTGTTTTTTTAATTTCATGTCCTTGTCGTCCTTAAGTTATCGTCTCAAAATTACCTATTTAGATAAATATTATGAAGCGTTTGTTCCTTAAAGTAAGAAGAAATTCAGTAAAAACAATTAAATTTATTAAAAATGATAATTATGTAATTTGACCCCATTTCTATTATTGATTCTATAAATCAAATATTTGTTTTAGGGCATAAAAAAAGTCCGATTTTAGAAAAACCGGACTTAATTACAATAATTAACAAGAAAATTAATCTTTAAGGATAGCCCTTGAAATTACAATTTTTTGAATTTCTGAAGTTCCTTCGTATATCTGGGTAATTTTTGCATCACGCATTAAACGTTCTACGTGGTATTCTTTTACATAACCATTCCCACCGTGCACCTGTACAGCTTCGGTAGTAACATCCATCGCGGTTTTTGAGGCGTAAACTTTAGCCATTGCACCGGTAAGGTCATAATTACCGCCCTGGTCTTTATCCCAGGCTGCTTTCATTACCAAATGTCTTGAAGCTTCAATTGACGTGTACATATCGGCCAGCTTAAATGCGATAGCCTGGTGATTACAAATTTCGGTGCCAAAAGCTTTACGTTGTTTGGAATAATCTAAAGCCAATTCGTAAGCTCCCGAAGCAATCCCTAATGCCTGGGCAGCAATCCCTATTCTTCCGCCAGAAAGTGTTTTCATAGCGAATTTGAAACCGAAGCCATCTTCGCCAATTCTATTTTCCTTTGGAACTTTAATATCGTTGAAATTTAAAGAATGCGTATCGCTTCCGCGAATTCCCATTTTCTGTTCTTTAGGTCCAATTTCAAAACCTTCGGTTCCTTTTTCTACTATAAAGGCATTAATTCCTTTATGTTTTTTCTCGCGATCGGTTTGGGCAATTACAATATAATAATCGGCTGAATTCCCGTTGGTAATCCAATTTTTTGTTCCGTTTAATAAATAATGATCTCCTTTATCTATAGCGGTGGTGCGCTGTGAAGTTGCATCGCTTCCAGCTTCCGGTTCAGAAAGACAGAATGCTCCAAGTTTCTCCCCGGTAGTAAGTTTAGAAAGGTATTTTTCTTTTTGTTCCTGGTTTCCGTAGGTGTCAAGCCCCCAGCAAACCAGGGAATTATTAACTGACATTACCACAGAAGCAGAAGCATCAATTTTTGAAATTTCTTCCATTGCAAGAATGTAAGATATGGTATCCATACCGCCGCCGCCAAATTCTGGAGAAGCCATCATGCCAAGAAAACCAAGCTCTCCCATCTTCTTCACCTGCTCGGCAGGGAACTCCTGTTTCTCGTCTCTTTCTATCACACCAGGCAATAATTCGTTTTTAGCGAAATCACGCGCGGCATCGCGAATCATTATATGTTCTTCTGTAAGTTTGAAATCCATATTATTATTTTAATTTAGGAAAATCTAATTTTAGTCACCAAAGGTAAAGTTTTGGTGTGTAATTTTCAATTTAGTTTCATTAATTTTACGAATATGAAAAAAGCTAATTACAAAGTTATTGGTGTGATGTCGGGGACATCCTTAGATGGTATTGATATGGTCTATGTTAATTTCGACTTTAAAAACTCCTGGAGTTATAAGATATTAAAGGCTGAAACCATTCCTTATCCCTTGAACTGGCAGGAAACTTTTGCTGCAGCCATTAATTATTCAGACGAACGCTTAGAAGCGCTAAATAAAAAATACACAAATTTTTTAGCCGGAATCATCTCCCGTTTTATTGAAACCCATCATATAATGGATATTGATGCAATTTGTAGTCACGGGCATACTATTAAGCATGAGCCCGAAAATAATTATACTTTACAAATAGGGAATTTACCAGAACTTGCTTATCTCACAGGTCAAACAGTAATTTGCGATTTTAGAGTTCAGGATGTTGAACTGGGCGGGCAGGGCGCACCCCTTGTTCCAATTGGTGATCAGTTGCTTTTTTCAGATTATAAATATTGTCTCAATTTAGGTGGATTCGCAAATATCTCTACCCAAAAAAATGAGGAACGTCTTGCCTATGATATTTGTGCCGTAAATACTGTTTTAAATTATTACGCTCAAAAATTAGGAAAAGAGTTTGACGAAGGTGGGAAACTGGCAGCTTCCGGTAAACTGAATAAAGAATTACTCAAAAAGCTGAATAAGCTGACTTTTTATAATCAAAAACCACCAAAATCCTTAGGCATAGAATGGGTTAAGTCTGAAGTTTTCCCCATTTTGGAAGAATATGCAGAAAACCTTCAGGATATTCTTCATACTTACACTGTTCACGTGTCTCAGCAGATCGCAAAAACGCTGGATGACAATTCCGACTCAAAAGTTTTTATGACCGGCGGCGGAACATTTAATAATTTTTTAATCAGGCTTTTGAAAAAAGAGTCTAATTGCCATTTCACGATTCCTTCAGATGAAATTATAAATTATAAAGAGGCTTTGATTTTCGGATTATTGGGCGTGCTAAAACTTCGAGATGAGGTAAATGTATTAAAATCGGTAACCGGCGCTAAAAAAGATCATTCTTCAGGAGTAATTTACGAGATCTAAACTTTTTGCTGAAAAATTAAAAATATACCTCTTAGTTTATATATTTGCGAAAAATTAGAGTATAAATGAAGGAATTATTAAAATTATACGAAAATAAAGAACCCGAAATAGTTTTTAACTGGAAAGATTCTGAAACCGAAGCCGAAGGTTGGACTGTAATTAATTCTTTACGTGGCGGTGCTGCCGGTGGAGGAACGAGGATGCGTGTAGGATTAGACCAAAATGAAGTGCTTTCTCTTGCTAAAACCATGGAAGTGAAATTCACCGTTTCAGGGCCTCCAATTGGAGGAGCGAAATCGGGAATAAATTTCGATCCAAATGATCCTCGAAAAAAAGGCGTTTTGGAGCGTTGGTATAAAGCTGTTTCCCCATTGTTAAAGAGTTACTACGGCACCGGTGGCGATCTAAATGTAGACGAAATAAATGAAGTAATTCCTATTACTGAAGATTGCGGGGTTTGGCATCCACAGGAAGGCGTTTTTAACGGGCATTTTAAGCCTAGTGAAGCCGATAAAATTAATAGGATTGGACAGTTACGTCAGGGTGTAATTAAAGTTTTGGAAAACACTCGCTTTTCTCCAGATGTTACTCGAAAATATACTGTGGCCGATATGATTACCGGTTACGGCGTTGCCGAATCAGTGAAACATTACTATGATATTTATGGTGGCGATGTTACAAAGAAAAAGGCAATTGTTCAGGGTTTTGGTAATGTAGGTTCTGCAGCAGCGTATTACTTGGCGCAAATTGGCGTTAAAGTAGTTGGAATCATAGACCGTGCAGGTGGTTTAATAAATGAAGACGGATTCACTTTTGAAGAAATTAAAGAGCTTTTCCTTAATAAAGAGGGAAATACTCTTAAGCACGATAACCTGATTCCTTTTGAAGAAATCAACGAGAAGATTTGGGAAATTGATGCAGAGATCTTTGCTCCTTGTGCAGCTTCCCGTTTAATCACGCAAGACCAGATTAATAGTCTTATTGAAAGAAAATTAGAGGTAATTACCAGTGGAGCAAATGTTCCTTTTGCCGATAAAGAAATTTTCTTTGGTTCTATTATGGAATCTACCGATGAAAAAGTTAGCCTTATTCCCGATTTTATAGCAAACTGCGGAATGGCGAGGGTTTTCGCATATTTTATGGAGAGAAGAGTACAAATGACCGATGAGTCTATTTTTAATGATACTTCTATGACCATTAAAAATGCAATTCAAAATACCTACGATCATAATAGTAGTAAAACCAATATAAGTAAGACCGCTTTTGAAGTTGCACTGAAGCAATTGGTATAAATTTTTGATTAATCTTTTAATTTTAGTTGATTGAGATTATTTCTGAAGATCCCGCTTTCGAGCGGGATTTTTTTATGAATAAAAATTATTAAAAATCAGATTCAAAAAATAAAAAATTCCCAATTGGGATAAAGCAGTTTGCACTGCTGATTATTTTACTAAATTTGGATTACAATTAAATCTGGTTTATCACGTTACATTAAAAACCCAATTAGAAACTTATGCTATACTTTTTTCAGCAGGACGGCGTTGCCGAAGCCGCCCAGGAGGCAGAGCCGGTGGTAGAAGAAAAAACCCTGTCTTTATTCGATTTAATGCTTAGTGGAGGCCTTGGAGGCCAAATTATTATTCTTATTTTATTTATCCTTTTGTTCGCTGCAGTTTACATTTACTTTGAAAGGCTTTTTGCAATAAAATCGGCCAGCCAGGTAGATAAGAATTTTATGCTCCAGATAAAAGATAATGTTTTAAATGGGAATATTGAATCGGCTAAAATGCGTTGTGCACAAAGTGATTCTCCAGTAGCGAGATTAACTGAAAAAGGAATTTCCAGAATAGGAAGTCCTTTGGACGATATTAATACCGCTATAGAGAATGCAGGCCGCTTAGAAGTTTACAAACTTGAAAAGAACGTAAGTATTTTGGCAACCATTGCCGGAGCTGCACCTATGATTGGGTTTTTGGGAACTGTTATCGGTATGGTAATTGCCTTTCATGAACTGGCAACAAGTAGTGGCCAGGCTCAAATGGGAGCGCTAGCCGAGGGTATTTATACCGCGATGACCACAACCGTTGCCGGACTTATTGTAGGTATTATCGCTTATATTGGTTATAACCATTTAGTGGTAAAAACCGATAAAGTAGTGCATCAAATGGAAGCTACGGCAGTAGATTTCCTTGACCTGTTAAACGAGCCCGCTTAATATGAATTTGAGAGGAAGAAATAAAGTAAGCCCCGAGTTTAGTATGAGCTCAATGACAGATATTGTGTTTCTGTTATTGATCTTTTTTATGCTTACCTCGCCGGTAATTACTCCAGAAGCTTTAGATCTAATACTTCCAAAAGCCAAAGGGAAAACGACCAGTGTTCAAAATGTAGCGGTGAGCATTACTAAAGACCTTCAATTTTATGTTGACGATGAACGCATTTCACAGGCAGCATTAGAAAGCACCTTAAGGACGAAACTGGCAGGCAAAGAAAAACCAACTATTGTATTAAGGGCAGACGAAGGGGTGCCTATCGAAAAGGCCGTAAATGTTATGGATATCGCAAATCGAAATAGTTACAGAATCGTTTTAGCGGTTAAACCTGAATAAATCTAATTATGTTAGAAACCAAACACGAAAAAAAATCTTTTACCATCACGGTTGTTTTGCACGTGCTGTTAATTGCATTGTTATTTCTGTTGGGTTTTAAATATTTAGATCCACCACCAGAGAGTGGTATTGCTATAAATTTTGGTACATCTGAAGTTGGTTCCGGAGAAGAGCAACCTACCGAGCCGGTAAAATCTGCTCCTCAACAAACCACTGTACCTGAAGCTCAAACACAGCCAGAACCGGTTATAGAGGAAGAAGTTGTAACACAGCAAATGGAGGAAGCTCCGGTGATTCAGGAAAAACAAAAACCAAAGCCGGTAGTAGAAAAAAAACCAGAAAAACCTGTAGAAGAACCACCAGCTAAAAAGCCCGAACCCAAACCAGACCAGTCTACTACCGATGCTATGAGTAGTATTCTAAACGGCCCGGAGCGTTCCGGTACCGAAAGTGGAGGAGAAGGCAACGATAATCAGGCAGGAGATAAAGGCGACCCAGACGGTGACCCTAATGCAAGCTCTTACTACGGAACTGGCTCAGGCCTGGATGGTGATGGTAATTATCGCTTAGGTGGAAGGCGTGCTTTAAATAAAGAAAAATTTGTTCAGGATTGTAATGAATCCGGGATTGTGGTGGTGCGTATTGAAGTAAACCAAAACGGACAGGTAATTAACGCTACACCGGGTGTAAAAGGAACAACTAACAGCGCTGCCTGTTTAACAGATCCTGCAAGAAGAGCGGCGATGGCAACTCGTTTTAATAGCGATAGCAATGCACCTTCTCGCCAGGTTGGAACTATAATTTATAACTTCAAACTTTCTGAATAAGTGGAGGCATATACTAAAACTGTTGAATGGATGTTTCAGCAGTTGCCTATGTACCAAAGAGTAGGTGCGCAGGCATTCAAAAAAGATCTTTCCCGCACCATAAAACTTGCAGAACATTTAGGTAATCCGCATAAGAAGTTTAAGTCAGTTCATATTGCCGGCACCAATGGCAAAGGTTCTACCAGCCATATGTTGGCTTCTGTTTTACAGGAAGCCGGTTTCAAAGTTGGGTTATATACTTCCCCGCATTTAAAAGACTTTCGGGAGCGAATTAAAGTCAACGGAAAATTTATTCTTAAAAAATCTGTAGTAGGTTTTATTAAAGAACACAAAGATTTTCTAACGGAAAATGAACTTTCTTTTTTTGAAATGACCGTGGGAATGGCTTTCGATCATTTTGCCAGGGTAAATGTAGATATCGCTATAATTGAAGTTGGCTTGGGCGGTCGTCTTGATTCTACTAATATTATTACTCCTGAAGTTTCAGTCATCACCAATATAGGATTAGATCACACCGCATTTTTAGGAGATACGTTACCCGAAATTGCGCGTGAAAAAGCCGGAATTATAAAAGATAATATTCCGGTAATAATAAGTGAAAAACAAAAAGAAACTACGGCGGTTTTTACTGAAGAAGTTCAAAAACATAATTCGGAAATTTACTTTGCACAAGATTTAAAACTTCCAAAATATCACACAGATCTAAAGGGTGATTACCAGAATAGGAATATTAAAAGTGTAATTGCTACGGTGAAAGTTTTGCGAGAAAAAGGCTGGGAAATTCCGGAAGAATGTCTTAAAAACGGACTTAATAGCGTAAAACTGCATACCTCGCTACAGGGCCGCTGGGATATTTTAAAGGAAAAGCCTAAAGTAATTTGTGATACCGCTCATAATAGTGAAGGTTTAACTTTGGTCTTCAAACAACTGAAAAAGGAGAAATTTCAGCATCTACACATTGTCTTAGGCGTGGTGAACGATAAAGATTTGAATAAAATTCTTCCTTTATTCCCTAAAACAGCCATTTATTATTTTTCAAAACCAGATGTTCCTCGAGGATTGGAGGCCGAAATTTTACAAGAAAAAGCGTCTGAATTTGAATTGGAAGGTAGATTATTTAGTTCAGTTCCAGAAGCCTACGATGCTGCAGTAGACGCGGCCTTGGATGAAGACCTGGTGTTTGTAGGGGGGAGCACTTTTACGGTAGCAGAAATAATTTAATTTTTTTGAAATTTTTCTTGGTGTAGATTAAAAACTAATCTATATTTGCATCCGCATTCAGGAATAGGGCGCGTAGCTCAGTTGGTTCAGAGCACTTGGTTTACACCCAAGGGGTCAGGGGTTCGAATCCCTTCGCGCCCACAGAAATTCAAAAGGCTTCTATAAAAGGAAGCCTTTTTTTAGCTTAGAGGGTTTAGCTTTTCTCTATAAACTAGAAGGTTAATTTATTGAAATTGGGGGCGCGTAGCTCAGTTGGTTCAGAGCACTTGGTTTACACCCAAGGGGTCAGGGGTTCGAATCCCTTCGCGCCCACTTTTACTCCCAAATCCCTAAGTTCACCTACTTTAGGGATTTTTTATGGTCGAAGCTTTATTGAAAACCTATGTTGCATCTGTAGTCAATCTATAGAAACATTTAATATTAGCAATGACTCTACTATGCCAGGTTTCTCTATTGCTTAAAAAAAAAGAGACTGCCTGATTAGACAGCCTCTTAGTATTATAAATGTTTGTTGACACCTTATAGTTGAAGATAGATTAGTCTTGCTGAAAGCCTAGTTTTCAATCTCTAGGTCAGTTGCCAATTCCAAGCCTTCTTCAACGATATCAAATATATCGGTATTAGAATCTTCACTTATCAGTATTATGCCATCCATATTTTTATTGGCATTTTCCATGTGCTCGTCAGTAACTCCTGCAAACCAGAATGATGGATCAAAAGTGATTTCTGCAATGGCCGATTGATTTTCGGTGAAAATTATGGTTCCTTCCCTTTCTACTTCAAACTCTTCATCTGAATTAAATTCAAAGCGAACCAGGTGAGTGGTTCCATCCGGGGAGGTGTAAGTACCATTTAAAACAACCGAGGGTTCGTCTGTCTCATCAAATAGCTCTACTTCTATTTCCACTTCTTCATAAGTTCCAGCAGGAATCGATATTGCTCTAATGTCCGGTGTCGGAATTCCTGTAGCAAAATCTATCACTATAACTTGTTCAAGTTCGAATTCCACCGTTTCCAAATCATTTTCTGATTCCGCTTCATATTCCAGTTCTGATATGGTAATGAATCCATCGCTAAACACAAAGTTACCTCCTGTAGCTTGTTTGTTAGATGCGGATCTCTCTGCCTGTACGTCAAAAGGTGATGTCACGGTATTAAAATTTACCGATAGGGTAGTTTGTTCCTGCTCTGGTTGCTCTGTAGAGTTATCTGAACTACAGGCAGAAATACCAGCCAAAAGTGTAACTGTGAGTAATTTGGAAAATAATTTTTTCATTTTTTTAGGGTTTAGGTTTAAGTATTACAACTACCCTGCCAACACTCCCCTAAGTAGAAAGAGATGTTTTTAGGAATTAGCAGCTTATATTTTTATAACGAACCTTAATAAAGATTGTTGTGATCAGACCTATAGTAATTCAGTATATTAATTAAACTGATTAAAAAGGTTTAGATAGGTAAAAATTTCTCGATGTAAAGTTTCAATTCTTCACGAACTTTTGAGAATAATACGGTTAGCCTATACAGGCTTATTCTGCTCTAATACAATATAATTGGCTAAATATTGAGCATCTTTTTTAATTCCGCCTAAAGTAGCTGAACCTCGAGTATGCAACCAGGGAAGTCCTATAAAATAAAGTCCTTCAATATTACTTATGCCTTGATGATGTTTGGGGTAGCCGTCTTTGGTAAGTTCCAGGCCTTCTATCCAGCTAAAATTGGGCCTGTAGCCGGTTGCCCAGACGATATTTTTTAAGTCTTCAATTTTTCGATTTTCAGTAACTATAATTTCACCTTTAGCATTTTTGGTTTTTCCCACGGGAATTACGTTGTTTCGTTTCAGAATGCCCTTTACATCAGTTCCGATGATTGGTTGTTTTGACTGACTCAACTTTTTACCTAACCAGGTTTTTCGGCTAAAACTTAGGAAACCGATTTTAGTGAACCACCACCACAATGTTTTTCCTAAAATCTCCTGCGGAAGTACTCGCACATCTGTAGCACCGGAAAAATAGGTGGTTCTATTTGTTTGAGAAACTTCATCCAGGATCTGGAATCCTGAATCTCCCGCACCTACAACCATAGCAGGACCTTCCTGCAATTGTCCCGGGTTTTTATAATAGTTACTGTGAATCTGGAAAACTTCCTCTGAAATCTTTTTTGAAAAGGAAGGCGTGTAGGGAATATGAAATGGTCCAGTGGCAATTACTACATTTTGGGACTTTATTTCCCCGTTTTGATGCTTTAGTATAAAGTAATCTTCCTCTTTAGTAATTTGTTCTACCAGCGTATTTAATCTAACTTCGATATTAAATTCGGCAACATACTTTTTAAAATAATCGGCTACATCCTCTTTGGTGGGATAATAACCTTTTTCTGCTGGGAATTTCATACCGGGTAAATTGTTAAATTCTGAAGGTGTAAAAAGCTTCAATGAATCCCATCGGTTTAACCACGAAGCTCCAACTTCCGTCTCTTTGTCTACCACAATATATTCCTTACCCATTTTATTAAGGTAATAGGCCATCGAAAGTCCAGCCTGAGCGCCGCCAACAATTATAAAGTCCAGCATTAAGTTTAATTTTGATTATAAAGGTAGGCTTTAATTTTTGCTCGTTAAATCCTGCAAAAAGATACAGAATTGCTAATTTTAAATGAAATTTAGTTTATGGAAAAAATAAGACCCTATGTGCTGGCTGAAACCAATTGGAAGCACATTCAAGATGAAGATTTTAGCATAGCGGTTTTGCCCTGGGGAGCTACCGAAGCTCATAATTATCACTTGCCATATGCAACCGATAATATTCTTGCGGAAGAAGCTGCAATAAGCGCTGCAGGGAAAGCCTGGAGAAAAGATGCTAAGGCTGTGATTTTACCTACAATTCCATTTGGAGTTAATACCGGTCAAATGGATGTAAAGCTCTGTATGAACCTTAATCCAAGCACTCAGTATGCGATTTTAAAAGATGTAGCACAGGTTTTAAAGAAACATAAAATCAACAAACTGGTAATTTTAAACGCTCACGGCGGTAATAATTTTAAACAGATGATTAGGGAATTAAGCCTTGAATTTCCAGAGATCTTTGCCTGTTCGGTAAACTGGTGGCAAACTACTGATGCCAAGCCTTATTTTGAAGAACCCGGAGATCACGCGGGGGAGCTTGAAACCGCAGCTGTGATGCATTTAAGACCGGAGTCGGTGTTGCCGCTTGGGGAAGCCGGAGATGGGAAAGCCAAAACGTTTAAGATTAAAGCTTTAAAAGAAGGTTGGGCGAGTGCGCAACGGAAATGGACACAGGTTACCGAAGATACCGGAGTGGGAAACCCTAAAGCTGCAACTGCTGAAAAAGGAAAAGTTTTCTTTGAAAAGGCCACCGATATGATCGCAGATTTCTTTGTAGAATTGCACGCTGCCGATCTTAAAGATATGTATCATTAATTTCTAAAAACGCAATGCTTAAAGCCTTAGCTTATATTTTTGGGTTTTTACTTATAGGTGAGTTAATCACCTATTTTTTTAAAATCCCAATTGCCGGAAACATTCTGGGAATGTTTCTTATTTTCCTGGCTCTACGGCTTAAAATTGTTAAGCTAGAGGATGTAAAACCGGCTTCAGATAAGTTAATAAAATACCTGGTTTTGTTCTTTATTCCCTACGGTGTGGGTTTAATGGTTTATTTTGAAATAATTGCCGATTACTGGCTGCCAATCTCAGTAGCGGTTATCGCCAGCACCGTCATTACGCTTTATGTTTCAGCAATAATTATTGAAAAATTCGGGAAGTAATGCAGGAATTTTTTCAATTACCGGTATTTGGGGTTTTTATAAGTATTATCGCCTTTGCAGGTGCCCGTGAACTTCGGAAGAAATTCAACTATGTGCTGCTGAATCCGGTTCTGGTAGCTATTGTATTTATTATTTCATTTTTATTGATTTTTAATATTGAATTTGAAGATTATAATCGCGGCGGAAAATTTATTAGTTTTTTCCTGGGGCCATCGGTGGTTGCGCTTGGCGTTTTCTTCTATGAAAAATATGAAGAAGTAAAACAGAATTTAAAAGTGTTCCTGCTCTCGGTAGTTGTAGGGGGAATTACCGGGATTTTAACCGTTATTATTTTTCTTTTACTCTTAAAAGTTCCTGGATTTATTATTGAATCACTAGCAGCAAAGTCGGTTACTACACCTATTGCTATTGAAATCACTAAACTTACCGGTGGAATTCCTGAAATTACTGCAGGAATTGTAATCGCCGTTGGAATTTTCGGAAACGCTTTCGGGCCATTTATTCTAAAGAAATTAGGGATTAAAAGCAAAATTGCCATTGGCACCGCTTTAGGAACAGCCGCACATGGGATTGGTACGGCCCGTGCTTTTGAAGAAAGCAAACTAGCAGGTGTTTACAGCGGACTCGCAATGTGTGTAAACGGAATTATCACTGCGCTTATTACTCCATATTTGCTTCAGTTATTCCTTGGGGGTATCTCCTGATTCGTTTTCGTTTTGTTCTGTTTTCTTCTTAAAATATTCAATAATTGAAGGTGCGGTGAATCCGTGAACAACTATAGATATTAAAATAATATAAGCAGTAATCGAGTAAAGTTCATTTTTATGTTCAAATCCTTCAAATTGAACAAAAGCCCAGGCAAGATAAAATACAGAACCAATCCCTTTAATTCCGAGGAAGCTAATGGCGAGTTTATTTTTAAAACTGTCTTTTATTCCAATCATACCAATTAATCCGGCAATGGGTCTAATAATTAAAACAAAGGCGAAAGCGAATGTAATTCCGCGCCAATCGGTTAGGTTTAACATTCCATTAATAATGGAACCACCAAAGAGAATAATCCAAACCACAAGCAGGATGCGCTCTATTTCGTGAACAAAATCATGCATTTTAGTTTTATAATCTCCACTAATTTTTTCGTAATGCCGTAGGCTTAAAGCGGTAAAGAATACCGCGAGAAATCCATATCCGTGTAAAAGTTCTGCGGCACCATAACTAAACAATGTGAGTGATAAAGCGAGGAAACCATCAAAAGTTTTAATGCCGGTGTGTTTATGTATTTTGTCCAGAATAAAACCGATAGCATTCCCAATCGCAAAACCTGCGATTGTTCCAATTATAATTTTCAAAAAAAACTTATCCAGCATCCAATCGGTAAAATCGAAAGCAGCCCAACCTCCGGCTTGGGCCACCAGGACCGCCATATAGGTAAATGGGAACGCCAGGCCGTCGTTTAAACCGGCTTCCCCGGTAAGTGCAAACCTAATTTTTCCTTTGTATTCCTTTTCTCTTTCAGGGTCGTTGAGTTGAGTTTCAGAGGCTAAAACGGGATCGGTGGGAGCAAGAACGGCTGCCAGTAATAACGAGGAGGGCACACTTAAGTAAAGAAAATTTTTCCCCAGGAAATAAGCAGAAATCATACAAAGCGGCATCGTTAAAAAAACTAATAAAAGAGGTCTTTTCCAGGCCTTAAGGCTATAATTATTTCCAATTTTTAAGCCGGCACCCATCAGGGAAATAATCACGATCATTTCAGAAAAATACATAAGCCCCTCATCGTCCCATAATGGATCTGGCCATCCAATAGGTAAATCCAATCCCACTAATAGAAAACCAATTAGTAAAAGAATTATAGGACCGCTAACTTTTATTTTCTTCGAAATGGAAGGGAGCCAGGCCATAATTAGGGTAGTAAACCCAATTCCTGCTAAGATCCAATAGTGCTCTTTCATAGTAAGTTAAAAATAGATCTTTTTAAAAAATTTAGTGCATAGTTTCACAAAACACTAACAGGCATAAATACATATTCTACCTTTTCAGATAAATAATTTTATATTACGGGAGTAATTATTACAGGTTAAACTCCCGTCAATAGGGATAATTTAATGCCTTGAATTCTTATTGATAAATCCTTAGTTATTAGGATGTTTTCCTGTAGATTTGCTCAAAATTAAGTATATAGTATTGCTCAGGCACAGCCACTATAAACTCAGTACAGCCCTACATAATGATAACCCCAAATACAGAATTTAAACGTCTTGTTGCTCTTTCAGAATTTGATCTTGACTATAATAAATTAAAAGAAAATTTTAAAAACCTTTCTGAACTCGCCGCAAAAGTTACCGGTACCGAAATATCGCTAGTAAATCTACTAGATCACCACACACAGTGGACAGTTTCAAATTATGGTGTAGAGATAGATCAAATGCCCAAGGAAGATTCGGTTTGTAAGCATACTATTACAAAAGAAGATTTTTTTGAGGTAAGAGATCTTTCAAGAGACGAACGATTTTTTAAAAAAGTATATGTAAACGGAGAATTAAAACTCAGGTATTATTTTGGTATTCCTTTAAAAACAAGCCAGCATCACGCTATTGGTGCGCTCTGTGTTATGGATAGAAAAGCGATGCCTATTTCTGAAGAAAAATTGGAAATACTAAAGCTTATTGCAAAGGAAATTGTAGAAAAGTTGGAGGTATTAAAAGCTGAAAAACAAATTCATCATAGTTTTAATGAAGCAGTGCAGGTTAAGAATAAGTTAGCACATGATATTCGTGGTCCTGTTCATGGAATTCTAGGTTTGAGTGAAATTGCCATAGAGGAACAAACTAAAGATACAGCAATGAGTGAGTATTTTAGTTTGATTGCAGAAAGTAGCTCCAGTTTACTTAAATTAACTTCAGAAATTCTTCAGGAGAGTAAAGCTTCAAAGGCTGATAAAAACTTCCAAACCTCGCTTAGTGCCTTGGCACAAAATTTAGAGGCCTTGTACATGCCGCAGGCCGGAATTAAAAATATTGATTTCAAGGTGACAATCACTGAAGAAATCCCAGGCGAAATGTTTAGCAGCTCAAAATTATTGCAAATTGGGGGTAATTTGATTTCTAATGCTATAAAGTTTACTCCCGAAGAAGGAGCTGTAACCATGCATCTCTCGCTATTGCCTGTAGCCGATAATCACAAAATGTTATTATTTAAGGTTGAGGATACCGGACCCGGATTCTCACCAGAAAAGATAGAAGAGATAGTAACCGGAAACGCGCACTCCACTACTGGAACACAGGGTGAAAAGGGACATGGACTCGGACTTAATATGGTTCAATATCTCGTAGAGAGCCTTTCTGGTAATTTCAGTATTAGTCCGCAGGATGATGGTGGTGTCATTCAAGTCGAAATTCCGATAATGATTTTAGAGAATTAGTGATTAAAAATCCTAATTCTTATTTTCTTCAAAATTAAAGCTGTTCAGATCATTTAAATCCTGCTTAAAGTCCTTTAAATTTTTCAAAAAGCCTAACACATTAGGTGAAACTTGTTTTTAAATTATTAGTTAATCAACTGATATTTATCATATTAAAATCTCTTTTTACAGTCTAAATTTGGGAGGCTAACCAAATGCTGTAAAGATGGATACTTCTCTATTTCTCGCTAAATTCTGGGGTTGGTACCTCTTGATTTTCTTTTTTGTGCTCAGTTTTAATCCCAGACGCATACAACAGATCTTTAAAGATTTAAGAGATCAAAAATTCCTGATTTTAGCTGCTTTTGCCGCTATAATTATAGGTTTGCTCAATATTTTATTTCACAATACATGGGAACTGGGTTGGGAATTTATAATAACTGCCCTTGGCTGGACTTCCCTCTTTATAGGCCTTGGGCTCTTCGTATTTCCTGAACCTACCTCTCGAAAACTTACCGTCCTTAACCTCAAATTTGTACAGGTAATATACGTGCTGCTATTCCTTTTAGGAATTTTCCTACTGAATATGGGTTATCAACTCGTTTTATACTAAAAAATAAGCTTATGAAATTCATTAAAAAATTTAGGGAACTCTCTATAAAAGACGTGGCTGAGGTAGGTGGAAAAAACGCTTCCCTGGGCGAAATGTATAACGAATTATCTTCTGAAGGTGTTCTGGTGCCAGATGGCTTTGCGACTACATCTGAAGCCTTCTGGATTTTTATTAAATCGAATAATATTGAAGATAAAATAAATAATCTGCTGAAGACCCTGGATCGGGATAATTTTAAAAATCTAAGTAGCATTGGCGCTGAAGCGAGGGATTTAATTTTATCAGGAAATTTTTCTGATGATTTTTCCAGAGAAATAATTACCGCCTATCAGGAGTTGGGCAAAGATGAAGATATACAAGTTGCTGTAAGAAGTAGCGCTACCGCCGAGGATTTACCCAATGCGAGTTTTGCCGGCCAGCATGATACGTTTTTAAATATCAAAAGTTCTGAAGCTTTGCTAAATGCGGTTAAAGCTTGTTTTGCTTCCCTGTATACCAACAGGGCTATCAAATACCGCGAAGATAAGGGTTTTCTGCATCACGACGTCGCACTTTCTGTGGGTGTTCAAAAAATGGTGAGATCAGATATTAGTTGCTCTGGAATTGGTTTTAGCCTCGATCCTGAATCAGGTTTTAGGAATATTATTCATATTTCCGGAGTTTGGGGATTGGGAGAAAATATTGTGCAGGGAATGGTTAATCCCGATGAATTTGATGTTTTTAAATCAACTATTGATAAAGCTGAAAATCCCATTATTCAGAAAAAACTGGGACATAAAGAACTTTCTATGGTTTACGCCGAATCCAGCGGCCATTCTTCAACAGTAAATATTGAAACTCCGCTCGAAAAACAGGATAGTTTTGTTTTGAGTGATGAGGAGGTGATTAAACTTTCCCGATGGATTTTACTTATCGAAAAGCATTACAACCGTCCAATGGATTTAGAGTGGGCAAAAGATGGTTTAACTAACGAGCTTTTTATCACTCAGGCCCGGCCAGAAACTGTGCATAAAGATGAGGACAAACGTTTTTATATAGAATATCATCTAAAGGAAAAAGGGGAAGTTTTAACCAGCGGAAGTGCCATTGGTTCTAGCATCGCAACCGGAAAAGCCAGGTACTTAAAATCGCCGGAGGAAGGCCATAAATTAAATCCCGGAGAAATTTTAATCACCAATAACACTAGCCCGGATTGGGATCCATTATTAAAATTGGCAGTAGCAGTAGTAACCGAAAGAGGCGGGAGAACAAGTCACGCGGCAATTGTAGCTCGCGAACTTGGTGTTCCGGCAATTGTAGGAACCAATGATGCTACCCAGAAGATTAAAGATGGCGAAATGATAACTGTTTCCTGCGAAGGAAAAACAGGTTTCGTCTATAAAGGGGCCCTGGAATTTGAAACAAATGAAATTGATTTCGGTAAAATTACCCTGCCAAAAACCGAAGCTAAATTTATTCTTTCAGATCCGGATAGGGCTTTTCAGCTTTCATTTTACCCAAATAATGGAGTGGGTTTATTGCGTATGGAATTCATTATCACTCATAAGGTGAAAATTCACCCTATGGCTTTGGTGAAATATGATGAGGTTAAAGAAACCGCAGCAAAAAAGATTATTGAAGAACTAACCTGGCAGTATAAAGATAAACGTGACTTTTTCGTTGAAGAATTATCACGAGGAATTGCGGTTATGGCCGCAGCTTTTTATCCTAAGGAAGTAATTGTAAGGCTTAGTGATTTTAAAAGTAACGAATATGCAAACTTAATAGGAGGTCGTCAATTTGAGCCTTTAGAAGAAAACCCTATGCTCGGTTTTAGAGGTGCTGCCCGTTATTATCACCCGAATTATAAGGAGGCTTTTGAACTGGAATGCAAAGCTATAAAAAGGGTGCGGGAAGAAATGGGACTTGACAATTTAAAAGTTATGATCCCTTTTTGCAGAACCATAAATGAAGCGAAAAGTGTGATCGATTTAATGAAAGAATTCGGTTTGGAACGCGGAAAAAATTCCCTCGAAATTTATATGATGGTTGAAATTCCCTCTAACGTAATTCTCCTGGAGGAATTTGCTGAATTTTTCGACGGATTTTCGATTGGCTCCAACGATCTTACCCAACTAACCCTGGGAGTTGATCGCGATTCAGAATTAATGGCCGGTGTGTTTGATGAAAATAATGCAGCTGCAAAAGAAATGATTGCAACCGCAATACAAAAAGCTCGCAAGGCCGGGAAGAAAATAGGACTGTGCGGACAGGCACCCAGCGATTTTCCGGAATTTGCTTCTTTTTTAGTAAATGAAAAAATCAGTAGTATTTCGTTTAATCCCGATGCGCTTTTAAAAGGGGTAGAGAATATTAATCAGGCTGAAGCCGGGCAGTAAAACACAAGAAAATGTTGAAAGATCCGCACGCTATTCCTTCTGAAAAAATCCTTTCAGAATTAAAGGTCGATCCCGATAAAGGATTGACAGCCGCTGAGGTAACTTTAAGATTAAAAGATCATGGTCCCAACCGTTTAAAAAAATCAAAGTCTAAAAATATCGGACTTATATTTTTAGAACAATTTCTTGATCCTATAATTTATATTCTGGCTGCCGCGATGGCTCTTGCTTATTTCTTTGGTGAATGGCTGGAAGGCACGGCCGTTTTAATAGTGATTCTCATTACCGCGCTTATAGGTTTTTTTATGGAATGGCAGGCGATTCGCTCTGTAGAGGCTTTGCAAAAAATGGTAGAAACCAAGGCCAATGTTTTGCGCGATGGCAAAGAACAGGAAATTAAAGCGGAAGGATTAGTTCCAGGAGACATTGTAATTCTGGAAAGTGGAGATGTTATTCCTGCAGATTGCCGAATGCTTGAAACCGAAAGTTTTGCGGTAAAAGAAGCGATCCTAACCGGGGAAAGTAATCAGATAGAAAAAAATATAGAAGCGCTTCCCGATAAAGTTCCACTGGCTAACCGAAAGAATATGCTTTACAAAGGCACAATTGCGGTTAGAGGAAAAGCGAAAGCTATTGTGATTTCCACAGGAATTAAAACTGAAATTGGTCGAATTAGTGAACTCACCAGTAGTGCTAAAAAGGAAAGCACACCCTTAGAAAAGAAGTTGAAGCGATTGAGTAGGTGGCTTATCTGGCTCACTTTAATTCTCGCAATTCTTATTGTTGTCACCGGTTATTTTCAGGGCAAAGATTTAATGCTGATGATTAAAACGGGTATAGCCTTGGCCGTCGCTGCAATTCCGGAAGGTTTGCCTATTGTGGCTACTATTGCTCTTGCCAGGGGAATGCTTCGGCTTTCTAAAAGGAATGTGGTAATTAAGAAATTAGAGGCTGTTCAGACCCTTGGTGAAACTGGGATTATTTGCACCGATAAGACCGGTACGCTTACCGAAAATAAAATGAGTGTTCATCACTTAATGCTGGGTACTTCAGATTTTCCTGCTACAGAAGCCGCAAACTTCAAAAATGATCTTGCTTTTGAAAAACTGATACATATAGGTAGTCTCTGTAATAATTCAAAATTGAAAGATGATAAATTCACGGGAGATGCCGTAGAGATTGCTTTAATTGAATTCGCTACCGAAATGGGATTCGATTATAAAGAACTTCAGGAGAAATATCCAAAAATAGGGGAAATTCCTTTTGATGCGGAAATCAAAAAAATGGCCACTTTACATACTTTCGAAAGTGACTATTTAACTTGCGTAAAAGGAGCGTTGGAAGCTTTACTCAATTCCTGTGATTTGGTTTTAACCGAAGATGGGCCTAAGGAATTTCAGGATAAAGAAAAATGGGACCAACAGGCAAAACTAATCGCTGCGGAAGGAATGCGGGTGCTGGCCTTCGCATATAAGGAAAGTAAAGAAAAGCCTGCCCAGGAAACCTTGATGGAGCACCTCACATTCGTTGGGATCTTAGGATTTTTAGATCCGCCGCGGAAAGACATAAAACAAGCAATTGAAACCTATAAAAACGCCGGAATAAGAGTGGTGATGGTTACCGGGGATCATCCCGACACCGCGAGAAAAATTGGGGAAGAAATCGGGTTAATTGCTGTAGATGCACCCAAAGAAATGGTGGTGCACGGCGCGGATCTTGAGGAAATTGCTTCGTTAACCGAAGACCAACAAAATACCTTAATGCAGGCCGGAATATTTGCCAGAATGGTTCCCGGTCAGAAACTGGATTTGGTAGAATTTTATCAAAAAAATAAAGCAATTGTGGGAATGCTGGGTGACGGGGTGAACGATGCCCCGGCCCTTAAAAAGGCAGATATCGGCATTGCTATGGGAATTCGTGGAACCGAGGCCGCTAAAGAAGTCGCTGATGTAATTTTAATGGACGATAAATTTACCTCTACCGAGCTTGCTATAAGGCAGGGACGAACCATTTTTGAGAACATCAGGCAGTTTGTGGTCTTTTTACTTTCCTGTAACCTGGCAGAGATAATTTCGGTTGCCCTGGCTTCTTTGGGTAATTTACCAATGCCATTACTTCCGCTGCAAATACTTTTTCTAAATCTCATAACCGATGTTTTCCCTGCTTTGGCTTTGGGAGTTGGGAAAGGAGATCCAAATATTATGAAAGATCCTCCCAGGGATCCGCAAGAGCCTATTCTTACTAAAAAGCTTTGGACTGCAACAGTGATGTATGGTTTAAGTATTACAGCCTCGGTGATTGGGGTAGTGGCTTACACACATTTTAAAATGGGATTAAACTCGATTTTGGTGAATAATATTGCATTTTACACTCTTATTTTAGGACAATTGCTGAATGTCTTTAATCTTCCTAGACGAAAAATATCTTTTTGGAAAAATGAAGTAACCTCCAATCCATGGGTTTGGGCAGCCTCGGCTTTTTCGATTTTAACTATGGTTGTTGTTTATCATATTCCTTTGATGGCAGAAGCTTTATCGCTGGTGCCCCTATCAGCTAATCAATTTGTTGTTATAATTGTTTTTGGTACTGCTTCATTAATGATATCGCAGATCTTAAAGCGTTTGAAATTGGCTAATTAAACTTAGTCGTGACTGACGAAAATCATACTTTTTTAGAGCGTTTTGTTTTAATTTCAATGAATACTAAAACTATTAATTATGGAAAGTATAAGGAAAAGGCCAAAAGGCGATTTTATTGCCGAGGCCAATATGGAGCAGCTCTATACGCTTACCAAACACTGGAATTCAGATTTACATTTTTTTAGGGACGATCTCAGTTTTCTACATAAACTTTTAGACAGCTATTTTATATGGATAGATAAAGATGAGAATTACAGGGTAGCATCAAAAATGAAGAATGAACTCCTGAGGTTGAAAGAACGTTGCCAGGATCTATTGGAAAAAACCGATAAGCATAGACAACAAATAGGAAAAATGATTTTAGAAAAAATGGAAGATTCCAGGGTTTTTAGATTAGAACATGAACATCTGGAAGACGAGATAGTAAGTTTTGTAAAGGCGTTCAGGTTAAACAGGTTAGAACTTTTCAAGATCACCGAATATATAAAAGACACCGATAAGGTGCTGGAAATTTCCTGAAATGGATACTGAAAAACAGGCTAATCTATAGCAAAGTGACCCTCATCATATTTTTTGAAATCCCTTAAACCTAATTTTGAACTAACATTAAAAACCTACTACTATGCTCATCAATATTCAATTTATAAAGACAAAAGGAAGTGAAGCTTTAACTCAAAATGTATCAAAAAGCCTAAATAAACTATCAGATAAATATGACTGGCTTATAAAAGCCGAAGTTTATTTTAAAGAAGAAAATGACCCTACAGGAAAATCAAAGATTTGTGAGATCGAGCTAAGTGCGCCCGGTCCCAGGATTTTTGCTTCCTCAACCGAAGAAAGTTTTGAATTAGCCATCAAAAAGACCATCTTCGAACTGGAACAGCAACTCAAAAAACGAAAAGCTGTTTTCGTAGCACATTAAGATGCTTGCAGAGACTGTTTAAAAGAAAATGTGTTACAATTCATTCCGGTTAAGCTCAATTTATCCGACTTAGAGTGAAATTATTTTAAGCAGTCTCTCTTTTTAGAAGATCAATTCCCGAAATTCCCAGGCTTTATAGCTGAAGAAAATTAAAAATCCTACCGCTACAACCAACTCCATAAAGGCAGAAGCTAGTAAACCGATAAAGGATCCATAAGCCGCACGTAGAGCCGATTTAGAATCAGCTTTATTGATGATTTCACCAATAAAAGCTCCGGCAAAAGCTCCAATTACTATTCCCAGCGGGATAGGGACAAAAATCCCAATTACCAGGCCGATAGTGGCACCCCACATTCCGGCTTTACTACCACCGTATTTTTTTGTTCCCATTGCCGGGATTATAAGTTGCAAAGCATAAATTATAGCGGCGAGAATAAAAGCGATTCCCAAAACCCAGAAATTTATAGGAACCGAAGGTGCTAAATAAAGAAGCAATAATCCTACCCAACTAAGTGGTACACCGGGCAAAACCGGCAAAAAACTTCCCAGGATGCCAAGGACCATACAAATAGCTGCTAGCGTAAATAAAAGTATATCCATAAGGTTAGAATGGGTTTAAAAATCTTTTTTGATTTCTTTAATGAACTGAATAATTATTAGCGGCGCAATACTACTAATACCTATAAGAATCCAACTCTGTAAACTGAGTTTTTCAAAAGACAAAACATCAGCAAATACCGGCACAAAATAGGCAATTAAAACTAAGCTAATACATAGCAGTAATGCCATCCAGATAAATTTATTTCTGGTAACCTGGTTGTTAAACATATTCTCATCCCCATCACGCAAATTAAAAACGTGAAGAAATTGAGCGAAAGCAAGACTAAAAAATGCGATGTTATTATTGATACTTTCAGATTGCTGTAATATAAAATGAGAGTAGAGGTAAGCGCCACTTACACTTGCAGTTATTATTAAACCATAAGAAATAATCTGTCGCCAGTTCTGCTTTTTAAGTACTGGTTCCTTAGGATCTTTTGGCGGATGCTCAAGTACTTTTTTGTCACCTTCGCCAACTCCTAGTGCGAGTGCAGGAAAAACATCAGATAAAAGATTTAAAAAAAGCAGCTGAAGCGGTAAAATAGGCAAGGTAAATAAACTGAAACTCATTATCGCAATGATAAGAATCTCACTAAGGTGATAAGAAAGTTGATAGACTACAAAACGCCTAATATTGCCAAATATAATTCGTCCTTGTGCAACTGCATTTATTATAGAATCAAAAGAATCATCTTTTAATACCACATCGGCTACTTCCTGGGCCACCTGGGTTCCCCTTTTTCCCATCGCAATACCAATATCAGCTTTCTTCAATGCGGGAGCATCATTCACTCCATCCCCGGTCATAGCTACTATTTCACCATTATTTTTGTAAGTTTCAATAAGCTTTAATTTTTGCCCCGGAGCAACACGGGAGAAAACATAAGAATCCTTTATTTCTTCGTATGGAATATCCTTATCATTTAAGTCTTTACCGTGCACAGCCACATCGTTATTTTCTTCATCTTCGGAAAAAAGGTGAACCGTTTTCCCTACGTTTTTAGCTGTGCCGGGATGATCTCCTGTAACCATTAATACTTTAATCCCTGCTTTTTTACAGGTTTCTATAGATGAAGCAATTTCTTCCCGCGGCGGATCTATAAATCCTATTAATCCAACAAAGCATAGTTTCTCTATAAAATTGTCTTCATCTTCAGGTTTCTTTTCTGTTTTTCTGTAGCCAAAGGCTAAAACCCGTAATCCATCTTCAGAAAGCTCATTATTTTTCTGCTGCCATTTTTCTTTTTGTTCTTTATTGAGTTCTGTTTCTTCATCATTTTCCAAAATATGCGTACTTCTATCTAAAATTGCACTCGTAGATCCCTTGGCAGCAATGTATATTTTGGCATTTTCACTTTTAGAAGCCACACCCATTGTCATGGTGTCAGAGTCAAAAGGTTTATGAAGAATACGCTCTTTTTTCTTGTTTTCGGTATAGAATTCTTCATCTAAATTCTTAGTGAACTTTAATAGGGCAATTTCTAAGGGATCACCATTTTCTGTCCCATCGTCTTCCAAATTTGCATCGTTTGCAAGAACTGATATTTTAAATATTTCCTGAAAATTAGAGTTCTCCTTATTTTCAACTTCGGGTTTTTCATCTTTCCAATTAACTTTTAGGTCCTCTTTTTTCGGCAAAGAGAAATTTTTGACAGTAAGTTTATTTTTAGTTAGCGTTCCGGTTTTATCGGTAAATATTACGGTAGTTTCTCCAAGGGTTTCTACGGCGCTTAATTTTTTAACCAGTACATTTTGCTTAGACAATCTATACATCCCGCGGGCAAGGGCAATACTGGCAACAATGGGTAAACCTTCCGGGATTGCGGCAATGGCCCAGGCAATTGAGGTCTGGATCAGTTGATAAAGGTCTTTATCGGTTAACCAGCCAAATAAGAAAAATGCCGCTGCCATAGCAAGAATGACCCATATTAGATTTTTGGTAAGCTGGTTAAGTTTGGTAGTTAAGGGCGTTTCGTCTTTGTCCTGTTCCTGGACCATAGCCGAGATATTTCCTACCTCGGTGTGCATAGCCGTGGCAAAAACCACAGCTTTCCCGGTTCCGGCAGTAACGGCAGTTCCTTTGTAAATGGTATTGTTACGATCGGCCACTTGTTTTTCATCTTCAATGGCTTCAGAAGATTTGTTAACCGGTACAGATTCTCCTGTTAAGGCCGCTTCGTCAATTCGAAGTTCGTTAGCTTCAAGTAAACGGGCATCTGCCGGAATTAAGTCGCCTGCATCTATTTTTAGAACATCTCCGGGCACAATTTCTTCGGCATCAAGTTCAGTTTCTTTCCCGTCTCTAATCACCGTTATTTCGGTTTTATCCATTTTTTTAATGGCTTCCATAGACTTCTGTGCCTGGAACTCCATCCAGAAACCGATAATGGTATTTACAATAAGAACAACAAGAATTACTATGGCTTCGGGAACATCGCCAAAAAGAAATGCGATTACCGCAGCGGCAGTAAGGAGATATATTACAGGATTATTTAACTGGCTAAGAATAATACTCAGAATACTTTTTCCCGATTTTTCTTCGAGCTGGTTTTTTCCGAATTTCTCCTGGCGATCCTTAATATTATTTTCATCTAAACCATTATTGGCATCGGTTTGTAGTTTTTCGATAACCTCTTCGGAAGAGAGTTGATAAGCTTTTTTGCGTAGATCTGAAAGTTCTTTTTCTGAAATCATAGCTTAAAAGTTAAGGATTTTTGCTGTTTTGGTGCGGACCTTATAATTATTTTAAATTTTTTTTGGCATCCTCTATTAATTTTTTTTAACTAAATAATTAGGTTAAACTAAAATGTTAGTTTATATTAGCATTATTAAATTGAATTAAACGTCATCCAGAATTCGTCACTCCGAGCGGAGTCGAGAAGTCAGGATCTAATTTCAATTCAATTTAGAATCCCGAAGTCAATTCGGGATAAAGTCTGAAAATTCAGTCCGGTGTAGAAAAATTAAAATAGATTTCCGCCTTCGGGAAATGACAAAAGGAACTTATGAAACAACTAACCAAAGCCGAAGAAGAGATTATGCAAATTCTCTGGAAACTGGAGAAAGCCAATGTCGCTTCAATTATCGAGGAAATGCCAGAGCCTAAACCCGCATACAACACGGTTTCTACCATTGTAAGAATCCTGGAAGATAAAGGTTTTGTAGATCACGAAAAGAAAGGGAAAGGTTATTTATATTTTCCGCTTTTGGCTCGTGAGACTTATAGCAATCAAAGCATCAATAAATTGATGAATAATTATTTTAACGGCTCCTTTAAAAGTATGGTTTCCTTTTTTATGAAAAAGAACGATATGGACACCAAAGACCTGGAAGCGATTTTAAAGGAGATCAATAAAAAAGAGCAATAATGTTACAGTATATAATTCAGGTGGTATTGTTCCAACTCGGTTTTTTGCTGATGTATGAACTGCTGCTAAAAAAAGAGACGTTTTTCAATATAAACAGGTTGTATTTATTAGTAACACCGCTTGTTTCGCTTTTACTTCCTTTATTGAAAATTGAAAGTTTATCGACATTGGTGCCGGCAGAATCCATCTCGGCGCTTTCGCAGGTTTGGCTTCCGGAAGTTTATATTGGCGGTGAGCCTGAAAATGTTCATCAGTTGCCTGCCGTGAATATAGCACAAGAGCAAGGTTTACAAATAAACTGGTGGTTAGTTACCTATATTTCAGGAGTGGTACTTAGTTTAATTTTATTGCTCAAGAAATACCAAAACCTGAACAATTTATTTTGTTTCCGAAGAATTTCAGAAAATAAAGAGCTGAGAATTATTGAAGTTCCGAATTCAAATATTGCCTGTACTTTTTTTAAAACCGTGTTTTTGGGCGATAAATTATCTGAAGCTGAAAAGCAACAAATTTTATCGCACGAATTAGTTCATGTTAGGCAAAAACACAGCCTGGATTTGGTGTTTTTTGAAGCTTTAAAGATCATATTTTGGTTTAATCCTTTGGTATATATCTATCAGAGTAGGATTGCCGCTTTGCACGAGTTCATCGCCGATGCAAATGTGGTAAAAACCACCACTAAACGCAGCTATTACGAACAGTTGCTTAACACCGCGTTTAACACGCAGAATATTTCATTCATCAATCAATTTTTTAATCATTCATTAATCAAAAAACGAATTATTATGTTACAAAAATCAAGATCAAAAACAATCGCAAAATTCAAGTACCTATTTGTACTTCCGTTACTCTTTATGATGCTCACCTATGTGTCGTGTTCTGAAGATAAAGAAGGAATAGACGATAATCAGTCAATTTCTGAACAATTAGCAGAAATTAAAATGGCCATTGATGATGGTAAGAAATTATCTGACACTGAAAAGCAGCAATTATTTGAAATTCTAGATGCGATGGGTCAAAATGAAAATCGTCCAACTCCACCGCCATTACCACCTTTTGAAAAATCATCAGCTTCAGGAGATAATTCGAACGCTGTTCCGTTTGCAGTAATTGAAGAAGTTCCTGTATTTGAAGGTTGTGAAGGCTTAAGTTCTAATAAGGAGAGAAAGGAATGTATGAGTCGCCAGATTTCCCAATTTGTAAACAAAAACTTCAATACAGGTTTAGGTGAAGAATTAAACCTAAAAGGTGTAAATCGCGTAATAGCTCAATTTAGAATAGATGAAACCGGAGAAGTTGTAGATGTAAAAGCGCGAGCTTCACATCCAGCCTTACAA
The DNA here is from genome assembly GCF_020164555.1 of Salegentibacter lacus. Lineage (GTDB taxonomy): Bacteria > Bacteroidota > Bacteroidia > Flavobacteriales > Flavobacteriaceae > Salegentibacter > Salegentibacter lacus. The sequence continues at coordinate 22,262 of NZ_JAIQZB010000020.1, read as the reverse complement.
GAAGAAGCCATAAGAGTTATTTCTGAACTTCCTAAAATGCAGCCCGGGAAACAGGACGGAAAGGAAATTAGCGTGATGTATTCACTTCCAATAGTTTTTCAGATAGGTGAATAAGTTTAGTTTCATTATTATTTTAATGTTAGTAGCCTTTAAAGCCGAAGCTCAAACTTCGGCTTTGGCCATTTCAGACAGTTTGTATGCTGTGGGGGAATATTCCGAAGCGATAAATAAACTCCAGGAGATAAATCCTAAAACAGAGAAAACTTATCTTAAGCTGGCTAAGAACTATGCGGCGAATCGACAATCCGAAATCGCGCTGGAGAACTACAAAAAGGTTTTAAACCAAAATCCAGATCGTATTCTAACCACCATAGATTATGGCGACTTACTGGTAAAAACCGGAAAACTAAAAGCAGCCGATAGCCTTTTTAAAGTTTTGAGTGAAAAATATCCGAAGAACGCCAGTTTTAAATATCAGCAAGGATTAGTCAAAGAAAAACTTAAGGATAGTACGGCTCAGCATTATTTTATGTACACGGTAATGCTGGACACCACGCACCAGGCAGCGCTTTACAAAGTAGCTAAAGATAAATTAAGGAACCGGCAGTACACCATGGCAGAGCATTATAGTAAACGCGGGCTTCGGGCAAATCCTAATAATCCCTCTCTGCTTTCTATTCTGGCCCAAACTTATTCCTCGTTAACCCTTTATAAAGAAGCGATTCCGCCTTATAAAAAGTTGATTGATCTTGGGCAGGGCACCGAGTTTATCTTCAATAAACTTGGTTTTGCTTATTATCAAATGGGAGATTATGAGAAAGCGATAAAAATGTATAATAAGGCGCTTGAGTTTGAAGACCGAAACTCGGCTACGCATTATACCCTTGGAAAATTATATGCCTTAACAGGGGATTTAGACAAATCTGAAACTCATTTATTAATGTCCATCCTTATTAAAAAGCAACCGGTAGATGCCGAATATTTGAGTTTGGGACTCACCTACAAAATGCAGGAAAAGTATAAAGATGCGCTGGATTATTTTAATAAAGCCCTGGAGGAAAATCCAGAAAATGAAAGAGCTTTATACGAACGTGCCGTAGCGGCAGATAATTATATGGAAGATGATGAGACCGCAATTGGTTATTACCAGGCTTATTTTAATAAATACGAAAGTACTGGAAACGATGGAATGCTCTATAGAGCAAAAACCAGGATCAGTGACCTTAAGAAAAAAATACACTTAGCTGGAAAATAACTGGAAAAGGCTTCGAATGGATTTTTAGTAATTCCTTTTAAATTAACACCTATGAAATTTAAGATTATTACACTTTTTATAAGCCTTTTTCTTATCACTGTTTCCGGTTTTGCCCAGGAGGCTTTTCAAGTAAATGTATTTGTAGATGCTGATAAGAACATCTATTTGGAAGATCGAAATGTGACGATAGGCGAACTTTCTAAAGAAACTAAAGATTTAATCTACAAACAACCTGCGACCAAGTATAACCGACTCATTTTTAATATTTACGGAGATAAAAATCTGAAACACGGTTTTATTATTGATGTAAACCATAAGCTTATATCCGCAGTTGAAGGTCTACAGTCTAAGACCAATAAATACCTTTTGGAATATAAAAATATCAATCTTGAGAACTCCGGCTGGCAGCAAGAAGTAAAGTCGCTGAAGCTGGATGCTATAAAAGATTAGCCGTTGATTTTCACAAAGCTTTCTTTTAAATTTCATTACTTTTGCTCAAAGTCCAAGCGCGTTTGCCAATGAAAAAAGCTTTACTCGATAATCGAGATTTAAATGCTCTGAAACCAGTCTCGAGATTTAAGTGTTGTTATTTCTATAATTACTTCCCGATTCTGTTTCGGCGAAGTTTACTTGCAATTGCTGTTTTAGTAGTTTTCTCCTGTAATTTTGAGACTAAGAAAATTTCTTCAGAAGAGGTGCTGGAGCTGGAATCCAAAACGCTTAACTGGAAAGAAGTAGACGCATATCCTGCTTTTGAAGATTGCCAAAACGAAACAGAACTCCTTGCGGCACGCGAATGTTTTGAGCGGGAAGTTGCTGAAAATATTTACGCTTATCTTTCTAAACAACAACCTGTAGTTACTGAATCGATAGACGATACGCTTTATCTTTATCTTGAAATTAACAGCTCGGGTCATCCCGAGATAGATTCGGTACAAATAGATTCTACATTAAACGATCAGCTTCCGGAATTAAGAATGTGGTTAGACCAATCTATAGATTCCCTTCCAAAAATATATCCCGCCAGCAAGCGTGGGGTGCCTGTCTCTACCGTTTTTAAAATGCCAATTGTAATTAAAGCTGAATAATCTCTCAATTTCACATATTATAGCAGTTTTGTTATATAACATTTTTGTTATAAATTTATAAGGAGAACTTGGTTTCCCCTATTAAGGCAAGAAAGATGGTTGGTTTCTGGTAAGAACGAAAGGAAGTCATCATCACTTCAAACATCCAACAAAGAAGGGAATTGTTACCATTCCGCATCCTAAGAAAGATATTCCCAAAGGAACCTTGAATGCAATTTTAAAACAAGCCGGAATTAAATAAACTGTAATGAAAAAGGTAGAGATTTATGTTGAAAAGGCAGAGGATGGAACTTACTGGGGAAGCACTCAAAATATTCCCGGTGGTGTAAGTGCCTTTGGAAGTTCATTAGATGAACTAAAGCAAAATCTAAGGATTGCATTTCAGGATTACAAAGAAGTAGCCGAAGATCTTAATGAAGACTGGTTAAATGAAATTAAAGATTTAAACGAATTTGAATATAAGCTGGATATAGCTTCGTTCTTTAAACTTCTACCGATAAAAATTTCAGCTATCGCCGAAAAGACCGGTATAAATCCATCACTAATGCGCCAGTATGCCAGCGGAAAGGCAAATGCTTCAGAAGAAAGGGCAAGAAAAATTGAAAAAGCTATTCACGAATTAGGCGAAGACCTTCTTTCCATTTCTATCTAATTTCCAATCACCACATTCCATTTTTTTACCGTCCAGGCTTTTATGAGTCCGTTTTTTACATAGGGATCGTTTTCTGCAAAAGCTTTGACAATTTTATCAGAACCTGCTTTAAAAACCAGTATAGCTTCGTTGGCTGAATCTATAGCACCACCAAGAGTGAGGTAGCCTTCATTAAAATATTCGGTGGCGTGGTTTAAATGTTCTTGTCGGTATTTCACCCGTTCTTCCAGGTAGTTTTCCCCGGTTGTATAACTTAAAATATAATAATTCATCTTTATCTTTTGAATTGTCTTCCTTTCCAGTAAAAACCCGAAAATAGGGATTTCACTGCTACATAAGTGCTAAAAAAAGGATAAAAGATACTGCTCCAAAAATAACTTCGTAATACGGTTTCCCGCTTAAAAAATTTAGCTGAGCTGTAGATCAAAATAAAATCCAAATTAAACTTTATTAGAAAAATGATCAAAATAGACTGATATGACAAAACCTGAAAAAACACTAAAATAGCGGCAATGACAAGGCTTAAATTCATTAAAAGAACGGTGATTCCCGTAAATTTTGCAAATAAGGTTTTATAAGCCGGTGTTTTAGAAGCCCATCTTATTCTTTGAGAAACCAAATTACCTAAATTATTTTGAGGCTGGGTAGAAACAATCGCTTCCCTACTTTTCAAAAAACTGATTTTATAATTTTCTTTCTGAAATTTTTGAAGCAAAAACACATCATCGCCACTGGCAATTTTATCATTTCCCGAAAACCCGGAAACCTTAAAAAAGGCGTTCTTTTCATAACATAAATTAGCGCCATTGCACATAAATGCTTTTCCTATCCCAAAAGTTCCTGCGGTTGATGCCTGCAGACTTAAAACGTCTAATGCTTCAAAATTTCTAAATTTGGATTTTTGTTTGTTTTTCGAAGAAAACGGAATTAAAGTTACCGGACCTGCAATAAGTTTATTTCCGGTTTTTAGAATAAAATCGTTATAAGTTTTTAACCAGTTTTCAGGGACCTGGCAATCGGCATCGGTGGTAAGGATATATTCAAATTTTGCAGAATTAATCGCGGTAGAAATGGCATCCTTTTTCGGAGAATTTGAAACTCTTTTGTTTTCTAACAGTTTTACACTGAATTCTGAGTGATTTTGCTGAAACTCTTCGATGATTTCTACCGAGTTATCTTGAGATTCATCATTAACCAGTAAAATTTCAAATTTCGTTTTTGAGTAGTTTATTTCGGTGAGTGAACTTAGTAAATCCGGTAAATTTTCGGCTTCATTTCTGAAAGGAATAACTATGGAAAACCCGATTTCCGCAGGTGAATTTTCCGAAGGGAATTCCTGTGTTTTTTTCCAGCCATAAAGTAGCATTAACATTAAAACTGCATAAAAAAAACAAATAATTATAAAGAAAATCATATTCGGTTTTTAGTTTCTTATTCCCTGTAAAGTAAACTAATTTACAGCAAAACCACGGGCGGTAAAGTAGAAAAGTGCTTCCAGTAATTGCGTAATTAGAACCTCGCTTAGCGGGTAAGGAAATGAAATTGCTTAGCTTTGCGAAGCTGGCTGAAATTATGCGAGCTTTAAATCGAAACAGCTATTTTGAAGAGCGAAAAAATTATTTTAGGAATTGATCCCGGGACCACGATTATGGGCTTTGGACTCATAAAAGTGGAGAACAAAGAGATGAAATTTATGCAGCTGAACGAATTACAGCTGAGTAAATACAGCGATCCCTACGTAAAACTAAAATTGATTTTTGAGCGTACCATAGAGTTGATTGACACCTATCATCCCGATGAAATCGCGATTGAAGCCCCATTTTTTGGTAAAAATGTACAATCTATGCTAAAACTGGGCAGGGCACAAGGTGTGGCAATGGCCGCCGGGCTTTCGAGACAAATACCCATTACCGAATATTTACCCAAGAAAATAAAAATGGCGATTACCGGCAACGGAAATGCCAGCAAGGAACAGGTAGCGAAAATGCTGCAAAGTTTACTAGGTTTGAAATCCCTGCCAAAAAATCTCGACTCAACCGATGGGCTTGCGGCAGCGGTTTGTCACTTTTACAATTCGGGCCGGACTGAAGTCGGTAAAAATTATACCGGCTGGGCAGCTTTTGTAAAGCAAAATCCGAAAAAAATCAAATAATTCAGATTATTCCAAATCCTCAAATTATCAAAATGTCTGGTATCTACATCCACATTCCTTTTTGTAAGCAGGCCTGCCATTATTGTGATTTTCATTTTTCTACCTCTTTAAAAAAGAAAGGGCAGCTGGTAGATATGCTTTGCAAAGAATTGGTATTACGAAAAGACGAACTTACATCACCTGAAATTCAGACAATTTATTTTGGAGGTGGCACTCCGAGTTTGCTGGAAGCCGATGAACTTCACCAGATTTTTGAAACGATTTACGCTAATTATAAAATTACTGAAAACCCCGAAATCACCCTGGAGGCAAATCCCGATGATTTAACCGAAGAAAAAATAAAAATGCTGGCTGCTTCTAAAATCAACAGATTAAGCATTGGAATCCAGTCATTTTTTGAAGACGATTTAAAGTTGATGAACCGCGCCCATAATGCCGAAGAAGCTTTAAAAAGTATCAAACTGGCCAAACAATATTTCGATAATATTTCTATAGACCTTATTTACGGAATTCCCGGAATGAGTGTGGAGCAGTGGAAAAGAAACCTCGAAATCTCGCTTGAACTCGGCGTACCGCATATTTCCAGTTATGCGCTAACGGTAGAACCGAATACTGCGCTTCAGAAGTTTATTGAAAGAGGGAAAATTAAACCGGTAGACGATGAAGCTGCTAAACTTCACTTTGAAATTTTAGTCCACACGCTTACCAAAAATGGCTTTGAACATTATGAATTTTCCAATTTTGGCAAACCGGGCTGTTTTTCACAAAACAATACCGCTTACTGGTTGGGGAAACCTTATTTGGGAATTGGTCCTGCTGCCCATTCCTACGATGGGAATTCAAGGAAATGGAATATCTCGAATAATCCTTTATATATAAAAGCCCTGGGAAATGATGAAATTCCGCAGGAAACTGAAGACTTATCCCTTTCTGATAAGTACAATGAATATGTGATGACACGCCTTCGAACAAAATTCGGGGTTTCCCTGGTTGAGCTTGAAGAAAAGTTCGGAGTCGCTTACAAAGATCATTTTCTAAACCTGACACAGGCACTTCAAACAGAAAACCTGTTAGCAGAAGAAAAAGGGATTTTCCATATCACTTCAAAAGGAAAATTTTTAAGCGATGGGATTGCGGCAGATTTATTTTTTCTTGAGGAAAATTAGCTTTGGTTTTTACTTTAAATCTAAGGAGTATTTTAAAACTTTGATTTCGTCAAGCTGAATTTATTTCAGCTTCTAACATATTCTAATTACGAACAACTTAGATCCTGACTTCTCGACTCCGCTCGAAGTGACGAGTTCAGGATGACGATCTGATTACATTTCACAAAGACTCATCTCATTCTATATCAATCTTGTTTTAGAGCAAAACTTTTTTAATACATTTAACTTGTGAAAGCAAGTATAGAACTCAACAATAAAACCTACCAGACAGATTTTTCGAAACCCTTAGATATTTCCATCGGGTTGCGGGGGGATGCAAAAAATCCTGTGGCCTGGTATTTGGATGCGCCCAAAATAAACCCGGTGAAAGACGGTGATTTTATTGGGAAGGTTTCCGAAGGTGCTTCGGTTAATTTTAATAACATTCAATTTAATCCGCACGCCCACGGAACACATACCGAATGTGTTGGTCATATTTCCAGGGAATTTTATAGTATCAATCAAACGCTGAAGAGGTTTTTCTTCTTTTCAAAATTGATTTCCGTAGAACCCGAAACAATAGGAGGAGATCAGGTGATTTCCGAGGCAATTTTAAAGGAAAATTTTCAGTCTAAAAACACCGAAGCTTTGATTATTCGGACGCTTCCTAATTTCAGGGAAAAGCAAACCAGAAAATATTCGCATACCAACTGGCCTTATCTTAGCGAGGAGGCGATGGTTTACCTTAGAAGTTGCGGGGTAAAGCATCTGCTCATCGATTTGCCTTCAGTAGATAAAGAAAAAGACGGTGGAAAGTTGCTGGCGCACAAAGCTTTTTGGAATTACCCGAAAAATACCCGTTTTGAAGCTACAATTACCGAGCTTATTTATGTCCCAAATTCTATCGAGGATGGGGATTATTTATTAAACCTGCAGTTCGCTTCTTTTGAAAATGATGCCAGCCCTTCAAAACCTGTTTTATATAAAATTCAATAAAAGTCTTATAAGATTAAGCCATGAAAATAACACTCAAACTGGAAGAACTCGCGATGTTACTGTTGGGAGTCTTCGCTTTTAGCCACTTAGATTTTGCCTGGTGGTGGTTTTTGGTTTTGTTTTTCACACCAGATTTTGGAATGCTGGGTTATCTCTTCGGAAATAAAATCGGCGCTCTTATCTACAACATTTTTCACCATAAAGGACTTGCTATTTTGCTATGGTTTTTGGGATTTTATCTTCAAGACGAGGTATTTCAATTAATAGGCGTAATTTTGTTTTCGCACGCGGCTTTTGATCGTATTTTGGGCTACGGACTCAAGTACGAAAAGGGCTTCAAATTCACTCATTTGGGAGAAATAGGAAATTAATATGGAATTTTTATTTATCGGTTTGGCCGTGGGAGCGGTCGTGGCTTATTTTATTTTTGCCAGGTTTAACAGAGAAAAATCAAAGCTTAAAACCAATGAGCAATCGCTGGTGATTATGGATAAAATAAAAAGCGTTTGCAAGTTCATTACGGTTGAAGGCGATTTTTCTGAAATCTATCATTACGAGAATTTAAAGGAAAAATACCTGAGTTTGTTACTTGGAAAGAAAAAAGCGATCGTTCTGGTTAATGCCAAAGCGCACGTTGGTTTTGACCTTAGCAAGATTAGAATGAATAGCGACAACGAGAAAAGAACGATTTTACTTACCAATTTTCCGCAACCGGAATTACTTACCGTAGAAACCGATTTTAAGTATTACGATAAGCGTGAAGGCTGGGCCAACCCGTTTACCACTTCAGATCTTACTGATATTAATCGAGATGCAAAAAATTATATCGTCGATAAAATTCCACAAAGCGGACTTTTAGACCAGGCGCGAAAAGAGGCTTTAGATACTATTTTATTGATGGAAAAAATTGTTGAAACCATAGGCTGGAAACTTGATTATACCGCGCTGACCTTAGAGGATAAAAAACAAGCGAAAATTGAAAAATAGATTTCTTTTGGTAAAATTAGATTTCCGTCTTCACGGAAATGACAGGACTTAATTATGGACATTGAAAGCCTAAGAAATTACTGTATTGCCAAAAAGGGCGTGACGGAAGAATTACCTTTTGGTCCAGATACGCTGGTATTTAAAGTAATAGGAAAGGTTTTTGCATTGGCAGGGCTGGATTCGGCGCCACTTAGTGTAAACTTAAAATGCGATCCAGTGAAAGCAGTGGAACTTCGCGAAGAGTATGAAGCTCATATTTTGCCCGGTTACCATATGAATAAGAAACACTGGAATACCGTGATCCTGGATGGGCGTTTGAAACCAAACTTTGTGTATGAGTTGATAGACCATTCATACAATTTGGTAATAGCGGGTTTAACCAAAAAACAACAACAAGAACTTAAAGATTTAGATGAATAATCCACTTGAATTTTACACAAAACAAAAAGGAATACACCAGCAGGAATTAAGCAAGATATCCAAAAAGCTGATGGTTTCCAGTTTAATTCGCTTACTGATTTTCCTGGCAATTTGTTTCGCTATTTATTATTTCTTTGGAAATATGAACGTGATCGTTCCGGTAATTATCGGCGGGATTGCGCTTTTCCTGTTTTTGGTTTCCCGGCACAGTGATCTTAAAGACAAAAGTGACAAGCAAAAGGAAATAATTCGGCTTAACGAACTGGAAATTGATATTCTTAAAACCAGGAATTTCCACGATTTGCCTAATGGGAGCGAATTTGAAAACCCGTTGCATCCCTATAGCCAGGATATCGATTTGTTTGGGCGGGGATCGTTTTTTCAATATTCCAACCGCACCTCGCTTTATGAAGGCACTAAAAAACTGGCGGCTATTTTTACCGAAAATAGTATTGAGGATATCCAGCAGAAACAGGAAACTGTAAAAGAATTAGCAGAGAAACCGGAATGGCGGCAGGAATTTACCGCGCTTGCCAAATTGGTAAAGACCGAAACCCCTTCAAAAACCGTGATTAATTGGTTTAAAAACTATAAAAACTTTGTCCCGAAGTACATCAAATGGTTGCCCGCAGTATTTTCGGTGATTTCTATTTTAGTGATCGCGGGTTATTCTTTTGATTATTTAAAAGGCATCCATCTTTTCCTATGGTTTCTGGCAGGATTGCTTTTTACAGGAATTCACCTGAAAAAGATCAATTTACTTTCAGGGAGTGTGAGTAAGATTCAGGATACTTTTCATCAATACCATTTTTTACTCGGACTTATAGAACGAGAAAATTTTTCCTCAGACACCTTAAAAAAGAATCAGCAACTTATTAATGCTGAAAAGAAAAAAGCCTCGGCGATTTTTAAAGAATTTTCCAAAGCGATAGATTCTTTAGACCAGCGTAATAATATGCTTTTTGGGATTTTTGCCAACGGATTTTTGCTTTGGGACCTTCGGCAAAGCTATAAGCTGGAAAAATGGATTTCAGCCTACCGTCAACACGTTGAAAACTGGTTTGAAGTGATTGAATTTACCGATGCCTATAATTCGCTAGGTAATTTTGTGTTTAATCACCCAACCTATGTTTTTCCTGAAATCATCAATGAAAAAAGAGGGATTTCTGCAGAGAAATTAGCGCACCCGCTTTTAGATCCTGAAAAAAGAATAGCCAACGATTTTGCAATTGGCGATGAAGAATTCTTTATTATCACCGGGGCAAATATGGCTGGGAAAAGTACGTTTCTAAGAACGGTTAGCCTGCAAATTTTAATGAGTAATATTGGGCTGCCGGTTTGTGCTGAAAATTGCAAATATTCGCCAATTAAACTTATTACCAGTATGCGTACCAGCGATTCGCTAAGTGACGATGAATCGTATTTCTTTTCGGAATTAAAGCGACTAAAATTTATTGTAGACGAAATTAAAACCGATCGTTATTTTATTATTCTGGACGAAATTTTAAAAGGAACAAATAGCAGCGATAAAGCTATCGGCTCCAAAAAATTCATCAGGAAATTGGTTAATTCCAATTCCACCGGAATTATCGCGACGCACGATTTAAGCTTATGTGAAATCACTTCAGAATTAAGTCAGGTGAAAAACCATTATTTCGATGCAGAAATCATCAATGACGAGTTACATTTTGACTATAAATTCAAAGACGGGATTTGCCAGAATATGAATGCGTCTTTTCTTCTTCGGAAAATGGAGATTGTAGATGATTGATTTCTGTCTTTTTTCGTCATCCCGAATTTGTCACTTCGAGCGGAGTCGAGAAGTCAGGATCTAATCTGTGAAAAAAATAAATTTACAAGAGCCAAAATCATAAATGGATTCACTAACTCAAATAGTATTAGGTGCTGCGGTAGGTGAAGCAGTTCTCGGAAAAAAAGTAGGTAACAAAGCGATGCTCTACGGTGCAATTGCTGGCACTATCCCAGATCTGGATACTTTTGCCAGCGTTTTTACCGATACTATAACTGCCATTGAGATCCATCGCGGATTTACACACTCTATTGCGTTTTCCATACTTTTTGCACCTGTTTTTGGTTGGCTGATCTCAAAAATTGAAAGAAAATCTATTGCTACCTGGCAAAACTGGTCGTGGTTGATGTTTTGGGGCTTTTTTACGCACCCCTTACTAGATTCCCATACAACCTGGGGTACACAGTTATTCTGGCCTTTAGAAGTGCGTTTGGCGTATAAGAATATTTTTGTGATAGATCCTTTATACACTTTGCCTTTTCTTGTGTTTTTAATCCTGGCGATGCGGCAAAAAAGAGGAACCGCAAAAAGAAGAAAACTTAATAATTTTGGACTTATAATTAGCAGTATTTATTTATTGATGATTACCCCGGCTTTAAAGCTTTATACTTTTGACAAGTTTGTTGATGCTTTAGATAAACAGGGAATTGACTATAAAAAGATAGAAACAAAACCCTCACCCTTAAATACTATTTTATGGTCGGCCAATGTGGAAGTGGATAAGGCTTACTTAATTGGCAATTATTCAATTTTTGATACACAACCGATCGAGTTTGTATCGCATCCTAAAAACCACGACTTGCTGGGCAATTGGAGTGAAAAAAGAAATGTAAAACGACTTATCGATATTTCCGAAGGTTGGTATACCATTTCAGAAAAAGAAGGAGAAATTTATTTTAATGATCTTCGTTTTGGCACCTTAAGCCCAATAGCCAGGGTAGACGCCGACTTTGCTTTTAGTTATAAACTGATTGAAGAAAATGGTGAAATCAAAGCCATAGAAACAGAAAAAACACGAGGCGATGCAAAGGAATTATTATCGCAGTTGGGAAACCGAATCTTGGGGAATTAGGGCTTGTTCAATTAATAATTACAACTTTTCTCCTTTAAAATTGCGTGCGGAGTGGTGTACAGTTAATATGTCTATTCTTAGGTCATTTACAATTTTATAAATAATTCTATAATTCCCTTCGATCAACTCCCGAATTTCTGGCTGATTTATTTCAGGTACTAATTTTCCGGAATAGGGTTGAGTCTTTAAAATTTTTGTTCGGTTTCTAAGTTTAATGATTTGCAGTTCCGCATATTTCTTAGAATCCTTACTAATAAATTCAGCAATACTATTTAGGTCATATTTTGCTTGAAAAGTCCAGTTTATTTGAACCATTTTTCAATTTCATTGTCCAGTTCAGTCTCAGAGATTACTTCCCCCTTTTGTGACTGACTTATACCTCTTTCAACTTTTTCAATAAAGATTAAGCGTTCTACCAGCTCATCAATGGAGAATGTGTCTGGTAGTTTTTCAATTTCCTCTCTTAATTTACTTTTTGTAAGCATTTTTTTATCAATTTAAACTTACTACAAGATACAATTTTAAATTTATCGAGATGATTATTGCAAATAGAGGATATTCGTGCACTAGTGGCGAAACTTTCCGCCAAAACCATTTCTTCAGAAATCTTATCTTTATTGAAAATTCCCTTTTTCTATGAAATATTTATTTACACTTGTTTTTACTTTTTTATTTATTTCCGGTTTATCGGGCCAACAGAATTCAAAAAACCTTGATTCGATTATCAGTAAAATTGAGGATCTTAAAGCCTACGATAGGGAGGAATTTCCGTTAGGACTTTATACCGAAGAATATTATAAAGAGGAAGCTAAATTTGCCGAAAAACATATAGAGGAACTTCAGGAGATCAATGCTGATTCTTTAAGCGAAACTGAACAGATTTCGCTGGAAATGCTAAAGTTTAAGCTTCAGGAAACCATAGATCGCTATGAGTATGAAGCCTATTTGAATCCTTTGCTTTCTGATTCTGGTTTTCATTTAAGCCTGGCTTACCAGGTGCGTGATTTAAATAATTATGCACAGGTGAAAGCTTATTTAAATAAACTGAATGCGATTCCCACTTATGTAGATCAGCATTTCGCTTTATTGCGTGAAGGTTTACAGAAAGGAAATACCCAGCCACGAATAATTTTTGAAGGTTATGAATCTACTTATAACGACCAGATCGTGGAAGATCCAAAAGAAAGCTATTTCTATGAACCTTTTGAAAATCTACCAGGGATACTTTCCGAAGCGCAAAAGGATTCGGTTTTAACGGCTGCAGAAAATGCGATTGCCAATAATGTGATTCCGCAGTTTATAAGAATTAAAGAATTTTTTGAAACCGAATATTTGCCAGGAACCCGAACAAGTTTAGGTGTTTCCGAAATTCCGAACGGTCGTGAATATTATCAAAATCGCTTGGATTATTATACCACTTTAGACCTGAGTGCAGAAGAAATTCACCAGATTGGTTTAGAAGAAGTAGCGCGGATTAATTCAGAAATGAAGAAGATTATTGCTGAGGTTGAATTTGACGGGAGTTTCGAGGAATTTATCCATTATTTAAGAACCGATGAGCAGTTTTATGCAAAAACCGGGGAAGAATTATTAAAGGAAGCCCGCGACATCGCCAAGCGAATTGACGCAAAACTTCCGGCATATTTTAAAACCTTACCAAGAAAACCTTACGGGGTTACAAAAGTGCCCGATGCCATCGCTCCGAAATATACCACGGGCCGTTATATTGGTGCTTCAGATGAAACCCAACCGGGCTATTACTGGGTGAATACTTATAATTTATCTAATCGTCCGTTGTACGTATTGCCATCTTTAACCGCTCACGAAGCCGTGCCTGGTCACCATTTACAAAATGCGCTTAATGCCGAACTGGGAGACAGTATTCCTAAATTCCGTAGGAATATGTATTTATCGGCTTATGGAGAAGGTTGGGGCTTATATTCTGAATTTTTAGCCGAAGATATGGGAATTTATACCACGCCTTACGAGCTGTTTGGAAAACTCACCTACGAGCAATGGCGCGCCTGCCGACTGGTAATCGATACCGGAATCCACGCGATGGGTTGGAGCAGGGAAGAAGCAGTAGAATATTTCGAAAAAAATACCGCGCTTTCTATGCATAATATTAACACCGAAGTAGATCGATATATTTCCTGGCCGGGACAGGCGGTTTCCTATAAGATTGGCGAGATTAAAATCAGGGAATTACGCAAAAAAGCAGAAGAAACTTTAGGAGCAGATTTCAATATTCGAGATTTCCATGAAGTTATTTTAGAGCAGGGGGTGGTTACGCTTCCTATTTTAGAAGAACGGGTGAATGCTTTTATTGAAGAAACCAAATAGCTGTTATAAACGATTGATACCTCTATGGTTTCTTCTTTAATATCCTATCTTCGCGACTTCAAAAATCAATAATGAATTTAGAAAAGGAATTAAGGGAGCGCAGCGATAGTACCTGCGAACTTTGTAGCGCTACAGATAATTTACAGGTTTATAGTCTTGAGGATTTCCCCGGTGAAGTTACCGATGGAAGTTTTATGGCGTGCCAGGTTTGCACCGAACAACTGGAAGATTTTGATAAAGTTGAGGTAAATCATTGGCGTTGTTTAAACGATAGTATGTGGAGTACGGTTCCTGCTGTTCAGGTAACTGCTTTTCAGATGCTGACCAAACTAAAGGCTGAAGGCTGGCCTCAAGACTTGCTTGATATGATGTATATGGAAGACGAGTTGAAAGCTTTTGCTCAATCCCAGTTGGTTTCCGAAGAAAATACTACCACAGAAGTAATCCATAAAGATAGCAACGGAGCCCTAATTGAAGCCGGGGATACGGTTGTACTTACCAAAGATCTAAATGTAAAAGGCAGTAGTCTTACTGCAAAACGCGGTACTGCAGTTCGCAGGGTTTCTTTAGTGCACGACAATCCTGAACAAATTGAAGGTAAAGTAGAAGGTCAGCAAATTGTAATTCTAACCAAATTTGTCAAGAAGGTTTAAGCTAGTTGCTTAACACCTCTTTTCGCTCATCACTTTCTATAATTCCATCGCGAAGGCGAATAATTCTATGGGCGTGGTTGGCAACTTCTTCTTCGTGAGTAACCAGAATTACCGTATTTCCTGCTGCGTGGATTTCATCAAAAAGATTCATAATTTCCAATGAAGTTTTTGAATCCAGGTTTCCGGTAGGTTCATCGGCAAGAATTATGGAAGGTTTATTAACTAAAGCCCTTCCTACAGCAACTCTTTGGCGTTGTCCACCCGAAAGCTGATTGGGTTTATGGTCCATTCTGTCTCCAAGCCCTACGTTTGTTAAAACTTCTTCCGCACGTTTAATTCGGTCTGCTTTGCTGTAACCGGCATAGATCATTGGTAAGGCTACATTTTCTAAAGCAGTAGTTCTTGGAAGCAGGTTAAAAGTTTGAAAAACAAAACCGATTTCCTTGTTTCTGATTTCAGCGAGTTCATCGTCGCTCATCTGGCTTGCATCTTTTCCATTTAGAATATAGTGTCCGGAAGTTGGTGTGTCAAGACAACCCAGCAAGTTCATTAAGGTAGATTTTCCCGAACCGGAAGGTCCCATAATGGCTACATATTCACCACGATCTATATCAAGATCGATTCCTTTTAAAACTTTTACGATTTCATTTCCTAAAGGAAAATCCCTGGTAATTTGTCTGATTTCAATGACTTTACTCATGCAGAAATAATTTTGTGCTTATAGGACGCCGCTTTACGGTTTTTGTTACAACCTGATTGTAAAATGCTGTTTAGCCTGTTCTTTTCTAAAAAATATGAGTCCGAGGAAAAATGTATCAATACTCACCCTTACTTCTGGATGCGCTTTAATTTCTTCCCAGGCAGCTTCCATCCCTGGGGACCAGTGAATATCGTCAAAAACAAATACCGAATCATTATGAGCGGTTGGTAGTAATTGATGGAAATATTTTAAGGTTGCTTCCTTGGTATGATGCCCATCGAAATATATAAGATCGAAAGTTATTCTTGGTTTGTAGTTTTTGGTTTGGTGTTTATTGTTTGTTGTTTTTCGTTGTGTTCTTTCTAAATTTCCTGAACTTTCGGTTTTTG
This sequence comes from Salegentibacter lacus, assembly GCF_020164555.1. Classification (GTDB taxonomy): domain Bacteria; phylum Bacteroidota; class Bacteroidia; order Flavobacteriales; family Flavobacteriaceae; genus Salegentibacter; species Salegentibacter lacus. The sequence continues at coordinate 6,600 of NZ_JAIQZB010000020.1, read as the reverse complement.
TTTTATTTTGTGAGTGGGTTAAAATTCTGGAAAGTATTTCCTCAAACTCCCCCACAACAAGCTTTACAGTGTTAATGCCAAATTTCTTTAACTGTTGCCGCGCTATATCAGCTGTTTGCGGGCAGCCTTCAATACTCGTTACATTACTTTTTTTATTTGCAGATAGTGCAGCTGTACCAATTCCCAGAGAAGTTCCCAATTCCAGAATATTTTTGCACTTTAAATAATTAACCAACCGAAATAAAAACCTGGCTCTTTTCTTCGGAATTCCAATATTCTTTGTAATGGCTGAAATCATACGTTCATTAGAGGTAAACACCCTGCTCCCGGCACCAAAATCGGTAACTTTAATCGTCTTATGGTTTTTTAAAAGATCTTTTCGGTACTCGTTTAGAAGCGTATATTCCTTGTGTTTCTTTCTATCATAAAAACAATTCGTCACCAAATCATAAACAAAAGGGGAGTGCAACCCGTGTTGATTTTGGGATTTAAGAAGGAATTTTATGTAGGATTTTAGAAGCAAGCTATCGGTTGTCAGTTATGAGTTGTCAGTTTTCGGTTGTGGGTTTCGATTCTTAATATTCGGTTATAAATTATTAAGTCTTCCAATTCTTTTCCACGTATTGTATAAACGAATAAATCTTTCCCCCTAAAAGATCGTATTTTGTTCTTAGTATCTTTATTTCTTTGATTTCATATAATTCGTCAATCATTTCCAATTGTGATAAACATTCTAAAAGTGAGGCGTGTGCGTATACCAGGAATTTTATAAAATCTTGTTTATAAGCTCTTCTTCCATATCCTTCAACAATATTGTCTTTAATACTTTTTGAAGATCTTCTTAACTGACTGCCCTGTTCATATAATTCGAATTTAGGAAGCTTAAGTGAGGCTTTATGAACTTCTAATGCGTATTCAAAAGATAGATTGTAGATATCTAAGTCCCGGTAGCTTTTCATATGTTATATTTAAAAATTAATTTTAACTCACAACTCACAACTCACAACTCACAACTCACAACTCACAACTCACAACTCACAACTCACAACTCACAACTCACAACTCACAACTGAACTACTCCGCCTTCGCCCCAAGCTCGAACCAACGTTCGGTTTTTTCTTCTATCTGGTCTTCAATTTTTTTGAGTTCAACTGAATTTTCGGCTACTTTTTCGCCGCTGAGGTCCTGTAGGAATTTCTGCTGAATTTCCTCTTTTTTCTTCTCGAGTTTGGCGATCTCTTTTTCCAGTTTTCCGTATTCTTTTTGTTCGTTATAATTCAGTTTACTGCCCGAACTGGTTTTTTTCCAGTCCTTTTTATTGTCTTTTTGCTCGGTAGATTGAGATTCTTGTTTAGATTCTGCGGCAGCGCTTTCTTCATATTCACGGTAATCGCTATAATTTCCGGGGAAATCCTGAACTTCGGTATCTCCCTGAAATACGAACAGGTGATCTACGATCTTATCCATAAAATACCTGTCGTGGGAAACCACCACCAAACATCCCGGGAAGTCCAGTAAGAAGCTTTCTAATACATTTAGCGTAACGATATCAAGATCGTTGGTAGGCTCATCCAGAATAAGGAAGTTGGGGTTTTGAATAAGAACCGTACACAGGTAAAGTCGTTTGCGCTCGCCACCACTTAGTTTTTCAACAAAATCGTATTGTTTTTTGCGATCGAATAAAAAGCGTTCTAAAAGCTGCTGCGCCGAAATTTGCCGTCCTTTCTTCAGTGGAATATAATCACCGAATTCCTGAATTACCTCGATAACTTTCTGGCCGGGTTTAATATTGATACCAGCCTGGGTATAGTAACCAAATTTTATGGTCTCACCAATAACCACTTTTCCGGCATCGGGTTTTATTGCTCCGGTGAGAATATTCAGGAAAGTAGATTTTCCGGTTCCGTTTTTACCAATTATTCCTATGCGTTCTCCTCGCTTAAAATTATAGCTGAAATTTTTGAGTAACTCATTATCTTCAAAGGATTTCCCGATATTATGAAGCTCCACAATTTTGCTGCCCATTCGTTCCATATTGAGTTCAAGCTGCACTTCGTGGTCCTGGCGGCGTTTATGCGCCCGGTCTTTAATATCCTGAAAATCGTCTATCCTGGATTTAGATTTTGTGGTACGCGCTTTTGGTTGGCGGCGCATCCAGTCCAGTTCTTTTTTATAAAGTTGCTTGGCTTTATCGGTATTGACAGCTTCCTGGGCCATACGCGCATCTTTTTTATCAAGATAATAGCCGTAATTTCCTTTGTAGGTGTATAGTTGGCCGTGATCCAGCTCCACGATTTCATTACAAACCCGTTCCAGGAAATACCTGTCGTGTGTTACCATAAAAATGGTGAAATTCTCTTTCTTAAAATATTCTTCCAGCCACTCGATCATATCCAGGTCCAGGTGGTTGGTAGGCTCATCCATAATGATGAAATTTGGCTTTTGCAACAGCATTACCGTAAGGGCAAGCCTCTTTTTTTGTCCGCCGGAAAGATATTTCACTTCCTTAGAAAGATCATCCAACTTCAGTTTAGAAAGGATCTGCTTGTATTGAGTTTCAAAATCCCAGGCCTGTGCAGCATCCATTTCTTCAAAAGCTTTCTGATAAGCATCAGCATCATCGGGATTTTTAAGCGCTTTTTCGTATCGGTTTATAATATTCAGAATTTCATTATCTGAAGAAAATATGGTTTCTTCCACCGTTAAATTCGGATCTAAATTGGGTTCCTGCGGAAGAAAAGCAGTGGTGATATCCTTTCTATACACCACTTTACCGGCATCTGGCGAATCGAAACCTGCCAGTATATTTAGGAGGGACGTTTTCCCGGTTCCGTTTTTGGCAATAAAACCTACTTTTTGGCCTTCATTAATTCCGAAGGAAATATCTTCGAATAATACATGTTCGCCATAGGCTTTGGCAATATTTTCTACACTTAAATAATTCACAGACTTGAGTTTTGTGCAAAATAAAAGGAAAATTGCGACTTAATTTTATTATTAGCCTACAAAAACTATATTTGTTAAAACTATCTAAATTAGGATGATGATGGGAAGCTCTAAAGTGCATTGGGCGAGTTAATTCATCCTGATGTCCCGAACCAATAGTAAAATATGCTGAAGAGATACTATTTAATCCTAATCTTACTGGCGGGAGTTTTGAGTTTCTCGTCCTGTATTTCTACTAAAAAAACCACTTATCTCCAGGATAATGACGAAAGGCTGGATAGTATTATTCAAATTCAACAGCTAAAAAAACCTTATCGTATACAAACCGGCGATCTTTTGAGTATCCGGGTAAAGGCTTTGGACCAGGAACTAGTAGGAATGTTTAATCCGGTTGGAGAAGCAAATCCGAACGCAACTACTGAAGAGGCAGTTTATTTTGACGGGTTTACCGTAGACGATCACGGCAATATTCGCGTTCCTACTTTAGGCGAGGTAAACGTATTAGGTTATACCGAAAGGGAAATAAGAGAGAAAATAGAAGAGCTTTTATTAGAAAATTATTTTAGGGAAGAAGCCAATATTTTTGTTACTGTAAAGCTGGCAGGAATTAGATATACCACGCTGGGCGAGATAGGAACCGGCAGCCAGGTAATTTATAAAGAAAAAGTGTCTATTATGGAAGCCGTGGCCAATGCCGGGGGAATTACCGAATATGGTGATATGGAAAATGTAAAGATTATCAGGCAATATCCCGAAGGGGAAAAGATTCATCATATAGACCTAACCGATATAGATGCTACGAAAAGTGAGTATTATTATATACAACCCAACGACCTTATTTTGGTAAATGCCCTCCCGCAAAAAGCACTGGGGTTAGGCACTACAGGACTGGAGATATTTAGAACCGGAGTGACAATATTATCGTTTGTTACAACCACAATTTTATTATTTAGCAGGATATAAATGGCGCATGAAGATGATCACATATCAGATGTAGGCTCAACCTTCGATTTTAAAGGTTTTGTGCTTAAAGTAATAAGCTACTGGAAGTTGATCTTACTTTCGGTGGGGATAAGTTTGGCTGTGGCGTACTATAACAATGTTAGAAAATTACCTGTTTATAACCTGGGGAATTCCATTTCAATAAAAGACGATCAAAATCCGTTTTTTACCAGTAACACCAGTTTAACCTTTAACTGGGGCGGCACTTCAGATAAGGTGAATACCGCGATGACGATCTTAAGATCGCGTTCACATAATGAAGAAGTGGTAGAAAAACTTCAGTTTTATACCCAATATTTAAAAGACGGGGAATATCAGCGAATTGATGCTTATGGAAGTGCACCTTTTAAAGTAGTTGCCGATACCACGATGTCGCAAGCTTTAAATGTAACCATGACGATTACATTTTTAGATTCGTCAACTTATAATTTAAAAGCGAATGTACCCTCGAGTTTGAGTCTTCAGAATTATAAAACCAAAGAGAAATCATACAGGGAGGTAGATCCTAAAGAATTCAGTAAAAATTATAAATCGGGAGAACAGGTACGGCTTCCATTTTTTAGCGGAACTATTCTTAGGGTAGAACAGCCCCTGCAGGTGGGAACTCCTTTTTACGTGAGTTTTATGAATTTTGACTCGGCGGTGGGGAGATATAGAGGTGTTAATGTAAGTCCTGAATCCCAGGGATCTTCGGTATTAAGGATGAGTCAAACCGGTGGAAATAAGTCCCGGATTGTAGATTATTTAAACGGAACCGTGAAAGTGCTTAGCGATAATATGCTGGCGCGGAAAAACCTTTTTGCTACCAAGACCATTCGTTTTATAGATTCCAGTTTAGCGGTCCAATCTGAAGCCTTAAAACTGGTAGAAGCAGAACTGAACCAGTTTCGGAATGAAAACGCGATAATGGATATTTCTGCGGAAAGTTCCCAGCTTTCCAATCGGCTTTCAACCTTAGACCTCAGGAAAGAAGATATAAGACGGCAACTTTCTTACTATGAAACTTTAAGAAATTACCTGGAAACCAGAAATGATTATTCCAATGTTCCCGCGCCATCTGTAGCCGGGATTTCAGAAGGAAGCATTGCCAGCGGGGTTTCCCGAATTATTTCCCTGGCGGAAGAAAGAAGCAATTACCAGTATTCCTTAAAAGAAGATTCCCCGGTTTTTGACGATATAGACCGTCAAATCAATTCGGTTAAATCTATTTTGCTGGAAAATATCAGTTCCTCTAAAGGTTTGTTGCAGGATGAACAAAGGGATATAAATAGGCAGATCGCACAGCTGGAATCTGAAATAAGTAAACTTCCGCAGGAAGAACAGGACTTGCTTAAAATTCAGCGCCGTTATAGTCTCAACGAGAAATCCTACAATATGTTCCTCGAGAAGCGAAGCGAAGCGGGACTTATTAAGGCCGCGAATGTAAGCGATGTGATGGTGATCGATTCGGCTAAAGATACCGGCGGCGGGCAAATTGGTCCGAATACCCAACTTAATTACGTAATGGCCGTACTGGTTGGGGGCGTGATTCCACTAACATTTGTGTTTTTATTGGTTTTCTTAAATACAAATATCCACAATGCGCAGGAAGTAACTCGTTTATCCCCGATTCCTATTTTAGGAATGATCGGGAAAAGTAAAATGGACTCGAACCTGGTGGTTTTTAGCAATCCAAAATCTTCTATTGCTGAAGGATTTAGGGGCTTGCGATCCAGCCTTCAGTTTATGTATAAAAAACAGGGCGTCACCGGATCTAAGACTTTGCTTATTACCTCTTCGGTTTCCGGGGAAGGAAAAACCTTCTGTGCGATGAACTTAGCAACGGTTTTCGCCTTAAGTGAACGAAAAACGGTACTGGTGGGGGTCGATTTAAGAAAGCCAAAGATCTTTGATGATTTCCAACTGAATAATGATGTAGGAGTGGTGAATTATTTGATAGACCAGGCAGGAGCCCATGAGATTATACAGCAAAGTAAAATTCCTTATCTGGATGTAATCACCGCGGGGCCGGTGCCTCCGAACCCATCAGAGTTATTGATCAATGAACAGATGGATAAGCTGATGGAGGAATTAAAACAGAAATACGATTATATTATCCTGGATACCCCGCCAATTGGGATGGTTGCCGATGCTTTAAACCTGGTGAAACACGCTGATGCTACAATTTACCTGGTACGTCAGGATTATACCAAACGCGGGATGTTGGAATCTATCAACGAAAAATATCACAAAGGGGAAATTAAAAACATCAGTTTTGTATTAAACCACTTTGTACACCGCGCTAAATACGGTTATGGTTATGGCTATGGTTATGGCTACGGTTATGGCTACGGCTACGGCTACAACCGATATTCTAAAGGCTACGTTGAAAAATCTGATCCCACTCGAAAATTTAAACGCTGGTGGAAGAAGGCGATGAGGAATTTTGAGTAGATTTTTGTTTTTCTGTTTTGCCACGAATACACGAATATTTTAATGTCTTGCGTTTTGATTATAAGACAGGAGTAAATGCTCCTTCCCTTTTTTAAGCTACCGTGTGTACACATCTTTTGCCAGTTCTAACCCTTCCATAATATAGTTGAACCTTTCCATTCCTCTTTTTAGAACGATTACTCCAGGTGGACCTTGAGATTGATACCCTTTCCATCCACC
>NZ_JAIQZB010000002.1 GCF_020164555.1 Salegentibacter lacus | reverse complement strand
ATTTGTAAAAGGTTTAAACTATGTAGAAGAAGGTATCAAAGCTTACCAAGAAAAAATACTACTTAATAAACAAAAAAGCTTATTCAAAATGGCAAAAGAAATGAACATGGTAATCAGCTATAAAACAGCAACTTGAAAAATACGTCAATGGTAATTTATTTTCAGGATCTAACAAGATATAATTTTAGTAGAGGCTTAGAAGCTGAAACAAGTTCAGCTTGACGGAATAAAGAATTTCCAGGTTATTACAACCTATCCCTTTCGGCGGCATCTATGCTTCGTTGGTTGTCTTCTAGCCTAAAGTTTCCGAAGTTATATTTAAATCCCACCCGCACATAACGCATTTCCTCCCGTGCAAAAAAGGAATTATCCTGATTCAAATATTGGGAAGTCAATCGTGTATTGGTATTATTAAAAATATCGTTGATATTCAGGCTTAATTCTGCGCGATTATTCCAAAGTGTTTTTCTTAATCCAAGGCTTAAAGTTGAAAACGGATCGAAATTATAAGAACCGGAGATATAATCTGAAACATAAGTAAAACTTAAATTTCCTGAGAAAGTTCCATCTTTTGAAAGGGTAAATGAATTATACAATTGACCAAAAACGGCATCAATCTCATTGGTAACCTCAGCATTATTGCTTTCAACCGCTAAAAAGGTATTCTCTTCGTGGAAAAGTGAAGCATATAATTGAGCATACCACCAACCGGTAATTGATCGGCCATGTAAAATATCCAAACCGTAGCTTTTACTTTCCAGTAAATTAGCCTGCATTCTTCTTATGGTTAGATTTTGATTATCCTGAAAAGCTAAACTTGCTGGCGATCTTCCGTTATCGCGATAATAAACATCGAAAAAATACTGCCCTAAAAGCGTATAATTCAGATTGATATTATTGCTAATTGCCGCACGTAAATTCGGGTTTCCGGCATTAAAATCGTTTTCATTCAGAAAATATCTAAACGGATTCAAGCTTTCATATCGTGGGCGTTCAATTCTTCTACTATAATCCAGCGTAAAACTATGATTATCTGAAGCGCGGTATTGCAAATAAGCAGTAGGAAACAGTTCAAAATATTCCTGAAGGTTTTGCTGATCTGTAGAAAAAGACATTCCTAAAAGATCTGTATATTCTCCTCTTAAACCGGCTTTTGCACTCCACTTTTCCCAATCTCTGGAAGCGCTGGCATAAGCGGCATAAACCTTTTCATCGTAATGAAATTCGTCTGAAAGATTATCATAAAGATTTTCGAGACTTTCTGCATCAAAAAAATCGATTCCACTTTCTGAATCTATGCTGGATAATTTTAATCCGCTTTCAAAGGCAGTTTCTCCAAGGCTGGTACTTAGATCTATTTGCGCGGTAAAAATGTTAATATCCTGAATTGCTTCGGTATTAAAAGCGATGTTATTAACAAATTCTTCATTTAGCGAAAAATATTCGGTAGCAACCCTTTGGTCACGTTCCTGATCAAATTTGGTATAGTGCGCACCGGCCGAGACATTTCCGCCATTATCGAGCGTATGTGTATAAGTAAAGTCTAAGGCGATATTACTGTCATCGGTACTTACATCACTATCGGTAATAAAGTTTGAAAATGCAGTATTTCCCATAGCGGAAACATCGGTTTGCACCGAATTATCAAAAGTTTTATCGGGTGAATACAGGAAATTAGAAGAAAAACTCAGTTTATTTTTTTCGTCAAAATCATAATCCATGATCACATTGGCGTTATGTGCCTGCGAACGGGTAATTCTTTCAAAGTCGCTCACCCACCTTTGTCCGCCTTCCTGGTTTGGGCTGAAATTGATATAACTATCGTCCCGTTTTATCTCTTTTCGCGGACTAAAAGTATAATTAGCAAACACATTTAGTTTATCGCCTTTCCAATAATGACTGGTTTCTATTTGGTATTTAGGAACAATTCCCTGCGTATAATTGCCTTCTACACTTCCTTTGTAGCCTGGAGAAATAGCAGAAGTGGTATTGATATTTAAAATCGCTCCACCTTCAGCTTCATAGCGTGCCGGTGGATTCGTTATCACCTCAACCGACTTAATATTTTCTGCCGAATAGCTTTGTAAAAGGGTTTGCAATTCATTCTCGGTAAGCTGAACTTTTCGATCGTTAATATATACCGTTACGCTAGAATTCCTCACCTGTAATTGCCCCTGGCTCATAATTACTCCAGGCGTTTGGCGCAAAATATCCCAACTGTTTCCGCTAGAAAGCGTTGAGTTTTCAACCTCAAAAGTAATACGGTCTATACTTCTGGTAATTTTTGGCTTTCGGGCGTTAATGGTAACTTCTTCTAAGCTTGAAGCTCCTTCTTTTAAGCTAAGTTCCCCTAAATTTTTATTGGATTTAACTGATATATTCTGAAAATACTCCTCGTAACCTATAAAGCTTACCTTTAATAAATAATCGTTTGAAGCAATTTCCTGAAACGAGAACTCCCCATTTTCTTCTGAAATGGCACCCCTATAAACTGAAATAGAATCTTTAGCATCTAATAAAATAACATTGGCAAAAGCAATAGGTTCATTGGTTTCGGTAACCAATTTTCCTTTTACAGAATGTTGTGCTAATAAAGAACTCGTAAATAAAATAAGTAGGGTAACAAGAATTGGGGGGTAATTTCTGGTCATAAATATTGAATGGTTTTTAGGAAAAGCTTCCAAATATAGTTTTTCCTATAAACTTTTCACACCAATGTCACGTTAAAAACCATTAATCGTAAATATAAGCGACTAATTTCTTACTTCTTATTTGTTTATCGAATCGTATAAAATCTGCTGAATATTGGTGCGGGTATTTAAACTGTAAAGTCGGGTGTTTTCCCTAGTGGGAAGTACTCTGTTGGAAAGGAAAAGATAAAGCAAATCTTCTTCGGGATCTACCCAGGCATAAATTCCGGTAAAACCGGTATGGCCAAAACTCGCTTTGCTTGCATCTTTAGCAGTATTACTGCTCTCTCCTTTATATTCTAAATAAGGCTTATCAAATCCGATCCCGCGATGATTATCGTTTTCGGGGAATTGAGTGGTACTCCAGTTTTTTAGAGTTTCCTCTTCAATGTAGCGCTCCCCGGCATATTCGCCCATATTCAGGTACATCTGCATCAGTTTTGCCAAATCGTTAGCGGTAGAAAAAAGTCCTGCGTTGGCCGAAACCCCACCCATCATGATCGCACCTTCGTCGTGTACCATTCCGTGAATTGGTTTATGGCGAAACAAATAATCATGTTCTGTGGGTACAATTCGGCTTTTTTCGAAGCGTTCAAGCGGATTATAGCCTAAAGTTGTGGCCCCCAGTTTATCGTAAAAATTCTCGTTAATATATTTTCTGAAATCTTCCCCGGAAATCTCTTCTACAATAGAAGGTAGCAAGTAAAAAACCAGCCCCGAATATTTGTATTTCGCCTCTTCTTCCAGCTCAGATTTTTTGATTCCTCTAAACATTTTCTTCTGATAGTTGCGATGCAACCACAAATCTTCGCTCACTTTAACAGGAAACCTTCTGGAAGAATCTTTTTTAAAAGTGTACCACTTATAGCTACCGTTTTTACGAAGTGTATTTTTCCAATAAGGGATCCATGGTTTAAACCGCGCCTGGTGGGTAAGGATTTGCCGAAAAGGAACTCCCGCTTTATTAGAATTTCTGAAATAATGCAAATAATCGTCTATTGAAGCATCAAGACTAAACTTCCCTTCATCCTGCAATTTCATTAATGCCGGTAAAGCCGAAGAAATTTTGCTTACCGAAGCCAAATCGTATAAATCGGTTTTCTTAACTTTTATGGTATCACTGTATTCATGGTAACCGTAAGCTTTGTGTAAGACTATTTTCCCATCTTTAGCGACTAGAATTTGCCCTCCCGGCGTCGCTTTTTTTTTAATAGCTTCCTGTATTAAGGAATCCACACCACCAAAAAGTACTTCAGAATTCATTCCGGCATCTTCGGGAAGGGTGTATTTAAATCTTATTTTTCCTTTTATATCCAACCCGTCTCCAGATTTGAATTTTTCCCCAATACTCACCGGAAGTCTTCCATTTGCTCCCACTCCGCCAAAAATAAGTTGCGCGGCGAGATCTTGTGTGGTTTGGCTATCCTGATAAGTTAAAATCAAACCGGATGCATTTTCAATCTTATCCAGTTTATTTATAGAATACGGATTTTTAAAATAGCTAAAAATCGTATGCTCCTTTTCTGAAAGTTCTGCGATAAAATCCTGCACAGGTTGTGAGAATTTCATAGTATTCCGCGGAAAACGGCTATCATCGTGAATTCCCCCAATTACCAGATTGTACTCAGAAAGTTTTTCTTTGATTTTCGCTATGTCTGAAGCTTTCGCATCAGCCTTTAACTGGAAATTTTTCACCTCGGTGTATAGGTTCAGGGTTTTCTGAAATTCGGTTTGTTTTGTAGCTCCAAAAGAAATCGCGGCAACCTTTAAGGTATCAAGTTTTCTTAAAGGCAAAATACTTTTATCATTTTTCAATACTGTAAGCGAAGCTTCTACCAATTTTCTGTTCAGGAATTTTGCTTCGCCGGTATTAATTTCTTTCAGGATATTCTTAGGACTTTGCTCCTGATATTCATTTAAACCAACCCATTGTTTTACCGCAAGGATCTTTCTTACCCGCTCATCAAGCTGTTTTTGTGTGATTAACCCCTTCTTAATTGCTTTACTAACCTCATCTATTGCTTTTGGAACATCTTCTGTAAACTCCAAAAGATCATTTCCAGCAAGAATCGCATCTTTATCTACAATCCCAGGTTCGTTTCCTTTGGTTACGCCTTTCATATTCATTGCATCGGTCACGATCAAACCCTCAAAACCTAAACTATCTTTTAGAATTCCTGTGATAATAGATTTGGATAAAGTTGAAGGTACTCCGGTAGAATCCAGTGCGGGAATATTTAAATGAGCTACCATTACACCACCAATTCCGGCATTTATCAATTCTTTAAACGGGTACATTTCCAGGGAATCTAATCTTTCAAAAGGATGGTTTATCTGCGGAAGCGCATAATGAGAATCGGTATCGGTATCCCCGTGGCCGGGAAAATGTTTGGCAGTAGTAAGCAAATTTGCGTCTTGCATCCCACGCATATAGGCTATTCCTTTTCGGGAAACGTTCTTTTTATCTTCCCCAAAAGAACGGAAATTAATTACCGGGTTATTCGGGTTATTATTTACATCTACCACCGGAGCAAAATTGAGGTGAAGTCCGGTGCGTTTTATTTGTCGGGCAACTTCCTGTCCAAGATCATAAACCAAACTATCGTCCCGAATAGCTCCCAAAGCCATTTGATACGGATAACTTATGGTATTGTCCAGTCGCATTCCCAGTCCCCATTCAGCATCGATAGCTCCTAAAAGAGGAACTTCGGAAGCCAATTGGTAATCGTTCATCAGTTTTAACTGCGTCTCGGGATCACCCTGGAAGAAGATCAAGCCACCTATTTTGTATTCATTAATATGTTTAAGAATTTCTTCTTTATGCGCATTATTCCTGTTTGAATAAGCCGCCACCATAATAAGTTGTGCAATGCGCTCTTTTGGTGTAAGCTCTTTCATTATAGAGTCTACCCATTTACTGTTGGTATATTGAAGAAATTCAGGTGATTTTTTAGTGCTTTCCTGGGCCTGAAGTGTGAGCCCGAAAAAGGCCATTAAAAAAATGAATAAGCGTGATATTTTATTTCTCATTATTCAGCAATTGAATTTATACTTTAATATAGATACGTTTTTTGTGTAACCAGTAACCAAGCAGCCACATAAGCAGCATATAAGAAATGGCAAACAGCAGCGAGGCGTTATAATTGTTTAGCCAGCTAAGATATAAGTTTTCATAAAGCCAGGATTTTAAAGCCTGTTCGTTAACATAAATTATGTTCATAAGCATTACTACGAGGCCAGACATTACAAAAACAAACAAAGGATTCTTTCCGAAAGCCTCGAAGAAAGTGGTCCATTTTTTAAAATTGAAAATTTCAATAACCAAAATTAGGGCTGAAAGCACTAAAAGGGTCCAGCCTGTGCTATATAAAACATAAGAACTGCTCCAGATAGGTTTATTTATAGGAAACCAAATATCCCAAATTTGCGCTACAATCAGTAACAGGACTCCATAAATACTTAACTTGATTACCGTAGAAATATTATTCCCTGATCTTTGAATAAAAACGCCCGCCACATAACCTGCAATTACATTTACAAGTGCGGGAAGCGTACTTAATAAACCTTCAGGATCAAAGGGAAGACCATAACCTTTATAAAGATTGGCATCGTTAAATATTAATTGATCAAACTTCAGCGCGGCATTATGCTCTAAAGAAAGCGGATTAGGCTGGTCACCAAAGAACCACATAATTGCCCAGTAGCCAAGTAAAATTAGGCATCCAAAAATGATGGATTTTTTCAGTTTTAAATAATGAAGAATTAGCGAGGCAAAAAGATAGCAAAGAGCAATGCGCTGCAAAACTCCCATAATTCGCATATTCGCTAAATTCTTAAAAACCAATTCCCCTTCCTGTCTAAATACAAACGGAAACGCGCTCAAAAACAAACCAATAAGAAATATAAGTGCGGCTCGTTTAAATACCTTTTTTAAAAAAGCACTTTCAGAAATACTCTCATACTTGCGTAGGCTAAAACTCATCGCATTGCCAATTACAAATAAAAAAGAAGGAAAAACCCAATCGGTTGGAGTAAAACCATCCCAGGGAGCATGTTTAAATGGCGCATAAATATGCAACCAGCTTCCCGGTGTATTCACCAATATCATAAGGGCCACGGTAAGTCCACGCAAAACATCCAGGGCTAAATAACGCTGGTTTTTGCCTGTTTCTGCTTCCTCAAATAATTTATTGGCATCAGTCATTCTCCTCTATGGTAATCCTAAAAGTTGGTAGTTGGATTTGAAAATTCGACTTTGTATTATTCCATAAAAATATAAATTTCGATTAAATAATCGATCTTTTATAAAAAAATAGAAAAAGTATTTTTAAAAATAATTTTTTTATATACTTTTAAATTCTAAATAAATTCATTTTTTTTAAAAGCTTAAAACAAACCATTAATGCTTTTATTTTAAAATATGACAACTCAAACTATGCCAACAGATCTACATGATTTTTTTATAGATGAAAAGAAACTCTCTAAAATTAATAATGTAGAGCGAAAAAAATTCCTCCAGAAGTTAAAGATCATCAAACATCTGTTTCTAAATGGAGAAACCTCTAATGCCGAAGTTTGCCAGCGCTTTAATGTAAGCCTGCCAACCTCCATGTCTTTACTCAATCAACTTATTGAAGAAGGCATAGTGGTAAAAAAAGGTCGGGGGAAATCTGAAGGGGGCAGGAAACCAGATCTTTACGGACTTATTGAAAATTCGTTTTTTGTGGTGAGTATTCATATAGAACGATTTAGAATTAAGTTGGCGATAATTGATAATAACCATACAATTATTCACGAAAAATCGTGGCCCTCAGAGATTTCTTCAGATTCTAATATCGTAGATATCCTATATGAGTGGACCAAGGAATTGCTGAAAGAAGCTAAAGTGAAACTGGACCAGGTAATGGGTGTTGGTATAAGCATGCCTGGACTGGTTTCGGCTGAAGCCGGCAAAAACTTCACGTATTATTTAAGCGAACAGGAACCCGAATCGCTTAAAGATAAATTTGAGAAAAAGTTTAAAAAGCCAGTGGCTATTTTAAATGATGCAAAAAGTGCTTGTTTAGCTGAATTTCGTTTCGGCACAGCCAAAAATAAAAGCAATGTTTTAGTGATTTCTATGGACTGGGGTATTGGCCTGGGAATTATTATGGGAGGAAGAATGCATTCGGGTGAATCGGGTTTTGCAGGAGAATTTGGGCATATCCCAATGGCAGAAGACGGCTTGCTTTGCCACTGTGGAAAACGCGGTTGCCTGGAAACCGAAGCTTCGGGACTTGCTTTAGTTAGAAAAACCAAAGAAGGTTTAAAAGCAGGACAAACTTCGGTTTTAAACAATCTAAAAAAAGAAGAACTGGAAAAACTGGAACCGGAAACTATTATAGATGCGGCCAACCGTGGCGATCAGTTCGCGATAAATGTGTTATCTGAAATAGGAATAAACCTTGGAAAAGGAATCGCAATCCTTATTCAAATCTTTAATCCGGAATTAGTGATTTTGGAAGGAAAAATAGCGGAAGCAAAACAATTTATTACCACCCCAATTCAACAATCAATGAATACTTACTGTATGATGCAGCTTAAGGAACGCACCAAAATAGAACTTTCTACCCTTGGAGCGAATTCCAGTTTATACGGCGGTACCATAGCAGTAATGGACGATATATTTAAAGACCAGGTTAGCCTGGTAAAATCCCAAATTAGCTAAAAAATTATGGCCAGATTAAATCTTTTAGAAGAAACACGTTTTGAGAAACTACCGGTAAAAGTTTATGAAGATGAACATATTGCCTCAAAAAAGGTCGCCAAACGAATTGCAGATCTTATTAGACGTAAGCAGGACAATCATGATAATGCGGTATTGGGCCTTGCAACAGGTGCCACCCCGGTGGAAGTCTATGAAGAGTTAATTAGAATGCATAAAGAAGAAGGGCTTAGTTTCAAAAACGTGATCACCTTTAATTTGGATGAATATTACCCGATGCAGCCAGATGCCAAACAGAGCTACGTGAAATTTATGGACGAAAATCTGTTTAATCATATAGATATAAAAAGAGAGAATATTCATATTCCAGATGGGACCCTGGCCAAAGAAGATATTACCGACTATTGTCTGTCTTATGAAAATCAAATTGGCGCTGTTGGCGGTTTAGACCTTCAGCTACTGGGAATTGGTAGAACCGGTCACATTGGTTTTAACGAACCGGGTTCTGCTCCAAATTCAGGAACGCGGTTGGTAACTTTAGACGATTTAACCCGTAGGGATGCTTCGCGGGATTTTGGAGGTAAAGAAAATGTGCCTACCAAAGCCATAACTATGGGAATTGGTACCATTTTTAAGGCAAAAGAGATCATTTTAATGGCCTGGAGCAAGAAAAAAGCGCCCATCATTAAAAAATCGGTTGAAGGGGAAATGTCTGGAAATGTACCTGCAACTTACCTTCAGCTTTCAGATAATGTAGAATTTATTTTAGATGAAGATGCGGCTTCAGAGTTAACAAGATTTAATACGCCGTGGTTAGTAAAAGACTGTTCCTGGGATAAAGCGCTAATTAAAAAAGCGGTAATCTGGCTTTCTTCCGAAGTTAAAAAACCTATTCTGAAACTTACCGACGAAGATTACAACAATAACGGAATGGCACAGCTTGCCACTGAGCAAGGTCCCGCTTACGATATTAATATTGATGTTTTCAACCAACTACAGCACAGCATTACCGGCTGGCCAGGTGGAAAACCCAATGCCGACGACTCTCAACGACCGGAGCGTAAAAACCCAGCAAAAAAACGCTCCATTATATTTTCACCCCATCCCGATGATGATGTAATTTCTATGGGCGGCACATTTATAAGACTGGTAGACCAGGGACACGATGTACACGTTGCGTATCAAACTTCCGGGAACACCGCTGTTTGGGATACCGATGTGTTACGCTATGTAGAATTCGCCATAGATTTTAAGAAAAGTACTGGGGAAGATACCGAGAATTTAGAAGCTACTTACGAGAAAATGCGTGCCTTCATTGATAAAAAAGAACCTAACGATATAGATTTGGACGAAATTAGGGACGTAAAAGCTTTTATTAGAAAATCTGAAGCAATTGCTGGAGCTCGTTATGCCGGGTTAAAAGATAAAAACATTCATTTTATGGCACTGCCATTTTATGAAACCGGAAAGAGGAAAAAAAGTCCGGTAACCGATAAGGATGTTGAACTTACCATGGATTTGCTTAAAGAGGTAAAACCTCATCAAATATTTGCAGCCGGTGATTTTGCCGATCCTCACGGGAC
The DNA here is from genome assembly GCF_020164555.1 of Salegentibacter lacus. Classification (GTDB taxonomy): domain Bacteria; phylum Bacteroidota; class Bacteroidia; order Flavobacteriales; family Flavobacteriaceae; genus Salegentibacter; species Salegentibacter lacus. Next base: position 279,729 of record NZ_JAIQZB010000002.1, on the reverse strand, counting down.
TCATATTGTTTGTTTCAGGATTATCCTGGAAGCCATGAAAAGGCTTCGAAAAACCGAAGCATGGACCAAAGACTGCTGGTTGTGGATGTACCGTGGCGCCTGGCAGGAATTTGAAGTTCACGAAATTGAAATGGCAGTACCGCTTTCTCCTAAAGAAGTGCAACGAAAGAGAAATGCTATTTTCCAACACCAGTCACAAAAAGACCGACCTGTATTTCCCGGGGACGACGAAAGAGAATTTTGGGTAAGGGCCGAAGAAAGAAACCGCGAAACGGCAGAAAGTTACGATAAACTTGGTTTGGCTAATTATGAAGCTATGGAAGCCTTTGTTAAATGGAAATTTGAATAATTCCAATAACGAAGTTAAATCAATGAAAAAATTAATTCCTGTTTTTTATTTAATAATGGCCATTGCTATTATTTCCTGCGGAAGTAATCCTTACGCAAAAACCAATCGTTTACATAAAAAACAGGCAAAGGCTTACAGCAAACAATTACAGCAGTTCCCCACCCCGGAAAACCAGAAAGAATCCGCACTCAATTATGGTGACTACTGGGTGGGAACTACTAATTTTAATTTGCGCAAACCAAATTATGTAGTAATTCACCACACCGCGCAAGATTCTGTTCAGCAAACCTTAACCACTTTTACCCTGCCAAGAACCCAGGTAAGTTCGCATTATGTAATTTCCAAAAACGGTGAGATTTTTCATATGCTGAACGATTATTATCGCGCCTGGCACGGTGGAATTGGGAAATGGGGCAACAATACCGATTTAAATTCCTCTTCCCTGGGAATTGAAATTGATAATAACGGCGAAGAAGAATTTACCGATCTTCAAATTATTAGTTTAATTGAATTGCTCGAGAAAATCAAAGAGAAATACAGCATTCCCGCTGAAAATTTTATTGGCCATTCTGATATCGCCCCTTCCAGAAAAGTAGATCCAAATGCTGATTTTCCATGGAAACGCTTAGCCGAAGAAGGTTTTGGATTATGGTATGATGAAGCTGAAGTGGAAAATCTTAAGCTTGAAGCTGATTTTTTTAAACCAAATCCTTTAGTTATAGGGCTTAAATCAAAGCTTAATACTAGAATTCATTTTCTGGATAAATTGGTGTTTCCTGAAGTAATTCCAGCCGGTTTCAATGTTGAAAATGCATTAAAAATTATAGGCTATGATACCTCAGACCTTGAAGCTGCAAAAAGCGCTTTTAAACTTCATTTTGTACAAGAAGATTTAGACAAGCCTTTTGGGAAACACGATCTAAAAGTGCTTTACCAGCTACATAAGAAGTATTTGTAATAGAAAAACCTCAAAGGTAAAGGTTTTAGAGAAACGTGATAAGTTTAAATTTTGATGTCCTATGCCTCTTAGTTTTACGTCAAGCTGAAACAAGTTCAGGATGACGATTTCAATAACATTTATATAGTCCTGTTCGAAAGCATCAGTTTTAATTTTACAAACGTTTACATCTTCACTTCTTCAGCTTCTGAAAATGTAAATAAGTCTGAATCTTTTAAGTAGATCAAACCTTTATCCTCCTTATTTAAAATCCTTTTTGAACGTAAATATCGATTGTAGTTGTATTCATCAAAATCTTCAGCTTCGGTATCAAAATTACTAATGTGCACCTCACCCATGGAATGAATGAATTTGTTATCTCCAATCCACATTCCTACGTGAATTACACGTTCTGAAGTAGAATCTGTTGCAGGTTTTCCGAAGAAAAGTAAATCGCCTTTTTGCAGATTTTCAAAATTCTTTTTGGTATCTACTACCTCCCCAGTATGAATTTGCTGGGAAGCATCACGGGGGATAACCATCCCATTAAGGAAAAATATGGTTTTGGTGTAACCACTGCAATCCACCCCTTTTGGCGAAGTGCCGCCCCATAAATAAGGCAATCCCATTAATTTTTTAGAAGTTTCTACCAAATCTTCTTCGGTTTGGTCTAGAGAAGTCAGCCAATCCTGGTAAGGTTGCGCATAAGCTTTCTCTACAAAGGCTTTCTTTCCATTTGGATATTCCACCTCGTAGAAATTGTTTTGTTCGTTTACGAGCTCTAAAATATTCCCTGCCACAAGATCGGAAACTGTTTGTGAATCGGGATTTGGTTCGGTATAAGAATTTCCGGTGGGTTCGGTAAAAATTAATTTATCATTGGATTTCCATTCTAAAAATTCTTCTTCGGTCATATTCTGAATTCCGCCGTAATCTACCCAGGCCAGGTAACCTTCGGGAGTTTGAATGTAATACCAACTTCCCTCCTTTTTATAAACTTTTACAGGCATTCCCAAGGTTGCCTGGGTAACCAATTGAGCCGAATGCTTTGGAGCATCACGTAGATTTGCGACAGAAATTTTTACAACCCCGTGAATTTTATTTTCTAAACCTTCAGTATCGGGAAGCACCCGAATGCTATCGGTAAATTTTATGTTTTCTGATTGTAATTTTTCCTTTAGGGAAGCAACAGCTTCAGGATCGTTAGATTCTCCTCTTAAGACATAACCATCTCCATCTTTTTCGGCTTCCACATCAAAAAGGGCAACCCGCCCGTCCGGGGCATATTCTTCCTCCACCTCGGTAATTTGATTTTCGAGTGGGTTTCCTTCTTCTTTTTCAACCCTTTCTTCGCAGGAAGCGAAAAGGAAAAGCGTTAAGAGGAAGAGTAAATTAGGTGTTTTAAGTATGTTCATTTTATCAGTTTTATTATTTGATTTTGCCACGAATTCAAAATACTGCAATAAATATTTGGAAAAATATACTCATTTCTCGATATAAAATTCTTCTAGAATTTCACTCGAACTGACAGCTTCTTTTCAAACCTACAAGGTTAAAAAATCTTGCAGGAAATTCTTTTACAATTCGTGTATTAGTGGCTTAATTTGACTTTTTATATAATTCAACTCCGGTGCCGTCTCTATCTGGAAAATGCACTTTTTCGTTGTAGACTTTTACACCATCGGCGATATCGTTTTTAATTAAAAGTCCGCCGTCCATATCTACATAATCCAGAAGCGGCAATAATTGTGCAATTGCTGAAATTCCCACCGTAGATTCAGTCATACAACCAACCATGACTTTTAATCCTAGAGATTTTCCTTTTAAAATCATTCGCTTTCCGGGGGTGAGGCCGCCGCATTTAGTGAGTTTAATGTTTATTCCGTGGAAATACCCTGCACATTTCTCAACATCGCTTTCTTCAATACAACTTTCGTCGGCAATAAGTGGCAAAACCGATTCTTTGTAAAGTTGTTCCATTCCCTCCCAATCATCGGCCTTTAAGGGTTGCTCCAAAAATTCAACATTTAATTCCTTTAAAGCTTTTGCATTTTCTATGGCTTGATCAGCCGTCCACGCGGCGTTGGCATCTACTCTAAAAGTGGCGTCAGTATGTTTTCGCAGCTCTTTTACAATGGCAACATCGTCTTTAGTGCCCAGTTTTATTTTATACAAAGGCCAGGGAAATTCCTTAATTTTCTGCACCATTTTTTCAAAGGAATCTATCCCGATAGTATAATTCGTTAGTGGAATATTTTCCAGATTCAAGCCCCATAATTGGTAAAGCGGCATTTTATTTCGTTTTCCGTGTAAATCGTGCAGGGCTATATCCAAAGCACATTGCGCAAATGGATTATGATTGAGTCGTGGCCAGGTAAGTTCCCAGATCTCCTCAGGGGTTTTATCTATATTTTTGGCAAGTAACGGTTCTAAATTTTGAATATCTTCCTGCATTTTTTTAATGCTAACCCCATAATACGAAGTTGCGGTAGCCTCACCATAACCGGTATAATCCCCATCTGTTACCGCTACGATTAAAGTCGGTTGAAAATCCCGCGAACCGTGACTTATAGTAAAGGTGTTCTTTAATTCAAGATTATATGGATAAAACTTTAGCTGCATTTTAGAATATTATTCGATTAAAATACCATTATCCTTCGCTCTGTATAAAGCGAAAAGCCCCAGCATAGTAATGGCTGCATTAACCAATAAAATTTCAAATCCAAACTGATAGCCGTTGAACCAGGCTTCAGAATTAAAATCTAAAATTACTGAAATTATAGGGGATAAAATACATATCACCGGCACCCATTTATCGCGTAACAGGTTTTTACTCAACAAACCATAAGCGAATAAGCCCAACAGTGGACCATAAGTAAATCCGGCTACTTTAAAGACCGCACTTACCACGCTGCTGTCGTTTACAGCATTAAAAGCAATAATTACCAAAAACATTAAAACAGTAAAGCCAATGTGAACCATTAACCTGGTTTTTTTCTGATTTTTTTCTTTTTTCTGAATATCAAGAATATCTACACAAAAAGAAGTGGTAAGCGCTGTTAGAGCTGAATCTGCACTGGAAAATGCAGCTGCTGTAATTCCTAAAAGGAAAACGACACCAGCCAAAATTCCAAAGTGATTTAAGGCAAGCAATGGATAAAGATCGTCTGTTCTTTCTGGAATTGCGATTCCCTGATCCATGGCGTATTTATAAAGCAAAACCCCGAGTGCTAAAAACAGTACGGTAGAAAAGAAAAATACAATTGAAAACCAGAAAATATTCTTTTGCGCTTCCCCTTTGTTTTTGCAGGTAAGGTTTTTCTGCATCACGTTTTGGTCCAGCCCATTCATTGCGATGGTAATAAATATTCCTGCCAGAAAACTCTTGTAAAATGCATTGTTGGAACGCCAGTCCCATTCAAAAATTGTAGACTTTTCACTGTTAGCAACCGTTGCAAAAACGTCGGTAAAACTTAGCTCCATATGGTCTGTGATCATACAGATACTTATCACCACTGCCAGTAATAAAAAAGTGGTTTGCAGGGTATCTGTCCAAACGATGGTTTTAATTCCGCCGCGATAAGTGTAGAGCCAAATTAGAGCAATAGTGATCATTACCGTTACCCAAAAGGGAATTCCGAAGGCATCGAAAAAAGCGATTTGTAGCACCAATGCCGCTAAAAATAATCTAAATGAAGCGCCAATGGTTTGAGAAATAAGAAAAAATGAAGCCCCGGCATAATAAGAATTCTGCCCGAAACGATCTTTTAAATATTCATAAATAGAAATTAATTTCAGCTTATAAAATAGTGGAATTAACACCAGAGCAATTACGGCGTAACCCACCATGTTTCCCATTACAAACTGCAAATAATTCCAGTTGGAATTACCCACTTCCCCGGGCACCGAAATAAATGTGACCCCAGATAAAGTAGCGCCAACCATCCCGTAGGCTACTAAAAACCAGGGTGACTGACGGTTAGCTGTGAAAAAAGTATTGTTATCGGCTTGTTTAGAAGTAAAATGGCTAATAGCCAGCAGCAACACAAAATAGCCAGCGATTACGCCAAACACGAGGATAGGGCTCATAAATTGTTATTTCAATTCTATTTCTATGAATTCACTCTGGTTGCCGGTTCGATCTACTGCGGTTACTCCAATCTTTTGAAGTTTAATCTTCTTCTCCCCTACTTCCTTCTGTAAATCCTGACTTCTTTTTTCTGCATTTAGGATTTTATAATCCCAGTTTCCGGTTTCATATTTAAAGTAAACTACCCATTGTTTTATATCGGAATCATCTTCTACGCCCCAGGTAATTTCAATTTTATCGCGATTTTCATTAGCGGTAACATTTGGAATTTCCGGAGGGGTATTATCTAACCACGGGCTGGGCGGTACCAAAGCTTTCTTTTTATACGGCCCTTCTTTTATAGCTTTTGCAAGTTCCTTATATTTTAAAAGAGGGTCAATACTCCAATGTACGGCGCCTTTACTTTCCGGAAGCATTCCGCGGGTAATCATAATCTGGTTAATAACTTCTGTGATATGCATCTCATCTCCTTCACCACCCACATTCATGCCCGGCCAAAGATGGCGCTGTTTGGTATTTTCACTTTTCCACCAGCCCAGTAGTTCTGGGAAACTCTGCCCAATCTGACTTATTTTCCAGTACAACTGTGGGGTATAATAATCTATCCAGCCCTCATTCAACCATAATTTAGCATCGGCATACAGTTTATCATATTGATCGTAACCCTGTACTGACTCAGGATAACCGGGACGCCAGATTCCAAACGGACTTAAACCGAATTTTACGTGTGGTTTTTCAGCTTTTATTTCCTCATAAATTCTTTGAATAAAAACATTTACGCTTTCACGCCGCCAATCCCCACGGGATAATTCGCCACCGGCGGCTTGGTAGGCTCTCCAGCTTAAATCGTCGGGAAAATCTTTGCCGTTATTATAAGAATCGTAGGGATAAAAATAATCGTCAAAATGAATGCCGTCTACGTCATAGCGTTTTACAATATCCATCACTACTTCACTGGAGCGATCTTGCGTTCCCTTTTGAGCAGGATCCATCCACCACATTCCATTTGCCAGCTCTACCACAAGATCTGGATTGGTTTTAATAACCGATTTTTCACTGATTTCCTTTCCTGTAGTGTGATGCGCACGGTAAGGATTTAACCAAACGTGCAATTCCAATCCGCGTTCGTGAGCAGCATTTACCCAGAATTTTAGAGGGTCGTAATATGGTTCGGGTGCTTTTCCCTGTTCTCCGGTGAGAAAATATGACCAGGGTTCTATTTCACTGTCGTAAAGTGCATCAGCCTGCGGACGCACCTGAAATACTACAGCGTTAAAATTGTGTTCTTCTAAAAAGTCTAAGAGTTCCAGGGCTTCTTTTTGTTGCTCTGAAGTAGAAAGCCCGGGTTTACTGGGCCAGTTAATATTAGCAACGGTAGCCACCCAGACGGCTCGAAATTCTTCAATATTTTTAGGAGTTTTTGGATCCCACTTTACTTCATCCTTTTGTGGAGTTTCAGGAGCCTCAATTTCTTCAGGGATTTCTTTAACTACCTCTTCTGGTTCAGGTGTCGCCGGAGGTTGAGGTTGAGGTTGAGGTGCATCTTTCGCTGTTTTACAGGAAAAGAAAAACATAAATAGCACAAGTAGGGAAAGAATTGTTTTATTCATAGCGTAGGTTTTGGAATTAACGGTAGATGATATTTTAAATTGGCTAATACAAAAAATTAAGCTTTACGGGAAGCCACAACTGCCGCTCGTACACTTCCATGTTTTTGAAGTAATTGAGCAGCTTCTTGCTCTTCGACCCCCAACTCTTCCATAATCATTCGGGTTCCTCGGCCTACCAACTTTTTGTTGGAAAGCTGCATATCTACCATTTTATTGCCTTTTACCCTACCTAATTTTATCATCACACTGGTTGAGATCATATTCAAAACCAACTTTTGAGCGGTTCCGGCTTTCATTCTTGTGCTTCCCGTAACGAATTCCGGGCCGGTGATCACTTCAATAGGAAATTCACTGGCTTTTGCCAAAGGACTTCCGGAACTGCAGGTGACACAGCCTGTAGCAATTCCCTTACTTCGTGCTTCTTTTATGCCGCCAATTACATAAGGCGTGGTCCCTGAAGCAGCGATCCCTATCAAAACATCCTTTTCTGAGATTTGATATTGTTGAAGATCTTTCCAGGCTTGCTCTGTGTCGTCTTCGGCACCTTCAACAGCATTTCTAAGGGCTGTATCACCGCCAGCAATTAAACCGATAACCATTTGATCTGACACTCCGAAAGTTGGCGGACATTCTGAAGCATCTAAAACTCCTAATCTTCCGCTAGTTCCAGCACCAATATAGAAAAGCCTGCCACCAACTTCCATCTTGGCTACGATCTCATTTACTAGTTTTTCTATGGCCGGAATTTGTTTTTCAACATTTTCAGGAACAGTTTTATCTTCTTTATTTATATTGCTTAAAAGGTCTGCAGTACTCATTTTCTCCAAATCATTATAATTTGAAGTCTTTTCTGTATCGGGATTATTGTTTGTCATTTAAATTCAGTTAAATTAATTTGCCCATTTAGAATCTGGCATAAACTCTGAAAAAACACCTTTGTTGCGATCGCTGTTCCAGTTTACCTCGGGGCTTCTAAAATAATTTACATCCATAAGGTCAAGGCGCAACCCGTGCCGTCCTAGACGTTCTATAAAGTCCTTATAATCCTTATTTTTATTCTCAGTCCATCCAACTTCGGCCATTGCAATGCTCCTAGGCCAAAACCTATCATCTGCAGCCTCGTCAGAAAGCACCATCTCGGTCCAAAGTGGTGCCTCTACTCCTATCGTGTTTGGATTTTTTGCTTTAAAAGTATAAGCGTCTTTTAAAGAAACTCCTCTTTCCTGACACCAGTTATTGGTCATTTCCTGACCAGGAACGTTTGCGTGGTCAAAATAGAAGCTGGAACAAATAGACTCTATAACAGGAGTATTCACCACACTTTTCGTTTTCCCATTCCAACGCTGACTGATAAAAGTGCTGTCTACTGCTGCTTGCGTTACTTCCTCCCATCCAATAGTAGTTTTTCCTAAATCTCTAACAATAGAATCTGCTTTAACAACGAATTCTTTATAACGTTCATCTTCAATTTCATCTCCTCCAATATGTAAATAATCTCCTGTGGTAATCTCTGCCATTTCTCCTAAAACCGTGGCTACAAAATCATATATCTCAGGCTTATCAAGACATAGCTTACTCCATCCTACTTTGTATTCATGGAATAATTCTGGCGGAGTCGCCATTCTGGGTTCTATATTGCCGAATTCATCACAGTTTAATTCGGGATAAGCCATTAAAGCCGAATAAATGTGCCCCGGCATATCAATTTCTGGAACAATAACAATTTTTCTAGCTGCAGCATATTCCTGAATTTCTTTATATTCCTCCTGAGTTAAATAACCTGAGCGTCCACCTTTTACGGCGCCTTTACTTCCAAGTTCGGTTAATTTAGGTTTCTGTTTTATTTCTATACGCCAACCCTGGTCGTCGGTTAAGTGTAAATGAAGTCGGTTTAATTTATAGAAAGCCATCCTGTCCAGGTGCTTTTTAATATACTCCGGACCAAAAAAACTACGAGCTATATCCAGCATAGAACCGCGCCACTCGTACTTTGGCCTATCGGTAATTGATACCTGCGGAAGTTTAATTTCTTCAGAAACTTTTTCATTTTCAATTTCAGCCGGAAACATTTGACGCAACGTTTGTATACCATAGAACAAACCAGCTTCTGAAGCTGCTTCTATACTCACAATGCTTGATGAAATATTTAAATTGTAACCTTCTTCCCCCAAGGTTTCTTTCAGATTTGGGTCAAGATTAAGACTAAAACCGTTACAATCTTCTCCCCGCATCGTATAACTTTGCGTATAAGTATTTTTCAGCAATCTTTGCAGCCAGGCAGCCGATGCTTGTGCACCAGAATTAAAACAAACCACTGTTCTTTCCTGAAGTGTGAAGAAATCTTCTTTCCACTCAACTTCTGCCGGCTGCGGGATGATTGCCGGTTTTTCAGCTTCGGGTTCTTGTGCGGATAAACCCAGCTGAAAAAACACTAAAAAAACTAAACTAACACTTAACTTTAAGCTTTTCATAATATGAGATTTTACTTTATTTTATGTCCTTTTGCGGCGAAAAACCAGATGTATAAATAACTCGGAATTACTATCCAATAAGCCGATTGCGGATCAAAAGTATCAGCCAGATAACCGTAAATCAGCGGTAAAATAGCTCCACCGGCAAGTGCCATGATTAAGAATGAAGATCCTATTTTGGTAAATCTACCCAACCCGTGAAGTGCTAAAGGCCAAATTGCTGGAAACACCAAAGCATTAGCTAAACCTAAAAGTGATATACAAAGCACTGAAATATATCCATCGGTAAAAATTGCGGCTAAACCGAGAATAATTCCAAGTATACCCGAAATTTGCAATGCTTTTTGCTGACTTATATATTTAGGAATGGTAACCGTACCTATCAAGTAACCCACAATCATAGCGATAAGGGTGTACGTGGTGAAATATTTAGCGACATCTGTTGCAATATCATGTCCATCACGGGCATAGCTAATTACGGTATCTCCTGCAATTACTTCTACTCCAACATAAAGAAACATCGCGAGAGTACCCAACAGTAAATTCGGAAACTGAAGTACGCTGGTTTTACTTTTATTTGCTGCCGCAAGGGTATCATCTTCCCCATCGGTTTCAATTTCAGGTAAGGCTGAATAATAAATAAGCACTGAAAGCCCAACCAAAATTACGGCCATAATTACATATGGAGTGATCACCAGCGAAGCAAGTTCATCTAACTCCGCTGCTTTCGCAGCCGCACCCATTCCTTCCAGCCTCGCTTCTATCGCGTCCATATTTTTCAGCAAAATCGCACCAAAAATAATTGGAGCTAACGCACCTGCAACCTTGTTACAAATTCCCATTATGCTAATTCGCTTGGCCGCGCTTTCAATAGGCCCAAGAATTGTGATATAAGGATTTGCTGCAGATTGAAGTAACGCGAGTCCTGTTCCCTGAACAAACAATCCAAAGAGAAACATTGCATATGTTCTGGACAATGCCGCGGGTATAAAAATTAAAGCACCTATAGCCATAACCACAAGGCCCAGTGACATTCCGTTTTTAAAGCCTGTTTTCTTTAAAACCCAGGCAGAAGGGATAGCCATTACAAAATAGGAGATATAAGATGCAAAAGCTACGAGATAAGATTCAAAGTTATTTAACTGGCTGGCTGTTTTTAAAAAGGGAATAAGTACAGAATTTAGCCAGGTAACAAATCCGAAGATGAAAAATAACACTCCAATTATAACGATAGATCTACTGGTGTTATTCTGGTTAGTTGCGGTTTCAGCTGCCATAGGTATATTATCTTATGTATTGTTAGTATTTTATTTGAGTTAAACTTAACGCGTTTTTAGTAAAATTCTAACAAAAATGTTTCTTACAAAAAAAAGAAACTTTTTTACAATTACTATATACTTAAGTAAGTTTTTTTATAATTAACTAAAAGATTGATCATTTTTTTAATTAAATGGATTTCTAGAAAAAGGATATTTTCAATATCTGTTTTTCCATTCTTATTATCCATCTTTCTTTTTAGGACTATGAAATAAACTATATTTGTAAACTTAAATTTGTTGATTACCTTATAAGGAATTCAATTACTAAAAATACCCGATGAAGCATATTAGAAACTTCTGTATAATCGCCCATATTGACCACGGAAAAAGCACCCTGGCAGACCGTCTTTTGGACTTTACCGGTTCAGTAACCGATCGTGAAAAGCAGGAACAACTTCTAGATAGTATGGATTTGGAACGCGAGCGTGGAATTACTATTAAAAGTCACGCCATACAGATGGATTATGAATATGAAGGCGAACAATATGTTTTGAACCTTATTGACACCCCGGGCCACGTAGATTTCTCTTACGAAGTTTCCCGCTCTATCGCAGCTTGCGAAGGTGCTTTGTTAGTAGTAGATGCCGCACAAAGCATACAGGCACAAACCATTTCTAACTTATATTTGGCCTTGGAAAATGACCTTGAAATTATTCCAGTACTCAATAAGGTGGATTTGCCAAGTGCCAACCCGGAAGTAGTAAGCGATGATATTGTAGATCTTTTAGGTTGTGAACATTCAGATATTATACCAGCCAGTGCAAAAACCGGATTAGGAATTGAAGAAATACTTTCAGCAATTATTAAAAGGGTTCCACCACCAAGTGGAAAAGTAGATGCTCCTTTAAGAGCTTTGGTTTTTGATTCGGTTTACAACCCATTTCGTGGTGTAGAGACTTATTTTAGGGTCATTAACGGATCGATTAAAAAAGGCCAGAATATTAAATTTGTGGCTACAGATAAAAATTATTTCGCTGATGAAGTGGGCACATTGCGTTTAAAGCAATTCCCCCGGCAGGAAATTAAAACCGGTGATGTAGGTTACCTCATCACGGGAATTAAGGATGCCCGCGAAGTAAAAGTAGGTGATACCATTACCGATGCTAAAAATCCAACCACAGAAGCCGTTGCCGGTTTCGAAGATGTAAAACCAATGGTTTTTGCAGGGATCTACCCTGTAGATACTGAAGATTATGAGGAACTACGTAGCTCTATGGAAAAGCTTCAGTTAAACGATGCTTCCCTGGTGTTTTTACCTGAAAGTTCTGCAGCTCTTGGTTTTGGTTTTAGATGTGGATTCCTTGGAATGCTTCACCTGGAAATTATTCAGGAGCGATTGGAAAGAGAATTTGATATGACGGTAATTACAACCGTTCCCAACGTATCTTACCACGCTTATACCAATAAAAATCCTAATGATTTAATACTGGTTAATAATCCATCAGACTTACCGGAACCTTCTTCCCTAAACCGGGTTGAAGAACCTTATATTAAAGCTACTATAATCACCAAATCTGATTATGTAGGGAATGTGATGTCCCTTTGTATTGAAAAAAGAGGAGAAATCACCAACCAAACTTATCTAACCACAGAACGGGTTGAACTTTCTTTTGACATGCCATTAGCCGAAATTGTTTTTGACTTTTACGATAGACTAAAAACCGTTTCCCGAGGTTATGCTTCTTTTGACTATTCACCTATAGGATTGCGCCAGTCTAAATTGGTTAAAGTAGACGTTTTATTGAATGGAAATGTGGTAGATGCCCTTTCTGCCCTGCTTCACGTAGATAATGCCTACGACATTGGTAAGAAAATGTGTGAAAAGCTAAAAGAATTAATTCCAAGACAGCAATTTGATATTCCGATTCAGGCGGCAATTGGTGCAAAAATTATTGCACGTGAAACCGTAAAAGCGCTTAGAAAAGATGTTACCGCTAAATGTTACGGTGGTGATATTTCCCGAAAAAGAAAACTTCTTGAAAAGCAGAAAAAAGGTAAAAAACGTATGCGCCAGGTAGGAAATGTTGAAATTCCACAGGAAGCCTTTATGGCCGTACTAAAGCTGAATGACTAGTTGAATGACTAAATAAGCCTTTTATATACTTACAAAAAACCTCACAGCTACTTGTGAGGTTTTTTGATTTTCTACATTTTCTTACTTTTGTTAGTCTACCAACTACAGACTATAAATTTAAACACAATGGCCGGACATAGCAAATGGGCAAATATAAAGCACCGTAAAGGAGCCCAGGATAAAAAGCGAGCAAAACAATTTACCCGAGCAATCAAAGAAATAAGTGTTGCAGTAAAAGAAGGCGGAGGAGAAGATCCTGAAGCCAATCCGGCCCTACGTAATGCCATTTCTAATGCTAAGGGTGTCAATATGCCTAAAGATACTATTGAACGCGCTATAAAGAAGGCTAGCGGTGCTGATGCTGACAACTATGAACTGGTAACCTTTGAAGGCTATGGACCCAATGGAATAGCTTTCTTTATTGAATGTACTACCGATAACACAAATAGAACCGTAGCATCAATTCGCTCTACTTTTTCTAAAAACGGCGGAAATTTAGGAACCAATGGTTCGCTTGAATTCCTTTTCGATAAAAATGGGGTTTTTACAATTGAACGAGAAAAAATAGTGATGAATCTCGAGGAATTTGAACTCGAACTTATTGAAGGCGGTGCTTCAAAAATTGAAAAGGAAGATGATTTTATTACGATCTATACCGATTTTAATGACTTTGGACTAATGTCTTCCAAATTAGAAGAATTAAAGATAGAAGTCAAATCATCTGAAGTACAACGAATTCCTCTGAATACGGTAGAATTACCGGTTGAAGATGCCAAAAAAATCCTGAATCTGGTTGAAAAATTCGAAGACGATGATGATGTTCAAAACGTTTATCACAATATGGAAATCACCGACGAATTAGTAGCAGAAATGGAGCACGAAGATTAAATATCTTCTTCCTGCTCCTGCTTTTTTTTCTCTTTTATATCCTGTTCAGCTTCCTCTTTATCTATGGTTTCATCATAATCTTCTTCGGCTTTTTCTTCCCGTTGAATTTTCTTCCCAAGGTAAACCAGCTGATACTCCTCTTCAATCTCTACTTCAGAACTATGTGAGGGTATTATAGTTAAGCCTCCTTTATTATCTTTTACAAAAAGCGGGATAATATCAGGATCGGTTTTAGAAATTTCAATTAGGCCTTCGTAGTGCTCTTTGCTATTAAGCGTTACTTCGTGGATTTTTGGATATTTTCTTGAAACTTCAGTAAGTTTAATATAATCATCGGTATGTGAAAACAAGCCTTCGGTTGGATTTTTCTCCGGATTGTTCATTTCATCGGCAGTGATTACTCTAAAAGATCCTTTTTCACCAAATTGCTTTTTAAACTTACTGATAGCTGTTTTGTTAATATCACTGTTTCCGGTCATTGCCATTAAGTAGCCAATATCATTCAGTTCAATATTATTCATAAGATCATCTGAATAAACACTTCCTTCAATAGCATCAATCCCTAAATCCCTGGCTTTATTTACATTATCAGAATTATTATCCAGCAGCACTACGTGTCGCTCATTATCATGTAAGTATTTCCCTATTAATCTTGCGATTGACGAGGCTCCAATAATTAGAATTCCCTGTGAATCTTTAATAAAGACTCCTACCAAACGCGCAAAAAGCCTCGCGGTGGCCGCATTTAATAAAACCGAACAAAGCACAATCATAAATACAAGGGGTGTAATATATTCTGCCCCTTCAATACCCTCTCTCGCCAATCTCAATCCGAATAAAGAAGCAATACCTGCAGCTACAATACCCCTTGGTCCAACCCAGCTAATAAAAGCCACTTCATTAACCTTTAAACCTGAGCCCAGGGAGCTTAGAATAACGCCAATAGGTCTTACCAGTAAAGCAACTACCCCAAAAAGAATAAGCGAATTCCAGTTAAAAACCAGCAATAATTCTTCAACTTCGATATTTGCGGCGAGAAGAATAAAAAGTATAGAAATCAATAAAACACTTAGCGATTCCTTGAAATATAAAAGTTCTTTAATGTTGGGTAACTTTTTATTACCCATCACCATTCCCATAATTACTACAGCAAGAAGTCCGCTTTCGTGAGCAAATGTATCTGCTAAAACAAAAACCCCAAGGACGGTAGCGAGAATAAAAACATTGAGTAAATAATGCGGAATGATTTGTCTTTTTATCAAAAATGCGAGCAAATGGGCAAAAGTAAATCCGAAAGTAAATCCGAAAAGTAAAATCTTACCAAATTCAATTAGCGCCGTTTGCGTAAAATCCTGTCCGCCTTCTACCCTAATAAATTCAAACATTAATACTGAAATAAGCGCACCAATAGGATCTATAAGAATTCCCTCCCATTTTAAAATAGAGGAAACATGAGTCTTTAAAGGAATATTTCGCAGTATTGGTGAAATAACCGTGGGACCGGTTACGATAATTAATGCTGAAAATAAAAAGGAAATTTGCCAGGAGAGGTCAAATATAAAATGTGCAGCTAAACCGGCACCTAGAAAAGTCACTAGTGTTCCAACGCTGATAAGTTTTAAAATAACCGGGCCAATATTTCCTACCTCACTTCTTCTAAGGGTTAAACCGCCTTCAAAAAGAATAATAGAAATTGCCAGTGATACAAAGTAAAAGAGGCTTTCCCCGGGAAATAAACCTTCAGAGCCATTCCAAATAGGTTCTACCCATTTGGTCCCATCTTCACTAATTAAAGTTGAAAGTGGACCCACCAGTAAACCAATTAAAATAAGTGGTAAAATTGCGGGGGTTTTAATCTTCCAGGCCAACCACTGGGCAAGGATTCCCAATATCACCAAACTTGCAAGTTCTAACATGCGTTAATTATTTGAGCTATAAATTGCTATTTACAAAAATAGGTTGATTTAATGGCAACTTTATAATGATTTCAGGCTTTTTACTCAAGAATGCTTAATAAATAAGTTCTATACTCATTTAACATAATTTATTATCTGAAATTCATAAAAATATTGATATTTTGTAGCTTCAACAACCAAAATATTCTTTATGGAAGAATTAAATATCCTGAGTCTCCTAATTATCTTATTCAGTGCCTGGTTAGGTGGCTCAGCTGCAAAAAGACTTGGTTATCCCGCAATTTTGGGAGAGCTCATTATAGGTATTTTAATTGGCCCTGCCCTCCTGGGTTTAATGGAAACTTCTGAAATGATTAACGTCCTGGCAGAAGTTGGAATTATCCTTCTTATGGTTTATATAGGGATGGAAATTAATTTCCGAGATCTTGGGAAAGCTTCCTGGCCAGGGCTCTTAGCAGCTATTGGAGGTTTTATTGTGCCCTTTGTTCTTGGTTATTATTCCATAATTTATTTTGGAGGTACACAAATGGCAGCCATTTTTGTAGCAATTGCAGTAGCCGTCACCTCGCTCGCTACAAAAAGCAGGATTCTTGTAGATTTAAAACTCCTCAATACAAGAATAGCCTATGTACTTATGGCGGGTGCCTTAATTTCTGATACTTTGGCCCTTGTAATTTTTGCAGGGATTGTAAGTTACGTAGATGCCGGTAGTATAGATAGTCTTGGCCTGGCCTGGGTGGCAGGAAAAGCCATTCTATTCTTTGTTTTTACCGCGCTTGCTGGAATTTATCTATTACCTCTTCTGGGTAAATTTTTAATGAAATCTAACTACACCAGTAGAACGCTTCATTTTACCCTAATTCTTATTATAGTACTGGGATTTTCAGAATTGGCAGAAGTAGCCGGTTTACATAGTATCCTGGGAGCTTTTATGGCAGGTTTATTTATTCGTGACGGGGTTTTTAACCGGCAAATCTCCAAAGATATCAACCATATTTTCCACGATATTTCTATAGGATTTTTAGCACCTATTTTCTTTGTTTCCGCAGGATTTAATGTGACTCTGGAAGTTTTTCAAACCGATCTCATGATGCTAATCGTAGTAACAGTAGTTGCGATGGTAGGTAAAATCTTTGGTACCGCTTTGTTCTATTTGCCCAGCGGTTATGGTTGGCGTGAAGGAATTACGGTAGGAACCGGAATGAACGGGCGTGGTGCAGTAGAAATTATTATTGCAGGAATTGGCCTGCAGATGGGAATTATTACGAATGAAATATTCTCCATCCTGGTATTTATGGCCATTTTTACTACGCTTACGGTTCCACTTTTTTTAACCTGGACCACGAATTGGCTAAGAAACCGCAACGAACTTGTTCTCCAGGAATCAAAAAGCGGATATATTATTTTAGGTGCTAATCCGCTTGGTTTATATATGGCAAAACAGCTTCAGGATAAAAACGAAGTGGTTGTTATAGATGCCAACCGCGAAATGGTTGAAGAAGCTAAAAAACAGGGTTTCAACAGTATGTATGGCAATATTTTAAAGGAAGAAACTATGGAAGACGCCAAAGCCATAGAAAAAGGTACCTTTATTGGGCTTACCGGGAACAGTGAAATAAACTTTCTCGCAGCACAACTGGCAGATGATGCATTCTATATTCCTAACAAGATTGTATTGGTGTCCCCGAGTGAGACCGGTGCCGATGTAGATATGTTAGATAAAATTAACGCTACATCCCTTTTTGCTAATAAAACCGAATTAAAACCCTGGGCAGCAAAAATTAGTAACGGAAATTTTGAAGAAAATACGCAGACTATTGAAGAAGAAATTTCTACGCGTGATTGGGTAAAACAACATAGAGGCGATAAAAATTCAATTTTACCATTTTTTATAATTAATACTGAAGGAATTAAAAGGCCTTTTCATTATAACGATACTATTGCCGAAGGCGAAAAAGTGTTTTACCTGGAATAGTTTCCAAATTTTACAATTTTGAAGCTTTTAATTTTAAAACATGCCTGCTAACAGAATTTTAGCAGTGCATGTTTTTTGCTTTTAGTAATTTGCAGAACCTAAATTAAATTTTATGAAATTATACCCAATAGAATCTGGTAATTTTAAATTAGATGGTGGTGCTATGTTTGGCGTGGTTCCAAAAAGCCTTTGGAGCAGGACCAATCCCGCTGATTCTAATAATATGATAGATATGGCAGCCCGCTGTTTACTTATAGAAGACGGTGATAAACTTAGCCTTATAGATACTGGAATGGGCGATAAACAAAGCGATAAATTCTTTGGTTATTATTATCCCTGGGGCGAACATTCTTTAGATAAATCGCTTGAAGAAAATGGTTTTCACCGTGACGATATTACCGATGTTTTTCTAACTCATTTACATTTTGATCACGTTGGAGGAGCCATTAAATGGAATAAAGACAGAACCGGTTACGAACCGGCTTTTAAAAATGCTAAATTCTGGACAAATAAAGATCACTGGAAGTGGGCTACAGAACCAAATGCCCGGGAAAAAGCTTCATTTTTAAAAGAAAATATTCTGCCGATGGAAGAGAGCGGTCAACTTCATTTTTTAGATCGTAAAGAGAACAAAAACTTCATTCAATCTAAGGAATTCGATTTTGGCGTACTGTTTGCAGATGGACATACAGATAAGCAAATGATACCCCATATTCAGTATAAAGATAAAACCCTTGTTTTTATGGCAGATTTACTGCCAACTGCGGGCCATATTCCATTACCTTACGTAATGGGCTTTGATACACGGCCCTTGCTTACTTTAACCGAAAAAGAAAAGTTTCTAAAACAAGCTGCAGATAAAGGTTATTATTTATTTCTGGAGCACGATGCTCACAACGAAATTATCACTTTAAAAAACACCGAAAAAGGAGTTAGGTTAGACAAAACTTTTACTTTTAAGGACCTCTTTAATTAAAATTAGATTCGCTTAAAACTCAATAAATATAGCCTTTAAGGCAAATTAAATTCAATAGGATAAATGAAAATACCCTTTTTAAAACCTGCGTTAGTTATGGGAAGCGCACTTATTTTAGCTTCCTGCGGAAGTGGTTCCCCACAAATAGTTTCTACCCCAATTGCCAATATAGATTCTATTCCTCTTAAGATCACCGATCTTTCTGAAACCCAGCTCAAAGGTTGGGGCGGTGCCGATCTTATGACCGACACTATTCCAGGAATGAGCGTAGATAAGGCTTATTCAGAAATAATTAAAAACAACAAAGGTCAAAAAACTATAGTAGCCGTAATAGACAGCGGTGTAGATATCGAGCATGAAGACCTGGATGGTGTTATCTGGACCAATACCGATGAAATCCCCGGTAACGGAAAAGACGATGATAATAACGGCTATATAGACGATATGCACGGCTGGAACTTTTTAGGTGATGCCGTTGAAGAAAATATGGAGTACACCCGTATTTATAAGCGTTTAAAGCCTAAATATGAAGGTAAACCTGCAAGCTCTATTAGTACTGCCGATCGTGCTGAGTATATTTACTACCAGGAAGCAAAAGAAGAGTACGAAAAGGAATATGAAGAAACTATTCAGAACAGAAATCAGTACCAGGAAATCAAAAAACAACTCGTAGCAGCACATCAGGCGGTTTCTTCACAACTTGGTAAGGAAGATTATACCAAAGAAGAGCTTAATAAAATGGAAGCTACTGGACAATTGGCTCAGTATAAAGGAATGCTTCAGCAAATTCAGAATAACGTAAACGAAAATATACCTAAAGCATTAGAAGAGCTGGATGAAGGGATTGATTATTATGCAAATCGTTTAGAAACCCATTTAAACTTAGAATTAGACGGTCGTGACCCTGTAGGTGACGATCCTTATGATATTACCGATACCTATTATGGTAATGCGAATGTTATGGGTCCTTCACAGGATAAAAAAGATCTTAAACACGGTACTCACGTAGCGGGAATTATCGCTGCAGAAAGAAATAATAATATTGGTATAAACGGCGTAGCTAATAATGCCGAAATTATGGTGCTGCGTGCAGTGCCTGATGGTGATGAATATGATAAGGATATCGCCCTTGCAATTCGTTATGCAGTAGATAATGGTGCAAAAGTGATCAATACAAGTTTTGGAAAGTATTTTTCTCCAAACCCTGAGTGGGTTACAGAAGCTATTGAATATGCTGCACAAAACGATGTTTTAATCGTAAATGCAGGAGGAAATGAAGGGCTTAATTTAGACGAAAATACTGTTTATCCTAACGATCAAACTCCTGAGGCACCACAAGAAATTTCAGATAATTTTCTAACTGTTGGCGCACTTAATTTTGACTACGGTTCTCAACTGGTAGCCGATTTTTCTAACTACGGAAAAACCAATATTGATGTTTTCGCACCCGGAACGAAAATCTGGTCTACAACGCCAAATAATGAATACGAATATTTACAGGGTACTTCTATGGCTTCACCTGCAGTTGCCGGCGTAGCAGCAATTATTCGATCTTTTTATCCAAAACTTAGCGCTGCACAGGTTAAACAGATAATTATGGATAGCGGTTTAACCACCAATGCCGATGTAATTGTTGGCGGCGATAGAAGCAACACTCAGGATTTTAAAGAATTATCTACCTCAGGGAAAATGGTAAATCTTTACAACGCCCTTATTTTAGCTTCACAAACAAAATAGAATTAATTAGTATTTGATCATAAAAACCACAATTAAATGAAGAAATTATTATTAAGTATAGCCCTTATAGCAACCTCCCTGGCTGGTGCCCAAAACAGCACCAGTTACTGGCAACAGCACGTAGATTATGAGATGGAGGTAGATATGAATGTTGAAAATTTTCAATATACAGGAACTCAGGAATTGGTGTACACCAACAATTCGCCTGATACTTTAGACCGGGTTTTTTATCACCTGTATTTTAATGCTTTCCAACCGGGAAGTGAAATGGACGTACGGTCATTAACCATACAAGATCCTGATAGAAGGGTAGGAGACCGTATTTCAAAATTAAGCGAAGCAGAGCAGGGATATTTAAGAGTATCCAGCCTTAACCAAAACGGAAAAGGTCTTTCTTTTGAAGAAGTTGGTACCGTGTTGGAAGTTGAATTGGACGAACCTATTTTACCGGGAGAAAAAGCCATTTTTAATATGGAATTTGAAGGGCAGGTACCTGAGCAAGTTCGTCGTGCAGGAAGAAACAGCTCAGAAGGTGTTGCACTTTCTATGAGCCAGTGGTTTCCTAAAATGGCAGAATACGATTTTGAAGGTTGGCACGCCGCGCCTTATATTGGCCGTGAATTTCACGGTGTATGGGGAAATTTTGACGTAAAACTTACCATCGATAAAGATTATACCGTTGCAGCTTCAGGATATCTTCAAAATCCTGATGAAATTGGCCACGGTTATAGTGATGAAGAGGTAGATGCTGAAGGCGATACCCATACATGGCATTTTGTGGCGCCAGAAGTGCACGATTTTACCTGGGCTGCAGATCCGGAATATATTCACGACAAAAGAACTGCTGAAGACGGAACCGTACTTCACTTTTTCTATAAAGACAATGATGAAATAAAAGAAAACTGGAAAAACCTTCAGGAGAAGACTGAAGACTTATTGTTGTTTTTCAATGAAAACATTGGGCCTTACCCTTGGGATCAATACTCTGTAGTACAGGGTGGAGATGGGGGAATGGAATATGCCATGTTAACCCTAATTACAGGAGAACGTAACTTTGGAAGCCTGGTAGGAGTGACCGCTCACGAACTTGCACATGCGTGGTTTCAGCATTTAATGGCTACCAACGAGAGTAAACACGAGTGGATGGACGAAGGTTTTACCAGCTATATCTCCAGCCGTGCCATGAACCAGGTGATGGAAACGTATGCTGAAAATCCGCATACAGGTTCGTATCGTAGTTATTTGAATTTAGCAAACTCTGGCATGGAACAACCACAAACCACCCAAGCCGATCGTTATCATTTAAACGCTGCTTATGGAGCATCAGCTTATTCTAAAGGTGCTGTATTTTTAGCACAGTTGGGTTATGTTATTGGAGAGGAAAATCTTGATAAAACCATAAAACGTTATTATGACGAATGGAAATTTAAACATCCAACGCCTAACGATTTTATAAGAATTGCTGAAAAAGTTTCAGGAGCAGAGCTAGACTGGTATTTAAACGACTGGACGCGTACAACCGCTACTATAGACTACGGAATCAAAGAAGTTACCGAAGCCGAAGATAATTCAACCAAAGTAACTTTAGAGCGTCACAATTTGATGCCAATGCCTATAGATATTACTGTTCGTTACACTAATGGCCAAGAAGAGATGATCTATATTCCGTTGCAATTAATGCGATGGGAAAAAGCTGCGGAACACGAAAACTGGACCGTTGCAGACGATTGGGCCTGGGCAAAACCAACCTATGAGTTAAATATTGATAAACCATTGAATGAGATAGAAAGTATAGAAATTGATGAATCTCAGTTAATGGCAGATGTAAACAGGGATAACAACCTTTATACTCCAGAAGAAACTTCTACAGAAGGAGAGGAAGGGCAGGAATAATAATTTTTCAATATTAAAATTTAGACCTCACAAGTTTCAAAAACCTGTGAGGTCTTTTTTATTTATTATTATAAACCAATTTTTCAAATCGTCATTCTAAATTTTATTTCAGAATCTAAACCTATTAGAACCTGAAATAGGATCAGGTTAACGTATATAATTCTATCTCCATAGCTTATTAATTACGCTTAAATTTTTCATAGAGAACTTAAAACTATCCTTACTTTTGAATTATGGATGAAAGTTTTGGAAAAGACGAAAAATTAAAGAGCAAAAAGCTCATAGATATATTATTTCAGGAAGGAAAATCGGTTAAAAAATATCCTTTAAAACTCATCTATCTTCCCATTACCAATCCCGAAATCACCAAATTTAAAACAGGGGTTTCGGTCCCTAAAAAACTGGTGAAAACCGCTGTTGGCCGCAACCGAATTAAAAGGTTGATGCGGGAAGCTTTCAGAAAAAATAAGTATCTTGTAACCAGTGACTTCCCACAACCTTATGCCCTGATGTTTATTTACATTTCCAGAGAAGAAATCTGCCTGGAAGAACTGAATAGGACGATGATAAAGGTGATGGAGAAATTTAGGGAAAAAGAAAGTAAGCAATGTTGATTTCTCAAATAATCAGCTTAAAAAATATAGAAAATGAAAAATAAACTCGCCAAAAAAATTGCGGTAATTACGCTGGGTGCCACGCTAATATTCAGCAGTTTTGGTTTTAAATCTGATTTTTTTGAGATCGCCAAACAGATTGAAATCTTTACCACACTTTTTAAGGAAATCAACATGAACTATGTTGAAGAAACCAATCCCGCCGCGTTGATGGATACCGCAATTAAAGCAATGCTGGCCGATTTAGATCCTTATACCAATTATTGGAACGAGCAGGATGTAGAAGCAGCAAGAATTAATAATTCTGGGGAATACAGCGGCATTGGAGCTACCGTGCAGGTTATTGAAAATGCATTGCTAATTATGGAACCTTATAAAGGTTATCCTGCCGATGAGGCAGGATTAAAGGCCGGCGATGAAATTATTGAAATTGAAGGAATAAAAGTAGCCGATTATACCGATGATGTTGGAGAACTGCTAAATGGCTCTCCAGATTCGCAAATCAATTTAAAATATAAACGCCAGGGAGAAATTAAATCAACCCAACTTACAAGGAGTGCTATTCAATTAAAAGCGGTCCCATTTTATGAACTTTTGGACGAAAAAACCGGGTATATAGTGCTTTCTCGCTTTAACGCCAAAGCTTCTTCGGAAACCATTAGAGCGCTTAAAGATTTAAAAAAACAGGGGGCAGAAGAAATTATCCTCGACCTTAGAGGAAATCCGGGAGGTTTATTAACCGAAGCTATAAATGTGAGTAATATTTTTCTCCCAAAAGGCGAGTTGATTACCACCACAAAATCTGTTATAGAGAAATACAACAAAGCTTACCATACCCAAAAAGAACCTGTAGATACACAAATTCCGTTGGTTGTTTTGGTAAACGGCAGAAGTGCATCTGCCAGCGAGATCGTAGCAGGTGCTATCCAGGATTTGGATAGGGGCGTAGTAGTTGGTGCTCGTAGCTTTGGTAAAGGCCTTGTACAACGTCCTAAAGAGCTTGCTTACGGGACTCAGCTTAAGATTACGATTTCCCGCTATTATACACCTAGCGGAAGGTGCATACAAGCCCTTAATTATGCAGAAAGGGATGAGGATGGAAAAGCTATAAAACGAACTGTTGAAGATTACAACGAGTTTAAAACCCGAAACGGTCGCAGTGTTTATGATGGCGGCGGAATTTCTCCAGATGTAAAACTGGAAACTTCAGAATACAGTAATATCACCAACGCCCTACTTGCCGAAAATGCCATCTTCGATTTTGCTACTGAATATTATTATAAAAATCAATTAAGCGATCCTGAAGCTTTTAACTTCACTGATACAGATTTCAACAATTTTAAATCTTATTTAAAAACTTCAGATTTTGATTATAAGACTGCTACAGAGCAAGAGCTTGAAGAACTTTTGGCAACAGCCTCGCAGGAAGGTTATGAACAGGATATCTTAGATCAATATAAAAGTATTTCTACTGAAATTGATGCTCAAAAGAAGAAAGAATTAGACGAAAAGAAACACGAAATAGTAAGCATTTTAACCGATGAAATTATTAAACGTTATTTCTATAAGGAAGGTTTATATGAATACTATGTAGATCATAATCCCGAAATCCTGGAAGCTAAATCTATATTAAACGATACACAGCGGTATTCTGAAATTTTGAGGTAACTAATTTAGGATATTATCCCTTTGAGCTTAAAGCATCTGAATACTTAATACTTGTGGAAGGAATATTCAAAACTCGATTATCGAGTAGTTATTTAACCATCGCGACATGGGGAATTCCATCTTCCAGATAGCCTTCTCCAATTTGCATAAAACCGTGGCTTTCGTAGAAATCGGTTAGGTATTGTTGGGCAGAAAGTTTAATATTTTTGGTATTAAATCGCTCTTCTATTGCTAAAACTGAAGCTTTTAAAATAAGGTGGCCGTAGGCATTTTTTCTTTCAGATTCCTTTACTACGACACGGCCAATAGCGGCTTCATCAAAATAAAATCCTTGATCGAAACAGCGGGTATAAGCGATTACTTTCTCTTCTTTAATTCCAAGAACGTGCAATGCAGTTTGATCTTTTCCATCTATATCCTGATAAACACAATCCTGTTCTACCACAAAGACTTCAGAGCGCAGTTGCAATATCTGGTAGAGTTCTTCAAGACTAAGTTCATTGAAAGTTTTTATAATGATTTTCATATATTTCTAATGAAGATTTGTTGAAAACTAAGAAAGAAAAGACCTGTCTAAAAAGGCTTTTTAAATCGTCATTCTGAATTTATTTCAGAATATAAGATGTTGACAATATAAACATGTTAGAAGCTGAAACAAGTTCAGCTTGACGAAATTTGACTTTTTAGACGGCCTGTTTTATAATTAAACAATACTTCTAATTTTCAATCGGGATTTTATCTACTCGTTTTTGATGTCTTCCACCTTCAAAAGGAGTTTCCAGGAAAATCCTTACCATATCTAAAGCCTGGTGTTCAGAAACAAAACGTGCCGGAATACTCAATATATTAGCATCATTATGTTCCCGTGCAAGTTTGGTAATCTCACTCATCCAGCATAAAGCAGAACGAACTCCCTGGTGTTTATTAGCTGTCATATTAGCACCGTTACCGCTTCCGCAAATAATAATTCCAAAATCTACTTTTTGGTTTTCAACATCATCGGCTACAGGGTGAACAAAATCAGGATAATCTACACTATCGTCGCTATTTGTTCCATAGTTAATAACTTCTATCCCCTTGTTTTTAAGGTAATCAACTACCTTTTTCTTGTATCCGGTACCGGCGTGATCGTTTCCTATTGCAATTTTCATAATTAAGTTTTTAGCTGAAACAAAGGTAAAAAATCCACTTAGTAACAGCGCTGTTTTCAATTGTTAATTACTTTTTAAATAAGCTTAAAAATCAAGGCTTTACTATTGACATAGTATTGTGAATAAGCATTGATGAGAAACTGAGAAACTTATTTGCGGTATTCAATTTAAATTTCAATAGCAAAATATTGCCGAGTAAATCAAATTATAAGTCTGTTATTTTTAGAGAAGTTATCAGCAGATAAAAACAGGTTGTGAACAGTAAATTATTTTCCAATTATCCCGATTTGATATTAAGAATCGATTATTAACTTTTGTTAAGTAAATATTAAAATAGTAGGATTTACAGACTATTATAACTTTAGAAGTATGTTAATAAGTTGTTATCAAATCAAGCTAACTTAAAAACCAAACAAAGCTTAAAAAAATTGTTCTACAAGTTAACAAGCTATAATCATCATCATTTTTAATTTTTATAAAAAGAAGAAAAAAGAATAATAATATATAATGTTAATAACATTGAATGCTATCTGCTAAAATTAAAATCTGAGTTTTGAACTTTACAAGTTGAATACTGAGAAATGTAAAAGCCTGTAAATTAATTAGGTTGGTAGTATATATCTTTATATTAGAAAAAATATATGTTTAATAAATTGAAATACAGTTATTTAAACTTAGTTTAAATATAAAATGGTTTCTTCAGAATAACTAATGTTCTGTTCCATATAAAGCTGGGCTGATTTAATATTTACCTGGCTTTTTCTATTTAAAGAGATATTTATAGATGCAATAAAACCTATTAACCCGAACAGGAAAATTAGGAAGAATAGGATCGATATTTTTTGCGCTTTATTCATATCAAGTTGATTACCAGATGTTGTAAAGATGATAATAAAGTGATCTAACTATCTTAAATTAAAATTAAGAAAAAATTAAGATTTAGTAACTTTTATTTTGTAGACGTACAAAAAATAGGGGTTTTTACCCAGTAAGGAAATTATGTTAATGAAATGTAAAAAAATCTTATAACGGAATAATTTTCAGGGCGCTTAACAAAACTTTAATTGCAAATAGATGTCATGTAATGCAGAAGCCGTAATTTTATACTTTAAATATTGAAATGAGTAAAAAGAATAAAAATAAATCCCAACATCAGGGTGACCTTACCAAAAGTATTACAGATATCCTTAGAAAGGAACCTGGAAAAGCCTTTAATCATAAGCAAATTGCCGCTAAACTTGGAGTTAATGATGCTACAAGTAGAAATAATATCATTAAAAAATTAGCACAGTTAGCCGCAAAAAAACAGATTGAAGAAGAGGAACGCGGAAAATTTAAAATTACTAAAAGCAACGATTATTATCGTGCTGTGATAGATATGACCACAAAAGGTTATGCCTATGCGCTGGTGGACGAACTGGATGATGATGTTTTTATCTCGCCTCGAGATTTAAATACTGCGTTTAACGGTGATGAAGTTGAAATCTATATTTACAACCGCAAGAGAAATAAAAAATCTGAAGGAGAAGTAACACAAATTTTAAAGCGAAAAAGAACCGAATTTGTTGGTGTTCTTGATATGCAAAAAGATTTTGGGTTTGTAGTTATAGGCGATCCAAAAATGTACACCGATGTTTTTGTTCAGAAGAACAAAATGGGTGAGGCAAAAAACGGCGACAAAGTAATTGTTGAAATTGAAGAGTGGCCGGAAAAAGCCGATTCTCCTTTTGGTAAAATCATTCAGGTTTTAGGTACTCCCGGGGAACATCATACCGAGATACATTCTATCCTGGCACAATATGGTTTACCCCACGAATTTCCTAAAGAAATAGAAGATTTTGCCGATCAAATAGATACTTCTATTCAACCGGAAGAAATCAAAAGACGTCGCGATATGCGAGACGTTCTAACTTTTACAATAGATCCTGCAGACGCAAAAGATTTTGATGACGCTTTAAGTTTTCGAAATCTTGATAATGGAAATGTTGAAATTGGAATTCATATTGCCGATGTTGCGCATTACCTGCAACCCGGTACTATTCTGGACGACGAAGCTTACGAACGTGCAACTTCGGTTTACCTGGTAGATCGCGTTGTTCCGATGTTGCCAGAAGTACTTTCCAACAACGCCTGCTCTTTAAGGCCTAACGAAGAAAAATATACTTTTTCTGCAGTTTTTGAAATAGATAAAAACACGAAAGTGGTTAACGAATGGTTCGGTAGAACCGTTACTTATTCTGATGCTCGATTTGCGTACGAGGAAGCTCAGCAAATTATAGAAACTGAAAAAGGAGAAATTCCGGAAGATATTTCTATTCAGGATAAGGCCTATACGGTGAAAGATGAAATTGTTGAGGCTGTATTGACAATGAATAAAATGGCAAAAAAGATGCGTTCTACAAGAATGCGTCAGGGTGCAATTTCTTTTGATAAAGTTGAAGTTAAATTTCAGCTGGATGAAGAAAACGAGCCTATTGGTGTGTACTTCAAAACCGCCAAAGATGCTAATAAACTTATTGAAGAATTTATGCTTTTGGCCAACCGAAAAGTGGCTGAATTCATAGGAAAGCGGGATGAAAAGAAAACATTCATTTATCGTTGTCACGACGAACCGGATGAAGATAAACTGGTTTCTTTAAACAGCCTGGTTTCCAGGTTTGGACATGGATTAAACCTTAAAAACAGGAAAACCGTTTCTTCTTCTTTAAACCAATTACTTCAGGACGTTCAGGGTAAAAAAGAGCAAAATTTAATAGATACGCTTGCAATTAGAACCATGAGCAAAGCTTATTACGGAACTGAAAATATTGGACACTACGGTTTAGCTTTCGATTATTACTCGCATTTTACCTCGCCAATTAGACGTTATCCAGATGTTATGGTGCATCGTTTATTGCAGCGTTATCTTGATGGTCAACCTTCAGCAAAACAAGACGAATACGACGAAAAATGTCACCATTCCAGCGAAATGGAAAACCTTTCTACTAATGCTGAAAGGGATTCTATTAAGTATATGCAGGTAAAATTCATGATAGATCATCAGGATAGAGAATTTATTGGGGTGATTTCAGGGGTAACAGACTTCGGAATTTTTGTGGAAATTTTAGAGAACAAATGCGAAGGAATGATTCGCTTAAGAGACATAAAAGGGGATCATTATGATTTTGATGCCGATAATTATGCTATTGTAGGCAGAAAAACCAAAAAGTCTTATCAGCTTGGAGATGAAGTAATCGTAAAAGTCAAGAATGCCGATCTAGTGAAGAGACACCTTGATTTTACCTTAATCGGTAAAAACGAGGAGTAAATAAATGTCTTAAAAAAATTAGGAACGTCATTCTAAACCTGCCCGTTCCTTCAGACGGGTTTATTTCAGAGCTCGCTTTGAAATTTGTTCGGAGATCTAAGTTGTTGATATACAAAAATCTTAGAAGCTGAAACAAGTTCAGCTTGGCGTAAAAATAAAATTTATAGAGATGAAAAAAATTATTTTTGCATTGTTTTTTATGAGTGTGGGAATGTTAAGCGCTCAGGAACTTACCCAGGATCTGGGAGAATTTACCGAAATTAAAGTCTACAACGGACTGGATGTTATCTTAAAGGAAGCTAATAAGAATAAAGCAACAGTAACCGGTGAAAACCGGACTGATGTAAAATTCAAAATTGATAATGGCATTTTGAAAGTGAGGATGAGCATAGATGAAATTCTGGATAATGATAATACTCAAATCACTATTCAGTTTAAAAAACTGGATAAAATAGACGCCCGTCAAAACGCTTCGATAAAGATTGATTCCAAATTGAAGCAGGAATTTCTTCATTTAAATGCTTCAGAAGGAGCCGATATTTTCGCTGATGTAAATCTTACCAAACTCTATGTAGATTCTAATACCGGTGGTGAGATTGAAGTTGAAGGTAAAACTGAAGATCAGGAAATTGATATAAATACCGGTGGAAAATTCTTCGCAAAAAATCTAAAATCCACTAATATCGAAATTAGTATTAAAGCCGGTGGTGTTGCAGATATTACTGCGAGTGGAAACGTAGAAGCAAAAGTTAGGGCAGGAGGCACTGTAAACGTATATGGAAATCCTAAAACCTTAGATCAAAATACCCTGTTCGGCGGAAAAGTTATTAGAAAAAACTAAAAGTCTACATTTGTAAAATAATACAATTGTATGTTTCAGGATGTATTAGCAGCCCTACCTTTAGGTCTTTTTTTAGCGTTTTTACTTGGCCCGGTCTTCTTTGTACTGCTGGAAACCGCCGCTATAAAAGGCTTTAGAGCCGCATTTGCATTCGATTTAGGAGTTATTGTAGCAGATATTGTATTCCTATTTGTGGCTTATTTAAGTACCACTAAACTCCTCGCCAGTATTAAAGACGATCCGGCGTTATTCATATTTGGAGGGATGATCCTTGCCACTTACGGGGTTATGAGCTTTGTACAGACCAAAAAAGTGCTTCGGCAGGAAGATGATACTCCAGAGATTAGAAAACTCAGTAAAAGCGATTATTTTGGCTTAGCCGTAAAAGGATTTCTATTGAATTTTATCAATATTGGCGTGCTGGGTTTTTGGTTGGGATTAATTATCATTTTTGGGCCAAAATTAGAAATGGAGCAAAACAGGATAATGGTTTTCTTCGGAAGTGTCTTAGGAACTTACCTCGTTTTAGATGTTTTTAAAATTCTCCTGGCTAAAAAATTGAACAGAAAACTTACCCCAAACCGAATCTATCTTATGAAGAAGGGGATTAGTATAATGCTTATCGTTTTTGGCGGAATGCTTATTTTCCAGGGCCTTTTTCCTAACCAGGTAAACGGACTTCAAGACCAAATTGAAACAATTTCTTCTATAGATATCATTAAACCAGATAAAAATTAAATCTGGTTTTGATTTATAAAAAAAAGCCCCTTAAAAAAGGAGCTTTTTTTGAGGCATCGAGCGGATTCGAACCGCTGTACAAGGTTTTGCAGACCTCTGCCTAGCCACTCGGCCACGATGCCCTATTTAAGGGTTGGCAAATGTAGTAAAAATTTTAAGTTTAAAAAATAAAACTAACCTACGTACCTCAGGAAGATTTAGAGGATTAAAAATAGTAAAAAATTGCTCTTCAATTAAACTTTGAAATAATGCTTTATCGAATAAATTAACGTGATTTACTTCTAATAACACTAACCATAGCTACATTTCCACCAATAGGCGGATTGATTTTCGAAACTTCAACCTTTGCTTTTTGTACTAAAATAATTTCTTCCAGCACTCGTTTTAAAATCCGTTCGGCCACATGTTCCAGGAGTTTAGATCTAATTGCCATTTCCTCCTTTACAATTTTATTTAAATGAACATAGTCTATAGTATCTGCCAGAGCATCGGTTTTGGCTGAATGTGACAGATCACCTTTAACTTTTAGATCTACGCGGTAATCGCTTCCTATTTTTCCTTCTTCATCAAGACAACCGTGATAGGCAAAAACCTTGATATTTTTTAATTTTATACTTCCCAAAAGATTATTTTTTACTCGATAATCGAGATTTATATACTCTGTAATATCTCGTGAGCCTGCTCCAAGATAGTTTACAAATATAAGTTTGCAGGGGCTTTATATCAATTTATTAATGAATAAGTTTATCGCCAATATTTCTTTCAAAATCTTTGAAATGTGAGATTTGCTCCCAGAATGACCTCCAAAGTTTTTAAATCGGGTATTATGTTTAGTATAAATGCTATAAAAAAGGAATTATCTTATTCTTGTAGGGTAATGCTTGGGTGCGGCGATCTATTTTTTGGTAACTTTGCGCATTATTCCTGTAAAAGGGTGTACTATTTTGAGCCTTGCTCGAATCTAAAAATAAATGTCTGATTTTAACCTCTATTACGAGGTTTTCTATTTTAATAAATTATGGCTGAAGAAAAAAAATCGCTCAATTTTATTGAGCAAATTATAGAAGAAGACCTTCAAACTACTTACAAGAAGGAAGACCTTAAATTCAGGTTTCCACCGGAACCTAATGGTTATCTTCATATAGGGCACGCCTCTTCGATTTGTCTCAATTTTGGTTTGGGTGAAAAATACAATGCTCCCGTAAACCTTCGTTTTGACGATACCAATCCTATAAAAGAAGAGCAGGAGTTTGTAGATGCCATAAAGGAGGATGTTTTGTGGCTGGGATTTAAATGGGAAAAGGAATGTTATGCTTCAGATTATTTTCAGCAGCTGTACGATTGGGCTGTGGAAATGATTAAGAATGGAGATGCTTATGTAGATAGTCAGACTTCCGAAGAAATTGCGCTCCAAAAGGGAACTCCAACCGAACCCGGCAAGGAAAGTCCGTATAGAAATCGTTCCGTGGAAGAAAATATCGAACTTTTTTCGAAAATGAAAAACGGCGAAACCCCGGAACGCGGACACGTTTTACGCGCAAAAATAGATATGACTTCTCCAAATATGCTTATGCGCGATCCTGTGATGTACCGTTGTTTGCATAAAAGCCATCACCGTACTAATGATACCTGGAAGATTTACCCAATGTACGATTGGGCGCATGGCGAAAGTGATTTTATAGAAAGTATTTCACATTCTTTCTGTACGCTTGAATTTTTACCGCACCGTGAATTATATAACTGGTTTGTAGAAAAGGTAAGTAAGGAAGGCGAATTAAAGCCAAAACAACGTGAATTTGCCCGTAGAAACTTAAGCCATACTGTAGTTAGTAAACGTAAACTGATGCAACTGGTGGAGAAGGGCGTGGTTAATTCCTGGGACGATCCCAGAATGCCTACAATTTCCGGTCTTAGACGAAGAGGTTATACTCCTAATGCTATAAGGAAATTTGCCGATTCTATTGGAGTTGGGAAACGAGAGAATATGATAGACGTTGCGCATTTAGAATTTTGCGCCCGGGAAGATCTTAATAAAACAGCGCCAAGAGTTATGGGCGTTTTAGATCCTGTAAAATTGGTGATTACCAATTATGAAGAAGGAAAAGAAGAGTGGTTAGAAGCAGAAAATAACCCGGAAGATGAATCAGCTGGAAGCAGAGAAATCCCATTTTCAAGGGAACTTTATATTGAAAAGGAAGATTTTAAGGAAAGCGCCAACAGAAAATTTTTCAGGTTAACCCTGGGGAAAGAAGTGAGATTAAAGAACGCTTATATTATTAAAGGGGAAGAAGTAGTAAAGGATTCCGAAGGAAATATTACCGAAATCCATTGTACTTACGATCCTAAAAGTAAGAGTGGAAGCGGTACCGAAGAATCTATGCGAAAAGTGAAAGGAACCTTACACTGGGTATCTGCTAAACACGCTTTGGAAACCGAAATAAGGCTTTACGATCGCTTATTTAGCGTAGAAAATCCGGATGGAGATAAGGAGAAGGATTATATGGAATTCGTGAACCCCGATTCCCTGGAGGTGATTACAGGCTTTGTTGAACCAAGTTTAAAATCGGCAGGAGTTCAGGATAAATTTCAGTTTCAACGCATAGGATATTTCTGTGTAGATAAAGAATCTGAAGAAGGAAAACCTATTTTTAACCGTACTGTAACACTTAGAGATTCCTGGGCAAAAATTAAATAAGCTGTAATCCATTTGGTTATATGGGTTTTTAAGAATATTTTAGTAAAGCATTTTAACATATTAACCGGTTATTAACAGCATAGCCTTAACCCATCTTGTATCTTTGGGTCTAGTATTAATTTAACTAACAAAAAAACTATTATGGCAAATACAGGAAGTACACTATTAGCATTAATTACCGGAGCTGCAATTGGAGCAGGAGTAGGTTTATTATATGCACCAGATAGCGGCGAAAAAACCCGCAAAAAATTAAAAGATGAGTCTAAGAAAGCTCAGGATAAATTAAATAAAAAATATACTGAAACTTCTTCTAACTTAACCGAAAAAGCTAAACAAGCTCGTGTAGACTTTGAAGCGCGTCTGGAAGAAACACTTTCTTCAGCAAGTCATAAAGCAGATGATATCCTTACTGCAATGGAAACTAAATTGGAAGAGCTTAGAAAGCAAAACGCCAGACTACAGAAAGAAGGTAAAGGCGGAGATTCCAATAAATCTAATAAAGCAGTAGTATAGAAGCATTTGTATGGCATTTGAAAAACTACACAGAAGTATTGAAGAGCTAAATTATAATTTGAAGGCATTTGCCCACAGCAATACCGAATATTATAAACTTCAATTCTTTAAATCTGCTATGAAGGGGGCCATTGGTCTCGTTCAGGGTTTATTATTGGGTATATTTTTCATTTTTGCTTTAATATTGGTCTCTGTAGCGCTGGCTATTGTTATTAGCGAGGCTATAGGTACACCGTCTTCTGGTTACTTTATTGTTGGCGGATTCTATTTTTTACTATTCCTCCTTGTTCTTATTTTCGGAAAAAAACCGATTGAAAAATTACTTTTGGTAAAAGTTTCAAGAAAATTTTTTAACGACTAATCGCTATGAAGGAATACAGTTCATTTAAAGAAATAGATCGGGATTTAAAAATTCTGAAACTTCAAACCAAAATAGACCAGGAGGAGATCAAATTAAATGTAGAGCGTACTAAAAGTGCTATGTCTCCCTTATCGCTTATGGGAAGTATGGCAGGATCTATTTTACAAAAAGCCTTTATTCTTAAAGCTGTAACAAAGCTTACCGGTTTAAAAAAGGTAACTGCTAAAGTAAAAGGTTAGAAAACTTCTTATAGATATTATAAGGGTTTGAAAGTTTATTTTTTATCCCCGTCAACCTGAACTTGTTTCAGGTTCTAAAATGTTAGATTCTGAAACAAGTTCAGAATGACGTAGGATTCAGAAACAAACTTTCAAACCCTTTTTATTTAGGCAAGAAGAGGTTTTTAATTACTTCTTTCTAGAATCATCCTGATTCTTTTTCTCCTGTTCAATTTCTTCGTTTTTCTTACGCATAGCTTCCCCAATCTGGTTAGAAGCTGTAAAAGAAGCCACCATATTATTTAGCATATCGCTACCGGCCTGGGGCGAATTCGGCAATAAAATAAGATTACTGTTGGTTTCTTCACCAATGGCTTGCAGTGTATCGTAATGCTGTGTCACCACAATTAAAGCCGAAGCTTCCTGGGAGTTTATACCAACATTATTAAGTACATCAACACTTTCTTCAAGTCCGCGGGCAATTTCTCTTCTTTGGTCGGCAATTCCCTGTCCCTGTAAGCGCTTACTTTCGGCTTCGGCGCGCGCTTTAGCCACAATTCGTATTCTTTCGGCTTCTCCTTCGTACTCTGCAGCCACTTTCTCGCGTTCTGCCGAGTTTATTCTGTTCATAGCGTGTTTCACCTGCTCATCGGGATCAATGTCTGTTACAAGCGTTTTAATGATGTCATAACCATAATCCTGCATAGATTGATTAAGCTCACGGTTAACGGCAATGGCAATATCGTCTTTTCGTTCAAAAACATCATCAAGGATCATTTTTGGAACTTCAGCTCTTACAACATCAAAAACATAAGAAGTAATCTGATCTGACGGACTTTCAAGTTTATAGAAGGCATCGTAAATATTGGTTCTGATAACCTGGAATTGTACTGAAATTTTCAACTTTACAAATACGTTATCCTTGGTTTTGGTTTCCACCAGAACATCCAGCTGTTGTACTTTTAAATTGATTCTACCGGCAATTTGATCTATTATAGGAATCTTTAAATGAAGTCCGGAATTTTTAATGCTTTTAAACTTTCCAAATCGTTCTAAAATCGCCGCTTTTTGTTGGCGAACAGTGAAAATTCCGCTGAAAAGGATCACCAGAAATAAAACAATAATGATGGGGATGAAGACGTAGCTAAGCATATTTGAAGTTTATGAATTGATTGTTCCCCAAGATAGTGAAACTTTGCTCGATAATCGAGATTAAATATTCCGAGGCTTGCCTCTAAATCAAATTGTATTTCCAATCATAATACTTCGTAAGCTTGCTCTTAAGTATTTTACTTAGCTATGTGGTAGGAGGTAGGAAAAAAATAGGCTGTTTGAAAAGTTTACTTTTATTGTCAAGCTGAACTTGTTTCAGCTTCTAACATGAATTAATTAACCAGACATTAGATCCTGAAACAAGTTCAGAATGACGTCTCTAAAACTTTTCAAACAAGCCTTTTTAACTAATGAGTGTATGTCTTAGCCCAGCGTTTTTATAGCCTTTTCCAAACGGGAAATGGTTTCTTCTTTTCCAATCATTTCGGCAATTTCATAAAGGTCGGGTCCTTGCATAGCGCCAACCAGGGCTAACCTAAATGGCTGCATTACTTTTCCAAAACCGACTTCCTTTTCCTGGATCCAGGCTTTTACTTTTGCCTCTAAGGTTTCAGCCTCAAAACTTTCCTGTTCTTTTAAAACATCAATTAATTCCTGCATCAGGTCTGAAGTATCTTCTTTCCATGCTTTTTTCGCATTTTTAGGATCGTATGAGGTAGGGGCAACGAAGAAAAAATAACCCTGTTCCCAAATATCGTTTACAAAAACAGCACGCTCTTTCATTAATTCAACTACCTGTAACACATACTCTGAAGATGCTTCTATTTCTTTGTGCTGAAGAATTTTTTCCAGCTTTTCAGCGACTACTTTTTCATCTGCCTCGTGCATATAATGTTGCTGAAACCACTTGGTTTTTTCGGGATCAAATTTAGCTCCGCCTTTATGAACACGATCTATTTCAAAAGCTTCAACCAGTTCGTTAAGTTTAAAGAATTCCTGTTCTGTTCCGGGATTCCAACCCAAAAAGGCTAACATATTGGTAACGGCTTCAGGGAAATATCCGTCTTCTCTATAACCTGCAGAAATTTCTCCTGAATTTGGATCTTTCCATTCCAGCGGAAATACGGGAAATCCGAGTTTATCACCATCTCTCTTGCTTAATTTTCCTTTTCCCTGCGGCTTCAAAATAAGCGGTAAATGCGCAAATTTAGGGGCATCCCATCCAAAAGCTCTGTACAACATAAAATGAAGCGCTAAAGAAGGCAGCCACTCTTCACCACGAATAACGTGAGAGATTTCCATTAAATGATCGTCAACAATATTGGCCAGGTGGTAAGTTGGCATCCCATCACTTTTAAATAAAACCTTATCGTCTAAAGTGCTGGTATCAATTTCCATTTCACCACGAATTTCATCTTTAATATGAAGATTTTCTGCTTCAGGCGATTTAAACCTGATCACGTAATCTTCGCCGGCATCTAATTTATCCCTGATTTCATCTTCAGAAAGTGCCAGGGAGTTTTTCAATTTTTGGCGATTATGCCAGTTATAGATAAAGGTTTTGCCTTTTTCTTCGTGGTCTTTTCTATGTGCGTCTAATTCTTCAGCCGTATCAAAAGCATAATAAGCATTATCGGATTTAATAAGTTCTTCGGCATATTTTCGGTACATATCTTTGCGCTCACTCTGGCGGTAAGGGCCGTAATCACCTTCTTTGCCGGGACCTTCGTTAAAAGGAATTCCGCACCAATTAAGGGATTCAATAATATAATCTTCGGCACCTTCTACATAGCGGTTTTGATCGGTATCCTCAATACGCAATACAAAATCGCCCTTGTGTTTTTTGGCAAATAAATAATTATATAAAGCTGTTCTTACCCCGCCAATATGCAAAGGGCCGGTTGGACTTGGTGCAAAACGCACGCGAACTTTAGCTGACATATCTAATTTTGTTTTTAACCACAAAGATACAACCTTATTAAACGAAACCTAATGTGTGGATTATCAATCCCGTGGTAAATTACTCCGCTAAAATTGTTGTATTTTTAAGCCTCAATTATGGAAAGTTACAATCAAATAAAAAGAAAGCTGGCGGCTTTTATCAGGAAGTTTTACCTGAATAAATTGCTTAAAGGAATTATCTTATTTCTGGCTATTGGCTTACTTTATTTCCTAAGCGTTTTGGCGATAGAATATTTTCTGTGGTTAGAACCTTCGGCAAGAAGTTTTTTATTCTGGATTTTTGTTGGGGTGGAGGTGTTACTGTTTGGCTACTTTATGATAATCCCGTTGGCAAAACTATTTAAATTTTCCAGCGGAATAAATAATGAAGAAGCTTCAAGAATTATCGGCGCCCATTTTCCAGAAGTAAACGATAAATTACTGAATGTACTCCAGCTTAAAAAAGATGTAATACAATCTGAATTATTATTAGCTGGAATTGAACAAAAATCGGCTGAATTAAATAAGGTTCCTTTTACCCGCGCTGTAGATTATAAGGAGAACAGGAAATACTTAAAATATGCATTATTTCCATTAGTATTGATTTTAGGACTTTTAGTAACCGGAAATATTAAGTTGATTGCTTCGCCACTAGATAGGCTCGCAAAATATAATATCGAATTTGAAGCCCCCGCGCCATTCAGGTTTATAATTTTAAACGATTCTTTGAAAGCCACGGAGAATTCAGAATATAAAATCCTGGTAAAAACCGAAGGAAATATCACTCCCGAAAAACCAGAGATTTCCTATAACGGACAAACCTATTTTCTTAAACAAATCGCTCCCGGCAGTTTTGAATATACCTTTAAAAGACTTCAAACTGATGTGAATTTCAGATTGAGTGCCAATGGAATTTCTTCTGAAGAATATACGCTGGAAACCCTTAAAGTACCCAAACTTTTAGATTTAGATATGAAGTTTGATTATCCCGATTATATTGGAAAAGTAGATGATAGTTTAAGCGGAACCGGAAATGTAAATGTTCCTGAAGGCACTAAGATTACATGGAATTTTAATACCAGAAATACCGAAATTCTCAATTTTTCAAAAAAAGATTCCCTGGTAAAACTTTCCACGGAGAATACAGATTTTCAATATTCACAAGCTGTTTATTCGCGGTTGGATTATCAAGTGAGTACTTCAAATAATGCGATTAAAAACTTTGAAGCTTTAGATTATTCCGTTCGTGTTATTAAGGATGAATTGCCGGAAATGGAAATTCAACAAAAACTGGATAGCATAGATAACAGCACTCAATATTTCTACGGAAAACTATCTGATGATTACGGATTAAACCGCTTAAACCTGGTTTATTATATTGAAAATAAAGAAGATAGCCTTAAAAAGCAGGAAATTACCATTTCCAAAACTGCTTTTGACGAATTTCATTACACTTTCCCGGGAAATTTAGATTTAGAACCCGGAGAAACCTATAATTTCTATTTTCAACTTTGGGATAACGATGGAGTTAATGGATCAAAAAGTACCAAGAGTTCAACCTTCAGTTTCCGCAGAAAAACAGCAGATGAAATTGAGGAAGAAAAGTTAAAACGGCAAGGTGAATCTATAAATAATCTAAGTGAAAGTTTGAAGGATATTAAATCTTCCGAAGAAGAATTGAATGAGCTAAACCGCTTGCAGAAGGAGAATGAAAACCTGGATTATAATCAGCGTAAAAAATTGGAGAATTTTATTCAGCGACAAAGGCAGCAATCTGAAATGATGCGTAATTATTCTGAAAAACTAAAAAAGAGTTTTGAAGAGGAGCAGGACGAATTAAATTCAGATTCTCCGGAAAAAGAAGAGTTAAAAAAGCGTCTGGACAGGAATGAAAAACGCTTGGAGGAAAATGAAGCTTTACTTAAGGAATTACAAGAAATAGCCGATAAGATTAACCGGGAGGAATTAGGGGAGAAGTTAGAGGAATTATCTAAACGAAACCAAAGTGAAGAGCGAAACCTGGAGCAACTTTTAGAATTAACCAAGCGCTATTACGTGGAGGAGAAACTTCAAAAACTCTCCAGGGATTTGGATAAACTTTCAGAGAAGCAAAACGAATTGTCAGAAAATACTGATGAATATTCTTTAATTGAACAAGAGGAAATTTCAAAGGAATTCGAAGAATTTCAGGAGGAAATGAATCAACTGGAAAAGGATAATAACGAACTGCAAAAACCCACCGATTTACCCCGTGATAATGTCGATGAAGAAAGTATAAAAAATGAGCTAAACGATGCGGAGGAAAATTTAGAAAAAGGGGAACAACAAAAGGCTAAGGAAAAACAGAAGAATGCCGCACGGCAAATGATGGAAATGAGTCAGAAAATACAGCAAAGTTCTATGCAGCAAAGTAGGGAGGAGTTGAAAGCGGATATTGAAACGCTTCGGCAAATACTTGATAATTTAGTCACCTTTTCTTTTCAACAGGAGGAGCTTCTGGATGATTTTAGTAAAATAGAAATGAATAATCCCGGATATGCCGCTAAGCTGCGAAGACAAAGTGATTTGCGTGAGAATTTCAGACATATAGATGATAGTCTGTATTCCCTTGCGCTAAGTAATCCTATGATTACGGAGAACATTACTAAAAGCCTAACCGATATTGAATTTGATATCGATAAATCGCTGGAGCGCCTTGCCGAAAACGAGCTTCCCCAGGGAACCGCCAGCCAGCAGTATGTAGTAACCGGCACCAATGATTTGGCTTATATGCTTAGCGAAATTCTTTCCATGATGCAGCAACAAGCCAACCCGCAATTAGGAAAGGGCAAGGGTGAAAATTCAGATTTTCAGCTTCAGGATATTATGAAGAAACAGCAGGAAATCAATAAGGAGTTTCAGGAGAAAGGAAAACAACAAAAAGGAAAGCAGGAAGAAGGGAAGAATCCCGGGGAAGGAATCGGAGAAGGCGAAATGGAAGAGTTATTCGAAATCTATAAGGAACAACAGGAGCTCAGGCAGCGTATGCAGGAATTAAACGAAAAGGATGGTTCAAGGCAGGGAAAGAAAATTGAGGAACAGATGAAGGATGCTGAGGAACAACTTCTGGAGAAAGGATTTGATCCGGAAAACCTTCAGAAACTGCAACAACTGGAACATGAATTGATGGAATTTGAGGAGGCGAAATTGCAGCAAGGGGAAAATAATAAACGCGAGTCTGAAACCAATCTTCAGGAGTTTGATAACACGACTAAAGATCAAAGCATTAAGGCTAAAGAATATTTTGATTCTATCGAAATTTTAAATAGACAAAGCTTACCTTTGCGCGAAATTTATAAACAAAAAGTAAAGACTTATTTTGAGCAAACAGATAATTAATTTTTATTCAGAAAATGATTTTGAATTAGAGGATGAAAAGTCTTTTGACAAATGGATCAGGGAAGTGGTTACCTCGGAGAAGAAAGATCTTGGTGAGATCAATTATATTTTTTGTGATGATCATTATTTGTATAAGATCAATTTAAAGTTTTTGGAGCACGATACATATACTGATATTATTTCCTTCGATAATTCTGAAGGAAATGAATTAAACGGCGATATTTTTATTAGTACCGATCGTGTCTTAGAAAATGCCAAGGAATATAATGTTGATTTTTCTGAAGAGCTTAAACGAGTGATGAGTCACGGTATTTTGCATTTATGCGGATATGGTGATAAATCTGAAAGCGAAACTAAGGAAATGCGACAGAAGGAAGACGAAAAGATTGCATTGTTCCACGTGGAACAATAAATTTAGAAAGAAGATATTTTATGTTCGAAGATGAATATGATGTTATAGTAGTTGGTGCCGGTCACGCAGGAAGCGAAGCCGCAGCCGCAGCTGCAAATTTGGGTTCAAAAACCTTATTGGTGACGATGAACCTTCAAAATATTGCGCAAATGAGTTGTAATCCTGCTATGGGCGGAATCGCAAAAGGGCAAATTTTGCGTGAAATTGATGCGATGGGAGGTTACAGCGGATTAGTAAGTGACAGCAGCGCCATTCAATTTAAAATGCTTAATAAATCTAAAGGGCCTGCAATGTGGAGTCCGAGAGTGCAAAGCGACAGAATGATGTTTGCGGAGCATTGGAGGCTTAGATTAGAACAAACACCTAATCTAGATTTCTACCAGGAAATGGTTGCCGGTTTGATTTTAGAAGGCAATGAACTTAAAGGTGTGAGAACTTCTTTGGGTTTGGAAATTCGTGCTAAATCTGTAGTGTTAACCAACGGTACTTTTTTAAATGGATTAATTCATATTGGAGATAAGAATTTTGGAGGAGGTAGAGCGGGAGAAAGAGCCGCAACCGGAATCACAAAAGATCTTGTTGATGTAGGTTTTGAATCGGGTAGAATGAAAACCGGAACACCTCCAAGAGTAGATGGCAGATCCTTAGATTATTCTAAAATGATAGAGCAGCCCGGAGATGATGTTCCTTCTAAATTTTCTTTTTTAGATGAAACCCAGCCTTTAAAAAAACAGCGGTCTTGTTATATGACTTACACCTCCCCAGAGGTGCATGAAATTCTTAAAGATGGCTTTGAAAGATCTCCAATGTTTAATGGACGTATTCAAAGTATTGGTCCTAGATATTGCCCAAGTATTGAAGATAAAATAAATCGTTTTGCTGATAAAGACAGGCATCAACTTTTTGTAGAACCAGAAGGCTGGAATACCGTTGAAGTTTATGTAAATGGTTTTTCTACTTCGCTACCGGAGGATGTTCAATTTAAAGCTTTGCGTTCAGTTGCCGGATTTGAAAAAGTGAAATTCTTTAGACCAGGTTATGCTATAGAATACGATTATTTTCCACCTACACAGTTGAAACATACTTTAGAAACAAAGCTTGTCGAAGGGCTATATTTTGCTGGTCAAATTAATGGAACTACAGGATACGAAGAAGCCGCTTGCCAGGGATTAATGGCTGGAATAAATGCTGCTTTAAAAGTGCAGGAAAAAGAAGAATTTATTATAAAAAGGAACGAAGCATACATAGGTGTTCTTATAGACGATCTTATTACAAAGGGTACAGAAGAGCCTTATAGAATGTTTACTTCCCGTGCTGAATATAGAACTTTATTGCGACAGGATAATGCCGATTTTAGATTGACCGAGCGCTCTTATAAATTAGGTTTGGCTTCTGAAGAACGTATGCGAAAAATGGAAGAGAAGAAAGAAAAGTCTTCTGATTTTGTAAATTTCCTTAAGAATAAAAGTGTTTCTCACGAGGATGCAAATCCTATTTTGGAAGAAAATAATTCTTCTCCAATGAAGCAAAGCGATAAGATCTTTAAAATATTTTCTCGTCCAAATATTACGATGGAAGATGTTCGAAATTTCCCCGGAGTAGAAGAATATATTCAGGAGAATAATTTGAATACCGAGATTTTGGAACAGACCGAAATTCAAGTAAAATATTCAGGATATATTGAAAAGGAAAAGAACAATGCCGATAAGCTGAATAGGCTAGAAGATGTGAAAATTCCGAATAGTTTTGATTATTCTAAAATCAAATCTATGTCTTTTGAGGCACGGGAAAAACTGAATAAAATTCAACCAACATCCATTTCACAGGCATCAAGAATAAGCGGAGTTAGCCCTAATGATATTTCTGTTTTATTGGTTTATATGGGAAGATAATTTTAAAAGTTCCACGTGGAACAATTTTTCTTTTTGAAGTACATTTTTGTTATAAATCTAGGGGGATTAACCTGAAAAACTATTAAAGATCAATCGAATTTTTCATTATTTAAAAACGAGTTTAGGGAATAAGAGCTTCTTATTGCTCTTCACTTTTTTGATTTTACAATCCTGTATAATTACTACGCATTCCGTAAAGGAAATTAAGAATTCAGAATTAAATTCTCCCGAAGATAAATCAGGTTATACCTCTTTTAAATTTAGTAGTTCCATTAAGGTGCAAAAAACAAGAGATTGGTTTAGGAATTATTTTGCTTTAGAAAGCGAAGATGATTTAATGAATTTTAAAACAAGTTTTTTAAAGGATTCAGATCATGAATTTATTGTCACCGTTTTTGATTATTCAGATAGGGAAGAGTATATGGATTTCACCGGACTTTTTTTTGGCGGTGGAGTGGAAACTAGACAGAGTGATCTACAGTTTTTTGTAGGTATTACCGTAACCGATAAAACCGGAGTAGATCACTTAGCAGAAAATTCTATTTTTCAAAAACCATTACTCGAAGAATTAACTGAAATGCGCAAAGAATTTAGAAACTTCACCCAGAATAATCCCGATCAAAAATTCTTTTAATGAGCGATAAAAATTTTCATTTAACTTGTAAAGATCATTTAGTTTCTGGTGATGAATTTCGATTACAAGAGAGAAGTGATTTTAAAATATTAGAAACAATTCCAAAACCTGAAAATCTTTCGGTTTACTACGAAAGTGAAAATTATATTTCTCATACAGATTCCAGTAAAAGTTTTACAGATAAAATTTACCAGGCTGTCAAGAATTTTATGTTGATGCAAAAATTAAAATGGATCAATAAAGTTTCCAAAGGAAATAATTTATTGGATATCGGTGCCGGAACTGGGGATTTTTTGCAAACTGCCAAAAGGAAGAAATGGAATGTGGAGGGTATTGAACCAAATGCACAAGCAAGAAAATTAGCCGCTGAAAAGGGCATTGAACTTCAGCAAGAATTGTCCTACTTTAAGGACAATTCTTTTGATATAATTTCTATGTGGCATGTTTTGGAGCACGTTCCAGATTTAGATTTTCAGCTTAAAGAATTGCATCGCTTATTGAAACCGGATGGGATAACAGTTATCGCGGTTCCCAATTATAAAAGTTTTGATGCTGAATACTACAAAGAATTTTGGGCGGCTTACGATGTGCCCAGACATCTTTGGCATTTTTCTCAAACTGGAATTACCGAGTTATTCAAAAATCATAATTTTGAAAAGCTCAAAACCAAACCTCTTGTTTTTGATTCCTTCTATGTGAGTTTACTTTCAGAAAAAAACAAAACGGGAAAATCAAATATGGTAAAAGCTTTTAAAACTGGTCTGGAATCAAATTTAAAAGCACAAAGCACTTCAGAGTATTCTTCTCTCGTATATTTCTTTCAAAAATGCTAAAAATCGCATTTTAAGCTTATTTAAAGATACTTTGTTTTTAAAATGGACTACTGGGTGGTTTTAAGTGAGAAAATCTATTAAAAAGAGTTTATTTGACTCGTTTTTCATTAGTAAAATTTATGATTTAGTTTCTTGATATAAGAAATCACTATATCGCTTTATTATTCAATTTTGATTTACATCGAAAATTTAACTTTCATACA
This sequence comes from Salegentibacter lacus, assembly GCF_020164555.1. GTDB lineage: Bacteria > Bacteroidota > Bacteroidia > Flavobacteriales > Flavobacteriaceae > Salegentibacter > Salegentibacter lacus. The sequence goes on along the minus strand of NZ_JAIQZB010000002.1, from coordinate 235,042 downwards.
TTTGCTTCAAACAAATTAAAATAATGATGAAAAAACTTTTAATGATTTTGGTACTAGCTGTTTTCCTTACTTCCTGTAATCAGGAAAAAACGGCATATGTAGATACCACAAAACTAATTCAGGAATACAAAGAAATGAAAGATGTGGAAGCTGACTTTACTACAAAATCAGATTCGGTAAAAAGACAATTAGATTCTATTGCCAAAGGATTTCAGCAGGAAGTTCAGGCTTACCAACAGGAAATGAATTCTATGTCTCAGGCGCAACGCCAGGAAAAAGAGCAGGAGTTAATGCAAAAGCAACAGAGAATTCAGCAGCAGCAACAAATGCAGGGGAATAGGCTTAGAGAGCAGAGCGATGCTGTAATAGATTCTATTGTAGATAAAGTGAAAGATTATGTAGCAGATTATGGTGAAGAGAATGGCTACACCTACATTTTTGGTTCTAACGAGTCTGCTAACATTATGTATGCGAAAGATGGGAAAGATCTAACCCAGGAAATCCTTGATAATTTGAATGAGACTTATAACAAGAACTAGTTTTAAGTTCTGAGTTTTTAAAAGGGGTCTGAGAAGTTTTCTATAATTGTCATCCTGAATTTATTTCAGGATCTAGGTTCAATTAACTTAGAAGCTGAAACATCCCGAAGCTTCGGGACAGCTTGACGATAAGAATTACTTCTCAGGCCTCTTTCTATTTTAAGACATTAAGTAAACTCCAAAGATCACTACGATAAAGTAGCCGGTTAATGTAAAAGCTCCGGCGTAATCTTTAGCAATTCTTTGTCCGAATAATAACATTAAAAGGGTGATAGCAGCCAGGATGCAGGCGTAAAGCGCTATTGTGGGATCATTATAAGCGATTAGCCATATAATTCCCAGGATAGTGGCAAAACCTGTAATGATTTCAATTATCATTATTATTCCCACCATAAGAGGCACCTGCCCAGCAAGAAATGTTCCTAAAAAATGCTCTTTTAACCAACCGGTATTTCCTTTCCAATCGGCAGCTTTATCTATACCCGATTGTAAAAAAGTGATAAGAATAAAAATTAAAATAAGTATTTCGGTAATATTAGCGTAAAGGTTTTGCATAATGTTAAGCGGCTTTTTTATGTAAATATCGGGTTAGTCTAATAGAAAGATCAGTTAGGATAATTTTTGCGTTTCCGTTTCTTTCAATATGATAAATTGCTTCTTCCAGGGCGTCAATAATATCTTTAATATTATTTCCGTGCACAAACGGTGCAAATTTCTCCAATTTAAATCCTGGTGTGGCTGGTTCGAGATATACCAGTTTTTCGGCTTTATAATTTAGCATTAAGGCCTGGCGGAAAAAGTCTATGCAATACAGCAAAAAGCTCTTTTGTGATTCCCGGCCCATCCCAGCAATTTCTTCGCTCCAGGAAATAAGCTCCAGAACAGTAGCTCGATTTCCCTTAGCTTTAAATGCAGTACGCACCCAGTTTATAAACCAGGTTTCAAATTGTTGATCTCCGCTATCTTTTTGTAATAAATGAAGTGCGCGAGTATAACTTCCGTTCGCCTGGTGGGCAACTTTTAAAGCATCAGGTTTACTGCAATTCTCGTTTTTTTCTAAAAATGAAGCAATTTCATCTTCAGGTAAGGGAGGGAAGTGAAGTTTTTGGCAACGCGACCTTATGGTTTGTATAATTTGCTCTTCATCTTCAGTTATAAGAAGGAATAGCGTATTTTTTGGTGGTTCTTCAATTAATTTCAGCAATTTATTAGCAGCTGCGGTATTTATCTTTTCGGCCATCCAGATAATCATAATCTTAAAGCCGCCTTCATAAGCTTTTAGTGAAAGGGATTTGACCACCTCCTGGGCTTCGTCTACCCCAATCTGACCCTGTTTATTTTCAATTCCAAGTTTCTGATACCATTCAAATAAACTTCCGTAGGGATTGGTTTTTACAAATTCCCGCCATTCTTCTAAAAAGTGAGAGGAAACAGGATGTTTTTTAATCTTTTGATTTGCCGCAACAGGAAAAGCAAAATGAAGATCGGGATGCGCCAATTTCTTAAATCGCTCATTACAATTACTGTTTCCAGAATTGTCTTTTCCTTCCTTATTTTCACAAAGTATGTATTGCGCGTAAGCAATGGCCAGAGGTAAAGTACCACTACCACTTTTTCCTACAAATAACTGTGCGTGCGGAACACGACCGTTATCTGCGGTGGTAGTAAGATGTTTCTTTAAATGCTGTAAACCTATTATTTCTTCAAAAAGCATAAGCAAATATAAAATTTATATACACTTTAATGTCTTCGGAAAAATTTATATTTGTAAATAGCGTATGCTGAATAAAAGCCGATTGGGCTTAAACTTAACCAACCAAACCAGATTTTTTGGTTTTAAAAAAAGAAATGAAAATGAAGACTTTAAACGATTTTAATTTTAAAGACAAACAGGCATTAATAAGAGTAGACTTTAATGTACCCTTAAATAAAGAAGGCCAGGTAACTGATGCCAATAGAATTGAAGCTGCAAAACCAACAATTCTTAAGATACTGGAAGATGGTGGGAGCGTAGTTTTAATGTCGCACCTTGGCCGACCTGAAGGTCGTGAAGAAAAGTATTCACTAAAACATATTGTGAGAAAAGTTTCGGAAGTTATTGGCGTAGAACCAAAATTTGTGAACGACTGTGTTGGGGATGATGTTAAAACCGCAGCCGATAATTTAAATTCCGGCGAAATTTTGTTGCTGGAAAACCTTAGATTTCACAAAGAGGAAAAAGGCGGTGACGAAGAATTTGCAAAACAACTTTCCCAGCTAGGTGATATTTACGTAAACGATGCCTTTGGTACAGCTCACCGTGCCCACGCCTCAACTACAATAGTAGCTAAATATTTTGATGATAAATGTTTTGGGTATTTACTAGAAAAAGAGATCAAAAATCTCGATAAAGTGCTTCACAGTAAAGAGAAACCAGTAACCGCAGTTTTAGGTGGTGCAAAAGTGTCGTCTAAAATTACCGTAATTGAAAATATTCTTGATAAAGTAGACCATTTGATTATTGGGGGTGGAATGGCCTATACTTTTATTCTCGCCAAAGGTGGAAAAATAGGAAATTCTCTCGTAGAAGAAGATAAGCAGGAGTTAGCTTTGGAAATTCTTAAAAAAGCCGAAGCTAAAAATGTACAGGTTCATCTACCAGTAGATTCTGTAATCGCTGATAGTTTTTCTGAACAAGCTTCAACAGATACCACTAAAATCAATGAAATTCCAGATGGCTGGATGGGTCTTGACGCAGGACCAGAGAGTATTAAAAATTTCGATGCTGTAATTCAAAAATCTAAAATCATTCTTTGGAATGGACCACTTGGAGTTTTTGAAATGGATAAATTTTCAAAAGGAACCATCGCTTTAGGAAACTCAATTGCTGAAGCCACCAAAAATGGAGCCTTCTCTTTAGTGGGTGGTGGAGATTCTGTAGCCGCGGTTAAAAAATTCGGTTTTGAAGAAAAAGTAAGCTATGTTTCTACCGGTGGCGGTGCCATGCTGGAGATGTTAGAAGGAAAATCATTGCCCGGAATTGAAGCAATTGGCAAATAAAACGTACTAAAATCTAGTATTTTACGTTCTTTTTTAAATTTTGAGTATTATGGGTAAGTATATAATTTTAACTCTTGCATTCCTATTGGGAAATGGCCTTCAGGCGCAGGAAGAGGAGAAGCAGGTAGAGAAAGCTAATTTTAGGGTGCAAATCTTCCAAAAGGTAGATAGCAGTGAAATTATTCTTGCTCATCCAGATCCGGAATTCAAAGATAAGCTACCAATTTCGGCTGTTATCAGGGATTCTTCAGCGGTTTCGTTAGAAGATCTCCCCCGTGCAGCCGAAATTGATTCTGTTTGGAAAGCACAGCTTACCAATTCAGATCTTTTTGATAAGATGTATAAAACCATCAGGGAGCAGGATTACGAAGATGAAGTAAATAAAGAACTTCCCACCGATACCTTAAAAGCCAGACTGGCCAAGTTAAATGCACGTACACCATTTAACGTAGAATATCATCCAGTCCTGGAAAGTGTTATCAACTCCTATTTAAAACGCAATAAGAAGGCTATGGAGCGTCTTATGGCGTTAAGTGAGTATTACTTCCCAATGTTTGAGCAACAGCTTGATCGTTATGATATCCCGTTAGAGATAAAATACCTGGCCATTGTGGAATCAGCTTTAAATCCACGGGCAAAATCCTGGGTTGGTGCTACCGGGCTTTGGCAGTTTATGTACAGAACGGGAAAAGCACATGGACTTGACGTAAGCAGCTATGTAGATGAGCGAATGGATCCGCAAATGTCTACTGAAGCCGCTGCAAAATACCTGGCAAACCTATATCGATCTTTTGAGGATTGGGATTTGGTTTTGGCTTCTTATAATTCAGGCCCCGGGAATGTTTCTAAAGCGATTAGGCGTAGTGGCGGTTCTAATAATTACTGGGAATTAAGACGATTTTTACCAAGAGAGACCGCTGGTTACGTTCCTGCCTTCCTCGCTACGCTTTACCTTTTTGAGTATGCCGATGAACACAACTTCCAACCGCAAGGACCGGACATTGCTTTTTTTGAAACCGATACTATTAAAGTGAAAAAATTGATCACTTTTGACCAAATTTCTAAAGTTACCGGTGTAGAAAAAGAAATGCTTCAGTTTTTAAACCCCAGTTACAAACTGGACGTAATTCCTTTTGTAGAAGATGAAGATTATATGATTAGACTTCCTACAACAGTTAGTGGAGCATTTGTTAGCAATGAAGCTGCTATCTATAATTTTGCTGAAGAGGATCTTCAGAATAAAGCAAAAGCTTTTCCCGAATTTGTAAAGGCAGAAAATAAAATTAGATATCGCGTAAAAAGCGGTGATTATTTAGGAAGAATTGCCGAACGTTACGGGGTAGGTGTTAGCAGTATAAAACGCTGGAATAATATTAGAGGCAATAATATTAGAATAGGCCAGTATCTTACTATTTATCCGCGAAAACCCGGTGTAGAAACTCAAAATGCCTCTACCGAAAATAGCCAAAATATCAGCGAAAAAACCTATACAGTAAAGAAAGGAGATTCGCTTTGGAGTATTTCTCGTAAGTTTCCGGGAGTTACGGTACAGAATTTGAGGGCTTGGAATGATATGGGCAGTAATAGCCTAAAACCCGGTATGGAACTTAAACTTTCTAAGGGTTAATCATTTCAAACCAAACTAATAACAATGAAAAAAAACTTATTCCTTCTATTCAGTTTAGTTTTTCTCGTCTCCTGTAACGAAAATGGCGACAAAGCAGATGAACGTATACTTTCAGACTCTTCTGGAAATATTAATCAAATTACCCTGATTATTGAAAACGAATTATGGGAAGGCCCGGTAGGCGAAGCTATAAGAGATAATTTTGCAGCCACGGTAGAAGGGCTTCCACAGGAAGAACCAATGTTTTCCTTAAGCCAGATTCCCCCTCAAACTTTTAGCGGATTTGTTAGAAAAAACCGTTCTTTTATCTCTGTTCAGGAAGGCGAAGAAGCTGAAGCCAGAATTATTAAAGATCTCTATGCCCGGCCTCAAACCGGTGTAATTATTTCCGGGGAAAACGAAGAAGAACTTATTCATATTATAAATGAAAGTTCAGAAAAATTGGTCTCAGCCTTCAAAGAAACCGAAATGAAGGAGAAACAACGCCGAATGAAAAAATCCCTTAAAAAGGATGGAAAGCTTGAAGAAGAATTCGGATTATCCCTTGATTTTCCTTCGGCGTATAGATACGCGCTTGAAGAAGAAGATTTTGTGTGGATAAGAAAGGAAATACCAAAAGGAAATATGGAAATTCTTATTTATGAAGTGCCAATCAGTCAAATTGAATCTGATACCAATACTATTGGAAATATAATTAAAATGCGTGATTCTATTGGGAAAGCCCATATACCAGGGCCAACAGAAGGATCTTATATGATTACCGAAGAAGCCTATGCTCCGTATCTTTTTGAAACTGAAATTGATGGTAAATTTGCGTACGAAACTCGTGGAACATGGGAAGTAAAAGGTGCTTTTATGGCCGGACCTTTCTTGAATTATGCAATTAAAGATGAAGCTAACAACCGCTTTTTAGTTGTAGAAGGTTTTGTTTTCTCTCCCTCCAGAGGAAAGCGAGATAATATGTTTGAAATAGACGCTATTCTACGATCGGCAGATATTGAGTAAACTCATCCAAAAAAGACAAATAAAAAAGCCCAAACATTTAAGTTCGGGCTTTTTTTATAAGGTAGTTATTTGTCTATTTCTTTTCTTCAGAAAATTTCTTGTCATCAGAAGGAACTGTCTTTTCTCCGTTTTCATCCTTAGAAGCGTCTTTAAATTCTTTAATTCCACTACCTAAACCTCTCATCAATTCAGGAATTTTTCGACCTCCAAATAATAGCAAGATTACCACAACAATTAATATAATTTGCGGGGCACCAATGGCTAATGGTAAAATAAATGCATTCATAATGTATGATTTTAATATTACAAACTTAACAAGAATTAAGTAATTACAACGTTAATATGGCTTAAATTTAAGTTATACTTGAATTCAATTTAGATAACCACGATACGTTATTGCTGAAAACCCTAATTTTTCCACGAAAAAAATCAAATTGGACCTAAGTTTGAGAACTTCATTTATTAAGCTCAAATTTTAAATTAACTTTGTAAGCGGATTATGGCTGAAAATAAAAAAGAGAGAAAAAAATTCACGAAAAAGTTACTTCATAAATACCGAATGGTAGTTTTGAATGAGGATACTTTTGAGGAAAAACTTTCTTTTAAGTTAACCCGCCTCAATGTTTTTGTTACGATTACGCTAAGTGCCATAATTCTGATTGCCTCCACTACTTTTATTATTGCATTTACTCCGCTTAAAGAATATATTCCGGGCTATTCTTCTGCACAGTTAAAAAGGCAGGCATCTCAATTAGCTTACAAATCAGATTCCTTGCAGCAGGTTTTAAAGCTAAATAATCAATATTTAAGTTCCATTAAAAATGTGCTTACGGGGAAAGCAGATACCTCCAGCCTAAATCGGGACTCCTTAATTGAAAACCCGATTATGGGTCAGGAAATTGAGGCTATAGAACCTTCCCGCGCCGATTCCCTGTTAAGAGAAGAAGTTGCCCAGGAAGATAAATATAACGTGCTGCCCTCTGCTACAGATAATATAGATTTTTCATTATTCCCGCCGGTAAAAGGATCAATTTCCGAAGATTATGATGCTAAAGAAAAACATTATGCGGTAGATATTGTGGTTGCTAAAAACACGCCGGTTAAATCGGTAGCCGATGGTCGCGTGATTTTTTCAGAATGGACTACAGAAACCGGTTATGTAATAATTATTAAGCACGAATATGGCTTATTGTCGGTTTATAAGCACAATGCTTCCATAGCCAAAGAGCAGGGAGAAAATGTAAGAAGGGGAGAGGTTATTGCTACCGCCGGGTCTACCGGGGAGTATACTACAGGCCCGCATTTACACTTTGAACTTTGGAATGAAGCCGTACCCGTAGACCCCACAGATTATATTGATTTTGATTAATAAATCACGACCTTTGCAGCACAAAAGGTATTGCTGAAATTTAGAATACCATTTAATTCAAGAAAACCTATGTCTTTAAAGTCGTTTGGAGCAAAGATTTTTGCCAATTATATACGCAAGAAAATAGATAAGTGGGCTTCACAACCTGAGGCTACGCAACAAAAAGTGTTTCAGAAGCTTATAGAAAAAGCCAAAGACACAAAATTTGGACAGGACCATAATTTTGGAAACATTAAATCTTATAAGGATTTCACCAAAAATGTACCGATCCGGGATTATGAAGAATTGCGTTTTTATGTAGATAAGATGGTGGCCGGAGAACCTGATGTGTTGTGGCCGGGAAAACCTTTATATTACGCAAAAACATCAGGAACTACTAGTGGTGCCAAGTATATTCCGCTAACCAAAGATTCTATGCCGGCCCATATTAATGCCGCCAGAAATGCAATCTTATGTTATATCGCCGAAACCGGAAATGCTAAATTTGTAGACGGAAAAATGATCTTTCTCCAGGGAAGCCCCGAAATGGATGAAAAAAACGGGGTGAAATTAGGTCGTCTTTCAGGAATTGTTGCGCATTATGTTCCTGCTTATCTTCAGAAAAACAGAATGCCAAGCTGGAAAACCAATTGTATTGAAGACTGGGAAACCAAAGTTGATGCTATAGTTGAAGAAACCCTCCACGAAGATATGACCGTGATTAGCGGTATTCCTTCCTGGGTACAAATGTATTTTGAAAGGCTTCAGCAAAAAACAGGTAAAAAAGTCGGTGAGCTTTTTCCTAATTTTAACCTGTTTATTTACGGCGGGGTACATTATGAACCTTATCGCGCTAAATTTGAAAACCTTATTGGTAGAAGAGTAGACAGCATAGAACTTTATCCGGCATCTGAAGGCTTTTTTGCTTTTCAGGATAAGCAAAACGAAAAAGGTATGTTACTTCAGCTGGATTCGGGAATGTTCTATGAATTTATTAGAACCGATGAATTTTTTGAAGAAAACCCGAAACGTTTAACGATAGGAGAGGTAGAAAAAGGAGTTAATTATGTAATAATTGTTTCTACGAATGCCGGTCTCTGGGGTTACAATATGGGAGATACGGTTCAGTTTACCTCTTTAAAACCTTACCGCGTGATTGTTTCCGGGCGAATCAAGCATTATATTTCAGCATTTGGAGAACATGTAATTGGGAAAGAAGTAGAGGAGGCTATGCAAGAGGCTATGAATATTACAAAAGCCAGGATAAGCGAATTTACAGTAGCTCCTCAAATTACTCCTGCAAATGATGAATTGCCTTACCACGAGTGGTTTATAGAGTTTGAAGAAGATCCTAAAAACATGGATGAATTCCATAGTATTTTAGAAAGAACACTTCAGGAGCAAAATTCGTATTATTTCGATTTAATTGAAGGCAAAATCCTTCAGCCTTTAAAAATCACTAAGATTCCCAAAGGCGGGTTTAATCAATACATGAAGTCTATAGGAAAATTAGGGGGACAGTTTAAACTCGCCAGGCTTTCAAACGATAGAAAAATAGCCGAAGTGCTTGAAGAAAATTTAAGAAAACAAAATAAATGATGAATCTAAAATTACTCGGTCGTACCCGGGCACAAGAAAGTACCCACGCCATAGAACGCATGTACATTACAATGCGCCACCTTTTTAATCGTGGATTTTATAAACCAATGGGAGTTTCCGGGGAGACACTACGAGAGGCTTTACTTATTCTTCGACCTGAAATCTACGGTTCTATTGCCGATGATAAAGCAGAACTTAGCGGGTTACTCTACGTGGTAGATCGTTTACCTAAAGGAATTGAAGAATGCCGATTTATTAATTTAACCAGCGATGAAGGCTATGGAAATTCGCATTTTAAGCCAATCGTTCCGCCTAAACGTCGTCGTAACTGCTACCGCATAGACGACGAGCAAATGAATATTGAAATCACTCGTGGTCGTTCTGAGATCTATGATATTCTTACTCACCTTACTTTTTTGTTCGTAGAATCGCATAAAATTATGCGCCGTGTAATTATAGATGAAGAAGGCAGTGTTACCCGCGATTGGCAAAAACTGGAAAAAGCCGTTTTACAGGAAGAACCTTTAGACCAGGCACAGCGAGAAATCGCTTTGACTCATACTGCAAATATTTTAGGTCGTACCTTTTATGAAGTTCAGGATATTTATCCAAAATTCTCATTACCAGGAAATCCCGAACGTTTTTTAAATATAATTTACTGGTTGGGGAAACTCGCCATTGCAGAAACTGTAAATAACGATAAAAGAATTATCACTTTTAGCCCGGTATTGCGGGAGCGTTTAGGGCATCATATTCACGGTGAAATTTGGGCCGATAATATTAAACAGCATCTTATAAAAGAGAATTTAATGCACCGCCCTTTGCACATTATTAGTGCAAATATGCATAGTGTAATGAACACGCTTTACACGCCTTCAGCCTTAAAAACCGAGCTTAAAAAGAAAAAGCCACTGGAAATCTACGAATTGCTTAGTAACAGCGCTAATGGAGGTTTAAGAAGCAAGGTGATGAAATCGGCTTTGGATAATGGGATGACTTTTATGGAAGATAAAAGTGGAACCAATATAGATGTTCAAATTTTTGATACTGCTAAATTAAACGGTAAATACGGAAGCTGGGATATTAAAACGGAAGAAAAAGCCCCGGTAATCATCGTAATGGATTATGCCTTTGGCGAGCAGGCCTACGAAACTATGGATGAGCTATTGAAGCCTTACAATTTTGAAGGCAATGAGATTAAGATGAACGTAGAGTCTATTTCTATAATGGGAAAAGCCGGTATCCTGGAAGGTGGAAAAGGCGATATTATGATTCCTTCTGCTCACTTATTTGAAGGAACTGCAGATAACTATCCTTTTAAAAATGAACTTAGTCGCGCCGATCTTGAAGAGAGCGATATAGCTGTAGTAGATGGTGCGATGATTACCGTTTTGGGAACTTCCCTTCAAAACCGCGATATTCTTAAATTCTTCCACGACTCTACCTGGAATGTAAGTGGACTGGAGATGGAAGGTGCACATTACCAAAAAGCCATCCAGGCGGCCTCAAAATTAAGAGGCAGTATCAATAGTGATGTGAAGGTAAGGTATGCTTATTACGCTTCAGATAATCCATTAGAAACCGGTAGTACATTAGCTTCGGGAGGATTGGGAACAACAGGTGTAAAACCTACTTATTTAATTACCGAAAAAATCCTGGAGCAAATCTTTAAATCTTAGTTTATGCAAGTTGAAGAATCGCCTTTAAAAGACTGTTTTATCATAAAGCCCGACATCTTTCGGGATAAACGCGGCCTTTTTTTGGAGAGTTATCACAAGAAGAAATTTATAGAATTAACTGGGATAGAGAAAGATTTTGTTCAGGACAATCAATCTATTTCCAAACGTGGCGTTTTACGTGGAATACACTACCAGACCGGAGAATTCGGCCAGACTAAGCTGGTGCGTGCTATTTATGGAAAAGTGCTGGATGTGGTGGTAGATCTAAGACCGGAATCACCCACTTTTAAACAGAGTTTTAAAATTATTCTGGACGATGAGAATCTTTATCAGCTCTATATTCCCAAAGGTTTTGGCCACGGCTTTGTTACGCTTTCAGAAACCTCGGTTTTTGCTTATAAATGCGATGAATATTATTATCCGGGTTATGAAGCCGGTATTATTTATAACGATCCCGATCTTGCAATTGATTGGGAATTTGCAGAGAAAGAAATGATAATTTCTGATAAAGATTTAAAACAACCCCGTTTAAAAGAGGTTTTTAAATGAAGAATATTCTCGTTACTGGAGCCAATGGACAATTAGGTGCTTGTTTTAAAAAGATTTCAGGGAATTATCCTGATTTCAATTTTGTATTTAAATCTTCATCGGAGGCCGATATTACAGAAAAACCGAAATTGGAAAAACTTTTTTCTGAAATAAATTTCGATTGGCTAATTAACTGCGCGGCCTACACCAACGTTGAAAAAGCCGAATCTGAAGAAGTAAAAGCCTTTAGAATAAATGCGGAAGGCGCCCAAAACCTTGCTGAGGTTTGTAATGAAAACCAAGCAGCTTTAATTCATTTTTCCACCGATTATGTTTTTAATGGGGAAACTGACAACCCTTATCAGGAAACCGATACTACCAATCCTATAAACGTTTACGGTGCTTCAAAATTAAAAGGAGAATTAGCAATTACTGAGGTTTTAAAAGAGCATTTTATATTCAGGACTTCCTGGTTGTATTCAGAATTTGGACATAATTTTTATAAAACTATTCTTAGAAAAATAGAAGAAAAATCCGAATTAAATATTACCACTACCCAAACCGGCACTCCAACAAATGCCAATGATCTGGCTGAATTTGTTATGGAAATAATCGCTTCAGAAAATAAGAATTTTGGTTTATATCATTTCAGCAACTTAGGCGAAGCTACCTGGTATGATTTTGCTAAAGCAATTTTAGAGTTTACTGGAAGTTCAGAAGAAATTCGGCTAAACGAAAACAACGATTTTAAAACTATTGCTGCTAGGCCCAAATACAGCGTGCTGGACAAAACTAAAATTCAGCAGAAATTTCAGAAGCAAATTCCTGAATGGAAAGTGAGCCTTAAAACACTCATCCTTTCGTAAATCTCATAAAATTTGAGTAATTTTCGCACAAACTTCAGGAATGGCAAAAAGAATACTCATTACCGGTGCTGCCGGCTTTTTAGGCTCTCATTTATGTGATAGGTTTATTAAAGAAGGTTATGAAGTTATTGCGATGGATAACCTTATAACCGGAGATCTAAAGAATATTGAGCATCTTTTTGAACTGGATAATTTTGAGTTTTTTCATCACGATATCACCAAATTTATTCACGTGCCCGGTGAGTTAGATTACATTCTTCATTTTGCTTCTCCTGCAAGTCCCATAGATTATTTAAAGATTCCAATTCAAACCCTAAAAGTGGGCTCCGTTGGAACACTTCATTGCCTTGGTTTAGCCAAAGAAAAGAACGCCAGGATTTTAATTGCTTCCACCTCGGAAGTTTATGGAGATCCGCAGGTGCATCCGCAAAGCGAAGAATATTATGGTAACGTAAATACCATTGGGCCGCGTGGTGTATATGATGAAGCCAAGCGTTTTCAGGAATCTATTACCATGGCTTATCACAGATTTCACGGTTTAGAAACCAGGATTGCGCGTATTTTTAATACTTATGGGCCTAGGATGCGATTAAACGATGGCCGTGTAATTCCTGCTTTTATTGGTCAGGCTTTGCGGGGTGAAGATCTCACCATTTTTGGTGATGGTTTGCAAACGCGCTCGTTTTGCTATGTAGACGATCAAATTGAAGGAATTTATCGTTTGTTGTTGAGCGATTATTCCGACCCTGTGAATATTGGCAACCCCGATGAAATTACCATTAAAGATTTTGCCGAAGAAATCCTGAAACTTACCGGAACCGATCAAAAGGTGGTATATAAAGAATTACCGGAAGACGATCCTTTAAAGAGACAACCCGATATTAGTAGGGCGAAAGAAGTTTTAGGGTGGGAACCTACTGTTTCTCGGAGCGAAGGGATGAAAATCACTTACAATTATTTTAAAAATCTAAGCCCAGAAGAATTGGAAAAAAGCGAGCATAAAGATTTTTCCAATCATATAAGGCGATAAATATAGTTATGGAGAGTCCGTTGGTTTCAGTAATTATGCCCGCCTTTAATGCGGAAAATTTTATTGAAGCAGCGGTGAATTCTGTTATTGCTCAAACCTATTCCAACTGGGAATTGTTTATTATCGATGATGCTTCTACTGAGGCGACGCTTTCTAAAGCCGAAAAACTTGCAAAACAAGATTCACGTATTAAAATTATTCAAAATAAAGAGAATCACGGCACAGGAGTAAGTCGCAATAAAGGAATTAAAGCCGCTCAGGGCGATTTTATAGCATTTCTGGATGCAGATGACCAATGGAAACCGAGAAAGCTGGAAATACAGCTTGAAGTGATGCAGCAGCAGGATACAGCAGTTTGTTTCTCTAGCTATCAGAACATAAGCGAAAACGGTAGTTCCCGAAACAAAATTATTGAAGCACTCCCTATTTTAAGTTATCAAAAATTGCTAAAATCTAATTATCTCGGCAATCTCACCGGAATTTACAACGCTAAAAAATTAGGGAAAATCTATGCCCCTGAAATTCGGAAACGACAGGACTGGGCGCTTTGGCTGGAAGCCGTGGAAAAAGGTGGCCCGGCGATTGGTATTCAAAGATGTTTAGCGAAGTATAGGATTAGAAAAGGATCAATTTCAGGGAATAAATTGGAGATGCTAAAATATAATTTCAATATCTATCATAAAGTTTTAGGTTTTAGTTTCCCAAAAAGTATCGGCTATATGCTGGTTTTTCTAAAGGAACATTTCTTTATAAAACCAAAACAAGTAAAACGAATTTGAGATTATACTGAAATGGGTTTCAGAATTTTTTTTCCGGAGATCTAAAGCTCCTCTCCTTATTTTCCAGGAAATCCGACTGAATGACTGGGTCGGGCAGGCTGGAGCGGTTATAAATCTGATGTGAACTGCTTCAATTTCCCGCTTTTACTTCGTGTAAGTTTGTCCTTTCTTTCAAAAGCAACCTTTAAGTTTTTACCCACGTATGTCTCAATCGCCTGTAATATTTTTTGTTTCTGGTTTTCAGAAAAATCTATTTTACTAACATATTCAATTTTAAAAGAATCTGCTGCATTTTGATTAATTACAAACTCTTTAATACTTCCGGTGTCTTCAATAATACTTTTAGTTACGTAATAAAAAGTAAGTCCGGGAACCACTTTACCATCGGGAAGTTTGGCTATATCGTTGGTTCGACCAATTAATTTTTCCAAAATTGGGTTTTTCGCTGTACTTTTTTCTGAAAGCACGCCGCTATCGCCAATATCGTAACGAATCATTGGATGCGCTTTGTTATAAAGTGAAGTAATTACAATACGGCCTTCGGTTCCATTTGGAACTGGTTTATTGTCTTGATCCAGAATTTCTACAAAAAGGTCTTCCGAATTCACCACCCATTCATTTTTCTTATTTTCAAAAGCGATAAGTCCCACTTCACTTGCGCCATATTCATTCACCACAGGAACTCCAAAAACCGATTCCATCAATTTTTTATCTTCTTCAAATAATCTTTCAGAAGTAACAATACAGAGTTTTAGATTGGGACAAATTTCTTTTAAAATTAAGTTTTTATGATCAAGGAATTTAGCGAAAAGCAAAACTGCGCTGGTGTAACCATTGATATAACTGAAATTTGATTTTTGAAAACGTTTTAAAAATTTTTCCATTTTCTGCTCATTCAGGTCGAAAATCGGAAATCTTCGGCGCAAGCTAATTCGGTCTTTAATTCGCTCCTGCATATTTCCATACAAATCCAGCGGAATTCCATAAAACCTGGCTTGCAAAGATTTGTTAAGGTCAATATCGTGCCACTGGTAGCGATCCTGAAAACCCGCCCAGCTCAGGGCGTGTGAAAATTTATCTTTGGCGAAAATAAAAGGGGTACCGCTGCTACCTGAAGTTTTACCAATATAAGCTGTAGATTTTGAAAAACCTGTACTCAGGCGATTTTGGAGTTTTTGCTGTAAATCGGTTTTAGTCATCACAGGCACTTGGCTCCAGCTTTTAAATTCATTTTTTTCGAAGAAATCTTTATAAAACCTATTATTATTTAAGTGATATTCAACAATCTCCTTTCGCTTTTCAGCAAGGTAACTCTTGTAACTTTCTTCGGGGATTTCCTGTATTTCCTGTAATGTTTTTTGCGCCCGGTTTATGGGAAATTTATTAAGCTGCAACGAAAGTTTAAACCAGTCCAAGGGCGAAAAAGCTTTTTTATAAGAAATAATTGGTGCTTCAATTTACAAACAATTATTTTTGGTGCATAACTAAAATGACTTCAGGATGAAAATTTTAATTCTCGGTGCCGGCGGACGCGAACATACATTCGCTTACAAATTGGCTCAAAGCCCAAAATGTTCTAAACTTTTTGTAGCGCCCGGTAACGCGGGAACCGCAGAAATTGCTGAGAATATCGACCTTAAAGTAACCGATTTTAAAGCGATTAAAGATTTTGTGCTGAAGGAAAAAATTGAAATGCTGGTAGTAGGCCCTGAAGATCCTTTGGTAGAAGGTATCACCGATTTTTTTGCAGAAGATGATGCACTAAAAAATGTAAAAGTTATAGGACCCTCAAAACGTGGGGCGCTTTTGGAAGGAAGTAAAGAGCGCGCCAAAGAATTTATGGCGATGCATAAAATACCTACCGCGGCTTACGAAAGTTTTACTGAAAAAAGTCTGGAAGCAGGAAAGGAATTTCTGGAGACATTAAATCCGCCATATGTTTTAAAGGCCGATGGGCTTGCTGCCGGAAAGGGAGTTTTAATTATAGACAATCTTGAAGAGGCTAAACAGGAATTACAAAATATGCTGGCTGAAAAGAAATTTGGTGCTGCAAGTGCCAAAGTTGTGATAGAAGAATTTTTAGATGGGATTGAGCTTAGCGTTTTTGTATTGACCGACGGAAAAAATTATAAGATCCTGCCCACCGCCAAAGATTACAAACGAATTGGTGAAGGAGACACTGGGCTAAATACCGGCGGGATGGGCGCTATTTCTCCCGTTCCATTTGTAGATGATCAATTAATGCAGAAAATTGAAGAACGCATCGCAAAACCAACGGTTAATGGGTTGCAGGAAGAAGATATAGATTACAAAGGGTTTATTTTTATCGGACTTATTATGGTGAAAAACGAACCTTACGTAATAGAGTATAATGTGCGTATGGGTGATCCGGAGACCGAGGTTGTGCTTCCCCGAATCAAATCAGATCTTGTAGAAATTTTTGAAAAAGTTTCCGAGGGAAAATTAAATGAAGTTTCATTAGAAATAGATGACCGCGCTGCAACTACGGTAATGTTGGTATCTGGTGGTTATCCTGAAGCTTACGAAAAATCTAAAGAAATCACCGGATTTGACAAAGTTGAAGACTCAATAGTATTTCACGCAGGAACCAAATTTGAAGGCGATAAAATTGTAACTAGTGGTGGCCGTGTAATTGCCGTGACTTCGTTTGGGAAAGATTACAAAGAGGCATTAAAAAAATCTTATCAAAATGCAGAAAAACTACATTTCGATAAGATGTATTATAGAAAAGATCTAGGTTTTGATTTATCCTAAAAACGAGTGGGCCGTAGGATCACGATCTTCATCGTTAAGTTTGTTGTAGTGCTTAAGTTGTTTCATCCAATAAATAAAAGCAGCTAAACCAACCAGGATAAAAATAAAATTTAAGGCATTTGCAGCCCACCATGAGTCTAATTCCAAATCCCTAAGTAGATCAAACGGATAGAATAATATCTCTTCAAACAAGTAGGCAATACCTTCAAAAAAATCTTTCATAACAATTAAGTTTAATACTAATTATTTCAAAGTAATATTAAAATACCTTTGGTGGCGTTCAATAACTAACTTTGTTTTATTAAGATTACAAAAATATAAAAAACCGCAATGCTAACAAGCTTTTTTGGCAAATCAAAACCGGTGAACGGGGTAGCGATCACTATTTTTTTGATCACATTTTTTATTATCGCCAATTTTAAGGAGTGGTTTATAGATTTTAATCTACTGGTTTTCCTGGAAAAACTGGCGGTTTTATTAAGTCTTGTAGTAAGTGTTTTTACCCTCAATTTTATAGCCAAGAAAAATGAGCTTACCCGGCGTAGCGCTTATAAAATCTTGTTTTTTGTTATTTTCACGGCTTCATTTTTTACACTTTTAAGAAATCACCAGGTGATATTTGCCAATTTACTGGTGCTGTTTGCTTTTAGAAGGATTATTAGCTTAAAGTCTAAAAAAGTAATGCAAAAAAAAGTTTTTGATGCTACTTTTTGGATATGTATCGCCTCGCTTTTTTATTTCTGGTCTATTTTGTTCCTTGTCGTGGTTTATGCCGGTATTTTATACTATCTCCCAAAACCTAAAAACTGGTTAATTCCGCCAATAGCAGCTTTAGCGGTAGCAGTTTTAACGCTTAGTTTTCATATTATCACTTACGATCAATTTTATACGTTTTCACAATGGTTTGAGTGGAGTAATTTTGATTATTCAAATTATCAAAATCTCGAAATGCTTATTCCCCTTAGTATTATTTTAGCCTTAACGCTTTGGACATTGGTTCAATTTTTAGCCGTAGTAAATAAAGCAAGCGTATCTATGAAACCTTCGTTGAATCTGGTTTTACTCAGTTTGCTTACGGCTGTTGCCGCAGCTATTTTTGCACCTACTAAAGACGGCAGCGAACTTATTTTCTTCTTTGTACCGCTAAGTATTGTTACCTCTATTTATTTTGATCAAAGGGAGGATAAAGTCTTTAGGGAAGTTTTGCTAGTATTGCTTATCTTAATGCCTTTGTGTATTCCTTTTATTTTCTAAGATGAATTTACCGGCAATTGAGAACGAACTTAAACAACGCTGCCAATATGAATATCGTTGGTTTCGGAAGCAAAATAATTCCTGGGACAGGGTTTCTTCTTTTGTTTATTTTACTTCAAGCTGGGATCGGTTAAACCAACAAATTGCCTTAATTATCGCAACTGAAAAGTTGGATGAAAAAGAGTTTTTTCAGTATTGCAGCAATCGCTGGTATAACTTCTGGAGTGCGATGGCGGTAGAACACATCTTTGCTGAGATGAAAGAAGTCGTTCCGAATAAAAATCCCAAAAACCGGAAGATTGACTTTAATTTCTTCGGAAATGACTTCGATTTAAAAACAAGTGTTTTTCCAAAGACGTTTAATCGTTCCCTTGAATTTGCTCAAAATAATCCTGAAAGCCTTATTACCTGGTTGTATAAAAATCAAAGTAAACAAAGCCGGTTTCATCTGGAAAATCGATTGTTCTTAATAGTTTATGCTGAAGATGGACAGCATTGGAAGCTAAAAGCCGAAATTTCTTTTTTGAAGCAGGTGATTGAAAAATATGTTGCTACTTTTGAAAATTCACAACTAAAAGAATTCCAATTTCAGCAAGGAAGAACCACTTTAGCTGATGTGATCTGGGCGGTAAAATGAATTATATAGGTTCTAAACATAAGCTTGGCGATTTTATAAAATCTACGGTAAAAGAAGTGGTTGGCAAAGATCTTTCTCAAATGGTTTTTTGCGATCTTTTTGCCGGTACGGGGAGTGTCGGTAGGAATTTTAAGACTTCGGTGAAATCTGTTATCGCTAACGATGTGGAATATTACAGCTATATTTTACTCAAAAATTATATTGAAAATCATCAAAAATTAGACACTGAGAATCTTCTTACGTTATTAAATAATCTCGAAAAAAAACCCGGTTTTATTTTCGAAGAATACAGTGAAAACGGCAAATCTAACCGACTCTATTTTTCTGAAACCAACGGAAAGAAAATTGATGCGATAAGACAGCAAATAGAAAATTGGAAACTGAATAAACATATAGGGGAAAACCAGTATTTTTTCCTTTTAGCTTCTTTATTGGAAAGTGCAGACAAAATTGCCAATACTGCTTCGGTTTATGGTGCATTTTTAAAAAAAGTAAAACTTTCGGCACAAAAAGATTTAGAATTAAAACCTGCAAAATTTGAGTTCACAGGGAATTCACACAAGGTTTTTCAAAAAGATGCAAATCAATTAATTAAAGAAATTGAAGGCGATATTTTATATTTAGATCCGCCTTACAATGCACGGCAGTACGGTGCGAACTACCATATTTTAAATACCATCGCAAAATATGATACCTTTGCACCACAGGGAAAAACCGGCCTGCGCGATTATTATCGCTCCAATTACTGCAGCCGGGGAAAGGTTGAAAATTCCTTTCTGGAATTGCTCGAAAATGCTAATTTCAGGTATATATTTTTCAGCTATAACAACGAGGGTTTAATGCCTTCTGGAGAAATAAAAAAAATAATGAGCCGTTTTGGAAATTACGACCTGGTTACCAAAAAATACCAGCGTTTTAAAGCCGATAAAACCGAAAACCGAAACCATACGGCCAATCATACTACAGAATATTTACACATTTTAGAAAAAAGATAGTTTATGTTTTCAGATAAAGCGAATAAGATTTTTCAGGAAGTAATAGAGAGATATCATGAAAAAGATACGGTAGAGCAGCCATTTTCCAACCCTTACGATAGCGAAAGTGAATTGATAGAGCATTTGTTGTACCGCAAATGTTGGATAGACACGGTGCAGTGGCATTATGAAGATATTATACGCGATAAACATATAGATCCCGTAGATGCCCTGGCGCTAAAACGCCAGATAGACGCTTCAAACCAGGATCGAACCGATACCGTGGAATATATTGATAGTTATTTTTTAAAGAAATTTAAAGATATTCAGCCAAAAGATGATGCTACAATTAATTCTGAAAGTCCTGCCTGGGCAATAGATAGGCTTTCAATTTTAGCTTTAAAGATTTACCATATGCACGAGGAAGCTAACCGGGAAGATGCTTCGCAAGAGCACCAAATGAAGTGCAAAGCCAAACTTGATGTTTTACTGGAGCAGCGCGTAGACCTTTCTACGGCGATAAATCAATTACTGGAAGATATTGCCGCCGGAAACAAGTATATGAAGGTCTACAGGCAAATGAAGATGTATAATGATGATGAGTTGAATCCTGTATTAAGAAATAAATAGCGCCTTAAAATTGTTTAAGAATGAAGAAACCTACCTCTGATAATAAAAGAAACTCTCCCCATTCGGGAGAGATGCCGCAGGCAGAGGGGGCTTCGCATATTTTGGTTATTCGTTTATCGGCTATGGGCGATGTTGCGATGACCGTTCCCGTATTGCGGGTGTTAACGGCCACGTATCCTCATTTAAAAATTACAGTGTTAACCCGGGGTTTTTTTGAACCTATGTTTAAAGGAATTCCGGGGGTTTCGGTTTATAAAGCCGATATTAAAGGGGTACATAGTGGCGTAGTTGGTCTTTGTCGCCTGGCAAAAGATCTTCGCGATATTGGTATTGATAAAGTAGCCGATCTTCACGATGTTTTACGAAGCAATGTGCTACAATCGGTTTTTTATATGTTTGGGATTCCGGTGAAACAAATTGATAAAGGCCGGAGCGAAAAGAAGGCCTTAACAAGGGAAAACAATAAGGTGTTTAAACAATTAAAAACCACTATACAGCGCTATGCCGATGTTTTTGATGCTTTAGGTTATCCTTTAGACCTTAATACCCACCAATTTCCGCCGAAAGAAAAAATTACAAAAAAAATTAAAACCCTGGTGGGCACCGAGCCTAAAAAATGGCTTGGAATTGCACCTTTTGCACAGCATAGTTCGAAAGCATATCCGGCAGATTTAATGGAGGAAGTTTTAGATAATTTAAGTGAAACCCCAAAAATTAAGGTTTTACTTTTTGGAGGTGGAAATATAGAAAAACAACAATTGGAAACCTGGGCCGCGAAATTTAAAAACACGATTAGTATTGCCGGAAAACTGACTTTAACCGAAGAACTCTCCCTTATTTCCAACCTTGATGCCATGCTTTCTATGGACAGCGGCAACGGCCATATGGCTGCGATGTATGGTATTCCCGTGATTAGCATTTGGGGTGTGACACATCCTTATGCCGGTTTTGCGCCTTTTAATCAACCCAAAAGTAACAGCTTACTCCCTGATCTTACTCAATATCCAAAAATACCCACTTCTGTTTATGGAAATAAATATCCTGAAACTTATGAGAATGCTATTCGCAGCATTGCCCCTGAAAGTGTTTTAAAGAAAATTGATGAGGTTTTGTTTTAGGAATCTTAATCCTATAAAACTGGACATTAAAAAAGTCTCGGAAAGCTCATAAATCGTCATCTTGATTTTATTTCAGGATCTACTTTGTTATAATCATGGAAGCTGAAACAAGTTTAGCCAAATCTAATCTTTGTTGTATTTGTGAACGCTAAACTCTACTTTATTCACTTCAGTTTTTAAATAAAAAAACCTCACAGTTTTTAAATCTGTGAGGTTTGAATTTGAAAGAATTAAACTATCCTTTTACTTCTTCTTCAGTTTTATTTGGTAAAACATCAAAGCCCATATTGTAAAGAGTAAATCCAAAAATATCGGCATATTCTTCAATAATCATTTTTGTAGGTTTTCCAGCACCGTGGCCGGCTTTGGTCTCAATCCTTATTAAAGCTGGGTTTTCTCCGGCTTGCTTGTCCTGTAATTCGGCGGCGAATTTAAAAGAATGTGCAGGTACTACGCGATCGTCGTGATCCCCTGTTGTAACCAAAGTAGCAGGGTATTCGGTTCCTTCTTCCAGGTTATGAACCGGTGAATAATCAAGAAGGTAGTTAAACATTTCTTCACTATCTTCTGCAGTTCCGTAATCGTAAGCCCAGCCTGCACCGGCAGTGAAAGTATGGTAACGAAGCATATCCATTACGCCCACGGCTGGTAAGGCTACTTTCATAAGATCTGGACGCTGGGTCATAGTTGCTCCAACTAAAAGTCCGCCGTTAGAACCTCCGCGAATCGCCAGGTAATCACTTGATGTATAATTTTCTTCAATAAGGTATTCCGCGGCAGCGATAAAATCATCAAAAACGTTTTGTTTTTTCAGTTTAATACCGGCATCGTGCCATTCTTTGCCATATTCACCACCACCTCGAAGGTTTGGAACGGCATAAACACCGCCCTGTTCCATCCAGATTGCGTTTGCAGTACTAAAAGAAGGCGTTAAACTAATATTGAATCCTCCGTAGCCATAAAGCATCGTTGGATTCTTACCGTTAAGCTCAAGACCTTTTTTGTGAGTAATGATCATAGGAACCTTTGTCCCGTCTTTTGAGGTATAAAAAACCTGTTTGCTTTCGTAATCGTCCGGATTGAATTTTATGTTGGGTTTATTATAAACTTCAGAAGTTCCTTCTTCAATATTATATTTGTAAATAGTACCCGGAGTTACATAATTTGTAAAAGAATAATATAATTCTTCGTTCTCCTTTTTAGTGCCAAATCCGCCGGCTGAACCAATTCCCGGAAGTTCAACTTCACGCACTAACTTTCCTTCATAATCGTATTGTTTCACTTCAGAAACCGCGTCTACCATATATTCGGCAAAGAAATATCCGCCACCGGTAGAAGGGCTTAATACGTTTTCTGTTTCAGGAATAAAATCTTCCCAGTTTTCAGGAGAAGGATTTGCAGCATCTACAGTCACAACCTTACGATTTGGCGCATCCATATTGGTTACAATGAACAATTTGCTGTCTTCGTTTTCTATAACACTAGCCTCGGTATCTTCATTTCCTAAAATGGTTACCAACTCAGGATTATTTTTGGAAAGATCCTTCATAAAAAGCTTCCCTCCTGAAGTTGAGTTTGTTGCAGATATAAATAAAAATCGATCATCTTCTGAAACTCCCCCACGCACATAACGATGTTTTTGAGCTTCAGAATCTCCAAAAATCACTTCATCTTCGCTCTGTGGAGTTCCAAGTTTATGGTAAAATAATCTATGCTGATCTGTTTTTGCTGAAAGCTCGCTACCTTCCGGTTTTTCGTAGCTGGAATAATAAAAACCTTCGTTGCCTTTCCAGGAAATTCCACTAAATTTTACATTCTGAATAGTATCTTCTACTCGTTCTTTATTTTCGGCATCTATAATGATTATTTTTCTCCAGTCGCTACCACCTTCAGAAATAGCATAAGCGGCTTTACTGCCGTCTTTAGAGAAACTTAGGCCGGCAAGGGAAGTAGTACCGTCCTCGCTGAATTTATTAGGATCCAGGAAAACTTCTGTTTCACCATCTTCACCTTTTTTTCTATAAACTACATATTGATTTTGTAGGCCATCGTTTTTGTAGAAATATGTGTAATCGCCTTCTTCAAACGGAGCACTTATTTTTTCGTAATTCCATATTTCTGAAAGTCTTTCTTCCAGCTCTTTTTTATACGGAATACTGTTTAGATAATCGAAAGTTACCTCGTTTTGGGCTTTTACCCAAGCTTCGGTTTCTTCGCTGCGGTCGTCTTCCAGCCAGCGGTAAGGGTCTTTAACTTCGGTCCCAAAATAATCGGTAACCGTATCTACTTTTTTGGTTTCAGGGTAATTCAAACTGATTTCTTTTTCGTTTTTAGAATCATTGCAGGAAGCCAGGACGGCAAGAGCAAAAATTCCGGAGAATGTTTTTTTCATATAATGTGATTTATTGCATAAAGTTAGTCATAAAAAATGCCTGTAAGTTACATTTTTACAGGCATTAGTTAATCATTTATGCGTTTTCTGGCTTATACCAACTTATTTTTAATAAGGTATTCTGCAATTTGAACTGTATTTGTGGAAGCACCTTTTCTTAAGTTATCGGCAACAACCCACATATTTAAAGTCTTTGGCTGGGAATAATCCCTGCGAATTCTGCCTACAAAAACATCGTCTTTTCCTTCAGCGTAAATAGGCATTGGGTAAGTATTGGTCTCCGGGTTATCCTGAACGGTTACCCCAGGAAACTGGCTCAGGATTTTTCTAACTTCAGCTTCATCAAATTCATTTTTAAACTCAACGTTTACAGATTCTGAATGCCCGCCAACTACGGGAATTCTAATTGCAGTAGCGCTTACTAAAACCGAATCGTCTCCTAGAATCTTTTTGGTTTCTTTGGTAAGTTTCATCTCTTCTTTGGTGTAGCCGTTGTCTTGAAAAACATCGCAATGCGGCAATGCGTTTTTATGAATAGGGTAAGGATAAGCCATTTTGCCCTTTTCACCTTTATATTCATTTTCCAATTGTTCCACTGCCTTAACACCGGTTCCGGTGATGGACTGGTAAGTAGAAACGATTACACGTTTAATTTTGAAAGCATCGTGCAGCGGTTTTAAAGCCATTAATAACTGAATTGTAGAACAGTTTGGATTGGCGATGATCTTGTCTTCTTTAGTTAATTCTGAGGCATTTATTTCCGGAATTACCAGTTTTTTGGTTTCATCCATTCTCCAGGCCGAAGAATTATCTACTACTGTTGTGCCGTTTTCGGCAAATTTAGGAGCCCATTCTAAGGAAGTATCCCCACCGGCAGAAAATAAAGCAATATCCGGTTTAATATCTACCGCTTCCTGAAGCCCAATAACTTTATAGTCTTTTCCTTGAAAATTGATCTTTTTTCCAACTGACCTTTCTGAAGCTACCGGATATAATTCGGTTACCGGGAAATTTCTTTCTGCTAAAACCTGTAACATTACCTTGCCTACCATTCCGGTAGCGCCTACCACTGCTATTCTCATAATATAAAATTTTAGTCTTTCCCGCGAAGGCGGGAAACTATGTTCTTAAAAACCAGCCGCAAATTTATTGACCAGAACTTAACTAGCCCACTTTCAGAAGCTAAAATTGAAAAGAATTATTGTTTTTAAACTAATTGGTCTTTTTCGTTAAAAAAAGACCCCACAGTTTCCTGTGGGGTTTGATTAAATTACGATTTATTTAAAATGAGCAGTATAGCGGTGCTCGTATCTTTAATAATTTTAAGGCGTATTGCCTTGTTTTTTGAGCTCGTCCCTAATTTGGGTAAGCAAATCTTCCTGGGTTGGCCCTTTTGGTTCAACTAATTTAGGAGCTTCTTTTTCTTTTTTAGTCTTTTCGTAAGCTCTTAAAACCAAAAATATAAAAAAGGCTACAATAACAAAATGAATAATAGTATCTATTAAATTTCCATACGTAATTACGGCCGCTTCGGCTTCTTTTGCGGCATCAAGGCTTTCGTAAGAAACGCCGTCTAAAGCAATAAATTTTTGGGTAAAATCTGTACCTCCGGTTATTAAACCAATAATAGGCATAATAACATCGGCAACAACAGAAGCGATAATTTTGTTGAAGGCGGCACCGATTACTACTGCGGTAGCAAGGGCTATAATATCGCCTTTCAACATAAAAGCCTTAAAATCTTTGATAAAACTCATGATAAATTGGGTTGATTAGTTATAACCAGGCCAATTTACATAAAATTTGAAAACGATTTATTCTGAATAGAAATCACTCAATAATAATCCGCTTCACCCGCTGGGAAATGCCGGTAATAAGTTCATAGGAAATGGTCCCACCGTCGCCAGCAAGTTTTGTAACATGTTGGGATCCACCAAAAACAATTACTTCGTCGCCCTCATTGCAGTCTATATTTGTAACATCAATCATTATAATATCCATACACACACTTCCTGCAATTGGCGCATATTCACCGTTCACAAAAACACCGGCTTTTCCGTGGCCATAAATGCGTTTAATACCATCGGCGTGGCCAATTGGAATTGTGGCAATTCTGGTGGTTTTTTCAGCTTTAAAAGCACGACTATACCCAACGGTATCTCCTTCATTTAAATTCTGAATTTGAGAAATTATAGTTTTAAGTGTGCCAACCGGTTTTAGTTTCTTATCCAGATTAGGATCGTTGGCAAAACCATAAAGCCCTAAACCGCTTCTTACCATTGAAAAAGTGGCTGAAGGATAATTAAAAATAGCCGAAGTATTACAAATATGTAAAAGCGGCTCGTAACCAATATCATCTAAAAGTTTACCCGCTAAATCCTTGAATTTATAAATTTGCGAAAGCGTAAATTCCCTTTCTTTCCAATCTTCACTTGCCGCTAAGTGTGAAAATGCCGAAACTACTTTTACCGATTTTGTCTTTTCTAAATTCTCCGGAATATTGTGATAATCGGCTTCAGTAAATCCGAGGCGGTTCATTCCCGTGTTGAATTTTAAATGAACGGGATAGTTTTTCTGATTTTGCTTTTTAGCAATCTCGATAAAAAGCTGAAGCGTTCTTGCGCTGTATAAATTAGGCTCCAGGCAATTTTCTATAATTTCAGGATAATTAATCGGCTGCGGGTGTAAAATTAAAATAGGTTTGCTAATTCCCGCTTTTCGAAGCCTGATCCCTTCTTCAGTATAAGCAACCGCAAAATAATCGGTGCCCAGTTCTTCCAGTTTTTTAGCCATTGCTACAGAGTCGTTTCCGTAGGCATAAGCTTTAATAACCGACATAAATTTAACGCCGGGTTTTAACTGCGATTTTATGATTTTAAAATTATGAGCAAGTGCGTTGAGGTCTATTTCCAGAACACTTTCTTCGGCTTTAGGCATTCTTTTTCTTTAAGTTTGGGTGAAGTTCTTCGGCATCGTTCACATCTAATTTCTTAACCCTTTCTCTTAGCATCGCTTTGTAATAGGCGCCTCGACTTAATGGTTCGTATTCTTCATTCTCCCCAAGAAAAACCAGGTCGTCGTTAATAGCTTTCCGGTAGCTAAATTGCGCCAGGTTTCCGGTGCGGGTGCAAACTGCGTGAACTTTGGTTACATACTCGGCAGTTGCCATGAGATATGGCATTGGACCAAAAGGATTTCCTTTAAAATCCATATCCAGACCGGCAACAATTACCCGAACTCCGCGGTTAGCCAAATCGTTACAAACAGTAACAATTTCATCATCAAAAAACTGGGCTTCATCAATTCCCACCACATCGCAACCATCGGCAAGGATCCTAATATTTGAGGCTGAAGGCACCGGCGTAGATCTAATTTCGTTAGAATCATGAGAAACCACCAGTTCCTCGTCATAGCGCTTGTCTATGGCGGGTTTAAAGATTTCTACGGTTTGTTTGGCGAACTGGGCTCTTTTTAAACGGCGAATTAGCTCTTCGGTCTTACCAGAGAACATACTGCCGCAGATAACTTCTATCCAGCCAAATTGCTCTTCGTGATTTACTGTATTTTCGAGAAACATTTTGTAATTTTCAAATCGAAATGGGAACTTACCCTTTTTGATAAAGGTGGAACAAATTTATTAAAAATACAAGCCATTGCCGGTTGGTAAGCGCTAAAGTTATTAAACCAAAATAAGGCACTTTTTTTGTAAGTGATTATATTGAATTTTAATATTGGTTATTATAATAAAAAGGGTTCATAAATATTGCTGAAAAATGAAAAATAGACTTAGAACAGAGTTAGTAAAACTTGCCGAAGAGATAATTTCTGAAAAAGAAAACCTGGATACGAAAGCGCTTAAATTAAAAGCGGCGACCTTATATGAGCAGCTTTCAATATTGAATTTTACCGAACAAAATTTACAGGCTTTTGATGCTCCTGAAGCTACACCAACTCCTAAGTTTGAAAAGAAAATTCAGCAAAAAGCCCCGGCGCAGGAAGAACGGGATGATTATGCCCCTGATGGTACCGAATATCGCGAAGATGCCGATGCGATTACCGAGCCTAATACCGAAAAAATTAAAGATATCGTAGCGCAAATGCCAGCGGAATCTGAAAGAGTTGACGAACTTATAGAAGAGGCTAATCCCAAGCCACAGGCCCCGCCGGTACGACAGCAATCTCCTAGAGCCAAAGAAGAACCAACAAAACCAAAAGCCGAAGCACCTAAAAACGATTTTAGAAATATTGGGGTAGATTATGATAACCTTCCAGATTTTGAACCTTTAAATAATCGGCAGAAAGATCAAAAACCAAGGTCTGTAAACGACAGGTTGAAAAAAGGAATTAATATTGGCCTTAACGAACGGCTTTCATTTATAAAGAATCTTTTTGACGGGAATTCCTCAGATTATAATCGTGTTCTTTCTCAGTTAAATACCTTTAGTTCTTT
This sequence comes from Salegentibacter lacus, assembly GCF_020164555.1. Classification (GTDB taxonomy): domain Bacteria; phylum Bacteroidota; class Bacteroidia; order Flavobacteriales; family Flavobacteriaceae; genus Salegentibacter; species Salegentibacter lacus. The sequence goes on along the minus strand of NZ_JAIQZB010000002.1, from coordinate 206,773 downwards.
AGATGAAGCTCAGCGATTCATTCAGTTAGTGGTAAAACCAGATTATAACCATTGGCAGGGAAAAGAAGATTATGAAGAGCGATTTATGGCCAAAATAGAGAACAAATTTCAAAATTAAAATCGCCTAAATGGGAAAATTATTCCTGGTGCCCACGCCAATAGGAAATTTGGACGATATGACTTTTAGGGCGGTAAAAGTGCTAAAAGAAGTAGATACAATTCTTGCCGAAGACACCCGAAATAGCGGGAAACTTCTGAAGCATTTTGAGATTGGTACGCATATGCAAAGTCATCATATGCACAACGAGCATAAAACAGTAGATCACATAGTTGAGCGTATTAAAGGCGGCGAAAATATTGCACTGATAAGTGATGCCGGAACTCCCGCAATTTCAGATCCGGGATTTTTATTAACGCGAGCTTGTGTTGAAGCAGGCATAGAAGTGGATTGTCTTCCGGGAGCTACGGCTTTTGTGCCCGCTTTGGTAAATAGCGGATTTCCAAATGATAAGTTTATTTTTGAAGGTTTTCTTCCTGTAAAAAAAGGCCGACAAACCCGATTGAATTTACTAGCCGAAGAAACCAGAACAATGATTTTTTACGAATCACCACATAAATTGCTGAAAACACTAAAGCATTTTGTGGAATATTTTGGTGATGACAGACCGGTTTCGGTTTCCAGGGAAATCACCAAACTTCACGAAGAAACAATTCGAGGCACTGCTGCTGAGGTACTTAAGCATTACACACAAAAACCACCCAAAGGTGAAATTGTAATTGTAGTAAAAGGAAAAGCTTAATGCAGCAATTGCTAAAAGAAGCCAGATCCTGTAAATTTTGTGAAAAGCATTTACCGCTTGGACCAAAACCTATTGTAGAGGCTACTAAAAATTCTAAAATCGTTTTAATAAGTCAGGCGCCGGGAAGAATAGTGCATCAGACCGGGGTTGCCTGGAACGACCAAAGCGGAAAAAAGCTTCGGGAATGGCTGGGAGTAGACGAAACTACTTTTTATGATACCGATAACTTTGCAATTCTCCCTATGGGATTTTGCTATCCCGGCAAAGCCAAAACCGGTGATGCACCACCCCGAAAAGAATGTGCGCCTATGTGGCATGATCCTATCCTTTCAGAGTTAAAGAATATTCATCTCAAAATTCTAATTGGAGCTTACGCTGCCAGTTATTACCTGCCCGGAAATTTGAATCTTACCCAAAGGGTAAGTTCTTATAAGGATTTTCTTCCTAAGTATTGGTGCTTGCCGCATCCTTCGCCGGTGAACCGTTTCTGGAGGAGTAAAAACCCCTGGTTTGAAAAAGATGTAGTACCAAGTTTACAAGCCAGAGTTAATAAAATTTTAGATTGAGATACTAAATTTAAAATTTAGAATTCACCCCAATTTTATTTCTAATTACTAACCAAATCAACAAAATCGAATTGTTTTCCGCTGAATAAACCTTTATCTGAAAGTTTAAGATCGGGTATTACCAACAGGGCCATAAAAGAAAGCGTCATAAATGGTGCTTTAAGCGTGCTACCTAAATCCTTAGCCATTTCATCGATTTCCTGATATAATCTCCCGGTTTCCCATCCATCTTTATCGCTAATTATTCCTGCAATTGGCAGCGGAAGAACTTTTTCGTCATTTTTATCTACACTGCAAATTCCACCTTTATGCTTTATAATGAGGTTTATCGCATTGCAAATTTCTTTGTCTGAAGTTCCAACAGCGATTATATTATGAGAATCGTGGGCTACAGAGCTGGCTATGGCTCCTTTTTTTAGTCCGAAATTCTTTATAAAAGCTACTGCAGCAGGTTTGTCTTCATACCGGTTAACCACCGCGATTTTTAAAATATCATTTTCAATATCTGAAATGAGATTTCCATCTTTTTCTAAAGCCTGAAGCCGAACCTCGTTGGTAATAAGTTCCCCATCCATAGCTTCGATAACCTTTACAGCCTTGCCGGTTGCCTTTACTTCGAAATCTTCCGGATTCTTGAAGGAAGTATTAAAGTTATTTGGCTTTTCGAAGGCGGAAGCTTGAATATGCGATTTCCCGTTTTCGGCAACCAACTCTCCATCAATATAGGTTTGCAAAACTTTAAAATTGGTCAGGTCATTTACTGCAATAAAATCGGCTGGATCGCCTACTTTTAACTGCCCAACTTCCAAATTATAATGATTTACTGGGTTGATACAAGCCACTTTCAGAACTTTAAAAACATCAATTCCTTTAGCAACTGCACGGGCACAAAGCTGATTGATATGACCCAAAACCAGATCGTCGGGATGTTTATCGTCAGAGCAAAACATCATATTTTTATAATGCTCGGGAAGCAAATCTATAAGGGCTTCAAAATTTTTGGCGGCGCTTCCTTCGCGGATTATCACCTTCATCCCAAGATCAAGTTTTTCTTCAGCTTCTTCGTAAGTATAGCATTCGTGATCTGTAGAAATACCGGCTTCAGTATATTTTTTGGCATCTTCACCTCGCAAACCCGGCGCGTGGCCATCGGTAGGTTTATTAAAATGTTTAGCCCAGGCAATTTTTTTCAGCACTTCTTCATCTTTAAAAATCACCCCGGGATAATTCATCATTTCGGCCAGGTATTTTATTTCGGGAAGCGCAAGCAATTCTTTTATACCTTCAGCATTAATTACAGCTCCCGAAGTTTCAAAACTAGTTGCCGGGACACAGGAAGGCGCACCAAAATTAAATTTCAACGGACTTTTCTTTCCGTTTTCAATCATAAATTTCACCCCTTCTTTTCCCAGTACATTAGCAATTTCGTGCGGGTCTGAAACCGTAGCGACTGTACCGTGAATTACTGCCAACCTTGCAAATTCGGTAGGAACCAGCATCGAACTTTCAATATGAATATGGGCATCGATAAACCCGGGAAGCAAGAAGCTTTTTACGTCGTGTTGTTTTTCTTCAATTTTTGCAATTTTTCCGTTTTCGATACTGATTTCCGCAGAAAAAATTCTCCTGTTTTCAATATCTACGGGCTGTCCCTGTATAACTTTCACTTGTCTATAATTTAAAGCGTGAAATTAGGTATTATTATTAATTGATGAAATTTTTTGAGAATCGGTTTTAGTGAATTCCCTCTTATTTGGATTGAAATACAATGTGTATTTTTGAAAAAAACTTAATATGCGCTGGACTTTAAAACCTAAACCCGATTCTTTAGTTGTAAATAAGCTTTCAGGGGAATTAGGGATTTCGCCAGCTGTTGCCACGCTTTTAGTTCAACGCGGAATCGATACTTTTGAAGCCGCAAAAAAGTTTTTCAGGCCCAGCCTGGATGATCTCCACGATCCATACCTGATGAAAGATATGGATGTGGCAGTAAACCGAATTCACCAAGCAATTGCTTCCGAAGAAAATATTATGGTTTATGGTGATTACGATGTAGACGGCACCACGAGTGTGGCGCTAATGTCTTCGTACCTAAAAACCCTTACACCAAATGTGGCGACTTATATTCCCGATAGATATGCTGAAGGCTATGGTATTTCTTACCAGGGAATCGATTTCGCCTGCGATAACGAGATTTCATTGATAATTGCCCTGGATTGTGGAATAAAAGCCATAGATAAAGTGGCTTATGCAGCCGAAAAAGGAATCGATTTTATTATCTGTGACCACCACCGACCGGGAAATACAATTCCTGAAGCTGTTGCAGTTTTGGATCCTAAACGCGAAGATTGTGAATATCCTTATAAAGAACTTTGCGGTTGCGGTGTTGGGTTTAAATTAATCCAGGCTATAAATGCTAAAAGAGGTGGAGCTCCGGAAGTTTTGCTGCCTTATCTGGATCTTGTGGCAACTGCCATTGGCGCCGATATCGTGCCGATAACAGGGGAAAATAGAATTCTGGCTTATCACGGTTTAAACGTTATTAACGTTGCACCCCGAATGGGCTTTAAGGCGATTTTAGCCCAGGTAAAAAAAGAAAAACTTACAATAACTGATGTTGTTTTTATCATTGCCCCGCGTATAAATGCCGCCGGAAGGATGAAACACGGCCTGCACGCCGTAAATTTGCTTACCGAAGAGGATGAAGCTACTGCAATGAAATTTGCTGGAGAAATTGAAAATTTTAATGCGGAAAGAAAAACTACAGATAAAGCAATTACGATTGAAGCCCTGGGACAAATTGAAGAACTGCAGGAACAGGAACGCTATAGCACCGTGGTTTATCACGAGGGTTGGCATAAAGGCGTGATTGGCATTGTAGCTTCACGTTTAACCGAAACCTATTACCGCCCAACGCTGGTTTTTACGAAAAGCGGGGAGAAACTGGCGGCTTCAGCGCGCTCGGTAAAAGGCTTTGATGTGTATAATGCCCTGGAAGCCTGTAAAGAACATATTGAGCAGTTTGGGGGACACAAATATGCTGCGGGGCTCACTTTAGAAGCTTCGGAATATGAAAATTTTAAAGCCAAATTTGAATCGGTGGTTTCTGAAACCATTGATAAACGCCTGCTTATACCTGAAATTTTGGTAGATGCCCAAATTGGCCTGGATGAAATTACCCCGAAATTTTTTAGGATTTTAAAACAATTTGCCCCTTTTGGCCCCGGGAATATGACGCCCATCTTTATGACACAAAACCTTACCGATACCGGTTATGGGAAATGTGTAGGGGCCGATGAAGCCCACTTAAAATGCCAGGTTAAGCAGGAGGGAAAATCTGCCACTTTTGATATGATTGGCTTCGGTTTGGGAGAAAAATTTGAAACAATTTCAGAAGGGAAAAGCTTTAAAGCAGTCTATTCTTTAGATGAAAACGAATGGAATGGAAATGTTTCTATCCAGTTAAGGTTGAGAGATATTAGCGAGTGATTCACTGCTGTTTGGATAATTAATTGCTAATCTGCATGAATTAAATAATCTTTTGTAAAATGAAAAAGGTCAATTATTCAGAATTCTGTTTTAATCAAAATATTGGATTGATAGAATGCAAAACGATAAAAATGAAGTCATTATAAAATGTAAGGAAGGTAAGGATTTGGCCCTAATTCCAATTGAAGAATATAATTCAATTAGAGAAAGTCTTTATCTGCTAAGTGGTGAAAACCGGAACGTTTTACTAGACTCCCTTCATCAACCTGAACCGGGAATACAGCTGCATAAACGCCAAGAATAGTATTCTGAATTTATAACTTTTCCAAACTTGTTTTTTCACCATCAAAAACCGCGTAGGTGTAAAAATCGATCCAGTCTCCGGTGTTGATATAGGTAGATTTTCCGTTGAGGTCTATTTCCAGGGGTAAATGTCTATGACCAAATAGAAAATAATCGTAGTGCTTTTCTTCTAATTTTCGCCGACAATATTGAATAAGCCACTCTTTTTCTTCACCTAAAAATTCCTGTTCTTCATCGCCAGAAATCGCTTTGTTTTTTACGGAAAAATATTGTGCTAACGGAATGCCTAAATCGGGGTGTAACCAACGGTAAAGCCACTTTGATAACGGATTGGTAAAAACCTTTTTCATTCGCTTATAGCCGTGATCCCCGGGTCCGAGTCCGTCGCCGTGGCCTACAAGGAAAGTTTTATTATTAAATTCAAATTCTTTTGGTTTATGAAAAACCGGGATATTCAATTCTTCTTCAAAATAATTCTGCATCCACAAATCGTGGTTCCCAACGAAAAAATAAACAGGAATACCACTATCTTTAATTTCGGCTAATTTTCCTAAAACTCGAACAAAACCTTTAGGTACAGCGTGTTTGTATTCAAACCAAAAATCGAATAAATCCCCAAGTAGAAAAATAGCAGCGGCATCCTCCTTAATTTCGTCCAGCCATTTTACAAAACGTACTTCCCGCGGCCGACTTTCTTCCTGGCTAGGAGCGCCCAGGTGATTATCGCTGGAAAAATAGACTTTTTTACCTTGTGGAATGGTCATAGATGATTATTCTGAGCTGTAAATATAAATATTTTAACAGAAGACCTTGTAGATTTTGATAACTCGTGATTTACCCCGTCCGTCTTAATCTTCTACCGAATATCAATTCACCTTTCCTTTAGAAAGGGAAGCAGCTTTTTCACTTCTCATTTTATCTCGAATTATTGGGAGAGGGTCTGATCACTTGCATACCATTCAGCAAAGCTGGATTCGGTTTCCTGGAGTTTTAGCGAGTGAAGTTTAATATGATTTGGTAAATGTTTTTGGATTTTTTCAGCAAAATCTACTACCATATTTTCGCTGGTAGGTTGGTATTCAACCAGGATCACATGATGACCGCGGTTTTTTAATTCTTCAGCAAGTTCAACGTGAGGCGTATTTTTATTAAAAACCGTCGCGTGATCAAACTGGTCAACGATTTCTGCTTTTACGATCTTTTTCAGGTCCCCAAAATCTATGACCATCCCAAACTTAACGTTATCTTTATCGGTAATAGGTTCGCCAATTACGCAAACACTTAATTTATAGCTGTGGCCGTGTACATTTCGGCATTTTCCGTCGTAGCCGTAAAGGGCATGTCCGGTTTCAAAAGAAAACTTTTTGGTAATCCTAATCTTGCTCATCGCAGGTTATTTTTGGCAAAGTTAAGGGTTTTTTAGCGTTATATTTTTTGGCGCCCCATTTAACTTTCTAAAGTATATTTGTACAGTTTTTTATGTTGAAAATGGAATCACAAAACACCACAGAGCTTTTTGAACAACTGGATTTTAAAGAGAATCCTTTTTACGAAAGTATTATTACTGATCTGGTAGAAAACCAATACAGTATTGTAGATGATTTTTTTGATGCTGAAGAGGTTGCAATGCTTCGGAATTCCCTAAAATCGAAATTTGAAGAAGCCCAGTTCAAGAAAGCAGCAATTGGTAATAAAACCAATGAAATTGTAGCAAAATCTATTCGGGGAGATTTTATTTTATGGCTTAACGAAGCTGAAGCCGGAAAAGTTGAAAACCTCTTTTTTAGTAAAATTAATTCACTAATAGCTTATCTAAACAAAACCTGTTTCCTGGGGATTTTGACCAAAGAATTCCATTACGCACTTTATCCTGAAGGTACTTTTTATCAGCGACATTTAGATACATTTCAGAACGACGGGAGAAGAAAACTATCTATGGTCTGTTATTTAAACGAGGAAGACTGGAAGCCTGAAAACGGCGGGGAATTGGTAATTTATTCTAAAGAAAATGGCGTTGAGGTTTCAAAAGCTATATATCCACTAGCGGGTCGCGTAGTGATTTTTGAAAGCCAGGTGCTGGAACACGAAGTAAAACCTGTAAAAACCGCCCGTTTAAGTATTACCGGATGGTTGAAAACCAGGTAGCTATTTGAAGTATTTCTTGTAAATAACCACTACAATTAAAACTACGGCTAAAATAAGCCAGAATCCCATTCCGCTAAGGAAACTTAAAAACTCCCAGGTATCTTCTCCCATTAGTTCATACGGTTTTTTTCCTGTCTTCTCCTCCAGTTGTAGCGCGCATAAAAGAAAATGGCAAGAATTATTAAAATACCCACAAGGTAAAGCCAGTTATCGGCGATAAATTCCCAAATGGTAAAACCCCATTCTTCTTCGCGGGTGGCATCACGGTCTTTTGGTAAATGTTGCTGTAGTACACTCATAAGCTAATTTCTATTGTTGAAATTAAGCTTTTTACCTAAGAACTTTGTTATAGTGATGCTAATTTCCTAAAAACCTTATTACAGAAACTTGAGAAGTTGATAACCTAAGCTAATTTTTAATCTGTCGTTTATTATTTGTGATCATTTTGCGAAGAAAGAACACAAAAATGCCGGCAATTATTAGAAAACCGATAAGTAAAAAAAGAATGTTGTCACCAATAAAATAACCTATGGAATATCCAAGGCTATGTGCCTTATCGCCGGTTTGGCCAAAGTAGAGTAAATACATAATTTATTTTTTATATTTTTTTAAAGCGTTTTTTGTGAAGTCTGAAAGTACTAATTCTCCTGAAATTGCCGCTCTTTCAGCCAGTAATTCGTCCCAGTGATCTGTGTTTTTCCAAAGCATTTGTTTCATTTCGTAGAGGGCTTCCGGATTGTAAGAAGCCAGTTTTTCGGTGAAAATAGCAACTTCTTTATCCAAATCTTTCAGACTTTCAAAAACACGAGCGTAAAGTCCTTTATCTTTAGCCCAATATGCGTTTTTCCATTCGTGAGCGGCCAGGCTTAATTCGCCAAGTGCACCAACGCCAATTTTGCGCTCTACGGCCGGGGCAATTACAAACGGACCAATACCTATACTAATTTCTGAAAGTTTCACCGCTGCAGCATCAGTAGCCATCGCATAATCGCAGGCGGCAACCAGTCCAACGCCGCCGCCAACAGTTTTTCCCTGGATGCGTCCCACGATGAGTTTTTTACATTTTCGCATTGCGTTTAAAACTTTTGCAAACCCGGAGAAAAATAATTTTCCCGCCTGCATGGTTTCAATCGCCACCAGCTCGTCAAAAGAAGCTCCTGCACAAAAAGCTTTTTCTCCTTCAGATTTTAATAGAATCACTTTAACGTTGTCGTCTTCAGATAATTTCTGAAATTCTTTCTCAAGCCGATCTAGCAATTCTGAAGGAAATGAGTTACTGGCGGGGTGGCCAAACTCCAGGTGAGCGATTCCATTTTTAATATTGGTGTATAAACTTCCGTTTTCTCGTGTGGTTGACATAAAATTGATTTTCAGGTTAGCTGAATAACCAAATTTAGAAAGATTAAAGTTGAAATAAGCTGTTCGAGGTTAAAAATTGGCCAAAAAACCAACCCTAACCTGCCAACTGAGACTGCAAACTGCCCACTGAAATATCAGACTTCTTTTTGCAAGTATTTTCTTCGGAATTTAATCACCAAACCGACACTGCGTATAAGCATCCACACGAAAAATGCAATCCAGATTCCGTAGAGTTTTAAACCGAAATAATCTGAAATTAATAGAGCAGGAGTGAAACCCAGGAAAGTAGCTACGAGTAGTAAGTTCCGAAGGTATTTTGCCTCGCCCAAACCTTTAAAAATCCCATCGAACATAAAAGCGATGGCATTTACGGGTTGCATTAATAGAACAATCCAAAACACCGAAGAAAATATAGCCAGTACCGTAATATCTTTATTAAATACCAAACCGATTTGGTTGTAGAAAAGTCCGCAAATGGCCATTAAAATAAAAGCGATCAACACTGCGTATTTGCTTATTTTTTTACTGAGTTCCCACAGATTCTTGTAATCCCGTGAACCGAGTAATTTCCCGCCAATCGCATTGCCGGCGTTAGCATAACCATCAATAAAAAAGCTAAAAAATAGCCAGATATTCATTAAAATACTCTGTGCGGCGATATAGTTTTTCCCATAATCTGTTGCGTAGGCATTGGCGAGATAAATGGCAAAATTGAGCGCGGCAGTTCTTACAAAGAGATTCCCAGCCATAAGTAAAAGCCCTTTTAACCGCGGATTAATAGTAAAACTCAATTTTAAATGGAAAGGGGTTTTTTTAAAGAAAAACCACAGTGCCATAATTAGCATCGTAGCCTGCGCAGCCAGGCTGGCATAAGCAGCACCTTTTAGATGCATTGCAGGAATAAGTCCTTCTATACCGTAGACTAGCAGGAAATCTAACGCTACATTTATCCCGGCACCGGCGAGGCTGCATTTCATTGCCCAAAGCGTATTTTGTAATCCGCGGAATACCCCAAAAATCGCAAAAGTCACCAAAGTTAGCGGATAGCCTAAAGCGCGAATTTGATAATAATCTTCAGAATATTGCAAGATCAAACCCTCTGCATTGTAAGCGCTAAAGATTGCTTCAGCAAAAAAAGCGGTGGTAAAATAAATTACTAAACTGAAGGCAAAATTGAAATAAATAGCCTGCGGAATTAATGTTTTTACAGCGTGAAGTCGGTTTGCACCCAAATGTTGCGAAACAATAGCTGAAATGGCGGTTTTGGTTTGCGCAACAATCCAAATAATGGCTGAAAGAAATGAACCAACGATCCCGGCCGCCGCAAGTGCTTCAACCGAGTTATTTTCTACATTTCCAATTACCGCGATATCGGTAAGGGAAATGAGCGGTTCGGCAATTCCGGCGATAATCGCGGGAATGGCAATGCGGTTTATATTTTTAAAACTAACGGAAGACTCCAAAAGTGGTTTTTTCAACAGCAAATATAGAATGCTTTATTTTAAAGCCTAAGCGCCGGTTTAATTTCATGGCAATTTTTTCAGTTTTTTTCCCTTTATTCTATCATTTTCTTTTCATAACAATGAAACGGATATTCGTTTTTGTGCGGAAAATAAACGTCGCCAAGTCTTTCATAACCACGATTTTCATAGAATTTTAGATTCCGAATATTTTTACTGAAAGTATCCAGTCTTATCGAAGTGGAATTTTGATTTTTAGCAAATTCTTCGGCAAAATCCATCATTTTCCTGGCGTAGCCCTTACCCCAGAACTTTGGGTGCGTGGCCAGCCTATGGATGTATAAATTTTTATCGGTTTCCGTAAGCCATTGAATATTCTCATACACGGCATCCATTTTTGGAGTAAGTACCATAATGGCAATAATGCGATCTTCTTCTATTTCGTAAACAAATAGTTCTTCTCGCTGAATATCATTTTGAAGCTTTTCCCGGGATGGATAATGCTCGTTCCATTGATGAATATTTTGCTGCTGAAGCGCTTCAGCACAGGCTTCGGTCAGTTTTTTGATTTCGTTGAGATCTTCTAAGTTAGCTTTTCTAATCATTTTTATTCAGGAATAATAAATAAAAGTTCTGTGTTGAAATTTACAGAAAATTATTACATTTGCCTTCCAATTGGGGGATTAGCTCAGCTGGCTAGAGCGTTTGGCTGGCAGCCAAAAGGTCATCGGTTCGACTCCGATATTCTCCACAAAACCACCGTTTTTTGCGGTGGTTTTTTATTTCCGAACTTTTTCATTTTCAAAATATTGAAAGCTGGCTAGTGCGTCCCGATGCAAGATCGGGAAGATCTAAATTAGGTTTAAAAAAGGAGTTGACTTAAAGGTCCCATTGCGTCAAGCTGAACTTGTTTCAGCTTCTAACATGTTTAGATTATCAAAATATTAGATTCTGAACTAAATTCAGAATGACGATTTATTTAAAATAAAAAACGGTCTTAAAAATTAATTCAAGACCGTTTTTAGTGAAAATATATTTTTAAAAAACTTAAGAATCAGCTTCGTCGTTATCTATGTATTCGTCTTTCAGATCCTGAACGCTGGCTGCAAGAAACTCTGAGGTTCTGTTCAGCACGTGCTGAAATTCTTTAGTTAATTCGTCCTTATTCCAGGGATGGGAAATACCAAATACGTGATCGGCATTTTCAACTAAAAGTAGTTTTGAAATTTCGCTCCATTCAAATAAATTCCCGGCATCAGCAATAGAAACGGTGGTGTCGTTACTTCCGTGCGCAATAAAATGAGGAATGTCCAGCTTCTTGGTTGCTTTTTGAATATTTAATCGCTCTCTATTTTCTCTAAAATTCTTATAAAACTGGTAGTGATGCGGTAATTGCTGTCCAGTCCGCGTATTTTTTATATACTGTACTCCTTTTTTTTCCCAGGCTTCTAATTCTTTTTCCTTTGGAAAACGCGAAGCAAAATCGCTTACTGCGGCAAGGGTAATTAGTTTATTGATCCTTTCTTCTTCAGCGGCTTTTATAATGGCAATTCCACCGCCACGAGAGTGGCCAATCAGGTTGATACTCTTTACATCAATTTGTTGCGCTTCATTAAAATCTGGGGTTAAAACCCAGTCTATAACCGTTTGTAAATCGTCAAGCTCTTTAACGTAATTATTATCACCAAAAGCTTCAATATTCAAGAACTCAGTTGGACTATCAGGAGAGGTTCCGTTGTGAGAAAAATTGAATTTCACGAAGAAATAGCCTTTTTCAGCATAGAATTCACCCATTTTATCCCAGGCGCCCCAGTCTTTAAAACCTTTATAACCGTGGCAAAAAATCACGATTGGCTTAGGCTTTTTATCGTCATTAAAAATCAGATCAATAAGAATGGGTTTATTATGTCTTCCATCTATCTGGAGGTTGGTTCTTTTTGTAATTTCCATAGGTTTTATATTTCTTTTTCTTTAAAAGGAATTTCAGGATCGCAGATTTCGATAATTAGTTTCTTTAATTCTACCTCGAATGCGTCTAGAATATCCTTATTTATAGCAGTTTCTTTATTTTTTGTTCGTGGTTTATCTTTTTTGCCGAATTTTAAAAATCCGCTTTTTAAATTTTTAAATGAAATGATGCCCGCTTCAGTCGGTAAATCCAGGGAGTTTTGATCTTGCATCATTTTTGTATATGCCAAAACCTGAAAACTTTTGCTGTATTTATCGTAATCTGAAGTGAGATCTTCCCAATTTACAATTTCAATTTTATCCTGGGTTACCTTTCCAGTCTTATAATCAATAATTCTGGTGGTACCATTTGTACTTTCTACACGATCCACTTTACCGCGCATAAAGATCGGAAAATCAAGATGCTCTATCCTAATTTCAGATTTTAAAGTTTTCTCAATTTTTAGGATTTTGATCTCTTCGGTCTTAAGTCGGTCTAATTCCAGGTTTAAAAAATTGCGGAGATAGCGTTTAGCCACTTCGTAAATCAGCAGGTTCTTTCCCTGGTTCACCGGCCCGTTCATATAAGATTTTTTAAACTGAAGCGTGATTTCTTCTTCAATTCTCGATTTAAAAGCTTGAATATCTTCCGCAGTGAGTAGTTTATTCTCCAGTGGTTTATAAAAGTTTTCAAGACTATCGTGCACCACAGTTCCCAGTGTGTTGTAAGCCACAGTTTCTTCTACTTCTTCTCGATCCCGGACTCCTAAAACGTACTGACGATAAAAATCTAATGGATTTCTAATGTAGGAAGTTAGGGCAGAAGGGGAGAAGCCGGAACCGGCGAGCGATTTTAATTTCTCCATAATTTCTGGTGTTTTTTTAACCTCCCGGAGTTCATTTTTAATCGCATGAACTTTGGGACTCACCATGGCGTGAGTGATTTGATGAGCAGGTTGTTTCTCAATTTCCAGTTGGGTAAGAAACCTGCTCTTTTCACCTGAATTTAAGCCGTCGGTTTCAGTGTTATAAAGCAAATGTACGTTTTGCGCCCGTTGCAGTAATCGGTAAAAGTGATAAGTATAAACCGCGTCCTTTTCTTTGTAAGTTGGCAGTTTGTAGGTTTGTTTTAAATCGAAAGGAATAAACGAACTTCCCGATTTTCCTGAAGGTAAAACACCTTCGTTCACCGAGCAAATTATCACATTTTTAAAATCTAAAGCCCGAGATTCCAGCATTCCCATGAGCTGCAAACCTTTAAACGGCCGTCCCTGGAAATCCAGGCTTTGCGTGCTCATTATTTCTTTATAAAACTGGTAAAGCGATTTAACCGATTTTAAATGCGGATAGGTTTCGTTTAAATTTTCAAGTTTATTGAATAAAACATGGAATTGATATAAAAACTCCAAACCGAGTTTATTCTGATCGGTTTTATAGTATTTTTTTATCTGATTAATTATTTGCTGAAAAGCTTCAATCGCTTTTAAAGGCGAATTCTCCCAGTTTTTAAAACAAGCTTCAATTAAAGGTTTTGCTTCGGAAGAAAACGAACTTATTATTTCCTTTTCGGAAAGATTTACCGTGTTTTCCAACTGAATTTTTTCAATAAAAACTTCGGTTTCCTGATTCAAAATCTCATTTAAGGCAGGATGGTTTATCACCGAAATAACATCTTTATAATAGTAAGCCGAAGCGGTATTTTGATGAATTTGAAATAATCTATCAAAAAGAGAGGCAATTGGCGCATTTTTAAGCGGAAACCCCATCGTGATGTTTAAATCTTTAACGTTGGGCGGCAAACTATTTAAGACCGGAAGCAAAAGATCTTCTTCTCCCAAAACAAGTGCGGTTTCCTGAAGCGTTTCTTCATCTAAATTAGCTAATAATTCGCCTAGATATTTGGCTTGTCCCACGTTTTTGGGAACTCCGGTAACCTGAATATTCTTTGGTTTACTGTATTCATTTACATTTAGTTTCGCTCTTCTTTCACGGTAAACCGGCCAGTCTTTTAAATATTGATTTATAAAAAGAGAAGCATCGTGTTGCATGTCTTTTACAAAAACCTCATCTAGATCCCAGTAAATCTCTGCACGATCGTTTTCTAAAAGATGTTGAACGATTAATTGCTCTGCAGTATTTAATGCATTAAAACCTATAAAAACGTGCTTGTCGCTATTCTTCTGGGAGTATTCGGGAATATTTTCTGAAGCTTTTCTATAAATGAGCCCCTGGTAGCCGTTGTTTTTTGAAAGTAATTCCTCTTTTAAGGCTTCATAAAAAGCCGGGAGACTATTCCAAAATGATAAATAGTTATTTATTAGTTCGGTTTTAGGTTCCTGGATAGACCAGTGTTTTAGATCCTGTATATCTGCGAGGTAATTGAAAAATCTTTTGTAGTCTATTAAATATCGGTCTATTTCATTAAAATCGTGTATAAGGCTTTGTGCCCAGGCCGTAAAAGTTTCAAAATCTTCCTGTTCTTCTAAAGGTGTAATTTTTTTATAGACGTTATAAAATTCAAACAGTGTAAGCGTATTATCTACGGTTTTGGTTTCAGAAACAACTTCTGTAAATTCCTCAATACTATAAACTTTGGGCGCGAAAATGTGATTTCCGCTTAACGAAGAAAGTTCTTTTAGGAGAAAACTTCCCGCACGTTTGCTGGGAAGAATAAAAATAATTTCTGAAATATTTTCTTCTGAAGAAATGAGTTCCTTAAGAACTCCTGAAATAAAAGATACCATAGCCTAAAAATAAAAAACGCCCCGGAAACCGAGGCGTTTTTCTATAATAATTCTTTAAGTAATTATCAGATTAATTATTCCATAGAGGAATCAGAATCCTTTACTTCTTTATTCTTGTCTAAAGAAATTTCAACTCTACGGTTATCCTGTCTTCCGGCAGCCGTATTGTTAGTTGCAATTGGTCTTTCTTCACCATAACCTTCAGAAGTTAATCTGCTGCTTGGCACACCATTTTCTTCTAGCCATAATTCAACAGAAGCTGCACGCTCACGAGATAATTTCTCGTTGTATTCAGCGCTACCAGTACTATCTGTGTGACCTTCAATATGGAAAATTGTATTTGAATATTCGTTCATGATTTCAGCAATAGACTCTAAAGCTTCTTTTGAATCATCTCTAATAGTAGCCTTGTTCAAGTCGAACAACACAGTTTTAGAATATTCGTTCAATTCAGAAATAACTTCTACGTCTGGTTCTGGACATCCGTTGTTAGCTGCAGTTCCAGCAACTTCAGGACAATCATCATCTTTATCTAAAACGCCATCGTTGTCCATATCTTCGTAAGGACATCCGTTGTTTTCAGCAGGACCAGCTTCGTTAGGACAGTCATCTTCGTTATCGGCAACACCGTCACCATCAGCATCAGGACATCCATTAAGTTCAGCCAATCCGGCTACTTCAGGACAGTCATCATTAGGATCAGCAATTCCGTCACCATCGGTATCAGGACATCCGTCAAATTCAGCTAAACCAGCTTCATTAGGACAAGCGTCCATACGGTCTTCAATTCCGTCACCGTCAGAATCTGGACATCCGTTAAACTCAGGTAAACCTGGAGTTTCTGGACATTCATCATCTTTATCGTAGATACCGTCTCCGTCAGAGTCAGTTCCACCGAACATAAATTTCACACCACCTGCGTGTTGAAAGTGTGTAGCACCATCAACATCAAAAACGTGTTTGTAGTTAGATTCAAGGGTTAAAGCAATATTATCTGTAAACCAGAAGTTTAAACCGAATTTACCGTTAAGAGTTGCAGCACCAAGATCTGAAATAGGGTGATCGCCATTATCAGCAATGCTGGTGTAACCACCACCAATACCAACAACAGGATCAAGCCATCCATCATTAAGTAAAGCTCTTAAGCTATAGTTAAAAGACCCATCTATACCATAATATGCCATTTGTGGAACACTTTCAGCACCATATTGTTCAATTTGATTTACAGAACCTGCAAGTTCAAATACAAAACCGCTGCCAATATAACGGCCTACTGTTAATCTTGACATAGATGGTAAGATATTCCAGTGATCTCCAACGTTAAAATAATCATCAAAAGTTCCTCCTACATCAGTGGTAGGGTGAAAATCTACCGCGTTGGTTTGGATCCCTATAGCCCAGGGATTGTTAGCATCCTGTGCAGATACCGAAGTAATGCCCAGAACCAACATTGTAGCGAATAAAATTTTGCTAAGATGTTTCATATTCAATAGTTTAGTTTTAAGTGTTAATTGTTAACAAAAGTAGACTGTTAAAGCTTATCGGCAAAGCATAAAATAATAAAGTTTTCTTAATAAACCCTTAGATAATGGCGTTTTTGAGAGCTTTTTAAGATTTGTAAAGCTTTATTTTTGCTGATTTTTTATTTTAAATTTCAGTCATCCTTTAACATTGAGGCTAAATAATATCTAACTCTTTACCAACCTTAGTAAAGGCTGCAATAGCTTTATCTAAATGTTCTTGTTCGTGTGCGGCAGATAGTTGCACTCTTATTCTCGCCTTTTCTTTTGGTACTACCGGATAAAAGAATCCTATTACATAAATACCTTCTTCCAGTAGCCTTTCTGCCATTTTTTGAGATAATTTGGCGTCATATAGCATTACCGGAACAATAGCCGATTCTCCATCTATAATATCAAAACCGGCATCTTTAATACCTTTTTTGAAATATTGGGTGTTACTTTTTAATTTTTCTCTTAAGCTATTATCATTTTTAAGCATATCAAAAACCTTTAGCGAAGCTCCAACGATAGAAGGTGCAAGGGAATTTGAGAATAAATATGGTCTTGAACGCTGTCTAAGTAATTCTATAATTTCTTTTTTAGCAGTAGTATAACCGCCCATAGCACCTCCAAGTGCTTTACCAAGAGTCCCGGTAATAATATCTACACGATCCATAACCCCTTTTTCTTCCAGGGTTCCAATACCTTTTTCTCCAATAAAGCCGGTAGCATGGCATTCGTCAATCATTACCAGAGCATCATATTTGTCTGCCAAATCGCAAATTTTATCCAATGGAGCTACAAGTCCGTCCATAGAGAAAACACCATCGGTTACGATAAGCTTAAACCTTGCTCCTTTTTCGTTAGCGTCCTGAAGTTGTTTTTCCAAATCGGCCATATCGCCATTTTGGTAACGATATCTTGCTGCCTTACATAATCGCACACCATCAATAATAGAGGCGTGGTTTAGCGAATCTGAAATTATCGCATCTTCTTTGGTTAAAAGTGGTTCAAAAATTCCACCGTTGGCGTCAAAACAGGCAGCGTAAAGAATAGTGTCTTCCGTTCCGTAAAAATCGGCTATTTTTTGCTCCAGTTCTTTATGAATATCCTGGGTTCCACAAATAAATCTAACACTAGACATTCCAAATCCGTGAGTGTCCATAGTATCTTTTGCCGCTTGTATAACTTCTGGATGGGAAGAAAGCCCCAAGTAATTATTAGCACAAAAGTTTATTACTTCCTCTCCGGTAGAAATTTTAATCACCGCATCTTGAGGACCGGTAATTATTCGTTCCTTTTTAAAAAGGCCGTCTTCTTCAATTTGTTTTAGTTCCTCTTGTAAATGTTCTTTTATCTTTCCGTACATAATTTTCTGTTTTTTGCAAATTTACATTTCTTTTAAACAAGGCGCACTTTAAGCGCTTTATTTGTATACACAAGGTTTTTGCTGCCTATGTGATAACCCATTTCTTCTAAAATCCCGGCATAGCTGTTAATTTGAGTTTCGTGAGAAACATCAAACTTTCCGGTTTTATAGTCTATAATATTCACCATGTTTCCCGAAAAATTTATTCTGTCCGGTCTTAGTCTTTTTCCTTCCGGAGTTAGAATATCGCGTTCGTTAAAACTTGTAGCGTTCTCTGTATAATATTTTGAAAGTTGAGGATGGCTGGTGATTTCAAGAAGTAATTTCTCAATTTTTTCTGCTGAATCTTTAGTAATTATTCCGTCGTTTACAGCTTGGGCAACCACGGGTTTTACCTGTTCTTTATAATTTATTTGCGCCAGTAATTCGTGCAGAATTTCTCCTTTTTCAATCGCTTCTTCCTGTTTACTGTCCCAAAGCATTCCTGATTTGGTAACGATATTCACCGCCTGATTTTGTGTTGCTGAAGAATAAAATTTCTCGGAAATAATATTTGCTGAATGTGTTTCTTCGGAAGTTTTTGGAATGCCAATTTTACCAAATTCGTAAGTATTAATATTAGCATCCCATTTCCCGATTTCTTTTAAAAAACCGATCAATAAACCTGAAGTTTTATAAGATTTTTCGTTGCCTTTGGAATCAATTTCTTTCTTACTCAATAAATATAGCTGCTGGGAAGCCCGGGTACAAGCAACATACAGCACATTTAAGGTGTCGAGTTCCTTTTGATGGATTAATTCGGTATAAATATCTGAAGCTTTTGGGCCCCAATTCAGCATTTTATCTGATGCGCTTAGGTAATTCATAGGAATTTCATCTAAAGGCGGCTCCATTGGTAACCAAAGCGAATCCATTCTCGTGCTTTTAGAATCTGAATTTGCATATGGATAGATCACAACCGGAAATTCCAATCCTTTAGATTTATGAATGGTCATAATTTGCACGGCATCTTCAGCTTTTGGTACCACAATGCTTAAACTCTCTTTTTCCTGAAGCCAGAGATCAATAAAATCGGATATTCCTGCGGTTGCTTTTTGCGTGCTTTCAAAGATAAAATCCAGGAAGAACTGCACATAGGCATTTGAAGTTTCTACCAGCGAAAAACTCCTGATAATATATTCTGCGGCTTCGTAAACCGAAAGTTGCCTTATTTCATTTAGGTCAAAATCGATATCATAATCCTTTAACCAGTGGAAAAATGCTTTTCCGTCTTTTGGTAAATTCGCCGAAATAATAGGGTAGCGGTTTTCTATTTCCAGAAAATCTGCCAGGAAATCAAAAAGCTCCAGCTTTAAAGTTTTGTCTTTTGGGCTTAAAGAAAATTCTAACAAATAAGCGATAAAATTCACTTCAGGGGAATTGGCAACCAGTAAGGTTTCCGAAGAAACTACTGGAATATTATGTTCGCTTAAATAACTAGCAATAGTAATACCCTCTTTCTTTTTCCTGGTTAAGATGCAGATATCGCCTTTTTTAAAATTTTTATGCTCTAAATTTTGGATGATATCCAGGATCTTTTCAGGATAAATTTCGTGTTCTTTAGCAACATTCTCTGCTTCAATAAAATCGATATTTACATAGCCAAAATCGCCTTTTTTCGGATTTTGACTGCTCTCCTGAAATAAATTTGAATAAGCCGGATGTTGTAAAGTGCCAGAGGCATAGCTAAACAAACTATTGTTGAAATTTACAATCTGGCTTCCGCTTCGGTAATTGTCTGGCAGGTTCTCTATTCGCTTTTCAATACTAAACGGGTTGGTATCCAGGCAAAGGTCTATAAACTGTTCGGCTTTTCCGCCACGCCACCGGTAAATAGATTGCTTGGCATCCCCGACAAGCATTGCGCTGGCAGGATCCTGAATGTTTTCGGAAGAAAGTTTATTATCAATTAGCGGAATCAGGTTTTCCCACTGCATTTGCGAAGTGTCCTGAAATTCGTCTATAAAATAATTTTGATAGCGCTCCCCGAGCCTTTCGTAAATAAATGGGGCCGGCTGATCTTTAACCTGCGCACTAATCTTTGGGTTAAATTCGGAAATTAGAATAAGGTTCCGCTCTTTTTTTATAAGCTCGACTTCCTGGTTTATAGCGTTAAGTAAAGAAAGTTGGGTTAGATTTTTTCTGATTGCACTTAGAAAATCCAGGTTTAAGTAAGCTCTTTTAGAAATTTCAAAGAGGCTAACGATCAAGGACTGAATGCTATCCAAGGCATCCTTTGCAGCCTGATTTTTATTTGATTTTGCATAAAGCGGAGCTGTTTCCAGTTTTTGCATCCAGGATTTCTCAAAACCGTCTATGGTTTTTTGATCCCTTAACTTTACAAAATGCTTATAAACATATCCGCCACTAAAATCTTTTTCTTCTATACTATTGCTTTCAACCAGATCGAAAAATTCATGGCTGGTTTCTGCGATTAGTGCTTCAGTTTTCTTTATTTCTGAACTTATTCTTTCTTTAAATTTCCGGAAATCTTCGGGAGTTTTTCCTTTAAGTTTTTTCAGTGCTTCCTGGTGGTTTTCGCCAATGAGTAATTCAGAAATTTCAAAAAGGTCTTTTGCGATATCCCAGCTTTTATCATCGTCGGTTTTACTTATGGCAAAAGCGATAAGCACTTTGGTAAGGTCTTTATCGGTTCCGGCTTTGTTTATAAGTCGGTCTACGGCTTCCATCAGGATTTGCCGGGTATTAAGTGCAATTTCAAAATTTACCGGAAGACCGAGGTCTTTAGCAAAAGTTCTAAGGACTCTGTGGGTGAAACCGTCTATTGTGGAAACTTCAAAAGCAGCGTAATTATGGATGATACTTTTTAAGATCTTTGCAGCCTTTGTTTTGAGCTCGGTTTCAGATAAACCGGTGTCTTCAGCAAGATTTTTAAAAAGCGGATTATTGGTAGCCGAGGTTTCTTCCGCAGTAAAATCCCTTAAACTGCTTATAATCCTGGATTTCATTTCATCTACCGCCTTATTGGTAAAGGTAATTGCAAGGATGTTTTTATAAGCGTCACTTTTATTGCTTTTGAACAGGAGGAGCAAATATTCTTTAACCAGGGTGAATGTTTTACCCGATCCCGCTGAAGCATTGTAAATAGTAAAGTTGTTATTCAAGAAGGCTGAAGTTTTAAGAAGATTACAATTTTTAAAGGTAAAGTAAAAAAGTTTTGTACTATAGGTAGGCTTTTAAGTATTTTATAACACTAAAATGTTTCTATTAAATAGCGTAATACCTAAATTTGAGAGAATTTATTACTAATCACTAAAAAAATATACAAAAATGGCTTTTGAGTTACCAAAGTTAAAATATGCATTCGATGCATTAGAACCATATATAGATGCTAAAACCATGGAAATTCACCATGGAAAACACCACGCAGGTTACACTAAAAAATTGAACGCTGCAATTGAAGGGACCGACCTTGAAGGTAAAACCATAGAGAACATTCTTGAAAATCTTGATAAATCTAATACCGCTGTAAGAAATAACGGTGGCGGATTTTACAACCACAGGTTATTTTGGGAAATTATGTCTCCAGATGGTGGCGGAAAACCAGAAGGCGATCTTGCAAAAGCAATAGATAGCGCATATGGCTCTTTTGAAGCTTTTAAAGATGAATTCTCCAAAGCAGCTGCAGGACAATTTGGTTCTGGATGGGCTTGGCTTTGTGTTCACGATGGTGGGAAAGTAGAAATTTGTTCTACCGCAAATCAGGATAATCCATTAATGCCTGGAATAGGCTGTGGAGGAACCCCTGTTTTAGGTCTTGATGTTTGGGAGCACGCATACTACCTAAATTATCAAAACCGTCGTCCAGATTATATTGAAGCTTTCTTTAATGTGATTGACTGGAAAGAAGTTGGAAGCAGATATGCGAAGCAGAAATAATAACTAAGTTATATTTCATATAGTAAAAAGACCGCCATTTGAGCGGTCTTTTTTTTGCAAGAATGTTTAAAATAAAAAAAGGCGGATTTTTTAGATCCACCTTTTTTTGCCCCAAATCTACCATGAACTTAACCTACTTATGTTATGGTGACTCTAAAGTATATTGAATAAATTTTGTTCACAAATTTTTTAGACTAAAAACCAAATTATCTGTTAAAATACTGAAAATCAATAAATAGTGTAAGAAATCTTTAGATTTGTTGTCAATTCTTTGTGAGAATTTTTTTCTTTCAGTGGAGTTTCGAATTCGTGTAAAAATAAAAAAAGGCGGATTTTTAGATCCACCTTTTTTTGCCCCAAATCTACCATGAACTTAACCTACTTATGTTTATGGTTCTGCTAAAGTATATAAACTTATTCCTGCAAAAAATCATTTTAGACGAAAGGCAGAAAAACTTGTTAAAGTGCATTTAGTAGGCTCTTCCTTCGTTTCCTTCGTAAAAATTAATAAAAGCTCTATTCACCACACGGTTCCCACCAAAAGTTGGATAGTTCCCTGTAAAATACCAGTCTCCCAAATTTTTAGGACAGGCGGTGTGCAAATTATCTACTGTTTGATAGATCACCTTTACGTCTGCTTTAACATCGGTGTCACAAAGTAATTTTGAAATCTTATCTGAAATTTGCTCATCTGTAAAAGGTTCGTAAATTTCTTTGACGAAATTCTTCACTTCCACATCGGCAAGATCTACCTGTAATTTACATTTTTCGTAAACCTTCTCTACTATATCGTATTGATTATTATCCTGTAAAAGTTCCAGGGCAGCTCTAAAAGCAACAAGATCTTCAAGTCGTGCCATATCGATACCATAGCAATCTGGATAACGAATTTGCGGGGCCGAAGAAACCACTACAATTTGTTTTGGGTTTAACCTGTCCATCATTTTAATGATGCTCTTTTTTAAAGTAGTTCCCCTAACAATACTATCGTCAATAATTACCAGGCTGTCCTCAGGTTTTACCACGCCGTAGGTTACATCGTAAACGTGTGCTACAAGATCGTCCCGGCTGCTATCTTCAGTAATAAAAGTTCTAAGCTTTACGTCTTTGATCGCAATTTTTTCGGTACGTAACCTGTGGGCAAGTATTTCCTGAAGTCGCGCATCGGTTAAAGTGTCTTTTTCTGCAAGAATCGCTTCGTTTTTCTGCCTATTTAATTCATCTTGTGCCGCTTCTACCATTCCGTAGAAACTGGTTTCAGCAGTATTTGGAATAAAAGAGAAGACCGTATTTATGGTATCGTGATCTATTGATTTTAAAACCTCGGGCATTAATAAGCGCCCCAGCATTTTTCGTTCTTTATAGATCTCGGCATCACTTCCGCGGGAAAAATATATACGCTCAAAAGAGCAGGCTTTTCGTTCCAGCGGCTCCAAAATTTGGGTGATATTTACTTCTCCACTTTTTTTGGTGATAATGGCGTGTCCCGGCGGAAGTTCGTGCACATCATTAAAATCTACATTGAAAGCTGTTTGAATTACCGGTCTTTCTGAAGCGACAACTACAACTTCATCATCTTTATAATAATAAGCAGGGCGTATTCCTGCGGGATCACGTAAAACAAAAGAATCGCCGTGACCTAGTAAACCAGCCATGGCATAACCTCCATCCCAGTTTTTAGAAGACTTTCTAAGGATTTTAGCAACGTTTAATTTTTCAGCAATTATAGGTGAAGCCGAAACTTTGGAAAAACCTTCTTTTTTTAATTTTTTATAAAGTTTTTGAACTTCCGAATCTAAAAAGTGACCAATTTTTTCCATAACCGTAACGGTATCGGCTTTTTCTTTTGGGTGCTGCCCAAGTTCTACCAGGTTATTAAAAAGCTGGTTCACATTGGTCATATTAAAATTCCCGGCAACAATTAGATTACGGTGCATCCAGTTATTCTGGCGAAGAAATGGATGTACACTCTCTATACTGTTCTTCCCAAAAGTTCCGTAACGAACGTGGCCAAGATAAACTTCCCCTACATAAGGAAGGTTCTTTTTTTGAAGCGAAACATCATCGGCATACTCAGGATTCTCTTTAATTTCGTCGTTAATTCTGCCGTTAATTTGCTCGAAGATATCTTGAATTGGCTGTGCCGCATTAGATCTAATTCGGCTTATATAACGGTCTCCCGGAGCTGTATTTAATTTGATGTTGGCAAAACCGGCGCCATCCTGGCCGCGGTTATGCTGTTTTTCCATCATTAAATACATTTTGTTAATCCCGTAAAAGGCGGTACCATACTTTTCTTTATAGTACTCTAGGGGTTTTAACAATCGTATTTGGGCAATTCCACATTCGTGTTTTAAAGCGTCACTCATAATTCGTGGCAGATTTTATTCCTGCTTTATATAAAAAATGCCCTGAAAATTCAGGGCATAAGTTTAGGTTAATGCTATTTCAAATTGAGTTAATTTCTTAAACTCTGCGAGGCGCGAATTTACTTCTGCACCCGAAAGTTCCTCTATCCTCTCGGTTCCAAATTTCTCTACACAAAAAGATGCGAGATTGGAGCCATAGATAATTGCGTTTTTCATATTCTCAAAGCTAATGTCTCCTGTTTTTGCAAGATAACCTGCAAAACCACCTGCAAAAGTATCGCCGGCACCGGTTGGATCAAAAACTTCTTCCAGCGGTAGAGCGGGAGCAAAAAACACTTGCTCTTCGTGAAATAATAATGCACCGTGCTCTCCTTTTTTAATCACTACATATTTTGGACCCATCGTAGCGATCTTCTTAGCAGCTTTCGCCAAAGAATATTCGCCTGAAAGTTGTCTTGCTTCTTCATCGTTAATGGTGATAACATCTACTTTGGCAATAACTTTCATTAAATCTTCCAGGGCATTATCCATCCAGAAATTCATGGTGTCCAGGATTGCCAGTTTTGGAGATTCAATTTGTTCTAAAACGCTAAGTTGTACCAAAGGATGCAGGTTTCCCAGCATTACAATTTCAGCATCTTTGTAAGCGTTTGGTACTACCGGGTTAAAATCGGCAAGTACATTTAATTGTGTATCTAAAGTATCTCTGGAGTTTAAATCGTTATGGTACCGTCCGCTCCAAAAGAAGGTTTTTCCACCGGGCACCACTTCAATTCCATCTATATTTATATTGTTTTTGGTAAGCAGGTCAAGGTATTTTTGTGGAAAATCGTCTCCCACAATAGATACCACTGCACTGTCTACATTAAACTGTGAAGCCGAAAGCCCAATATAGGTGCCTGCACCTCCAAGAATTTTATCGGTTTTCCCAAAGGGGGTTTCAATAGCGTCAAAGGCTACAGTGCCTACAATCAGTAATTTACTCATAAATTGGTTTAAAAAATGTGCTGCAAATATACAGTTTGTTTTTCAAGGGCTCAATCAAAATTACTCGATAATCGAGATTAAATTCTCCGGGGCTTACTTCACTACAAAGTTGGTTTTAACTTTGCTGAAAACCTTCATCTATTAAAAGCCTTTTTTCTTTTGAGGCAGCCACCGCCAAAGCGTCGCAGCGTTCGTTTTGTAAATGGTCATTATGTCCTTTTATCCACTTAAAACTTACATTATGTTTGCGTATTTCTTTTAGAAATTCTATCCAGAGATCGGAATTCTTTCGGTCTTTAAAATTTTTCTTTTCCCAGCCAAAGACCCATTTTTTGTTTACCGCATCAGCAACATATTTTGAATCGGTAAAAACAATAGCTGAAACGCCAGGCTTTTTCAACTTTTTTAGCGCATCAATTACAGCCAGCAATTCCATCCTGTTATTAGTGGTGTGTTTAAAGCCTTTTGCAAATTCTTTTCGATAGGCTTTTCCTACCCATTCCATGACAATGCCATAACCACCGGGGCCGGGATTTCCTCTGGCGGCACCATCGGTATAAATGTGTACCTGGGCTGTTTGCACTACTGCGATCTCTTTTGAAGTAATTGCTGAAGAATTTCCGGGAAGTATTTGTATTCCAGGTTATGAATTTTTTCGGCGAGCGTTTCAGGCGTATCTTCTTCTGAAATTTCTGTTTTTGCCTGAAAAATTATTTCTCCTTCATCATAATTTTCATCTACATAATGAATGCTAATGCCGCTCTCTTTTTCTTTATTCTGAATAATGGCTTCGTGAACATTCATTCCATACATTCCTTTTCCGCCATATTTTGGAAGTAATGCAGGATGTATGTTTATAATCCTGTTTGGAAAGCGTTTTAAAATGTCTTCGGGGAAAATCCACATAAATCCGGCTAAAACAATCAAATCTGGATTTATATCTTCTAAAATATGCAGAACTTCGTAACTATTGTAGAGTGCTTCGCGATCAAAATGAAGGGCTTTAACATTTAGATCGTGTGCTCTTTTTAGCACTTTTGCCGATCTTTTATTCGAGAAAACCGCTACCACACTAGCGTCAGATGATTTTTGAAAATATTTAATGATATTTTCGGCGTTGGTTCCAGAGCCGGAGGCAAAGACAACTATTTTTTTTTTATTGGTATGGGTTGGATTGCTCAAAATAAGCTTGTTAACAATTATTAGAATGTAAAATTAAGCCCTTTCAACTAAATTTATGTAAATTACGATCACATTTTTAAAGTAAAAATCGGTTTTAAAATAAAGTTTTTTATTTTTGCCACCTAATCAAAATTAAAATAAAAGTATTATGTCAGACATTGCATCAAGAGTAAAAGCGATTATCGTTGACAAGTTAGGTGTTGACGAGAACGAGGTTGTTAACGAAGCGAGCTTCACAAATGACTTGGGTGCTGATTCATTGGACACTGTGGAATTGATCATGGAATTCGAAAAAGAATTCGACATCCAGATTCCTGATGACCAGGCTGAGAACATTGCCACAGTAGGTCAGGCAATTTCTTATATTGAAGACGCAAAAAAATAAAAAGAGTATAGACCATATGGAGTTGAAGCGAGTTGTAGTAACGGGCCTGGGAGCCCTAACCCCCATTGGTAACAATATTGAAGAATATTGGGAGGCTTTGGTAGCCGGAAAAAGTGGTGGTGCACCTATTACCTATTTCGATACTGAAAAATTCAAAACCAAATTCGCTTGTGAACTCAAAAATTTTGACCCGCTCGACTTCTTTGACCGAAAGGAGGTAAGAAGGCTGGACAGGTTTGCCCAATATGCCATTGTTGCTTCAGACGAAGCGATAAAAGATTCCGGCATCAACCTGGATACTGTAGACAAGTACCGAGTTGGTGTGATATGGGGGGCCGGAATAGGCGGATTGGAAACTTTTCAGAACGAAGTGATAAACTTCGCGACGGGAGATGGAACACCAAGGTTCAATCCTTTCTTTATACCTAAGATGATTGCAGATATTGCCCCGGGTAATATCTCTATTCGTCACGGGTTTATGGGAGCAAATTACACTACGGTTTCAGCTTGTGCATCTGCGGCAAACGCTATGATAGATGCTTTGAATAATATAAGACTGGGACATAGTGATATTATTGTTTCCGGAGGTTCTGAAGCTGCGGTAACTATGGCCGGTATGGGTGGCTTTAATGCCATGCACGCTCTTTCTACTCAAAACGATAATCCTGAAACAGCTTCAAGACCTTTTGACGCTACTAGAGACGGATTTGTGTTAGGAGAAGGTGCTGGTACACTCATTCTTGAAGAATATGAGCACGCCAAAGCCAGGGGAGCCAAAATTTATGCTGAAGTTCTTGGAGGAGGTTTGTCTTCTGATGCTTACCATATGACGGCCCCACATCCTGAAGGAAACGGAGTTGTTGCAGTTATGAAAAATTGTCTTCGAAACGCAGAAATGAAACCCGAAGATGTAGATGCTATTAACACGCATGGAACTTCTACTCCGCTAGGAGATGTAGCTGAACTAAAGGCGATAAGTAAGGTTTTTGGTGAACACGCCAAAACGATGAATATCAATTCAACAAAATCAATGACCGGGCATTTGCTTGGTGCTGCAGGAGCTGTAGAAGCAATTTCAGCAATTTTGTCTATGAAACATGGAATAGTACCACCTACTATTAACCATGAGCACAAAGACGAAAACATTGATCCTGAACTCAACCTTACTTTGAATAAGGCCCAAAAACGTGATGTAAAGGTGGTTATGAGCAACACATTTGGATTTGGAGGGCATAACGCTTGTGTATTATTTAAAAGATTTGATGAATAACCTTTTATTATGGGCGTTCTTCGAAATATATTAAATTCCCGTTCTGATAAAGGCGGGAATTTTTTTTCGGTTGTGTACAAAATGCTGGGATTTAAACCCAGAAATATTCTTCACTATCGCAAAGCTTTTACCCACCGTTCCCTAAATATTAAAGATGAAAAGGGAAATGCGGTGAGTTTTGAACGCCTCGAATTTCTGGGAGATGCAATGCTAAGCGCTGTAATTGCTTCTCATCTTTTTAAAGCAGTTCCTGGCGGCAACGAAGGTTATCTTACCAAAATGCGCTCTAAAGTAGTAAGCCGAAAGCATCTAAATGAACTCGGGAAAGACCTTAATCTTATAGACCACGTACAAACTAATATTTCCAAAGATCAATTTGGTGCAAATATTCACGGAAATTTATTCGAAGCTTTGATTGGCGCAATTTATCTTGACAGGGGCTATAAATATTGTAAGCGCTTTATTTACGAAAGGGTTATAGATCCTTATGTAGATATAGAGCAATTAGAAGGTCAGGTAATAAGTTACAAAAGTCTTTTTATAGAATGGTGTCAAAAAGAAAAGCGGGAATTCGACTTTGAGGTTTATGAAGATACCGGTAACGACGAGATAAAACATTTTGCCGTAAAATTGCGCCTGGACGATAAGGTTGTTGCCAAGGCAAGAGCAACTTCTAAAAAGAAAGCCGAAGAGAAAACTGCAAAAAGAGCCTATTATGCACTTCAAAATAAAATCACTTAAAATTGAGGAATTAGCGCAAACTATAACGTTTTCGTAGATAAATATGAAGTTTTGAGCGTATAAAGCTTCATTTTTCTCAATCTTATCTTATCTTTAACCTTAAATTAAAAGCTATGCAATCTCATAAAATGCTGCTTGAGGATGTAGAAGAAGATGATTTTGGCTTAATAGCACTATATGGCGATTTAGAAGAATACAAGATGGCTTATTTATTAAATAAGTATCTTAAACTTCAGTTGAAAAGAGAACGCAGGGATATAGATTTCAACCATAAATCGGTAGAAGCATTCTACGCCCATTACACCTTTAAAGATTTGGCAAATTTCAGGTCGTATCACCTTGTTGCCAATAAATTTAAGGGAGAACCTAAAAAGATATTAAGTTCGGGTTCTTTATTTGAAGAAGAAGAAGTTAGACCCTTGCAGGTAAACCTGGTGCCTGAATATAAAAAGGTAGATTTCTTTCTTAAAATAGACGAGGAACTAAATCACAAAGACCTCAATTTGCTTGTCAATGCCATAAGCCAAATACCACAGGTAATAGCAGTTTATAAAATTGACACAGATTTATTAAAATCTAAACAAAATTTAATTTTTGAATAATGCCAACAAATAAGAAAACTAAAATAGTTGCAACCTTAGGGCCAGCAACGAGTTCCAAAGAAACCTTAGATAAAATGCTCCAGGCCGGAGTAAACGTTTTTAGAGTTAACTTTTCCCACGCTAATTATGACGATGTAAGAGAACGCATTAACATGATTAGAGACCTTAACAAAGAAAAAGGCTACAATGCCGCTATCCTTGGAGATTTACAGGGTCCTAAACTTCGGGTAGGAGTTATGAAAGACGAAGTAGTAGTTTCAGAAGGAGATGAGATTATTTTCGCTACCGGCAAGGAATTTAAAGGAACTGCAGAACGCGTTTATATGAATTACGATACTTTTCCACAGGATGTTTCTGCGGGAGAGCGTATTCTTTTAGACGACGGAAAGCTTATGTTTGAAGTAATAAGTACAAATAAGAAAGATGAAGTTAAAACCCGTGTTATTCAGGGTGGACCTTTAAAATCCAAAAAAGGTGTAAACCTTCCAAACACCAACATTTCGCTTCCCGCTTTAACCGAAAAGGATGTAAAAGATGCGATTTTTGCTTGTGAAATGCAGGTAGATTGGATGGCGCTTTCATTTGTGCGTCATGCTGAAGATTTAAAAGAACTTCAGGATTTAATAAAACAACACAGCGAATATAAAATACCAATAATAGCTAAGATCGAAAAGCCGGAAGGTGTGGCCAATATCGATAAAATCGTAGCTTATTGCGACGGTTTAATGGTTGCCCGTGGAGATTTAGGAGTAGAAATTCCTGCACAGGAAGTACCGCTTATTCAGAAGAAATTGGTGCTTACCGCTAAAAAAGCAAGAATTCCTGTAATTATCGCCACTCAAATGATGGAGACAATGATCACCAGTCTTACGCCTACCAGGGCCGAGGTTAACGATGTGGCCAATTCTGTTATGGATGGTGCCGATGCCGTAATGCTTAGTGGAGAAACCTCAGTAGGGCAGTACCCGGTACAGGTTATTCAAAAAATGGCTCAAATCCTTGAGACTGTGGAGAACTCACCTTTAATTAAAGTTCCACACGATCCACCACACGTGCGTACCAAACGATATATTACTAAATCTGTTTGTTATCACGCAGCTCATATGGCCAACGAAATTAAAGCAAAAGCAATTTGTACACTTACGAATAGTGGGTACACAGCTTTCCAGATTTCTGCCTGGAGACCTGAAGCGCATATTTTGGTATTTACATCTAACAACAGAATACTATCTCAACTTAGTTTATTATGGGGTGTAAAAGCTTTCCATTACGACAAGTTCGTGAGTACAGATGAAACTATTGATGATATTAACCGAATCGCGAAGGAAAAAGCTTTTGTAGAAGTAGGTGACTACACTATTAACCTGGCTGCCATGCCAATTGGTGATAAAGGAATGGTAAATACGTTAAGGGTTTCTGAAATAGAATAGATGAAATTATTTATACAGAAAAAGCCACGAATACAATGTGTTCGTGGCTTTTTTTATTTTTAAAATTCAAACTTTAGCTGCACTTCAATCTTTTTCTCCGGTGAGGTTTTCTTTTCTGTTTTATCAGTATTTAGATTGGAAAGGGAGATACCCAAAAGCCGCACCGAATCTTTCATTTTTTCCTGGTACAATAATTCCCTCGCATTTTCCAGAATCAATTCTTTGCTGGAAATATAGAATGAAATAGTCTTACTACGGGTTTGTTGGGTAAAATCGCTGTATTTTATCTTCAGTGTAATAGTTTTACCGGCAACCTTACTTTTTTTAAGTCGGCGTTCTATTTCTTCGGCGATGTTTTCAAGCCGTTCCAGCATAAAAATTTCCGAAGAGATATTTTCATTAAACGTACGTTCGGCGCCAAGTGATTTTCGTATTCGGTTGGGTTTTACTTCACTTAAATGAATACCACGAACCACATTATAATAATGCCCACCGCTTTTTCCGAATTTTTCTGTTAAATATTCCTGTGATTTCTGTTTCAGGTCTTTACCCGTGAAAATGCCCAGCATATACATTTTCTCGGCAGTCACTTTTCCCACGCCGTGAAATTTCCGGATATCTAAAGCTTCCAAAAACGCTTCTACTTCTTCAGGATTTACTGTTTTTTGCCCGTTTGGCTTATTAAAATCGCTGGCAATTTTGGCGATAAATTTATTGATTGAGATCCCTGCCGATGCATTTAAACCCGTTTTCTCCTTAATTTTTTCTCGAATTTCCCTTGCAATGAGACTTGCGCTGGGATTTCCTTTTTTGTTTTCGGTGACATCAAGGTAGGCTTCATCTAAAGAAAGTGGCTCTACAAGATCGGTATATTCAAAAAAAATTTCTCTAATGCGTTGCGAGAATTCCCGGTAACGTTCAAAACGTGGTTTTACAAAAATTAAGTGCGGACAATTACGCTTTGCAATTACGCTACTCATAGCGCTCTTAACGCCAAATTTACGCGCTTCGTAGCTGGCGGCACTTACTACGCCTCTTTGTGAACTTCCGCCCACAGCAATCGCCTTACCGCGTAAATCGGGATTATCCAGTTGCTCTACTGAAGCGTAGAACGCATCCATATCTATATGGATAATTTTTCGAAGAGGAAGTTTTTCGCTCACTGTGCAAAGTTAAAGAAACAAGTACTGGTTTTGTATTTCTCACAGAAACAAGCTTTCTTAAAATTTCGTTAGTTCGTAGACCGGGACGGTTTATTTTGATTATATTATTTATCGAAACTAAATATTGTTGAGAAGCAATTATTAACATTCAAAAAAAAGTATATAATGCCAAAAACAGCAATAATTTTAGGGGCTACCGGCCTTACCGGAGGAATGTTACTTCAGCAATTACTGGAGGACGATAGGTATGAAAAGGTTAAACTTTTCTCCAGAAATTCAGTAGAAATAGATCATCCTAAAATCGAGGAACATTTAATAGATCTCTTTAAATTGGAGGAGCATAAAGATAAATTTACCGGCGATGAGGTTTTTTGTTGTGTGGGTACCACAAAGAGTAAAACTCCAGACCATGAAACTTACACCAAAATAGATCGCGGAATTCCTATTACCGCCGCCAAACTTTCCAAAGAAAACAATATAGACACTTTTCTGGTGGTTTCTGCGCTGGGTGCTAATCCAAAAAGCCGGGTGTTTTATAACCGTACCAAAGGGAAAATGGAAAAGGACGTTTTGGAACTTGAGATTAAGCACACCTACATTTTGCAGCCGTCGCTTATTACCGGTGAGCGGAAGGAAAGTCGGAGTTTTGAAAAGATTGGAAAAGTAATGCTCAATTTTATCAATCCTTTCTTCCTCGGAACTATGCGAAAATATAAATCTATTTCAGCCGAAAGTATTGCCAGGGCGATGGTAGCTATTGCTAATTCGCCAGAGTTAGACGTGCAAAGAATTCCTTCAGATGAAATTAAAAATATAGCACACAATAACTAAATGCAGGAAATTGAACGTAAATACCTTGTGGTTTCTAACGATTTTAGAAAGGAAGCTTGTAAGAATTCCGGAATAAAACAGGGATTTTTGAATACCGATCCCGAGCGAACGGTGCGATTAAGAATTACAGGCGAAAAAGCATTTTTGACCATTAAAGGAAAATCCTCTAAAAACGGACTTACCCGCTTTGAATGGGAAAAGGAAATTGATAAAAAGGAAGCCGAGGCTTTGTTTGAGCTCTGTGAGCCCGGAATTATAGAGAAAACGCGGTATTTGGTAAAAGCAGGTAATTTTATATTTGAAATTGACGAGTTTCACGGTAAAAATGAAGGTTTGATCGTGGCAGAAATTGAATTGAATAAGGAAACCGATGTTTTTCAGAAACCGAAATGGTTAGGAAAGGAAGTAACCGGAGATGTAAAATATTACAATTCCCAATTAAGTAAAAACCCTTATAAAAACTGGTGAAAATTTAGATGAAAAAATTAATTTATACGCTCGTTTTTCCGTTTTTAATAATTTCCTGCAACGACATTCAGGAGCAGGAACGCGGAATTCCCGGCCCTGAAGAAGTGAAGGTGAAAATACCTGAAATAAATATAGATTCTGTAGCGAATAATTTAAAAGAAAAAGGCTACCAAACCTTTACTTATGAAGAAGGCGATACTACTTATTTGATGCAGCAATATTATATGGTTTTTCTGAAAAGAGGCGAAAACCGAAGTCAGGATTCCACTGAAGCTGCCAGATTACAAAAAGAGCATCTGGCTTATTTAACCAGAATGGCAGAAGAAGGTTACGCTAGTTTAATTGGTCCGTTTGCTAGTGACGGCGATATTCGCGGAATCGCGGTTTATAATACCGCAACGCAAGAAGAAGCAGATAGTTTGGCAAACCAGGACCCAATGGTAAAAGCCGGCCGGTTAAAAGTTGAAGTGCATCCCTGGTGGACCGCCAAAGGAGGGAAGCTCAATTAGAGCAGAAGCGTACGATAATCTAAAAAGTGAATTATGAAGATCGAACAACATGACGAAGGAAAAAAGGGCTTTTTTCAAGTATTGATAAATGAAAAACAAGCCGGAAAAATGACCTATACCTGGGCCGGAAAAAGTAAATTTATTATAGATCACACAGAAGTAGATCCGGATTTTAAAGGTGAAGGTGTTGGTAAAAAAATGGTTAAAGCTGCAGTAGATTTTGCCAAGGAAAATAAATTAAAAGTAATTCCGCTGTGTCCTTTTGCTAAAAAAGTGATTGAAAAAAAACCGGAATTCCAGGAAGTGCTTGCCTGAAAGTATTTAGGTTTAAATAATTTCATATGTCATTAATAACCCTTTTAATGGTGAAGCAATCTTCCGTTTAAAACCAATGCTTTAAATCCGGAGATTGCTTCAGTATTCCCTCCCTCGCAAGGGCGAAAAGAATTATGATTTAGAATTAATCACCTCAATAATTTCTGCTTTCTGTAAAACCCCGGATTGTCTCCAAAGTTGTTCTCCGTTTTTGAAAAGTATCATTGTAGGTACACCGCGCACCTGGTATTTTCCGGCCAGTTCCTGGTTTTTATCTACATCTATCTTTACGATTTTCACGCCGTCCCCCAATTCGGCTTTTACATCTTTTAAAATTGGCGCCAGGGTTTTACATGGGCCACACCAATCGGCATAAAAGTCGACTAAAACTGGTTTTTCGTCCTTTATTATTTCACTGAAATTACTTTTCATAATTTTTATCTTTCTTAAAGTTACAGAATTTACCGGGTTAGTCGAAAATAAATCTAAATTTCAACAAAAAACAGCCCCAAAATTTAATTCTGGAGCTGTTTCTTCAACAATTAACAAAACAAATTCAATACAATTTATTGCCAGCCTCCACCAAGGGCTTTATAAAGATTTACGATGGAATTTAATTTATTATATTCAGCATTAATTAAGTTTAGCTGAGAGTTTAAAGCATTCTCTCTCGCCGTTAAAACTTCAAGGTAATTTACCATACCATTATTAAGCAATTCTTCTGAATAACCTGAAGCTTTGTTATATGCTTCATATTCCTTTTCAAGAATTTCTATACGTTCGGTACTTGCCTGGTAGTTGGAAAGTGCATCAGAAACTTCCCTGCCTGCCACCAAGATTGCTTGTTTAAAGTTTAGCAAGGCTTGTTGCTGTTGGGCTTGTGAAACTTCATACTGCGTTCTTATTTGCCGTTTGTTGATAATTGGCTGTAATAGTGAAGCACCCAAATTGGCAAAAAGGGAATTAGCATTTAATAATTTATCCAGCTCCAAACTCTGGAAACCACCTGCCGCAGTTAAAGTTAGCGACGGATAGAAATTAGCGCGAGCCGCATTGGTAAGTTCAAAAGCATTAATTAGTCCGTACTCGGCGGCAATCACATCTGGCCTGTTTCTTAGCAGTTGAGATGCTACTCCTGTATTTAAAGGAGTTACAATTTTTTGTTTAGATAATTCAGTTCGTTCTATTTGCTGGGGACCTTCACCTAATAAGATAGAGAAAGAATTTTCCAGTAAGCGTATTTGATTTTTAAGCTGAACCACCAAAGCTTCTGCTGTATGCAATTGGGCTTTGGTTTGTTGTACGCCAACTTCAGTAACATTTCCCGCTTGCTTTAAAGCTTCGGTCGTTTCCAGACTGCTTTTCCTGGTTTCCACAGTTTGTTCAGCAATTCTAAGTTGTTCATCTAGGCTTAGTAACTGGTAATAATTATTGGCGATATTAGCGATAAGTTGCGATTTTACCGCTTTATGTGCGGCTTCACTTTGCAGGTAGGATGCGGTGAACGCACGGTCGTTACTTCTTATTTTCCCCCAGATATCGGCTTCCCAGGAGAGATTTCCTGTAATATCGTATTGGGTAATACTCCCGTCAAAGAAAGAACCGAACTGGCTATTTGGAGACAGGATTTGGTGGCTCACAGATGGTCCCGCACTCAGAGTGGGAAAATAGCTGGCTTTTCCTTGTTTTGCATAAGCTTCTGCCGCTAACATTTGCTGAATAGCAATACGAATATCTATATTGTTCTCGAGACCTTCATTAATGTGGCTTCTCAAAATAGGATCGGTAAAAATTTCTGTCCAGGAAATCACGGCCATACTTAGTGAATCCTGCGGAAGCTTATCTGTTCGATAGAGTTCTTCAGAAATTTCTTCCAGTTCAGGACGTTCGTATTCTTTAGCGGCAAAGCAAGAAACCAGTAAAAATGGTACGGCTCCTGCCAGTAAAAATTTATATATACTGTTTCTTCTCATCATTATGCTTTTTCAGAAATTGATTTTTTTTCTGTTTGAGCTGCTTCAGGAGCGCCCGAAATTTTTTCTTGTAACCATTGGAATATGATATAAAGAATAGGAATTACAAAAACACCTACAACCGTTCCAATTAGCAATCCGCCGGCAGCTCCTGTACCAATAGACCTGTTTCCTTCGGCTCCTACACCTGTAGCAAGTACCAAAGGAGTTAGTCCTAAAATAAATGCGAAGGAAGTCATTAAAATAGGTCTCAATCTCACACGGGCACCATCTATTGCAGCTTCGGTTAAAGGCATACCCTCTCTACGCCTTTGTATGGCAAATTCTACGATTAGAATTGCATTTTTCGCCAGTAACCCAATTAACATGATCAAGGCTATCTGGAAGTATATGTTATTCTGTAAGCCTGCTATCCAGGTTGTGAAATATGCTCCTGCAACCCCAATGGGTAGCGAAAGGATTACTGAAAATGGTAAAAGGTAACTTTCGTATTGTGCTGCCAGTAAAAAGTAAACAAATACAATACTTAAGAGGAATATTATTCCTGCCTGCCCTGACGAAGCTATTTCTTCCCTGGTAAGACCGGAGAAAGCAATGTCATATTCGTTAGGCAAACTTTGTGCTGCAGTTTCCTCTATTGCGGTAATTGCATCTCCAGAACTATAACCTGGGGCAGAAGACCCCGTAAGGGTTACCGCGTTAAATAGATTAAAACGCGTTACGGTTTGAGGACCGTAAATTCGATCTAAAGTAACAAATTGAGAAACCGGAGCCATTTCACCTCCCGGAGTCTTTACAAACATACTGTTTAAACTTTCCTCGTCTACCCGATCTTCGGGCAACGCCTGAACAAACACCCTGTATTGTTTCCCAAATCGGCTAAAGTTCGCAGTATAAACACCTCCAATGTATCCTTGTAAAGTGCTTAAAATATCACTAATACTTACGCCGGCTTCTTTTGCTTTTGGCACATCAATATCCATTTGTAATTGTGGATAGTTTGTGCTGAAAGGATTTGAAGCAAAAGCGATTTCGGATCTTTGCATAAGATTTCCTACAAAGTTTGTCGCTGTTTGGTCTAGCTCCTTTAATTGACCGGAAGACCTATCAACCAACTGCATTTCAAAACCATCTGCACTACCAAATCCAGGAACACTGGGTGGAGTAAAGTAGATGATTTCAGCATCACTAATTGCGGCTGCTTTTTTGTTTAATTGAGCTATGATTCCTTCTACCGAAGTTTCATCTGTTTCCCGGTCTTCCCAGTTTTCAAGAATAATGAAACCCATGGCATTAGAACTACCTGCACCGGAGAAAAAGTTTCGTCCGGCAATAACAGTTGCTGTTCTAACTCCTTCTATACTTTCCATTTGATCATAAAGGGTTTGCGAAACCTGATAAGATCTATCCAGGGATGAGCCAGGAGGAAGTTCGGCATTTACGAAAATCACCCCGCGATCTTCAGTAGGCACAAAACCTTTAGGTATAGAACTATCTGCCCAGAAAATCCCTGCTGCAGCTATGGCAAGGATTAAAAAAGTTATCCATTTGTGTTTTACTAAAAAGCCAAGCGAGTTCGTATATTTTCTGGTTGTAGTTTTAAATGCAGTATTAAATGCGGTATAAAATCTTTGTAAGAGGTTTTGCTTTTTCTGTTTTTCTGAATGTGGTTTTAAGAAAACCGCACATAATGCCGGACTTAGCGTTAAGGCGTTTACTGCTGAAATTAAGATTGCTATAATTAGGGTCACACCAAATTGTTCATAAAACACCCCAGATGGTCCCTTGATAAATGTAATAGGAATAAAAACCGCTGCCATTACCAAAGTAATGGAAACAATAGCTCCCGCTATTTCACTCATAGCTGAAACTGAAGCTTTTTTCGCACTTTCTGCACCATCCTCCAGTTTGGCGTGGACGGCTTCTACCACCACAATGGCATCATCTACTACAATACCAATGGCCAGTACCAGGGCGAATAATGTAAGCAAGTTAACTGAATACCCTAAAACTCCCAGGAAGAAAAATGTTCCAATAATCGAAACAGGAACGGCAATCGCAGGAATTAAAGTAGATTTTAAATCCTGAAGAAATACAAATACCACTAAGAATACCAGTAAGAAAGCTTCAATTAAAGTGGTTCTTACTTTTCCTATAGATGCGGTTAAAAATTTGTTGGTATCATAGTTAATAATGTAATCTACACCTTCAGGAAAATCTTCTTTTAAGTCATCTAATTTTACATAGATTTCTTCGATAACTTCCTGTGCATTAGAGCCTGGAGTTTGGAAAACACCAAAACTAATTGCGGGATGCCCTTTAGATCTGGAGAGAGAGGAATAAGAGAAAGCATCCAACTCTACAGTTCCCACATCTTTTACTCTAAGAAACTGGCCGTTATCCTGGGCGGAAATAATGATATTTTCGTACTCTTCGGCAGTTTTATAGCGCCCTTTGTACTTTAAAACATATTCAAAAGACTCTCCGGCATTTTGGCCCAAAGCTCCGGCAGCTGCCTCTAAACTTTGCTCTCCTATAGCGGCTGTTACATCGCTGGGAACCAAACCATAATTAGCCATTTTAGCCGGATCTAACCAAACACGCATCGCGTAATCTTTTCCACCAAACACGTTAACCTCCCCAACACCGTTAATACGTTGCAATTCGGGTTTCACGTTAATATTCAAATAATTCTGAATAAAAGTATCGTCATAGTCTGGGTTGGTAGAATATAAACCGGCATATAATAAAGCAGAATTTTGTCTTTTGGTAGTGATGACACCCGCACGAATAACTTCATCTGGTAATACCGCGTTTGCTCTGGAAACCCGGTTTTGAACGTTTACCGCTGCGATATCTGGATCGTAGCCCTGTTCAAAAAACACTGTGATACTGGCACTACCATTGTTACTGGCACTGGAGGTAAGGTATGTCATTCCTTCCACACCATTAATTTGCTCTTCAATAGGAACAACTACACTTTCAAGTATTGTTTCGGCATTGGCACCGGGATAAGTCGCATTTACCTGTACTGTAGGCGGTGCAATATCTGGGTATTGAGTAACCGGTAGTTCTGATAGTCCCAATATACCCAACATCACGATGATGATAGATATAACTGTAGATAATACGGGACGTTCTATAAAGGTTTTTAGCATAGCTATTTATTTAAAAACGGTATTGAAGGAATTCACAATGCTATCTAATGCGATAGGTTGCGGCTGAATCTTGGTGCCGGGTTGCACCTTATTCGCTCCTTTGGCTAATATTTTTGCTCCTTCTTCTACATCTCCATCTACTACATAAACATTATTTATTTCTGCTATAATATTTAAAGAGGAAGCTACCAGGCTGGAATCTGGTTGCATTTTATATACAAAAGTTTTACCCTGTTGTTCAAATGTGGAAAGGGTAGGGACTATCACTGCGTTTTCATAAACATTAGGTATTTTAACCGTTCCGCTACTTCCATTTCTAAGTAAACCGTTGGTATTATCAAATTTTGCCCGAAAAGTTACTGTTCCGGTCTGCTGGTTTATTTCCCCTGAAATTGTTTCTATAGTTCCTTTTTTTTCGTATTCATTCCCGTTGGCCAGTATCAAATTAATTTGGGGCAGATTCTTAATTTTTTCTTCCATAGAATTGGCCTCGGTAGTATTCATAAAACTTAAAAAGTCTTTCTCGTTCATAGAAAAGAAAGCATAAACTTCGTCAGTTTGAGAAATCGTGGTAAGAGGAGTGGGGTCGCCGGGTGAAACTAATGCCCCATTTCTAAAATTGATATTACCCACGTAGCCGTCTACCGGACTTTTAATATTGGCATAATCTATATTAGCGGCAATACTGTTATAATTCGCTTCAGCTTGAGCGAGTTGTGCTTTAGCAGTTTCGAGTTGTACAGAGCTAATAATTTCTTTTTCCACCAAAGGTTTTAGCTTTTCTACTTCTACCTTTGCAGCGTTAACATTGGCTTTAGCCGCTGCAGCATCGCCAGATAAAGATTGGGTTTCAAGCTTAAAGAGCAATTGTCCTTTCCTCACTTTTGAACCAGCATCTACCAGAACATCAGTTATATAACCGGAAACTTTTGCCCTAACTTCACTATTTACCACACCTTCAATACTGGTTGGGTAAGAGGTATATCCGGTAACCGTTTTTGTTGGGACTTCCAATACAGGATAAGGTTGAGGTCCCTGTGCTTGTGCTGCTTGCTGCCCTCCATTGCTATCTGCGCAGGAAGTGAAAATTGCAGCACTTATAAATAGGCTAAAATATATTATCTTTTTCATTGCTATTTAGTGTGTAATTAATGGTTGTTGATGTTCTTCTTTAATTTATTAAGTGCCGCGGTCGCTTCAGCTAAAAAGTCCAGCAGGCTTTCCTGAAACTCCACATCAAAAGGTGGGTCTTCTTTATTTAATTCGTTGCTTTTCAACTTATATTCCAGTACTTCTTTATGAATGCATTTTTGAGCCTCCCACTTCGCTGTCAACTCATCAATATGATTTTCCATCAGATCTGGTTTTACCTTGAAATACCGCTTTCGATCTCCAGATTTGGTATAATACTCAATGCGATTGGTTGCCTGTAGATGTTCTAAATGGGTTGAAACCGTACTTTTTCCTGCATTTAAATCTTTGACCAATTGGTCAAAAGTGATCCCTTTTCTTCCGGTAACAATAAGTGTGGCAAAAATTCTGGCCGCCACTGGAGCTAACTGGTGCTCTTTTTCAAACTGTACCCCCAATTTTTCTATAAGACGTACTTTTTGTGTTTCTAAGTCAGTTTTATTCATTTTCCTAAATTGAAGCTGCGAAATTAGTATTTAGTTCCGAAAAAACCGAACCAAAAAACAAAAGGTTTGTTAAAAAGCATCCGGCAAAGATTTCAGAAAGTTTAGTTCGTCTGATTTCAACACAAATCCTGCGCGTATCATACTTCGGTTTTCTTCAAAGTTGATAAGGCTTTCGGCATTTCCTTTAAACCATTCCAGTCCTTAATACCTTTTCTTAACATGAGATCTATAAGTAATTTATTCGGAATTAGATTATAGGTAAGGCTTAGTTTACCATAGCCAACATAATCTATCAATTCCGGATTATCTTTCTTGTATCGAAAGGGTAGCCAGCCCTTCACGCTAAGCAAAAGGTTTTTATTTATAGCGGTATGGTAACTTAATGAAAGAGAATTCCAGCTTCGGGAATAAATGCTATCCCGCCCGTTAGATTCGTGTTCCAGCTGTAAGTATGCCATTCCTGCTAAACGATCTTTTTTATTATAAACGGGTTTTCCTAATCCGATACCAGGGTTGAAGTTAAGCTCGCGGAAGGGACTTGAAAATTCATAAACATTCCAAAAAGCCTTTTGGGTATAGGTAAGGAACATATGCGTTTCAAAGGGTAAGGTATTCCGCGTCACTAATGCTTTAAAGCTAATTTGATATTTTGCATCGGCAGTTTTTGAAGAAATATCGGTATTTGTAGAAATTCCGGTGATGAAATAATTATCCTTATGTATAGAAAAAGTGGGCATTTTCTCTATAGTGTCCTTTATTTTCTCACGCGATAATCGCTGAGAAAAAACCTGTCCAAAACATAAAATAAATACCAGGGTTAAAATTAAACTGTACTGTTTCTTCATTTTATTTTTTTTAAAAGATTTGCAAAATTATAATTAGTTCGGGATTTTCCGAACTAATTATTTTTAAAATTGAGTTAAAAGAAAAAGCCCAACTTTTTAGGTTGGGCTTTAAAAAATGATGAACAAAGAATTTATTCGCTGTAGATTCCTATTTCCAGTTCCCCGTCTTTATTCATTTTTGCACGGTACATTCCGGCAGTATTGAATTCCATTGAAACATTTCCACTGTGGTCTATGGCAATGATGCCGCCACTTCCTCCAAGTTCGGGGTTCTTTCTCTGAATTACTTCTTTTGCAGCCTCGGAAAGACTCATTTCTTTATATTCCATGAGCGCAGAAATATCGTAAGCCACCACGCCACGAATAAAAAATTCGCCCCAACCTGTTGCCGAGATTGCCGCAGTTTTATTGTTTGCGTAAGTGCCGGCTCCAATTATTGGTGCATCGCCAATACGCCCCCATTTTTTGTTGGTCATTCCGCCGGTTGAAGTTCCTGCGGCCAGGTTTCCATTTTTATCTAAAGCCGCGCAGCCTACCGTGCCAAATTTAGAATCTTTGATAAACGGATCTACAAAAGCGGTCTTACCATCGTGATCCAGCTCGGTTTTTTCTGAATCTCTTGCTTTTAAACGTTCTAAACTTTTAAATCGGTTTTCGGTATAGAAATATTCTGGGTCTACAATTTCCAAATTGCGTTCTTCAGCAAACTGCTCAGCGCCTTTTCCTGAAAGCATCACGTGCTCTGAATTTTCCATCACTTCCCAGGCTAAATTTATTGGATTTTTAACCGTGGTTACTCCAGATACCGCACCAGCATTTAGAGTTTCACCGTCCATAATTGAGGCATCAAGTTCATTTTTCCCTTCATTGGTAAAAACAGCACCTTTGCCCGAGTTAAACAGCGGTGAATTCTCCATTATATTTATAGTGCGTTGCACTGCTTCTATTGCAGTTCCACCATTTGCTAAGATTTCGTGTCCGGTTCGTATGGCTTCCTCAAGTTTGGCTTTGTAGGCTTGTTCAAGGGAATCGCTCATATTTTCTTTCAGAATTGTTCCCGCTCCACCGTGAATTACAATCCCAAAATTCTCTACGGAATCCTGGGCTTTTTCGGTTTCGGGAGTTTGATTTTCATTGGTTTCGTTTTCAATTGAAGTATTGCAGGCTAAAAAGAGGGACAAACTGAATAACAGGAATGTTTTTTTCATAAAAGGATAGATTTTACGCCGAAGATAAGCATTTTGTAAAATTTCTCGCATTTGCTTTAGGGATAACATCGTAAAGCCCAAAGGAGCCGATAGGCTACGAGGACTTGTAGCGAATAGCCCGCTAAGGCGCCCAAAAAGATAAGAAAATCGGGCTTTTTTCTAAGCTTTAAGTTGTAATTTTAAGCAATATAATAAAGAAGTTATGGCAGTAAATAAACCTTTTAACCTCAATAAATGGATTGAGCAAAACCGGGAATCACTTAAACCGCCGGTAGGAAACCGAAACCTCTACAAAGAATCTGAAGACTACATTGTAATGGTAGTTGCCGGCCCAAATGCGCGCAAAGATTATCATTACAACGAGACGGAAGAGCTTTTCTATCAGCTGGAGGGGGAAATTGAAGTGCATATACAGGAAGATGGTAAGAAAAAAACAATGCAGTTAGGGCCCGGAGATATGTATTTGCATCCCGGTAAAGTTCCACATTCGCCGGTTAGAAAAGAAGGTTCTATTGGCCTGGTGGTGGAGCGAAAACGCACGCAACTAGAAGCAAAAGACGGACTTTTATGGTTTTGCGATAATTGCAACCATAAATTGTATGAGGTTTATTTTCCGCTTGAAGATATCGAAAAGGATTTTCTAAGGTATTTTAAACATTTCTACGGAAGCAAGGATTTGCGAACTTGTGATAATTGTGGAGAGGTAATGCCGGTAGATGAACGTTTTGTAGCCGAAACGGAATAGCATTTTTTTTATTATTTTAGCAAGAAACACACAAAAGAACAGATAAAATTTACAAATTAATGAGTGAAATAGCAGAAAAATTCGGAATTAAACAGGCTTTAAAGGATCTCGGTTTAGAGGAAACTAATAATGGAACCTCAACGGGAAAAGATTTTTTTAGTAGTGGAGAAGTAATCGAGTCTTATTCGCCAGTAGATGGCGCTTTGATTGGAAAAGTTAAAGCTACCACAAAAGAAGATTATGAAAGAGTAATCAAAACTGCTGAAGCAGGATTTAAAGAATGGCGCACCTGGCCGGCACCGCTTCGTGGAGAAGTGGTTCGCCAATTCAATGACGAATTAAGAAGATTAAAAGAACCTCTGGGCAAATTGGTTTCCTACGAAATGGGGAAATCTTACCAGGAAGGTTTGGGTGAAGTTCAGGAAATGATAGATATCTGCGATTTTGCAGTTGGACTTTCACGTCAGTTACACGGATTAACTATGCATTCTGAACGACCCGGACATA
The DNA here is from genome assembly GCF_020164555.1 of Salegentibacter lacus. Taxonomy (GTDB): domain Bacteria; phylum Bacteroidota; class Bacteroidia; order Flavobacteriales; family Flavobacteriaceae; genus Salegentibacter; species Salegentibacter lacus. The sequence goes on along the minus strand of NZ_JAIQZB010000002.1, from coordinate 162,825 downwards.
GAATGTATGAGCAGTACCATCCGCTAGGCGTGGTTGGGATAATTTCAGCGTTTAACTTTCCTGTGGCGGTTTGGTCGTGGAATACGGCTTTGGCCTGGGTTTGCGGTGATGCTTGTGTTTGGAAAGGTTCAGAGAAAACTCCGTTAACTTCCGTTGCTTGTCAAAATATCGCTGCCCGTGTTTTTGCCGAAAATGATGTGCCGGCAGGAATTTCTTCATTAATCACCGGCAATTATAAAGTGGGTGAAATGATGACCAACGATAAACGTGTTCCCTTGATTTCGGCTACCGGTTCTATTAAAATGGGAAAAATTGTAGCCCAGGCCGTAGCCGCAAGATTAGGAAAATCGCTTCTTGAATTAGGGGGAAATAATGCAATTATCGTAACCCCGGATGCCGATATTAAAAATACGGTAATCGGAGCTGTCTTTGGAGCAGTAGGAACTTGTGGACAGCGTTGTACGTCAACCCGAAGATTGATTATTCACGAATCTATTTACGATAAAGTAAGAGACGCGATCGTAAAAGCGTATAAGCAGTTGCGAATCGGGAATCCTTTAGATGAAAATAATCACGTGGGGCCGCTTATCGATAAAGATGCGGTGAAAAATTACCAGAGCGCTTTAGATAAGGTTTTGGAAGAAGGCGGAAAGATCTTAGTTGAAGGCGGAGTGCTTGAAGGTGAGGGTTACGAAAGCGGTTGCTATGTAAAACCAGCCATTGCTGAAGCTAAAAATGAATTTAAGATTGTACAACACGAAACTTTTGCACCGGTGCTTTATATCATGAAATATTCAGGAGATGTTTCTAACGCTCTTGAGTTACAAAACGGGGTGGTGCAGGGACTTTCTTCAGCAATAATGACCAATAATTTAAGGGAAGCCGAGCGTTTTCTTTCTGTAGAAGGTTCAGATTGTGGGATAGCGAATGTGAATATAGGAACTTCAGGTGCTGAAATTGGCGGTGCTTTTGGAGGTGAAAAGGAAACAGGCGGTGGAAGAGAATCCGGCTCTGATGCCTGGAAAATCTATATGAGACGTCAAACCAATACGATCAATTATACTACTGAACTGCCACTGGCACAAGGAATTAAGTTTGATTTGGAGTAAAGCTTAATTCTTGTAATATTTAAACCTCACAGCTTTCAAAATCTGTGAGGTTTATTTTTTCTAATATTTTAGCATTTCCATAATTCAGCCTTCAGTAATAATTTTATACTTTGTAGGCATTAAAAAATGAACAATGAGCAAAATAGATAACGAAACGATTAAAAAGGAACATAAAAAACGTCAGGATGATTTTGAAGAAGAGGATGTACACAATGTTTTGGAAGATGAGGAAGCGATAAAATCTAAATTTGAGAATAAAGGAAAACTGCAACGTTATATAGATGACGCGCAATTGCTTTTTAATTTGCTTCGAGATTATGCAAACGGAAATTATCGTGAAGTTCCTTTTAATGTTGTTGCCGCTATTGGTGGCGCTTTACTTTACGTACTTTCTCCAATAGATCTAATCCCCGATTTTATTCCAATTATCGGTTACCTGGATGATGCAGCAGTAATTGCTTTTTGCTTAAATCTAATTGAAAAAGACCTTATCACTTATAAGATCTGGAAAAAACAAACGTCCTGATTTTTAAGATTTCAGAAGAATGATATTCAATAAAAAACCTCACAGTTTCGATTCGAATCGAATACTGTGAGGTTTAATTTTTTATATAGAGAATTTCTATATCCTTCCGTTAGCTTCCACCCACTTAAAAGTATGTTGATCTTGCGGAATCGCCATACGATCTGCAATTCTTCGCATTCTATCTGGCAATCTCATAAGATAATCCCTGGCTTTTTCAGCTTCATCGGTTAGGGAGCGCATTTTATCTATTTCCCAGTAAGTATTTAGTTTTTCAAGAATTTCTATATAATCGTAAGTCGTATATACGCCAAGCCTTTGTGCTGCATTTGAGAAGTTTTCAAAAGCTTCTGCTATTCCCTGTCCGCTCTCGCGAAGAAATTGTGCAGGCATAACAATCTTTCTTTTCATCATATCGTGAAAAGCCAGCATCATTTGGCTGGGATCGTGTTCAAAAATAGTCTTTACAAATTCCCGATAAGCCATATAATGTCTCATCTCGTCTCCGGCAATGATATTACACATTTTCCCAAGCATTTTATTGCCTTTCTTTTTGGCTAGTTGGCCAACACGCTTATGTGAAATATTTGTAGCCAATTCCTGGAAACTGGTATATACAAAGTTTTTATATGGATCACGACCGGTACCGATATCAAAACCATCGCTAATTAAATATTGAGTCGTTTTTTCTATCTCGCGCATATTTACCCTGCCCGAGAGATAGAGATATTTGTTAAGTGTATCTCCGTGGCGGTTTTCTTCTCCCGTCCAGTGGCGAACCCACTTAGACCAGGCATTTTCCTCACCGCGACTTTTACCGTGTTGCTTTACACCTTCCATATCCATAAGCCAGGATTCGTAGGTTGGTAAGGCTTCTTCGGTAACCATATCGGCAACTAGAACTACCCAAAAATCGTATTCGAGTTCTTTAGCTTCTTCCCTAATTTGGGTAAGCTCATCCATATAATTTTCTCCCTGTAAATTGGGAAGAAGATCTGTGGGTTGCCAAATTTCTTCTACCGGAATAAGGAATTTCTCGATGAAACCATCTACCTCTTTTTCAACGGTATTCATTACTTCTAATCTAATATTGTCGAGGGCCATTCTATGTTAATTGGAGCAGGCGTTGCGCAATCCTGCTGGATTTATAATTATTGCTTCAAGAATTATGTTTAAAATTTTCACTAATATAATTTAGCTTAAATAAAAGTCAAAATCCTTAAAGTACAAAGATATAAAGAGTATAAGCGTTTTCTGGTAAAATCGTCTTAATTTCTGCCTTCCTCATCGGGGTATAGCTTAAAAACCGGTTCACTTTGCCAAATTTCTTTTGAATTTACATCTATAGCCGATAATTTTCCCATAAATGCGGCGCCGGTATCTACGTTCCAGATGTTTGCACGTTTTACCGGGGCGTTTTCATTAATTCGAGTTACCGGGGTGTGACCAATAAAGATTTCATCAAAAATTTGAAGACGTTTCGGGTAAATTATATCATCCGGCTTTATATTTTTATCTAAGGAGAGTGCCATTTCCCATAAAGTGCGGTCCCAGTAGAATCCCGTGTCATGGTATTCCTGTTCTGGGCCGTGCTGGTTTGTGAACCCGGCGTGTACAAAAAGCCTGTTTTTCTTATCGACGTAATAATTAACCATCTGATTAAAAAACTCGATATGTTTTTCTATTTTTTCCGCAGAGAAATTTCGATAAGCATCAATGCTCGATTGGCCGCCATGTTCCAGCCATTTTTCGTTGAGTTCTCCTGATTCGAGCCAGCGATGCGTAAGATCGTCGTGATTTCCGCGAATAAAAATACAAGTGTTTTGTTTGGCAAATTCTATGAGATATGAAACCACATTGGCCGAATCGCTCCAGCCATCTACATAATCGCCCAGGAAAATTAGTTCATCATCAGGGGTGACTTCTATTTTTTCAAGGAGTTGTATTAAAGCTTTTAATCCGCCGTGAATGTCCCCAATAGCAATGCTTCGGCCCATATTAATTGTATTTTACTTTTCTTAAAATTCGCATACTTTCTTTATAATAATTATAAACTTCCTGGCTGTATTCTTTCAAATAAGGTTTTGCTTCCTCCAGTTTGTCTATTGCCTGCTCAAAGTTATTTAAATAACAAAGTAAATAAGTTGAGGGCAAATTTTTTAAGTCTTTTGTTTGTTGTTTGTCTAAAGGAAGTTTCTTTTTAAGTCTTTCTAAAAGCTTACTGTTAATGTTGTAAATATGATAAAGCGTTTTTTTGTCGAATTCCGGTGGCTCAAATAACAGTTTGCTCTCAATATCATAACTTACACTGTCTTTAAAACTAATGGTTACTTCTTCCAGCGGATAAAATTGATATTTATCGTGCAATCCCAACTGCACATATTCCAGGATCTTAAATTCTTGTTCGGTAAGACTGATGCTCACCTGGTCCAGGTCTGAATAAAATAATTTCACCTGTTCATTAATTAATTCTATATCTACACGAGAATAAAACGTTTCGTTTTTTGCCTGGATCTTTTTTCCCGCCCAGCAAACCACAAAATATTCCTTAAAAACCTTGTAAGTAGCGTTGTAATCTTTTCTTTTCTGAAGAAAATCGAACACGCCATCCAGGGTTAATTCAATATTATTATGGGAATGTTTTTCTATAGAGTCTACTATTTCTGAATTCACATCAGTAATTTGAATATCAAAAACTTTGGGCATACTGATGCTCCCATCCCTTAGGAAAACCGAGCCTCCATAATACTTCCAGATATTCTTTCTAAGCGAACAAATTTTTCCGTGATTGGGCCTTATGCTTACCAAACCTACCACGAGATTCCCCGGCAAATGCGGAAAAGGGATATTTTCATAAGAAATTAAAGGAGGATTGCTTAAATAAGCATTTATGAGATTTTGAATTTTACTGTCATCAAAGAAATCGGTGCCAACAATACTGTTATCTTCATCCTGAACCCCAATTACGATATAAGAATTATTCTCGGGATTAGAATTGGAAAGCGCGCAAACGTGCTTCAAAAACTTGGCTTTCCCTTCCCGTTCACCAATGTTGAGCTTCAGCTTTTTGTCGTAAAAGCTGTTCTCGTCGTTGTGAGCGAGCAGGTTCTTTATTAAAAGCCGTTTATTAATCATGTTGCTTTGTCATTTACGCACTTCGACTATGCTCAGCATAAACTCTGGCGGAAAACTTTTTATTCATTATTTTTATTTACTGTGGTACTATTCGCTTGAGCGGTTGGCATCACTACTAAATCTGCAATATTCACGTGATAAGGTCTTGTTACCACAAACCGAATAATATCTGCAATATCTTCCGGACGTAGCGGAGTGAAACCTTCATATACATTTTTTGCCTTTTCAGAATCTCCTTTAAATCTCACTTCACTGAATTCGGTTTGTGTGAGACCTGGATTTACAGCTCCAACTCGAATTCCGTGTTTGTTGAGGTCTATGCGCATTGCCTGGTTTAGTGCATCTACCGCATATTTGCTGGCACAATAAACATTCCCATTTGGATAAACTTCTTTTCCAGCTGTAGATCCAATATTGAGTATATGCCCTGCACCCTGACTTATCATTTTCGGAAAAATCGCTTTGCTTACATACAACAATCCTTTTACGTTAATATCCAACATCGCATCCCAATCGTCTATATTTCCATCCTGAATTGGGTCTAAACCGTGTGCATTTCCGGCATTATTTATCAAAATATCTATTGTCCTAAATTTTTCGGGGAGGCTGTTAATCTTTTCAAAAACCTTTTCTCTATCTCGAACGTCAAAACAAAGCGTGTAAACCGCCACTCTTTTAGATAATTCTTGTTTTAATTCGGCTAGTCTCTTTTCCCTTCTTCCGCAAAGAATAAGGTTTATGCCTTCTCTGGCGAGTGCGCTGGCGGTAGCTTTCCCGATTCCGCTGGTCGCTCCGGTAATTAATGCAGTTTTCATAAGCTTTTTTTCTATTTCTTAAATGTATACAAGTAACTGGCTTGGCTTTATATATCCAATTTAAAATCCTGTTAAATTTAGTTAATCTATTCTCCTGCGTAAAATTTAATCGACTATGCTGCGTTTTCATCTCTAAACAATTAATAAACCTATTTATGAAAAGAACGATGAAGAGCCTAAAGTTAAAAAGCTTACTGCTTGCAGCGGTGATCGCTTTTGGATTTACCAGTTGTAGTGATGATGATACTGATAATATCGATGAAGGCAATGCCCAATTAACGGTTAGAATGACAGATGCTCCCGGAGACTATGAGAAAGTTTGGGTAGATGTACAGGATGTGATGATTAAAACTGAAGCCGCAGTTGGCGAGGAAGAAGCTGAATGGGAAAGCCTTTCTAATGTAGAAGCCGACCGTTACGATTTATTGCTATTAACCGGAGGAGTATCACAATTATTGGCCGATGTTGAAATTCCTGCAGGTTATCTTGATCAAATAAGGTTGGTTTTAGGACCTGACAACGCTGTAGTAATAGATGGAGAGGAAATCCCTATGGCTACCCCAAGTGCACAACAATCTGGATTGAAATTAAATGTTCAGCAGGAGTTAGAAGCTGGAGAAAGTTATGAATACCTTCTGGATTTTAATGTAGATGAATCTGTTGTAGAAAACGGCAATGCGGGATATATTTTAAAGCCTGTAATTAGAATGTCAGCTATGGCTAATACCGGTTCAATAGTGGGAGAAGTGCATCCTAACGAGACAAGATCTTTGGTGAAGGCTCAAAATGCCAGTCATATTATCTCAGCTTATACCGATGAAAATGGAAATTTTGCGCTACACGGTGTTCCAGAAGGAACTTACCAGGTAACCATTACTCCAGATGCTGAAACCGGACTGGAAATGGTAACTGAAGACAATGTAGAAGTAGAAGCAGGTGAGGCAAACGATCTTGAAACTATTTATTTGGAATAATTAAAAAAGATTTCCCTCATAAAAAAAGAGCGGCTATTTTTAGCCGCTCTTTTGTTTTTTAACCATACATTAACAGCAGAAACGCTAATAATTTTCCAATTTGCGGCCACGAATTTAAGGTCTTAAATACGCATAAAATGATAGATAACAACGCCTCTGTAGATATTGCAAGTTTAAATGAAAAAATAGAGAGGGAAAGTGCTTTTGTAGATTTACTAAATACTGAAGTCAATAAAGTTATAGTAGGGCAGAAGCATATGATGGAGCGCTTACTTATAGGTTTATTGGGGCAGGGTCATATTTTGCTTGAGGGTGTTCCCGGTTTAGCAAAAACCCTGGCAATTAATACACTTTCTCAGGCCGTTCACGGCAGTTTCAGCAGGATTCAGTTTACACCAGATCTATTGCCTGCAGATGTTGTTGGTACTATGATCTACAATATGAAGCTGAATGATTTCAGTATTAAAAAAGGCCCGATTTTCGCAAATTTCGTGCTGGCAGATGAGATTAACCGTGCTCCGGCTAAAGTACAATCGGCTTTGCTAGAGGCTATGCAGGAAAAGCAAGTAACCATTGGCGAAGAAACTTTTATTTTAGATAAACCATTTTTAGTAATGGCTACTCAAAACCCGGTAGAGCAGGAAGGAACTTATCCTTTGCCTGAAGCCCAGGTAGACCGTTTTATGCTAAAAACCGTTATAGATTATCCCGAAATTAACGACGAGCAGTTAATTATGCGCGCCAATTTGAGAGGGGAATTTCCAAAGGTAAATCCTGTGGTGAGCATCGAGCAAATTTTACGTGCACAACAAGCCGCCAGGGAAGTTTATATGGATGAAAAGATTGAAAAATATATCCTCGATATTATTTTCGCCACCAGAACTCCTGAAAAATATAATTTAAAAGATCTAAAACCTTTAATAAGTTTTGGCGCTTCACCAAGGGGAAGTATCAACCTGGCGAGAGCTTCAAAATGTTATGCATTTATAAAGCGCCGTGGTTATGTAATTCCTGAAGACGTTAGGGCAGTGGTTCTAGACGTACTTCGCCATAGAATTGGAATTACCTATGAGGCCGAGGCCGAAAATGTAACTTCAGAAGATATTGTGCATAAAATTGTAAACGAGATAGAGGTGCCATAGACTTCATTTTTTACCTAATATTCGCATTTTCCAATTATTTGCTGTGTAAAAACACAACCGTTTCCTAATGGATACCAAAGAGCTTTTAAAAAAAGTAAGAAAGATTGAAATAAAAACCCGGCGTTTGAGCGATCACGTTTTTGGCGGGGAATATCATTCTACTTTTAAAGGTCGAGGAATGACTTTTAGCGAAGTGCGACAATATCAATTTGGCGACGATGTTAGAAATATAGACTGGAACGTTACCGCGCGGTACAGCGAACCTTTTATAAAGGTTTTTGAGGAAGAACGGGAACTTACCATGATGCTTATAGTAGATGTTTCTGGTTCAGAATTCTTCGGAACACAAAATCAACTTAAAAAAGATGTAATCACCGAAATTGCGGCAACTTTGGCTTTTTCGGCCACCCAGAACAACGACAAGATTGGGCTGATGCTATTTTCAGATAAAATAGAGCTATATATTCCGCCCAAAAAAGGGCGTTATCACGTATTGCGAATTATTCGCGAATTAATAGAATTCAAACCGACATCTAAAAAAACCGATTTAGCTGTTGCCATAAAATACCTGTCTAATGTGATGAAGAAAAAGGCGATTGTCTTTATGCTTTCAGATTTTATGGACGACGATTACCAGCAAACCTTAAAGATAGCGGGCAATAAGCACGATGTTACAGGAATTAGGGTTTACGATTCGGCTGAAGAAGAAATCCCAAATTTGGGATTGGTACAAATGTTGGATGAGGAAACCGGCGAGTATGTAACAGTAAACACCGGTTCTAAATCGGTTAGAAAAAGTTATGCTGAATATTATCGCGGAAGAGCGGCTTACTTCAACGAAAGTTTTACGCTTAGCGGTGCAGGAGTTATCAATAATCGCGTTGATGAAAGTTACGTAAAGAAATTACTGGGCTATTTTAAAAGAAGAGGTTAAGAAGAATGAAAAGTAAATTATTGGCAACATTCAATTTTTATAAAACGGCAATCCTGCCGGTTTTTTTGTTGTTATGTTTTCAGGCTTTTGCCCAGCAACCGCAAATAAATGCTGAAATAGATTCATCGGCGATCAAGATCGGGGAGCAGGTCATTTTTAGTATTGAAGTAGAAACCGATTCAACCGATTTGGTGGTTTTTCCTGAAGGACAAACTTTTGATCCTATGGAAATGGTAGAATCTTTAGGCGCTGATACCACTACGGTAGAAGATCGTTTCAGACTTATAAAGAAATATTCTCTTACCCAATTCGATTCCGGCGCATACACTATTCCGCAGCAAAAGGTTATTATTCAGAATCGGGAATATTTAACCGATTCTTTTAGAGTTGAGGTTGCCGATGTAAAAGTTGATACCACCCGCCAAAAAATGTATCCTATAAAACCGGCGGTAGATGTTCCAAAACCTTTCAGTATTCCAAATTGGGTTTGGTGGTTGCTTGCCGCATTAGCTATTCTCGGACTTGCTTTTTATTTTTTCCGAAGAAGGAAGAAAAGAAAAGAAGCGGAGCCGGAATTACCTCCATACGAACAGGCGATGTTCGAGCTGAAACAATTAGATAATTCATCTTTGCTGCAAGACAGGGAGATTAAAGAATATTACTCGCAACTTACCTTTATTGTAAGGAAATATCTGGATAGGAAAATCTACGATCGTGCACTGGAAAGTACAACATCAGAGCTAATCGTTTACCTGGAATTAAGGAAACAATCGGGCGAATTAAGTCTGAAAAATAAATCTATAGATAACCTTCAGCAGATTCTGAAACGTGGCGATTTGGCCAAATTTGCCAATTCGAGACCCGATGTAATAACTGCGAAAAGTGATAGAACTAAAGTTGAACATCTTATAAAAGACATCAGGCAGGTGGTTCCCGAACCTACCGAAGAAGAACTGATGCAGGATGAAAATTATCGTAAGGAAAAATTAAAACGAAAAAGAAGAAATAAAATCCTGGCCATAATTGGTGGGGTATTAGTTTTAGGAATTATTATCATTGCGGTTCTGGTAAATACCAGAGGTTTTGATTATGTAAAAGATTCGGTTTTAGGAAATGAAACCAAGGAATTACTGGAAGGCGATTGGATTAGAAGCGAATACGGTACGCCACCGGTCACCATAACCACGCCTGAAGTGCTAGTGAGAAAAGCGGTAGAACGCGACGATGAGCTTCAGGAAATGCTTTTAGGAAGTGAAACTTTTGATGCAGGAACCCTGGAAGGCAATTTGTACACCTTGCTTATAACCGGTCCTGTAAATCCGGAAGGTGATTTCGATTTACAGAAGGCGGTAGACGGGATTTACGAAAACCTGGAAGGTCAGGGTGCGCGTAACATTATTATGAAGGAAGAGGAATTTAGCACTATAAATAATGCTGAAGGAATAAAGGTTTTTGGAACTTTTTATCTTGAAAACCCTATTACCGGTGGGCCGATTAAAAAGGAATATGTGATTCTCAACTTTGGAGAAAACAGCGGTTTCCAACAAATTATGGTAGTGTTCGATGAAGATGATGAATATGCTGAAGAGATTTCACAACGTATAGAAAATTCGGTTCAATTAAAAAATCAGGCTAATTGATGTTTGCTAATTACACATTCGAAAATCCGGAATTTTTCTGGTTGTTATTGCTGCTTCTGCCGGCAACAGCCTGGTATTTCTGGAAACGTAAGCAGCAAACGCCAGAGCTTAGAATGTCTAGCGTAAAAGGTTTTAAAGTAAAGCAATCACTGCTTTCAAAATTAAAACCGGTCTTATTTGTACTACGTTTATTGGCTTTAGCCTTATTGGTTGTTGCAATGGCGCGGCCAAGAACGGTAGATGTTACCACGCAAAGCAGCAATATTAGAGGTATAGATATTGTAATGGCTATAGATGTTTCGGCAAGTATGCTGGCCAGGGATTTTGAACCCAACCGCCTGGAATCTGTAAAAGAAGTGGGTGCTGAATTTATAGAAAATCGTCCCACCGATAGGATTGGCCTTGTACTTTTTGCCGGCGAAAGTTTTACAAAAACACCAATTACCAGCGATAAGAGCATTGCTTTAAGGGCGATACAGGAAACCGAATATAGTGATGTTCTGCAAAACGGTACGGCAATTGGTTCTGGTTTAGCCACGGCTGTAAATCGTTTAAAAGATAGCGATGCAGAAAGTAAAGTGATTATTTTGCTAACTGATGGAGTGAATAATTCAGGATTTATAGACCCTAAAATAGCCAGTGAGCTGGCAGTGGAGTTTGGGATTAAAACCTATACTATTGGCGTGGGAAGCAATGGTAATGCACTTACACCAGTAAATATTTTATCAAATGGAAGGTTTCAATATGGTGTTCAAAAAGTAGAAATAGATGAAGCTTTATTGCAACAAATCGCTGCAGATACCGGCGGGAAATATTTTAGGGCTACAAATAACGAAAAGCTCGAAGAGATTTATGAAGAGATTGACAGTCTCGAAAAATCTGAAATAGAAGAATTCAGATATTATAATTACACCGAAAAGTTTAGGCCCTACGCCTTATTAGCATTAGGATTACTGCTTTTTGAAGTATTATTAAGATATACTGTTTTTAGAGGCTTTATTTAAAAATTGGAAAGGAAGGTTTAATGATCTTAGAAGAGAAAATATATTTATGGCTTTTACTGCTTATTCCGGTGGTTATCTTGCTATATCTTATTTTTAGGATTTGGCAGAAGCGCGCACGCTCAAAGTTTGCCAAACCCGAACTTCTTAGAATTCTCACGCCAAATAGATCTTCATTTAAACCATTCTTAAAATTATCACTTATTCTAATTGCGCTTGCCAGTATAATTTTTGGTCTGGTAAATCCCAAAATAGGTTCTCAGTTAGAAACAGTAAAACGCGAAGGTGTAGATATCGTTTTTGCCGTAGATGTTTCAAAAAGTATGGAGGCGGAAGATATTGCGCCTAATAGATTAGAGAAATCGAAACAATTGGTGCGACAAATAATTGGCAATTTAGGAAGTGATCGCGTAGGGATTATCGCTTATGCAGGAAGCGCTTTTCCGCAGTTGCCAATTACTACAGACTATGGCTCGGCAGAGATGTTTCTTGAAAGTTTAAATACCGATATGCTCTCTTCACAAGGGACAGCCATTGGTGACGCCATAGATCTGGCCACAGGATTCTTTGACGATAATCAGCAAACCAATCGCGTGATGTTTATTCTAAGTGATGGCGAAGATCACGAAGGGAATGTCGAAGATATGGCCGAACAAGCCGCTGAAGCCGGAATAAGAATTTATACCATTGGGGTGGGAACCGCAAAAGGTGGCCCAATTCCAATTAAACGTAATGGAGTAGTACAGAACTATAAAAAGGATAACCAGGGAGAAACGGTAATTACCAAGCTTGACCCTGCAATTCTTGAGGAAATTGCAGAAGAGACCGACGGCGAATATATTGACGGTACTGTTACTGCAGAAGTAACCGAAAAGGTACAGGAAGCACTTCAGAATATTGAAAAAACAGAATTTGAGGCGAAGCAATTTGCCGATTATAAATCCCAATTTCAGTGGTTTGTTGGTTTGGCAATTTTATTGCTGTTGCTGGATGTATTTATGCTGGAAAGAAAAACCGGCTGGATAAGAAAGCTTAATTTATTCAACGAAAAAAGAAAAACAGAGGAGTGATTCAATGAGAGGTTTTTCAGCAAACATATTATTAATAATTTTTGGCTTCGTGCTTTCATTGCCTGCAGCTGCCCAGCAACAAAATGATAAGGAAAGAGAAAATGACCAAAAGGAAGCCAGGCAATTTATGCAGGATGCGGATGTTGCCTTAGGAGAAAATAATTTTCCAGAAGCCGAGGCCGCTTATAGAAAGGCTATTGCCAAGGATCCTGATAACGCTAACGCGAGGTATAATATGGGTAACATGTATTATACCCGTGAGAATACGCCGCAAGCTGCCCAACGCTTTAAACAGGCCGCTGAGGTTGCCGATACTAAAACTACCAAACACAAAGCAAACCATAATTTGGGGAACGCTTATATGAAGCAAAAAATGTATCAGGAAGCGGTAGATGCTTATAAAGACGCTTTGCGAAATGATCCAACCGACGATGAAACCCGGTATAATTTAGCCTTGGCCAAAAAGATGCTGGAAGAAGAACAGGAAAATCAGGACGAGAACCAGGATGATGGCGATGATAAGAATGAAGATCAGAACGAGCAGGAGAATCAGGATAAAGACCAGGAGCAGGAAAACGAAGATCAAGAGGATCAAAGTGGTGAAGGGGAGAACGAAGGCGACCAGGATCAGCAAGATCAGAATCAGGATGAGCAGGAAGGCGACCAGGATGAGCAGGATCAACAGGATGGCCAGGGTGACCAGGAAGAAAAGGAGCAGGAGCCAAAGCAAGGACAGCCCCAACCCTCGCAGGGACAATTGTCACCAGAACAAATTCAAAGTTTACTGGAAGCGATGAATAATGAAGAAAGAAAGGTGCAGGATAAAATAAATGCGGAAAAGCAAAAAGGTGCCAAAGTGCAATCTGAAAAAGATTGGTAAAATTTTTGATACATTTCTTTCCAAAAACATACTTATCTTAAAGAAAGGGATTTTATAAATGAAGTTAAAGCTTTTAATATATAGCATTTTATTATTTACCGGTATTGGTTTACAGGCCCAGGTGAAGTTCGAGGCCAAGGTGAGCAAGGACAAACTTGGTGTAAACGAACGTCTTAGGGTAGATTTTGAAATGAACCAGGATGGCGATAATTTTCGGCCTCCTTCTTTTGATGGCTTTACCGTTGTGGGTGGTCCAAACCAGTCGGTGAGTAATCGCTGGATCAATGGCGATCGTACTTATTCTAAAACCTATTCTTATTATTTACAGCCAAATTCTCGTGGAAGCAAAACCATTGCCCAGGCTGAAATCACCATAGACGATAAAATTTATAAAACTACCCCTGTAGATATTCAGGTAACTGCCGCGGTAGACGAACCTACCGACGGCGATAATTCGGACCTCATTGCTTCAGATAACCTGCATTTGGTGGCTGAGGTTTCTAACCCCAATCCTTATTTAAATGAAGGAATTACCGTAGTTTATAAATTATTTGTGAGTCCTCGAATTAGCGTGAGCAACTTTCGGGAAGTAGATAGTCCTAAATTTTCAGATTTCTGGAGTCAAAATATCGAAATTAGGGAATTAAGACCGGAAAATGGGGAATATGAAGGAGAACCTTATCGTTATGTAGTGCTGAAAAAGGCAGTGCTTTATCCGCAGAAAACAGGAGAATTGGAACTTGAACCACTCACCTTGTCAGTTTCTGTAGATGTTCCCAGTGACAGGCGGGACATTTTTGGCAGCAGAATTTATAAAACCGTAAATAAAACGGTAGCCGCCGGTACCAGAACAATAGATGTAAAACCATTGCCCGATGGGAGACCAGCAGGTTTTACTGGAGCAGTAGGGGATTTTAGTTTAGATGTAAGTACTACCAAACAAAAACTGAAGTCTTCAGAATCTCTGGAAGCCAAGGTAGAAATTAGAGGAAACGGAAATCTAAACTTATTCGAACTGCCCGCCCTGGAAGTGCCTTCTTCTTTAGAAATGTACAGTCCTGAGCGCATAGAAAACGTAACAACAACTTTAAATGGTAAACAAGGAAGTATTATAGACAACTATACCATTGTACCTACCAGAAAAGGGCAGTATCCAATTCAGCCTTTAACTTTTTCATATTTTGATCCCGAAACCCAAACCTATAAGAGTCTATCTTCACAGGAAATTTTAATAGATGTAGAAGAAGGACCGGTTAGCGCCTCCGGTAGTGGGATTGCAGAAAATAACAAACGAGCAGTTAATTTACCTTCAGAACAATTTAGGTTTATAAAAACTCAAACCAACCTAAGGCCGTTAGAACAACAAGCCTTTTTTAGGTCCTGGACATATTGGGGTTCTCTGCTTTTACCATTTGCAGCAATTCCACTCTTCATTTTATTCGGAAAAAAGAGGGAAGCTATTGCAGCTGATGTACAGGGAAACCGACTTAAAAAAGCTAATAAACTGGCAAGAAAATATCTTTCTGAAGCCAAAAAGAGTTTAGGCGATCAGCAGAGTTTTTATGAATCGCTGGAGCGGGCAATGCACAATTATCTTAAAGCAAAACTTCATATTCAAACTTCTGAAATGAGTAAAGAACGCATTTTAGAAATATTAAAGGAAAAAAATGTTCCCGATGAAACTTCGAATGAGTTCATTGAGGTTCTAAAGAGCTGTGAATTTGCCAGATATACACCGGCATCAAATTCTGCGCAGCAGGAAGATTATGATAAGGCTGTAAAGGTAATTTCAAAACTGGATAAAGAGATTTAGTATGAGAAAGCTAGTATTAATTTTCCTGGTATTTGTTTCGGCTTTGACGCAGGCCCAAAATTCAACGCTTTTTGAAGAAGCTAATGAAGCCTATGCAAATGATGATTTTGAAACTGCCATAGCTAAATATGAAGAAATCCTTGAAAATGGAGAAACTTCTGTTGCTACCTATTATAATCTTGGAAATGCACATTATAAATTAAATAATGTAGCTCCGAGTATCTATTATTACGAGAAAGCTTTGCAATTAGATCCCACCGATGAGGATGTGCAAAACAATATTGAATTTGCCCGTAGCATGACTATAGATGATATCCCGGTGGTAGAAGAAACCGGTTTTCAAAAAAGGATTAATCAATTTCTTTCTACATTTTCTTATAATACCTGGGCTTATTTTTCAATTGCTTTATCTATAATTTTTGTGGTGGTTTTTTTATTCTATTATTTTAGTAGAAAACCTCTTATAAAGCGTACGTTGTTTGGAGTTGCGATCTTCATATTTTTACTAGGCGGGATCTCAGTATTTTTTGCATTCCATCAGCAGGAAATTCAATTTAATAATCAATTTGCCATTATTTTTTCTGACGAAGCAGCTGTAAAGAATGAACCTTCTGAAAGAGCTGAGACCGCTTTTAGCTTGCATGAGGGAACTAAAGCCAAAGTGCTGGAAGATTACCAGGGATGGGTGAAATTAGAGCTTTCTAACGGCACCCAGGGTTGGATTGAAAATGATAACCTGAAACGACTATAAGAAAAATTGATATTAGTTTAACATTAAAGTATGAGTATTCCTTGTTAATTAGAAGCATTTGTTCTTATTTTTGCCGCTGTGAAAAGACTGGCTTACATACTAACATTTATTTTTATCGCTTTTATAGCAACGCCAAGTATAGTTGCCTATATAGATAATTCTGTAGATGTTTCTTTTGCCTTTAATGTTAATGAAGAGGAAAGTTCTTCAAAAAACCAGATAAACCTGGAATTTAATGTTGAAGAGCAACATACTAATTACGCCAGTATACATTTTCTTCAGGAACAGGATTATACCGGTGATTTTTATACCGAAAGTTATCCTGTAGTATTCTTAGATGTAATCTTCCCTCCGCCCAAAAACGCTTAATCTAATTTAGCTTTTTTTGAATTTTTACAAACTTCTGCAAATTCTGCAGTATGTATGGCATTCTCATTTAGATTGTTAGAAAAATTCTATTCCAATTTTAAAAATTAGATCATTGAGACGGCTTTAAATTTTATTTAAGCTCAGCGCTCAATTTTTGTAAAGCGTTTTATATGTTTAAACATTTTAATAAAGATTTCCCGGCAAGTATTGTAGTATTTTTCGTAGCTATTCCTTTATGTTTAGGAATTGCACTTGCCAGTGGAGCCCCACTATTTTCCGGTTTAATTGCTGGTATGGTTGGAGGTATCGTTGTAGGTAGTATATCAAATTCCCAACTTGGGGTAAGTGGTCCTGCTGCCGGTTTGGCGGTTATTGTTTTAAGTGCCATTCAATCCCTGGGTAGCTATGAAATATTTTTGGTTGCCGTTGTAATAGCTGGTTTACTTCAAATAATCATGGGAGCTTTAAAAGCCGGGATCATCGGGTACTATTTTCCATCTTCCGTGATTAAAGGAATGTTGGCAGGTATTGGTATTACCATTGCAATTTCACAAATTCCAAATGCATTAGGTTTTTCCAGTGATCTGGAAATCTTTTCAATAGATCAGGGAGTTGGCCCTATATTTAGCAAGTTGGCTAATAACCTTCACATTGGTGCAATTCTAATTACTTTGGTAGCATTAGGAATTATGCTTCTTTGGGAAAAGGTACTTACGGGGAAACATAAAATATTTAGTATAGTTCCAGGTCCTTTAGTTGCTGTTGCAATGGGAGTGATTTACTATGTTATTGTAGATGGTGCAACTTTTGGAATTCAAGAATTTCAATTGGTTACCGTACCGGTACCAGATAGTGCAGCATCATTTTTTGGACAGTTTTCTATGCCTAACTGGGCTGAAGTTGTAAATTCTGAAGTTTGGGTAGTTGCAATCACAATTGCAATTGTAGCCAGTCTGGAAACTTTATTGAGTGTTGAAGCTATAGATAAATTAGATCCTTTAAAAAGAACTACAAATACTAACCGTGAGCTTTATGCTCAGGGAGCCGGTAATATGATCTCAGGACTTATTGGTGGTTTGCCCGTAACTCAGGTAATTGTAAGAAGTTCTACCAATATGCAATCTGGAGGTAGAACTAAATTGTCTGCCATCATGCACGGATTTCTAATTCTTATTTCTATTATCGCTATCCCAACTGTTTTGAATATGATTCCTTTGGCTGTGCTTGCTGCGGTTCTTCTGTTAGTAGGTTACAAATTGGCTAAACCGGCACTCTTTAAGCAAATGTTTAAATTAGGAAAAGGACAATTCCTTCCTTTTATAATTACCATACTTGGGGTTGTGTTTTTAGATCTTTTAATGGGTATTGGACTGGGACTTGCAGTAGGTATTGGGGTTATTTTAATTAATAGCTACAAGAACTCTCACTTCTTGCATAAAGAAGGTTACGATGTTAATGATGGTCAGTATAAGATTACACTTGCGGAAGAATTATCTTTCCTTAATAAAGGAGCGATCTTAAGAGAATTAAATGAAATTCCTGATAGTTCTACGGTAATTATTGATGTAAGAAAAACCAGGGTACTCGATTATGATGTACTGGAAATTTTAGATGAATTTGCTATCAAAGCTAAACGAAAGAATATTACTATTAAACTTATTGCCAATAAAGGAGAAGTAGTAAATCCTGATAGTTTTAGAAGATTTTTTGGACTGGACGTACCGGTTTAAAACTATAGAATAGAATTTTTTAGAGGAAGTTTGAGAAGTCATATTCTCGTCAAGCTGAATTTATTTCAGCTTCTAAGATCTTAGATCCTGAAACAAGTTCAGGATGACGAACTAAAAAGCTTTTCAAACTTCCTCTTTTTCATTTTCGAGGAAATCATTTTTTTCATCTAGCAAATCTCTTTCTTTGGCTTCTCTTATTATAGAAGGAAGTACTGCTGGAGCTATGGTTTTTACAGGAGCGTATAATTTTGATTCTTCCAGGCTTTCTTGGCTAACCAAATCTATTTCTTCATTAGTGGCGCCAAAAAACATAATTACCACGCTGGCTACAAAGCCCATTTTTATTAAGCCGAAAGCAGCACCTAGCAATTTATTTACGATACCCAGAGCGGCAAAACCGGCCATTTTGGTTAAAATCTTTCCGGCAAGTGAAACTAGAAAAACAATAAGTATAAAAGTAATTGCGAAAGCGATGAGGTTAACATATTCTGAATCCCAGTTCATATTTTCAGAAAAGAAATCACTTAAAATATGAGAAAAATGAATAGCACCGTAAATACCGGCTACAATACCTACCAGGGAAGCAATTTCGGCCAGGAGCCCTCTAAAAAATCCTCTAACAAATCCATAAAGAAGGATTAGGGCTAGGACGATATCTACTGTATTCATATTTCAAATATAGTAAAATACCTTTGGCAAGCTTTAGGTATAATTAATTGGAAGAAATCAGTCGCGTTAGGCAGTAATTTCAAATACTAAGATATTATCTTTGCGGCATGACACGAGACGAAAATTTGAAAGGTAGATGGGATGGTTTGCAAAAAAAACTCTCCAACCAATTTGCCGATGGAGAAGCAATGGATCTGGATGCGATAATTTATGTAATTGGCGTTCAGGAATTAGGTCAGCCTCACAAGAAATTTAAAAAAGATCATAAAATAGATTTGATGCATATCGCTATTTGCCGTTTACTGGAACCTTACGGTTATTATGAATTTGATTATTTTGACGAAGAAGGTTGGCCGCATTACAGGATCATAGAGCAATTGCCTACCCTAAAAGCCGGTGAACAATCGGTTTTAATGAAGGAAGCTATTGTAAATTATTTTATCAATAACGGATACATAGATTAAAGGTGCCAAGTGCTGCCTAAAACTACATTTTTATTAAATTTGCCCTTCTGAAAAGAAAAGGATCTCATGATAGATAAAATAAAGCAACATATTGCTGAAGTAGAAGCTTTTAAAACCGAATCGGCCAAAGAAGTAGAAGCGTTCAGAATAAAATATCTTGGTAAAAAAGGAATTTTAAACGATTTCTTCGCTTCATTTAAGGAAGTGCCTAACGAGCAAAAAAAGGAATTTGGCCAGGCGGTGAATTCGCTTAAAAAAGCTTCGGAAACTAAAGTTGCTGAACTTAAAGAAATCCTGGAAAGTAAACAGGAAGAAAGCGGAGTTTACGGCGATCTTTCACGACCGGGAGAACCTATAGAGATTGGAGCGAGACATCCTATTTCTATCGTAAAAAATCAGATTATTGAGATCTTTTCCAACATAGGTTTTAATGTTTCAGAAGGACCGGAAATGGAAGACGACTGGCATAATTTTACTGCGTTAAACCTTCCGGAATATCACCCGGCACGTGATATGCAGGATACCTTTTTTATTCAGACAAATCCCGATATTTTATTACGTACCCACACCTCATCTGTACAGGTTCGTTATATGGAAAATAATAAACCGCCAATTAGGACAATTTCTCCTGGAAGGGTTTTTAGGAACGAAGCAATTTCCGCACGTTCCCATTGTATTTTTCACCAGGTAGAAGGACTTTACATTGATAAAAACGTAAGTTTTGCCGATCTTAAGCAAACTTTGCTTTATTTTACAGAACAACTTTTTGGAAAATCGAAGATTAGATTAAGACCTTCTTATTTTCCGTTTACCGAGCCAAGTGCCGAAGTAGATATTTACTGGGGCCTTGAAACCGAAACCGATTACCGAATTACTAAAGGAACCGGTTGGTTAGAAATTATGGGTTGCGGAATGGTAGATCCTAATGTACTTAGAAATTGCAATATAGATCCTAAAGAATACTCGGGATTTGCTTTTGGAATGGGGATAGAACGTATCGCAATGTTGCTTTATCAAATAGGCGATATTAGAATGTTTTACGAGAACGATCTAAGATTCCTGGAGCAGTTTAAATCGTCGTTTTAATTAATCTGCCTTGGCCGGGATGCTAAAGCAACAATAATATTCTTATGGGAAAAATTGGTTTAGTCATTTTCGGAATTCTTGCCCTTGGGGTAATTATTATTTTAGTTGCAGTAGAGATAATTGAACTGGCCTTAGGTGCCATTTTATTAGTTATTGCCGCACTTATTTTATGGGGACTGTTTAAATGGGCTAAAAATAAGATTGAAGATTAGTGAAGAAAGACATTGATATACCAAAGGTTGAAAAAGTTTATGTAGCGGCTGTGAAAGTCTATAACGAGGCTTTTAAAGTAGAAGAGTGGAATGCATATCTTATAAACGATAAAGATGAAGCTATTGAGATGGCTTTAATTGTGAGTAAGGGCTTTGATGAAAATAAAGAAACCTCTACTATTCGCCATAAACTTGAGCAACTTCCTGCAAAATCTTTCGCTAAAATTGAATTCCTCCAGGATGAAGTGCTTGCCTTAAATAACCAGTTTCAGGTGACTTTCTTTTCTGAAGGTAAAATGTACGAGAAGAAATATGTATTCAGGCAAAACAGCGTAAACGAAAAAGCTTTGCGCGAACTCCCTATTATTCCGAATAAAGGAATTCTTGCTGAATAATTAAGTTAGCTTTTCTGCCAGTTTTTTAATTACTTTTTTAGGGTTTTTTCCTTCGTAAAGAATGCCATAGACAGCGTTAATAATTGGCGTTTTAGCACCTTTATCTTTATTTATCTTATAGGCACTTTCAGTAGCATAATAACCTTCAGCAATCATACTCATTTCCATCTGCGCGCTTTTTACGGTGTATCCTTTTCCAATCATATTCCCGAACATACGGTTTCGGCTAAATACAGAGTATCCTGTAACTAAAAGGTCCCCCAAATAAGCTGAATCATTTATGTTACGCTTCATCTTATGCACTTTTTTAATAAAGCGTTTCATTTCTTTAATGGCGTTACTCATTAGCACGCTCTGGAAGTTGTCTCCATAACCTAATCCGTGGGCAATTCCTGCTGCAATGGCGTAAATATTCTTCAGCATTGCTGCATATTCGGTACCGGTTACATCATCGCTTATTTTACATTTAATATATTCACTGTCCAGGTTTTTAGCCACGACTTTAGCCTTTTCCTCGTCAGTACAGGCAATGGTAAGGTAAGAAAGCCTTTCCAGGGCAACCTCCTCGGCATGGCAGGGCCCGGTAATTACCCCAATATTATCGGCGGGAACGTGGTGAAATTCTTCAAAATGTTCACCCACAATAAGGCTGCTCTCGGGCACAATTCCTTTAATAGCCGAAAAGATTATCTTGTCTTCCAAAGAAACCGTTAGAGCGTCTAATTCGCGCTTTAAAAAGGCCGAAGGAATGGCAAAAATTAAATAATCTGCTGCCTCAACAGTTTTATTAATATCACTGCTTAGTTCTAATTGGTCGTTATCAAATTCAACCGAGCTAAGGTAATTTGGGTTATGTTCGTGTCTTTTAATATGCTCAATAGCGTAGGTGCTGCGCATATACCAATAAATAGTATCTACATTTTCGCTTAGCATTTTTACTATTGCAGTAGCCCAGCTACCGCCGCCAATTACGGCAAACTTTGGAGACTTATCCATAGGTTGGTTTATTGTAATTCAAAAATAAGCAATTTTCTAAGTATATCTAAAAAGACTGCGTTTATAAAGCAAAACATTAATGAATAAGCAAAGAAACGAAGGCAAAACTTTAACATCTATAAATTTCGCAAATTTACAATTCTATCCAAGTTTTTGCGTTCTTTTATAGACGACGAGGTCTTCTTTTTAATGAAGATGGATTTTCTTAGTTTTTTTGGTTGGTTATTTAGTTGAAAACCGCAAACTTACAATTTCAATTGTAGTTTGCGGTTTTTGTTTGTATTTCATTCCGCTTTTAAAGTCGGGATAAAAATCTAACAAAAATTTAGGACTAAGAGTGGGGAGAATACAGTTTTCGTTTTGTACTTTTCTATTCACTAACTTAGTAATCAGCAACATGGGGATATTTTCATTTATAAAAGATACCGGAGAAAAAATCTTCGGAAAAGAAAAAGAGCAAGAAGAAGAGAATATAGAAATCAGTGAAGCGAAGAAAGAAGTATTACGAAAGGAGAATGCAAAAGCTGCTGATAAGCTTCTGAATACAATAAAAGGGCTGGATCTAAAAGTAGAAAACCCTGTTATTGATATTGAAGGAAATACAGCCATAGTTTACGGTCTTGCAGATTCACAGACTGTTCGCGAAAAAGTAGTGCTCATAATTGGTAATTCTGAAGGTATCGCAAAGGTTGACGACAGGTTAGCCGTTAAAATTGAAGAACCAGAATCTGGTTTTCATACGGTAGAACGGGGTGAAAATCTAAGTAAGATCGCCAAAGAACATTATGGTGATGCCAATAAATATACAGTGATCTTTGAAGCAAATAAACCAATGCTTAAAGATCCCGATAAAATATTCCCGGGACAGGTTTTACGAATCCCACGCCAGGAAAAAAAATAAAGATTAAAGACTGTTTAAAGTTTTGAGGTTGTTACATTGAGGGCAGACGACGTCCTATAGCTTGTAGTTCCACAATGAAAAAAGTAGGTTCAATCAGCTAACCAGAACGGCTAACATAAGATTTTTAAACAGTCTTTTGTTTTTTAAAATTTAGACTATTTATAGAAATTCATCAGTTTAATATAATCCCAAACCGCATCGGGCAACATGGGTTTTATAAACTTCCCTTCTTTAACCGCTTTTCTAATAAAAGTTGAAGAAATTTCTACCACCGGCGCCATTATCCGGTTGATTTTTGGGTGATCTTTAAACTCATTTTCCACTTTTCCGCCAGAAATTCTAGGATACACATAGATTTGATGATTTTCTAAAATCACCTCGTAATTTTTCCACTTGTGGAAAGTTTTCAAGTTGTCTTCACCCATAATCGGGCAAAATTTGTTGGTTGGGTATTTTTCCTGAAGATGCGCCAGGGTAGTGCTGGTATAATTAGGCTGCGGTAAACCAAATTCTACATTAGAAGCCTGCAAATTTTCATAACCTTCACAAGCTTTATAAACCATTTCCAGCCGATGATGATTCTCTAAAAGCGTATTTTTCTTTTTATGAGGATTATGTGGTGTAACCACCAGCCAAACTTCATCTAAATCTGAAAATTCGGCCATATGGTTGGCGATAATAAGATGACCGATATGTATAGGATTGAAAGTCCCAAAAAACAAACCGACTTTCCTATTCATTTTTATCTGAATTTTTTACGCCAACATAACTCGCCACGAGATCGTGAGCTTCCTTCAGCGCAGTACCCAAATGATGATTTTCAATAATAAAATCAAATTGTGGTGCTGTTGCCAGCTCAATAGAAGCCTTTGCTACACGCATATTTATTTTATCGTCAGTTTCTGTTTTACGTTTCTTCAACCGTATCTTTAATTCTTCAATACTTGGAGGTTTTACAAAAACCGCAAGGGTTTTTTCCGGATAGATGTTTTTAATATCTAAGCCGCCTACTACATCAATATCAAAAATCACGTTTTTCCCGTGAGACCAGATTCGTTCTACTTCACTTTTTAAAGTTCCGTAGAAATTATCACGATAAACCTCTTCCCATTCCAGGAATTCGTCGTTTTTTATCTTCTTCTTAAAGTCCTCTAAAGAAAGAAAGTAATAATGCTGTCCGTCTTTTTCCTCGCCTCTTGGCTCACGCGAAGTGGCAGAGATCGAAAACTCAAGGTCTAATTCTTTGTGCTTTAATAAATGTTGGACTATCGTGGTTTTTCCCGATCCTGAAGGCGCCGAGAATACGATAAGTTTACCATCGCTCATTTAGAGTACGTTTAAAAGTTGTTCTTTAATTTTTTCCAGCTCGTCCTTCATTTGTACCACAAGTTGTTGCATAGGTGCATAGTTAGATTTACTGCCAATTGTATTGATCTCACGGCCCATTTCCTGGGAAATAAAACCGAGTTTTCTTCCGTTGGAATCTTGAGAATTTATGCTTTCGTTAAAATAAGCAAGGTGGTTTTCCAGTCTTACTTTTTCTTCTGTAATGTCAAATTTTTCGATGTAGTAAACCAATTCCTGTTCAAAACGGTTTTCGTCTACATTCTCTTTAAGATCGGCCACTCCTTTGCGCAGGCGTTCCTTTACCGCATCAACCCGTTCCGGATCGATCCTAAGCACTTCCTGTAGTAAGGCTTCAATATTGTTCACCCGAAGTTTTAGGTCTTTTTCCAGAGCCTCTCCTTCGTCTGTTCTAAACTGGTTGATCTCTTCCAGGGCTTCAAGAACCGCTGCTTCAATCGCCTTAAATTCAGATTCGTCAATTTCATCTCTTTCGGTAGTAACTGCATCTGGCATTCTTACGGCCATTTTCAGCAACTCGGTTTCGTCACCGTCAACAATACTTTTTAGTTGTTGCATATAATTTTTTACAACGCCCCTGTTTACAGAGGCAGTAGTTTCCTCTCCGGTGACCTCCACGTAAACGGAAAAATCCACTTTTCCGCGGGTAAGCGATTTAGAAATTGTATTTCTTAGTTGAAGTTCTTTTTCGCGGTATTGCGAAGGAATTCGTGCGTTTACATCAAGGTTCTTGCTGTTTAGCGACTTGATCTCCACGGTTACTTTTTTTGATGGGAGCTGCGTTATGCTTTTCCCAAAACCGGTCATTGACTGAATCATGTGTGATTTTTAAGCTTGCGCAAAGATAATCAATTCTCTAGCAGGGCAAAGCCGGCCAAAGCCTATTTTATAGATTCTGAATTTATTGATTTGCTTTCGGTTATAAATTCCAACGCACGCTGTTCGTGATAATAAGGCTTTTTGCGCTGAAAAAACCCGACGTGACCACCGTATTTTGGAATTTCCAGATGTAAAAATTTTGAATTTTTTGCCACTGCTACCGGATAGGAATTTGGAGAAAGAAAAGTATCGTTTTGCGCGTTGAGCAGAAGTGCGGGAATTTTAATATCAGGTAGAAATCCTATGCAACTACATTTTTTATAATAATCTGAAGCATTTTTAAAACCATGCGCCCTGCTGGTGTAAAGTTCATCTATGGCAAGTAGCGAATTGCACTGCGTAATTTCTTCTTTACTAATTTCTGAAGGAAAATGCGTTTGCCGAAGTTGTAATTCCTTTTTAAGGTTTTTTATAAAGCGTTTTGAATACAGGAAATTATGAGTTTTATTGAGTTCTTCCAAAGAGGCACCAAGATCACAAGGTGTAGAAATTGCCACCGCTGATTTAATTTCTGAGGGAAGATTGTTTTGTTCGCCTAAATATTTCAGCATTAAATTGCCACCTAAACTAAAACCAACCAAACCGATTTCCTTATACTTATTTTTCTGCTGAAGATGGTTTATCACCGCTTCCAAATCTTCAGTAGCACCCGCGTGGTAACTGCGATAAAGTCGGTTCATTTCTCCACTGCAACTCCTAAAATTCATGGAAGCTACATCCCAACCGTTCTTTTGAAATTGCTTTGCCATTCCCAGCATATAAGGGCGATTGGCATTTCCGGCAAGGCCGTGAAGCAAAATTACGATTTTGTTGTTTTTGGAGGAATAAAAATTACGTTCCAAATCCAGGAAATCTCCATCGCTTAATTCTATACGATCTTTAGCGGTAAAACTATAGCTTACTTTTCGTAAAGTTGCCGCATAAATACTGGAAACATGCGCGTTTTTAAAAATCCCTGGAGCGTTATATTCAGTTTTAATTATAGGCATATCACGCAAAGTTAAGGATGTAAAGTTTTAAAATAATTATGCGTGCATAATATTTATGCTTAATTTTATTAAAAAAATAGAGAGAATGTATACCAAAGAATTTGAAATACGCTGGAGTGATATAGATGCGAACAGGCATTTGGCCAATACGGCTTATGTAAATTTTATGAGCCATACAAGGATGGCTTTTTTAATGGAAAACGGTTTTGGACAGAAAGAACTGGCAAAAAATAATATTGGGCCGGTGGTTTTTTATGAGCATATTTATTATTTTAAAGAAGTTTTTGCCGGCAAGCCAATTAAAGTGACTTTACAATTAAAAGGACTTGCTGAAGATGGCATGTATTTTGAATTTCTGCATAATTTTTATGATGAAAAAGGCCGGAATTTTGCCAGTTGTGAAATGATGGGGGCGTGGATAGATTTAAAGGAAAGAAAACTTACAAAACTACCTAAAGCTCTTCGTGATAATTTGGACAGTTTAGATCATACCGAAGATTTTAAGATCTTAACCAAAGAAGATACCAGAAGATTTGGAAAGCGGCCACAGCATTTGGAGCCGGAAAAGTTGGGATTTTAGATACTTCTTCTTCGGAATTGCTTAAATTCCCCCATCGAAAAACATAGTTTCTACATAAAACCAGAAAAAGAACAAACCCGGGAAATCCTTAGATTTTCCGGGCTTGCTTTTTTGATGTTTTTGGGATTTGTAGTTATTGCATTAATTCTGGAATGGTATTTCCTTCCGTTGTTTGCTGCTCCATTAATTCTTTCTATCCTGGCGCCGTTTATCGATACGCCACAGGGAAAAAAGCAGGACAAATTGATATACTATTCTCCACTTTTTATTACTGAAAAAGACAAGAATGGAAAGATCATTATTCACGGTGGAACTTTATTCGATTACTATTATGTAATAGACAGAAACTGGAATGGAAAGCAACGTATAAGATTTATCTTAAAGCAATATATTTTAGGTCTTTTAAATCTTTCAGAATCCTTTAATGAAAATGAAGCTGATGAAATTACCCTTGAGGGAACAAGCTATATTCTAAACGAAAGGACCGCTGAAAAACTGGGTTTTCAAAAAAAGAGAACCAATTTCCTTCAGCAATTTATATTGACATATAACTATTTTCAGATACTCCTGGCGAACTCAATCGCGAAAGATAAACTGAGTTTTCCGGCAATTGGAAAGGTGAACACTTACACGGTAACACTTTCCGCAATAAAGCAGAATAAAAATTTTCTAAAGCAACTGGCTGATAAGCTGGAAGATTAAAATTTAGGCCCGTATTTCGGTTTTCTTTTTGGTTACCATGTAAACTCCTACAAATACCAGGATTGCTGCCACTACTTTTACCATATTAAGTTGATCTGCACCGGTTAAAATCGCATAGGTAATCGCAATAAGCGGTTGCATATAAATAAACACACTAATGGTAGATGCCGAAAGTTGTTTTAGCGCATAGATATTTAGCAAATAAGTAGCGAAAGTGGTTCCTACAACCACAAAGGCCATTTTCCACAGTGCATCAAAAGGTAAGCTCGTCCAGTTTACATCGGTAAATTCTCCAATAGTTATCGGGAAATTGATAATTACACCTATTAGAAACAGCCATTTCATTAAGGTAAATGCGTGATATTTTGCGGTAAGTGGTTTTACCAGAATGAGGTAAAGTCCGTAACTGAATGCATTTACAATAAAAAGTACGTTACCCATAGGAATATTGGGGGCGTTACCGGTGCTATCGGCACTAAACAGCACCAAAACTAAAGCACCAGCCAAACCAACGATTATTCCGAGGGTTTTTAGCAAAGTAATTTTTTCTCTAATGAGAACGGAAGCAAGGATTAGCACCATAACCGGCGAAAGTGTAACAATAACCGAACTGTTTATAGGCGTGGAAAGGCTTAAACCTTTAAAGAAAAACAACATATTAATGACCATTCCAAAAACGGCACAACCTAAAATTCTTGGCCAGTCAGAAGTTGCAATTTTTTCTTTTGGGCCCAGGAAACTAATTCCCCAGAATAGAACAGCGGCGCCAAAAACCCGTAAAAAAATAAACCCGAAAGGTTCAATATAAGTTGGCATTACTCCTTTGGCAATCGTATGGTTTAGTCCGTAGATCGCACTTGCGCCAATGGCCGCAAAAATGGCCAAAATACGTTTGTTATCCATGAACCGCTGCTTTGGCCGCCGCGACGGTTTTCTTTGAATTTCCTATAAAAATTTCATCATTATTAATAATTACCGGTCTTTTCAGGAAAGTGTAATGATCTAAAATTAATTCTTTAATATCGCTTTCTGAAAGTTCTTTTTTATTGAGTTCCCTTTCGCGGTAAAGACGTGCTCTTCGGCTAAACAGTGCTTCATAACTTCCGGCGAGCGCTTTCATTTCTTCCAGCTGTTCTGCAGTAATTTCTTCTTCTTTTATATCCTGAATTTTAAACGAATCTGGAAATTCCAGTTCCTTTAATATCTTTTGGCAGGTATTGCAGGTAGAGAGATGATATACTTTTTTCATAGCTATTTTTTATTAGTAGTTAAGCCATTCGCTTACTTTATTCTTCGGAAAAGACAGTTTTAATTCCCCTTCAGCATAACTCGCGGCTTCATAACGATTATATACCAAAATCACCCTGTTTTTGGTAACGGCTATATTCTCCGGAAGCGTAAATTTATCCTTTTCAAAGAAAAATCCGTTGGAATTTATATTTTCTCCTTCCGGAATCTCATATTTCTTTCTGAATTCTTTTTCAGCAAATTCAGTAAAAGCCTTTAAATCTGAAAATAAATCGTTTTTGTAAAGTAATTCGCCTGAAGTAATATCATAATTAGCATAACGCGTGGCACCGTAACCGTGCGCCCCACCGGTAAACAGGTAGAAATTTGTTTCCAGAACCAATAATTTTTTCGTCTGACTTAATACCGATTGGGAGATTTCAACTTCATATTCGGCTTGAGATTCTGGGAAATCCCTTTTAAAACTCTGAAAATCCTGGATAAATTCACTAACCGCAGCCTTTACATTTTCAGCTTCAGAAGCTACTTCAGTATTATTAAAAATTTTGATTAGGCTCTCCTGGTTGTAGCTATTCATTTCTGTCGCTGCCTCCCGGTCTTCCCTGAATTTTAAATAATTCACCCTTATTTTAGGGCATTTTTCGGTTTTACAGGCTTCAAAATCTTTAGGCAAAAAACTTTCTTCGTAAAAACTCAGCGCTTCGGTATCACCCTTAACCTGTTTTACGCCGGCTTCAGATTTTTCGTCCCGACAGGAAGTGAATATTAAGAAAATAATTAGAAGGGGAAAGATTTTTTGAGACATATAAAAGGCTGTTAAATACTCGAATAAAGATAAACCTATTTTGCTTAAAGACAATGAGCACGCTACATTTGCTACAAACGCAAGAATTATGAAATTTAATACTAAAACCATACATGGAGGACAGGAGAGTATAGATCCTGCTTACGGATCTGTAATGCCGCCTATCTATCAGACTACCACGTATTCACAAAGTACGCCGGGTGGCCATAAAGGTTTTGAATATTCTCGAAGCGGAAATCCAACCCGTTCTGTTTTAGAAAAATCTTTGGCTAGTTTAGAAAATGGGAAATTCGGATTAGGTTTTGGTTCCGGACTTGCTGCCATTGATGCAGTAATGAAGCTTTTTAAGCCCGGTGATGAAATAATTTCTACCAACGATCTTTATGGTGGATCTTATAGGTTGTTTACTTCCATTTTTGAAAATATGGGGATTAAATTTCATTTTATTGGAATGAATGAGACTGGCAATGTTGAAAAATACATCAACGAAAACACGAAATTGCTTTGGATTGAAACACCCACCAATCCAATGATGAATATTATTGATATTGAAGCGGTTTCTAAAATAGCCAAAACACATAACTTACTGCTTGCGGTAGATAATACTTTCGCTACTCCTTATCTCCAGCAACCTTTAGATCTCGGGGCCGATATTGTGATGCACAGCGCTACAAAATATTTAGGCGGCCATAGTGATGTAGTTTTGGGCGGATTAGTTGTAAAAGATGAAAAATTAGCTGAAAAACTATATTTTATCCAGAAAGCCAGCGGTGCAATTTGCGGCCCTCAAGATAGTTTTCTGGTGTTGCGCGGAATAAAAACGTTGCATCTTAGAATGCAGCGGCATTGTGAAAATGGGGAAGCGGTTGCGAAATTTCTGAGATCACATCCAAAAGTAGGAAAAGTTTACTGGCCGGGGTTTGAAGATCATCCAAACCACGATATTGCAAAAAAACAAATGAAAGGTTTCGGCGGAATGATCTCTTTTACCACAAAAGAAGACACTTTACAAAGTGCAACAAGTCTTCTTGAAAAGCTTAAAGTCTTTACTTTAGCCGAATCGCTTGGTGGTGTAGAATCTTTAGCTGGTCACCCTGCTACTATGACTCACGCTTCTATTCCAAAAGAAGACAGGGTAAAAACCGGGGTTGTGGATTCATTAATTAGATTAAGTGTAGGCATTGAGGATGAAGAAGACCTGATTAACGACCTGAAACAAGCGTTGGGGTAGTTTAGTTTTAAGTTTTATAAGTGTTAAGCCACGAATAGTTATTATTTATTCGTGGCTTTTTTTGCTAAAAAATTAGATAAATTTCTTTAAAACCCAAATCAATCTTTTTACCTCATCCAGGGAATTGTAATGCACCAAACTTACTCTCACCACACCATTTTTTTCTTTTAATCCGGCATCTTCAATAATTTTTTTTGCGTAAAAGTCGCCAAATCGAATTCCTATTCGGTACTCATCAACCTTTTCAACAAGTTCATCGCTTTTCATCTTACTGTGAACAAAAGAAATTGTAGGTACCCTTTCTTCCCTATCAGCAGTGTTTCGACCAATTATTTTAATGTCTGGATGTTCATCTAAGTAATTGATCAAAGGCTTGCTTATTCGCTCTTCGTGCCTGCCAATCAGCTCAAAAATTTTATCCATTTTCTCCTGAAAATCTGCCTTCTTTTCTCTGGGGAATTCATGTTTAAACAATTCTTCAAAATATTCGGTGATTCCCAATAAACTATAAGTCAGTTCAAAATTGAAATTTCCGGGCTGAAATTTATATGGAACATCCTTTTTAGTGAAAAAGTAATGGTTAATTCCATCCATTTTAGACAACTGATTGTATTTGCCATACATCACAGCTAAATGCGGGCCGTAGGTTTTATACCAGCTAAAAACATAGAAATCTACATCAAGTTTTCTCACATCTACCCTTCGGTGCGGCGCATAGGCCACACCGTCCACACAAATAAGTGCGCCGGCCTTATGGACAGTTTTCGCAATTTCTTTGATAGGATTTATGCTTCCCAGGATATTTGAAGCGTGCGTTATCGCTACTAACTTAGTTCGTTTGCTCAGTAATTTGTTGAGATCGCTTATTTCCAGTTCAAGAGTATCCGGGTTGGCTTTCCAGATTTTTACATTAATCCCTTTTTCCTTTAGATCTGTCCAGGGAGAAACATTGGCTTCGTGATCGGTATTGGTAACAATCACCTCGTCGCCTTCTTGCCACTGCTTACTAATACAAATACTTAAAATTCGTAGAAGCATAGAGGAAGAAGGGCCAATTACCACTTCTTCCGGTTTACCCGCATTTATAAATTTACTAACCTGCTTGGTAGCATAAGTAAGTTTTTCTCCTGCTTCTCTAGAAACTTTATATGAAGCTCCCAATTGCACATTATGGTACAATAAATAACCGCTGATACGTTCTGCGACTTTCTTTAAAGTTTGCGAGCCGCCCGCATTATCCATAAAGGTAAACTCCCTTTCAAGCGCCGGAAACTGACTTCTTACAAATTCAATATCCATTAATCTAAAAGGCTTTCGTTGAACAATTCCAGGATTCTGCGATACTCATCGGTCCAACTGCTTGGCTCTATGAAACCGTGATCCTCTACCGGGTAAATTGCCATTTCCCAGTCTTCTTTACCCAATTCAATTAAACGCTGTGAAAGTCTCACCACATCCTGAAAATGAACATTAACATCTACCATGCCGTGAGCGATCAACAAATCTCCTTCCAGACCTTCAGCAAAATAAATAGGTGAAGATCTTCTATATGCAATAGGATCTGCAGCCGGTTCATTTAAGATATTAGAAGTATAACCGTGGTTATAATGTGCCCAATCGGTAACCGATCTTAAAGCAGCGCCGGCCTGAAAAATTTCAGGTTCAGTAAACATTCCCATCAGGGTGATAAATCCGCCGTAACTTCCACCATAAATTCCTACTTTTTCAGGATTGACTCCGTGATTTTCTATAAGATATTTTACGCCGTCAACCTGGTCAGAAAGATCTTTTCCACCCATATGGCGATAGATTCCTGTTCTCCAGTCACGGCCGTAACCTGCACTTCCGCGGTAATCAATATCGATTACGGTGTAGCCAAGGTCGGTTAATAAATTATGGAACATATACTCCCTAAAATAGCTGCTCCACCATTTGTGAGCGTTTTGCAAGTACCCAGCTCCGTGTACAAAAACCACCGCGGCATCATTTTTCACATCGGTTTCTGGTTTATATAACCTGGCCGGCACCATAGCGCCATCTTCGGCTTCAAACTCTATTAATTGAGGTTCTCTCCAGTCGTAGCTGCTAAATGCTTCAGATTTTCCTTCTGTTAATTGTTCGGCTTCAGCATTTGCCCTGGTTCTCTTTAAATATAACTCCCATGGCTTATTGCTGTAAGAATGCAAAATAGCCATATTTTTTTCATCGGGAGAAAGGTAAACATCGTTGTTGCCTTCCATTTGGGTGAGTTTTTCCATTTGACCACCCATAATTGGCATTTTATAAAAATGGCGTTCGCCGGGTCCAACTTCAGAAGTTGTTAAAAACCAATGCTTTTTATTATTGGAAAGTTCGGGATCAAAAACTTCAAAATCGCCTTCGGTAAGTGCTTTTTTATTTCCGGTAGTCACGTCTAATAAATATAAATGCGAATATCCGGTTTCTTCACTCTGGAAATAAATATGTTTATTATCTGGCAACCAGCCCATTTCTTCACCACCGTAGTAAGCGTAGCCAATTCCAGGACCTGCAATCCAGGCTTCGTCCCGCTGGCGGTCCAAGGTGTTTAGCTCGCCGGTTTCCAGGTCAATTTTAGCTATCCAACGGTCTTTATTGTCTTTAGAACGAATATTAACCACCGCGTGTTCCCCATTTTCTGAAAAATAAACCGTTGTGGGTGCTACCTCCCTTTCGGTTTCTTCCCATTCCTTATCGGGATAATCTTCTACGTAATCAGGCAAATCGGTAATTCCGGGTAAATTATCAGTTTTTAAAGTATAAACAGTATCCTTTTCAAAATTGTAAATCGCCAGTTCAATACTGGTTTTATCTTCACCAACTTTACTTCTGGCAGGTAGGTTAGCGGTATAGCCAGATTCATCTACATAATTTGGTACATCGGTGCTTCCATTTCGCTCCCGGGTAATAAGTTTGAAAGTTGCAAATTTCGCATTTGGTGAAACCTGTAAATTACTAAGATCGCGATCTTCTAGGTAAAAGGTATAGTCCTCTTTTTCAGCCGTAGCTTCACGGTAGGTTTCCCTACTTTCTTTTTCAGTTTTACGCTGATTTACAACTTCCAGGAGTTCCAGGTTTTCATCCCGTACCCAGGCATCTTTTTCTGAAGTTTTATCTTCTTTTTCCTCTTCAGCTTTACCATCAGTGATATTGGTTAGTTGTTTAATACTTCCCGCTTTTCTATCGTATATAAAAGCATTGTTACCGGAGTTGAAGCTAATTTTATTTTCGTCTGCGAGGAATTCAGCATTGCTAATAGCTTCCGATAGGTCTAATAATTGAGTAGTTTCGCTAGATTTTACATCGTAAATAACGAGGTTACCATCTTTGCTAAAAATCTTTTTGCTTCGGTTTTTATTGAAATCTCCATAAGCTGGAATTATTCCTCGTTCTTCTTCTAAACCTACTTTGCTGATTTTTGAAGTACTATTCAGCTCAATTTTATAAAGCGAATCTTCAGCATTTTTTTCTGGATTATAATCAAAATAGATGGTTTCGCTATCGGCGCTCCATTTTACATTAGATGGGAAAGTGCCCATCCAATTAGGATCCTGCATAATTTTTTCTACAGAAAGTTCACTTGTTTGTGAAATTCCGGGAAAACTTAAACCTATAAATATTAAAAAGAGAAACTGAAATTTAAAATTGAAGGTGTTTTGTAGCGTTTTTTTCATCGATTTAAGGAGTTGTGGGTTTATTTTTTAAAAACACTGCCAATATAGTTAAATTGATTTTACCTGTAAAGCTCAGTTTGTAAATGCCCCGCCCAGATTTAATTAATATCTTTATGCTGAAAAATTAAAATTTTAATAATACAGAATGAAGAAAAATTTACGCACACTTTTTAGTTTATTCCTTGTAGCCGGGGCATTGCAGATGCAGGCACAAGAAGAAATGGTTGACAAAATTGTAAACGAGGTCAATGAAAATTCGAAATTAGAAGCGCTTGCTCACGAGCTGGTTGATGTGGTAGGGCCGCGATTGGTAGGAACTCCACAGATGAAAAATGCGCACGACTGGGCAGTGAAGAAATATGATAGCTGGGGAATTTCGGCTGAAAACGAAGAATATGGCACCTGGCGAGGCTGGGAGCGAGGCATTACCCATATTGACCTTGTAGAGCCAAGAGTAAGAACGCTCCAAGGAAGACAATTAGCCTGGAGCCCTTCTACAGGAAAAAAAGGAGTAACCGCTGAGGTTGTACTATTGCCAGAAGCTTCAGACTCTACTGATTCCGCTAATATGCTTTCTTCGGTTAAAGGAAAATTTGTAATGATTTCCGTTAATGAACCTACTGGAAGGCCTCCTTATAATTGGGAAGAATGGGGCACTGAAAAGTCCTGGAAAAAGATGCAGGTAAGTATAAAAGAAACCGATTCTTTGTGGAGAGATCGAATTGGTAAAACCGGATATGGTTACAGAGAATTACCTAAAGCACTGGAGAATGCCGGGGCTGCCGGAATTATTACTTCTAACTGGTCTCACGGCTTTGGTGCAAATAAAGTATTTGGTGGGTACACTAGTGAAATCCCTACTATAGACATTAACCTAGAAGATTATGGCTTGCTTTACCGTTTAGCTGAAAATGATAATGCACCCAAAATAAAGGTGGTTGCTCAATCTAAAGATCTTGGAGAAGTGCCTACTTTTAATACTATTGCTAGAATTGAAGGCAGCGAAAAACCTGAAGAATATGTTATTCTTTCAGCGCATTTTGATTCCTGGGATGGCGGAACCGGCGCTACCGATAACGGCACTGGGACTATCGTAATGATGGAAACTATGCGAATTCTTAAAAAACTTTATCCAAACCCGAAACGTACAATTATTGCCGGCCATTGGGGAGGTGAAGAACAGGGGCTCAACGGGTCGCGTGCTTTTGTAAAGGATAACCCGGAAATTGTTGCCAATGTACAGGCATTATTCAATCAGGATAATGGAACCGGAAGGGTTAAAAATATTAACGGACAGGGTTTTCTGCACGCTTACGATTATATAGGAAGATGGCTAGAGCCGGTTCCGCAGGAAATTAAGGGAGAAATTGAAACTTCTTTCCCAGGGACTCCATCGAGTGGAGGAACAGATCACGCTTCTTTTGTAGCAGCCGGTGCGCCTGCATTTATGCTTAATTCATTAAACTGGTCTTACTGGGATTATACCTGGCATACCAATTTAGATACTTATGATAAAATTGTTTTTGACGATGTGAGAAGCAACGTGATCTTAACCGCTATTATGACCTATATGGCTAGCGAAGATCCAGAAACTACTTCCAGAGAAAAAGCAGTTTTACCAATTAGCAGAAGATCTGGTGAGCAAATGACCTGGCCTGAGCCAAGGGATGCAGAAAGAAAAGGAGGGTTGGATTAAGTTCAATAAAAAAAGGTTGTTTGAAAGTTCTATTTCCGTCAGCTGAACTTGTTTCAGCTTCTAATATGTTTTAATTACCAACACCTTAGTTCCTGAAATAAATTCAGGATGACGAATTTAAAAACTTTTAAACAACCTCTTTCTTTATAGAAATCAGAAACTTTTAACCTTCAAGATCTGCTCCAACAGGAATTGAGCAGTCGTGATAAGGCTCTCCGTGTGGAGGATTTTTAGTGGGTTTTGATTCTTTCAACCTAATAGGAGAAGTAGTCATTTTTGAACTGGAACCTGCATTGGTATTATTATTTGCTCCGCTTAAAGAAGCACCAACCGGCATATCACAACGGTGACCCGGTTCTCCGTGAGGAGGATTAACATCTGGCGTTTCTGCATTTCCAGAAGTATTTCCGCTCATTTCGGTATTTGGAGCAGTTTGGGTTTCCGGAGTTTTTTCTTCGTCTTTACAAGAGGTAAAAGCGGTGAGTGATACAATAGCTAATCCTAGAAAGATTTTATTAAAAGTGATTTTCATAACAGTAAGTTTTAAGTTTTAAAGATACTAAATCTGTGAGGATTACTGAGTAAGCATCTCCAATTCATCTTCGGTCAAATCTATAAGTCCGGCTTTTGGCAAACGCTTCAGCATTGTTCTCCAGTTTTCGTCTTCATCAAAAATTCTATCAAAAATTTGTTTTGCTTCTTCCAAACGATCGCTATTGGCAAGTGCCACAGCTTTCCAAAATCTCATTTCCAGGTTATCGGGAAACATACTTTCGGCAGTACCATATTCCTCTAAAGCTTTTTCTACATTTCCTTCTTCCATAGCTACGTCACCACGGTTCATAAATTCGTAAGCCCTGGCAGTTTTTAGCAATCGGTCTAATTCTTTAATCGGATTTTCGTGATCGTCTACCCTAAGGTTTATTTTCTTGTCTTTCCAGATTTCTTCAACTTTATCTGGTCCAACCACGATTAATGCAGCCGATTGCTTTCCGCGAATATCACCACCCGCATCTTGCGCAGCCTTTAAAACAGCTACAACCCTTTCAGCTAAAGGAAGGTTTATATTTTCATTGAATGCCCGGGCCATAGCCGGCACAACATCGTCATTAAGCATCATGTTAGCCTGAACAGAAAAATTATCGCCGTTAAGATGTTCGGCTTCAGCTACACATTTTGCTCCGGTGTATGCCGCATTATCTCCGGCTTTCCCTAAAATGGCAAGCTGTCTAAAATCACGACCTTCATCATTATTGATAAGGGTTTCCACGGCTTCTTCGGGAGAGTAGCCTTCATCTAAAAGCCTAAGTCCTTCGGGACCAAAAGCGGGATTCACAAAAGATTGGGTGGCAACCACGCCAACTCCAGATTTTCCCCAGGCTACCAACGGGCCAACCGAAAACCAATGGCTTTGCACGCCAACGGCCATTTCACCGGTTTTTGCATCACGAGCCACAATAGAATAGGTATGTGCGAAAGCGTCTCCGCTAATTTCAGAAGTTTGAGCTTTGCTATTTAAAGTTGAAATAAATATTAAAGCGGTAAAGAGTAAAAATTGCTTCATAATTCAGGTTTCTGATTAAAAGCTAAAGATAGCGAAACTCTGCTGAATAACTTAAAAAGTATGGTGCAGGCTAAGCTGAATTTGCCCTTTGCTAACATTATCTGTGGTCTGAGTCATATACCCAGCCTGTACTTTAAGATTGTCTTTTAAGGCATACCCCAGCGCAGAATAAAATCGGTTACGGTCAAATAATTCTACACTTCGGCCATCACCAATTTCGCGTTCACCGTTGATGAATATTTCGTTATACAGGGCAACATAAATAGCGTCTTTATTCAGGTTTGCCTGATTTAATGGAATATTTAAAAACAGGTTGTAACGATATCGTGTTCTAAAATCCTGATTTTCTACCCAGCGCTGTTCGTATCTAAAACGGTGGGTAAGGTAAAATCGATTGTTTAATTTATGCGGAAGTAAGGCCTCCTGGTAAATCCTACTTTCGCCTGAAGTAGCGTTACCCTCACCAAATTCCCCAGATGTAATATTACCATAACCAAGTGTGAATTTTAAATCGGCATTTTTAGGCGAATAGGTAAGTCCGCCGCGAATAAGCAATTGCTCCAGATCGCCGCCAAGATCCCAATTTCTATATTGAATATCTCCTTGAAGTCCCCATTGACTTTCGCCGAAATTAGTATTCCAGAAATACATATACCAGGCGCCGGTTTGATCTTCATCAATTTGGGCATTGACAGAAAACGATATAAATAGACTAAATAGGATTGCAGAAAGGAGTGATTTTTTCATTTTTTGCTTTTTCCGCAAATATAACATTCCGTAAGAAAAAAATAAGGCTTTGCTATTCTTTCACTTCGGTAACCAGAATATAATCCGGACCACCATCTACAGGATAACCTTCAATTTTTGACCCCGAAATAGTGACTTCTTTCCCAACATATTCGTCCAAACTTATTTTTTCACTTTTTAGCGCATAAAACTCATCTTCAGCATTTAACGTGTGAGTTCCATATTGATAAGAAGTTATTCCCTGGCTTTCTATAGTTCCGGTAAGTTTCATTTGTTCTTCAGAATTTTGTCTGTCACAATTAGTAGTCAGAAAAATAAGACTTGTAACCAGGCTTAGAATAATAGCTTTCATAAAAGTTTTCATTTAAAAAATAGCAGTTGATTAAAATTAGTAAAAGGAAAGAAACCAGCTGAAGTTTTAAGTTATAATATGATGAATTTCTGAAAACATTATTATTTTTGTGCCGCTTACAAGGCCTCGTAGTTCAACGGATAGAATAGAAGTTTCCTAAACTTTAGATCCAAGTTCGATTCTTGGCGAGGTCACTTTTAACATTTCAAATAAAATCAAAAACCCCTTAATTTTATGATTATCAGGTTTTTACATTTTATTTGGTGTTAGATGATATTAAATGATATCGATTTAAAAGTTCACAAATCGTCAACATTTTTTGAATTAAAATTCTTATCTTGATATCACGAGATTGTTCTCATAATGGTGGTTTGACTTCGCAAAATTGTTCAACTTAAAACCATGAATTATGCGTACTCAATCAACATTTTCCGTCTTATTCTGGATCTACTCCAAACGAGCCAAAGATAATCTGACCGTCATTTACGCCAGAATCTCTATTAATGGTAGAAGATTAAACATCAGCCTTAAAAGAAAAGTTGATGTTAGCCTATGGGATCCCAGGAAACAAAAGCTCAAAGGTAATAGTCAATACGCCAGGGAATTAAACCAGTTTCTGGATCAGGAGCACTCCAAATTATTTCAATGTTACCAGGATTTGAGAATGGAAGGGGGAGTTCTTTCTCCCGAAACTATCAAGTCACGTTATTTTGGTGATAGGAAGCATCTTTTTTCTTTAGAAGACATTTTTGAATATCACAATAACAATATGTTTTCGAAATTGAAGTATAACACTTCCCGATTATATATTATAAGTCAGAATTATATCAGACGTTTTGTGCAAAAGGAATATGGTAGAAAAGATCTTTATTTAAAAGAGCTTGATTACAGTTTTGTCATAAAATTTGAAAATTACCTCCGTGCAGTCAAGCCACGGCATTATTGTAAAAATCTTCAACACAATGCTGTAATGAAACATATTCAACGTTTGAGAAAGATGGTCACCCTGGCCTTTCACCTGGAATGGGTTGATCGTGATCCATTTGTAAAGTTTAGACCGCATCTGGAACAAAAAGAAAGAGGATTTTTAACTCTGGAAGAATTAGAGAGCATTGAAAATCTTGAACTGAAATCACCTCGTCTCAAAAAAGTAAGAGATCTTTTTATCTTCAGCTGCTATACCGGCGTGAGTTATGGAGATCTTATGCTTCTCACACCTCAAAATCTGGTAATAGGTATTGACAAAAAATTCTGGATAATCACAAGGAGAGAAAAGAATGGGAATCAGGTAAAAGTACCTTTACTTTCAAAGGCCATCAATCTGCTTGAAGAATATAAGGATGATAAAGAATGCCATATAAAAAACAGTCTTTTACCTGTCAGGTCGAATCAAAAAGTCAACAGCTACTTAAAAGAAATTGTTGAAAAGTGCAATATAGAAAAGAATGTAACCTTTCACCTTGCCAGGCATACCTTTGCCACTACTGTAGCCTTGACCAATGGAGTGCCAATAGAAACTGTGTCTAAAATTTTAGGCCATAAAAAACTCTCTACTACCCAAATCTATGCTAAAGTCGTGGAACGTAAAGTAAGCGAAGATATGGAATTACTACAGCAAAAATTAAATAAAGCTGTTGAGCAGGATGATAAAGAGGATGGAGAAGGGCCAGCCAGAAAAATTAACTAGGCATTTAATTTATCTCAACAAAAACAGAAAAAGTTTACAAAATATCTAATTATAAAAGTTTTAGGATGTTAAAAAGAAAGGGTAGGGTCGTAGGGGGTTAAGTATGGTCTATTCTTACCATGCGAAAGTCAAATCACTTAGAACTCTTTTACTGGCATACAGAAAAGAAATTACCGCAGCATTTTTCCTTTCTCATTAAAAAGTCTGTACGTCTTAATAATTTGTATGTAGAAATGACTCTTCCTTTTCTGTCAAAAGTTCATCAAATGAATAACCTGGAACAGAATATCCCTTAGGAATATCCAACATTACCAGGTTATCATTTTTGAGCAAAATAAAGCGTACAGATTTCCTTTCGGGATATCGGATGTACAAAGAGATCGCATCTTCAAAATCTAATTCATCCTTTAGTTTTTGAGGTATTTTCTTCGTGACCCGACCCCTGAAATCGGCAAAAGAACGATCGCCAGTAAATTTCAGGTACAATTTATTTTCTGGATTTGTAGAAAGCAATTACTGTAGAAAATTTTTCAGAATCATTTAAAAGTTAGATACACCTGATAGCCAGTTTAAATAATGATTGACTATTCATTAAAAAGCACCAATAGCTCTTTTTGAGAATCCAGGATATATTCACTTAAGACTTTTAAAGCCCTTTCTTGTATTTTACCGAAACCTTCCTTATTTAAGTTCCCCCCGGCAATAATAAGGTTTTCTAGATGCAAGGTATCTGCGAGATAAGTATCATCCTCACCGTAATACATTATTATAATTTCATCACCTATTAAGCTTAATTGTAAAGAATAGTCAATGTTTTTAAAATAGTCTGGTGTATGAATTTCAGGTCTATTCAATGAAATTTTATTATGCTCCGGATCATAGGACAGTATGGTTGGTATATAAAGCTTTCCCAGGTCTAGCATGAGGATTTAATTTACACATCAATTGTTTAAAAATAGTATTTTTTTGCACCACCCCACTTATTATGATAAATAGATTTACAATTAACAGTTTGTAAATTAATCGGTAATTTATATAAGAATTATCTGCTATACCACTCAGCACATTAGCCTTTCGTTCCTTCAGGCTAAAGAGCTTCATTCAACAAGAACCGGACACAAATGAAAAACCGCCACCTCGCATTTCGCTTTTTCCACACAAATGGTGGAAACGCTCCACTCCCGGTTCTGGTTTTCCAATTAAGTCCTTGAGATTAAACTTCATAATTAAGTTTCGTTTCCATCCCTTCATTACTCTTTCATTTCCCTGTTCGATATTTTGGTGGTCATTACTGACCTATCTTTAATAATAATCCCGTTTTTCATTTTAAAGAATTCTCAATGATTCTTACTTATCTCCATAATTAATTTTAAAGAATTTCTTTTCGAATCTTAAAAAACAGGATTCATTTTTTTAAGGATTAAAGAGCTATTAAATTCTATTTAATAGTTGAAATTTTTGTCCCTCTGGGACGAAAAGGTAGAGCAAGAGGGTAACCCGCAAAGCGATGTTACAAATACCTTTTCTATTTTATTTATTTGATTATCAATTATTTAAAAATAACAGAAATATTTTAAAATTATGGATTTACTGGTTTTGGGCTCTAAACCCCAATAAAATGGTTGAAAAAACCAGTAAACCT
This sequence comes from Salegentibacter lacus, assembly GCF_020164555.1. Classification (GTDB taxonomy): domain Bacteria; phylum Bacteroidota; class Bacteroidia; order Flavobacteriales; family Flavobacteriaceae; genus Salegentibacter; species Salegentibacter lacus. Next base: position 121,037 of record NZ_JAIQZB010000002.1, on the reverse strand, counting down.
AAAAATTGTGAATCATGAAAGAGGTTAAGAACATCACCATCGAAAAGAAAACGGCTGAACGCTTTCAGCAATTTTCCAGGACACATTACAAAACACATTCGGAGGCATTAGCCGGGATGTTGGATTTTTTCTTCTATAACGAGATTTCCCCAAAGGAAAATTTTGGTCCTACCGGAAGGCGAATTGAAAATATTCTGAAGAAAAGAATCAATGCAGTGATCGCCATAACGAAGAATATGGAGAAGAATAAAGTAAACCCCACTTTAGCCATTTTAGAAGCTTTAATGGAAGCTGCAGATCCCAGGAACTATAACTCGACCCGAAAAAGGGATTACGAGCAGGACGATACGCATCCAGATTTTTATAAATAATTATCCGGTTAAAATTTAAGTTTTTTTATTTCAGTTATTTCTATTCCAATGCCTTTCCTTTTGCTGCGAAAGAAACAAGCTTTGAAATTAACCGGAGCGCATAAACCGACAGGCTATTTATAGCTCCTCAATAATTTCAAAGCTTGAAGATACAGCAGCATCAAAAGGGAATGCGAAGGCGCTGAAAGAAGTAAATGAAATGAAGGATCAAAAACTATCATCCAAATCTACTTTTTGCTCCTTTTCGACGTCAAAAAGGAAAATGCTCCAGATGAAAAAAGTAAATGCCTGAAATAGCCCTAATTTAAAATGGTGCTTTTTGATGCTATTTAAAATGTTAGTCTCTAATTTTTAATTTTAGAACTATCAAATTCACACAAATAGCATCAAAATTAATGTTATTAAAAAAAATCCTTCTCGACTACTTTATAATCAATTTATTAATTACTTTTAAATAGATGAATTATAGTAGTTTTTCAAGTGCTTCATTGTCCATTTTTTGTTTGACTTCGCAGACATAAGCATATAAATAATAAAAACGTTTTTGGGTTTCTTACCTGGTAAACCACTTGTTGGTTAAGCTAAGCTTGTATGAGATTTTTATTTTTCGAGCAATTTTCAAGATAAGCTGCTGGAAGATTAAAAATCCACTGATGTTGATTTTTAGAGTAAGTATTAATAAACCATATAACTATGAAAGAAAGCACCCATCCATTTATGGTCAGTATGCATTCCCTGGAATCTAAGGTTGAACAGCTCACCAGGGAATTTAAGGTTAGGCAGATCAAGGATCCGTGCCTCATCCTTCTGTATAATGCTGATTTTATCCAGCTATTCAAGATAAGTGCGAAAACAGCTCAAAACTGACGGGAAGAAGGGCTGATTGAATACGCACAGGTGAAAGGAAAGATCTACTACAGCCTCAAGGATATCCAGTCATTTATAAATCGTCACCGAAAAAGCAGGAAGTATGCTAAACCTTAAGTAAGATGACTCCGGAAATCTCTGTTCCCATTCAGCTATTTATTGAAGCGCAGCAAAAAAGCTATGCAAGAAAGCTGCAATTCTTTTTATCCTTAAAGCTCATTTACAGGTGCGGAAAGGCGAAACTGGATGATGGGGAACTTTTGTTTTTAGAGCTCACTGAAGAGATTGGCTCCCGGAAAACTACGTTGAAGTATATACGTTTCCTCGTAAAAAAGGGATGGTTACATTACAATGCGAGAACAGGATATTATATCATTAGATCCTTTGATAGGATACGAGAAGAGAACAATTGGAAGGCAAGGTTTTCCTTCCCAGTGGATTTTTATTCCTATAGGGACATTAAGGCAATTACAGGAGCAATTATTTATGGATACCTCCATAAAGATTTCTGGAGAAAAGTAAGGAGAAAGAAAAGAGTACAGATAAAAGGCAGTACCTATCATTTTTGTCCCCCCTCACTTTAATTATAAAGAAGTACTTGCTCCGTTATCTTTCCTCGGGATCGGATATTTTAAATTTCACCGTCCACCGCTTCTAGACTTAAAAATTCTGCCGTAAAACAACAGTTACTTGAGGTTAAAAATAATTATGGGACACCAGTCCCCAGAAGAAGAGCTAAGGAGCTGTGTTTAGACTACAATGATAAGAGAAACAATATTGTATTTTAACAGGGAAATTACCGATTCCAGTTAATTGATATTATTTCACCTCTTTTTCTTTTTAAAAAGCGGAAAGAACTGAAAACATAAATGCAAGGTTTATAAGGTAAATCAAAAATAAAAAAACTTTTTGGCCAAAGTTTGATCTTGTTTAGGCGCGATAGCGCGTTTGTTTATTTTTCCGCGATCACCCATACCATAGCTTGTTGTTTCCCTCTTGGTTCTTTTTTTGAACTAGTTGATTTTATGGAATTCATCACTGAGTCTATGCTTTTAAAAGTTTTGATGATTCAAGGGTTTAAATTTTTCCTCCTAAATTAAACTGAAGCAATAAGCACATCCCAATTCACCAAATTCGATTATTGAATCATACTTCCCAATGATTTATACACTTCTTAACCGGCAAAAAGTGTCTTTAATTGTTTTAATGTCGGCTTTACTTGCGAGTATGCTCAGGTTAAATTGAACAAGAGCACCAAAACTTTTTTTGGAAAAAAATCCGAAAAATATTATTTATTTTTATTAAGTGTAAAATAAACAAATAAAAATAAATTTCTAAATTTAGAAAAATTTATAATCTAAGTAAGATGCGAAATTCTGTTGTTTACATACTAAAAGGTTTTGGATTCATCAGCCTTATTTTAATGTTATTTTCCTGTAGTTCTTCAAAAACCGAAAGAGAATACACCAATTATTTATTTGCTTATTTCACCGGCAATGGGCCGGGGGAGGAGGCAGTATACTATGCAATAAGTCCTGATGGCTATAATTACTATGCTCTAAATAGTAATCAGCCAATAATGAGCCCGGATGAGATCAGCATAACAGGTGGTGTAAGGGATCCGCATATACTAAGAGCAAAAGATGGTACTTTTTATATGATGCTTACCGATCTGGTGTCTATGAATGGCTGGACCAACACGGCAATGATCATGTTGAAGTCTGATGATCTTGTAAACTGGACATCCACCGTAATTGATATTCCTGAGACTTACCAGGATAAATATTCAGATGTAATGAGGGTTTGGGCGCCCCAGACCATTTACGATGAGGAAGAAGATAAAATTATGGTATATTTTTCAATGTTGGAGCCAGGTAGTTATGACAAGATCTATTATGCCTATGCCAACGAAGATTTTACAGGGTTGGAAGCATCGCCCGAACAGCTTTTTTTCAATCCTGCTAAGACCGCAGCGATAGATGGTGATATTGTAAAAAAAGATGGAAATTATCATTTGTTTTATAAAACTGAAGGAAGTGAGGATAAAGGAATAAAAGTAGCAATTTCCGATAATCTTACTAAGGGCTATGAACCTTTAGAGGGCAATGTAGATCAGACCGACGAAGCAGTTGAAGGTTCAGGTGTTTTTAAGCTGATTGACTCTGATAAATATATACTTATGTACGATGTTTATATGCAGGGCTCTTATCAATTTACAGAAAGTACAGATCTTAAAAATTTTGAGGTTGTAGATGAACAAATCTCTATGAATTTTCATCCCCGTCACGGTAGTGTAATTCCAATTACCCAGGAGGAAACAGAAAGACTGCTGGAAGCTTTTCCTTCTAATGATATTCCTGAAGGTTTCAACCTAAATTTAGGAGAATTAAAAAAGAATCAGTTTGATAATCCGTTAGCATTGCAAAGAGCAGATCCTTTTGTAACAAAGGCTGAGGAGGGAAACTATTATTTTATAGCTACCGTTCCCCAATACGACCGTATTGAAATTCGTAAATCAAATACTATCAATGGGATAAAAGAAGCAGAACCGGTGGTGATATGGCGCAAGCACGAGAAAGGTGCCATGGGGAATCATATCTGGGCTCCAGAGCTGCATCGTATTGATGGGAAATGGTATGTATATTTCGCAGCCGGTTCGGCTGAGGAAAAATGGAAAATAAGAATGTATGCTTTGTCAAATCCTTCAGATGATCCAACCAAAGGAGAATGGAAAGAGGAAGGCCAGGTTGTTAGTAATAGGGACGATTTTTCCCTGGATGCGACCACATTTGAATTGAAGGGGCAACGCTACATGATCTGGACAGATAGAGCTTCAGATTCTATAGTTAATACAGGTTTGTATATTGCAGAGATGACTAGTCCCACCAGGCTGGCAGAAAAACAGGTTGTGATTTCGCAGCCTACTCATGACTGGGAAATACAAGGTCACAGGGTGAATGAGGCGCCCGCGGTACTTGTTCGAAATGGAAAAGTATTTGTAACATTTTCTGCCAGTGCCACTGATGCCAATTACTCAATCGGGTTGCTTTGGGCTGATGAGGATACTGACCTGCTGGATCCAAATTCCTGGCATAAATTACCCGAACCGGTATTTTATAGCAACCCGGAACTCGATCGCTATGGTCCCGGGCATAATAGTTTTACGAAATCTGAAGATGGTGAAACCGATATTATGATCTATCATGCTCGTGATTATAAAGAAATAGATGGGGAACCACTTTACGATCCTAACCGCCACACACGTGCAAGGGTGATAAAATGGACTAAAGATGGGATGCCTTACTTTGGTCAGGAGATTAGCGATAAAGAAATGAGTTCGGAAAATTTTAGAAAGGATTAAGAATTAAATAAATATTGAAAATCCTTTTTTCTGAAATGATTATACTTCAGTTATGTAAAAAGATAAGAAATCTAAACCCTAACACGATGTCGTTTTTCAATTAATAAAACTTAGGAGGAATGATATCTTATTATCAATAATCGAACTGAATTTTTAAAAATGTAATATTTATTCAACGTTAAATATTTCAGGAATTTAGCTTATCGAAACCAGTAATTTATAATTTAAATGCAAATCCTTCCTCAGTCTTTCTATGATATCTTTCTGCATCAAACTTATAAAGAAATGATCCTTTTCTGGAAGACTTCATGTCTTTTTCCTCCAGTTTTATCAGTATATCTAAAGCATTTATTTTATTAATAAAATTTCGTTTGTCTAATTCTTCTCCAAGAATGGATTCATACAATTTTTGAAGCTGGCGCATTGTAAATTTTTCAGGAAGAAGTTCAAAACCTATTGGTTTTTTAGAAGTCTTATATCGTAATCGTGTAATCGCTTTAGTAATCATTTGGGAATGGTCAAATATTAGTTCAGGAAGTTCTGTTACGCTAAACCATTTTGCTGAATGTTTGTCAATTAAAGATTCATCATGCTCTTTGGAATTTATTAAAGCAAAATAAGCAACTGAAATTGTTCTTTCAGCTGGATCCCTATCAACCTCACTAAAAGCATACAATTGTTCCATGTATATTTTTTTAATTCCAGTGAGCTGATAAAGAATACGGTTAGCTGCCATATTTAGATTTTCGTGTCTTTTTAAAAAACCTCCCATCAAAGACCATTTGCCTTTCTCGGGTTCAAAATTTCTTTTGATAAGAAGGATTTTTAAATCTTCTTCGTCAAAACCAAATATTATACAATCTACCGCTAATAAGACTTTATCCTCGGTTTGATAGCTTGGACCCATAAACTGCTCATTTTACTAAAGCGCTAAATTAAAAAAGTATTTAATAATGCGATGTATTTAACCCTAATGTTAAAAATTTTAACTATCAAAAACTTACCTTTTATGAAGTACATACTTTGTAAACATCTTTTGTGAGAATACAGCTAAATATTATTTGGTTTATTGAAATAAATTTAATTACATTTGGAAATGTAAAAAACACATTTAATTTAATTTTAATCTTATCTTATGAATAACGCTAATTCTTATTTTGATAAGTTACCATTATTACGAAAACGTTTTATGTTAACTTTTCTCGTACTGTTGTTTTCAGGAACGGCCATGATGGCCCAAGAAAACATTACAGTTACAGGTATCGTGACCTCAAAAGGAGAAAATCTTCCTTTACCTGGGGTAAATGTTATTGAAGAAGGTACTTCTAATGGGGTTGTTACGGATATGGATGGAAGATACTCCATATCAGTCCCCGAGGATGCCGTTTTAAATTTTTCCTACATAGGTTTTGAGTCAGAAATAATTTCAGTTGATGGCCAATCCAATATTGACATTGTGCTTGCTGAAGATTATGCTTCTCTGGACGATGTGGTAGTTGTGGGTTATGGAACTCAACGTAGACAGGATGTAACCGGTTCTGTAGCATCTATAGATGCAGAAGAGGTTCAGAAACAATCAAACAACGATGTCTCACGTATGTTGCAAGGTAGAACCGCCGGGGTTACCGTTACCAGTAATGGAGAACCAGGAGCTGGAGGAAATGTTAGGATACGTGGGGTTGCAACTTTTGGAGACAATCAACCTTTATACATCGTTGATGGAGTTCCGGTTGGAACATCGATTAGGGATTTTAATCCTAATGATATTGAATCTATTCAAGTTCTTAAAGATGCTTCTGCCGGTGCTATTTATGGTTCAAGGGCAGCAAACGGTGTTGTTATCATCACTACAAAAAGTGGTAAGAAGAATACCCCTTTGCAAATAAAATATAGTGGTTACTACGGAATAGATGAGGTAGCACAAGATATTCCGGTTTTAGGAAGAGAAGACTACCAAATGATTGCAAATGAAAAAAGATCAAACGCTGGCTTGCCGCTTATTCCCGGTAACGACCCTAGTTCTGATCTTTTTGTTGATAATATTGATACAGATTGGCAGGAAGTAGGTTTAAAATCTGGAAGTAGACAAAACCATAACCTTAACTTTTCTGGTGGGGGCGATAATATGACCTATAATGCTTCCTTAGATTATTTTAATAATGAAGGTGTTTTTGTAGGGAATGGGCCTGATTATGAAAGATATTCCGGACGAATAAATACTACTATGGAAAAAGGTATTTTTAAAATATCTCCATCTTTATATTATACTCATAGTTTTGAGAATTCTTTAACTTTTAGAGGAGACGTATTAACAGGAGGGAGACCACCACTAATAAATGATTTAGTAAATGCTATCCCAACTCTGGGAATTTACGATGAAAATAATGAAGGTGGTTATGCTGGAACTTCTTCCGAAATACATCAAGAAATAGTGCTCAATGTTCCGGGAATTAATAGTTTATTTACGAATACTGTAGAAGTGGATAGGATTTTTGCGATAGTTAATCCTGAAATTAAGCTATTAGATACAGATGGGCACGAACTTACTTATAAGCTAAATACAAGCTATGATAAAACTCACGTAAGGAGTTTCTCTTTCGTTCCAGAATTTCAAATGGGTTATTTCTTTGGTTCAGGCCGATCTTTATTAGATGATAACTCTAGTATATACACAGTAGCCTTAATTGAAAATACATTAAACTATAAGAAAGAATTTGGTAAGCACGGTGTAGATGTTCTTTTAGGTCAAACTTATCAAAAAAATTCTGCAGTTCAACGACAGGCGCATTCTGAAAGTTTGCCAAAACCGTATTACCCTGTTTTATCAAACGGTAGTAACCAAACCGTAGGTGGACAGGAATATTATAGTTCCCTGGCTTCCTATTTTGGAAGGCTGAATTATAACTTTGATGATAGGTATTTATTAACCGCAACCGTTAGGAGAGATGGTTCTTCACGTTTTGCACCTGACAACAGATATGGTACTTTCCCATCAGTAGCACTTGGTTGGAGACTTTCAAATGAAGATTTCTTTAATGTTCCAGAAATTAATCAGTTAAAGTTTAGAGCAAGTTATGGGGAATTAGGTAATCAAAATATAGGTGATTATCTTTATCAGGCTGTTATAAACAGGAACATACCTTATAACTTTGGTGGGAACCGGGTTCTAGGCGGTTTGCAAACAAGTATTATTGCTGAAGATATTAAATGGGAAACCACTACTTCTTTAAACTTAGGTATGGATGTCTCTCTTTTCAATAATAAAATTGATTTAACTTTAGAGTACTACGATAAAGAAACAAACGATGTCTTGGTAGGGGTGCCAATCCCAGCTTCTACAGGTTCAATTAACACTGCGCCAACAATTAATGCCGGTAGTTTAAAGAATTCAGGATTTGATGCTCAGATTACATATCATTATAACAATGATGAAGATTTTTCCTTCGATATTTCAGCAAATGCCAGTACTATAAAAAATGAAGTTTTAGCCTTAGGTGGAAGTGATGAGCCGATTGCGGGTGTAGGATCACGAACTCAGGTTGGTGGAGAAGTAGGTGAACATTTTGGTTTTGTGTACGACGGAATTTTTCAGTCAGCCGAAGAGGTAGGTGAACACGCCTTTCAAAATGCAGCAACTTCACCAGGTGATGTGAGGTTTGCAGATATAAACGACGATGGTGTAATTGATGCAAATGACAGAACCTTTTTAGGTAGTGCAATACCAAGTGTTACTTACGGCTTAAATTTTACTGCACAGTATAAGAATTTTGACCTAACAATGTTTGCATCCGGTGCAGCAGGATACTATATTAATAGTAGACTTTATAGGTCTTTGATGATTTCTACTGGTTATATTAATGCTCACGAAGACATTTTAGACAGATGGACACCACAAAATACCGATACAAATATCCCTCGAGTAGTAGCAAATGATCCCAATAATAATGCAAGAGATTCCAATAGACCGGGATGGTTGCAAAAAGGGGATCACTTAAGAATAAATACTTTATCCTTAGGTTATAGCTTGCCGCAGGGCCTTTTTGAAGATGCTCTGAATTCTGCAAGAATTTATGCGACAGTTCAAAATCTATATACTTTTCAGTATTACGATGGCTTTAACCCTGATTTCAACTCTGGAGTATTTGAACCCGGATTCGATAATGGGACTTACCCAAAACCAAGAACATTTATGTTAGGTGTAGACTTATCATTTTAAAAATCTGAATTATGAAAATAAAAAATCTTTTAGTCATATTTTTTCTAGGCATCTTAATTTCGGGATGTGAGGAAGAATTAGAATTGAATAACCCCAATAGTATGACTGCTGTTGAATATTGGGCTGATGAGGAACACGCAATAGCTGGAATAAATGCAGCTTATAATAGTTTACTAATTGATGGTTACTATATGAGAATGACACCTGCCTTAAACGATGGTCGGGGAGATGACTTTCGAGGAGACACCCCGTGGCCAGATTTAATGCAGATTTCAAATTTTACAATTTTACCTACCTCTGGACCTATTCAATGGATGTGGTCTGCTTATTACCAGCAGGTTTTTAGGGTAAATCAAATATTGGAAAGAGTGCCCGCGATAGAAATGGACGAAGCCGTAAAAGAACGAGTTATAGGCCAGGCGTATTTTTTAAGAGGATTAGCATATTTTAACCTAAAAAATAATTTTGAAAGGGTACCTCTAATACTTTCAGTGGCTCAAAGTGAAGAAGAATATTACCCACCAACTGCATCAGAAGAGGCTATTTGGAATCAAATAATTTCCGATTTTCAGGAAGCCCAGTCACGTTTACCTGTAGATTATGCTAATATTTCAGGAGCAGATCAAGGACAGGTTGGTAGAGCTACAAAAGGAGCTGCTACAGGTTTTCTTGGTAAAGCTTATCTATATTCTGAAAAATGGAGCCTGGCAGCTGGAGAGTTTCAAAAGCTCATTGATGGGCCCGAAGTAAACATTTATAGATTAGTAGATGACTATAGAGACAACTTCGGCCCCTTTAATGAAAATAATGATGAATCCCTTTTTGAAGTTCAATTTGCAGGAACCGATGAGGTTGGAGGAACTGTTATGAACTATGGAGGAGAGCCTTCGGCTGCCTGGATGCAAGTATCATCTGTAGGTCATACCTATGCTATGGATGGTTATGGATATTCAGATTTTTTGCCAACCCGTTGGATTTACGACAAATATAAATCAGAAGAAACTGTAGACGGCGGGATAGATCCTCGTTTACTTGTTAGCATAGCTTCATACGAACCGGAAGCCAACTCAACTACCGTTTATAATGGTACCCCATGGCCTCACGCTGAAGATGCGATTTATCCTAGAAAATATACCCACGATGGATTCGGTTTTGATACTGAAAGTCAGGGTGGTGTTGAAAGGTCTGAAATAAATTACAGAGTGATGAGATATGCAGATGTCTTATTGATGTATGCAGAAGCTTTAAATGAGATGGGACAAACTGAGGAAGCTTACGACTATATTCAGGAGGTAAGGGATAGAGCTAATCTACCAGATCTTAGAGAAACTAAACCTGGCCTAACACAAGAGCAAATGAGAGAACAAATAGCTCATGAACGTGCCCTAGAATTCGCAATAGAAGGTATAAGAATACATGATATTATTAGATGGGGATGGTTGTATGATGATGCAAAACTTGCAGAAATAAGAGCCCACGATAGTGAATTCGACACTTGGTCTCCGGGAAAAGAATACCTTCCTATTCCTCAAAGTGAGTTAGATGTTAATCCAAATCTGGAACCAAATTCAGCAAATTAATTAGCCATCAGCAAACTTTCATCTTAGGAAGTTTGCTGATTTAATAAAAAATAGAATGAAAAAATATTCATTATTAACAGTATTAATCGCAATTTTTTGTTTGCCAAATTTATTTTACGGGCAAACAAGTATTACAGTAGAAGAAACTGAAGATGCCCCAATAATAAGTAAACATATTTACGGCCATTTTGCAGAACATCTTGGCCGCTCTATATATGATGGAATATATGTAGGTGAAGACAGTGAAATTCCAAATAAAGACGGAGTTAGAACCGATATTATTGAAGCTTTAAAAGATATTCAAATTCCTAACCTTAGATGGCCAGGAGGTTGTTTTGCAGATACCTATCATTGGAAAGACGGTATTGGCCCGAAGGAAGACAGACCCAGCATTGTTAATGCCTGGTGGGGTGGAGTTACAGAGGATAATAGTTTTGGAACCCACGACTTTCTAAATCTCTGTGAAGAACTTGGTGCAGAACCGTACTTGGCGGCAAATGTAGGAAGTGGTACAGTCGAAGAATTTACCGACTGGATTCAGTATGTTAATCACTCTGAAGGCAGCCCAATGGCCGAGCTTAGAAAAGAAAATGGTAAAGAAGAACCCTGGAATGTAAAATACTGGGGTGTTGGAAATGAAATGTGGGGTTGTGGTGGAAATATGACTCCTGAGTTTTATGCCAATCTTTACAGACAGTATGCTACGTTTATGACTAGCTGGGAAAACGAAAATGATCTCTATAGAATTGCTTCAGGAGCTAATCAGGACGATTATCATTGGACCGAAGTGCTTATGAGAGATATTCCAAAGCATCTAATTGAAGGTGTAGCGTTACATTCTTATTCTTTTGTTGAGTGGCAGGATAAAGGATCTGCAACAGATTTTAACGAAGAGCAGTATTTTTCTACGATGAAAACTGCTTTATGGATGCAGGAACTTATCGATAAGCATACAGATATAATGGATAAGTATGACCCTGAAAAAGAAATTGACCTTATAGTAGATGAATGGGGTGGCTGGTATGAAGTAGAAGAAGAAACAAATCCTGGTTTCCTTTATCAGCAGAATACGATGCGAGATGCTATGATTGCAGGTGTAACCCTTAATATCTTTAACAATGAAAGTGATAGAGTGAAAATGGGGAACCTAGCGCAAACAGTTAACGTTTTACAGGCAGTAGCTTTAACCGATGGTGCAGATATGCTTCTTACTCCTACTTACCACGTGCTTAAAATGTACACTGTACATCACGACACGAAATTATTACCTGTAGAATTTGATTCTCCAGAGTATACTTATGAAGGTGAAAGTTTACCGGCGATTTCAGTTTCAGCTTCCAAAAATGATGCAGGAAATGTTAATATTTCTCTCGTTAATATCGATGCTGAAAAAGAGAACAAAGTAGAGATAGATGTTGATGCTTTAGATGTTGATAATATGACAGCAGAAATTTTAAGGTCTGATGAATTGCAGGATCACAATACTTTTGATGATCCAGAGAAGATAGTAGTAAAAGAATTTAAAGATTTTAAGCTTAGAACAGGAACTTTAGAGGTAACACTACCTCCATTCTCAGTTGTTGTATTGAAAGAGAAATAAATTTAAAAAGACCTCACGGTAGTCATTAATAACTGCCGTGAGGTTTAAAATATTAATTAAAACCGAGGATGATGAAAAGGAAAACAATGTATCTAAGATTTTTAATGTTTTTTTTGACTTTTTCAGCAGGTATCGCTCTTATTGGATGCTCTGAAGATGATACAGATTTCACAGATGATGTTACTGAAGATGACGATGATGTAGATCCCGGGACAGAAGATGATTTTCCTGGTCCCACTTATTCCGATGATTATACCGGGATAGCTTCCTGGCAGGATAGGGCGAAATGGAATTTGGCAAATGTTCACGACCCTACAGTAGAAAAGGATGGTGAATATTTTTATATGTATAACACTGATGCTTCCTACGGAAACGCGCACGAAGGTAACGGGCATTATCCTGTGCGAAGATCTACAGATTTAGTAGAATGGGAATTTATGGGTATGGTTTTCCCTGAAGCTCCAGCCTGGATAAAAGATTCTTTAAATAACATGCGCGCTCAAATGGATCCGCCTCTGGAACCAATAGAAGATCCAAATTATGGTTTCTGGGCACCACATATTCAAAAAACAGGGGATACCTATCGTATGTATTATAGTGTGGTAGTTACAAACCCTATTGTAGGTACCGATCCAAATACTTCCTGGACAGAAAGGGCTTTTATAGGCCTTGCCGAAAGTACAGATCTTAGTTCTAATACCTGGGAAGATAAGGGTATGGTAGTAAGTTCAGTAGCAGATGGTGTAGAAAGTTATGAAAGAGATGGTGGAGACGACTGGAGTGGCTACTTTAAATTTAATGCCATAGATCCCAGTTTTATTGAAACTCCAAACGGGGAACACTGGCTAATTTATGGATCCTGGCATTCGGGTATTGCTGCAGTACAATTAAATGCTGAAACAGGAAAACCAAATGAGCTTAACGATCTTGAAGACTATGGCTCAAGAATTGCCGGTCGTGGAAATGTAAATAGTAATAGATGGCAGGCGCTGGAAGCTCCTGAAATTATCTATAATGAAGATACCGGATTTTACTACCTGTTTTTAGCGTACGATGAGCTTTCGGTAGCTTATAATACTCGTGTGGCTCGTTCAGAAAATATTGAAGGTCCATACATAGGAATTGATGGTGCAAATGTAACCGAAGGTGCAGAAGCCTGGCCAATAATTACACATCCTTACGCTTTTGATGGTCACCCGGGTTGGGTTGGTATTTCTCATCCATCCGTATTTCAGGACCCTGAATCTGATCAATGGTTTTATTCTTCACAGGGACGTTTGCCTGAAAATGTTCCAGGCATAAACGCATCTAATGCGGTTATGATGGGGCAAGTAAGAAAAATAGAATGGACCAGTGATGGTTGGCCTGTTGTTGCTCCAGAGCGCTATGCCGATGTACCTGATACAGAAATTACAGCAGAAGATATTCAGGGAACCTGGGAAGTGATTACTCTTGAATATGAATATAGAAATATTCAGGAATCCTCAGATGTTATTTTTCATGAAGATAATACCCTTACCGGAGCTATTGATGGTTCCTGGTCTTTTGATGAAAGTACAGGTATATTAACCGTTAACGATATCGAATTAATAGTAGATGACGCATGGGATTGGGAAGCTTCTCCTAGAAGTACTACAATAACATTTTCAGGAATCAATGAATCCGGCCGATCGGTTTGGGGTAAAAAAGATAATTAAAAAATTTAATATGAAAAGAACAATTTTAGGCTTTATTACCACAGGAATTTTATTCTTAAACTACGCTTGTATAGCCCAGAAAACGGCAGAAGAGAAGAAAATAGAATCTAAGTTTAACAATCCTATCATTACGGAAAAATATACTGCCGACCCAGCGACCATAGTTCATAATGATTCAGTCTATTTGTATGCCGGTCACGATGAAGCACCAAAAGATCTTCATTTTTATAAGATGGATGAGTGGTTGGTATATTCTTCTGCAGATTTAGTGAACTGGCAGGAACATCCCGTGCCATTAAAACCTACAGATTTTAAATGGGCAAAAGGGGATGCATGGGCAGCCGAAGTTATAGAAAAAGATGGTAAGTTTTACTGGTACGTAACAGTAGAACACGACGATTCTCATCCTGGAAAAGCCATAGGAGTAGCGGTTGCAGATAGCCCCGTGGGGCCTTTTAAAGATGCCAAAGGAGAAGCGCTTATCACTAACGATATGACTACGGAACATACCGATATAAGCTGGGATGATATTGATCCTACAGTATTTATAGACGACGATGGTCAGGCTTATATGTATTGGGGAAATACCGTTTGTTATTATGTGAAATTAAAAGATAATATGTTGGAGATGGATGGTGAAATTCAAACTGTAGATTTACCCAATTTCGTTGAAGCACCCTGGATTCATAAAAAAGGAGATTGGTATTACTTGACTTATGCCTATGGCTTTCCTGAAAAAACGGCTTATGCCATGAGTAAATCAGTTACCGGTCCCTGGGAATATAAAGGTCTTTTAAATGAAGTTGCCGGGAACAGCAATACCAACCACCAGGCTATTCTGGAATTTAAAGGCAAAGATTACTTTGTGTATCATAACGGAAGTATTCAACCAGATGGAAGTAGTTTCAGGCGTTCGGTATGCATAGACAGGCTTTATTACAATGAAGATGGAACATTAAAAAGAATTCAAATGACTTCAGAAGGAATTCAGGAGCCGGTAAAATAAAATATTATGAAAGTATCAAATTTATTCATTTTCCTATTTCTATTAGCAATTTCAGTAGTTGATGCCCAGGAAATTAGAGTGCACGACCCGGTGGTTGCAGAGCAGGATGGAACCTTTTATTTGTTTAATACCGGAAGAGGAATTTCGGTACACAGTTCTACAGACCTGGAAAACTGGAAAAGGGAAGAGTCTGTATTTTCAGAAAAACCTGACTGGACAGATGATGTAGTTGAAGATTTTGAAAATCATATCTGGGCTCCCGATATTTTTCATAAAAACGGAACTTACTATTTATATTATTCAGTTTCTTCCTTCGGAAAAAACACGTCTGCAATTGGCGTTGCAACAAACGAAACGCTAGATCCTGAAGATGATAATTTCGAGTGGGTAGATCAGGGGATTGTTATACAGTCTGTTCCTAGTCGGGATATGTGGAATGCCATAGATCCTAATATGGTAGAAGATGAAGAAGGCACAGTTTGGATGTCTTTTGGGTCTTTCTGGAACGGGTTAAAGTTGGTAAAAATGGATGAAGATTTAAAATCTATTGCCAAGCCTGAAGAATGGCACACCATAGCAAGACGGGAACGTTCTTTTGAACTTCCTGATGAAGATCCGGGAGATGCAGCTTTAGAAGCTCCATTTATTTTCAAAAAACACGAATATTATTATCAGTTTCTTTCCTGGGATCTTTGTTGCCGTGGCGATGAAAGTACCTATAAAGTAGTTGTAGGAAGGTCTAAAGATGTGAAAGGACCTTATGTAGATAAAGAGGGTAAACCTTTAAATGAAGGCGGAGGTACTTTAGTTGTACAGGGAAATGAGAATTGGTATGGTGCAGGACATAACAGTACATATACATTTAACGGGAAAGATTATATGTTTTTTCATGCCTATGATGCTAACGATAAAGGTGCTCCTAAACTTAAGGTAGCAGAATTAGAATGGGATGAGGAGCAATGGCCGTCGCTTAAAAATGATGTTCTCAAGTAATTGGATAAAATTCATGAATCAGCTAAACGCTTTTTGGAAAGTAAATTAAAAACAAATAATCTCAATATGAAGGCAAAATCATTAATAAACCTGGTACTTATAGCTTTTTCTTTGATGGGATGTGCTAATTTATCGCAATTAGAAGCGCAGGATCATGCTGCTGATGGTAAAGATATCACGAAATCAAACGATCCTATTGTGCTACAACGAGCAGATCCATTTGTCTACAAGCATACAGACGGTTACTATTATTTTACAGGTTCTGTTCCAACATACGATGCTATTGAAATTAGACGAGCAAAAACTATAGAGGGGTTGCAAGATGCAGAGCCCGTTAGAGTGTGGGAAAAGCACGAAAGTGGACCGATGAGTCGTCACATCTGGGCACCGGAAATTCATTATTTAGATGGAAAATGGTATGTACATTTTGCAGCAAGTGAAGAAGACGATATATGGGCGTTGCGGCCTTATGTGTTGGAACTTAATGGCCAGGATCCATTAAAGGATGAATGGGTTGAACTTGGAATGATGCAAGCAGCAGATGATGATCCCAAAAGCTTTACCGATTTTTCTTTAGATGGAACTGTCTTTGAGCACAATGGAAAACGCTATTTCTGTTGGGCAGAAAAAACTGGTGGACAATTCGCTGCTTCTAATTTGTATTTAGCTGAAATGGAATCACCTATCAAGCTAAAAACAGTCCAGTTTATGCTAACCACGCCAGATTACGATTGGGAACGCATTGATTTTTGGGTGAATGAAGGACCTGCGGTGATTAAAAACGAAGGTAAAATTTACATCACGTTTTCAGCAAGTGCCACCGGAGCTTCTTATGCTATGGGAATAATGGAAGCCGACGAAAATGCTGATTTACTGGATAGAAATTCCTGGAAAAAGTCAAGATATCCGGTTTTAGAAACCAATGAAGAAAAAGATATTTATGGTCCGGGACATAATTCTTTTACCGTCGATGAAAACGGAGATCCTTTAATGATTTATCATGCGAGGGATTACGAAAAGGCAGTTGGAGATCCAAAAATGGTACCTGCAACAGATAAAAGGTCGTTAGAAGAAATAAAGGCAGATCCTTTATACGATCCTAATCGTCATGCAAGAATGATGGAAGTAAAATTTGATAACAACGGAAGGCCGATTTTTGAATTGTATTAAAAATTTTTAGGAAAAAGGCAGTTATGCAAGCATTGGTAAGGCCTAAATTATCTACTAAAAATTCTTGTTAGGCTCCAGAAAACATTACGAAGGAAAAAGTAATTTACTTGAAATAAAGGAATATTCTGAGAATTTTAAAAAAATAGAGATAGAGATGAGAAAAGATATTAAGAACCTCGGAGCCTTATTATTCCTTTTTAGCGCATTTGCAGGTTTTGCCCAACAAACTACGCTTCAGGTAGATACCGAAAATGTAATAACCGAGATTGAGCCTACAATGTATGGGATCTTTTTTGAAGATATCAATTTTGCAGCCGATGGTGGCTTGTATGCCGAAATGATTAAAAACCGTTCTTTTGAGTTTGATGATCCAAAAATGGGATGGGAAGAACCAAATAGCGACCGGCATTCTTTTAATGAAAATTCCGGAATTTCCCGGGCAGTAAAATATGCATCAGATAGTACCAGAAATTATAATTACATGGAGGTAAGCGTTAATGACGCTGATGGTTATGAAATGATAAATGAAGGTTTTCGTGGCATGGGTGTAAAAGAGGGCGAGAATTATCGTTTTTCTTTAATGGCATCCCAACCCGGGGAAGGAATAAAAAGGATCAATTTACAGTTGATAGGAGAAAACGGGGAAGTTGTAGGTGAGACTTCAATTTCTCTCGATTTTTCCGACTGGAAATTACACGAAAGCACTTTTGAAGCTACAGGCACAGCAGAAAAAGCAAAAGCAAGAATTACTTTTGAAGGTACGGGAAAGATCAATTTAGATATGGTTTCCCTGTTTCCCGAAGATACCTGGAAAGGAAGAAAGAACGGACTTAGAAAGGATTTGGTTCAACTCCTCGATGATATGGATCCCGGTTTCTTAAGATTTCCCGGTGGTTGTATTGTAGAAGGGAGAACTCTTGCACAGCGTTACCAATGGAAAAAGACAGTAGGCCCGGTTGAAGAACGCGAAATTCTTATTAATCGTTGGAATACTGAATTTGATCACAGACCGGCACCAGATTATTTTCAAAGTTTTGGTTTAGGGTTTTTTGAATATTTTCAGTTAGCCGAAGATATGGGGGCAGAGCCATTACCAATTCTTAGTTGTGGTATTGCCTGCCAGTTTAATACCGGTGAGCTTGTACCTATGGAAGAACTGGAACCTTATATTCAGGATGCCCTGGATCTTATTGAATTTGCCAACGGCTCTACGGATACTTCTTGGGGTAAAGTAAGAAGGGATATGGGTCACCCAGAACCTTTTGACATGAAATATATTGGAGTAGGCAATGAACAATGGGGACCCGAGTATATAGAGCGCTATCTTCAATTTGAAAAAGCGATCAAAGAAAAGTATCCTGATATGATTATAATATCAGGTAGCGGACCTTTTGCTGAAGGGGATTATTTTGAATATGGATGGGATGAATTGGAGAAAACTCAAACCGAAATTATAGATGAGCATTATTACAAAAGCCCGGAATGGTTTAGAAAAAATGCCGATAGATATGATGATTATGACAGAAATGGCCCTAAAGTTTTTGCCGGTGAATATGCAGCGCAAACAGTAGCTATTGCAAGTCCGGATAATAAAAATAACTGGAATACTGCACTTTCTGAAGCTGCTTATATGACTGGCTTGGAGAGAAATGCAGATGTAGTAACCCTTACTTCTTATGCACCACTTATGGCACACAAAGAAGGCTGGCAATGGACTCCCGATATGATTTGGTTTGATAACCTCGAATCTTATGGTACTCCTAATTACTATGTTCAAAAACTTTTTGCCACCAACAGCGGGACAGATCTTATTTCTGTAACTCAAAATGAGAAAGACCTTACGGGGCAGGAAGGATTATATGCTTCTGCGGTAAAAGATAAAAATAAGAAGGAAATAATTGTAAAGCTGGTTAACACTTCAGGCAATACTAAAGAAGTGATTTTAGACTTTAATGGGAATAAACTTAACAAAAATGGAACTATCCTAACTTTAAAAAATGACGATCTGGAAGCAGAGAATTCTTTTGAAGCGCCCAAAAACATTAGTCCTAAAGAGGGCAAAATTAGAATTAAGAGGGATAAGGCTGGGCTCGATTTACCTGCACAATCGGTGAGTATTTTGAAAATTAAGATGAATTGAAATAATAAATCAACTTACAAATGTTATTATTACACTTATGTAGTAAGAAATTTTATATTTGTTTCAGCAGTAAAAATTTAGAAGATGAAGAAATACGTTATAGGCCTGGATTATGGAACAGATTCAGTTAGGGCAGTTCTAGTAGACACCGGTAGTGGTGAAGAACTTGCTACTAATACATACCATTATCCAAGATGGGCAGAAAAAAAATATTGTGATGCGGCAGCCAATCAATTTCGGCAACATCCGGCAGATCATATCGAAGGATTGGAAAAAACCATAAAAACGGTCATTGAAAAAAGTGGGGTGGAAGCTTCAGGAGTTAAAGGAATTTGTGTAGATACCACCGGCTCTTCCCCAATTGCGGTTACCAAAGAAGGAAAACCACTTGCTTTTGAAGCAGGTTTTGAAGAAAATCCCAATGCGATGATGGTGCTTTGGAAAGACCATACCGCTATTGATGAAGCCAATGAAATTAATGAGCTAGCCCGAAATTGGGGAGGAGAAGATTATACCAAATATGAAGGCGGGATATATTCTTCCGAATGGTTTTGGGCAAAAATCGCGCATATTATTCGTGAGGATGAGGCGGTGAAAAACGCTGCATATTCCTGGATGGAGCATTGCGATTTAATGACGTTTATGCTTATTGAAAATCAGGATTTAGCCTCTTTTAAACGCAGCCGTTGTGCTGCCGGTCACAAAGCGATGTGGCACGAAAGCTGGGGCGGACTCCCTTCTAAAGATTTCCTCAATCAACTGGATCCATATTTAGGTGAACTGCGGGATAGATTATATACCGAGACCTATACTTCAGATGAAGTTGCTGGAAACTTAAGTAAAGATTGGGCCCAGAAATTAGGCCTTTCTACCGATTGCGTGATCGCGGTTGGCACTTTCGATGCGCACTCCGGTGCGGTGGGAGCAAAAATCGATAAACATACCTTAGTTCGGGTTATGGGAACTTCCACTTGCGATATTATCGTCTCAGAACAGGAAAATGTTGGAGATAAAACCGTTCGCGGAATTTGCGGACAGGTAGATGGTTCGGTTATCCCAAAGATGATTGGCCTGGAAGCGGGACAATCGGCTTTTGGCGATGTCTTGGCCTGGTTTAAAGATGTGCTTAGCTGGCCTTTGGAGAATCTGGTTTTTAATTCAGATATTCTTTCCGAAGAACAAAAAGCAAAACTTAAAGAGGAAATTGATAAAGATTTCATTAAAAAACTTTCTGAAGCAGCTAAAGCAATTCCGCTTTCAGAAAGTATTCCCGTTGCCTTAGACTGGATTAACGGCAGAAGAACCCCGGATGCCAACCAGGAACTAAAAAGTGCGATTACTAAACTTTCATTAGGGTCAAAAGCACCACATATTTTTAAAGCACTTATTAATGCGATTTGCTTTGGCTCTAAACAAATTGTAGATCGTTTTGAAGAAGAAGGGGTTAAAATTAATAGCGTTATTGGTATTGGAGGGGTAGCCCGAAAATCACCATTCATTATGCAAACCCTGGCCAACGTCTTAAATATGCCAATAAAAGTTGCTTCCTCAGATGAAGCCCCTGCGCTTGGCGCTGCCGTTTACGCTGCGGTTGCTGCCGGACTTTACCCTAATGTAATCGAAGCCAGTAAAAAGCTGGGCAGCGATTTTGAAGCCGAATATCAACCAGAACCGGAAACCGTAGAAATTTACGCCGGCTTAATGGAGGAATATAAAGAATTGGGCGCTTTTGTTGAAAATAATATAAACCGAAAATCTACTGTAAATGAGCTCTAGTTATAAAGCATTAAAACAGGAATGTTACGAGGCGAATATGGAACTTGATGCCTTAAACCTGGTGATCTACACCTTCGGAAACGTAAGTGCCGTAGATCGTGAAAAAAAGGTTTTTGCCATAAAACCCAGCGGTGTACCATACGAAGTTTTAAAGCCTGAAGATATTGTAATCCTGGATTTTGATAACAATGTTATTGAAGGTGAAATGCGACCTTCTTCAGACACCAAAACCCACGCTTTTCTTTATAAAAACTGGGAAAATATTGGTGGGATAGCACATACCCACGCTACCTATTCGGTAGCCTGGGCACAGTCGCAAAAAGATATTCCGATTTTTGGAACAACCCACGCCGATCACCTTACCGCCGATATTCCTTGCGCACCTCCAATGCGCGATGAACTTATAGAAGGAAATTATGAACACAATACCGGTATCCAGATCCTGGATTGTTTTAAAGATAAAAACCTTTCGTACGAGGAGGTGCCCATGGTGTTAATTGGAAATCACGGTCCGTTTACCTGGGGAAAAGATGCAGCGAAAGCGGTTTACAATAGCAAGGTTTTGGAAGAAGTGGCTAAAATGGCACTACTTACTTTGCAGATTAATCCTGAAGCGCCAAGGATGAAAGATTCTTTAATCAAAAAACATTACGAGCGTAAACACGGCAAAAATGCCTACTACGGTCAGAAATAATATATAATCAAATTCAGACCTCACAGTCCCGACGGTTCGGGATCAAAAACCTGTGAGGTCTTTAACATATAACTTATAAGTAGATGATAAATATAGAAGGAAAAGAAATCTGGTTCGTCACGGGTAGTCAGCATTTATATGGTGAGGAAACCTTAAATCAGGTTGCAGCTGATTCAAAAGAAATTGTAAACGGACTTAACGATTCCAAGCATCTGCCGCTTAAAATAGTCTGGAAAGATACCGTAAAAACGGCCGATGAGATTACCGATATTTGCCAGGATGCCAATGCCAACAAAAACTGTATAGGGATTGTGGCCTGGATGCATACTTTTTCTCCCGCCAAAATGTGGATAAAAGGCCTAAGCTTGCTTAAAAAGCCACTTTGCCATTTACATACGCAATTTAATGCCGAAATCCCATGGGGTAAAATCGATATGGATTATATGAACCTACACCAGTCGGCACATGGCGATAGGGAATTTGGTTTTATGATGAGCCGTATGCGTAAAAAGCGCGAGGTAATTGTAGGCCACTGGAAAACCGATCGCGTCCAACAAAAACTTGGAATTTGGTCCCGTGTGGTTTTAGGATGGGACGAACTTCAACATCTAAAAGTAGCCCGTATTGGCGATAATATGCGCAATGTTGCGGTTACCGAAGGTGATAAAGTTGCTGCGGAAATGAAATTTGGGATGGCCGTAAATGGTTACGATTCTTCAGAAGTGGTAGCTCATATTGATAAAATTTCAGAAGAAAAAGTAAATGATTTACTGAAGAAATACGACGCTGATTATAATTTAGGCGAAGACCTAAAAGAAGGTGGCGCGCAAAGACATTCCTTGGTTGATGCCGCTAAAATTGAGTTGGGGCTAAGATCATTTTTAGACGAAGGTGGTTTTAAAGCTTTTACCGATACGTTTGAGAATCTTGGTAAACTTAAACAATTACCGGGCATTGCGGTGCAACGTTTAATGGCAGATGGTTATGGTTTTGGCGCAGAAGGCGACTGGAAAACCGCAGCGCTACTAAGGGCTATGAAAGTTATGGCCGTTGGTTTGGAAGCTGGAACTTCTTTTATGGAAGATTATACCTATCATTTCACGCCACAAAAATCTTATGTTTTAGGCTCGCATATGTTGGAAATTTGTCCTTCCATTGCCGATGCTAAACCAACCTGCGAAGTTCATCCATTGGGAATTGGCGGGAAAGAAGATCCCGTACGATTGGTTTTTAACGCTCCAAAAGGCGATGCTTTAAATGCTTCTTTAATTGATATGGGCAACAGGTTCAGGTTAATTGTAAACGAAGTGGAAGCAGTAGCCCCTGAAGCCGATTTACCGAATTTACCGGTAGCACGCGTTTTATGGGATGCAAAACCAAACCTGGAAGTTGCAGCTACTTCCTGGATTTTGGCCGGTGGAGCCCATCATACTGTATACACCCAAGCCTTAACTACCGAATTTTTGGAAGATTTTGCTGATATCGCCGGAATCGAATTATTGGTTATTGACGAAAAGACCAGTATCAGGGAATTCAAGGATAAAATAAATGCCAACGAGGCATATTACCATATGTTTCAACACGGAATGTAATTTCTAACCTAACGCATCTAATTATGAATATTTCAAAAAATAATCTTTTCGGCTTCGGGATAGTTTTTCTGTCCTTGTTTTTTATTCAGTGTAAAAATAGCGATAAGGAGGCTGAAACTAAAGAAAATGACATGAACACCGAACAAAGCTCAAAAACAGAAATGCAAAAAGAAGATTACGGTACCACAGCTAATGGAGAGAAAGTAGAGCAATATACGATTACCAATGACAATGGTATGGAAGTGAAAATAATCACCTATGGTGGCAGAATAACTTCCCTAAAAGCTCCTGATAAAAATGGGGAATTTGAGAATGTGGTCTTAGGGTTTGATTCTTTGGAACAATACACTAAAGACAATCCGTTTTTTGGAGCTTTGATTGGCAGGTTTGGAAACCGAATCGCCAATGGAAAATTCACTTTGGATGGAGAGGAATATACCTTAGCACAAAATGACGGGGAAAATCATTTGCACGGCGGCGAAAAAGGCTTTGATAAAGTAGTTTGGAATGCTCAAGAAGCAGGAGAAAACAGCCTCAAACTTACCTACGTTAGTGAAGATATGGAAGAAGGCTATCCTGGTACCCTGGAGACAACTGTCACTTATACCTTAACGGAAGACAATTCTTTAGATGTTGATTATAAAGCAACTACCGATAAAACGACTGTTTTAAATCTTACGCAACACGCGTATTTTAATCTTTCCGGTAATTTTTCTGAAGATATTCTGGATCATAAAGTAGAAATAAATGCCGATGAATTTTTGCCGGTAGATGAAACTTTAATTCCCACAGGAGAATTTAAAGAAGTAGCGGGAACACCTTTTGATTTCCGCGAAGCGAAAACCATTGAACAGCATATAGAAGAAAAAAACGAGCAACTGGAGCGTGGGCAAGGTTACGATCATTGCTGGGTGTTGAACGATCAAGATAGCGGGATGCGATTCGCTGCTTCAGCTTATCACGAAGAAAGTGGTAGATTGCTGGAGGTACACACCAACGAGCCGGGGATTCAGTTATATTCCGGTAATTTTCTTGACGGTACCCTGTCTCAACCAGGTGGCGAAGATACCTACGGGCGTAGAAGTGGTTTCTGTTTGGAAACCCAACATTATCCAGATACGCCTAATCAGGAAGGATTTCCTTCTGTAGTATTGGAACCGGGCGAAACCTATTCTTCTAAAACAAGTTTTAAATTTACGGCTAAATAATATCTTGAGTCTTTAGCCTGACGAATCAACTAATTTAATACATAATGGGACTTATATCTTTTGGCGCTTTTACTCTACTCGTAGCCATAATAGCTTGGTGGTCAACTCGCAGAACCGACGAAAGCACTTCAGACGGTTACTTTTTGGGTGGAAGAAGTTTAACAGCTCCAGTGATTGCAGGATCTCTATTGCTTACCAATTTATCGACAGAGCAGATTGTCGGAATGAATGGTGTATCCTTTAGAGATGGCATTCCTATTATGGCTTATGAAGTTGTTGCAGCAATTGCAATGGTTTTTACAGCTTTTGTATTATTACCTAAGTATCTTAAAAGTGGTATTACTACAATTCCTCAATTCTTAGAAAATAGATATGGTAGGTCAACTAAGACTATCGTATCCTTATTATTTCTTTTAGGCTATGCAATTTCTATGTTGCCAACAGTCCTGTATTCTGGTGCTTTAGCTATAAATACCATGTTTGATATACCCGAAGCTTTAGATATGGATCCAGAAAGTGCACTTTGGGTCACAGTTTGGTCTATTGGAGTACTTGGTAGTATATATGCTATTTTCGGTGGCTTAAAAGCAGTTGCTGTGTCGGATTCTATCAATGCTGTAGGCTTAATTATTGGAGGTTTACTCATTCCCATTTTTGGTTTAATGAAAATAGGAGATGGTAATGTTTTGGATGGTCTAAATAAATTAACTACAGCACTGCCTGAAAAATTTGATATTATTGGCGGACCTGATTCAGATGTGCCGTTTTGGACATTATTCACAGGAATGATTATTGTAAATTTTTATTACTGGGGAACAAATCAGGCTATTATTCAAAGAGCGCTTGGTGCTAAAAACTTACGAGAAGGTCAAAAAGGCTTGTTGTTGGCAGCGGTTATAAAAATCATGGGTCCTTTTATTGTAGTGCTCCCTGGTATTATTGCATTTTATATTTTTAATGGCGATATAGCAAATGCAGATGAAGCCTATCCTATGGTCGTTAAAGCTGTTTTACCTTTGGCATTTATGGGCTTTTTTGCAGCAGTTCTCTTTGGTGCTATTCTTAGTTCTTTTAATAGTGCGTTAAATAGTTCTGTTACCTTATTTGGACTTGATTTTTACAAAGAATATATCAATAAGGATGCAAGTGAAACACAGGTTGTAAAAGCTGGAAAAATGTTTGGTGTAGTGCTTGCTGCTACTTCAATGATATTAGCACCCTTACTCTATGGAGTACAAGGAGGTATTTTTACCTATTTACAAGAGTTGAACGGTACACATAGCGTACCTATTTTAGCCATTATTTTAGTAGGGATATTTTCTAAACGCGTGTCGGGTAAAGCTGCTAATATTGCTATTATTTTCAGTGCAGTAACTTACTTAATTACACTCTATGTGATTAAACCAGATATTAGCTTCTTACACTTAATGGGTATTTTATTTGTGCTTACTGTTATAATCATGATTGTTGTTAGTCATTTCGTACCAAGAAAAACTGATTATATCCAAGAATACTCAAAGCAAGTAGATATTACAAATTGGAAGTATTTAAAACCAGTGGGCTACAGTATAGTAGCTGTAGTGGTTAGTTTGTATATATTCCTCTCTTAAAAAAGTATACAAAATGAATAAAAAGGGAAGACCCAAAAGTACTTCCCTTTTTTAAATCAAAATTAAGCAATAAGTTCATTGTTTTTAGGTTTAACCACCAAAAACCTGGCTGAAGAAAAACAAAACAATAAAAACAGCTATAACTGGGTTGATATTGTAGTTTCCATTCTGGTTGTTGTTTTGGTAATTGGGGTAATGATATTTTTTAATGGGAAATAATTAAAATAAATTAACATGAAATTTTTTATAGACACAGCGAATTTAGATCAGATCAAAGAAGCACAGGATCTGGGCGTTTTAGATGGAGTAACCACAAATCCGTCTTTAATGGCCAAAGAAGGTATAACCGGCAAGGATAATATTCTTCAGCACTACCTGGATATTTGTGAAATAGTAGATGGTGATGTTTCTGCCGAAGTGGTAGCAACAGATTTTGATGGTATTGTGCGCGAAGGTGAAGAACTTGCCAAATTACACAAGCAAATTATTGTAAAAGTTCCTATGATTAAGGAAGGTGTAAAAGCCATCAAATACTTTTCAGATAAAGGCATAAAAACCAATTGTACATTAGTGTTTTCAGCAGGGCAGGCTTTGCTAGCGGCAAAAGCAGGTGCAACTTATGTTTCACCATTTTTAGGAAGACTGGACGATATTTCTACTGACGGATTGGACCTGATAGCTGATATCCGACTTATCTATGATAACTACGGTTTTGAAACCGAAATCCTTGCAGCGTCTATTCGCCATACTATGCACGTTATTAATTGTGCTAAACTTGGTGCCGATGTAATGACAGGACCACTATCTTCTATAGATGGATTATTGAAACACCCTCTTACCGATAGCGGACTTGCTAAATTTTTAGAAGACGCCAAATCATTTAATGTATAAGTTATGGAAATTAAGAAATTAGAAGATTTTGCTACCCAGGTTCGCCGGGATATTTTAAGGCAGGTTCATAAAGTAAATTCAGGTCACCCCGGAGGTTCGTTGGGCTGTACAGAGTTTTTTACTGCGTTGTACCAGGGCGGAATTATGGAGCACAAGCCCGAGTTTAATATGGATGGGAAAGACGAAGATCTATTCTTCCTTTCCAACGGTCATATTTCACCGGTTTTCTATAGTGTTTTAGCCAGAAGTGGTTATTTTCCTGTAGATGAATTGAATACTTTTCGCCTTATAGATTCCAGGTTACAGGGACATCCAACAACACACGAAGGCCTTCCGGGAATTCGTGTAGCGTCAGGTTCACTTGGCCAGGGAATGTCTGTAGCACTTGGTGCTGCACAGGCTAAAAAGCTGAATAAAGACAAACATTTGGTTTACACACTTCACGGTGATGGGGAACTTCAGGAAGGTCAAAACTGGGAGGCCATTATGTATGCCGCCGGTAATAAAGTGGATAATATTATATCTACAGTGGACGTAAATGGCCAGCAAATAGACGGAAGTACGGAAACGGTATTACCAATGGGTAATTTGAAAGCTAAATTTGAAGCTTTTGGCTGGGATGTAATGGAGATTGAAGATGGTAACGATATGAAACAGGTAATCGATGGATTAACCGAAGCCAAATCCCGCACCGGAAAAGGAAAACCGGTTTGCGTGTTGATGACTACAATGATGGGTAATGGTGTTGATTTTATGATGCACACCCATGCCTGGCACGGAAAAGCGCCTAATGATGAACAGTTAGAAAACGCACTTTCTCAGAATCCGGAAACTTTAGGAGATTACTAAAAATAGATTTCTGCGAAAGTGGAAATGACAAAGAATACAAAGAATGAAAAAATATACAGATACAGGAAAACAAGATACTCGTTCCGGTTTTGGCGCGGGTCTTACCGAGCTTGGAAGAACGAATCCCAATGTTGTGGCGCTTTGTGCCGATCTTGTAGGTTCGCTTAAAATGCAGGATTTTATTGATGAAAATCCGGAGCGTTTCTTCCAGGTAGGAATTGCAGAGGCCAATATGATGGGAATGTCCGCCGGACTTACTATTGGCGGAAAAATCCCATTTGCGGGAACTTTTGCCAATTTTGCGACAGGAAGGGTTTACGATCAAATTCGTCAATCTATCGCCTATTCAGGGAAGAACGTAAAGATTTGCGCATCTCACTCAGGAGTGACTTTGGGAGAAGATGGGGCAACTCACCAGATTCTGGAAGACATTGGCCTTATGAAAATGTTGCCGGGAATGATAGTAATCAACACCTGTGATTTTAACCAGACCAAAGCAGCTACTTTAGCAATTGCCGATTATGATGGGCCGGTTTACCTTCGATTTGGAAGGCCAAAAGTGGCTAATTTCACTCCGGAAGATCAAAAGTTTGAGATTGGGAAAGCAGTTCATTTATATGATGGAAATGATGTTACTATCATCGCAACCGGACATCTGGTTTGGGAAGCTATAGAAGCAGCCCAAAAACTTAACGAAAAGGGGATAAGTGCTGAAGTGATTAATATTCACACCATCAAGCCATTAGATGAACAAGCCATTATCAAATCTGTTAGGAAAACCGGTTGTGTGGTGACTGCAGAGGAACATAACTTTCTTGGCGGACTTGGAGAAAGTGTAGCACGTACTTTAGCTGAAAATAATCCTGCACCACAAGAATTTGTGGCTACCCAGGATACTTTTGGAGAAAGTGGTACACCAGAACAACTTTTTGAAAAGTACGGTTTAAATGCTGAAGCTATTTTAAAAGCAGTTGAGAAGGTAATTAGAAGGAAATAGTTTCAGGGTTTTCACTCTTTAATCTAATTAATAACCCTAAAGTGATTATTAAATGAAGCACTAAACCAGCACACGATCAAATAGCCGTTCTTCATTAAATGTTTTTTATTTCTGAAACCCTTGGAAAAATTTCAATATCAGCAAAGCCTTTTTTTAAATTTACGGCAATTCGCCACCAATTCTATTGATTTACGATTAGGAGTAAAAAAGATATCGATTTTTTGACATCCTTGAAATGTCAGAAGTAAAGTTTATGAATTCTATTTCCGATATTCCATTTTATCATTAGTACTAAATGACTATCTTTGATATGTGAAGTGAACAATCACCAAAAAGAGTTCACAAATCGTCAACATCATTTGCTTTAATTGAGGGAAGTCCTTTAAAATAAGGCTTCTGAAAAGATAGTTCGATTCTTGGCGAGGTCACTTTTAACATTTCAAATAAGAACAAAATCATCTAATTTTATGATTATGAGGTTTTTACATTCTATTTTATGTTATATGATATCGATTTAGAAGTTCACAAATCGTCAACACTTTTTTAGCAGAAAAATCTTATCTTAATGTCCTGAATTGTACTCATAATGGTGGTTTGACTTCGTAACATTGTCTAACTTAAAACCACAAATTATGCGAACACAGTCAATATTTTCCGTCCTATTTTGGATTTATTCCAAAAGAGCCAAAGAGAATCAAACCGCTATTTACGCCAGGATCTCTATTAACGGTAGAAAATTAAACATCAGCCTAAAGAGAAAGGTTGATGTTGAGCTTTGGGATCCCAAGAAACAAAAGCTTATAGGGAAAAGTCCATACGCTAAAGAACTCAACCAGTTTCTGGATCATAATTTCAAAGCTTGAAAATTCAGCGGCATCAAAAGGGAATGCGAAGACGCTAAAAGAAGGAAATGAATTGAAAGAACAGAAATTATCATTCTTTTCTACTTTTCCCCTCTTTTTTGACGTCCAAAAGGAAAATGCTCCAGATGAAAAAAGTATATGTTTGAAAAAGCCATAATCACAAATAGGTCCTTTTAATACTATTTATGGTTTTAAGGCCTAATTTCACTAAAAATATCACCCCTAACTAACTTATAATCAAATTATTAAATATTTTTGAATAGATGAATTATAGTAGTTTTTCCAATGCTTAATTGTCCAAAAAATTTTGTTTGCCTTCTTCATAGATGTGTTTGTACATTCTAATCTAAAATTATATTGTGTTTAAGAATTTGTTTTCAGAATCTTAATGAATTTATCTCATTCGAATGTTTTTCTAGTCTATAGTCCATACTCCCCCGGATTACACTTTATCCTTTCCTTCATATTCAATTTCAAAGAAAAATTAAATGAGAACTATACATTTCTTAATTTTTTCTTAATTTTAACATTCCAAATCAAATTGTCTCATAGGCATAAAAATATTTAGTAATTAGAAACCCTACTAACGTGAATGCTTCTCTCAGGCCTTAAAGTAATTTTTAAAAATCTTAAGGTCTATTATCATCAAATTTTGTTCAGACAGTATAGTTTTGAGAAATACTATGCCGGTTAGTATTTTTTTGCAATAAGTAAAAATATGTATAACGATCACTACCACTACAAAATTCTTTTAATTGAAGATAATGAAGGAGATCATTTAATCATCTCCGAATATTTAAAAGATATTTTCCAGTCTTATACATTAATCAGGTTAGCAACCTACGCTGAGTTACAAAAAATTTCAAATAGCCAGGAATATGATGTAGTGTTATTAGATCTTAGTTTACCTGATAAAAAAAGAGGTGAATTAGTTAAACTTGCTTTAGACCAATTTCCACTTACTCCTATTCTAGCCTTAACCGGTCATAGAGAGATAGAGTTTGCCAAAGAGTCTCTGGCATTAGGTATCGCAGATTATTTAATAAAAGAAAACACTTCTCCTGATTTGCTATATAAAAGCATTGTGTATAGCCTTGAGCGCTTTAAGAATATAGCTGCCCTGGCCAAATCAGAGCAACTATATATGGATCTTTTTAATTTTAACCCACAACCTACCTGGGTTTATGATATTGAAACACTGAGATTTTTGGATGTGAATAGTTTGGCTATTGAGAGCTATGGATATTCAAAAAAGGAGTTCCTTGGCATGACGCTAAAAGATATACGTCCTATAGAAGAATATAAACGTTTGCAAGTTTCTGTTAAACTATTAAAATATAATGGTAAGGGATTGACCAATAGGATTTTCACCCATATTAAAAAAAATAATGAAAGAATAAGGGTTGAGATTGAAAGTAAAATTATTGATTATAAAGATAAAAAGGCAGTTTTGGTAGTAGCTAGCGATATTACTGAACACCTAAACTATCTTGAAATTATCGAAAAGCAAAATGAAGATTTAAGACATACTGCCTGGCTACAGTCCCACGTAGTGCGCTCTCCCGTGGCGAATATTCTCGGAATAGCAAATCAATTAAACGACAATTCATTATCGAGGCGAGAACAAAAATTTTTTCTCGAGGCTTTAATAAAAAACACGGAAGAACTGGATAGCAGTATCCGAAAAGTAGTGGAAAGATCTGAAAAAATTATTAATGAAGATACTACCTTTAATATTCTAGGTATTAATTAAATTTAAGACAATATCCACTTTTGAAATTTTATTGAAGAGAAAAGACTTGCTTAAAAGTACGCCTCATACTTAACATTGACAGGTAATTATTTACTAAGCAATCATTTTAAAATCTAGTATTTCTAATTGTCTTTGCCATATCAATATTCTTGGGTAAGCGTTTGCTCAGCAATTTTGGTAATCTGTAGACATCACCAATATTATTAACGCTTAAGTTAGTTTTTCAAAATTTCTATTTTTTAAAATTGAAATGCATATTGAATTTTTAGACCGAAAGCCCGGGTCCTCACTTCATCCACATATTGTTTTTGAATTTATATCATTCCGAACGCAAAAGCTGTTGGATTTTGATTATTATAATCAATAAGTCTTCCCTGTGAACCATCAGGTTTTATATCATTAAGTCCGTAATCAAGGAAAAGTCCCATATAAAGGGATTGTCTGTTTTCTAACATAAGTTTCACCCCGCTTTCCAGGTAGGCTACAAAGTTTGTTCGTAGATCCAGATCAGATTTAGAATTACTCACTTGATCAAATTCACCAAATCCGGCAAATTCGGAATCAGTTAGTTCCACGCCATATTGAGGGTAATAGCCACTGGTTTCAAGCGAGGCAATCGAGCTTTGATATTCTGAAGTTAAAACCAAACCTGCTTTAACACCGGCAGCGGCATAAAACCGGGTCATCCCAGAAGATTCATATTGAATCTGAAGGGGAATATTAAGGAAATATACTTCCTGGTTTTCCGAGAAATTATCAGCACTATACCTAAATTCAAACTCATCTGCTTCAGCGTCCTGGGTCATATAAGAACCCTGGATAGTGGGCACAAAAATGGATCCTTCCATATACTGTATTTCGGCACCTGTTCCAAGGCTCCATTTATCTGAAAGATAATAGGCGTACTTAGCTCCAACACCAATTAAAGATTATAAGGCAAAGTTATGCTTGTACTCTTGTTATTCGATTTAATTAACTTTATAGCCAATTTGAAATATCCTTTGTGAAACCTGCCTATGAACCTAACCAATTACCTAAAAAATACTGTTCCCTTTCCTTCTGAAGAACTGGCGGATATCATTTCTTATTTTAAAAGAGAATCTGTTCAAAAAAATAAGCCGCTGGTAAGGGAGGGACAGATTTGTACGAAACTCTACTTCACAGAGAAAGGTATTGGAAGAAGTTATTACGTCACTGAAGCCGGGAAAGAGGTTACTCAATGGTTTTTTGTAGAAGGGCAATTTATGTCCAGTATTGAAAGTTTTTTTCAACAAAATCCAAGTTTATATTATTTGGAGATGTTGGAGGATGCTGTCCTGTACAGTATCACTCGGGAAAACCTCGATCTACTATTTGCCCGCTACCATAAAATGGAAAAACTGGGGCGGCTTCTCTCTACAGAAATGCTCACCCGGGTAGTGAATAAATTAAGTGCCATACAGTTCCAAACAGCCCGGGAACGTCATGATTATATGCTAACTGAATTCCCCGATATAGCAAACAGGGTTGCACTTGGACACATTGCTTCCTACCTGGGGATGACACAGGAAACCCTTAGCCGCATTCGAAAAGCGCCTCCCTCTAAAAAATCCTGATTCACATTTTTTGACATAGGTCAAAAGAAAGCGCCCGTTTAGTTTGGAGATTTGCATTGATTTAAAAATTAGTTGCAATGATATTAAACCCGCTTAAAATAAGTCTGCTATGTATTTTGTTGGCAGGCCTTGCACCTCTCACTTCGATGGCTCAGCAAATAGACCCTGCGCTAGAAATACTTATTCAAAAGGGGCTGGAGAAAAGTCGCAGCATCAATATAAACCAGTTAAATGTAGAACAGGCACAAGTAGACCAGAAACTGGCAAAAGCTGTCTTTTTTCCAAAAATCACTTTAAACGGAAGCTACACCCGCCTGAATGATGATATCACTTTTGACGATGATACCCAAAACCTTTTAATGGCCACCCAACGGCTTCTTATAAAGGAGGCATCAGGTATTCCCTTTAACGCAGCATTTCCTGTGAACATACCTTTACAAGAGGTTGATAACCTGCAGGATAAGAACATCCTTAAATCTTCTGTAGATATAGATTGGGTTCTATTCAGCGGATTCGAGGCTTCCAATGCACTTAAAGCCGCTAAACATAAGGAAGCATCTTTAAATTACGCGGGGATGGCTGAAAAAGATCGCATAGTTCTCAATATCATAGAAACTTATGACAAACTTGCTCTGGTAAATGCTTCAGAACAGGTTTTAGCGGCATCTGAAGATTATCTACGAGACCAGGAACACTTCGTGAAAAAAGCTATAGAAAACGGGCTGGAAACTCCAATCAGTCGAAAAAAAATCGAACTTGCCCAGCAGCAACTGGCAGCCAGACAACTGGAATACAGCCAAAACAAAACTCTGCTTATCGAGGTTTTACAGCAACTTACTGGGGAAGAAAAAGAAATTTTAAAGTCACTTAATCCTGATCTTACTGATTTGCCCTTAGAAGAAATTGCTCCTGAAAAGCGAAGTGAGGTTAAGGCTTTGGAAGAAGCAGAGAAAGCCACTACCTATAAAGCAAAAATGGAGAGAAACCATCGTATTCCAAAGATTGCCCTAAAAGGTCATTATGAATTTCTGGAAGATGATCTGTCGCTTTTTGACCCGCAATGGTATGCCGCGGTAGGTATTAAATGGAACCTTTTTGACGGAGGCCAGTCCCGGTTAAAAAGCCTTAAATCTAAACTGGAAGCCGAAAAATACAGGGAACAGATCGGTGAAGCCGAAGAACTGATAGCGCTAAGCATAGTAAAGGCCGAACTCTCTTATGAGGCTTCCCTTCAGAATTCGCGTATTGCACAAAAAGAGATCGAACTGGCCCAAGCCACCTTTGAATTGGTGAACAAGCAGCATAAAAATGACCTGGCTTCCATCACCGAAGTACTGGATGCTCTGAAAGATTTGGAAAGGGCAAATTTCCAGTTGCAGGAATCTTACTTCAGCCAGCGAAGAGCCGTCACAACTCTGATGCACTCAAAAGGATTACTCAATTATTAATACAGAATTTAAAAGAAATGAAAACAATAAAGATCGGAATTAGCCTTATTAGCCTGTTGGTATTGGCTTCCTGTAGCAATGAACAAGAGATCACTCCCTATAGAGGAAAAGTTAAATTTGAAACCATTGCTGTTAGCAGTAAACTGGCCGGGCGCATCAATAAGTTATATGTAGCCGAGGGTGAGGATGTACAAAAAGGTGATACCTTGGCTTTCCTCGATATTCCCGAGATCAATGCAAAAATGATACAGGCAGATGGGGCGATGAAGGCCGCCCGAGGACAACTCAATATGGCTAATGTAGGTGCAACCGCAGAACAACTTATTCAAATAGAAGGAAAGCTGGATGCGGCGAAAGCAGAGCTGCAATTTGCCAGTGAATCTTATTCACGGCTGGATAATATGTTCAAGGATTCCTTGGTGACCCGCCAGCAATTGGATGAGGTAAATATGAAACTAAAAATGGCCAGGGCCCAGGTGGCTGCTCTTGAAGCAAGACGCACAGAGGCCGGAAAAAGTGCCAGAACCGAACAGTTGGATCAGGCGCAGGGACAGTTGGACCGCGCTCGTGGAGCCAGGGAAGAGGTGCTTGTTGCTTCGAATGAAATGTACCTCATTGCACCAGCAAATATGACTATTGAAACCATAAGTCTTAAAGAAGGGGAATTACTTGGTCCCGGATATTCCCTGTTCAATGGTTACAAAAAGAACAGTATTTATTTAAGGTTTACTGTAAATGAATCAAGGATCTATGATTTTAAGGTAGGCAGTGAATTGGTGATGTTAAACCCATATACCGATGAGGAATTCACCGGCAGGCTAGCGACCATAAAACAATTGCCACAATATGCTGATATAACCAGTACAGCACCGCTGTACGATTTATCAGAATCTGTATATGAGCTTAAAGTGATTCCTACTTCCGACATCTCCGGGAGTACCTTTTATACCAATGCCACAATACTATTAAAAGAATAACCGAATGAAAGAATTTTTGGATTTACTGAGAACAGAATTTAAACGGATCTTTTCCAACAGCGTACTCTGCGCAATCTTTTTTGGTGCTCCAATACTGTACGGGGTCCTGTTTGGCTATGTCTACCAGCAGGCTAAGGTCGTGAATTTACCAATTGTGATCGTAGACCAGGATAACAGTCCGTTGACAGATAGGATTATTGATGCTTTTGAGGACAATGAAGGGCTTCTTGTGAAAGACCGCCGGTACAGTCCTGGAAATATTTTGGAAGAAATGCCGGTAGCGCAATATGCTGCAGTGGTGACTTTCCCTTCCGGTTTTGAGGCTGATGTACTTCAAAAAAGATATCCTGAAGTGAGGGTAGACCTCAACATGGCCAATATTCTTAATGCCAATACCGCCAGTAAGAATATCCAGCAGGTGTTGCTGACCCTAAACGCAGGGATAGAAATTGAAGGTCTTAAGAAGCAAGGCTTACCGCCAAACGTTGCCAGTGACTCGTATGAGAGTTTTAAGATCAATTTCAATAAACTTTATAATTCTACAGGAAACTACCTTAATTTTATGTTACCAGGTTTACTGGGAGCTATTATGCAACAGGTGATTTTCCTGGCCATGGCGCTCGTATTTGCTAGAGATTTTGAAGACGGGTATTTTAGGAAGCTTGTAAAAAAAGAAAAATCTTCCGTATACCTAATCGCTCTAAAAGCCACTCCTTTTTTGCTATTCTTGCCTGTTATGTGGTTTATTATGAGTCGGCTATTTGTATTTTTCAATGTACAGGCCAGTATTTTTAATTTGCCAATGCTGATTATGGTTATTCTCCTAAGCCTCGCTTCAATAGGAGTGGGAATGTTATTCTCGGTTGCCATTCCCAATCAATTAAAGGCAACAGAACTGTTAATGGTGATTTCAACCCCTGCATTTGTACTAAGCGGATTTACCTGGCCAAGCCTAGCAATTCCACCATTTATCAATGGGATAGCAAAATCAATACCAGTTACCCATTTCCTTTCCGCCTTCAAAAAGGTCGCCTATTATGGTGGCAGTATTGCCGACATTCTGCCAGAAATAAAATTGTTGTTGATTATCATAGCAATTACCTTTACTGCGATGGCATTGATACTTCAAATTAAAATTAGAAGAACCCGGAAAAGCTTAATGGCATAATGTGATTAATCTGCAATATTAAATGGCTTTGTAGGCCGGTAACCCGTTAAGAACGCCATTCTCTAAACAGGCCATTCCCTATAAAAGCATTCCGGCATATATGGGTTAAGTCAACAATGGCATTTAGGCAGTAGTATTCAAGATAAATTCAAACCAATTAAAACTTCACTTTATGTTTGATTCCTTTCTGAGTCGTTCTACCATATACCATTTTTTAAGAAGCAAAGTTCCGGAATTTAAAAGTTAGCTTTGTAGCTGAATTATCTTTTTTTGGAATTTCCAGGCAGCCTAACCTAATTCTAAATTCCCGGTTAAAAGCACATCAAAAAATGGTACTGGCGACGGAACAATACCGGGTGGAATTAGCTTCCTTTTTTTAACCAGCCCTTGGTGGTAGTATTCTCCGGAGTATTTTAAGAATTCATTTCTAAAAAACCAGGGTGACATACAATTTTTAGCACCTATTCTCAGCTTTTTAGTATCTTCATAACCTACTATAACCTTCGTCATCATCATCAACTGCTTTATGAAGAAATTTTTACTTTTTTGCATTGTGCTTATTTCCAGTATTTCTTTTGCTCAGGAAAAATTCGAAAATAAATGGAAAGCTGTAGATTCCCTCGAGTTGCAGGGACGCAATGAATCGGCGGCAGAAATCGTTTTAGAAATACTCAAAGAGGCACGGGAATCCAAAGATTACAATAATTTCATTAAGGCTAAGCTGTTTTATTATAAATTCTACCAGGTTCACCAGGAAAATTCCAACGAGCATATTCTTGCCGATCTTGAACACAGTATTTCTAAGCTTCCTGCTCCACATAAAAATATAATGCTAAGCTATAAAGCAAGTTTTCTAGAGCAGTATCTAAACAGTAATCGATGGAGCATCAGGGACCGCACCCAAATTGATAATCCCGAAGCCCTGGAAATCGAAACCTGGTCTGCAGCAACTTTGCAGGATTCTATTGCGCAGAGTTATAAACTCTCTCTACAAAACGAGCAGAAACTTATTGAAACTTCCGCGGGAAATACAGCAGCGCTTTTAGTAGAGAACCTACTTTATAGAAAATACCAGCCCAGTTTATACGATATTTTAGCCCATCGAGCGCTGGCGTATTTCTCAGATTCCGGAAATTTCCAGTCGGTTAATGAATTTGCTTTTGATAATGAAGCTTTATACGGAAGCACCTCAGAATTTTCTCAAATAAATTTTCCTCAAACAGTAAAAGAAAGCCCCGAAGTAAGCGTGCTTAAAATCTACCAAAACCTTGAAAATTTGCACGCTGGAAATGAAAATTTAGAAGCATTTATTTTTAATCAACTGGAACGTTTGGACTATGTAAAAACATTTTACAAAGGAGATCAAAAGTTTGAAAAGTATCTTGAAGCACTGGATAGGCTAAACGGAAATTTTGAGCAGGAACCTGCTCGTGCACTTATCCTTTTTGCCCAGGCAATGCATTATTACGAACAGTCTGAAGAAACTAACGAGGAGAGCGAGTTAAAACATCCAGGATTTCTAAAAAATGCGGTGGATTTGTGCGATAAAATTATTGAAGGGTTTCCAAATTCGGCAACTGCCCAGAATGCTTACCGACTTAAGAGTTCGATTACCGCTGCGGAAATTAATGCAAAAGTCCAGGAAATACTTTCTCCCCAAAAACCCGGCAGAATCTATGTTTCTTATAAAAACCTGGATTCAATTGAACTGAAAATCTATAAAGTACCAGAATCTTTTCAGCAAAAACTCACCTACAGAAATCAGGATTCGATCATAAAAAATTATTCTGAAAAAAAACCATTTTTCAGGAAGTTCGTTCACCTTCCAAAGTCTGAAGATTATAACCTGCATTCAACAGAATTTGCATTTCCTGGGCTTGAAAAAGGCAATTACTTACTTTATATTTCGGTTGTTAATCCTGAAGAAAATCAAGGTTTTACTTTTGAATTTATTCAGGTTTCCAACCTTGTTTTAGCGCAAACCCGTTTTGATAAATATGCTTTATACCGTTCCATTGATCGAACTTCAGGGAAAAATATTTCAGGAGCAAAAATTGAATTTTTTTATGATAACAAAAAGATTAGCCGGACAGGAAAAACCGATAAATACGGGGAATTAAAAGATAATTTATCCATGAGCAATAGGCGGTCCGGCAGGATTAGGATCAGCAAAAATGGTGATACTTTAAATACCAACTACTGGTCGGGATATTATAATCAGAATGAAGAAAAGGAGACAATACTGGCGAAATCTATGCTCTATCTTGATCGCGCTATTTACCGTCCCGGTCAAAAGGTTTTCTTTAAAGGAGTTTTGTTGCAATATAAAAATAAGCAAACCAGCACCGTGCCTGGGGAGTTTGTTGAGGTTTATGTAGACGATGCCAATGGGGAGGAAATTCAAAATTTTAAGCTAAAAACCAATAAATACGGTTCCTTTAATGGGGAATTCACGCTTCCTTCTACCGGAATAACCGGGGCTTTTAAAATTTATACCGAAGAAAACATTGATGATGAAACCGAATTCTGGAAAACATTAGGAGACAGCGATGGGTATGTAGAAAGCGGGGTTTCATTTAATGTAGAGGAATATAAAAGACCAACTTTTGAAGTAGTTTTTGATACTATAAAACAAACTTTTAGGCCTAAAGATACTATTGAAATTACAGGAAATGTAAGTTCCTTTATGGGCGCCAAATTAAATAATACAGCTCTCACTTTTGAAGTTTATCGTGAAAAAAGGATTAGCTATTGGTGGCGCGATCATTATACCGAAAAAACACTTATTTCCACCGATAGCCTCACCACAACTGCTGAAGGAAATTTTTCTATAAAATTCCTTGCCGAGGTAAAAGAAGAAGATTTAAAAGAGAAAAATTTAATTTACAGGTACAGCATTAAAGCTACGGTCACCGATGTTAGTGGTGAAACCCGGGACGCCCAAACTTCACTTAAAATCGGGAACAAAAACTTATTGGTAAACCTGGAAATGCTGGAGGGCTATACGCCTTTAGATAGCTTAACCCCAAGCATTCGGGCTGTTAATCTAAATGATAATCCGGTTGCGGTAAATGGGAAATTGCGAATTTATAAATTACA
Source organism: Salegentibacter lacus (assembly GCF_020164555.1). Lineage (GTDB taxonomy): Bacteria > Bacteroidota > Bacteroidia > Flavobacteriales > Flavobacteriaceae > Salegentibacter > Salegentibacter lacus. The sequence goes on along the minus strand of NZ_JAIQZB010000002.1, from coordinate 81,516 downwards.
GGCTCCTAAAAGAATTCTGCAAGAAAGATTATGGGAAGCTCCCGAAATCACTATAATTCCTGAAGAAGAATTCAAAGAATTGTTTCCTGAAGAACCTTACGAAGCAGAAAACAAACCTGAAAACTGGTCCCGGGGCAAACTTCAGTATGAAACAGTCTTCAATACCGATAATATTTACGAGCCAAAAATTCCTATAAACGATAATTGGGAATCGGGAAAATATGTACTGGAATTAGAAGTTGAAGATGGGAATAATACTGACTCAATTCAACGAACCTTTAATATTATTAAACCTGAAGATGATTATTTGCCAGACAAAGGGCGTTTTGATTTTTCGGTTAAAAACAGTGATTTTAGAAAGGATAAGCGCATAGAAATTTTACTGCAAACAGCTTATAAAAATCTTCATTTGGAGATTTCAGCTTTTAACAAGAATGAGCAAATTTTCAGGGAATTTGTAAAATTAGACGGAAAGGAATTAATCGAAATTCCGCTAAAAGATGCCATTTCCGAAACAGTAGAAATAAGAATTTCAGGGGTAAAAAATAATTCTTTAATTCAGGAAAGTAGACGAATTTCAATCCCTATAAGAAAAAAACAGCTTAAAATAGAAACCGAAACTTTCAGAAATAAGATCGAGCCGGGAGTAGAAGAAACCTGGAGTTTTAAAGTTACTGTTGAAAAAGACGAAATTCCAGATGCCGAACTACTGGCTTCTATGTATGATGCTTCCTTAGATCAATTTAAGCTTAGAAACTGGGAAACCGAAGCAGGTTTTTCACGAACTTACCTAAATTTCCCCAGCTTCAATATTTCAAACATAGGAGGGGTGGGGCACTTTTCTAACAGGTTTTCCAGAAGCTTAACTTACAGAAATCAGAAGAAGATTTTTGATGATTTAGATCTTTTCGGGTTCTATTTTTCTGAGCCCAATAGTTATGAATACCGCCAATATTTGAGTCGGAAAAAGAGAAGCGGAGGAGCGGAAGATTTATTAGGAAATACCCGCGGAAAAATAACCGATATCAATGGGTTGCCACTACCTGGTGTAAATGTAACTATTAAAGGAACCGGGAATGGAACCCAAACAAATTTTGACGGCGAGTTTGCCCTCGATACCAAAGCAGAGGATATTCTGGTGATCTCTTATTTAGGATTTGGAACTTACGAATACCGCGTGGGGGAAACCAAAGAGTTGTTTGTTATTATGGAAGAGGATTCTTCTGCATTAAATGAGGTTGTTACCGTTGGATATGGCTCACAAGTGCAGGGAGAAGTAGTGGGTTCTGCAAATGGTTTACGCATTCGCGGAAATTCATCTTTGAATGAAAATGCTGCATTGTTTATTGTAGACGGTAAAATGACCGCCGAACTCGATATTGATCCTTCTGATGTTCTTTCGGTAGAAACGCTGGAAGGTGCTGAAGCTACCGCACTTTATGGGGCAAGAGCAGCAAATGGGGTTATGATTATAACTACCAAAAAAGGGATGGAAGACCTGCAAAATGTGGAAGCAAGGAAAAATTTAGATGAAACTGCTTTCTTTTTGCCAGAATTGAACCTGGATAAAAACGGCAAGCTGCAATTTAGTTTTACTTCTCCCGAAGCTCTTACAAGATGGAAGTTAAGGCTATTGGGACATACCCGGGAGTGGGCGACCGGGCAGTATGAAAATACAATTGTAACGCAGAAAGAACTAAACATTATTCCCAATCCTCCGCGATTTTTAAGGGAAAATGATACGATTTTATTTAAATCAAAAATCACTAATCTTTCCAGGGAAAGTATTTCTGGAACAGCGATGTTACAGCTTTTTGATGCCATAACGATGAAGCCCATTGACACGCTACTTGGGAATATTTCAAAAGCAAAAAACTTTAATTTAAAGGCTTCGGCGAGCCAGGCGGTAGCCTGGGATTTAATTATTCCGGAAGGAGTGCAGGCGGTAAATTATAAAGTTTTGGCAAAAGCAGGGGATTTTACCGATGGGGAAGAGAATTTACTTCCCGTGCTAACCAACCGAATGTTGGTGAAAGAAAGTTTGGCATTTTTTGTACGAGCCGGGGAAACCGAAAATTATGAGTTTAAAAACCTAAAAGAAAATACTTCAAGCACATTAGAACATCATAAGTTCAGTTTAGAATATACCTCAAACCCTGCCTGGTACGCCGTGCAGAGCCTGCCTTATTTAATGGAGTTTGAACACGAATGTTCTGAACAGAACTTTGCACGTTTATATGCCAACAGCCTTGCATCGCATATTATGAACAGTCAGCCGAAAATCAAAGAGGTTTTTGAAGCCTGGAGAAAAGACAATGTTTTGGAAAGTCAGCTTGAAAAGAATGAAGAATTAAAATTGCTTCTACTTGCAGAAACTCCCTGGTTAAGGGATGCCCAATCGGAAACTTCCCAAAAACAAAGAATTGCAAAACTTTTTGAACTGAATAAACTTGCAAAAGAAAAGTCAGATATTTTAAAAAGGTTAAAACGTATGCAGAATAATTCCGGGGCTTTTCCTTGGTTTTCGGGTGGGCGCGATAATAATTTTATTACCCGCCATATTGTTGCCGGTTTTGGTCATCTTAAAAAAATGGGAGTGGAAATAGATGATTCAGCAATTATAAAAAATGCTATTTCTTACCTGGATAAAGAGATGATCGAAAACAGGAAATTTTATGATTATCAGGACAATCAAAATTTCTATAAAAGCACCAATAGCTTACATTATTTATATGCGCGAAGTTATTATTTGGAAGAATTCCCCCTTTCCGAAGAAAATCAGGAAATCGCAGCTAAAATTATCGAAGTACAAAAAGAAAGCTGGTTGGAAGCCAGTCTTTATAACAAGGGATTATTAATGCTGATTTTCTCGAAAATGAACGAAAAGAAAACTGCGGAAAATATTATGGTTTCCCTTAAGGAAAGCGCTGTAAAATCTAAAGATTACGGAATGTACTGGAAGGAGAATAAAAGCGGCTGGCATTTCTATAGCGCACCGGTGGAAACCCAGGCATTACTAATAGAAGCTTTTTCAGAATTAGAGAATTTGGCAGCAGTGGAAGAGATGAAAATATGGCTTTTGCAAAACAAGCGCACCAATCATTGGCCTACTACCAAAGCCACTACCGAAGCGACCTACGCTTTATTAATGCAGGGGGAAGACTGGCTACAAACCGAAGATAATACACAGTTAAGCGTGGGCGGTAAAGAAATTCCTTCAGAAAAATTGGAAGAAACTGCAAAAGAAGCCGGTACTGGTTATAGAAAAATAAGCTGGACAGCAGATGAAATTAACGATTCTTTCAGTGAAATAACTGTAGAAAACAATAATAATACTGCCGGTTTTGGAGGAGCATACTGGCAGTATTTTGAAGATCTCGACAAGATAAAAATACATAATAACTCGCCTTTAAATGTTGAAAAGGAACTGTACTTAAACGTTTCAGGAACTTCGGGAAAAAGTCTGAATAAAATAAGTGCTCAAACCCCAATAAAAACAGGAGACCTTGTAACAGTTCGTTTGGTGGTAAGATCAAAGGCAGATATGGATTATATTCATTTAAAAGATATGCGGGCCAGTGGTTTTGAGCCTACCAATGTGTTAAGTGAATATAAATATCAGGATGGTACAGCATATTACGAGAGTACCCGCGATGCTGCTACTCATTTCTTTTTTGACAGCTTAAACAAAGGAACTTACGTGCTGGAATATACCGTGCGTGCCAATAATTCCGGTAAATTTTCTAATGGAATAACCACTATTGAAAGCATGTATGCTCCAGAATTTTCCTCACATACCAAAGGAATTAGGGTGAAAATCCAAGAGTGATTTCTTTTTTGAACTTAAAGATATGTGCAATACTCACATAAGTGATTTTGACTGCCAAAACAAAGTGATAATCCCAAAATAATTATAGCTTTGCATTTGAAATGGGGTGCTTGCCATAAGGCAGGCTGAGATGATACCCGGGAGTTTTTACTCGATAATCGAGATTAAAATACGTATGTTTTTTTTCTCGAATCAAGATTCATTTTCTAAAAATGTTTTTGGGCTTCGCCTCGATGTAATTTACTCCGAACCTGATCCGGATAATGCTGGCGTAGGGATTTTCTAAGTTGAGGTTGCATTCCTGCAATTTTCAACTACTTCATCTCCTCATTTCATTGGTTAAAATGAACACAATGATAGAGGATTTCTTTACAAGCCTTACCTGGTTACAAGCCGTGGGAACTACTTTTGGGGTGGTTCAGGTGTTACTGGCCCGAAAAAATAATATTCATAATTATTTGTTCGGCATCGCCGCTATTCTTATAAGTCTTTGGGTACTCTACCAATCAAAATTATATGCCGATATTATTTTAAACCTTTATTACCTGGTGATGAGTATTTATGGCTGGTTTTACTGGAGGTACGGCAGGCAGGAAAAAGAAACCCCAATTTCCTACTCAAGCAAATCTGAACATTTAAAAGCCGTTGCAATTGTACTGGTTTGTTTTACAGCGATGAGTTACTGGCTTAGGTTCCATACCAATTCTGATGTTCCGTTTTGGGATGCCGGTGTTAGCGGGTTTGCCTGGGCCGGAATGTGGCTTATGGCTAAAAGAAAAATGGAGAACTGGATTTTTCTAAATATCAGTAATACCATCTCTATTCCATTGCTTATTTACAAAGAACTCTACATATATGCCGGATTGACCGTTTTCCTTTTTATCGTAGGAACTTCGGGATATTTTAAATGGCGAAAAATCGTAAAGGATGAAAGAAGACAACAAGCAGCAAGCGCTTAGAAAATTATGTTTGGGTGCAGATATATTTCCTGAAGAAGTTTTAACCTGGATTGCAGAAGAAAATCTCTGGAATATATGGGTGCCTAGAAACTATGGCGGATTGGAACTTTCCCTTACTGAAGGACTTGAAAAACTCAAGAAATTGACTAAAATCGATGGCAGCCTGGGCTGGACGGTAACTTTATGCAGTGGCGCCAATTACTTTATAGGAAACCTGGAACCTGAAACTGCGAAGGAGGTTTTTAAAAAGCCACATGCTACAGTTCTGGGAGGAAGCGGTGGCGTTTTTGGAACAGCTGAAAAACTGGGTTATAATTATAAAATTTCCGGAACCTGGCGTTATGCTACCGGTGCACCTTACCTGACCCATTTTACGCTTAATGCCGAAATTCACGAAAATGGCAAAGCTTTACTTAACGAGGATGGATCGCCAAAAATACGCTCGTTTGTATTGCCAAAAGAAGAAGTCAGGCTTATTGAAGACTGGGATACGATGGGGTTGAAAGCTTCGGTTACTCATTCTTTTGAAGTAAAAGATGCTTTGATTTCAAAACGATTTAGTTTTATTTATAATAAATTTTACCAGCCGCAGGATATCTTTAAAATTCCATTTTCAGTATTTGCCGATCTTACACTTTGGGTTAATTATATTGGTATGGCCGAGCATTTTTTGGCGGAAGCCCAAGCTGTCAAACCTGTAGAGGCTTTAAAAAACTTAGAAGAAAACCTTAATTTTCACAATCAACAAATCAGGCGATATTCAGAAAGTATTGAAGCGAAAATTGCTGCACAGGAAAAAATTTCTAAGAATTTTATAGAGGAAATTCATATTTCAGCTTCAAATTCAGTAAAAAATATCTCCCGAAATATTATTGAAAATTATCCTTACTTAGGCGTAAAGGCAAGCCAGAAAAACCATCCATTAAACCAGGTTTTTTGCGATTATTTTACCGCAACACAGCATCATATTTTTACGAAATAAAACTATTGAATAGGAGTGAAATTAAGTTTTGTATTTGCTTCGGAATAAAGTTAAGATTTCAGCGATATTCATCTGTTTAGTGGTAGAAAATGATTATCATGTAACCAGCGATAAATTATTTATAACAACCGAAGAAAAATCAAGATGAAATATAAAATAAATATAGAGAAAGTCCAGAACGTAGACGAAATTAAGGAGTATTGGACGAATGAAGATTACATTCAGTTGCTGAAAAAATTCGATTTCCCTGATGCGGAAGAATCTGATGGAGAAAATTTAAGAGAATTATTATTTATGGCCATATCAGATTTTGAACCTGGTGAAGCGGCTAAATTGGTTTTAGATTACAAGTTGGGTGAGGAATTATCTGAAGGACAGATTGAGCAGATATCTAACGATATGTTGATAGATACGGTTTGTGAAGAATATCCCGAAATGGAATTGCAATCCAGATTATTCCACGTGAATCAATTGCTTTTTAAAGCTTATAATGGGAAATTTCCGAGTTCGAGTGCCACTATTATTCATTTCACCATAACCCCTTTAAATACAGATGCCGATTCCGACCTAAGTAAAGCAACGCTGTTGAGGTTATTGAACGATGGTCTTTCAGACAGGAATATCGTTAAAAGATTGTTTGAAGAGCAAATGAATGGAAACGCCGAATTTCTAGAGGCCGAAAATATTATCTGGGATTTACAGTTTTTGGAAAATGGGCAGTATAAAATAATAACTTCTGGAAATCTTATTAAAAAAGATGAGGTAATTGCTTCAGAATGGGAAAAGGAAATTGAAGAAACCGGGGATGATTTAGATAAATAACTGAATAAAAAAATATAGAATACTGAATGCTGCCCAATAACAGGCAGCATTTTTTTTGAATTTTTCGCTGCCTGGTGTTTTACGACTTTTATTCTTTTAATTCTTTAACATCTGCCTATAATCTTATGTTAATCAATTGAAGTTAAACCTGTTATTTTTTAAATTGAAGCTAAACATTAACCAAAAAATAAAATTATGAGTATCGTAAAAGTAATTGAGGTAATTGCCTCTTCAGAAACAAGTTTTGATGATGCAGTTAAAAATGCACTAAAAGAAGCGAGTAAATCTGTAAGTAACATAAAATCTATTTATGTTAAAGAAATGCACGCCAATGTAGATAATAATCAAATAACGACCTATGCGGTAAACGCAAAAGTCTCATTTACCGTAAATAAATAGTTTCGTTTAATTAGAAATTATAGAAGAGGAAGATAAATTTTTCTTGAGTTTATCTTCCTTTTTTAATTACCCATCAAGGCTTCATTACCTCTTTTGAAATTAATAATATAACTTATGGCCAATAGTAAGAAAGACAGCACTCAGCAGGAAAATCAGGAATGGATAGATTCGCTAACCTGGATCATTCAAAATAAATCTACTAAAAGGGCAGAGGAATTACTGAACATCTTACAGGAAGAAGCCAGAAAACATGATGTAGAGCTTCCTGAGACACTAACCACGCCCTATCACAATACTATTTCACACGACAAAGAGGAAGACTATCCCGGCGATTTAGATCTGGAAGAAAAGATCCTGGCTTATATTAGGTGGAACGCTATGGCCATGGTGGTAAAAGCCAATAAAGCTGATGAAGGAATTGGAGGGCATATTTCTACATATGCATCTATTGCACAGCTTTGGGAAGTAGGTTTTCATCATTTCTTTAAGATTGAAAATGATGTACAGGATCAGATATATTTTCAGGGTCACGCTTCTCCCGGGATTTATGCCCGGGCTTATATGGAAGGGCGCTTAACTAAAAAGAACCTTGAGAATTTTCGCCACGAAGTACAATCTGAAAAAGGCCTTACTTCTTATCCACACCCACATTTAATGCCCGATTTTTGGAGCAATCCTACGGTTTCTATGGGCTTGGGCCCCATCCAGGCTATTTATAGGGCTAGATTTAATAAATACCTGCACAACCGCGGACTTATAGACGAAGACAAAAGTAAAGTCTGGGCATTTATTGGCGATGGGGAGATGGACGAGGTAGAAGCCCGGGGAGCTATTAATATCGCATCAAGGGATAAACTGGACAACCTCATTTTTGTGGTAGATTGTAATTTACAGCGCCTGGATGGCCCTGTGCGAGGTAACAGCAAAGTTATCCAGGAAATGGAAGGCCTGTTTCGAGGTGCCGGCTGGAATGTAATTAAACTGCTTTGGGGAAAGGAATGGGATAAACTTATAGAAAAGGATAAAACCGGGAAACTCCTTAAAAAACTGGGCGAACTTACCGATGGCCAGCTTCAAAAATACGCTTATAGTGATGGAGAATTTCTGCGGAAAGATTTATTTGAAAGTGATAAAGACCTAAAGAAGTTAGTGGAAGATTATTCTGATGAAGAATTAGGGAATTTTAAACGTGGTGGCCACGATTCAGAAAAAATATACAATGCCTATAAAGTAGCATTAAAAACAAAGGAAAAACCCAGTATTGTTTTGGCACAAACCATTAAAGGTTATGGCCAGGGTAATGCCGGTGAGGCTAGCAATGTTTCGCATAAAACCAAAAAATTCAACAAAGAGCAGCTGGGAGAATTTAGAGACTTTTTTAAGGTGCCGGTTTCAGATAAAGATCTGGAAAAAATTCCATTTATAAAACCAAAGAAAGATAGTGAGGAGTTAAAATACCTGGAGGAAAGGCGAAAAAAGCTTGGTGGTTATATTCCGCAGCGAAAGGACAGAAGCTCAAAATTAAAGGCTCCAGATGTGAAAATTTTTGAAAGCTTTTTAAAAGGATCGGGCGAAGATGATGCGGCAACCACTATGGCCATGGTACAGATTCTTAGCAAGTTGATGAAGGATAAAAATTTAGGGAAATTAATCGTGCCAATTATTCCCGATGAATCCAGAACTTTTGGAATGGAATCCCTTTTTAGGCAAGCCGGAATATACGCTCCTCACGGACAAAAATATGATCCGGTAGATGAAGATAGTTTGCTCTATTATAAAGAAGCCAAAAATGGCGCTATAATGGAAGAAGGGATTACCGAATCTGGTTGTATGGCTGAGTTTATTGCTGCAGGAACTACTTACTTAACCCACGGCATTAATACCATTCCGTTTTACTTTTTCTATTCCATGTTTGGTTTTCAGAGAACCGGCGATCTTATGTGGGCTGCGGCAGATGCAGGTGCAAAAGGTTTCCTGATGGGCGGTATTTCGGGGAGAACCAGTATTCCCGGGGAAGGTTTGCAACACCAGGACGGCCAAAGTCATTTATACGCGCTGGCATTTCCTAATTTAAGAGCTTACGATCCCGCTTTTGCCTATGAGCTGGCGGTTATTGTAGAAGAAGGAATTAAGAATATGTATATAGATAAAAAGGATTTGTTTTACTATGTCACCATTGGAAATGATACTTATCCTATGCCGGAAATGCCAGAAGATGTGGATAGGGAAGCCATTATTAACGGACTTTATAAATTCAGGAAATCGAAATCTCGTAAGAAGAAAAAGAAAGCGCATTTATTTGGTAGCGGTGCTATTATGAAAGAGGTACTGGAAGCTGCTGAAATTTTGGAAGAAAAATTTGATGTGGGCGCCGATATTTGGAGCATTACCAGTTATAAAACTTTATACGATAATGCTATTGATACCGAACGCACTAACCGTCTAAAAGGCCAGGTAAATAAAGATGAAAATTATATAGAGCAACAGTTGAAGGATGAAAAGGGCACTTTTGTAGCCGCTTCAGATTTTGTGAAGGCGCTTCCCGAAAGCCTTGCTTCCTATTTCCCCGATGAACTTATTAGTTTAGGTGCCGATGGGTTTGGCAGGAGTGATAATAGGGAAGCTTTGCGTGCTTTCTTTGAGATCGATGCCTCACATATTGCTTATGCGGCTTTATATGGCCTTGCTAAACAGAATCAAATTAGCATGGAAGAGTTGAAAAAAGCGGCTAAAAAACTAAAAATAGATCCACAAAAGACCAATCCAAGAACGTCTTAAAAAAAATTGAATTATGGCAAAAGACATAAAAATTCCACAAATATCTGAAGGTGTAGATACCGCTGTTATTTCTGAAATCCTGGTTTCGGAAGGAGATAAAATTGAAGAAGATCAGTCGGTGATTTCAGTAGAAACTGATAAAGCTACGGCCGAAGTTCCTGCTACTTCAGGAGGAACAATTAAAGAAATAAAGGTTAGCGAAGGTGATGAGGTGAACGTAGGCGATGTGATTATTATCCTGGAAGATGACGATGACGATTCAGATGAAAAAGAGGAAGAGAAAACTATAGAAAAAGAAGAAGAAGATACTTCAAAAAAGAAAAAGGAAGATTCTGAAAAAGACGAAGAAGAATCCAATTCTGAAGAAAATAAAAAAGACAAATCCAAGTCTAAAGAAAAAGATGACGAGCAGGAAGAAGATGATGAGGATGAGGATGAAAAGGACGGAGATGAGAAGAAAAAAAGTAAAGACACCAAGTCTAAAAAAGATAAAGATACCGATGAAGCATCTTCAAAAGAAGTCTATGCTTCTCCGGGAGTAAGACGATTAGCCCGAGAACTTGGCGTGAATATAAAAGAAATAAGTGGTAGCGGCGAAAGTGGAAGAATTACTGAAAAAGACGTTAAAGAATACAAGGAAGGCGGTAGCAAAAAAAGCAGTTCTGGCCAGGCTAAATTACCCGATTTCAGTAAATGGGGAGCGGTAGAAAATAAACCACTAAATAGTATTAAAAAAACCACGGCTAAGAATGTGCTGTCCTCCTGGCAATCTATTCCGCACGTGTTTCAGTTTGGAGAAGCAGATATTTCTGGAGTTGAAGCTTATATAGAAGATCATAAAGAAAAGGTTGAAAAAGCCGGAGGTAAACTCACGCTAACAGCCATACTTACCAAAATTGTTGCCACAGCCTTGCATAAATTTCCAACATTCAATGCAAGTATAGATATGGATAAGGAAGAAATGATCCTTAAAAAATATGTAAATATCAATATTGCGGTGGCTACAGAAAAGGGCCTTTTAGTTCCGGTGATTAAAAATGCAGATCAAAAAAGCATCAAGGATCTTTCGGTAGAAATTTCAGAAATAGCTGAAAAAGCACGGGAACAAAAACTATCTAAAGAAGATATGGAAGGAGGCAATTTTTCTATCTCAAACCTGGGCGGGATTGGCGGCACTAATTTTACACCCATAGTCTACCATCCGCAGGTGGCGATTCTCGGTATTTCACGCGCAACTACCAAACCGGTTTATATAGATGGAAAGTTTGAACCTCGCAGCATTCTTCCACTTAGTTTATCTTATGATCATCGCTTAATAGATGGGGCCGATGGAGCTGGTTTTATGAATTGGCTGGTAAAAGCACTGGAAGATCCATACGAAGCACTTTTGGGCTAATCTAAATCTCAGAAACAATGGCAAAAAAAGATAGAAAAGAACTCGTGATTATTGGTGCCGGTCCCGGAGGCTATGCTGCAGCTTTTCACGCAGCAGATCTTGGAATAAAAGTAACGCTTATTGATCCCGAAGTTAACCCCGGCGGAGTTTGTCTTTACCGTGGTTGTATTCCTTCCAAAGCACTTTTACACCTGGCAAAAACCAAAGAAGAGGCTATGCAGGCCTCAAAATGGGGGATGAAATTTGAAGAGCCTAAAATTGACATTAAAAAAGTTGCAAGCTGGAAAGAGAAGGTGGTTAAAAAACTTACAGAAGGCTTAGGACAATTAAGTAAAGCCCGGAATATTGAATACATCCAGGGAAAGGCCAAATTTACCGGCAAAAATGAACTGGAAGTGACCGATAATAAAGGAGAAACTTCGAATTTAAGTTTTAAAAAAGTGATCATTGCCACCGGTTCCTCTGCCTTAGGCTTACCCGGACTGGAGATAGACCATGAAAAAATTTGGGACGCTACCGATGCGCTGGAACTTAAAGAAATACCCAAAAAAATGCTAGTCGTTGGGGGCGGTTATATAGGCCTGGAGCTTGGGAGTGTTTATGCTGCTTTGGGAACAAAAGTCTCTATAGCTGAAATGACCCCGGGATTTTTACCGGGAACAGATCGAGACCTGGTTGAGGTTTTTAAGAAAAACGAACCTTTTAAAGATGTCTTTTTTGAAACTAAAGTAGAAAAAGTGAAGATCACCAAAAAAGGGGTGAAGGTATCCTTGAAAGGAAAGAAGGAAGAACAGAGCAAAAAATTTGACTGTGTGCTGGTAGCTGTTGGGAGAAAACCAAATACACAAAATCTGGGTTTGAAAGAACTAGGAATTTCGGCCAATGAAAAAGGATTCCTGGAAGTAGATGATAAACGCCGAACAAAATTGGACCACGTTTTTGCAATTGGAGATATTACCGGAGAACCTATGTTGGCACATAAAGCAAGTCACGAAGGCAGAATTGCTGCAGAAGTGATTGCAGGAAAAAAAGGAGCTGCCTACGATCCTAAGGTAATTCCGGCAATTGTATTTACCAATCCTGAACTCGCCTGGTGTGGTCTCACTGAAGAAGAGGCAAAAGAAAAAAATAAGAATGTAAAAGTTGTAAAATTCCCCTGGTCTGCTTCGGGAAGAGCTGTTGCTATTGGAGAAAATGCGGGTTTAACCAAACTTTTAATAGATAAGGAAACCGAAGTGATTTTAGGTGGCGCCGTAGCCGGAAAAAATGCAGGAAGTTTAATTCCGGAGATCGCTTTGGCTATCGAAATGGGTAGTACAGCCAGTGATTTATCGCTAACTATTCATCCGCATCCTACTCTTTCAGAAACTATAATGGAAAGCGCCGAATTGTTTTACGGTGGGGCTACGCATTATAAAAAGGCTTAGAGGTAATCTGGGAAATAAAATTTTCAATTAATTTTTCCTCTCTAATGGTTTTTATTGAATAGTTTTCACGGTTTGTGATCTTAGAAGTATAGCTTAACTTGATCAAACAAATTCAAAACATACTTATGAAAAAAGTGGGTGTAATATTTCTTTTCAGTTTAATTACTTTTCAAAGTTTTTCTCAGGAAAAAATAAGGCTGGCGGTGGCGGGTTTAACTCACGGACACGTGAATTGGATTTTTAACCGTGAGGATAAGAATGATGTGGAAATTGTGGGTATTTATGAAAGTAATAAAGAACTCATCGAGAAATATAAAGAAAGGTATGAGTTGAATGAAAATCTTTTTTATACAGATCTTGAAGAAATGCTTGATGCTGTAAAACCCGATGCAGTTTCAGCTTTTGGTGCTACCAATGAACATCTTAGGATTGTAGAAGCCTGTGCTCCAAGGAAGATTCATGTGATGGTAGAAAAGCCACTGGCTACAACTATAAAAGATGCCAGGGAAATTGAAAAGCTGGCCACACAACATTCCATTCACGTACTTACTAATTACGAAACTTCCTGGTATGCAAGTAATCAGTATATAAAAGAATTGGTTGAAGCAGGCGAACTTGGAGATATTAGAAAAGTAATGGTGAATTCGGGTCATCAGGGGCCAAAGGAAATAGGAGTTAGTGAAGAGTTTCTGGGAATTCTGGTAGATCCCGAAAAGAATGGCGCAGGAGCCTTAATGGATTTTGGATGCTACGGAGCCAATTTAATGACCTGGTTACTGAATGGAGAAAAACCGGTTTCGGTTACTGCGGTAACCAATCAGAATAAACCTGAGATTTATAACAAGGTAGAGGACGAAGCCACGATTGTTCTTCAATATAAAAAAGCACAGTGTGTAATCCAGGCTTCATGGGACTGGACCTTTTCGCGAAAAGATATGGAAGTCTATGGAACCAAAGCTAACGCTATTGCTAACGATGCCGAAACAGTGAAAATACGTAGAAGCGAAAGTAAACCTCGAATCCTCAATTTAGATCCCCGAAAAGATCCATACGACGATCCTTTTTCTTATTTGGCTGCAGTGGTAAACAAGGAGATAAAAATGAGTGAAACTGGTCTATATAGTCTTCCTCTTAATATTACTGTAGTAGAAATTTTAGAGAAAGCGAAGGAATCGGCCAGGACAGGGAAAACAATATATTTTAATGAAAAGTAATTTTATAAAATGGATTGCATAAAAAAAGGGGGATTGACTTTCATTTCAGAATTGCCCCCTTTCTTACCCCAATTACACACTTCAAAATTAACTCAGATAAAGCCTATTCAGGTTAAATCAAGGTCAAGGAAATACTAAGATTGTATTATCGGTTAGCGTTATTTTTCAGCTTAACATTCATTTAAAAATCACAGGTTAAGGTTTAATTTTTAAATAACCTATCACAGAATGTTTGCGTCTAATTTTGCTAAAAATAATAGTAAATAAATTAGGCAATGAATTCAAACGAAAAGAACAATTTAGCTTTGGAAACTTTAAAATTTCCGGTTAGGTACGATAGTAGGCAACAAACAATATGGGATGCCAAAGGAATGATGGTTTGCGATATTCGTGGCTGGGGAAAAATTCAATTTATGAATAAATCTGAAGCACGTCAGGACGCTATAGGTGAATTAATTGCGAATTTACTCAACAAGTACCAGCGTAACGAAAATGCTAAAATAGACGAGGAGCTTTTTAGGATGTTAGCTTCTTAAATGTGAAATTTCCCGCTTATTAGGGAAGAGTTTTAGAGGCTTTAATTTCCTCGAAATACATAAAACCGTACTTTTGTAGATTCACACACTCTAAAGTAGAATTTATGAAATGTCGATTAATATTAAGCCTGTTTTGTCTGGCTGTTTTTGGAAGCCTGCAGGCTCAAAACCTGGAATCTCCCGATGGAAACCTGGAAATGAATTTCTCTCTCCAGGAAGATGGCACTCCTGTTTATACCCTGGATTTTGAAGGAAAAACCATAGTAGAAACCAGTAAACTGGGAGTAGAATTAAAAGAAGACGAACATTCCCTTACCTCTAATTTTAGCATAGAAAATACCGGAAAATCTACTTTTAACGAAACCTGGACGCCGGTTTGGGGTGAAGAAAGTGAGATTAGAAATCATTATAACGAACTTGTGGTTCATTTAAATCAGGAAGATTCAGAGCGAAAAATGCTGATTCGTTTTCGTTTATTCAATGACGGGCTCGGATTTAGATATGAATTTCCGCAGCAACCCAATCTTGCCCATTTCGTGATTTCAGATGAAAAAACCGAATTTGCTATGACCGGAGATCACACCGCTTTCTGGATCGCCGGCGATTATGATACTCAGGAATACGATTATACCGAAAGTAAACTTTCAGACATAAGAGGGTTGATGGAAAAAGCGGTTACCGCCAATGTTTCTCAAAAGTCTTTTTCCCCAACCGGCGTGCAAACTTCGCTGATGCTTAAAACTGAAGACGGGATTTATATTAATTTACACGAAGCTGCCTTACTCGATTATCCTGCGATGCACCTTAACCTGGACGATGAAACTATGGTTTTTGAATCCTGGTTAACGCCAGATGTTAACGGCGATAAAGCCTATATGATCGCTCCCGGAGTAACTCCGTGGAGAACTGTGATTGTTAGCAACGATGCAAAAGATATCCTGTCTTCCAGAATTACTTATAACCTGAACGAACCCAGCAAGATTGAAGATACTTCCTGGATTATACCAATGAAATATATGGGTGTTTGGTGGGAAATGATCACGGGAATGAGTTCCTGGGATTATACCGATGAATTTGCTGCGGTTAAACTTGGCGAAACCGATTTTGAAGCGGCTGAACCAAACGATACCCACGCTGCCACTACCGAAAATGTAAAATACTATATAGATTTTGCTTCAGAACACGGTTTTGACGGACTTTTAGTTGAAGGCTGGAATGTAGGTTGGGAAGACTGGTTCGGGAATTCTAAAGATTATGTCTTCGATTTTGTAACGCCTTATCCCGATTTTGATGTAGATGAAATAAGGGATTACGCCAAAAGCAAAGACGTGGAAATGATTATGCACCACGAAACTTCGGCTTCGGTTAGAAATTACGAAAGGCATTTAGATACCGCTTACCAGTTTATGAAAGCCAATAATTATAACGCGGTAAAAACCGGTTATGTAGGCGATATCCTTCCGCGAGGGGAAAATCACTATAGCCAGTGGATTGTTAATCACTATCAATATGCGTTGGAAAAAGCTGCCGAATACGAGATTATGATCAACGCTCACGAAGCTGTTAGACCAA
The DNA here is from genome assembly GCF_020164555.1 of Salegentibacter lacus. Taxonomy (GTDB): domain Bacteria; phylum Bacteroidota; class Bacteroidia; order Flavobacteriales; family Flavobacteriaceae; genus Salegentibacter; species Salegentibacter lacus. Next base: position 65,602 of record NZ_JAIQZB010000002.1, on the reverse strand, counting down.
CCGGAATCGCGAGAACATGGCCTAACCTAATCGCGAACGAATCGGCTCGTGGAACGGAATATCAAGCCTTTGGCGGAAATAAACCCAATCACGTTACCGTTTTGCCCTTTACACGTTTAATTGGTGGGCCTATGGATTATACACCCGGAATTTTTGAAATGGATATCAGTAAATTGAATCCGGAGAACAATTCCCACGTAAACAGTACCCTGGCGAATCAGTTGGCCTTGTATGTAACGATGTATTCGCCTCTGCAAATGGCAGCCGATTTACCTAAGCATTACGAGCAGTTTATGGATGCATTTCAGTTTATAAAAGATGTAGCGATAGATTGGGATAAAAGTGTTTACCTGGAAGCCGAACCCGGAGATTACATCACCATAGCCCGAAAAGAAAAAGATGGAAATAACTGGTTTGTTGGAAATGTAAATGGGGAAACCCCAAGAACTTCAGAAATTGAATTCGATTTTCTTGAAAAAGGAAAATCCTATATCGCCACGGTTTATGCCGATGCCGATGATGCGCATTATAAAGAAAATCCGCAGGCTTATGAGATTAAAAAATACAGGGTGAACAGCAAGTCTAAGCTTTCACAAAAATCTGCTCCCGGTGGTGGTTACGCTATTAGTATTATAGAAGCTGATAAAGCTGAAACCAGGGATTTGGAGAAATTGTAAGTTGTATAGTGTAGCATGTAGATTGTATACTGTAAAAAGTTAAAGTTGAAACCCTCGTCAATTTGGCGGGGGTTTTCTTTTTAAAAACCTTAATTCAGAAGAAATTAATAAATAATTTATAGTTTTAAGTGGTGAATCAAAACTCCTTATCTAAGTCATTTTCTGAGGATTGTTGTTAACTATTAAACGAGAGAAATGAGTACATTGTCAGAATTGAATAAACTTTCTAAAAAGAGCCACACAAAATTAAGGATCGTAAGTTTATACAATATCATAAGTTTTTGGTTTACTGTGATTTTGAGCTTTTCTGGAATTCTTATTACACTATGGTTTATGCCAGTGGAAGAAATGGAAATATTAGGTATAAGCCTATTGTTTATTTTACCAACAGTTTTAATTTCCATTAGTTACATTATGCTAAGGGTGAATCTAAAATTATTAAAAGGTTCAGTGACAGCTTATTGGGTGTTGCTTATTTACTTTGCGTTACAATGTATTGGTTTTGGAGTTGCTGGAACAAAATTCAATTTTGATTTAGGGGGCATCCCTATTACCTTCACCTTTACCGTGGATGATTTTTTCTTAAAAATTAATATTGTAGCAATTATACTTACTGGTTATTTATATAGTTTAAAGAATCAATTACCAGAATTATTAGAAAAATTAAAAACCCAAAAATACTAAGGAACTAGTCTATAATTTGAACCTAAGTCAATTCATAGAAAAAACCTTTAAGAAACTTATTCCGGCGCCCTTTACTTTAGCGGTGCTGCTTACCCTAATTACGCTTTTTGTAGCATTTTTCTTTACCGGTGAAACAAATAGCACTTCGGCCATTCAAATCCTCGATTATTGGCAAACCGGGATGTGGGACCCTGCCCTTATCGTGTTTATGGTGCAAATGATGCTCATTTTGGTTCTAGGCCACGTCTTAGTGCTAAGCAAACCTGTTACCTGGCTTACGAGTCAGTTAACAAAAATAGTGACCGGAAATGCAAGCGCAGTGATTATCGTTTCGGTTTCTACAATGCTGGTGGCGTTTTTAAATTGGGGTTTGGGCTTGATCTTCGGAGCGATAATGGCAAGAAAAGTAGCGGAAGCAGCTTACAGCAGAGGATTCAAAATTAATTACCCTTTAATTGGTGCGGCCGGCTATGTGGGACTCATGGTATGGCATGGCGGAATGAGCGGTAGCGCACCGCTAAAAGCTGCCGAAGATGGGCATTTAGCAAGCCTTTTCCCGGGGGCAAATCCTGAATTTCTTTCACAGTTACCTAATAGCCTTTCCACTGCCAGTACTATTTTTTCGCACTGGAATTTACTGATCTTTGCTACTTTATTGTTATTAATTCCGCTTACGCTCTATCTGCTTTCCAGAATCAGCGGAACGAAAACGGTGAAAATTGAATCGGAAACAAAAGCTGATCACATCGCAAAAATCACCGGAGCCGAAAAATTAGACCATTCAAAATGGCTAAGATTAGTATTCGGGTTTTTACTGCTTGCTGCCTTTTTTGCAAGTTATTCCGAAGAGCTTTTAATAGGAAACTTAACTCCGAATATGCTCAATTTCTTAATGCTTTGCCTATGTATCTTACTGCACGATTCTTTCTTTTCATTTTTAAAAGCCTTGCAGGAAGCAATAGGGGGAGCGGCGGCGATTTTAATTCAGTTTCCGTTGTATTTCGGGATTATGGGCGTGATGCGTGAAACCGGTTTAGTGGGGGATATTTCAGGCTTTTTTGCAAGTATAGCGACAGATGTTAGTCTGCCGGTTTACAGTTTTTTTAGCGCAGGTTTAGTGAATATTTTTGTGCCCAGCGGCGGTGGCCAGTGGGCGGTGCAGGGGCCAATAATTCTGGAAGTCGCTTTAAAACTTGGAGTTCCGCTTAACAAAGCGGTAATGGCACTAGCCTATGGAGACCAAATCACTAATATGCTACAGCCATTCTGGGCTTTACCATTACTTGCCATTACAAAATTAAAAGCGCGGGAAATTCTTCCCTATACGCTGGTGATGATGCTGGTGGGATCGCTGGTTTATATTATCGGGCTATTATTGGTGTAGTATTTCAGATAAATTGAAAAAGTCGCTAAAAATAGCTTAAGATTTCTTATTTTATGTAGGAATCAAATTATCAGCTTATGGTACCACCAAAGAATAACCCGATAAAAAGACATAAAGCGATTCAACCTTTAAGTCGTGAGCATCACCAGGGGCTTTTACTCTGCTGGAAGATCAAGAAAGGTTTTGCGACTGGAGTGGAGCCGCAACGTATAAAAAATTATACCGATTGGTTTTGGGAAAATCAATTACAGGAACATTTTAGAATTGAAGAAAAATATGTTTTTCCGGTTTTAGGCGCTAAAGATGTACTGGTAAAACAGGCTCTGGAAGAGCACGAACATCTTGCCGCATTATTTAGTCAAAATACCGAAATATCATTAGCTCTGGAAACAATTCAGAATGATCTGGAGGGCCATATAAGGTTTGAAGAAAGGGTTCTTTTTAATAAAATCCAGGAAGAAGCATCAGCAGAAGAATTTCAGAATATTCAGCAACACCACGACAAAGCAATTTCTTGCGGGGTGTGGGAAGATGAATTCTGGAACTAAATTCATCAAAAACCTACGCGGCTTTTTGCAAAGGTTTCCTGCCGGTTACTTCTTGCTTTAGCCTGAAAACCGTGTCTTTTTCGTAAGCCAGGAAATAATAGATTACAAAAAACAGAAAATACATAATCATTGATTTCTGCCTTAAAATTATGCCCAGGTTAGACATTACAAAGGTCATTGCGAAAGAACTTGTAAAAAACAGTAATAAACTCAATTTGACCTTAGCCGGCGCACTTCTAAGAAAACCGAAGAAGCTCTTTTTAAACAACTTTCCAAAAATCAATAAGTAGATAAAGTTCTCTATAGAAACGATAACCCCTAAAATTCCCGGAGCATCAAAAAATAGGGGCCTAAACCAAAAAGTAAAGAACTTCTCTAATAAAGTATAGTCTGTCATTGGTACACCAGAAGTAGCATTATCAAGACTGTTAGACCGGTTTTCGGTAAACGATAAGAAATCGGCAATTAGATTTTGGGAATTACCAAGGTTTACCACTCCTAAAATCTGTTTATGAAATAGAAGTACTAGCCCTGCAATTGCTCCAAGAAAAATAGCCTTTTGTTTTTTAGTGATCTGGTTTCGGTTTATAAAGATACCAAACATTCCCGCTCCAGCCAGTAATAAAAACATATGTGGTCTTATTGCGAAAACCAGTAATGAGCCTAAACCAAGACTAAATAATCTGTTTTTGGGTTTTCTAAGCGCATAAGCGAATAACATTAACCCTAAGAATATTGGAGCGCCTTTTCCTAAGGATGCCGTCCAGAAGTGCATATTGGGTAGAAAAAGAATCAATACCAAAAAATCTATTTTTTTGAAGATTTTGATATTTATAGCGATATTTTCTTTGAAGAATAAATAGGCATAAACAAAGCCCATAAAGCCAATCCAGCTAAAAAGCAACATCATCATTTCGTAGCTGAAGCCAAAGAAATTTATAAAAGGATAAGAAAGGAAATTTATAAAAGAAGTTCCTGTTTCAAAGAAGCCATCCCAGGTTTTCCCTTCCTTGCCCGGCACATTAAAATAGCCTTTAGAATCAGAAGGATTAAAGAAAGCATAGGTGTAATAAATCCCGGCAAAGATTAGATGATAATAAAACAATTTGTTCATCAGGTTAGCTGAGAAGAAATCGTGTTTTTCACTAATTTTTTTGAAAATATATTGGTTAACCAGGTGCAAAAAAGGAATAAGCATTACCGCCTGCAATAGGTTATGAATTAGGTTTATATCTGGGGACATATTTTTTAAATCTGTTTCTTCCTTTAAACCAATTTTCTTACCTAAAATAAAATATTTATAAAATAAGCAGGGTGTTTATTCAGAACGACTTATGTACAGTGGTTTCATGGGTATTTGAATTTTAATAGGGCTCCGGAGTGATATTAATTTTTACCAGGAAATTATACACAAAACTGTGGAATTTCTCACTTATGCGATTTATGTTGCTATAGAACCGGGAAGTCTCTTTCAGCGGGAAGGCAGAATTTTTTTTTAAAACCCGATATTAAAAACTCGAGTTACTACCCTATTTTAATTTCTATCCATTAATTACTTGTTAGGAATTTTAGATTTCAAAAAACTTGGGTAAAACTGATCTTCATCATATATAAAAATATCGGTCAAAAATTATTGATAATTTAATTTAATATGATTTAAATACTTAATAATTCAGTTTAAAGCTCTAAAAAACGTTTTTAATTTAATTATATCTATCAAAAAATTTGTTTTATTCAGAAAACTCTAAAAAAGCCCATGTAACATTGGTTGCATTTCGAAATCAGGCCTGTAGGTATCTTTGGGTAAGTTATTAAACTATAGAACAATGAAAAATTTACTCATACTTGGAGCCGGAACAGCAGGAACGATGATGGCGAACCAACTTCGGTCCAAATTAAAAAAAGATCAATGGAAGATTACCATCGTAGACCAGTATAAAACCCATTACTATCAGCCTGGATTTCTATTTCTGCCCTTCGATATATACACTGAAGATCAGGTAAAAAAAGTAGGAAAAAAGTTTATTCCTAAAGGAGTGAATTATGTTCAAAAGAAAATAGATAGAATTTTTCCAGAGGAAAACAAGGTGAAGCTGGAAGACGAAACTATAAATTATGACATCCTCATAATTGCCACCGGTTCTAAAATTGCCCCAGAGGAAGTGGAAGGCATGAAAGGTAAAAACTGGCACAAAAATGTTTTTGATTTTTACACCTATGAAGGTGCTTTGGCGCTTCGAAATAAGCTTAGAGATTGGCAGGGAGGAAAAATGGTAGTTCACCTTACCGAGATGCCAATAAAATGTCCAGTGGCTCCGCTTGAGTTCGCGTTTTTGGCAGATTCGTATTTTAAGGAAAAGGGAATGCGGGATAAGGTAGAACTCACCTATGTAACTCCCCTTTCAGGAGCCTTTACAAAAGAGAAAAGTGCTGCAACACTAGGATATTTATTGGAAGAGAAAAATATAAATTTGGAAATAGATTTCGCTATAGAAAGTGTTGATAATGAAAATAATAAAATTATTGATTATGGCGGAAAAGAGGTGGAGTATGATCTCCTGGTAACCATCCCAACCAATATGGGTGACGAGGTGATTGAACGTTCTGGGATGGGAGACGACCTAAATTTTGTTCCAACAGATCATCATACACTTCAATCTAAAGATCATGAAAATGTTTTTGTAATTGGAGATGCTACCAATGTTCCTGCCTCTAAGGCCGGCTCGGTAGCTCACTTTCAATCAGAAACCCTTACAGATAACATCTTGCTTTTTATAGATGGAAAACCTCTTAAAGAGGAATTTGACGGCCATGCTAACTGTTTTATTGAAACCGGTAATAAAAAAGCCCTTTTAATAGACTTCAACTATAAACAGGAACCTGTTGAGGGAACTTTCCCGTTTTCGGTAATAGGTCCCTTAAAGCTGCTAAAAGAAAGTGTTTTTAATCACTGGGGAAAACTGGCATTTAGATGGATTTACTGGAATATGCTTTTAAAAGGAATTCCAATCCCTTTTGTTGGCAGGAATATGAGTACGAAAGGAAAAAAACTTTAAATAATAATAATTAAAATCTGATATCATGGAAACTCAAGAAAATGCATTAAAAGTAGATAGAAACCAGGAAGGATATTTAACTGATTTCTCTCAATGGAATAAAGACGTAGGGGAGCAAATTGCCCAAGAGGAGGGGATTGAAATGACCCCGCGCCATTGGGAAGTTATTAACTGGATTCAGGAACAGGTAAAAGCAGATAAAGCTTTATCTATAAGAGGAATTAAAAAGAGCGGAGTGCTTGATATAAAAGAGTTTTATGCTCTTTTCCCGGGAGGACCGTTAAAGATCTCTACCAAGATTGCCGGTGTACCAAAACCTAAAAGCTGTATTTAACCACTAAAACTTACGACGATGAGTACTACAAAAGTAAAAAAGATGCTCTTCATTTTATCGAAGGCCACTATAGAAAATGTATACGCAGCTTTTATTATGGCTAACGGAGCGAGAATGGAAGGCATTGAAGCAGAAATATTCTTTACTTTCTTCGGCCTGGAGGCCGTGCAAAAGAAAAAACTGAATAATCTTCATGTTGCAACGGTTGGTAATCCGGCTATGCATATCCCTACTATGGTGGGAGGCCTGCCGGGTATGGAAGCTATCGCTACAAAAATGATGAAAAAAGAGATGGAAAAACTTGATATGCCTCCGGTAGACGAATTTCTTGAAATTCTCTCGGCTTCAGGAGTAAAATTATGGGGCTGCAAACTGGCGATAGATATGTTTCACCTGGAAGAAAAAGATCTTATAGATGATATGGACGGAATCTTGACCATCGGCGATTTTTATAATAGAGCCGATCAGGATGGAACACAAATGTTATTTGTTTAAAAGAACATGATGTTTGGTTATTTGGACAGGCAGAGCTCGATTATTCAGCTCTGCTTGTCTTTTTTCTTTTAATTTCTTTGGCTTTTGGTTAAAATTTAAACCCAAAAGTGAAAGTTAATCTTCCTCCATCATCCCCATAATAATATCCGGTGTTTGCAGTAATTGCACTAAACCCATTAATCCAGATAGAACCGCCATAATTGTTTCTCCATTTATCTGAATTAGAATCCTCAGCCCAAACACGACCGTAGTCAAAGCCTGCGCTCACGCCTATTTGCAACGGAATGAAATTGGTTTTAAATCGGCTTAGCCCAACTCTAAGATCAGTAGAGTGGAAGAAAGATTGTTTACCATTGAAACGCTCCCAACGATATGCCCTTAGGTTTTCATTTCCACCAAGAATAGCACCATCGTAATATTCATAATTTTCTCCAAAAATAGCTTTACCACCAATTTTAGTAGCTAAAACGGCAATTCCGCTTTGGTGCAACGGATAATCTATAGCCAGCGAAGGACTCACATAGGCAAATTCATTATTATGTTCGTCAATATTGGTTTTGTACCCGGTCGTTATTTCAGCTTCAAATCCTCGGGTAGGATAAGCCTGATTATCCCGGTTTTCGTAGCGATAATTTACCTCGGCCCCTGCATAGAGCTGCTGGTTAAAAACATCGTTTTCTTCAGAAAGAGCATCGGCTATAAATTTGTCTTCCTGAAAAGAAACATCCCTGGATTGTAACATAGGCTTTGCATAAAAATTTCCGCCAGAATTTCCGCGCCAAATTAGCGAGGGAGCAATTTCCCATTGTTCAATAAGCACACGGTTATAATCACGTCCAAAACTATCTCGTAAATTTTCTGATTCTGTCCCTTCCCCAAAATAGTTAATCGCAAAATTTGGGCTGGTATACCGAGCTTCAATTCCGAGGTTCCAGTTGTAAAAAATATGAGCAAACTCCCCGCGGTATCCTATTTCAAAACCATTAGTGGCAAAATAGTAAGAGACATCAAAACTATGTTGCGTATTAAAAGGGTTATTGGTGAGTCCGTAAGTAGTGTAGGTATCTCTTAATCCCAATGAAAGGCCCTCATCACCATTATAATCTACTTGAGGCATAATCTTATTCTCGCTTCTTTTTCGTTTATCGGGATCAAAAGTGTTTATGTCGTAAGAATCTACCAGCCACTTTTTAGATTCCGGATTTGTAATGGTATTTTCTTTGCTCTTGTGATCATACAGTTTAATTTTCCTGGGATTATCAAAATCATAAATATCGTTTTCTTTCCCACCAATCACATTAATCCTTATTAGGTCGTCCCCGTTTCCGGTAACATTAAAAGTGTCATCTCCATCGAGGCCGTAAATCCAAATTTCATTAGTTGCTTCAGAATTATAAACGTTTCTAAAGACTTCTTCGCCATCTTCATTAATTGAAATAATCTCGGTAATTCCGTTTTCTTTTCTTTTAATGTTGAAAACATCATCTTCTTCTGTTCCAGTTAGCACCTGGAATTCCTGAAGGTAATTATAATATCGCTCAGCAATGTCTTCAAGGTTATCTCTTCTCGCTTTAAGACTGGCTTTTATTTTTTCTATACTTTGATCTTTCACTGCTTCGGGTAAAGCTTCGAAAGCAATTTCTATCTGTTCATTGGTAAGTTTAGACTGAATGAAATTAACCTGTTCTTTCCAGTCTTTCCAATCTGAATTTTTTAACAGACGCTGGTCTAAAGGATACCCGGAAAGATTGAACCATTTTACGTTATCTACATTACCATCGTAGGTTTCCATTTTTCTTACTAAAGGGATTCCCAATTTCACTAAATCCGGAATAAAACCATCGTAATTTGGGAAAGCAAAATCGCGGTCTCTGGGAATAGGCTTATAGAGTTTAGAGCCATCAGGTTGCGAATGCTCGGCCCAACGCCACTGGTCAAAATGCCTGTCCCAGTCGCCAATTAGCATATCTACAAGACGATTTTTTATAAATTCTTCTTCATCGGGAACCGCTTCTTTGCTCTCCCTCAATTCTTTAAGAAAATCTGTAGTACTTATAATATCTTCAGGCGATCCAAATCTTTCAAATTCTTTATTTTCATCCCCAACGTGGGCTTCAAACATATATAGCTCGTTACCATATTCATCGTTATTTAACCCCAGGGCTTTTTGCTTGGGAACATAAAAGATTTGAGGTTTTCCTGCATAAATATTTAGTAGATCGTTAATGTGTTTTAAAGAGTAACGAGCGTAAGGGTGTGCGCTTGTAAACAGGTCTAACGCATAGCGTTGAGCCACTGTATTTTCTACATAATCTTTAATATAATGATCTTTTATAGCTATAGCTTGTAGAAACCGGGTAGCGCTCTTTCGTAAGGCACGTATGGTAAATTCGTGTTTGTCTTCTCCAATAAAACGAAGAGATCGGGATTGCATTCCACCACCTTCTTTTAGAGGTTCAAGATTGCCATCTAATGTGTCAAGAAATAGTACAGGAGCCTCTATTTTCGTGCTATAAACATCTCTATAGAAGTCTCCAAAAAGTGATTTATATAAACCAGATTTATCTGTTTCTTCTTCAGTGTAAATCGATGCGCTTATCGTGTCACCAATTTCTTCTTTGGTTTTAAAGTCGATTTCGTCCCAGTTAGGTTCATCGCTTTTTATCGTTTTGCTGAAAACGGGATTTTCAGAATCTTCTATTTCGAAGAATTCTACTAAAGTTTCGTTGTTTTTGTATAGTTTTAATTTGGCATAGCCGTTTTTGGTAGTACCAAAATGTTCATTTTCTTTTCTAATGCTTAATTTTTCTGCCTTGCCGGTGGTTCCGCTAATAATTTGAGGAATTCCATCGTCTTCTAAATATTGCAAATTCTCATCACCTCCTGAAGCGAAAATAACATTGTCAAACTGGCTGGCAAGGGTTTCCAGACGCCCACGTAAATAGCTGTATTCTTCATTATAATAATCCTGGGTATAAAATCCTCCTATTTTTTCAAAGAAAGATCTTTTAGAATTGCTCATTACGGGGTGTTGCAGGGAAACTAAAATTGTTTTTCCGTGGGCATCTTTAATATCATCTTTAAATTCAGCAAAAAAACGTTCCCTGGATTTAATATCGCATTTAGAGTTCATATTCGGGTGATCGTCCCAGTTTTCTAAATACCATTGCGTATCTACGGTTACAAGTACAAGATCATCAGTAATATCTTCTTTTTCTATGGGGCAGCCATCATCTGGCCAAACTTCTATATTAGATTGGTTATCCTGAAGAAAAGACTCGAGATCGTCTATTCGGTTTTGGCCACCTTTTGTCCATTCGTTTTGTCCCGGGGTAAAAACAACTTTTCCGTTGAATTCCTGAACGGCATCCAAAAGATTCTTTTTAAGAAATTGCTTTTGAGCTTCCCGTTCTCCTTCTTGCGGAAATCCTTTAGGCGGAAGAAAATTCCCTGGCACCAGCAAGGTAGCTACCTCATCACTTTTAGAAGCTTCAACGATAGCTTTAAGCAATTGTTGACCTTCTCCGGTTAAATCGTTTCCAATGTTCCCAGCAACATAAAAAGTATGCTGCAGGGTTTTAGGATCCTCTTCGTAGGGAGTAACCTGCGCTGTTGCTGATAATCCGGTAATTAAAAAAATAAATATAAGCTTGAAAATTGTATATGTATTCACCATAAAATGCCTGAAATGAAGTTTAATTTGAATGAAAATCAAATTTTTCAAAAAAATGCCATTTAGCCATAGCTTTTAACGCTTTATAACACTTGGCTTTAGCAAGTCTTTAACTTTAGCTCAGGGGAGCATTAATTTAAATTTCTTTTCTCTATAAAAAAGCGTTTCAGTAAAGCTGAAGCTTCCTTGGCAAGAATACCAGATTTCACTTCGGTTTTAGGATGTAACTTCACCCCGGTTTTTCGGTAACCGCGTTGTTCATCTTTCGCAGCGAAGATCAGTTTTGAAATCTGGCTCCAGTATAAAGCGCCTGCGCACATTTGACAGGGTTCCAGACTCACATACATCGTGCAATTTTTTAAATATTTTCCGGCGAGAAAGCTTGCTGCAGCGGTTATGGCCTGCATTTCGGCGTGGGCGGTAACATCGTTCAAGGTTTCGGTTAAATTATGGCCTCGTGCAATTATCTGATTATTAATTACTATTACTACACCAACTGGGATTTCGCCTCTTTCAAAAGCTTTTTCGGCTTCTTCCAGGGCTTTTCGCATAAAATATTCGTCGTTATAAGGCTGTAGCATTTAGATATCTTTTCTTCGGAAAGATAAAAATTATAAAATTAGCTTCAGAATAAATCCTTGTTCGAAATAACTTTTCAAAGCTTAACTTTGTGCACTATGGATTTCAATATTTTAGAAGATATACATTCGCCAGAAGACCTGCGAAAACTCCCGGCTGAGAAGTTGCAGGAGGTTTCAGCAGCCCTCAGGAAATTTATTATAGATATAGTTGCGACCAAAGAAGGGCATCTCGGTGCCAGTCTTGGCGTGGTAGAGTTAACAGTTGCCCTGCATTATGCTTTTGATACGCCTAAGGATTTATTGGTTTGGGATGTAGGTCACCAGGCATACGGCCATAAGATCCTGACGGGAAGACGTGAGAATTTTCATACCAACCGAAGGCTTAACGGAATTAGCGGATTTCCAAAAAGGGAAGAAAGTGAATACGATACTTTTGGCGTAGGACATTCTTCTACCGCGATCTCGGCCGCCCTGGGAATGGCAATAGCTTCAAACCTGAAAGGAGAATTTAAAAAACATCATATTGCGGTGGTAGGAGACGCTTCTATTGCCAGTGGGATGGCTTTTGAGGGATTAAATCACGCGGGAGTAACTAATGCGAATTTATTGGTGGTGCTTAACGATAACGCTATTGGGATAGATCCCAGCGTTGGAGCTTTAAAACAATATCTTACAAAAGCGCGAGTAGGTTACAAGCCGAAACAAAGCAATATTATTGAAGCGCTTAATTTTAAATATTTTGGTCCGGTAGATGGCCACGATATAGCTGGGTTGCTTGAGGTTTTTGAACAGATGAAACAAATTGAAGGCCCAAAATTTCTTCACGTAATTACCACTAAAGGGAAGGGTTTAAAAAAGGCTGAAGAAGACCAGGTAAAATATCACGCCCCGGGAAAATTTAAACCTGATACGGGCGAACTTTTACCTTATGATACTGCCGGCCTTCCCCTAAAATACCAGGATGTTTTTGGACTTACTTTGGTAGAATTAGCCAAAAAGAACGAAAAGATTATAGGAATTACGCCTGCAATGCCCACCGGAAGTTCCTTGAAATTTATGATGCAGTCTTTTCCTAAAAGAGCCTTTGACGTTGGTATAGCAGAACAACACGCCGTAACACTTTCGGCAGGAATGGCTACTCAGGGGTTTGTGGTTTTCTGTGCCATTTATTCAACTTTTTTACAACGAGCTTACGACCAGGTTATTCATGATGTTGCTATTCAGAAACTCCCGGTAGTTTTTTGCCTGGACAGGGCAGGGCTGGTTGGTGAAGACGGCGCTACACACCACGGGGTTTTTGATATTGCTTATTTAAGGTGTATTCCGAATATTATTATTGCAGCACCCAGTGATGAAACAGAGCTCAGAAACCTGTTATATACCGCGCAGCTTGATCTAAAATTACCAATGGTGATTAGATATCCGCGAGGAAGAGGTGTTAAAACTGAGTGGGAAACGCCTTTTGAAGAAATAGAAATAGGAAAAGGCAGGTGTTTAAAAGGCGGCGATAAAATTGCAGTTTTAAGTATCGGAAATATGACTCAAAACGCAGCTAAAGCCATAGAAAATATAACAGCTGAAGAAATTGGGCATTTTGATATGCGTTTTGTAAAACCGCTGGATGAAGAGTTACTACATTCAGTTTTTAATAAGTATAAAGCCATTATAACTATTGAGGATGGAGCAGTAGTCGGCGGCTTTGGTAGTGCCATTTTAGAATTTGCCGCAAAACACGATTATAAGGCTAAAATTAGGAATTTAGGTTTGCCCGATAAATTCATTGAACAAGGAAATATAGATGAATTACAAGAAATCGCGAAAATTAGCGTTGAATATATTGAGGAAGAAATAGTGGCTCTTCTTCAAAATCTTTAATTTTGCCATTCCGAAAAATCTAAATTAACTAATGAAAACCAAAGCCTTATGTCTTTTAGCCTGTTTAATCTATTTAACCACAACTGCCAGCAATTCTATTTCAGATTACTATTTTGACATTTATAGCGATACTATAAAACCTTCAGATTCTATTAAAGTAGAGCCGGTTGATACTCAGGTAGACTCTGTTGTGGTTACCTTTTGGACAGAAAAAAACGAAGTTGGAGTTAACTTAAGTGAGGTTGCTTTTATTAACTGGAATGCTGGAGGAAATAATTCTATTTCTGCATTGGTACACGCTAATGTAGAGCGAAATTACAAGAAGGATGATCTTAACTGGCGTAATAGGGCAACTGTACGTTATGGGATTAACTCGCAGGAAGGACAGGAACTTAGAAAGACGGAAGATGAATTGCGTTTAAGTTCATCTTTTGGATATAGAAAAGATTCGGTTTCCAATTGGTTTTACTCAGCCAAATTCAATTTTAATACCCAGTTTACAAACGGATTCAAATATCCCAATACCAGTAATCCCATCTCCCAATTTATGGCTCCCGGGTATTTGTTTCTTGGTATAGGTAGTGAATATTCAGATCCTGTAGAAGATCTAAAGGTGTATGTTTCTCCGGTAACGCAAAAATCAACTTTCGTGCTCGATCAAAGATTAGCTAACGAAGGGATGTTTGGGGTTACAGGAGCCGTTCGAGATACGCTTGGGAATATCGTGGAAGAAGGCGAAAATGTAAGAACAGAATTTGGTTTCCTGGTGACCAGTGATTTCTCGAAAGAAGTTTTTGAAAATGTTGAGGTAGATAACCAACTCAGTTTGTATTCAGATTATCTGAATAAGTTTGGAAATATTGATGTGGAATGGCAGTTAAACGTGAATTTAAAAGTAAACGATTTTATAAAAGCCAATGTTGGCTCTCATTTGCGCTATGATGATGACGTGAAATTTAAGGAAGATACCAATGGCGATGGGGAGCTGGAAACTACAGGGCCCAGAGTACAGTTCAAGCAAATGCTGGGAGTTGGGCTCGTCTATGAATTTTAAAGGTGCCGGCTGTCTAAGCCGGCATTTTCTTATAATTTAATCCCTTTATATTTTTCAAAAGAAGCAACGGTAAAGCCATCGGTTAATGAAGCGGTGTGGGAACAAATTTCCAATAAGCGCCTGTAAATCGAATTCTCATCCCGGAGATGAGCCATATGCGGAACCGATTTTAATACCAGTTGGTTAAAGTTAGAATCTTCTTCTGCTTTCAGCGGAAGCAAAGCTTCAGTATAGGTATCTAAAAGATGTGAAAGCATTTTATACCCTGCAATTTCTTTACTAATCACCTCTTCACTCTGGTAGATTTTTTCAATACTAATTTTAATAATATCGTCTATTTGAGCTTCATATTTACTTTTATCCAATAAACCCTGGTGAAAATTCCCTGCAAGAATTTCATCTTCATTTTTCAAAAAGGTTTCTACCGCTTCGGAAATTAATGTGTTTATAGCAAGCGCTCTTAGATAACTTAGTCTATCTGCCGTATTGGTAAGGCTGTTGTATTTAGCGGTATTTATATTGTCTTTTACGAGTTTTATAAGATATTCCAGCGCGTAATCTTCATCGATTAGCCCAAGGTTTATACCGTCTTCAAAATCTATTATGGTATAGCAAATATCATCGGCAGCTTCTACCAGAAATGCTAATGGGTGCCTGTTATAGCTTATATTTCCATCTTTTCCGGTTTCTATTAAGCCAAGTTCTGTTGCAACTTCTTGAAAAATTTCCTTTTCGGTCTGAAAGAATCCGAATTTCTTATCGGCTATATTTTGTGTGGGTTTATGTGGTAATGACTCTTTTGGATACTTAATAAAAGCCCCCAAAGTGGCATAGGAAAGTCGGAGCCCACCGGCGATTCCGGGTTTGTTTTGGGTAAGGATTTTAAATCCGTTGGCGTTCCCTTCAAATTTTACAAGATCCTGATATTCTTTGGGCGAAAGTTCATTTTTAAAACGTTTTCCATTTCCATGGCTAAAATACTCCCCAATAGCTTTTTCACCTGAATGTCCAAAAGGCGGATTCCCAATATCGTGGGCGAGTGCTGCAGCAGCGACAATGGCACCAAAATCGTTCATTCTATACGCGTGGGTTTTTTCTAATTGAGGATGCTTCTCCAGAATCTTTTGTCCTGCCAGCCTTCCTAAAGATCTTCCTACTACGGAAACTTCTAAACTATGTGTTAAGCGGGTATGCACAAAATCGGTTTTGGAGAGTGGGATTACCTGGGTTTTATCTTGTAAACTCCTAAATGCTGAAGAAAAAATAATGCGATCGTAATCTACTTCAAAGCCCAGGCGGGTTTCGTTTTGTTCTTTTCGTAAACGCTTATTGGTGTCTCCAAAACGTTTTAAAGAAAGGAGTTGCTCCCAGTTCATCATAATTTAGTCCTTGTTTAGAATCGGATTTTGTATCAATAGTTCAAAAATAGAAAAAGCCTAAAGAATATAGGCTAGTTGAAAGATATTTGCTGAAAGTAGGTTTCCCAAAAAAAATCAATAGTCAAATCGAAAATTGGAAAACTCTAAATCTTGTTGTGTAAAAAAAACCGGGGGGTGGTTTATGAAAAAACTGAAACAGCGCCACATTGGGGATCATAGCGCCGGTTTCAGTTTTACAAATCAGGATTTTTCCTGATTTTATTAAACTCTTTATCTGTTTTGTTATTTTGAGCAAAATCTTTTGCTCTCTTATTTACTAAGTTTTCTTTAGCTAATTCCTCTTCTTTTGAGCTTTGGCTTATCATTAAATCTGAAAATAATCTTCTGCTTTCATACTCCAGATATTCGGTTAAAGATTTTGTTTTTAGCCCAATTAAATCTAAAGGAAGGAAGTTAGAAATTACTTCTTTTTCTATAGCAACGGCTTCACCAATAATCTGCTGTATTTTTTTATCTGAAATATCCTCTATAAGATGATCTCTAAATAATTGAGTAGCAAAATCGCGATGCAAAGCTTTGTCCCGATAAATCAGCTCATAGGTGTAACTAAGTCCCGGCATTAAGCCGCAATTTTTCATCCAAAAAATAGTAGCAAAACTACTGTAAGTAAAGATACTTTTTGCAGTAGCCAGAGCCACTAATGTTTCAGCAAAAGAAGAGCTGTTGGCCCATTTTTGTATCCATTCTTCTCTAGCCGCAGTAGCAGAAAATCCTTCAATTTCTTTAAAAATTTCCTGTTGCTGGGCTGGCTGTAAGAAGGAATTTAAACAAATACCATAGGCTTCTGTATGCGTATTTTCTATTACCAGTTGTAGATCGAGAAAAGATCTGGCTTCAGGAAGATTAATTTTTTCACTTAGTTTTTTGGTTAATTTTCCATTTAGATTCTTTTCTGAAGAAAGAATGAGGCCTAATACTTTATATAGAAATAAGCGTTTTTCACTATTTAATTCCTGCCAGGCTAATAAGTCTTGTTGAATATCTATTTCTCCTGAAGTCCAGAAATTAGCTTCAATAGCCTTGTAGGCATCCCATATGTCGTTGTGTTTCACAGGAAATATTACAAATCTATCTTTGTTATCCCGAAGCAAGGGTTCCTGTTTATTCATTAAAGCGGGGGGTCTTATTAGTTTAAATAAAAATTCAACAACAAATATTAAAAAATATTCTGATTATGTTAACATGATTTATTAACTATTTACACAAAGTTTTCAACATAAAAAACTAAAGATAAGCAGGTTGAACCTCCCGTTATTACTATTACTGTATTGCTATTGAATTATGAATGTTGAAAAGTGAGAGGAGAAGTAAATGTTAAATCCCTCGAATAGGTTTCTGTTACACGGGGTAATTATTTTAATGCTTATTTCTCTGCTAGAAAATACCAGTTTATTTCTGAAGGAATATGTTTAATAAGCTGAATCTCTGTTGTTTTTGGATATACTTTTCCGGATGAATCTTCAAAAACATTAGCAATGTTATATTCAATTAAATTCCATCCCTTTTTCAAATCTAAAGAGTAGCTTTCGGTAGCTTCAAAACTTTCATTCTGCATTTGTGTGAAAGTAGTAGTGTTGCAATCACCTTTTACCGTGGCCGGCTCATCGAGATATGTCCATTCTAAATATTTACCAGTGCCGCTATTTTCCTCACCATAAGTAAAGAAGTAATCGGCAATAGCACTGTTTGAAGCTGGCATAAGCAAGCCAAGAATTTCTTGATCACCTTTAAAAACAAAAAGCTGTTTGGGTAAGCTACTTAAATTGCTTTCGCCATTTTTATAAGATAAATCGCCAGACATGCAGGAGAAAGTTCCGGAAACGGTTTTTAAGGAGGCCTGCCAGCCTTTCGGAGATTTTTCCTGTTCTTTTTCCATTTGATCCTTCATTTTTTGAAGAAAATCAGCTTCAAGTTTAATCGCTAAATCTCCGTTCTTATCGATACTACCAAATTTCAACATACTGCCGGAGATAAAATCTATTGTTCCAATTTCCGCATTGCCATATTCCCAGTTTTCAACGTTAGCTTCAATAAGATTTTGAGAAATTGCATTGAAGCTCAATAGAAAACAGGATAACAAGATTATATTTAAAGTTTTCATCTTTTAGATATTGGCAAACCATTTTTGGAAATGGTACCCAAGAACAGGAACCGGCTTGGTTTTGTGATTAACCGCATTAATAAGCCCCATAATCCATAAATACAGCAAGAAAATTGAACCAAGAAAACTTAAAATCCATCCTAAAATCGGGATCATTCCAATAATAAAAAGTCCTAAACTAATTATTACCAATCCCAGGGATTGTTTAATATGAAATGCTGCAAATTCATCTTTCTTATCGTTATTTAAAACAAAAGCTACCACGAGACCAATAATAGTTAAGTAGGCAATAATAGCTATGGTTTTAGGATCAAAAGTGCTTTTAGCTTCGTTGGTGTGAGTGTTTGAATTTTCCATAATTCTATATTTTATTTACCTGCACCCAGGGCGGCATAGTTTTCCTTATTTATTGTAAAAGATTTTTTCTCCAGTCCCGTGCAGCGCATATTGGTATTACGATCGGGATTATTTTTATCTATCATTTGCATTTCCATCATTAGAGCGTCTCCATCTTCCAGCCAGTCTGCGTTCCAGCCTTTTGGGATATTGCTTTTTTCATCACTATACATATTTGCAAAACTAATAGGTGCTTCCCTGGTAAGGTAAAAGGTGAATTTGTGCTCTTCTGTTTCAGTCTCATAGCCCTGGCATTCGTAACCCAGGATGTTTTTTGTGCCAATTTTCTTTAATTCTGAATTTTCATAAGGATTGGTTTCCTCTTCAGAATTGGTGAGATCATCTATTTTGCTTGCGGTTATAAAATTATTGTCACCGGAAGTGAGGTACATAACACTAAGTTTCCTGTCCATATCCAGAACCATAAACATACCTTCTGCTTGCGGCACCTGCATTCCAAAATAGGGTGCATCCTCTTTAAGAAGATAAGTCATATCTACATTGCCCTCTTTAGTTTCCATATTTAACTGGTATTCCCAGTTAAAATCGTAAGATTGTGGAACTTCACTTATATCTACACGATTAGCCCCCATAGGAATAGGGCTATTTTTTAGGTCTGTTTCCCACATTTTGTTGAGGGATTTATTAGCTTCATTGGCCGCTTTATCTGAAATATTTTCGGTTACTGCGTGTTCAACTTTTTTTTCTACTTTTTCTTTTAATTTCTTTAGAAACTGGGCCTCTGTAGTAGAAACACAAAGTAGGAGAGAGCACCCTAGTAAGATGAGTTTTTTCATAATATTAATTTTTAGGTTATAAAATAAACTGCAAGTCAAAAGCTTACTGGTGGGGCAAAATAGAAAATAGTGTAGGGAATACATAGCACCGGTTAGGGATAGCACCAGTCTATTTTTAGGGGCGAAATATAAAAATTAAAGATACAAAATCTTTTAGAATATTTAAAATAATATACTGAAAATCAAAAGTATGAGGGTAGGTTTAGCGTTTAAAGGTTTTTTGCAGCATCCTCCAATTCATTGTACCAATCTTCGCCAAATTTTCTTATAAGGGCATCTTTTGTGAACTTATAAACCGGTACCTGAAGTTCGGCTCCCAGGCTACAGGCATCATCACATATTTGCCATTTATGATAGTTTACTGCAGAAAACTCTGAGTATTCCTGAATTCGTACTGGGTATAAATGGCAGGAGATGGGTTTTTTGAAATCGATGTCGCCCTGGTTATAGGCCTCCTCAATTCCACAAAGTGCAATCCCGTTTTCATCAAAAGTCACGTAGGCACAATCGGCGCCATCTATTAACGGGGTTTCAATTTCATCAAGATCGGTAGTGATGTAGGTGCCTTGTTTTTCTATAGCATCTATTCCTTTTTGCCTCAAATAGGGTTTTACTTTAGGGTAGATTTCGTCTAAAATTTGACGCTCCTCTGGAGTTACCGGGGCACCGGCATCGCCATCTACACAGCAAGCGCCTTTGCAGGCTGAAAGGTTACACACAAAATCTTTGGTTAAGATCTCTTCTGAAACTATGGTTTTTCCTATTTGAAACATAGCCGCAAATATAAATTTAACTTACCTGATTGGGAAAGTTTTACGCAATAATTCTTTTAGGATTTTTTGAATTGAGATTTAGTTTTTCCAGAGAAAATTACAGTAATAAATAACCGGAATTGTAAATCCCGGTTTTAATAATGAAAAAGCTGATAGTTTTTTAAAAAGCAAATCCGATTCCTATGTTTGCCATAAGACCAGAGAATAATAAATTGTAAGGTGTTACATCAGAATCAAATTCAAAATTCATAGTTTCCCGGCTGCCATCATTATAAACCCTTACAGCTTCTACGTGGTCGGGTAAAGGAGAGAAAGAATACCCCACTTCTGGTCTAAAATAGAATAACCCGCCGAGTTTTGCGCCTAACTTAATATTCACCGAACCGTGGGAGGTATCTATAATGTCCCTGGAATCTTCGTAATGAACTGTTCCTTTTATATTGATATTTCCATAGCTCAAACCTCCGTATAAACCTCTGCCTGGCTTAAAGAAATAGTAATTGAGTCCGCCTTCTATATAAGTGTAATCAAGTTCATTGTTCTCAGAGGCGGCTTCTTCCTCATCTCCAATTAGCCAATCAGATTTTATTGTAGAATAATCCACACTAACCGCCAATTTTTCATTTAGAAGTGGTGTGACATATTCGAGGTTTCCGCCTATAATATTTGGAAATCCAACTTTTGCGCCAATTCTAAATGGTCTCAGCTTTCTTTCTCTTGTTTCATTTTCTTCTATAGGAAGAGATTTCTGAGCGTGGATATTTCCAATGTTGAGCATAATTGCACAAACAATTAGAATTTTTAAACTTGTTTTCATATTTTAATATTAGTTGGTTTAAAACTTCAGAATGATACCTAAGGAAATATTTTCCTAATTAATCAGAAAAAAACGTATATGAATTAGGATATCTACTGTAGGGAAGGATAAAAGTATTTTGATCCCTAAATTGGCACAATACCTATTTTCTGGTATTTTTTGACAAATCTTACTGAAAATATTCAGTGGCTTTTAGCAAAAAGAACTAGTAACTGACCTTATAAAAAATTGGCTCAATTTTAATGAAAATTTTACCTGTTAATTCCTTGATGCTCTGTTTTTAAAAATTACTTTTGCGCAAAATTTTTCAAAGAAAGTGTTATGTGGAAATTACTCGACGCAAAACAGATTTTTACTGCAGGAATGATCCTTTTCGCGGTAATTGATATTATTGGAAATATCCCAATTATTATAGACTTGCGTAAAAAGGTGGGGCATATTCAAAGTGAAAAGGCTTCGGTGGTTGCCGGGATTATTATGATCGTTTTCTTATTTGTAGGAAAAGAGATCCTTAATCTAATTGGAATTGATGTAAACTCTTTTGCCGTGGCGGGTGCATTTATCTTGTTTTTCCTTGCCTTAGAAATGATTTTGGGAATCACACTTTATAAAGACGATGAACCGGAAACAGCTTCTATTGTTCCTTTGGCATTTCCATTAATTGCGGGTGCGGGAACACTTACTACTTTGGTTTCGATCCAGGCAGAATATGAAACAATAAATATTATTGTGGCTATCCTTATCAATATTATCTTTGTATACCTGGTATTAAAATCCTCAACCAGAATTGAAAGAATTTTAGGAAGCCAGGGAATTAGCGTAATTAGAAAAGTATTTGGAGTAATTTTACTCGCTATTGCCGTGAAATTATTTGCCACTAACATTCAGAGTTTGTTTACATGAAGTTATTTATTTATACCGTAATTTTTTTAGCTGTTGTCATTATAGGCTACAGCGCAACCATATTGAATTTTGATGATCTTCTAAAAGGAGATAGCGGAACTGCAGTTCTCGTAATTGTAGGAAGTCTCTGCCTAATTATACTTATGGGAATTTTGTTAACCTCAAGAAGTATTGCAGAAAAGCATAATTCTTAGTATGAAGTTCAACGTGCTTATAATAGGTGGGGGAGCAGCTGGAATGTCTTGCGCACTTATTTTAGGCTCTGCAATGCAAAATAATATAGTTTCTAACAAGCATGTGGGGATAATCATGCATCAAAAGGCTTCCCATTTAAATTCAGCACTTCTTAATAATGTTTTGGGAGTTGTGCCTGGAACTTCGGGACAACAAATCTTAAAAGAAGGAGTGTTGCATTTAGAGAAAAGTTATCCTGAAATTAAGCAAATAGCTAAGGAAAAAGTAAAGGAAGTTATTCAGTTAAATAAAGGTTTCAGCGTAGTTACCAATAAAAATACTTACGAAACTGAAATTGTAGTGATAGCTACCGGTTATACCAGTCCTTTAAGGATAAAAGGTTTTGAAGATAAAATAATTCCACATAAAAAAGCTAAAGCATCCAAGGAGCGTATTCAATTAAAAAATGAAGATCATTTGGTGAAACCAGGATTATACGTAGCGGGTAGTCTTGCCGGGTGGCGAAGTCAATTTTCTATTGCCTGCGGTAGCGGTGCAAGTGTAGCCACAGATATTCTAAGTTTTTGGAAAGAGGAACACACTAAAGTGCACGATAAGCTTTTATAACATAAAATAACCCGTAACCATTAATGGGACCGAAAGTAACATTAAAATTAGACAGGTGCGGTGCAACCTTCTGTAAAGCAGCGCGAGTCTTAATTTCTCTCTAAATTCTTTATCGTCTGTGTTTTTAATCTGACTTTTAATACAATCTACTGAAACGTTTGAAGAAGTAACTAGAATTTCTTTTTGTAAAAAAAGTAGTGCGCTGTTATCCAATAGTCTGAAACTCACCGCTATTATGAAGAAGAAAAGCGGGGAAACCGTTAAGAAAATTATAAGATTTTCATGATAAGCACTCACGATTGCAAGCTATTCATTTTTTTGCGATAATTCAAGCACTTTTTCAATTGCAGGATCATTTTCGTTAATCAATTTCTCAAAAGCCGTGGTGCCGTATAGCTGTTGCGCGATCACCGCTTTTAAATATTGCTTTAATAACGAGGTGTGATTATTAACATTAAGTCGAATGTTTCCGTTGCCGATAAACCTAACAAAATCCTGAACCATTTCGTTTGAGATTGTGACTTCTTCCTCAAAATCCTCGCGTTTTACATTGTTGTAAAAAGAACGGTTTTCTTCCAGTACATTAAAAATAAACCGACTCATATAACCGCCGTGCAATAAGAGTTTAATATTGTTTCTTTCATTATCGCCATCCAGGGGAATAAAAATATCAGGAATAATTCCGCCCCCGCCGTAAACCACCTTGCCTTCCGGAGTTTCATATCTAAGCGAGTCATTTACATGAATACTATCAGCGCTATTAAGTTCGCCGTTTTTATACCGGCGCATATAATCCTTAAAATAACTTTCATTTCCGTTATCGTACGGTTTTTGAATTGAGCGGCCGGTTGGGGTGTAGTATCTTGCTATAGTTAATCTTACCGCACTGCCATCACCTAGATCCATTTCACGTTGCACAAGCCCTTTCCCGTAAGATCTGCGGCCTACAATCGTACCACGATCATTATCCTGTAAGGCGCCGGCAACAACTTCACTTGCAGAAGCCGAATTCTCGTTAATAAGTACAAAAAGATCGCCTTTTTCTAAAAGGCCTTTTCGCCTGGAAAAGGTTTCTTCCACAGAGCCACTTTTGTTCTTGGTGTAAAGAATTAATTTATCGTCTTCTAGAAATTCATCTACGATTTTTATCGCTTCAGAAAGATAACCGCCGGGATTATCCCTAAGATCTAAAGCTATTTGATTAGCACCTTTTTTCTTGAGATCCTTTAGAGCTCTTTGAAATTCTTTATAAGTAGTTTCAGAAAATCTATTTACTTTAATATAGCCTAGTTCTGGCGACAACATATAGGCAGCATCTACACTTTTTAATGGTACTCGACCTCGTTTCACTTTAAAAGTAAGCAGGTCTTTAATTCCTTTTCGTTTTACTTTAAGCGTCACCCGAGAATCTTCTTCTCCTTTTAAATGTTTGGTGAGGGAATCAGTGGTGATATCTTTATTGAAAAGAGGAGTATCATCGGCATACAAAATACGGTCGCCGCCTCGAATTCCTATTTTTTCACTAGGCCCACCTTCCAGCGCCTGAATTACTACTACCGTATCGTTAACATTGTAAAAACTAACCCCAATCCCTACAAAATCACCTTGCATATTTTCAATTACTCCAGCATATTCATCCTTTGGGATATATACAGAATGCGGATCCAGGTTTTCCAGTATTCTATTCACCGTAAGATCTACAATACTATCGGTATTTACATCGTCTACATACTCATAATCTATGTAGTCTATAAGTCGGTTGAGTTTTTGTTTTTTCGGGTTTGAAGAGAATAAGGCATCAGATGAAGAAAAATCCAGTTTTCCGCCCAGCAAAACACCGGCGGCACAAGCTATAGCGAGAAGGATGGGAATTAATATTTTTTGCCTGGTATTCAATCTTCTAAATCATTAATTTGTTCGAGGCTTACCCCTGCTTTTTCAAGAAATTCCAACCCGGAATTATCTTTGTAATCTATATGATAAACCAATCTCGTGATTCCTGCCTGGTGAATTAACTTACTACATTCCTTGCAGGGTGACATCGTGATGTAGAGTGTAGCGCCATTACACGATTGGGTAGAACCTGCAACTTTTAAAATAGCATTGGCTTCAGCATGCAACACATACCATTTGGTGTAGCCTTCGTCATCTTCACAATAATTCTCAAACCCTGTAGGTGTTCCGTTGAAACCATCAGAAATTATCATTCTATCTTTTACAATAACTGCGCCAACCTGCTTTCTTTTACACTGTGATAATTTACTCCATTCGCGGGCGATTCTTAAATAAGCTTTATCGTACTTTAATTGTTTTTTCTTATCCATGAGCGGTAGGTTCCGGCTTGTTTCGGCGTTATTTTTCACCTTATTTTTAATTCACTAATTTATTAAATAGCCTGAAAATTCTCCTGAAGAATTGGTAAAATAATTCCGATCACTATTGCTGAAGTGACTAATATCCAGTCTCTTTTAGAAACCGAAAAGATATTTTGAGCAATAAAACCAAGAATAATTACAGCAATCACTACAATTACCTGTGCAGTTTCTATTCCCAGGGCAAATTCCAGGAGGGGTAGGAGTTTACTTTCGGTATTAGAAGATACCATTTTGAAATAGGAAGAAAAACCAAGACCGTGTATTAGGCCGAAAAAAACAGTGGTAAAATACAATGGGTTGTGATTTTTGTTGCGTTCTTTTTTGCTCACGGTCACAATATTGTATAAAGCAGTAACAATTATAGTAATAGGAATTAGTAATTCTACCCAGGCCGAATCTACTTTTACAATTTCATAAACCGAAAGGAATAGAGCCAGGGTATGGCCAATAGTAAATAGGGTAACCAGCCAGAGAATTCGTTTCCAGCTGCTAAAACTGTAGGCGGCAACCAGTACAATTAAAAATAAAATGTGGTCATAGGCTTGCCAGTCAAGAACGTGTTCCAGACCTAATCTAAAGTACAGCCAGAATTGGGACATATCTAAAATATTAGAAAAACCCGAAAGTACAACTTATTCAGAATATTGCAAAAGCTTTTAAACCTCCTTCCTGTCCCTTTGAAACGAGGTGTTTTTTGTAAGTTTTAAATTGAATTTATGTGCATTTTTTAAACCTAATTGTGCGAAAAGATCCGTATTTAAAAATCTATTATTTTTGCTGATAAAAATTCTTAGGCGTAACGAAACACCAACATTAACGTTGGTTTAAAGAGTGTTGAATGAGATTTTAGGTAATTTTGCTTGTTAAGTGAATTTTGAAATGCAGGATGCAAAGACTGAAATAAACTTTCTAAAAGCAGAACTTGATTTATTGGACCGATAAAAAAGGATTATGAAAAAGAACCTAATGAATATGCAGTGCCTTGATATATATCTATCCTCATTAAGTATGGAGGAGTATCGGGAAATTGAAGATGAGCTCACAGTTTCTGATATTAAGTTGATGCCTCTGCGCAGCTGGGATATTTATAACCAGCATTATGCGCAGCAGTTATTGAATTTAAAACAGCAAAATGCTATTAATTCCTTTAAAGAATTAGCAAAGAGATTTAAGTGGAAAAATGATTTAGAATTGGTATTTAAAAACAAATCTTTTGATGCTTTGGTTTTAACTAATATGAACGCTAAAATAGAATGGGTTAGCGAAGGTTTTACTGAAATGACGGGTTACAGCAGCAGTTATGCTTTAAATAAAACACCACGTTTTTTGCAGGGGAAAAAAACCGACAGGGCTGTTTTAAACCGAATTAAACGTAAATTATCTAAAGACGAACCTTTTACTGAAGTTCTGGTGAACTATAAAAAGGATCAAACGCCTTATAAATGCGAGATTAGTATTATTCCCTTAATAAACGATAGAACAACGCACTATTTAGCCCTCGAGCGGCAGGCATAAAAGCCTTTCCATTTTTCTTTAAATTTTCGTAATTTCCTGTAAAACCGAAATTATGAAAAAAACCATCCAGAATATTGAAATTGAAGTTTCTAAGGGAGACATTGCCAATCAACCCGATTTTGAAGCTGTAGTTAATGCAGCCAATGCCAAACTTGCTATTGGTGGCGGAGTCGCAGGAGCGATACATCGTGCTGCAGGACCGGAACTTTATGAAGCCTGCAAGCCTCTTGCGCCCATCGCTCCCGGAGAGGCAGTAATTACCGGGGCGTATAACTTACCTAACGACTATGTGATTCATTGTTTAGGCCCGGTCTACGGTCGCGACAAACCTGAAGATAAGCTATTAGAAAACTGCTACAAAAACGCTTTAAAACGTGCTGAAGAGAAAGAAGTGAAGTCGGTTGCTTTTCCTGCTATTTCTACAGGAGCTTTTGGTTACCCTATAAAAGAGGCGACGAAGATCAGTTTTAATACAATTTTAGCCGAAATCCCAAAGATTAAACACCTGCAAAAGCTTAAATTTGTGCTATTCAGTGAAGCAGATCTTGAGATTTATAAAGCGATGCTTTCTGAAGTTTAAACCAACCAAAAACTATGCTAAATTTTTCCGCGACTTATACCGATCAGTATCAATTGGCGATGTCTCAGGTATATTTTAAAAAGGGCCAAAAAGACCATACCGCAATTTTTGATTACTATTTTAGAAAACTTCCTTTCAATGGTGGTTACGCCATTTTTGCCGGACTTCAGGATCTACTACAGATCATTGAAAATCTAAAATTCAGCGATAAAGACCTGGAATACCTGAAAAAACAGGATTTTGATGATGATTTCCTGGAGTATCTGAAGGACTTTGAATTCAGCGGAAATATTTATTCGGTACAGGAAGGAGACGTAATTTTTCCTACGCGTCCGATTTTGCAAGTAGAAGCCAATATTATTGAAGCCCAGATTATCGAAACCATTCTACTGAATTTACTCAATTTCCAAACGCTTATCACAACAAAAGCGAGCCGAATTAAACTGGTTTCTGGGGAAAGAACTTTACTGGATTTTGGTTTAAGAAGAGCACAGGGTCCAGGAGGTTACTACGCTACTCGTGCAGCCATAATTGGTGGTTTTAACGGGACAAGTAATGTGATTGCAGGAAGGGATTTTGATATTCCTGTTTCTGGAACTATGGCCCATTCTTTTATACAGAGTTATGATGATGAAATCACTGCTTTTAGGGATTTTGCTGAAGGCAGGCCAAAGGATTGCGTATTGCTTGTAGATACTTACGATACGCTTAAAAGTGGTGTTCCCAACGCTATTAAAGTGGCGAAGGAAATGGAAGAACGCGGCCAGAAACTAATGGCGATTAGACTTGATAGTGGGGATTTAGCCTACCTCTCAAAACAAAGCCGAAAAATGCTGGATGCCGCCGGACTCGATTATGTGAAAATTGCCGCTTCCAATCAATTAGACGAAAATGTAATAAAAAGTTTACTGGAACAAGGCGCCAGGATAGATGTTTTTGGTGTGGGCACTAATTTAGTAATTGGTAGTCCGGATGCCGCTTTAGACGGAGTTTATAAATTGGCATATTCCAACGGGAAACCAAGGATTAAAATTTCAGAAAGTATTGTTAAGGTCACGCTTCCGCATAAAAAACAAGTGTATCGCTTAAGAGATTCTAAGGGCGAATGCGTTGGTGGAGATTTGGTGGCCCTTTTTGAAGAGAATAATATTGAAAATATGATTCATCCTTTTGAGCCAAACAAACAAATGAAAGTTGATAGTTTGGAAAAGGAACCATTACTGAAGCCCGTAATGCAAAATGGAAAAAATAAATTGGAACCTAAATCGCTTCAGGAAATCGCTGAATACAGTAAAAATAGACTCGCTGAACTTTCTTTTGAATTTAAACGTTTTAACAATCCCCATATTTATAAAGTGGGAATCAGTGAAGCTTTAAAAGAAGAACGTGATAAATTAATTGCATCTTTTAAAAGTTAAGAAGTATATGAAAACCTTGATTATTATAGATCCTCAGAACGATTTTATGCCCGGTGGCTCGCTTGCTGTGCCTAATGGAGATGATATTATTCCAATCATCAATAAGCTCCAGGAAAAGTTTGATCTTGTGATTGCTTCTCAGGACTGGCATCCTGGCGGACATGCTAGTTTTGCCAGCAGCCATAAAGGAAAAAAAGAATTTGAAACAATAGATCTTAACGGAATCGAGCAGGTAATGTGGCCGGAACATTGCGTGCAAAATACCAATGGTGCCGAATTCCATAAGGATTTAAAAACTTCAAAAATCGAAGCTATCTTTAGAAAAGGAACCAATCCTGAAATAGATAGCTACAGCGCTTTTTATGATAATCAACATTTAAAATCTACAGGACTTTCGGGCTATTTAAAGGAAAAAAAAGCAGAAGATCTTTATTTCTGCGGTCTTGCTGCTGAAATCTGTGTTCATTTTACGGCTAAAGATGCTGTAAAGGAAGGTTTTAAAGCTACAATTATAGAAGATGCTACCAGAGCGCTGAATTCTGAGGATTTTGAAAAAGCAAAAGCGGAATTAAAGGATTTAGGCGGAAAAATTATTAGTTCTGAAGCTATTGAAAATTGATGTAATACACATAACCTACGTTAACCCAAAAAATATAATCGTTGAATTTATTCTGTGGTGCAGTGATATTTAGTCCGTCAAGCCAATCGCTTCCATAGTATTGGCCCCTCGCTTCAATTAAGAGATCGTGCCTAAACCCTAGGCGATATCGCAAACCAAGCCCTCCAATAATCGAATAAGTACTGCCTCTTTCAAAATCCATTCCGCCAATAAAAGTTGGGAACACGTTTTTGGGATTATCCAGGGAACCTAAATCGGAATAAGCATCAGCTTTATAAGACACATAATGCCCGCCTAAACTTATATAAGGAGAAAACATATAACCGGAATGAGTGAAATCACGAATTCGAAATGGATGGTATTCCAAATGTATTCCACCTTCAATAAGTTCACTTTCGCCGTGCATAGCTCTAAGCAACTCTCCGCCGAGGGTTGGCTTACTTGCCACAGGGCCAAAATGCTCTAATTTTGAGTAGAAATAATCAATTTCATTCCTAATTCTAAAATGATTAGTAAAAAAAGAAGCAGCCTGGGAGTAATGACAATCGGTTTTATAGGCAAAATTCATATAATGTGAAATCCCAATTCCATAGCCAGCGTTGTTAAGGTTGTTTCTAACATTCCAGCGCTCCCCGTAATCGGTGAAAAAGGAAGCCGGCCCGGCTTTAACGGCAATTTCGTGTGCAATTCCAAATTGAGAATAGCCCTTTACCTGAAAAAGTAATATAAAAAATATAAGAGATAAAAATATCTTGCTATGGTACATTCCTTCAGGCTTGAGCGGACAACAAATATATAAAAACTACTTCAACAAAAACTTGCATAAAATTTCTGACTCATATAACGTTGAAAGAAAGAAGTTAATTTTATATGAAAAGATAAAAATTTGAGGCCATTTTTTATAGAACTCATATATTTGCAATACAAAACACAGCTTTTTTTATAAACTATTTGTAGTATCATATAATATGAAACAAAATATTCAAGATTTTCTCGATAAAGTATCAAAGAGAAATCAAAACGAACCGGAATTCATGCAGGCAGTGCACGAAGTTGCTGAGACTATTATTCCTTTTATAGAAGAGAATAAAAAGTATCAAAACATGCAATTGCTAGAGCGCATGGTAGAACCAGAGCGTGTAATCATGTTCAGGGTTTCCTGGTTAGATGATGAGGGTAATATTCAGGTAAATCGCGGTTTTAGGATTCAAATGAATTCTGCAATAGGACCTTATAAAGGCGGCTTGCGTTTTCACCCTTCTGTAAATCTTAGTATTCTTAAATTCCTTGCTTTTGAGCAGGTATTTAAAAACAGTCTTACCACTTTACCAATGGGTGGAGGAAAAGGTGGATCTGATTTTGATCCAAAAGGAAAATCTGATAATGAGGTAATGCGTTTCTGCCAGAGTTTTATGACAGAACTTTACCGACATATTGGTGCAGATACCGATGTTCCTGCTGGAGATATCGGAGTTGGTGGCCGTGAAGTAGGTTATATGTTTGGCCAGTACAAGAGACTGCAAAATGAATTCACAGGAATTTTAACCGGGAAAGGACTTTCTTACGGTGGTTCTCTTATTCGTCCGGAAGCTACAGGTTACGGGAACGTATATTTTGCACAAAATATGCTTAGAACAAGAGATGAATCTTTTGAAGGAAAAACTGTTGTAGTTTCAGGATCTGGAAATGTAGCGCAATATGCTGCCGAGAAAGCTCTTGAATTTGGAGCAAAGATCTTAACAATGAGTGACTCTGGAGGTTATGTTTACGATGAAGCAGGAATTGATTCAGAAAAGCTTCAGTTTATCATGGATCTTAAAAATGTAAGACGCGGAAGAATAAGCGAGTATGTTGATCAATATCCTTCAGCTAAATATTATGAAGGGGAAACGCCCTGGGGAGTGAAATGCGATGTAGCACTACCTTGTGCAACACAGAACGAACTTGAAGAAGCTGATGCTAAAAAATTGGTGGAGAACGGTTGTATATGTGTTGGTGAAGGTGCTAATATGCCTTGTACTCCAGATGCCGTTGAGGTATTTAAGGAAGCTAAAATTCTTTTCTCTCCGGGGAAAGCGTCTAATGCCGGTGGTGTTGCCACTTCAGGTTTAGAAATGAGCCAGAACTCTATGAGATATAACTGGACTTCGCAGGAAGTAGATAAAAAACTTCACGCAATTATGAACGATATTCACGATCGTTGTGTAGAGTTTGGTAAAGAAGAAGATGGTTATATAGACTACGTGAAAGGAGCAAATATTGCTGGTTTCGTAAAAGTTGCCGATGCAATGCTTGCCCAGGGAGTAGTATAATTTACACCTCAATATAAACAAAAATTAAGGTCGCTTTTTAGCGGCCTTTTTTAATTATCTTCGGAAGAAATAATTCTAAATAATGCTTGTTACCACTCCGGCAATTGTAATTAGTGCCTTAAAATACGGTGAGGCCGATTTAATTGTGAAAGCCTATACGTATAGTGATGGCTTAAAAACCTATATGCTAAAAGGAGTCTTGAAATCTAAAAAGGGCAAATTCAAAGCTTCTCAGTTTCAATTGCTTACCCAATTAGAGATTGTGGCAAACCATCGCAACCAGGGGAAAATGGAGTACCTGAAAGATGCTAAAGTCTTGCATACTTATACCAGCCTGCATACCAATATGGTGAAAGGTACGATGTTGATGTTTTTGGCTGAAGTTCTGAAGAATGCTATTCGGGAAGAAGAAACCAATCGGCAGCTGTTTAATTACCTTGAGAATTCATTAATGTGGCTGGATCTGCACGATAAGATTGCCAATTTTCATCTCTTATTCTTACTGAATTTAACTCGATATTTAGGATTTTATCCCGATTCAGCTTCAAAAGAGCTTCCCTACTTTAATCTTTTAGATGGTGTTTTTGAATTGAATAGTGTAAATAATTACTGCATTGATGGTCGAAATGTAGAGATTTTACGCCAGTTCTTAGGCATAAAATTTGATACCTTGAATGAAATAAAACTGAACCAGCAAACTAGGTCGAATTTCTTAAATATGTTGCTTTTATATTACGAGCTGCATATTGAAGGATTTAAGAAACCGAAATCACTTGCTGTGCTCAACGAAATTTTCAGCTAAATGCGAAGTTTGTTAACAGGAGTAATTCTCCTTTTTTTTATGGCTAATAGTATCTACGCCCAGCAGATACAGGTTTTGGACGAAGGAAGTCACGAACCTCTTGCCAGTGTTGCCATTTACAACGGGACCAAGTCTAAAAGTGCACTTACTAATTTTGATGGTATAGCCGATATTTCAACATTTGGCAGCGATGAAGTTATACATTTTTCTCACGTTAACTACACCAATAGAAGTATTAAGAAATCACAGATTATTCAAAATAAAAATAGGGTCTATCTAAACGGTAATGATAACGAATTGGAGCAGGTGGTGCTGTCAGTTGCGAAATTTGAAATGAATAAAGATGAAATTCCGCAGAAAATAGTCAGTTTCTCAGCTAATGATATCATTATGGCCAGCCCGCAAACTTCAGCAGATCTTTTGGAAAGCAGCGGCCAGGTGTATGTTCAGAAAAGTCAGTTGGGTGGCGGAAGTCCCATAATTCGTGGTTTTTCTACAAACAGACTTTTAATTACCGTAGATGGGGTAAGAATGAATACCGCAATTTTTAGAAGCGGTAATCTTCAAAATATCATCTCAATAGATCCGTTAGCAGTAGAAAATACCGAGGTAATTCTTGGCCCGGGATCGGTGGTGTATGGAAGTGATGCCATTGGCGGAGTGATGAATTTCTATACTTTAAAGCCCAAATTTTCTTTTGGTGAGAAACCTTCTCTTTCCGGAAATGTTTACTCCCGTTATGCTTCTGCTAATAACGAAAAAACCATACACGCCGATGTTAATATTGGTTTGGAAAACTGGGCGTTTGTAAGCAGTGTAACGTATTCAGATTTTGGAGATTTAAAAATGGGTTCTCAAGGGCCTGATGAGTATTTACGAAACGAATATGTTGTGCGAAGAAACGCGAAAGATGTTGTTGTTCCTAATGAAAATCCCAGAGTACAAAAGCCAACAGGGTACAACCAAATAAATTTACTACAGAAGGTTAAGTTTATGCCGCATAAGGACTGGGATCTGAATTTAGGACTTATCTATTCTACCACATCAGATTTTCCAAGGTTTGACAGGCTTTACCGAAAGCGGGAAGGAGAATTGCGTTCGGCAGAATGGTATTATGGTCCACAGGAATGGTTTATGGGAAATTTTAAGATCAATAAAAAAGGCCATGGTTCATTGTATGATAAAGCCCAGATGACAACTGCTTATCAATTTTTTGAAGAGAGCCGTCATAACCGGGATTTTGGCGAGGATTGGTTATACAATACTAAAGAGAATGTAGATGCGTATTCGGTTAATTTTGATTTTGAAAAGACTTTTGAGGAGAGCCGTTTATTTTATGGAGCCGAGTATGTTTTTAATAAAGTAAATTCTACAGGATTTGCAGAAAATATTTTAACCCAAGAAGAAAACATTACTGCGTCACGATATCCAGATGGTTCCACCTGGCAATCCATTGCTGCATATACCACTTATCAATGGAAAATTCAGGAAGATCTTTCTTTTCAATCGGGGCTTCGATACAATCATATTTTGGTAGACGCGGAATTTGATGAGATTTTATATGATTTTCCATTTAGGGAGGCTAATATTAATACCGGAGCTTTAACCGGAAGCGCGGGAATTAATTGGCAACAAAATAGGTTTATTGGGTGGCGATTAAATCTTTCTACAGCTTTTAGGGCGCCTAATATTGATGATGTAGGAAAAATTTTTGATTCTGAACCGGGCGCAGTGGTAGTGCCAAATCCAGATTTAAAACCAGAATATGCTTACAGCAGTGAGCTTGGTTTTGACTGGAAGCCTGCCGAAAATATCAGTTTTATCGCGACCGCATTTTATACGTATTTAAATGACGCGATGGTGCGCAGGGATTTCAACTTAAATGGAGAAACCGAAATAGATTATCAGGGGGAGCCAAGCCGTGTGCAGGCGATTCAAAATACCGCGAAAGCCCATGTTTATGGTTTTGAAAGCGGAATAGAAATTGATTTTTCGGTTTCACTAAGATTAACTTCACAAATTAGCATAACCGAAGGAAAGGAAGAACAGGAAGATGGTGCTACTGCGGCTTTACGCCACGCGGCTCCTGTATTTGGAAATACACATTTAATATGGCACAAAAAAAGACTGAAATTCGATCTTTTTGCTGAATATAATGGGCAATTCGATTATGAAGATCTAGCCCCTTCAGAACAGGGTAAAGCCTATTTATATGCCATAGACGATAACGGAAATCCTTATTCACCTTCCTGGTATAGCCTAAATTTAACCGGCCAATACGAATTCAGTAAAAACTTGCTGGCAACCGCTTCCTTAGAAAATATTACCGACCAACGTTATCGAACTTATTCCTCGGGAATCGCTGCTGCAGGTAGAAATTTAATTTTAGCGCTGAGGTATACTTTTTAATCTTTTTTCGTGATTCCCAAGGCTTTTAAAAATCTTTCTTGGTTTATTTAATATCAATTTCTTTTGGGTTAGCTTTTTCCGTTTTTCTAACCCGCTCTTTTCTTAAAATTGATTATTTTCGCGACTCATTGGAAATTTTGAAAAAATGAGCAATAAGTTCCCTGAATATAAAGGACTTGACTTACCAAAAGTAGCTGAGGAAATATTAAGTTACTGGAAGGAAAACGATATTTTTGAAAAAAGCGTTTCTACACGGGAAGGCAAAGAGCCGTTTGTGTTTTTTGAAGGGCCACCTTCTGCCAACGGGCTTCCGGGAATTCACCACGTAATGGCGCGAGCTATTAAGGATATTTTTTGTAGGTATAAAACTCAAAAAGGATTCCAGGTAAAACGTAAAGCCGGTTGGGATACCCACGGTCTTCCGGTAGAACTTGGTGTAGAAAAAGAATTGGGTATTACCAAAGAAGATATTGGGACTAAGATTTCCGTAGAAAAATATAATGAAGCCTGTAAAAATGCGGTAATGCGTTATACCGATGTGTGGAACGACCTTACCGAAAAAATAGGCTACTGGGTAGATATGGAAGATCCATACGTGACCTACAAATCCAAATATATGGAAACAGTTTGGTGGCTGCTTTCCGAAATTTATAAAAAAGACCTTATTTACAAAGGTTACACCATTCAGCCCTATTCTCCAAAAGCGGGAACGGGATTAAGTTCACACGAGCTCAACCAACCTGGAACTTACCAGGACGTAACCGATACAACGGTAACAGCAATGTTTAAAATCACTGATGCTTCAGCAGCTTCAGTTGAAAAGGATCTGGAAGGCGCATTTTTAATCGCCTGGACCACCACACCCTGGACATTGCCGTCTAACACTGCCTTAACCGTTGGGCCAAAAATTGAATATGTTTCGGTAAAAACTTATAATCAATATACTTTTGAACCGATTACCATTCTGGTAGCAAAAGCACTTGCGAAAAAGCAATTCGATAAGAAATTTGTAGAAGTTGAAACTGAAGAAGACTTAAAAGCCTATTCTGAAGGCGATAAAAAAATTCCATTTTTAATTGGGGAAACCATTTTAGGAAAAGATCTTGTTGAAATTAAATATGAGCAGTTATTGCCTTATGCATTACCTGCAGAAAATCCTGAAAATGCTTTCCGTGTAATCTCAGGAGATTTTGTGACTACAGAAGACGGAACCGGAATTGTGCATACTTCGCCAACTTTTGGTGCCGATGATGCGCTGGTAGCGAAACAGGCTACACCACAGGTTCCGCCATTATTAGTAAAAGACGAAAACGGAAACTTAGTGCCGTTAGTAGATCTTCAAGGGAAATTCGGACCAGAAATGGGCGAATTTGCCGGGAAGTATGTGAAGAACGAATATTATGACGAAGGGCAGGCGCCAGAAAAATCTGTAGACGTTGAACTGGCTATAAAACTAAAAGAAGAAAATCGTGCTTTTAAAGTAGAAAAATATGTTCACAGCTATCCAAATTGCTGGAGAACCGATAAACCTATTTTATATTATCCGCTGGATTCCTGGTTCATAAAAGTAACCGAATTCAAGGAGCGCATGCACGAACTGAATAAAGGCATTAACTGGAAACCAAAATCTACCGGGGAAGGTCGTTTTGGTAACTGGCTGGCCAATGCTAACGACTGGAATTTATCCAGAAGTCGTTATTGGGGAATTCCGTTGCCAATTTGGAGAACCGAAGAAGGGAAAGAGGAAAAGCTTATTGGTTCTATTGCAGAATTGAAAGAAGAAATGGCGAAGTCGGTTAAAGCCGGCTTTATGGATAAAGATATTTTTGAAGGTTTTGAACCCGGAAATATGAGTGAAGAAAACTACGATCTGGTAGATCTTCACAAGAACGTGGTCGATGAAATCACGCTTGTTTCAGATTCCGGAAAACCAATGAAACGCGAAGCCGATCTTATAGATGTTTGGTTCGATTCTGGTTCTATGCCTTACGCACAATGGCATTATCCGTTTGAAAATAAAGAAAAAGTAGAAGAAGGAGAACGCCAGGCTGATTTCATAGCCGAAGGCGTTGACCAAACCAGAGGCTGGTTCTATACCCTGCACGCTATCGCTACGATGATCTTTGATGATGTAGCTTATAAAAACGTAGTTTCTAACGGACTTGTTTTAGATAAAAACGGACAGAAAATGTCTAAACGTCTCGGGAATGCGGTAGATCCTTTTGAGACGCTTGCGGCTTACGGGCCTGATGCCACGCGTTGGTATATGATCTCTAACGCCAATCCATGGGATAATTTAAAATTCGATATTGAAGGAATCGCTGAGGTGCGCCGTAAATTTTTCGGTACACTTTACAACACTTATTCTTTCTTCACTTTATATGCGAATATTGATAATTTCACCTATAAAGAAGAGGATGTTCCTTTAGCAGAAAGACCCGAGATAGATCGTTGGATCCTTTCAGAATTGCATACACTTATAGAGAAAGTTGATAAATTCTATGCCGATTATGAACCTACCAGGGCAACCCGGGCAATTTCAGAATTTGTTCAGGAAAACCTTAGTAACTGGTTTGTGCGTTTAAGTCGAAGAAGATTCTGGAAAGGCGATTACCAGCAAGATAAAATTTCGGCCTATCAAACCCTTTATACCTGTTTGGTTGAAGTGGCTAAACTGGG
The DNA here is from genome assembly GCF_020164555.1 of Salegentibacter lacus. Taxonomy (GTDB): domain Bacteria; phylum Bacteroidota; class Bacteroidia; order Flavobacteriales; family Flavobacteriaceae; genus Salegentibacter; species Salegentibacter lacus. The sequence continues at coordinate 28,505 of NZ_JAIQZB010000002.1, read as the reverse complement.
TGCACCGGTAGCGCCGTTCTTTATGGATAGGCTTTACAAAGATTTAAACAAGAGCACACATAAAGAAAACTTTGAATCGGTACATTTGGCTGAATTTTCAAAGTATGATGAAAAATTTGTTAATAAGTCTTTAGAGCGAAAAATGGAGAAAGCCCAAACCATTTCTTCACTGGTTTTATCGCTCAGAAAAAAGGAGATGATAAAAGTAAGGCAGCCACTGCAAAGGGTAATGATTCCGGTGCTTGACGAGCAACAGTGTGAGGAGATTCAGGCGGTTGAGGACTTGATAAAATCTGAGGTAAATGTAAAAGAACTTCAGCTTATTGATGATGCTTCAGGATTGCTGGTAAAGCAAATAAAACCAAACTTTAAGGTTCTTGGTCCAAGATTTGGAAAGGATATGAAGCTGGTAGTCAATGAGATAAATAAATTGACTTCCGAAGATATTAAAATGATAGAGCGCGAAGGCACTATCGCTATAAACCTTAACGGAGAAATGATTAAATTAGCTGCTGAAGAAGTAGAGATTACTTCTCAGGATATTGAAGGTTGGTTAGTGGCGAGTAGTGGTAATATTACAGTAGCTTTAGACGTTAGTATTTCTGAAGAATTAAAAAAGGAAGGTATTGCCAGGGAATTGGTAAACAGGATACAGAATATGAGAAAAGATTCTGGATTTGAAGTTACCGATACTATTGAAGTGACCCTACAACGAGACGGTATTGTCGAGGATGCCGTTAACCAAAATATAACCTATATCAAGAATGAAACATTAACTGCAAGTCTCGAATTTGCGGAGGTAGTAACTGAAGGAGCCGAGGTGGCTTTTGACGATATTACTACCAGAATGTTTATCAAAAAACATTAGAAATTATGGCAACTGAAGTAAAAGAGCGTTATAGCGATGCCGAATTAGCTGAGTTTAAGGCCCTGATTAAAGGCAAAATCGAAAAGGCGCAGGAGCAATTGGCCAATTATCAAAATGCTTATAAAAATGATGGGAACAATGGTACCGATGATACCGCACCTACATTTAAAGCATTTGAGGAAGGCAGTGAAACGATGAGTAAGGAAGCAAATTCTCAATTAGCCATTAGGCAGGAGAAATTTATTCGCGATCTTAAAAATGCTTTAACGCGAATTGAGAATAAAACCTACGGAATATGCCGTGTAACCGGGAAACTAATCGCAAAAGAGCGTTTACAACTGGTGCCACACGCTACCTTGAGTATTGAAGCTAAAAATATGCAGAAATAAATATTCTTTCTGATTATTATATTATTTATAGCGTCCCTTTGCTTATGCTTTGGGACGTTTTTATTTTAACGATTAAACAATTAAAAAAATGCTTCCCAAAAGCTGATTTTTAGCCACGTAAAAACTAAATAATATTAGTATTTTAGCGGCGTTCTTAAATTCCACAGAGTTCATGTCCTTAAAAAAAGCGGGTATTATTATCGTTTTGGTACTTTTAATAGACCAAATTTCAAAATTTTATATCAAAACAAATTTTTCTCTGGGCGAGGAGGTTCCGGTTTTTGATTGGTTCAGGATTTTATTTGTAGAGAATGAAGGAATGGCCTGGGGAACCAAAATCCCGGGAGAATACGGAAAACTTTTCCTTACCTTATTTAGATTGGTGGCCATTGTTGGTATTGGTTACTGGCTGTGGGATTCGGTTAGAAAAAATGGTTCCAGGATTTTAATAACAGCAATTGCTTTAATCTTCGCTGGAGCTTTTGGAAATATTATAGACTCCGTTTTCTACGGAATTGTCTTTAACGACAGTTATGGTCAGGTAGCAGAATTTATGCCGGCACAAGGCGGCTACGGTACTTTATTTCACGGCAAGGTGGTAGATATGCTTTACTTCCCTTTATGGCAGGGTAATTTACCCGAATGGATTCCTTTCTGGGGAGGGAATTATTTCACATTCTTTGAACCGGTATTCAATATAGCCGATACCGCAATTAGTGCAGGTGTAATTTTACTTCTACTTTTTAATAAGCGTGCTTTCCCTAAAGAAGAGGAAGACACTAAAGAAAGAAAATAGAGTATAACTAAGCGGCTGCATTACTATTTCGGTCAAAAATCTTCTCGAATTTTTTCAATTCAATTGGTTTGATTAGATAATCGGTAACCAAGTTAAAAGATTTTGCGCGTTCCAAATCCCTTGGATCAATAGAAGAACTCACCATGTAAAGCGTGATTTTCTTTTCGAAGTTATTCTTTATCTTAATAAATTCATTTAGAAACTCCCAGCCATCCATAATTGGCATATTAATATCCAGAAAGATAATGTCGGGCAGGGTTTCTTCGGTTGCGTTTTCCAGGATCAATTTAAAATGATTCAAAGCTTCCATGCCGTTTTTGAAAATGAGAAGATTTTCCGATAGTTTCTTGATCTCAATAATCTTCTTAACCAGGTTCACGTATATTTTATCATCGTCGATAATACACGCCAATTCTACTTTTTGCCCCATGAGAATTAGTTTAAATTTTTAAAAGTTAATCTTAAATGTAGTGCCTACATCTACAGTGCTGGTTACCGAGATTGAACCTCCAAGTGTTTCCACTTGATTTTTAGTAATAAAAAGTCCAATTCCACGCGAATCCAGGTTTTCGTGAAAGGTTTTATACATCCCAAACATCTTGTCACCATATTGATCCAGATCAATGCCTAACCCATTATCACTAACCTCCAAAAACGGAGTTTCATTCTTGATATAGGTCTGAATATAAATCACCGGTTTTCTTCCCGGATGTTTATATTTTATAGCATTCGTGATTAAATTTAGCAAAATACTTTCAAGATATTCAGGGATATAGCTAATTTCTTTTAAAGCGTGAAATTCAGCTACGATTTTTGCATTTTCTCGATTTATTAATGATGAAGTTGAAGCCATTACCCCACTTAATGCTTTTTCGAAAGAGATAATTCGACGTTCTTTACGTAGAACTGATTGTTTATTTACAATCTCATTCAACTCATTTATAGCTGAATCCAGATTTTCAGAAATATCTGCAACATTCGGTATCAATTCTATTTTATCCTTATCGGTTTTAGCTTCTTTCAGTAATTCTACAATAAGGCAAAGGTTACTGCTATGTGAACGCAAATGATGTGAAACAATATGTGCAAAATTAAATAACCGCGAATTTTGTGTGGCGATAATATCTAATGAATTCTGCAAGTTGAGTTCGTTTACTTTCTGCTCGTTTATATCCTGAAAAACACCGCGAATTCCTATTATATCCTGATCTTCATTATACACCGGTTTTCCGGTGGCGCGGACCCAAAAATCTTTGTTGTAAAGATTCCTCATTTTTAATTCCACCTTAAATGGAATTCCATATTTTTCACATTTTTCGAAAGCCGAAATTACTACAGGATGCTCCTCTGGGGCGTAAAACCTAAAATGTTCTTCGTAGGGCGGTTGGTAATCTAGCGGGCAGTCAATTATCTTTTTAGTTACATTATCCCAGTAAATATTTTTGTTCTGAGTGTCTATATACCATCCCCCGGTATTAGTCATCTGGGCGGTTTCGCGATAATAGAAGAAGTTTTCTTCAATGGTGTACTGGTCGCGTTTGCTTTGATGAATATTAACGAATAGTAGTACGGCTATCTCCTTGTTGTTTTCTCTATTTTTTAAGTTTCGGCATTCGAACCAGCGGTATTTTCCATTGCTGAGCTTCAGTTTAAGTTCTATGCAGAAAGCTTCATTTTCTTCGGTAAGTTTATCGAAATAAAGCCTGAAATCGTAGCGATAATCCTGATGTAGGATTTCCTTCAAAAAATATTCAAAATGGGATTCGGAAAATTCGGGTTTTCCTACTAGGGTGTCAAAATGCTCTGACCAGCTCACCTCTTTATTCAGAAGATTGATCTTCCAGTAGGCGATATCAAAATCTTCAAGAATGCTGTTTAATTGAAGGTCGTTGAGCATTAAAGGGGTGAAAGTTTTGTTAAAAATAACAGAATACTTCTTAATTCCCTAATTTTTAAAGCTATATATTTTGTTTGGCGTTACGCAGTAATCAAGAGGAATGTCACTGCTGAATACTTCCTTAAAAGCAGGTTCAGCTTCAAAAAAAGAAAGTCCAATTTTTACTACTTCGGGCTTGCATTCACTTAAAAAATTATCGTAAAAGCCCTTGCCGTAACCAATGCGATGGCCTTCCTCGTCAAATGCTAAAAGCGGGACAAAAACCACATCTAACTGTTCTGGCGGGATGGGAATACCGCCTTCGGGCTCGGGAATATTCCAGCGATTTTTTCTTAGTACGCTGGTATCGGTAAGTAAAAAATGCTCTAATTTATGCTCTTTAATATTGGTTTTGGAAAGCACCACGTTTTTATCCTTTCCCTGGAGAATATGCAGAATATTTTCGGTGTCTATTTCCTTTTGCTCGGCAATACTTAGAAAAAGATGATAAAATTCTTTCTTCCAAACCGGTAGTCGCAGCAATTGATTTGCAATTTCCAGGCTCAGTTCTTCTATCTTTTCTTCCGAAAATTCTAAACGTAAAGCCTTGTATTTTTTTCGTAATTCGGCTTTATTCATCCTTTGGTGGTGCTGAAATATGAAAAATTGCATCGCCCTGGTAGACAATAGGGGCTTCGTTGATATTGATCACATACCCAGTATTTACAGCCTTAATTTTATGCCTGAATTTTCCATAAGGATCGGTAATAGTGCCAATGTATTCTCCTTTTTCAACATGTTTTCCACAAGGAATTTTCATGTGCAGGAGTCCGCTGTATTTTGCGCGCATCCAGTTGGTATTTTCGATTATTACCGTTTCGGTAATTGCATCGGGATAATCAAACTTGGGATGGAGCATTTCCAAAAAACTCAAAATTCTCATAGCGCCTTCAACACCGTGTTTGGCTACATCACGATTACTATCCATAGATTTTCCGCCTTCAAAAAGCAGAACCGGAATTCCTTTTTTAGCACAGGTTTCGCGATAAGATTTGGTGATTGTTTTGGAGTAAATGGTGAACGGCGCACCAAAAATTCGGGCGTATTTAAGACTTTGTTCATCGCCGCGTTTTACCCGTATTTGGGGTGCGTTAAATCTACTGGCACCACCGGTATGAAAATCTAAACAAAAATTAGCTAGAGGCAATATATTCTTTACGAACTGAAATGCGAATCTGCTAGCAAGTGAACCGTGTTTTGTTCCGGGAAACATTCGGTTTAGGTCGCGACCGTCAGGGAATTCCCTGCGTAAATTCAGAAAACCAAAAATATTAACCACGGGAACGCAAATAATAGTTCCTTTCTGCGGTCTATTGATTCCCTTAGAGATAATTTGCCGAACGATTTCTACCCCGTTTATTTCGTCCCCGTGAATCCCTGCGGTTATTAAAACTACAGGTCCGGGTTTTTTAGAACGTTCAATAATTACGGGCACCTCTACCGAAGTAGTGGTGTAGAGTTTGGCCATATTAAAATTAATCGTGGCGCTTTTTCCCGGCTTTACTTTCTCGCCGAGTATTTCCAGAACATTGTCGCTGGTTATTTTTGCCATAGGCTAAACGTTCCTTTCAATATATCTTATTATAGATTTGGCAATATCTTTACCAGTAGCTTTTTCGATACCTTCTAATCCTGGAGAAGAATTTACTTCAAGAATTAGTGGCCCACGAGAACTTTGTAACATATCTACCCCGGCAACACCAAGTCCCATTGCTTTGGTAGCTTTTACCGCTGCAATTTCTTCTTCATCGGTAAGTTCTACAACTTCGGCGCTACCACCACGGTGAAGGTTAGATCTAAATTCTCCTTCTTTACCCTGTCTTTTCATAGCACCAACTACGTGGCCATCTACAACAAAAGCCCTTATATCACCACCTTTGGCTTCTTCAATAAACTCCTGAACAATTACCCTTGCCTGTAAACCATTAAAAGCTTCTATAACAGATTCTGCTGCGTTGTGGGTTTCAGCAAGAACAACACCTACTCCTTGAGTTCCCTCCAGTAATTTTATAACTAAAGGGGTTCCTCCAACCTGTTTAATAACCCCGGAAACATCCCTGGAATAGTTAGTAAAAACGGTTTTAGGTAATCCAATCTTGGCGCGAGAAAGTACCTGTAAACTTCTCAATTTATCACGGCTTCTAACTAAAGATTCAGATTCTGTGGTGGTAAATGCACCCATCATTTCAAACTGTCTCACTACTGCTGTACCGTAGAAAGTAACCGAAGCTCCAATTCTTGGGATTACTGCGTCTACGCCTTCTATGTAACCGCCTTTATAATAAATATTGGGCTTACGCTTCTCAATAACGATATCACACTTTAGGGGATCTATAACTTCTACTTCATGTTTGCGTTTGGTAGCTGCTTCTACAAGACGTTTTGTAGAATAAAGATGACTATTACGCGAAAGGATTTTTATTTTCATTTTTGTTTAATATTGTAAGAAACGTCAGTTAATTCGGTGTCCACGATAAATTTTTTGGTAAGGAATTTTCGGCCAATTAGCACCGGAAACCTCATTTCCTGTCGGGAAGACAAAGAAAGCGAAATTTTATAGACCTTATTAAATATTTTAATGGTAGATATTACCTGATATCTTTTCTGAATTATTCCGTTGCTGCTGCGTACAAAAACGATATCATAATCTGTAAAAGTAAACTTTTTTCCGTTGTATAAAGGATGTTCTTCATCGAGGAAGGTACATTCTAAGGTTCCATCTTTTTCTATTATGTTTTCACAGTGAATAGATGAAGTATAGGCACCTGTATCAATTTTAATAGCGATATCATTTAAATGCAGCGCTGGAAAATCTGCTTTATCAAAACGCCCAATTACTTTTTTCTCCATAAGCGCAAGGTAGTAAAATACACAATTAATATTTTTATAGAAATTATAAAATTTGAAGTGCTTTTAGCCCACAAATAAGGTGGTTAACCATATTTTAAAACGCGATTTAATACAAATTTAACATCTACAAACACTGGCTTTTTTAAAGCTACACATAATAAATTCTACCTTTGGGGAGATGGAAACGCCAGCTTTAGAAGTACAATTACAAACACTGCCCAATAGTCCCGGAGTCTACCAGTATTATGATAAAAACGGGAAGATTCTTTATGTAGGCAAAGCCAAAAACCTTAAAAAGAGGGTAACCTCCTATTTTACCAAGCGCCACGATAGCCACAGGATTGGTGTGATGGTAAAAAAAATTAAAGAAATAAAGCATATTGTGGTGGCTTCAGAAACCGATGCTTTACTTTTAGAGAACAACCTCATTAAAAAGCATCAGCCGCGTTTTAACGTGATGCTTAAGGACGATAAAACTTACCCCTGGATTTGCATTAAAAATGAACGATTTCCACGGGTTTTTCCTACCCGGAAACTCATAAAAGACGGTAGCGAATATTATGGGCCTTTTACCAGTTTTAAAACGGTAAATACACTTCTTGAGCTTATTAAAGGCCTTTACAAACTTAGAACCTGTAATTATGATCTTTCTGAAGAAAAAATAAGAAACGGGAAATATAAGGTGTGCCTGGAGTATCATTTAGGAAATTGCAAAGGCCCTTGTGAAGCAAAACAGGCTGAAGCAGAATACAACAGTAATATTGATGCGATTCGGCAAATTGTAAAAGGGAATTTTAAAGATTCGCTGCAGCAATTCAGGGAGCAAATGAAGGAACACGCTGAAAAAATGGAGTTTGAAGATGCCCAGCGAATAAAAAATAAAATTGATGTCCTTGAGAATTATCAGTCAAAATCTACGGTGGTTAACCCAAAAATCACCAATGTAGATGTGTTTTCCATAATGTCAGACGAAGGTTATGGTTACGTGAATTTCCTTCAGCTTTCCCACGGTGCCATTATTAGGTCGCATACTATAGAGATGAAGAAGAAACTGGAAGAAACCGATGAGGAATTATTGGAACTGGCAATTACCGAAATACGGCAGCGTTTTAGTTCAAATTCCAAAGAAATTTATGTGCCTTTTAAAGTTGATGCGGGTGAAGACGTTAAAGTAACTATCCCTAAGCTCGGCGACAAGAAGAAAATTGTAGACTTATCGCTTAGAAATGCAAAATATTACCGTCAGGAGCGTTTTAAGCAAATGAAGATCGTAGATCCAGACCGGCACGTTAAACGGATTATGGCACAAATGAAGGAAGATCTTCGGCTAAATGTAGAGCCGCGACATATAGAATGTTTTGATAATTCCAATATCCAGGGAACAAATCCTGTTGCTGCTTGTGTAGTTTTTAAAAATGGGAAACCAAGCAAGAAAGATTATCGTAAATTTAATATCAAAACCGTGGAAGGCCCAGATGATTTCGCTTCTATGGAAGAAGTTGTTTTTAGGCGTTACAAACGTTTACTAAATGAAGGTGAAGATTTGCCGCAACTAATCATAGTAGATGGAGGGAAGGGACAACTTTCTTCCGGAGTGAAAGCGCTGGAGATTTTAGGTTTACGCGGAAAAATAGCCATTATTGGAATTGCTAAACGTCTTGAAGAGATTTTTTATCCGGGAGATACGATTCCGCTTTATTTAGATAAGAAGTCTGAAACATTAAAGATTATACAGCAGCTTCGAAATGAAGCGCATAGATTCGGAATTACTTTTCACCGTAACAAAAGGAGCAAAACCGCGTTAAATACAGAGTTGGAAGAGATTGCCGGCATTGGAGAAAAAACTGTGGTAGAATTATTAAAACAATTTCGTTCGGTAAAACGTATAAAAGAAGCTTCAGAAGTGGAGCTCGCTGAGGTTATTGGAGTTTCCAAAGCCGGAATAATTTACAATCATTACAAATCAAAAGAATGAAACTAGCGTAACGCTGGATAAAATTGGATACACAAATGAAAAAACTACTGCTTTTACTTTTTCTGCTTGCATTTATACCCAGTATTTCCCAGGAGCAGGAAGATTTAAAAGTGGGGCTTGTTTTAAGCGGTGGTGGTGCAAAAGGCCTTGCTCATATTGGCGCGCTAAAAGTTATTGAAGAAGCTGGAATTAGAATAGATTATATTGGCGGGAGTAGTATGGGCGCTATTATTGGCGGGTTGTATGCTTCCGGTTATACGGCTAATGAGTTGGATTCAATTTTTCACGAGACCAATTTCAATATTTTAATTCAGGATAATATTCCGCGTAGCGCAAAATCTTTTTACGAAAAAGAAGATGCCGAAAAATATGCGATTAGCCTGCCTTTTGATGATTTTAAAATTGGCTTTCCGGCAGGACTCTCCAGGGGACAAAACATTTATAATTTAATGTCTCAGCTTACGATGCATCTGGGAAATGTAGATGATTTTAAAGAATTGCCTATTCCATTTTTTTGTGTTGCTGCTGATGTGGAAACCGGGGAAGAAGTGATTTTGGATGAAGGTTCTCTCGCACAAGCGGTTTCTGCCAGTGGCGCCATTCCTTCAATCTTTAGTCCTGTAAGTCTAAATGGAAGACTGCTTACCGATGGTGGAGTAGCTAATAATTATCCCGTAGAAGAACTTAGAAAACGAGGAGCTGAGGTGATTATTGGTGTAGATGTGCAGGATAGCCTGGTTAATAAAGACGATTTACGCAATGTTTTTGATATTCTTGCCCAAATAAGCAATTTCCGGACAATTAGTGATATGAAGGAAAAAATCCCTAAAACCGATATTTATATCAAACCCGATATTAGTCCGTTTTCGGTTTTATCGTTTGAAAAAGGGGAGGCGATTATAGATTCCGGAAGGGTTGCTACGCTCAGAAGAAAAAATGACCTGGAAAAGCTTGCCGCACGACAGAGTGAAACTCCAAGAAATATTGTGATTCCTGAAATGGATACCTTGCAAATTAGTACACTCACGTTAGAAGGCAATAATACCTATCCGCGCTCTTATATACTGGGTAAATTGAGGTTAAATTACTTTACAGATTTCACATTTAAAGATCTCAACTCGGGCATAAACAATCTTTCTGCGACCGGAAACTTCAACCGGATTAATTATAGGTTAATTCCGAATAATGATGATTACCTCTACACCTTAAGCCTGCAGATAGAAGAAAGCGAAAATAAGAGCCTGCTGCGATTAGGGGTGCATTATGACGAACTTTATCAAATTGGCGCCCTTATTAATTATACCCATAAAAGTTTGTTTTTCTCTAACGACGTGACTTCTCTGGATGTAGTGGTTGGCGATCAATTTCGGTATAATTTTGATTATTATATAGATAAAGGTTTTTACTGGAGTATTGGTGTTAAATCTCGATACAATACTTTTAATCATCCGGTCTCTTTTGATTTTGCCAGTGAAAATGCCGAATTGCAAGATATTGGTGTAAATAGGATAGATATAGATTACCGCGATTTCACCAACCAGTTTTATGCTGAAACTTTATTTAAACAGGTTTTTTCCTTCGGACTTGGCGCCGAGCATAAATTTTTAAGAATTGCTTCTGAAACTTTAAATAATCCAAACCCAGAAATAAGCGATAATAGGCTTTTTGAAAACAGTCATTACTATAGTGCTTTCGGGTATTTAAAATACGACTCTTACGATAATAAATACTTCCCATCCCGTGGAGTTTATTTTGACGGGAATTTCCATCTTTATCTTTTTTCCTCTGATTATAATAATAATTTTTCTGAATTTTCTATTGCAAAAGGAACCTTAGGTTATGCTTTTTCTCCCATCAACAAATTTTCTACCCGAATTGTGACTGAAGCAGGATTTAAAATAGGAAACGACGGAGTAAACACGCTGGATTTCTTTTTAGGAGGTTATGGGAATAATCTAATAAATAATTTTGTTCCGTTTTATGGGTACGATTTTATAAGTCTGTCGGGAGATAGTTATATAAAAGGTCTTGTTGAGTTTGATTATGAGATTTTCAGGAAAAACCACGTGATTGCGAGCGCAAATATTGCCAATGTTGGAAACAAATTATATTCATCTGGCGATTGGTTTACGATGCCAGATTTTACGGGCTATGCTCTTGGGTATGGTGTGGATACATTTATTGGTCCTTTAGAAGTAAAATATACCTATTCACCTGAAATTATAGCCAGTCAGTGGTTTTTTAGTCTTGGTTTTTGGTTTTAAATTTTCCTTGTCTGTTTATTCTGCAGGTTTAACCGATTTCTCAAATTTCTGTCTCATAATCTATTTCTATTGTTTTGATTTTCTCTTCCCGGTTTTTAGAGATGTTTTAAAAATGTTTCCTTAAAAATTCCCGATATTTGTTTTAAAGTAAAATAACACTAAAAAAAATAACAAATTCTCAATATTCTTTCAGAAATTGGGAGTTGAATTAAAAATATCAGATTATGCCTTTTTATCATAAACTCGGTAAGATTCCTCATAAACGTCATACGGTTTTTAAAAAACCAGACGGCAGCCTTTATTACGAACAACTTTTTGGTACTATTGGTTTTGATGGGATGTCTTCTAATCTTTATCACGAACATCGCCCTACCCAGGTAAAAGAGGTGAAAGGGAGTTACAGTGTAAAACCGAAAATTGCGGCAGAAAACAATATAAAATCTTATCGTTTAAAAGGATTTCAGGTAAAACCGAATCCTGATTATCTTGAAAGTCGAAAGGTGGTTTTAACCAACAGTGATGTTGATATCACGCTGGCTTCTCCGCAAGGTTCTACCGATGATTATTTTTATAAGAATTCAGATTCAGATGAATTGCTTTTTATTCATAAAGGAAGCGGAAAATTAAGAACGCATCTTGGAAACCTCGATTTTAAATACGGTGATTATTTATTGATTCCGCGAGGAACTATTTATAAAATTGATTTTGATGATGACAACAATCGGTTATTTATTGTAGAATCAAGAAGACCAATTTACACCCCTAAACGCTATAGAAACTGGTTTGGGCAATTGCTGGAACATTCTCCATTTTGTGAGCGTGATCTAAGACAGCCTTACGAATTAGAAACCAACGATGAAAAAGGTGATTTCCTGATTAAAATAAAAAAGCAGGGCGAAATCTTTGATATGGTTTATGCTACCCATCCTTTTGATGTGGTAGGTTACGACGGATATAATTATCCCTATGCTTTCTCTATTCACGATTTTGAACCTATAACGGGAAGAATTCACCAACCACCACCGGTACACCAAACTTTTGAGACCGATGCTTTTGTGGTTTGTAGTTTTTGTCCGCGTAAATACGATTATCATCCTGAAAGTATTCCGGCACCATACAGCCATAGTAACATAGATAGCGATGAGGTGTTGTATTATGTAGATGGGGATTTTATGAGCAGGAACGATATTGAAGCGGGTCATATTTCACTCCACCCGGCGGGAATTCCACACGGGCCCCACCCGGGAGCAGTAGAACGTAGTATTGGTCAGGTAGAAACCGAAGAATTGGCGGTGATGGTAGATACTTTTAAGCCATTAATGCTCACCGAAGATGCGATGGAAATCGCCGATGAAACCTACCATAAGTCCTGGTTGGAAGAAAATCATAATAAATAATAGAAATTTCAAATAGCTAAAAAGTAGCAATAAAATATATTAAAATGAGTACTGATAATACATCACTTAAATTAGAAAAGGTAATGCAGGATGCCGAAGATTTTCTTCCAATTCTGGGTACCGATTTTGTTGAACTATATGTGGGTAATGCCAAGCAGGCGGCTTATTACTACCAACACGCCTGGGGTTTCCAGCCAGTTGCTTATTCAGGTTTGGAAACAGGTAGAAAAGACAGTGTTTCTTACGTGTTGCAGCAAGGGAAAATTAGAATTGTACTTACTTCCCCACTTCAGCCCGAAGGTGATATTAATGCTCACATCAACAAACATGGTGATGGTGTGAAAATGGTAGCGCTTTGGGTAGATGATGCCAGGAAGAGTTATGAAGAAACCACCAAAAGAGGAGCAAAATCTTATGTGGCACCTTATGAGATGGAAGACGAACACGGTAAAGCCGTGATATCAGGAATTCATACTTATGGAGAAACGATTCACCTTTTTGTAGAGAGAAAAGAATACGAAGGACCTTTTCTTCCCGGATATAAAACCTATACTACCAAAGTGCAGACTGAAGATACAGGCCTAAAATACATAGACCATATGGTAGGTAATGTAGGATGGAACGAAATGAATAAATGGGTAGATTTTTACGCTAAAGTAATGGGATTTGCGCAAATGGCATCTTTTGACGATAAAGATATTTCTACCGATTATACTGCCTTGATGAGTAAGGTGATGAGTAATGGAAATGGTAGAATTAAATTCCCGATAAACGAGCCTGCGGAAGGAAAGAAAAAATCCCAGATTGAAGAATATATAGAGTTTTACAACGGGGCGGGTGTACAACATATCGCACTGGCAACCGATAATATATTAGAAACCGTAACCCAACTAAGAGATCGCGGGGTTGAATTCTTGTATGTGCCGGAAACATATTATGATACTTTGTTAGATAGAGTAGGACAAATAGATGAAGATCTAGAACCATTAAAAGAGCTTGGAGTATTAGTAGATCGTGACGATGAAGGCTATTTATTGCAGATCTTTACCAAGCCGGTTTTAGACCGTCCAACCATGTTTTTTGAGATCATCCAGAGAAAAGGAGCAAAATCTTTTGGAAAAGGAAACTTTAAAGCCCTTTTTGAGGCAATTGAGAGAGAGCAGGATTTGCGAGGAACCTTGCAATAAGATTAAAATATTTAAATTAACTAAACTTTAAAGTTAAAAAATTTAATTATTCTAAAATATTGTGTTAAACTCAATTTTATTGTTGTTATAACTCTTTTAAATGTAGAATTTTGCGCTCGCATTTTTGGAGTGGTTACCAATAATGTAATTAATTTTTTTCATAATTTAAGTTTTAGTTGGTTAATAAGACAAAAACCCCGTCATTAATTTGATGGGGTTTTTTGTTTTAATACATTTGGAATAGAAATTGTAAATATCCTTAGCCCAATCAATCTGTAAATCAGTATTTAAAAATTTGGTATGAAAAAAAGTGTATTTGCAATGTTCCTCTTTCTTTTAGCCGGCTTCGCGCTTCAGGCTCAATCCCAAAAAGCATTTAATGCGGGGGAATGGTTTAAATTCCGAATACATTATGGACCTTTTAATGCCAGTTTTGCTACTTTAGAAGTAGATGAAACGCAGATAAACGGAACTCCTGTTTATCACATTGAAGGAAAAGGAAAATCTACCGGTTTATTGCACTGGTTTTTTAAGGTAGATGATAATTACCAAACTTATATCGATAAGCAAACCGGGAAACCTTATAAATTTATTCGAAATATAAATGAAGGCGGCTATACCAAGGATCTTGAAATAGAGTTTGATCACAGCGATAATAAGGCTTACGTTTTCGATAAAAAGCACAACGAAAATCATACGTATACTACCAAGCCGAATGTACACGATATGTTATCGGCATTTTATTATATTCGCAACAATATTAAAAATGATGAACTTCGGCCCGGTGATGAAATGCGTCTCAATCTTTTTATAGATGATGAGAACATGGATTTTAAACTGAAGTTTTTGGGCAGGGAAGTGATAAAAACCAAATTTGGTAAGGTTGCTACCTTAAAATTCAGGCCTTATGTTATGGCGGGACGGGTTTTTAAGGAGCAGGAAAGTCTTACTTTTTGGGTAAGTGACGATGCTAATAAAGTGCCTGTTAAAATAGAAGCGAATCTCGCTGTTGGTTCTTTAGATGCCGACTTAGATTCATACAAAGGATTAAAGCATCCGTTTAAAATAATTATGGACTAGTACATGGAAATAAAGCCGGAAATTGCAGAACGTATATTTGCATTAGAGGAGAAATTTAAAAATTCAGGTCAGGATCTGGCTTCCTATTTAGATGGGCTTTTACATGATAAATACCTCACGTATTGGGATTATTTGAGCATCGATACACTTTTAAGTTTGCAGAAAACCTTAACCCATTTTCCTGACGAAAAGATTTTTATCTCCTATCATCAAATTACCGAGCTTTATTTTAAACTCATTATTCACGAACAAAAACAAATAATTGAAGCTGAAGCTCCTGATGCTAGCTTTTTAATTGAAAAATACAATCGGTTAAATCGTTATTTCAGAATTCTAACCGATTCTTTTGATGTGATGATTAAAGGAATGGAAAGAGAGCAGTTTCTTAAATTTCGAATGTCTTTACTGCCAGCAAGTGGATTTCAATCTGCGCAGTTTAGAATGATAGAAATTTATTCAACTCCTTTAGAAAATTTGGTTTCATTTAAAATAAGAGATCAATTTTCCAAAGAGAATAGCCTCGAAGATTTGTACGAAAATATTTACTGGAAGAAAGGTGGCATAGATCTAAAAACCGGGGATAAAACCTTAACGCTAAGGCAGTTTGAAAAACGCTATACTGAGCGTTTTCTAAGAATAGCTTCAGAATATAAGGGTAAAACTCTTTTTCATAAATATCAGCAACTTCCAGATTCGGTTAAAAATAGTAAGGGATTAAAAGAAGCATTGCGTAATTTTGACGCCAATGTAAATATAAATTGGCCCCTTATGCATATGGGTGCTGCTTACAGGTATTTAAATAAGGATAAAGAAACTATTGCTGCGACGGGAGGAACTAATTGGAAAGAATTTTTGCCGTCCGGATTTCAGAGAGTTAGTTTTTTTCCTTATTTATGGAGTGAAGAAGAATTAGAAGATTGGGGCAAAGAATGGGTAAACCATATGTTTAACACACAGAAAGAAAATTGCTAAAAAATTGAAAAAATTAAGTTTCCTACTGGTATTGATGTTGGCTTTCACAGCTTGTGAAGATGACACAAAAGAAACCGCCCTGAATGAAGAAAAGGTAGAAAAGAAAGCGCCTAAGCCAGTCAAAAAAGAATTCGGTTTTATTCTTGACGACTACAAAGTGGTAGATGGTACTATAGAACCTGGAGATAGTTTTGGCTATATCCTTGATCAACATGGAGTAGATCGAGGGAAAATCTATCAGATTTCAGAGAAGGTAAAAGACACTTTTAATCCCGCTAGAATTACAGCCGGTAAAAAGTACAAAATCCTTAAGGCGAGGGATTCGGTAAATACCCCACAATATTTTATTTATCAAAATGATAAGGTAAACTATACCGTACTGGGAATTGGCGACAGCATTACCGTAGCTCGAAAAAAGAAGCCAGTAAGTGTAAAAAGGAGAGAGGTTTCAGGATTAATTACTTCCTCGCTTTCAGAAGCGGTTCAGGCGCAAGGTTTGAGCAATCTTTTGGTTTATGAACTTTCTGATATCTATCAATGGAGTATTGACTTTTTTAAACTTCAGAAGGGAGATCAGTTTAAAATGATCTATTCTGAAAAATATATAGATGATACAATTTTCGTCGGAATAGAAAACGTTGAAGCGGCAGTTTTTAAACATGAAGATAGACCCTATTATGCTTTTGAATATCTGACTGATTCAATAACCGGACAACCTAGTTTTTATGATGAGGAAGCCAAAGCCTTACAGAGTTTCTTTTTAAAGGCGCCATTAAATTATAGCCGTATTTCTTCGCGTTACACTAAAAGAAGGTTTCATCCTGTTCAAAAACGCTGGAAAGCTCATTTAGGAACAGATTATGCTGCATCTCACGGAACACCAATTGTAAGTACTGCCGATGGAACTGTAATCGCTGCCAGCTACACTTCCGGAAACGGAAATTATGTAAAAGTTAGGCATAACGATAAATATACTACGCAGTATCTGCATATGAGTAAGCGAAATGTACGTAGTGGCCAACGAGTAAAACAAGGCGATGTTATTGGTTATGTTGGTAGTACTGGTCTTGCTACAGGTCCGCACGTTTGTTATCGTTTCTGGGTTCACGGCAGGCAGGTAGATCCTTACCGCCAGAATTTGCCCACAGCAAAACATATAGAACCTGAGCATAAGGAAGAATATTTCGCGGCGATAGAGGATTTAAAGGTTTCGCTGGATGAAATTCCTTACAAGGAATATAAAAAGTAGATTCTTAAGGGAAGCCAAATGATGTTTAGTTGAGAAAAGATTGATGCTGTCATTAAATCTTTAGATTTCACTTGTTTAGTAAAAAAAAATATAAAGTTTTAGGCCAAGGCCAGGAAAAGAAAAAATTGAATGAAAAATATTAATCCAACCCGAACAACAGCCTGGAGTAAATTAGAGAAGCATTTTAACGAAGTGCAGCAATTGCAGCTTAAAGAGCTATTCGAAAAAGACCCTGAAAGGGCGTCTAAATTTACTATTGCCTGGGAGGATTTTTACCTGGACTACAGCAAAAATCGAATTACTTCGGAAACCCGTGATTTACTTCTCGATCTGGCTGAAGAATGTGATTTAAAATCAGCTATAAGCTCTTATTTTAATGGAGATGCGATTAATCAGACCGAAAATCGTGCTGTACTACACACTGCATTAAGAGCTCCCACCGACGCTCAAATAACGCTTGACGGGGAAAACGTTGTTCCTGAAGTTCAGGAAGTAAAAGAAAAGATCAGGAAATTTTCTGAAAGGGTAATTGGCGGAGAGAAAAAAGGATATACCGGTAAAGCCTTTACCGATGTTGTAAATATTGGTATTGGAGGTTCAGATCTTGGGCCAGTGATGGTCACAGAATCGCTTCAGTATTATCACAATCATTTAAAAGTTCATTATGTTTCTAATGTAGATGGCGATCATATACATGAAACCCTAAAAAATTTAAATCCTGAAACCACTTTATTTCTCGTGGTTTCCAAAACTTTTACCACCCAGGAAACCTTAACCAACGCTAAAACTATAAGAGATTGGTTTAGAAAAACAGCTCCTCAGGAAGCAATTGCAGAACATTTTGCGGCAGTTTCCAGCAATTTAAAAAACGTTGAAGAATTTGGTATCGCTATAGAAAATGTTTTCCCAATGTGGGATTGGGTTGGCGGCCGTTTTTCATTGTGGAGTGCTGTTGGGCTTTCTATAAGCCTGGCGGTAGGTTATAATAATTTTGAAGCTTTATTAAATGGTGCCCATAAAATGGACGAACATTTTAAAACTTCAGATTTTAAAGAAAATATTCCGGTTCAACTTGCTTTACTAAGTATCTGGTATAATAATTTTTACAAAGCAGAAAGTGAAGCGGTAATTCCTTATACACAATATTTACACAGGCTTCCGGCATATTTGCAACAGGCGATTATGGAGAGCAACGGAAAAAGCGTTGACAGAAACGGAAAAAAAATAGATTACCAAACCGGAACCCTAATCTGGGGTGAGCCGGGAACAAATTCCCAGCATGCGTTTTTTCAATTAATTCACCAGGGAACCAAACTAATTCCTGCAGATTTTATAGGCTTTAAAAAATCGTTGCATCAGGATGAAGACCATCATAATAAACTGATGGCAAATTTCTTTGCGCAAACTGAGGCCCTGCTTCAGGGAAAATCTAAGGTTGAGGTTAAACAAGAACTCGACACTAAGGGATTATCTAAAAATGCGGTAGAAAAATTATTACCATTTAAAGAATTTGATGGTAATAAACCTACTAATACACTACTTATCAATAAACTTACTCCTGAAAGTTTAGGAAAACTTATTGCGATGTATGAGCATAAAATTTTTGTGCAAGGCGTGATTTGGAATATTTTTAGCTACGATCAATGGGGAGTGGAATTAGGTAAGCAGCTTGCGAGCAAAATCCTTACGGAAATTGAAAATAAAGCTCCCGATTCTCACGATTCTTCTACCAAAAATCTATTATCCTTCTTTTTAAAGGAATAATTGGGTTTTTGTTAACAAAATGTTGAGATCAATAGTCCTCATCAAATCAATTAGTTAAAATTTTGTTTTAGTTTTGCGGCGAACAAGATGTTAAAGTTAAATTTCTTAACATTCCAGTAATGTTGGCCTGTTAGTATTTAGCGTTTTTTGCATCGAAACTTAAACTCAAAACAAACAAATTTTAAACATGAGGAAATTATTACTTTTGGCCCTGTTTTTAACTTCGGCCACAATTTTTGCTCAAGGAACTCTTACCGGTACGGTGATTGATTCTTCAATGGATGGCCCGCTTCCCGGTGCTAATGTAATGGTGAAAGGTGCCAATACAGGAACAACAACAAACTTTGATGGGGAATTTAGTTTAAAAGTAAATCAAGCTTCAGGTACCCTGGAAATTTCTTTTGTGGGATACGAACCCTATACTTTAGATTACTCTATCCCAGAAATAGGGCAAACTGTAGATCTTGGACGAATAAGTCTTAATCCCGATGCTGCAGCCTTAGACGAAATTATAATTACCAGTTATTCTTTAGCAATTGATCGGAAAACTCCTGTTGCTGTTTCTACTATCAAAGCTGAAGAAATTGAAACACGGTTAGGAAACCAGGAATTTCCTGAATTGTTAAATTCAACTCCAGGTGTTTATGCAACCAAATCTGGAGGAGGATATGGAGATGCAGAACTTCGTTTAAGAGGTTTTAATTCCGAAAATATTGCGGTGATGATTAACGGTGTTCCTGTAAATGACATGGAAAACGGTAGGGTTTACTGGAGTAACTGGGCCGGACTTGCCGATGTAACACGTTCTATGCAAGTTCAACGAGGTTTAGGTGCAGCAAGAGTTGCCGTTCCTTCTATAGGAGGTACAGTAAATATACTTACCAAAACTACCGATATGGCTAAAGGAGGAAATATCTTTGCCGGAACAGGTAATGACGGTTACCAAAAATATGGATTTACTTTATCTACAGGTCTTTTAGACAATGGTTTTGCCGCAACGATAAGCGCTTCAAAAACTAGTGGAGATGGTTATATTGATGGTACTCCTTTTGAAGGTTATTCATATTTTGTGAATCTTTCAAAAGATTTTGGAGATGACCACAAAATTTCTTTTACTGCCTTTGGTGCACCACAAGAGCACGGGCAAAGATGGAACAGACTTCCAATTAAAACCTATAGAGAAAGTGATCGCGGAGAGAAATACAACACAAACTGGGGTTATAAAAACGGTGAATTCTATACGTTTAGCGAAAACTTTTACCACAAACCGCAAATAAGCCTTAACCATTACTGGAGAATAAGCGATAGGACAGATGTTTCTACAGCAGCTTATTTTTCTACCGGTACCGGTGGCGGAATGCGTGTATTAGGTGAAGATAAAACTCAAGGTCCTGATTACCGCTTTGGAGCAATGCAACCAATTAATTTTGATGCTATTGTAGCTGAAAATATAGAAAGCGGTGCTCTTGGTTCAGAAACTATTAGAGGGGCAAGCCGAAATGATCATACCTGGTATGGTATACTTTCAACATTAAGCACTGATATTACTGACGAACTTGAACTTATGGCAGGCTTAGATCTAAGAAGCTACGAGGGAAGACATTTCCAGGAAGTGGATGACCTTTTAGGTGGAAGTTATTTTTATGACGACAGTGATTTGAACAATCCTGTGAACGCTGCGCAGGTAGGAAGCAAAATTAATTACAATAACGACGGTCTTGTAAACTGGATTGGTGGTTTTGCTCAGGCTGAATATTCAAATAATGAGCTTTCTGCTTTTGCTAACCTAGCAGTTTCAAATACTGCATATAAGCGAATTGATTATTTTAGGTATTTAGACAGTGACCCGAATCAGGAAACCGATTGGGCAAATTTTCTTGGATATAGTGCTAAAGGTGGTGCAAACTATAATATTAATGACCATCATAATGTTTTTGCAAATGCCGGTTATTTTGAAAAAGCACCATTTATGAATGCTGTTTTCTTGCAAAATGATAACATTCTAAATGAAAATGCTGAAAACCAAAAAATAACAAGTGCTGAGCTTGGTTACGGTTTTAGAAGCCAGGCTCTATCAGGCTCCATCAATGCTTATTGGACAAACTGGAAAGACAGAACCCTTACCAGATCTTTTGAGGGCCAGGGGGGTGAATTGAGAACGGCTAATATTCTTGGTATAGATGCTTTGCACCAGGGTATTGAATTGGATTTTAGATATAGGCCTATAGCAATTGAGGCATTAGAAGTAAGAGGTATGGTATCTGTTGGAGATTGGGTATGGCAGGATGATGTAACCGGTGTTGAAATTTTTAATGAAGAAGGACAATTGGAGGAGATCGTGGATATATTTATTAAAGATCTTAAAGTTGGAAATTCAGCCCAAACATCTATGGCATTAGGCGCTGATTATGAAGTTTTAGAAGATTTAAGACTTCGTGCAAACTGGACCTATTTTTCTGATTTATACGCAGATTTTGATCCGAATGATCGTTTGGTTACAAGAAATCCTGATGGAGGGATAGACGAAAGCGGAAGAATGGGCCAGGCGTGGGAAGTTCCTGCATATAGTTTGGTTGATTTTGGTCTTACCTACGGATTCGATTTTGGTGGATTTGATGCTGTTTTAAATGGAAATATCAACAACCTTTTAGACACTACCTATATTGCCGATGCAAGAGATTCAAATGGTACAGCGAGAGGAGCTGATGTATGGTACGGTTTCGGCAGAACCTTTTCCTTTGGTCTAAAACTTAATTTCTAAAAAATACAAAATGAAAAAGTTATTTTATCTTTTTATAATGATTATAGGTCTAGCCTTTACCGGTTGTGAACCTATGGAAGACATCCACGAAGAAATTGACGCAGAACTAACAGAGGGTGTAGCGGGTACTGTAGATTACGTGCTTACTGAAGAAGACTACGAAACATTAGAACTTCCATTTGGCAATTTTAATTCTGTTGAAGATGCAGGAGCTTTGATTCCGAGTTTACTAACCAATCAATTCCCGGTATGGGGTGAGGGATCGCTTGTTAATGTAAGTTTTAATCTTTACGATCCAATAAGAGTAGAAGAATACACCGTTACTTCTAGTGATTACAATGAATTGGATCTCCCGGGAGATTATTTTTCGAATACCTTTGAGATATTTGAATTTCTAGAAATGCTATACCCGCAGACTGAAAATGGAGATTATGTAGAGTTAACGTACAACATACTTGCCGATGAAATTCAATATGAAATAGATGGCGATGATTTTGATCTTATTGGAGATGAATTAGGTGCTGAATATCCAAGTCCAGCTTCTAGTGCAGCAAATTTTTCCAATTTCGATCGTAGAGAAGGTAATGATGCATATTGGAGCAATGATATGATCCTGGAAGCAATAAATGTTGTGCTACCTGATAATTTTGATGGGGTAGAAGGACAAACCTACCGTGTATCTTATTCAGTTTACGATGGTAGTCCCGGTACAGAAAATATGACTGTACAATTTAACGGAAATGCCTATGTAGCCGTTGGAGGTGCGTCCTACGAAATAAGCGCTGATGATTTTGATCTTATTGGTGAAGAATTGGGGGATACTTATCCAGAACCTGCCTCTAGTGCAGCCCAATATAGCAACTTCGACCGTAGAGAAAGTGATGATGCATACTGGAGTAATGAAATGATTCTGGAAGCCTTAAATATTGTTTTAACTGAAAATTTTCCTGCAGCAGTGGAAGGTGACCGTTTTGAAGTAACTTATCTTATATATGATGGGTCTGCAGGCACAGAAATGATGGCGGTAGTACTTCAAAATGGTGAGTATGTTGTAGACGATGAAGCTTCTGTTTCTACTATTGAAGAGACTAAGGTTTATGCCTATGCTAATGGAGATTGGGATGTACCTTTCACCCTTGATTCCGAAGATTATACAGAAATGGGACAAAGCTATCCTAACTTTGATAATGAAGATGAAGCAATTTATAAATTAGAGATTTTCCTTGGATCGGAATTCCCTTACGCTGAAGAAGGAGACTTTGTTGCCTTGGCTTATGATTTCTTTTCAGGAAGCACTAATACGCGTTACGCAAACTTTGTCTTTGAAGACGGTAACTGGAACTATATACCAAGCGTAACTGAACAAACTATTCAGTTTGGACATGATGGTGAAGGATGGGAACCAGATAACACTATAGCATATACTTTAACCGATGCTGATTTTGAATTTATTGGCGATGCTCTTATAGATGTATATCCTGGCCCTGCAGATAGTGCAGGCTATTATGGAAACTTTGACAGGCGACCAGGTAATGAAAACTACTGGAGTGAAGAAATGCTATTGGAGGCTTTTAACCTGTTCTTAGATGAATTAGATCCTAATGCAGAAGAAGGACAGCGTTATGTTGTTTCTTATGACGTTTATACTGGATCGGCTGGAGTCGAATCTATGAGTTTGATAAAAGAAGATGGAGCATGGGTTATTAATGAATAGCATTAAACTCTATACAAGTTAAATAATAGAAGAACCGCCCCTCTTAAAGGGCGGTTTTCCTATTGAAAATATATATATATATTTAAAACAATGTTTATGAATAATTTACTACAGAAAAACATCAAAATGTATGTTTTTCTATTTTTTGGCATTTTTATTCTTGGTTGTAGTAGCGACGATGATGTTGCGACAATTCCAGAAAAACCAGTTAGTGAGGAAGATGTTCCTGTTGCTGTGGATGACGAATACGTAACCAATGAAAATACGGCCATAGAAATAGATGACCTGCTGGAAAACGACACTATCTTTGAATATGCCAGGGTTGTAGATTTTGACAGCGAAACCGCAGAAGGCGGAACCGTTGAAGATAATCGTGACGGAACATTTATTTATACACCACCTCAAAATTTTTCAGGTGAAGATACTTTCGAGTATACCATTTGTGATAATGCAAGTACACCAAACTGTGATTCGGCAACAGTAACAATTATGGTTACTGATGCTACACCGGTTGCTCGGGATGATGCTTATGAAACCGAAGAGGATAAAGTCCTTTCCATTGTGAATTATCTGGATAACGATGATCTTGTGAATAACACATCTATTGCCTCAGTTGATTATGAAGATTCGGAAGGTATTGCGGTTATAGAAGACGACGGTACTATTACTTATACACCGGCAGATGGTTATGCGGGAGAAGATTCCTTTACTTATACCATTTGTGATCAAGGTGAAGATCCTACCTGTGCCACGGCAACTATAACTGTAAATGTTTTAGACGAAGGTTCACCTGTTGCTAATGATGATACTTTAGTAATTGATATGAATGCATCAGAATTCACTATTACCAGCTTGCTTAATAATGATATAGTGATAGATGGGGCAGTAATCACTTCTGTGACCGATACTAATACTCGTGGAAACATTACCTTAAATGAAGATGGTAGCATTTCCTATACACCAGAAAATGGTTATTTGGGAGACGATACTTTTACTTATTCACTTTGTGATGATGATCAACCTGAGCCAACCTGCTCTACGGCTACCGTAACAATAACTCTGGTCGACCCGGTTAGCTTTAATATTCCTTCAGAAGTGGCCGATTATTATGAGGGTCTTGCAGTTTCTCAAAACGAAGATCTTAATTACAAAGTAATTTCAGAACTTACCAGGGGTATGCATACTACTATTTTGTCGTATGGTCAACGTCACGAATATCTTTACAACGCTGATGAAGATTTGCAAAATCCAGACAATGTAGTTCTTATTTATTCTGGAGAAAGTAGGTACTGGGAAGAATATACTTCAGGAAGTAACTCTTATATGCCACAAACTTTCAATACTGAACATTCCTTTCCACAGTCCCGATTATCTAGTGATGAAGCAGTAACCGATTTACATCACCTAAGAGTGGCCGATGATGAAGTGAACGAACTGCGCTCTAATAATCCTTATACCGATGGAAGCGGTAATTACGAATCTGTAAATGACAATGCTTTTTTTCCGGGTGATGAATGGAAAGGGGATGTAGCACGTATGATTCTCTATTTAAATGTACGTTATAATGAAGATATTAGTAAAGTTGGAAACCTGGAACTTTTCCTTAAATGGAACAGGGAAGATCCGGTATCAGCCTTTGAAATGCAACGAAATAATGTAATTGAAGGGGCTCAGGGTAACCGTAATCCTTTTATAGACAATCCATACCTCGTAACACTCATTTGGGGTGGCGATGCTGCCGAAAATACCTGGGAATAATTAAACACCTATCTTTCTTTAAAACCAGTCCATTTTGGACTGGTTTTTTTATTCTAAGAGGGTAAATACCCCGAGGCTCGCCTCGTTAGTAAATGTTGTAAAGTTTGAAAACGTGTTCTGCTAAAATGCATCGTGGGCTTGCCCCTATAAAATTTACTTAATAACAATAAACTTTTTTAACAGAAACTATTTCTTTCTATACTGGTTTCGATTTTTTTATCTCATTTTAATTTAAGTTGTTAAGAGATAGTTTGCTTCTATTACATAAAGGTTAAAGTTAAAAAGCTTAACAATCACATAAACTTGGCAGTCGATAAATTGAGTTCTTTTGCATCGAAATTTAAACTCAAAAACAAACAACTTAAAATTCAAAAATGAGGAAATTACTAGCATTAGCGTTGTTTCTAACATCAGCTGCAATTTTTGCTCAAGGAACTCTTACTGGAACGGTAATAGATTCTGAAATGGACGGTCCCCTTCCGGGTGCAACCGTTATGGTAGTAGGTACTAATAATGGTACTACTACAGATTTCGACGGAAATTTCTCCCTGGACGTTCAGTCTGCTTCCGGTAGAATTAGCGTCACCTTTATAGGTTACGAAAGACAAACCATAAGCTTTAATGTTGCAGATGGTGCTACCCAGAATTTAGGAACTATTACATTGGGAGCAGATGCAGATGCTTTAGCTGAAGTTGTAATTACAGGAATTGCCGATTTAGCTAAAGACCGTGAAACTCCGGTTGCTGTTTCTACAATTAGAGCAGCTGAAATTCAGGAGAAATTAGGTTCACAGGAATTTCCTGAAATCCTAAACAATACTCCTTCTATTTATGCCACCAAACAAGGGGGTGGATTTGGAGATGCTCGTATTAATATTAGGGGTTTTGATACCAACAACTCTGCAGTAATGATAAACGGTGTTCCAATTAACGATATGGAAAATGGTGCTGTTTACTGGAGTAACTGGGCAGGTTTAAGCGATGTAGCTTCAGCTATACAGGTACAAAGAGGATTAGGCTCTTCCAAACTAGCAGTATCTTCTGTAGGTGGAACAATAAACGTTATTACCAGAGCAGCAGATAGATCTGAAGGTGGATTTGTTTCAGCTTTGACTGGAAATGATTCTTACTTAAAAACGGTGGCTTCTTATAATACGGGTCTAATGGAAAGTGGTTTTTCTACTACAGTTTTATTGAGCCAGACTCAAGGTGACGGGTATATAGATGGAACTGAGTTTCAAGGTTACAACTATTATTTAGGTTTTGGATACAGACCTAACGATACTCACGATTTTCAGTTTACCGTAACTGGAGCACCACAATGGCACCACCAACGTAGTAGAAGTAGCTCTATAGAAACTTATCAACGTTACAGCGGCAGTGATGAGCCTAATATAAAATATAACGAAGAATGGGGTTATAGAAATGGTGAAGAATATTCTTTTAGAAAAAACTTTTACCATAAACCAATTATGTCTTTAAACTGGGATTTTGATATTAATTCAGCGACCAAACTATCTACTTCGGCCTATGCTTCTTTTGGACGTGGTGGTGGAACCGGAGAAATCGGTACAATCAATGGTAGAAGACAATTTGCTCTGCCAAGAACTGAAGATGGTTTAATAAGAGTGGATGATATTGTAAGGTATAATAGTGGTCAACCTGTGCCAGATTTTGGTAACGATTCAAATCCTGAAGGACAGAGAACACTAACTAATGGTATTTATCTTAATCAGGGGAATGGAGATCGTTCTTCTGCGAATGGTATTAGCAGAAGGGCATCCATTAACTCTCACAACTGGTTTGGAGTATTATCTAACCTGAGTAATCAACTAACCGAAGAACTTACTTTAGATGTTGGTATTGACTTAAGAACTTACAAAGGAATTCATTACAGAAGGGTGAATGATTTACTTGGAGGGGATGCTTATTTGCAAACTGATAACATCAACAACGACCCAAATCCAGTACAACGCGAAACTTATTCCGCAGATCCTAATTTTTGGG
Organism: Salegentibacter lacus; assembly: GCF_020164555.1. Classification (GTDB taxonomy): domain Bacteria; phylum Bacteroidota; class Bacteroidia; order Flavobacteriales; family Flavobacteriaceae; genus Salegentibacter; species Salegentibacter lacus. The sequence continues at coordinate 1,538 of NZ_JAIQZB010000002.1, read as the reverse complement.
TATTTTCAGATATTGATTCTGAAGAAAAAATCGATTATTATAATGATGGTTTAGTAAGATGGGCCGGTACTTTTGGGCAGTTAGAATATAACAATGATGTTATTTCAGCATTCGTTCAGGGATCTATCTCTAACCAGGGCTTTAAAAGAGTTGAGTATTTTGGAGAGCTTGAAGGAAGCCAGGAAACTGACTGGGAAAACATTATTGGTGGAAACATTAAAGGGGGTCTTAACTGGAATATAGATGAAATGCATAACATATATGCTAACGCAGGTTATTATTCTAAACAGCCTCTTTTTGATGCCGTTTATATCAATTTTGGAAATAACTTAAACCCAGATCTTCAAAATGAGCAGGTAATTGGTACTGAGATTGGTTATGGATTTAGATCTAGTTTCTTTAGTGCAAACGTAAACCTATACCGAACTTCCTGGGCAGATAGATTTGAAAGCGATGGAGCTGTATTTAATGCAGAAACTCCTCAGGAAATTAGAGGTACAGCTAACCTATATGGAATTACACAAATACATACTGGTCTGGAAATTGATTTTACCGGAAGAATATCCGATAAATTGAGATTCAACGGTATGATGTCTATAGGAAACTGGGAGTATGATGGAGACGTAGAAGCAACTTATTTCGACAATGACCAAAGCCCGATCTTAGATGAGAATGGTAACCCACAAACGGCTACTTTAGCTTTAGATGGTGTGAAAGTTGGAGATGCTCCACAGTTTACCGCTAGTATTGGTGCAGATTACGAAATAATAGAAGGACTTGGAGTTGACGCAAACTACAGATATGTTGATAATCTTTATGCTGATTTTGATGCAACAGATGCACTAGGAGAAGAGAATTTTGAAGCATTGAAATTACCTTCTTTTGGATTAGTTGATGCCGGAGCTTCTTTTAGATTACCAATAGGTAATGATAACAACAGCCTAAACTTTAGGGTAAATGTAAATAACGTGTTTGACACAATGTATATTTCTGAAGCCGATACCAACCTTTTGGCTGGTGCTGGAGATGAAACTTACAATGGAGTTAACGTTAATAACAGAGTTTATTTCGGATTCGGAAGAACCTGGAATGCCGGAGTTACTTTTAACTTCTAAACAGAAGAAATTAATTCTTATGTAAAGAGGCCGTCTAAAAAGTATTTAGATGGCCTTTTTTATTGATAAAAGTTTTTGTGAGAGAAGCGCTTCTTCTTTTGTAGATATTCTTAATGATAAAAAAGGCAAGGAAGCCCCCTTCCTATGCTATACTGAATTTTCTTAAGTTGTGCGCCATAGCGATTAACCCTATTTCAGTAGTTACTTTCTCCATTCCCCGAAGCATAAATCGCTTGAAGCCCATATTTTGCTTGATATTCCCAAAGACGGCTTCCACATCCCAGCACCGACGTTTACGATGTGCTATTCCCGCTTCACTTAATAGTAGGTTCCTGGCTTTTTCTTTGAGACGGATCAGGTTATGATTGCGCTCGATCATCCTATTTCCCTTCGATTTATGGCAAGCACCGCGAAGCGGGCACC
>NZ_JAIQZB010000019.1:41011-79784 GCF_020164555.1 Salegentibacter lacus | reverse complement strand
TTTGCTTTAAGCTTCCTTCAGATTCCACCTCGCGATGGACACCCTTGCTCTCAGCTAATGATAGGTAGCTATAAACCCCCATAACGGACTTGCACCGTTAAGTAATACGCCATGCACGGCGCACAACTAAAAAACCCGAAGTTTTCACTTCGGGTTTTCACGCACTAATACTACTAAGATGATAGGCTTATCGTAATCGGTCCACAGATTTTACGAGATCTTCGTCCTTTTTAATGGCCTTATTGGCCAAAACAAGAAAAACGATAGAAATGATAGGAAGAAACATCCCAATACCCTTCTCTGAAATATCCATTTCTCCAGGTACACTTAGCGACCAATAAACAAACACTCCTAGTAAAAAAAAGTTTAATAAGATATTTAGACGCCCCAATACAAATTGAAGCTTTCTGTTTTTGAACATAAAAATACTCACCAAAGATAACAAAGCTGAAGCGAGAAATGCAATAAAAACTGTAAGATAATCTTCTGCAAACATCGCAACATTTTCTGAATTTTCCCAAAGTGAGAAAACGAAAATAAGTCCGCCGCTTATAATAGCAGCGATAAGTAAATATACTGTTTGTATTCTTTGTAGCATAACTTCTGGTGGAATTCGCGAACAAAAATAAAGATTCTTTTTAGAAATGCTATTTAAAATATTAAAATAAAGTTGTATACTTGCAAGAACATTTCGTAACCAATTCAAAACAGGTTACTTAAGTCTCCAAATTTTTTTCGATTCTTCCTCGAGAAGTTTAACAATCAATCCAAACACAAATTTATTCTTAATTATTCATGTTTGAAATTTCAGAATTAAAAGCTAAAAAGCTTCCTGAGCTACAGGATATCGCTAAATCTTTAAACGTCCCAAAATTCAGGACTTTAAAAAAATTAGATCTCGTATATCAAATCCTGGACTATCAGGCTGCCAACCCTAAAAAAGCTAAAGAAGCACTTACCGACGACACTAAAAAAGAGGAAACTCCAAAAGAGGAAACTTCAAAAAGTGAAGAGCGCAACAAAGCTTCAGAAAAACCACAAGCAAAGAAGAGTGGTAAAATAGGAAGTAATAAAAAACCACCGCGGGCTGCTGCAACAGCAGATACTAAAGAACCCCGCCCGGCAAGAAAGGAAAATTCTTCTCCTAAAAAAGAAGATGCCCCGGCAAAAACCAGGGAACCTAGAAAGCAGGAACAAAAGCCGAGGGAAGACAATAATAATTCTTCTCAATCAGGTAAAAACAATCCTCGCGATCAGAAAAAAGACATACGTAGCAATAGCAGTAATAAAAGTAATGGAGGCCGTGACGCCGGTAACCGTGACGGAAGAAACCGCTACCGCGAACCAGATTACGAATTTGACGCGATTATAGAAAGTGAAGGCGTACTGGATATTATGCAAGATAACTACGGTTTTCTACGATCTTCAGATTATAACTACCTTACTTCTCCAGATGATATTTATGTATCGCAGTCGCAAATTCGTTTATTCGGATTAAAAACCGGTGATACTGTTTTAGGGCAAATTCGCCCGCCAAAAGAAGGTGAAAAATATTTCCCTTTAATCAAGATCAACAAAATTAACGGATTGGACCCTCAGGTAGTGAGAGACCGTGTTTCTTTTGAACACTTAACTCCGCTTTTCCCTAAGGAAAAATTCAATATTGCTGAAAAGCAAAGCAGCATGTCTACCCGTATTATGGACCTCTTTTCCCCTATCGGAAAAGGCCAGCGTGGTATGATTGTTTCCCAGCCTAAAACTGGTAAAACAATGTTGCTTAAAGATATCGCCAACGCAATTGCAGCCAACCATCCTGAAGTTTACCAGATAGTTTTACTTATTGATGAACGTCCGGAAGAGGTTACCGATATGCAACGTAATGTACGTGGTGAAGTCGTAGCTTCAACTTTCGATAAGGAAGCACACGAACACGTGAGAGTTGCCAATATTGTTTTAGAAAAAGCAAAACGTTTGGTAGAATGTGGTCACGATGTGGTAATCCTTCTGGATTCTATTACACGTCTGGCTCGTGCTTATAACACCGTACAACCTGCCAGTGGTAAGGTATTAAGTGGTGGTGTAGATGCCAACGCCTTACACAAACCAAAACGTTTCTTTGGTGCTGCCCGTAATATTGAAAACGGAGGTTCCCTTTCAATTATAGCTACCGCCCTTACCGATACCGGTTCTAAAATGGACGAAGTGATCTTTGAAGAATTTAAAGGAACAGGAAATATGGAACTACAATTGGATAGAAAAATTGCCAACCGTAGAATTTTCCCTGCAATAGATCTTACTTCTTCAAGTACACGTCGCGACGATCTTTTATTAGACGAAGCTGCACTGCAAAGAATGTGGGTACTGCGTAAATATCTTGCCGATATGAATCCTATTGAAGCAATGGAATTTATTAACGACAGGATTAAACAAACTAAAAACAACGAAGAGTTTTTAATCTCGATGAACGGATAAAACCTTCTTTAGTTATAAACACAAAATCCGGAAGCTTTAGAGTTTCCGGATTTTTTTATGCTGAAATTTTAACTAAATAATCTTTTCGCTCCTTCCCTTTTTCAAGTGGACCCCACCGGGATGACGAAGTCGGGCCGGCCGGAGGGTTTCATCCTATTACAATTCTTATTTCCCTAAACTATTCACCCCCGTATCATCAGCGATCAACCTGAAATTTTCAACTTTTTTACCTTTTAAATATTGACTCCATTTTTCCATTAGCGGAGCTTCCAGTTTAAATTCCCGGTATTCGTCGGGATTCATAATTGGGATTCCTTTCATTATTGGGTAAATACGCTTACATTTTTTACAACTTAAAAAACCCTCTATAATTTTTCCTTCTAAATCTTTCGAAATTGAAGTGAGTTCCAGTTCGTTCTTATCAAAAGGGCAGCATAATTTATCTATTGTTGAAGCTCTCATTTTTTATTTTTTTAAATTCTGAATTATAATTTTCTGCGGAAGTCGAAGGATTTTTAGCGCTCATTATTCCTGAAATCACTGCAACACCCTCAAAATCCAATTCTTTTAGCAAATACATATTTGCAGGCTTAATTCCCCCAGCCAGGAATATTGGCATTTTTGTTAATAGCCTGGCTTTTTTAATAATCTCAAAATCCACCAAATCACAACTATTTGCGGTTGTGGATGGGAAGATTGAACAAAAGGAAATATAATCTAACTTATTCCTATCGGCCCATTTTACAGTATCCAGATTGTTATTACAGGTTAATCCAAGCAAAGAATTCTCAGGAATCCCTTTTTTAATCGTTCTCAATTCAATGGGTATTTCGTCAAAATGAACCCCGTCTGCATCCGTCAGGTTTAAAAGTTTCCAGTTATTGTTTAGCAAAACAGGGGTGCCGGTTGCCCGACAAAGCTCACAGATTCTATTAATCAGGGAAACCTGGTTTTCAATATTTTGAAAATTATCCCATACCTGAATGGCAGCAATTTGACTCTTATTCAGAATTTGCTGCAGCTTATTTATTAAAACTGCCTCTTCCATCTGTGGGTCTATCACAAGGTAAACCCCTTTTTTTATTCCTTTAATTTCCATCATTTCCAACCTGATTTAATAGCCGTAAAGAAGGCTTTCCAGTAAGGGTCTTCGGTTTTATAGATTAAGTCTTTCACTTCATCACCTTTAGTAATTTTAATCCCCTCTTCTTCATCTTTAATTTCACCCACGGCTGTACAGGCTATATTTTCATTTTTTAAACGTGAGATTACCTCCTGCTCTTTTCCTTTCTCGCAGGAAATTATCATTGAACCAGCGCCAATAATTTCCCTGTAATCCAGTTCGAATAACTCGCAAACTTCCTTTTGCCAGAAATTAACCGGTAAGGCTTCATCATAAATAAGGGCTCCTTTTCCCGAGGCTTTAACCATTTCATATATAGCCCCCATTACACCACCTTCCGTTACATCGTGCATCGCGTGAATTTCCGGGAATTTGTGATTCGTTCCTGCTGCCGAAAGTCCGTCTTTTAAACAGGAAGTTTGTTTAAATATTTCGCATCCTGCCTCATAGGTTTCTCTTCCCAGTTTATTTACTATTGTTTCCGGAAAACTCATGGTCAATAAAGCGGTAGACGACAAGGCACAGGTTTTTGTCACCAGGATTACATCGTTAACTTCTGCCCTGTTAGATAAAACAATTTCTTTTTTGGGAGCGACACTAAAAAAAGTTCCTCCTCCTGAAATTGTTGAATTTTGTCCTTCTACAAACCCGGTATGTCCACCGGTTATGGCTACCCCAATTTCTTTACAGAATTGATGAATATAGTTCCAGTAAGTTTTAAAATCTTCCCTGCTAAGTGATGCCGGGAGATTCAGGACCATTTGAGCATATTGCGGAGAAAAACCTGTAGTCGCCATATCGTTAGCCATAAGATGTACAGAAAGCCAGGCTGATTCTTCAAGTCCAAGCGAGGGAATTAGCGAAAGAGGATCGCTGGTAGATATCAAGGCCAGCTCATTGGGTAAATCTACTAATGACACATCTACTCCAAACCCGGGTTTTGTACTGACTTCTTTTCGAAAGTGACCACAGTTTTCCAGAATAAATCCTTCTAATTCTGCTTCGGCTATTTTTCCTAATTTTTCACACATTATTGTACATCTTTAAATTTCACATATAGTCCGAAAAAATCACCGTAAGGCAAACCCCATTGCTGAACCGGAAACCATTTCGGTAATCCTGTGCAAGACCATTCTATACTATATTCTCTACCCTGAAGAGCTTCCTCTATGATTTTGGTTAGTCTTTTGGGAGAGTAAAAAGTTGCAGTAAGATAAAATGGATTGGCCCCAAAAATTTCCTGGATCCGACGGCGGACTACTTTGGTAGAATTTCTGTTCATCATTCCCAATGCTATACCGTATTTTGCAACCCTAGCCGCCTCCCGGATAACTTTTACGGGATCTTTATAATATTCAAAAGTGGTAATAAAGGCCAAAGAATCAAAAGTATGATCTTTAAAAGGCATATAATGAGAATCTGCCATCACAAGATCGCCTTTAAATAAATGGACGGCCTGCGATAGCATAAGCGGGGAGATATCGCCACCGGTAGCTTCGATCCCGATTTCTTCCCACCATCTTGTAAAGCGCGTGGTCCCACATCCAAACTCCAACAAGGTTTTCACCCGATTATCTTTAGAGACAAGTTGCTCCATCACCTTCTTTTGCCAGACCTCGGCACGCTTGTAACGGCCTTCGTACCACTGCTCGTAGGTATCTGTATGTTTGCGGTTAAAAAACCATTCTTCCCGGTTTTGCCAGTTCTGATGATCTACGGGGAGTAACTCAAATCTGCTGCTTTTTTCAATTTCCATCTTTATTTTTTTAAAAAAGAAAAACTCCACGCTACCCGGAAAATGCCGAAAAACATGGAGTCTTAAAATGGAAATTTTAATCCTGCATCCCTACGTTGGCATTATCCAAATCAGGTTTTCGGGTGTTATCTCAGCCTTGCGGCACCCCGTGCGTGAATTTATCTGGTTATATTAAATCTTAATACTATTAATTTAACGAATTATCTGAAGGGAAAATACAAAATAAAGAAGGAAGAGGAAAGTTTTTCTCTGTTTGAAAATAATATAATATTCTATAGTTTCATCTATTTTATTAACAAGGGTGTAACCAACCCTTTCTTCAGTAAAGCTGAATTCAATTCCCCTTCCTTAAAAAGGATGGGAGTTTTTAATTTACCATCTATCTTCTTTTAAAGAAAATTAAAGCTCCTCCCCTTTTTTCAAGGGGAGCCCGCCTGAAAGACGAAGTCGGGCAGGGTGGCCGCAGATCGGAGTTGTCTAATTTCGTCAAACTGAACCTACTCGTCCGTTCAGGTAGGCTAGTTTCAGTTTTAATATATTTTTAAATATTATCAACTTAGATTCTGAAATAAATTCAGGATGGCGTAAAAAAAACTATATAGGATAGCCGGTTCAAGTTCTAACGGGGACAGGATTCCCACCCGGTGGTTTTCTTTTCAGATTCTTTTTCCATAAAAAAACCCCAACGTTTCTGTTGAGGTTTTTGGTTGAGCGGGAGACCGGGTTCGAACCGGCGACATTCAGCTTGGAAGGCTGACGCTCTACCAACTGAGCTACTCCCGCCTGCTCTGCAAATATAAAGTTTAAAGCTTTCAAAATCCAAAGGAAAATTGAACTTTTTAGGCTGCATTTTCCTATTTGGCTTGTATTCAGCAAAAAACCAGATTGAAGCGATAAAATCTTGTTAAATGGGTAAAGAAAAAACAAGTGTTCCGACAAATAAATCTTATTTTTAATGCCTAACAGTATACATTTTAAAATTATTTTTTATGAGCAATAAACCCGGTAAAACCCAGGACCTAATAGACGCAAAATTCCTTAAAGAACGCAAAGTTTTTCTTTGGGGTGAAGTAAACGACAAATCTGCAAAACACGTTATAGACAGGCTGCTATACCTTGATATGGAAGGCGATGATGAAATTCAGTTTTTTATCAATAGTCCCGGCGGCTACGTAACCGATGGATTTGCAATTTACGATACCATGCAAAGCCTTAAAAGCCCCGTTTCTACTATTTGCAGTGGTTTAGCCGCTTCAATGGGATCTATTTTGCTTTCGGGAGGAACCAAAGGCAGAAGATTTATACAAACTCACGGAAAGGTGATGATTCATCAGCCTATGGGCGGTGCCAGAGGCCAGGCTTCAAATATTGAAATTCAGGCTAACGAGATCTTAAAAACAAGAGAGTTAAGTGCTAAAATTCTTGCTGAAAACTGTGGGCAAACCCAGGAAAAAGTACTTAAGGATTTTAATCGTGATTACTGGATGGATGCCCAGGAATCTCAGGATTACGGAATTGTAGACGGTATTTTTAAGGAATAAGAATATGGATATTAAACATCGCGAAAACGATAGCCGCGGAATGTTCTTCGTAGAAGACGAAAAAGGCATTTACGCAGAGCTTACCTACACCAAGAAACCCGGAGATATTCTTACTATAGACCACACCGAGGTAAGACCGGAATTGGAAGGCCAGGGAATTGCCACTAAACTTTTAGCGCATAGTGTAGATTTTGCTCGTGAAAACAAATACAAAATAGATCCATTGTGTCCTTTTGCCGAAGTGCAATTTGACCGCAATGAGTCTTATCAAGATGTAAGAGCTTAACCCCTATTTTACCCCAAAAGATCAATGAACCTGCTTTTTCCTATGAAGTTTTTTAAATTTTTAATGCTCTTTGCTTTTGTATTTTTTATTTCCTGTGGGGATGATAAAGACCGGAAGCCGGGAATTGAAACCGCCAAAGAGGAAGAAGCAGAAGTCATTGAGAAACTGGCATCTGCTGAATTGATCGCCAAAAAATTTCCTGGAGTTTTAAATTCGGTTGGAACTATTGATTTGCAGCACGCTAATTTACTGGACTCAATTTATTCAAAAAGGGATTACACCCCAATCTGGACCGAAAGAGCCTTGCGGGAAGATCTCTACCGAAGCATTGAAAGAGCAACTGAAGACGGACTCGAACCTAAAGATTATCATTTATCTTATTTAAAAAACTCCCTTACCAATTTATCAGAATTAGATGATGAGGAACGTAGTTTAACTGAAATCATTCTAACGGATGCATTTTTTGCGCTGGCTTCAGATTATAATTCGGGAAAACTAAACCCTGCTGAAATTTATGATATCTGGGGGGTAGAAAGCAATAAAATTGATCTTCCCGGACTTCTGGATTATGGAGTTCGGCAGAAAAATATCCTTGCTGCAATAGACTCTGTAGTTCCAAAACATGAAGTTTATAAGGGTTTAAAACGGTCTTTAAAAGAATACCGAAAACTTGCTAGAAATCAAGAAGATCCCACGTTTGTTTCCGAAGAAGGAGAAAGCATAAAAGCTGATGAAAAAGATGAACGTATTCCTAATATAAAACAACGTTTAAAAGAACTAGGGTATTGGCAGCAAGAGATCGTAGACAGTGCAATTACTTATGAAAAACCATTACAGGAAGCGGTAAAGAAATTTCAGGAAAAGTATGGAATAGAAACCGATGGTGTGATTGGGGGCGGCACAATAAAGACCCTGAATAAAACTTACCAGGAACGCCTGGAACAAATTCTGGTTAATTTAGAACGCTGGCGCTGGTATCCCAAAAATCTTGGTGATCAACATATTGTAGTGAATATTGCGAATTACCGCTTACACTTTGTGAGGAATGGCGATACTGTAGCAACGCATCGCACGATGGTTGGTACTGAAGCCAGGAAAACCCCCGTTTTTTCTGAAGAAATTGAACATATAGTCTATAACCCCACCTGGACCATCCCTCCTACTATTAAGCGCAAAGATGTAATTCCTTCAGCAGCTAAAGATCCCGATTATATTTCAAAAAAGAATTACAGCATCTTTGATCGTTCAGGAAACAGATTATCTACCAGTGAAGTTAACTGGTCTTCCTCTGAAGTAAAAGGCTATACTTTTAGGCAGGAAGCCGGACCGGCAAATCCGCTTGGATTGGTGAAGATTATCTATCCTAATAAGTACATGATCTATTTGCACGATACCCCTTCAAAATCGCTTTTTAACAAAAATCTAAGGGCGCAAAGTTCGGGTTGTGTAAGGGTGCAGGATGTGTTGGATTTGGCGAAGATGCTGTTGAGCGATCAACCGGAATATGATGAGGAAAAGATTAAAGAAATTCTTGATTCGGGTAAGACAACCACGATAAAAATTACACAAAAAGTAAAAGTACACCATCTCTACTGGACGGCCTGGAACGAAAATGGCAGCACCCATTTTGCAGAAGATGTCTACAAAAGAGATGCTGCCATCTATAAATTACTTTCTGCGAATTAATTAAGCAGCGAAGAATTATTTAAATAGTTTTTATCGTTTTTGTGAATATATACTACGGATTCTTCTTTAATAGTATCTATCACATCTTTAGCGATTGTATTTGGTACCGCGGGACATCCGTAGCTTCTTCCCAATCTTCCTAATCTATCTATAAAATTAGGTTCTGCATAATCGGCGCCGTGAATCACCACGTAACGCTTACGCGCGTTGCTGTTGAAGCCTTTTTCCATTCCATCAATAAAAAGCGATAATCCGTTTTTTCCATAGTAAGTTTCAGCGGTAACGTAGAAACCAAGTGAACTTTGCAGAGAATTCACTGTATTAGAAAATTTGGTAGCGAATTCACCACCGGTATTTTTTCCGTGGGAAACATACGTATTAAACAATACTTCTTTTGTTTCCATATTCATAATCCACATACGTTTTTTGGTAGAAGAAAGCCCGAAATCTATTACGGTAAGTATTTTCTTTCCTACTTTTCCTTTTTCTTCGAGTTGGTCATAGCCTTTCATAGCTTTTTCAAAAACAGGCATTGTAGGGATACTGCTATTATTTGTAGAAAATTCGCTGTAAAGATTAGCGACTTTAATTTCAAAACTTGTTTTGGTATTTTCTTCAGAAACCGATGAAGCGTCTGCCTCTATTCCTAAATTTTCAAGATTGGAATCTAAATTATCTGTAGTTGTAAATGCAAAAGAGAAGGTCATTACGGCAAATACAGTCAGAAGTCTATAAATCATACACGTTGTTTAAAATTAATGTTCTGTTAATTTATTCCAAATGTGATGCCAACATACAAAATATTCCGGTTAATTAGATTATTTAGTCTTGAGAATGTAAATTTTAACATTTCGTAGCTTATAAATCTAAATTTCAGCATATTACCACTTCACATCAGTCTGTTCAAAGAACGTAGATGTTATTAAAAAAGTATTCCAAAGTAGCGGGTTAAAAGTTAAAATTTTAAAATCTAGAAGCAGAAGAAAAATTTTCAGTTTTTTAGAAGTTGATTTTTTTAGCTCTATCTCCTTTAAAACCTGATGGAGTCTTTCATATTTAATAAAACATTAGCGGGTGTGGATTTAGCATACCGCCAATTTGTTTTTATCTTTATGGTCAAAATTAACTAATATTATGAATAAGAAAGTTCTACTAATGATTTTAGACGGTTGGGGAATCACGCAAAACCCTGACGTTTCAGCTATAGCCAAAGCAAAAACACCTTTTATGGATAGCATCCTGGAAAAATATCCGCATGCCGAATTGCGTACTGACGGGATGCAGGTGGGATTACCAGAAGGACAAATGGGAAATAGTGAAGTAGGACATATGAACCTTGGAGCCGGCCGGATTGTTTACCAGGATTTGGTAAAAATTAATATGGCGGTAGAAAAAAATACCTTAAAAGACGAACCCGTATTAGAGGAAGCTTTTAATTATGCAATAAAAAATAACAAACCCGTACATTTTATGGGACTTTTAAGTGATGGTGGAGTTCATTCCCACATCAATCATTTAAAAGGATTGCTTTCGGCTGCGGAAGAGTTTGGGGTAAAAGAAAAATACGTTCACGCTTTTACCGATGGTCGTGATGTAGACCCGCATTCAGGAAAAGGTTTTCTTGAAGAAATTGAAGAACATTTAGAAAAGACCAACGGAAAACTTGCTTCGGTTATAGGCCGTTATTTCGCAATGGATCGTGATAAACGTTGGGAAAGGGTGAAAAAAGCATACGACCTTATCGTTAAAGGAGAAGGAACCAAAAGTACAAATGCTGCTGAAACCATTTCTAAAAGTTACGAAAACAAGGTTAGCGATGAGTTCATAGAACCTATCGTAATGACCAATGATGCCGGTGAGCCGGTTGCTACTTTAAAAGAGAAAGAAGTTGTAATCTTCTTCAACTTTAGAACCGACCGTGGGAGACAACTTACCCAAGCTTTAACCCAGGACGATTTTCCTGAATATGAGATGAAGAAAATGCCGTTGTATTATGTAACGGTAACCAAATATGACGATAGTTTTGAAGGTATAAATGTTGTCTTTAAAAAAGACAATATTAAATCTACTTTGGGCGAAGTCCTTGAATATATGGGTAAAAAGCAAATTAGGATTGCTGAAACCGAAAAATATCCCCACGTTACTTTCTTCTTTAGTGGAGGTCGGGAAAAACCATTTAAAGGTGAAAAGCGTTTAATGTGCAGTTCCCCCAAGGTAGCTACTTACGATCTTCAGCCAGAGATGAGCGCTTTTGAAATTAGGGATAAAATTATACCAGAACTTAAAGACGAGTCGGCTGATTTTATCTGCCTAAATTTCGCAAATCCTGATATGGTTGGCCATACCGGAGTTTTTGATGCAGCAGTGAAGGCCGTTGAAACGGTAGATTCTTGTGCAAAGGACGTAGCTGAAGCTGCCCTGGAAAATAATTATGCGGTAATTATTATTGCCGATCACGGGAACAGTGAAATTATGATAAATGAAGACGGCAGCCCAAATACAGCACATACCACCAGCCCGGTTCCATTAATTTTATTAGATAAGGATATAAAAAACATCAAAAGCGGTAAGCTTGGAAACATCGCTCCGACTATCCTGAAGCTAATGGGTATCGATCAGCCCGAAGTAATGACTGAAGATCCACTAATTTAATTTTAGAATGATAAATAAAGTATTGCTGCTTTTTCTGGGTTTTTCCTTGATTTCAGGAGAAGTTTCAGATAACAAAACAACAATAGAAAATAATAATTCAGCAGGAATGCTTTTAGGCGAATTTTCACAAGCTGACCTGGAAAAAGCACCGCATTCGCGGTGGTTTGTTCCCGGTTATGAAAATTACAAGCCAAAAAAGGAAGCTTTGGAAATCATAGAAAAGCATATTGCTGAGTATGAAATTCTTATGCTTATGGGAACTTGGTGTGGCGATAGCCGTTACGAAGTACCTAAGTTTTTTAAGCTTTTAGACGAGGTAGATTTTGACCGGAAAAAGCTTAAAAATATCGCGGTAAACCGGGCTAAAAAAGCGCCGGGAACCCTGGATGAAGAATACAATATTCACCGTGTTCCTACCATTATTTTCCTGAAAGATGGAAAAGAAGTGAACCGTTTTGTAGAGTATTCTATCGAGAGCCTGGAAGAAGACATTGCGAAAATAGTTGAAGGAAAAGAGTATGCAGATCCTTATTCTGAATAAATAGAAAGAATATTCAGTAAAACTTGTTAATTTTGCGTTATGCCCCATTCCTTAACCATAGCAGTAGATTTTGACGGAACTATTGTAGAAAATAAATTTCCGGAAATAGGAAAGCCAAAGCTTTTTGCTTTTGAGACGCTCAAAAAACTGCAGGAAGACGGGCACCGTTTGATTTTATGGACGTATCGCGCTGAAGATAAACTTGAAGAAGCGGTTCATTTTTGCGAAAAAAGAGGCATTAGATTTTATGCCATTAATAAAAGTTATCCTGAAGAGGTTTTTGAGGATAACATAAGTCGCAAGATCCTGGCGGACATTTTTATAGACGATCGGAACATTGGCGGAATGTGGGGCTGGGGAGAGATTTACCAGAGATTAAAAGACAGAGCTATAATAAGAGAAAAGAAAAAGAAGAAATTCGGTTTTTTAGGCCGATTTTAAATTCAGTATATGATAATTACCAAAAATCCTGAAGAAATTGAATTAATGCGCGAAAGCGCACTTATCGTATCTAAAACACTGGGAATGCTTGCGCCGCATATTAAACCCGGAGTCACAACTTTGGAGTTAGATAAAATGGCCGAAGAATTTATTCGCGACCACGGTGCCGAACCGGGTTTTTTGGGAATGTATGATTTTCCTAATTCACTTTGCATGAGTCCTAATGCACAGGTTGTACATGGGATTCCCAACGATAAACCTATGGAAGAGGGTGATATCATTTCTATAGACTGTGGAGCGCTAAAAAACGGATTTTACGGCGATCACGCATATACTTTTGAAGTTGGTGAGGTAAAACCTGAAATAAAAGAACTTTTAAAAACAACCAAAGAATCCCTTTACGTGGGAATAAGGGAGTTTAAAGCCGGAAACCGTGTAGGTGATGTTGGATATGCAATTCAGAAATACACTGAGGATAGAGGTTACGGTGTGGTAAGGGAATTGGTTGGTCACGGGTTAGGCGCTAAAATGCATGAAGATCCTGAGATGCCGAATTACGGAAAAAGAGGTCGTGGTAAAAAATTTATAGAAGGAATGGTTGTGGCCATTGAACCTATGATAAATCTTGGAACCAGAAGAATTAAACAATTGCCTGACGGTTGGACCATCTTAACGGCAGATAATAAAGCCAGCGCTCATTTTGAACACGATGTGGCACTTGTAGATGGTAAACCGCAATTACTCTCTACTTTCGATTATATTTATGAAGCTTTAGGAATTGAGAGTGATGAAGAAGATGAGTTTAAAGCCCAGGTGTATGGTAAAGAATTTTAGAGGTGAAATTTGGAAAAAGCTTCATAAAGAAGAATGGCAGGATCGTTTTGTCTATGATGTTTCCAACTACGGCAGGATAATTAGCTACGTGCAATTTCCTGAAGGCGAATTAATAAATGGCGGCCGCACCAACGGTTACACCAGTTTTTCGCCAAGGCTTCAAAATGGAAAGCACAAAGCTTACTACGTACACCGAATTGTTGCTGAACTTTTTCTTGATAAGAAAGAAGACGATAAATTCGTAATACACAAGAATTTTAAAAAAGACGACAACCGCTTAGAAAATCTTGCCTGGACTAACCAGGAAGAATGGGTAAAACACCAGCATAACAGCCCCGGCGTAAAGGAAAACAAACGCAAACGAAAGTTGAGACGCGTAGTTACTTATTCCAAACTTACCTATGCACAGGCCGTAATATTAAAAAAGAAGCTTTTAGACCCGAAAAGAAAGACCAGGATCAAAGTTCTGGCCAAGCAATTTGGAGTTTCAGAAATGCAGCTTTATCGTATTAAATCTGGCGAAAACTGGGGCGACATAAAAGTCTGAATCGCGTTAGCAATTTTTAATGAGCAAACTTTTTAAAGTAGTTTTAAACACTGTTCCCAGACCTTTGCTTATCAGGTTGAGTTATTGGGTAAAACCGTTCTTTAAATACGCGCTTCGCGGAAATAAATACACCGATCCCATTGACGGGAAAAGCTTTTCTAAATTTTTACCTTACGGATATATAAACCAGCGGGAGAATGTACTTTCCCCTTCTACCCTTTCCCTGGAACGCCACCGTTTACTTTGGCTTTATCTAAACAATGAAACTGAATTTTTCAATAAAAACCTGAAAGTATTACACTTTGCACCCGAGCAGGCTTTTTATAGGCGCTTTAGAAAGCTCAAAAATCTTGATTACACCACGACCGACTTAAATTCTCCTTTAGCCGATGTACAGGCTGATATTTGTGATTTGCCATTTAAAGAAAATGAATTCGATTTTATTCTCTGTAACCATGTCTTAGAGCATATCCCAGATGATACCAAAGCGATGCAGGAACTTCACCGCATCCTAAAGCCCGGAGGTACGGCGATCTTACAAATCCCACAGGATTTGAATAGGGAAAAAACTTTTGAAGATGATTCGATTACCGATAGAAATGAACGGGAACGTATTTTTGGCCAGTATGATCACGTTAGAATCTACGGCAGGGATTATTTTGAGAAATTGCGCGACATTGGTTTTAAAGTAGAAGAAGTAGATTATACAACCCAATTATCTACTGAAGAAATTGATAAATACCGTCTTGCAAAAGGGGAAGTTATTCCAGTTTGCTATAAACGCTAATCTCTTAACATTTCCTCAAAACCCTCAGAAGTAAAAACCCGCATACTTTCCTGTTCATCAGCATAGATAAAATACACATCTACATTCTCCAGTTCTTCCAGCATTTCTAAGGATTTTTCGTATCCTAAAGCCATAAAAGCGGTGGCATAGCCGTCGGCAAGAGTGCAGTTTTCAGCAAGTACGGAAGCGCTAAGTAGATCACTTTTTTCCGCTTCACCGGTTAGGGGATTTATAGTATGTACAAAACGTTCTCCGGTAGTGGTGTCTACCCTAAATTTCCTGTAATTCCCTGAAGTTGCCATCGCGCGGTTCTTCAGCGCAAGCACGGTTTGTAACGTCCGCTCGGCTTCAGTTTGCTGCGGATTGTCTATAGCGATCATCCAGTCGGCTTCATTTTCTATATTTTGTCCTTTAGCCACTAATTCCCCTCCTAACTCAATCAGATAATTTTCGACGTTTTTAGAATCTAAATATTCGGCAATCACATCTATGGTATAGCCTTTGGCAATTGCATTAAAATCGAGGTAGATGTTCGGGTTTTCCTTTTGGATGGTATTTTCATCAGTCAGTTTCACTTTTTTGAAACCTACGAGTTGTCTTATGGAATCTAACATGGCTTTGTCAGGCTCATTTAAGGGCTTATCGGGTCCAAATCCGTAAGCATTGACCAAACTGCCCACTGTGGGATCAAAATAGCCATTGCTCTCTTTAAAAATTTTCTTAGAAAGTTCAAATACTTTTTGAAAATGAACATCAACCACTACATCTTCAGCCCCGGCATTAATCCGGGAGATATCAGAATCATCCTGGTACGTGCTCAATGAAGTATTGATCACTTTAAAAATAGAATCTAAAGCCTTCTCAGTATTAAAATCTTCGGAAGAAAAATATTTCACCTGATAAGTGGTTCCAAGAGCATTTCCGGTATATGTGTTTGCCTGGGGGCCCTCATCCTTGCAGGAAATACTAAACAAAACAAGAAAGAATAATGCAGTGATTTTTTTCATCTAAATAAAAATATTAACGGCTATAATTTAAAGTAGGTTTATTTTTAAGGGTCCAGAATGAAAACTTAAATTTCCTGCCAGCCTTCATAGTTAACCACATATTCTTCGCCGTGCATAACCGGCTTTTCATAATCGGCAGAATTTGCTAAACCAACCCCAGCATAAAAAGTTCGGGCTTTAAATTTGATGGCGTGATCCTTTATAGACCTAAGAAATGCCATATCGTATTCTTTAGGATTGTGCGGATATTCTATAGCTCGAACAATTACAAAGTGGAGTTTTTTATCTTTTAAAGCAACAAACTGCGGGTCTCTTTGAAACTCGCTGTTTACCCCAAGAAACTCGTATCCCTGTTCTTCAAGCGCTTTCCCTACAATATTCATTGCAAGATTGTGCAGTTCCTGATCGTTTAGTTTTGCCATAATGCAAAAATAAAAAATCCCGCTTTAAAAAGCGGGATTCTGTTTTTATTAACCTCCAAAATCATCAAACCTGATGTTTTCCGGTGGCATTCCAAAGTCTTCACCCATTTTTTGAACAGCTTTGTTCATTAATGGTGGACCACAGAAATACAATTCAATATCTTCTGGTTCCTCGTGATGATTTAAATAATTATCTATTACAACCTGGTGAATAAAGCCTACAAATCCATCTCCATCATCGTCAAGACTTTCCTTTACTTTCCAGTTATCTTCTTCCATTGGTTCAGAAAGAGCTAAGTAGAACTTAAAGTTAGGGAAATCTCTTTCCAATGCCCTAAAGTGTTCAGTATAGAATAATTCTCTTTTTGAACGTCCACCATACCAGTAAGTTACTTTTCTTCCGGTTTTAAGGGTACGGAACAAGTGGTAAAGGTGAGAACGCATTGGCGCCATTCCGGCTCCACCACCAACGTAAAGCATTTCAGATTCACTGTGGTTGATAAAGAATTCTCCATAAGGTCCTGAGATGATTACTTTATCTCCTTTTTTCCTTGAGAAAATATAAGAAGAAGCAACACCAGGATTTACATCCATCCAACCGTCTTTTGCTCTATCCCATGGCGGGGTAGCAACACGAACGTTAAGCATAATCTCACGCCCTTCAGCAGGATAAGAAGCCATAGAATAAGCACGCTCTACAGTTTCCGGGTTTTTCATTACCAGTGGACGAAGTTTAAATTTATCCCACTCGGCCTCAAACATATCAGGTACATCGTGTTCTTCAGGGTGAGCGGTGATATCCATATCTTCGAATTTCACTTCACATTTAGGAATTTCGATCTGGATATACCCTCCGGCTTTATAATCCATATCTTCAGGAATTTCAACAACAAATTCCTTGATAAAAGAAGCTACGTTATAATTTCTTACAACAGTTGCATCCCATTTTTTAATTCCGAATACTTCTTCCGGAATAGTGATTTTCATATCTTCTTTCACCTTCACCTGGCAACCTAATCGCCATCCCTGTGCGATCTCTTTACGGGTAAAGTGTGGCTCCTCGGTAGGAAGAATGGCACCGCCACCTTCTTCTACAATACATTTACACTGTACACAGGTTCCACCACCCCCACAGGCAGAAGGTAAAAATAGTTTATTGTCTCCAAGGGTAGAAAGCAAAGTCCCACCGGAACCAACTTCCATATCCTTTTCTCCATTTACGTTAATGGTAACCGGACCGGAAGGCGCTAATTTTGCCTTTGCTCCCAATAACACAGAAACCAATATGAGTATTAATGCTAAAAATACTACTATACTTGCTATAATAACTGTCATAATCTTTCTTTTGCGATTATAATTTAATTCCCATAAAACTCATAAATCCTAACGCCATAAGCCCGGTGATAATAAATGTTATCCCCAAACCTTTTAATGGAGCAGGCACATTAGAGTAAGCTATTTTTTCACGAATAGCTGCAATACCAAGAATTGCCAGGAACCATCCAATTCCACTACCAAACCCGTAGGTTAGTGCTTCTGTTATAGCTCCAAAATCCTTTTGTTGCATAAAAAGTGATCCTCCCAGGATAGCACAGTTTACAGCAATAAGCGGCAAGAAAATACCCAAAGCACCATATAATGCAGGAGCGAATTTCTCAACAATCATCTCTACCAATTGTACCATAGATGCAATTACCGCGATAAACATGATAAAGCTCAAGAAGCTAAGATCTACATTGGCGTACTCAGCACCAAGCCATTGCAAAGCTCCCGGTTGCAATAGGTAATTGTCCAGCAAATAGTTAATAGGTACAGTAATACTAAGTACAAAGATTACAGCGGCACCTAATCCAACAGCTGTTTTTACGGTTTTTGACACTGCTAAATAGGAACACATCCCTAAGAAGTAGGCAAAAATCATATTTTCTATGAAAATACTTCTAACAAATAAATTTATATAGTCCATAATTTAATTTTATTAAAGCTGTTGTGCTTTTAGTTCTCTTCTATCAGTTTACGGTTTCTTGCACGTTGTACCCAAATAAGCAAACCAACAACAATTAGCGCCATTGGCGAAAGCAACATTAGACCGTTGTTTTCATAACCTAAAGCATATAAACCTGTAGAATCTGCCACGGTTGCTGCTTTATGTCCTAAAACTTCAAATCCGAATAATTTTCCTGAACCTAAAAGCTCCCGGAAAAACGCAACAATTATAAGAATTAGGCCGTACCCCGCAGCGTTACCTATACCATCAAGGAAAGATTTGTAAACCCCGTTACCTAAAGCAAAGGCTTCCAGACGTCCCATTACGATACAGTTGGTTATAATTAAACCAATAAATACAGAAAGCTGCTTACTTACATCGTAAGCATAAGCTTTAAGAATCTGGTCTACTAAAACCACCAGAGATGCTACAACTACCAGTTGCACAATAATCCTAATTCTACTTGGAATCATATTACGTAACATAGAAACGATCATGTTACTAAAAGCCATAACCGCAACTACGGCGATAGCCATTACTACAGCCGGTTCTAATTGCACTGTAATTGCCAGTGCCGAACAAATACCCAGTACCTGTACAGTAATCGGGTTGTTGTCGTCTAATGGATCTGACAATAATTTTCTATTGCCTTTAGAAAGGAAGTGCTCTTTTTCTTCTGAACTGGATAGAAAAAAGATCATCTCTTTCTTTTTGGCTTCTTTCTCTTCTGAAATATTTTTTTTCTCTGTAGCCATAATTACTTAGTTGCAACGTTAATTTCTGTTTGCTTTTTGAAGTAAGGCAGATAACGCTTAAGTCTTTCTGAAATCATATCAGAAACACCGTCCCCGGTAATTGTCGCTCCCGATATTGCATCTACCTGGTTATCGTCTTTGTCTGAAGGATCTATATCTCCTTTTACAACAGATACTCCTACAAGATTTCCACTGTCATCAAAAATCTTTTCCTCGGCAAAACTTTCTTTAAACCATTCTTTAGTAATTTCTGCACCAAGACCCGGAGTTTCCCCAAGGTGATCAAAAGTGGCACCCTTAATAGTATTTACATCATCTTTTAAAGAAATATAACCAAAGATCGCATTCCATAATCCGTTACCTCTTAGAGGAACTATATAATATTTTTCCCCTTCATAATCGGCAACATATAGTGGGAAATTTTGTTCCTCTGCCGGTTTTTTAATTTCCTTAGCTAAATCTACAGTAAAAGCGTCAACACCTTCTCTTTCTTCTCCGTTTTGGTCTAAGGTTACGGCTTCTGTAATATACCGGTTGTATAGTTCTTCAGCTCCTGGTCTATCGGTTTCAACACCAATAGTGGCAAGAATGTTCTGCATTTTTTCCTGGCGTACATTTTCTCTCTGAATAGGCTGAAGCGAGGTTGCTGTAAAAGCCAAGACAGAGGCTACAACCAACACCATAATCACCGCAAAAAGAAACGTATAACCGTTACTGTTTGTTTTATTTACTGATTTTTCTTCCATAACTAAACTGCTGTTTTCACCTGTGTGTTGTCCGCGTTAATTCTTTTCTTTCTACGCTTTATATTCGACTGAATTACATAGTGATCTATCGTAGGCGCAAAAACGTTCATAAGTAAGATCCCAAGCATCACCCCTTCTGGATATGCCGGGTTAAATACCCTAATCATTACTGATAGAAAACCTATTAAAAACCCGTAGATCCATTTACCCTTCATTGTTTGAGCGGCCGAAACTGGATCGGTAGCCATAAATACAATACCAAAAGCAAGACCACCAACAATTAAGTGACCATACCAGGGGAAGTTTGTAAGCTCATTCCCGGGGATTCCCAAAGATGGCAAAGCGTTAAAAATAAGTCCCATTGCTATTGCTCCAATAACAGCACTCAGCATAATTCTCCAGCTTCCTACTTTTGTCAAAATTAAGAGTAGTGCACCTACAAGGATTAAAAGTGTAGATGTTTCTGAGACAGAGCCAGGGATTATTCCGTAGAACATATCCATCATACCATAACTCACATTATCTCCTGCTGCAAGTGAACCAAGAATTGTTTCACCAGAAACCGCGTCTACTTTACTGGCTTCACTAACCCAAACCTGGTTACCAGACATATAAGTAGGATATGCAAAAAATGCAAATGCCCTTGCGGTAAGCGCCGGGTTAAGAATATTCATTCCTGTTCCTCCAAAAGCTTCCTTACCAACAAGCACAGCAAATACCACAGATAAAGCCAACATCCAGAGTGGAAGATCTATTGGCATAATCATAGGGATCAACAATCCTGTTACCAGGTAGCCTTCGTTTACTTCGTGCCCTCTAAAGATGGCGAACGCAAATTCAATTCCCAGTCCAACCGCATAAGAAACCACGATCATTGGAATAAATTTCAATGCTCCGTGTCCAAGCGCTTCCCAAAAGGTAAATGCTTCACCTAATTGTGAATAATACTGGTAACCTGCATTCCACATTCCGAAAATCATAACCGGAACAAGCGCAAGTACCACTGTGATCATTGTACGCTTTAAATCTACAGCGTCACGAATATGAGATCCCTTTTGCGTAGTGTGATTTGGAGTAAATAAGAAAGTATCTATCGCGTTAACCGCAGGTGCATACTTTTCATATTTTTTCCCCGGTGCAAAGGGCTCTTTTATTTTATCTAATTTTTGTCTAATCCATTCCATAATTCTACTGCTTTTTAACCTACTTCAGTAATCATTAAATCTAAACCAAGTCGAATTACATCCTGAATTTCAATCTTAGATGTATTCACGTATTCTACCAAAGCAAAATCTTCAGGAGCTACTTCATAGATCCCAAGATTCTCCATTTTCTCAATATCACCGGCCATACAAGCTTTAATAAGCTGCATTGGGTAAACATCCATAGGTAAAACCTCTTCCATTTCGCCCGTAACTACAAGAGCTCGCTCTTCACCATTTAAATTGGTAGTAGGCTTAAATTTCCTATTTGGAAACAAAAAGGATAAGGAAGTCCTTGAATTGGAGTGAATATTATTATAAGTAAATGGCAACCAACCAAAAGCTCTGTAATTATTTCCTTCCGGAATTAAGGTTACTTCGTTAGAGAAAAAGCTTATGTGTTGATCGTAGGCTAACTTAAGACCGGTAAGCACGTTTCCTGAAATGATACGCACATCTTCATCAACTTTATTGATAAGATCTGCAACTTCACCCCCAATTTTAGTAGCAAAATACTTACGGTTGGCAGCTTCGCTTCCTGTTACAGCAACGGTTTTATCAGCTATATAATTTCCCGTAAGGAAAAGATTACCAATAATAGTCACATCTTCAGGATTCACTGTCCAAACTCTATCTCCTTGATTAATAGGATCTATTTTATGAATTTGAACCCCAACATTTCCTGCAGGATGCGGTCCTTTTACATTATGAAGTTCTACGCCCTTAATATCTTTTAAATATTGCGCCGAGCTAGCATCTACACCCAGGTGTACTTTCCCCGGAGTAAGTTTCTTAAGCGCATTAATTCCTTCCTGAAAAGCAGCTTGCTTTTCTTTTAGAATGAAGCCCCAGTCTGGAGCTAAAGGCGCCGTACTTACTGCAGAAATAAAAATAGCCTTAGGCGTATCTTTAGGATCGGCAACAATATCGTATGGACGTTGATTAATAAATGCACCACAACCACTTTCTAAAATGCGTTGCTTTACAGCTTCAGCATCAGAAGAAGCAGCGTCCATTTTACCAAAATCTTTGTAAGTGTCTTCTGGATCGGCCTCTATAATCACTTCCATGATTTTACGTTTTTCACCACGCTTAATTTGCTTAAGCGTCCCGCTAACGGGGCTGGTAAAACGTAATTCATTAGTGTATTTTGAAAAGAAAAGTTCATCGCCGGCAAGGACTTTAGCTCCTTCTTTTATGACCATTTTAGGTACCAAAGCGTGAAAATCTGGCGGTTTAATTGCGTAGGTTTTAGACCTTGGAGCCTTTACAAGCTCTTTTTCCGCCTCCCCTTCTAATTTTAGAGATAATCCTCTGTTAATTCGAATGTCTTTTGACATAGGATGGAGTGTATGTTAAATTTTTTTGTTTTGAGTCGTGCAAATTTAGGAATTTTAACTGCACTTATCCCAAGAAAACAAAGAATTTTAAGTACTTAAACTGTTAAAGTGAAATGTTAAAAATTGCGGAATGAGATTTGTAAGTACATTTGTGTAGATCCAATTTCAAATGAAAAACTGTTTTATTTTTCTTTTTTTATCATTTTTATCACTAAAATCGGTCGCTCAGGTTGTAGGAGAAACCCTTCCGCCTAATTATATTAGAAGCATTCAGCTCTCCGGAAATTCCCAAACCACTAGCGGAAACCCCATTTTACAATTGGGTGAGCAGTTGACTTTAAAGTTTGATGATATTATTGGGGACGAAGCCGATTATTACTACACCATAGAACATTATAACTACGACTGGACTCCCAACCAACTGGCAAAATCTGAATATTTAATTGGTTTTGATGATATCAGGATCTTTAATTATTTGAATTCTTATAATACGCTTCAGCCATTTTCGCATTACGAATTAAGAATCCCAAATCAAGATACCGGCGGTTTTAAGCTTAGCGGAAATTATATGATAAAGATCTTTAATGGGGAGAAAGAACTTGTTTTCTCGCGAAAATTTATGGTCTATGAGAATATAGCCCAGGTGAGATTAAATCTTAGACGCTCCAGAAATCTTGAGTTTATAGATGAAAAACAGGTGGTAAATTTCACCATTGAATCTCCTAATTTATTACTTAAAAATCCTAACAATACAGTCAATGTACTCATTATTCAGAATTATAATTTAAGAACCGCAATTAAAAATATTAAACCCCAATATACTGTTGGCAATGATTTGGTTTATCGGTATGACTCCGAAACTGCTTTTTGGGGAGGCAACGAATATCTTCAGTTTGACAATAAAGAATTAAGAGCTTCCTCTGCCGATATTAGTTCGGTTTCCCTTAACGAGCTTTACCATCATTATCTATTTCCAGATCGCACCCGGGCCAATGAACCCTATACTTATAATCCAGATATAAACGGGCAATTTCTAATAAGAAGCTTACCTGCCGAAAACCCTTCAATTGAAGCAGAATATGTTTGGGTACATTTTAAACTTCAGAATTATTCAGAATTAAACGGCGGCGAAGTACATATTTACGGAGCGTTCAATAATTTCACCTTAGATAACAGCACCCGACTTAATTACAATGCAAATTCCGACCTTTATGAAGGTGCCAGGCTTTTTAAGCAAGGGTTTTACAATTATAAATATGTGCTAAAGCGAGCTGATGGAACAATTGATGAAGGATTCTTTAGCGAAAACTTTGATGAAACCGAAAACTCCTACCAGGTTTTGGTTTATTACAGAAGTCCGGGTGCGAGATACGACCGGTTAATTGGCGTAGGCTCAGGAAATTCTACCACGATTACCAACTAGATTAGGAGACTAACAAACTCATTATATAAATGGCAGGCAGTAGATATGATCTCAAATACAGGGGCACTAAATGTCTAAACTGTGAATTCCCACTAGATAGGAGTGATAAATACTGCCCCAGCTGTGGGCAGTTAAACAGTACCAAAAAATTAAAATTCGACGACTTTTTTTCAGAATTTTTCTCCGGAATATTCGCCTACGATTCCCGGTTTCACCGCACCATAAGAGTTTTACTTTTTTCTCCCGGGAAAATTTCTAAAGATTATATCCAGGGAAAAAGGATGCGCTATGCGAATCCTTTTAAATTTTATTTAAGTGCATCTATTATCTTTTTTCTAATCTGGGGCTTTGGGAACTCTTTTGAAAATATAGAGCCCATTGTAAATAATACCGAAACTGAAGCCCTTGCCCAGGATAGCCTTTCTGAGCCCAACCTAATACCCACCCCGGGCGGGAAAGAAATTAATTTAGATTCTTTAATTGTAAATCAGCAACGTAACGCCAAACGCTCTTACAGGGAATTTCATAAACCTAATGAAGAATTGGATACAATGAGTTATCTGGATGCGGGAAATATAAAATTAGATCTTTATTCAAGGTTTTACAAAGAGACTACTATTAGAAATGCAGAAACTGCCATGGACAGCCTCTCGTATCCACAAACCAACTATAACCACTGGCTTTATAAAAAAGCCGTAGACTGGAACACGCTAAAAGAGAATCCGGGATTGTTTTTAAATTATTTTATCAACAAACTGCCCTTTATCATATTCTTCTATTTACCGGTTTTCGCACTTTTTATCTGGTTATTATATATAAGACGTCCTTTTAATTATATTGAGCATTTAATTTTCACCTTTCACGTTCAAACCACATTTTTCATCTTATTAAGTATTGCCTTATTCCTGGATTATTTGTTTCCGGGGAACTGGGCTTTTACGTTGTTCAATTTTATTTTTGCTTTCTATTTATATAAAGCCTTACGTGGTTTTTACGGCCAGGGACGTGTTAAAACGGTTGTAAAGTTTGTGCTCTTAAACTTTATATTTTTTATTTTAGCAGCAGTCGCTTCAATAATTTCAATTTTAGCGTCTTTTGCTATTTACTAATATATGATTCAACAAGTTACAAGAGGCATAAAAATTTCGGTTAATACCAATTTTGAAGGTACTTTCATTAAGAACCTTGGCTCTCGTTTTGCTTTTTCTTATCATATAACCATAGAAAATCAAAGTAACGACTCGGTACAATTAACTTCGCGTTTCTGGAAAATACAGGATGCTTTAAATCATACCGAAATTGTACAGGGCGAAGGCGTTATTGGACAGAAACCGGTTTTGAAACCTGGGGAATCGCATACTTACCAGAGCGGGTGCCTGCTAAGTTCACCTTTTGGTTCTATGAGCGGATATTACAATATGGTAAGCTTTACCTCAACCCGAAAATTCAGGGTAAAAATCCCTACTTTTAAATTAAGCGCTCCATTTGCGTTAAATTAAAGACCGGGAAATTCTTTTATCGTAACTTTTTCTTTTTCCAAATCTTCATATTTAAATTTCAGCTTACCGTGTAAAAATTCTACCTGGGAAATACTTTTGGTTTTAAGAAATCCACGATCAATAATTAAATCGATTTCCTTATCCCCTTTTCCTGCGGAATGATGGAATTCCCATAAATTTTCAGCTGAAAGATTTTTTTCCTTTTGAAGTTTAGAAAACCATTCTTCCCGAAGCTTTTTCATTTCTGAAGTATATAAAGGGGAAGAAGACCAAATTTGTGGCTGAATCGCTAGTTCTTTAAAATGCTTTTGTTTTCCATCCCAGACAAATTCAGCAAAAAATAGTACGGAAGACCAATCGACAATAACCACCGTGAAAGGTTCTATATTTTTTAGGTTATAATTTTCAATTTCGGTTTTAATATTTTCAGCAATAAGCCAGTCTCTTAAAACCACACCCCTGCTTTTTCGGTAAGAATCTTCGCGTTTATGAGCTTTAAAACCCCCATTCATTAAACATAAAACTCTTTTCTTTTCACTAACGCCTATCCAGCTCCCACCTGCCACCGCATCTTCAGGAAAAAGTAAAAGTGTCTTATTTTCGGTCTTAAAATCGGGCGGATAGGTTTGTCGTTCAGTAGCCTCATCTCTATTAGATGTTAAGACAAATCCGTTAGAGTTTTTAGGATGAGGCGTGAGACTTATGGTGCACATAAAATTTTCTTAATAAAAGTACGGAATTTACAAAAAAAGTTAAGCTTTCGTGAATGCCCTTTCAGAAGGATTCATTATCACCTAATTTTTTTACCTTTATGCTCATAATAATTGAAAACCAAAAAAATACGAAATAACTATGGGAAAAGGATTTTTTCACGTTCCACAGGCGGTTAACGAGCCAGTAAAATCTTATGCTCCGGGAAGCCCGGAAAGAGAAGAAGTTTTACTCACTTATAAAGATCTTTATAATTCCAATATGGAAGTACCACTTTATATTGGATCTGAACAAATAAAAACAGGAGACACAGCAGATATTCGTCCTCCTCACGATCACAAACATAAAGTAGGAACATACCACCTCGCCAAGAAAAAGCATGTAGATCAAGCTATAGACGAAGCTTTAAAAGCCAGAGAGAAATGGGCAAAACTGGAATGGGAACAACGCGCTGCGATTTTCTTAAAAGCAGCCGACCTTATTGCAGGTCCTTATAGATCAAGAATTAATGCTGCCACGATGATTGGGCAGTCCAAAAATATATACCAGGCAGAAATCGATTCGGCTTGTGAACTATGTGACTTTTTACGTTTCAACGTAGAATATATGTCAGATATGTACAACGAGCAACCAGAATCTTCTGACGGAAACTGGAACCGCGTGGAGTACAGACCACTGGAAGGTTTTGTGTACGCTATCACACCTTTCAACTTTACTGCTATTTCCGGAAACCTTCCTTCTAGTGCAGCCCTAATGGGTAATGTAGCTGTTTGGAAGCCTAGTGATAGCCAGATTTTTTCCGCACAGGTGATTATGGAAGTATTCCAGGAAGCTGGTTTACCAGATGGTGTAATCAACATGGTTATGGGAGATCCTGAAATGATTACCAACGCCGTACTTGACAGTCCTGATTTTTCAGGAATCCACTTTACCGGTAGCACCACTGTATTTAAAGGAATTTGGGGTAAAATTGGCAACAACATCAATAAATATAAAACCTACCCAAGAATTGTAGGAGAAACTGGTGGGAAAGACTTTATTGTTGTACACCCAACCTCCAATGCAAAAGAAGTTGCCACTGCAATTTCCCGGGGAGCTTTCGAATACCAGGGACAAAAATGTAGTGCAGCTTCTAGAGTTTATCTCCCAAAAAGCCTTTGGCCAGAGATCAAAGATTTTGTACAAACCGATTTAGAATCCTTTAAAATGGGATCTCCTGAAGATATGTCTAACTTTATTAATGCGGTTATTCACGAAGGAGCATTCGATAAATTAGCTGGTTACATCGACAGAGCTAAAAAAGATAAAGATGCTGAAGTAGTCATTGGAGGAAATTACGATAAATCTAAAGGTTACTTTATTGAACCTACAGTAATTCTTACTACAGATCCTCATTATACAACTATGGAAACCGAATTATTTGGACCAGTTGTTACAATCTATGTATATGATGATAAAAACTATAGTGAAGAAAAGTGGAGAGACCTTCTTAAAACTGTAGACAACACCAGTATCTACGGACTTACAGGAGCAGTATTCTCTGGAGACCGTTATATGGCTGCCCTGGCAACTGACTTACTACAGAATGCGGCAGGTAACTTCTATATTAACGATAAACCTACCGGAGCTGTAGTTGGACAACAACCATTTGGTGGTGCACGTGCCAGCGGTACTAACGATAAAGCCGGTTCTAAAATGAATCTTCTTAGATGGGCATCAGTTCGCCTAATTAAAGAAACTTTTGTACCAGCAAAAGATTACAGATACCCATTTTTGGGAGAATAATCTTGTAAGAATATAGTTTCAAGGTAAAACCGCAGCAAAAGCTGCGGTTTTTTTTATTTAAATTATCTCATCCACCAATTAAATTATCTTCTCCAAGCATATTCCCATTTTAAAAATAATATACTGGCTTTCAGAATCTTAGAATATTGTTGTAGGAAAAATCGTAAAACAGAACTTTAATCGAGTAAAGTTCCGCTTTAACGAATTTTCAGAAAAACAATCCATTAAAGTAGTATTTTTAATCGTTAAGCACCCCTGCCCCAGAGACTTATAGTCTCCAGCCACTTAACTGTGTATCCCTACGTAATTCATATTCTAACGCTCTAAAATTATGGGAAAAAAATTACTTTCTATATTATTTATATTTTCTCTATTTCTATTAAATTCCTGGAATGGGTTTGGGCAGAATTGTACCGATAATCCACCTTCAGTTACTATCTCAACCAATTCTGAATCTACAGTTTGTGATGATCAAACCATTTCTTTCACGGGTACGGTTTCACCAACAGATCCCAATATTGCTTATGTTTACCACTGGGAAGTAAGTGTGAACAATGGTGTCTGGAATAATATTCCAGGAGCTACGAGTAAAGATCTAACCAATTATAATGCAGCTATTGGCAGTAACAGGTTCCGGCTGTCGGTAACTTATTGTAATGGCGATACTGAAAAAGAAGCTATTGAACAAAGCCCGGCCTCTGCAATTATAACTGTTTACGAGAAAAAAGAAGGTTCTGTAAGTATAAAAGCTAACAAAACAGCGGTGTGTCCCGGGGAAGAAGCTGTTTATTCCATAAATTCCATAAGTAATCACGGTGGAAGCAGTGCACAGTATGAATGGTTACTCAATGGAAATTCATTTCCATCACCTAAAACAGGCAATACACTTACCTATGCACCATCAGTCAATGATGAAATTTCCTTAAAAGTAGATTCAGGCACACCTTGTGTTGACGATTTTATTAGCACTAATACAATTACCCTGGGTATAAAACCAGGTACTCCTGCTCAACCAGGTGCAATTTCAACTCCAACCTTGATTTGTCCGGGAGAAGAGGAAAATTATAGTATTTCTGGAGTTACAAATGCCACAGAATACCTCTGGACTTTACCTAATGGTTCTACTCAAACAACTACCCAAACAAATATAAATTTAACTATAAATTCTTCCGGCAATCATGAACTTTCGGTTCAGGCGGTTAATGAATGTGGAACCAGTGAAAAGGAAACTACAACAGTCAAAGTAAATGAAGGTATTCCCGATCAACCGGAATTTACTACTACGCACGATAACCTTTGTCCGGATGAAATTTATACTTTTTCCATTGCTGAAATTGCCGGTGCCGATGAATACC
This sequence comes from Salegentibacter lacus, assembly GCF_020164555.1. GTDB lineage: Bacteria > Bacteroidota > Bacteroidia > Flavobacteriales > Flavobacteriaceae > Salegentibacter > Salegentibacter lacus. The sequence continues at coordinate 50,886 of NZ_JAIQZB010000019.1, read as the reverse complement.
ACTGGACTTATGGAACCACCACAGTTACAACAACTATTCCTTCGGCCGATATTAGCTTTAGCAGTTCGGGAAATAAAACTATTTCTGTAGAGGCCGCGAACGAATGCGGTAACGGTATAAGCAGAGAAATTACAGTTACCGTTAATCCTGATGCTCCTGCAACTCCGGGAAGTATTAACGGAGCAAATGAAGTTTGCCCGGCAACTTCGGAAACTTATTCAATTACTGCCGTAGCAGATGCCGAAGAATATACCTGGAATTTTCCCACAGGTTGGGCTGACGGAAATCCTGTAACCACCACAACTCCCGAGGTGACGGTGCAAACCGGCAGCTCAGGAAGTGGAAATATATCAGTTATAGCAAGTAACTCTTGTGGTAACAGTACCGCCCAAACTTTTGCTGTCGCGGTTAAAGATGGTACTCCTGTTAGTGCAGGATCCATTGATATTGTCTACGCAAACACTGATGATGTTAATTGTCCCGGAGATCAACTGGAATTTTCGGTATCTGGCCCTGCTGAGGCAGAAGAATTTGCCTGGACCGTACCAACGGGATGGACTATAAGTGGGGCTACTGACGGGAATTCAATAACAGTAACTGCCGGCGATTATGGTCAAAATGGAAACGTAACAGTAAAACCAATCAACTCCTGTGGTACCGGACCCGAAAGCTCGTTGGCGGTAAACATAGACCCACCAGCTCCCGAAATGCCGGGGGAAATTTCGGGACCCGAAGCGGTATGCTCTTCAGGTACCGGACTTACTTATTCGGTTTCAGCGGTTGCCGATGCAGAAACTTATAACTGGATTTTCCCTACAGGTTGGACAATAACCGGCGGGCAGGGAACAAATTTAGTTACTGTCAGTGCTTCTACCACCTCAGGAGATGTGTCTGTTAGCTCAGAAAATAGTTGCGGAGAAAGTTTAGCAAAAATTAAGAATATTGAGGTTACAACCGGAGCTCCAGGAGTACCCGGCGCAATAACATCAAACCTTTCTAACAACTCAATTTGTCCTCCTACTACAAATGATATAACCTTTTCAATTGTTCCTGTTAATGCAGCAAATTATTATGAATGGGAATTGCCCACGGGCTGGGAAATCACCAATGAGCCTGAGGGGACTTCAATTAATGTAAAGGTGAATGCAAACGCAAATTATGGAGATAATGAAGAAATTAGAGTGCGAGGGTGGAATGTCTGTGGACCTGGTAACTGGTCTACTCTTTCAGGAATTGCTGTCGATGATTATGTTTTAACCAATGCAGGACCAGACCAGGAAGTATGTTCTATTCAGGCCGCTATAAACTTAGATGGTTCCTATAGCTTTGCCGGAAGTAATCGAAATCTAAAACCTACCTGGACCACAAATGGATCTGGTCAATTCCAGAACACCGAATCAGTATCAACCACCTATACGCCAAGCCTTAATGACATTAGTTCTGGTCAAGTAACACTTACTTTAACTACCGAGGCACCAAAGGGAGCTTGTGGCCCTGGTCAAGACCAAATGACCATCTATTTTCGTGATGATCCCACAGCTGATATCTCTTCAGAAATCACCACTACCTGCACCGGCACTTCAACCGATTTCACCATTACTGGAACACCAAAAACTACCGTGGGGTATTCAATAGGGGGAAATAATCAGACTATTCAACTAGGGTTAGGCGATGGCACCACAGCCAGCACTATTCTTTCTACCGGAGAATTAACTGAAACCACTACCATTACATTAGTTTCGTCGGCGTACACCGATAATACACCGGGATGTTCAGCTAATTTAGATAGTTCTATTGAAATTGTAGTTACTCAAACACCTACAGCTACTATTTCATATTCTGGGCCTTATTGTACTTCTTTAAATGAATCGACTGGAGCGGCGACCTTGCAGGGAGAAAATGCCTATACTGGAGGTGTATTTACTGCCTCTGGAGATCTCAGTACAGAAATAGTTTCAGGGGATGGTTCCTTTATTCCTGCTCAGGTTGATCCAGGTACATACACTGTCACTTATACTATTCCGGCATCGGGAGGTTGTGGGGAAGTAGCAGTAAATACTGAAGTTACAATTACTGCACTTCCAACAGCTGAAATCAGTTATCCTGATGCCCCGTTTTGTTCTTCAGATGACACGGGCTATTCTGCAACACTAACTGGAACAGGAGCTTATGAAGGCGGAACATTTTCATCTACAACAGGATTAAATATTAACGCTGAAACAGGTGTCATAAATCCTTCGGCAAGTACTCCCGGAGATTATACCATTACCTATACCACTCCCGCAGGAGAAGGTTGCGGTGAAGTACCGGTAACAACCGAGATTACCATCACTGAAATTCCGGCACCGGAAATTTCCTATACTGCAACGGAACTATGCACATCCCATGCTTCAACTTACGATCCAACCATTACTGGTTCAGGGGCAGTTACAGGCGGAACTTTTTCGGCACCTGAAGGACTTAGTATTTTATCTTCGGGAGTAATTACACCGGGCAGTAGCACACCCGGCACCTATATAATTACCTATACTCTCAATAGCAATGGCGATGGATGTGATGAAGTAATAGCAACAACCGAAATTACCATTACCGAACAACCTGCCGTAGAAATAATCTATAATGACGGCCCATTTTGCGAATCTGATGCAGCAAAAGCTGCCGTAACCTTTATCAACACAGCCGGTGCTTTTGATAACGGCAGCTTCTCAGCCGAAACTGGTTTGACTATAAACGAAACGACGGGAGAAATAACACCAGATCAAAGTGAACCGGGCTCCTATACCGTTAGCTATACCATTCCCTCGTCGAGAGGTTGTAATGAAGTAATAGCCACAACTACTGTAGCTATCACAGAAGTTCCATCTGTAGTAATCTCTTATAATGAAGTTTCCTTCTGCAGCAACGATTCAACTTCCTTTACAGTAAATTATACAGATGGTGTGGGAAATTATGAAAATGGAAACTTTACAGGAACCCCCGGCCTGGAAATTGATTCGGCAACAGGTGCAATTACTCCTTCAGCAAGTACAACAGGAGTTCACAAGGTTACATATTCCATCCCCACCGCTGAAGGTTGCGAAGCAGTTACTACTACCACTGAAATAACCATTAATGAAGAAATTATAATCAATTCCCAACCTTTTAGCCTTGGAGTATGTTCCGGAGAAAACGTGGAATTTGAAGTTTCCGCTACCGGAGACGACCTAACTTATCAATGGTACAAAAGTGACGACAGTGAAGTTGCCGGAGCCACCTCGGCTATCCTAGAGATCTCCCCCGCCACCTCTGCCGATGATGGAGGATATTATGCAATAATTTCGGGTGCTGCCTCCTGCTCGACCGTTCAATCGGACGAAGTTTTTCTTACCGTTGATGAAAATATCACTGTAGAAACCGAGCCTCAGGATCAGGATGTTTGCGTGGGAGACGAGGTTACCTTTAATGTCGCTGCTACTGCAACGGGAGGTGATGTGATTTATCAATGGCTTAAAAATGGGGATGAAATAGCAGGAGAAAATAACAGTACCCTCATTTTACCTTCTGTTAATACAGATAATGCAGGAGAATATGCGGTTTATATAGAAGGACCTGATGGTTACTCCTGTTCCACAATTACTACCGGCGCCGGGGTTTTAACTATAAGTCCACCCCCAACCGCAGTCGCCGGAGAATCTTTTAGCGTTTGCTATTCAACTTCCTCATTTTTAATTACCGATGAAGCCAGTGCAGAAAATTTTTCTTCTATAATATGGGAACATGACGGCAACGGCGAAATTAGCAATGCCAACTCTTTAACCGATGCTACCTATACTCTCGGAACGGACGAATCGGGAGAGGTCACCTTAACCCTAAGAGCATATGGAAATTCAACTTGTCCAGAGATAACTTCTCAGAAAACAGTTTCTATTGAACCTCTACCGGTTATTACCGAATTCAGCTATTCTGCTTCCGAGTTTTGTGAGACCGATACAGCTTTAAAAATACCAACTTTAGATGGCGAAAATGCTTTTGAGGGAGGAGTTTTTACAGTTACGCCCGAAACAGGACTTTCTATAAACTCTGAAGGAATTATAGAGCCCTCTACCAGTACAATTGGAACTTACGAAATTGTATATTCCACCCCTGATGCATTATGTGAGCCCATAGAGAGCCAATCCTTAACCATTGTAATTGGGGAAGAGCCCACTGCTAATTTTGAATATGATGCTGAAGTATATTGTAAAGACACAAGAGACCCTGCTCAAAACACAGATCCTGTCCTCACCGCTACGGAAGATCATGCAGGTGCTGAAACCTTTACCGCCAATGCTGCAGGTTTAGCCCTGAATGCTGCAACCGGTTCGATAGATCTTTCTAACAGTAATGCAGGAACCTATGTTATTACAAGAACTATAGATTATTCCGGGGAAAACGAGGATGGATGCACCGAAGTAACAGCCAATTTCGAAATTACGATAAATGACAAACCAATTCCCGACTTTACTTACGAGGCACAGGAATTTTGTTCAGATCCTGAAAATCCACTAACAATTTCACCTACACTAACTACAAATGCCGTTTTAGGTTCTTTCAGCTTTACTTCAACAATTGAAGGAGCTTCCCTTTCTCTTAATGTTGAAACCGGGGAAATCAACATAACCAATAGCGGTGAAGCTACATTTACTGTTACCAACACGGTGGATTACATTGATGCAGAAGAGGATAGTTGTGAACCGGTATCTTTTGATTTTACGTTAACTATAAATAAAAAATCTGATGCTAATTTTGCATATACTCAACAAGAATATTGTATAACGGATGAATTTGCTGCTGTTGCTTCGGAAAATTTTGAATCGGGAGGAACTTTTAGTAGTGAAACTTTAAGTGCTGCCCAATTAGATACCCAAACCGGTGCAATAAGTTGGAATTACACTGATGAAGCCATCGTTGGCACTCACACTATACAGTATTTTATTGAAGGTGAAGGAGTTTGTGATGATGTTAGCCAAACATTCAACATCACTATAGATCCAATTTCAGAAGGAGGGGAATTAAATTTTGCGAGTTTTGACCGCATATTTACCATTTGTGAAAATGCAGGCTCTAATTATGCCGTGCCCTTACAATTGTCTGAAAATATAGGAGCGGTAGTAGCCTGGAAATATCGCAGCAGTTCGGCTCCTTCCTGGTCAACTGTAATGGAAAACGGAGATGTGTACACCGGCAACAGCCTTTCGGCTGATCAAATAGAAGCCATTAATATAAATGAAACCACCATTTTCAGGGTTGAAATCTACGGTGGAGCTTGCTCTACAAATGTTTTTTCTGATACCGCCATACTTTCTGTCATTCCTTCGGATATTAAGCCTACTCCAGTAGAAGTTAATCCGGAAGTTGTTTGTATTGGGGAGGAAGTGACCCTATCTTCTGGAACAGGTTATGAATCTAGTTCTGAGTTTACTGGAGGCGCTTTTGACAACTCATCCATTACCAATCATGGATGGCGGATTACGGATAGAAATGGCAGTACGGAATTTAATTTTAACTCAAGTGCCAATAATACAAGACCAGATAAATGGTTGCGCACGAACCCACAAAGTTTTATTACAGCAGATATTAATTCAAATGCAGTTTCGGAACAGGAATGGAGTTCTGGTGCGGAAGGAAACAAAGGTTTCGCCATAGTTTCGGGAGATAATCCTTCAACTTTAGAAACCCCGGTCTTTAACCTTGGAGCTATGGATCAGGCTATCCTAAGTTTCAACCAGGCATACAATCTTACTGAGGGTGCTATAATTCGAGTGGAAATTTCTACAAATGGTGGAGATTCTTACGACGAAGAAATAAACCCTTTGTATGAAAAAACTGGTCCTCTTAGCAGTGGCAGTTATGGTAGTTTTGGAACATCCGTGCATCCCAATAACAATATTAGTATCGACCTTGGAAATTTTATGGGTCAGAGTAATTTGAGAATTCGATTTAATTATTTAGGAGCTAGGGATGGTGATATTTGGACGATAGACGATATCGGTTTGCCTGATGCACCACGAGATGTAAGTATGGAGTGGAGGGATTATACCGATCCGGATAACCCTGAAGGAGTACTTATTGGTTACGACGCTTCAGAAGTTTGGGAGCCAAAAGAAATTGGCTGGAATAATTTTGAGGTAAAAACACGTTTAATTTTCAATTCAGAAGGGGATGCCTGCGAAGTTGCAGAAAACGCTGAGACAATTTCAGTATTTGTTTTTGACAAGTATACCTCAGAGATTGTTGCAGAAACAGGAAGTTGTGGAGTATATAGCACAAAATTAAGTGCAGTGGTTACCAGTGAAGCAAAGGGAGATATCACCAGTTACCCGACTGATGACGGATATATAGGAAAATGGGAAGTTGAAGGCCCCGAGGGCTACGAATTCAGCAATATAGATCCTGAAGACACAACTGATCCGTTGTTCAATCCAGATGCAATTTTTACTGCCGATGATTTTGGAGCCTATACCCTAAACTGGGTGCTTGAACCTACTGAAACCAATGAAAACGGTGAATTGATTAATAATGAAGGTTGTGAAATAATCTATGAATCAGAAACTGTCGAATTTATTGGCTGTATAGCGCTGGACTTCGATGGTATAGACGATTATGTAGATCTAGGTGAAACTTATAATGGAAACTACAGTTTAGAAGCCTGGATACGTCCCGAGGCATCAACTGGAACCATTATTAGCGGACCTAACTTTGAAATCAATATGGAAAATTTACCAGGAGGTATTATTCCTAATTCTCGCTGGTATCATATTGCAGTTAGCAATGGTATGTTGTATGTAGACGGGATTGAAAACGGTATTTTCAACCTTGGGAATGGCGGAAGCAAAACCTTGATTGGCGCCAGGTGGAACGATCAAATATTCTCTGATGAAAATCATTTTAGCGGGTGGATTGAAGAAGTGAGGATTTGGAATGGCTCAATTTCAGAAGAACAAATACAGTTTCTGATGAACCAACGCCTTCAGGATGATGCCAATATTGGAGTTGAAATTCCCATGCCCTCTCCAGGCTCGAATTATGCTGATCTTGCCGGGTATTATCAACTGCTTGCTGATCCCGATTTGGTTGCTGAGGGAACCACACCAGATTTGGCAAATACATCAACCGCAGGAAGGCTTATTAACATGGAAACCTTTCAGGAAAATACGGCACCTCTTCCCTACACTTCCCGGATAGACGGCCAAAATTGGGGTACCGATAATACCTGGACACATTTTGATGTATGGGATGCACCAAATAGTAATGGTATAAATGACACCCCTATTGATTGGAATATAGTAAGAACCTCTCACGATATTAATTCAGGCAATAAAGATATTAGGGTTTTAGGTTTAAAATCTGAAACAGGAACTCTGGATGTTTTTAATCCCTCAGGAAATCATGATGAAACCAATCCCGGGCAATTTTTAAGTATTAGTCATTACCTTCTTTTAAATGGAGTAATAGACCTTACCGGTGAATCACAGTTGCTTCAGGATGTTGGAAGTATTGTAGATACCGGCAGTTCCGGATACCTGGAAAGAGACCAACAGGGTACAGCCAATTCTTATAACTATAACTACTGGAGTTTCCCTGTTAGTACAGGTACTTCAAACGCGGGTGGAACGATTCGGAACTTGTTAAGAGACGGAAGCAATTCCAATGCTCCGGGAGACATCTCTTTTGCCTATCCTCATACGCACGCCGATAATTACGATTTTAACACAGGTGATAAACGTATCAGTTCCTACTGGCTTTTTAAATTCTTTGGAACTGCCGATGTTTATGCAGAATGGAAATGGATTGGGGAAAATGGACACCTAAATACCGGCGACGGGTTTACTATGAAAGGAACTTCAGGCGCAGTACCTATAATAACAAGACAAAACTATGTATTTAGGGGATTACCCAACAATGGGCCCATAAGTGGAGTAAGTATTGGCGAAAATCAAAACCGCTTGATCGGAAATCCTTATCCGTCTGCTCTGGATGCCAAACAATTTATTCTGGATAACCTTGATAAAAATGTAGTATCTGGTGCTACAAACACTCAAAATATTTTCAATGGAGCCTTATACTTCTGGAATCATTTTGGGGAGGAAAACACCCATATTCTAAGAGAATATGTGGGCGGATATGCAACGATTAACCTTTCAGGTGCCACTGCTCCAGCAACTTCCAGCGATGAACGCATTAATAACGATGGAAGTAAGGATGATAAAAGACCCGGGCAGTTTGTCCCCGTTGGCCAAGGCTTCTTTATTAATACCGTGGTTGATTCCGAAATTGAGAATATCCCTCCCATTACCGGAGGAAATGTAGAATTTAATAATGCTCAGCGTGCTTTCGTTACTGAGGCTAACGCTACCGACTCTTATTTCCTTAAACCTATTTATCCCAGCAAAAAACAAAAATCTGTAACCACTAAAGATACCAGGTATAAGATAAGACTGAATTTTAATTCTCCGCAGGGATATATGCGTCAGATACTTGTAACCGCAGATGCCAACACAACCAACGACTTTGACCTGGGTTACGATGCCCCTTTAATGGACAATTTATCTGAAGATATGTACTGGTTAATTCAAAAAGGGAAATTTGTTATTCAGGGAGCGCCTCATTTCAATCTCGATCAAAATTTACCAATAGGCCTTAAAATTACCGAAGAAAAAGAATTTAGTATAGAAATTGGAGAGCTTGAAAATGTTCCCGATATCATCGAAATCTATTTGCGAGATAATACCGATAGTACTTATCACGATTTACGTAAAGAAGCTTTTAAAGCAACATTACCGGCGGGAGAATATCAGGATTTATATGAAATTGTTTTTCACGATGTGACCTCAATCAAAAAAGATAAAGAACCTGATGAAGGACCAATCGATTATTATTACTCGCTTGAAAGCAGGGAGTTTGTAATTAGCAATCCCGAACTTCATCAAATTGAGCACATTAACATTTACAATATCGCAGGCCAACTGGTAGATCAACATTTTGGAATACCGGATGTTAAGGAAATCCATATCCCGCAGAAAAAATCTTTAAGCTCGGCGGTTTATATTGTTAAGGTTTATACCAGTGCAGGAAACTATGCTAAAAAGGTGATTATTAGAAAAGATTAAGGTTTATAATCTACTGCTTGAGGTTAGAACTGAAAAGTTTGTTTTTAAAAATAAGAAAGTATTTTCCCACAAAGAAATAATTTTAACTTTAAAGATGGTTTTTCAACTGATTTTTAAGGCTTTAAATCTTAAATTTCCACCTAAATTCTTGTTAAAGTAGATTTTTTATATGTAATTTTACCTTTTGTAACAATAAAGTTGCCTATGGGTAAAATTACTCCCCGATTTTTCTTAGCGGTTTTTATTTTCGGATTGTGCATACTTTCCGCAAACACTGTTTTGGCTAATATTAATTATGGCCCTGAAAAACCTAAATCCGAAAAGCAAATTGAAAACAAATCATTTTTTGTAGGTTTTCTACTCCAGGAAGAACCAACTATTACCGCTCCTGCCGATATTAATGAAGTTAACGAACCAGGTGAATGTTTTGCTCTAAAAACAAATATTAATCTTGGAAATGCAACATACTCAGGAACAACTAATAGCCCAACAAATGATGCTCCTGCTTCTTTTCCACTAGGAGAAACTACAGTAACCTGGACGGTCACAGATGATTCAGGAAATACCGCTTATGCCAATCAAAAAGTTACGGTTGAAGATAACGAGGTCCCAACAATTACAGCTCCGGCTGATTTAGTAATAGATTCAGATACTGGAAGCTGTGATGCTACCAATGTTTCCCTGGGAAGCTCCACTACAAGTGACAATTGCGGAGTTGCTTCGGTAATAAATGATGCTCCTGCTTCT
>NZ_JAIQZB010000019.1:0-40913 GCF_020164555.1 Salegentibacter lacus | reverse complement strand
CTTTTCCACTAGGAGAAACTACAGTAACCTGGACGGTCACAGATGATTCAGGAAATACCGCTAATGCCAATCAAAAAGTTACGGTTGAAGATAACGAGGTCCCAACAATTACAGCTCCGGCTGATTTAATAATAGATTCAGATACTGGAAGCTGTGATGCTACCAATGTTTCACTGGGAAGCTCCACTACAAGTGACAATTGCGGAGTTGCTTCGGTAACAAATGATGCTCCTGCTTCTTTTCCACTAGGAGAAACTACAGTAACCTGGACGGTCACAGATGATTCAGGAAATACCGCTAATGCCAATCAAAAAGTTACGGTTGAAGATAACGAGGTCCCAACAATTACAGCTCCGGCTGATTTAGTAATAGATTCAGATACTGGAAGCTGTGATGCTACCAATGTTTCACTGGGAAGCTCCACTACAAGTGACAATTGCGGAGTTGCTTCGGTAATAAATGATGCTCCTGCTTCTTTTCCACTAGGAGAAACTACAGTATCCTGGACGGTCACAGATGATTCAGGAAATACCGCTAATGCCAATCAAAAAGTTACGATTGAAGATAACGAAGATCCTACAGCAAGTAATCCGGCGCCTGTAAGCGTTCAATGTACAGCCGATATTCCTACCGCTGATATTACAGTGGTTACTGATGAAGCTGATAATTGTACTTCTGCTCCGATTGTAGCTTTTGTTTCAGATATAAGTGATGGCAACTCCAATCCTGAGGTCATCACCAGAACCTATAGCGTAACAGATGATGCCGGGAACTCCATCAATGTAACTCAACAAATAACCGTTGACGACACCACAGATCCTACAGCAAGTAACCCGGCGCCTGTAAGCGTTCAGTGTTCAGCCGATATTCCTGCTGCTGATATTACAGTGGTTAATGATGAAGCTGACAATTGTACCGCTAATCCAACTGTCGCTTTTGTATCTGATGCTAGCGATGGCAATAGCAATCCTGAGATCATCACCAGAACCTATAGCGTAACAGATGATGCCGGAAACTCCATCAATGTAACTCAACAAATAACCATAGACGACACTACAGATCCTACAGCAAGTAACCCGGCGCCTGTAAGCGTTCAATGTACAGCCGATATTCCTGCTGCTGATATTACAGTGGTTACTGATGAAGCTGATAATTGTACTGACAATCCAACGGTAGCTTTTGTTTCAGATATAAGTGATGGCAACTCTAATCCGGAAATCATCACCAGAACCTATAGCGTAACAGATGATGCCGGAAATACCATCAATGTAACTCAACAAATAACCGTTGACGACACTACAGATCCTACAGCAAGTAACCTGGCGCCTGTAAGCGTTCAATGTACAGCCGATATTCCTACCGCTGATATTACAGTGGTTACTGATGAAGCTGATAATTGTACTGCTAATCCAACAGTAGAGTTTGTTTCAGATATAAGTGATGGCAACTCTAATCCGGAAATCATCACCAGAACCTATAGCGTAACAGATGATGCCGGAAATACCATCAATGTAACCCAGGAAATAACCGTTGACGACACTACAGATCCTACAGCAAGTAACCCGGCGCCTGTAAGCGTTCAATGTACAGCCGATATTCCTACCGCTGATATTACAGTGGTTACTGATGAAGCTGATAATTGTACCGTTAATCCAACAGTAGCTTTTGTTTCCGATATAAGTGATGGCAACTCCAATCCGGAAATCATCACCAGAACCTATAGCGTAACAGATGATGCCGGAAACTCCATCAATGTAACTCAACAAATAACCGTTGACGACACCACAAATCCTACAATTCCGGAATTACCTGATTTAATTAGTGAATGTCCTTTAACAGTTACGCCTCCTACAACACCCGATAATTGTGATGGAACAATCACTGGAACAACTGGCCTTACCAATCTTACATTTGATGCCTCAGAGACAATTTACTGGTATTTTACAGATGCTGCAGGTAATGAAATTGGCCCTATTGAACAAAATGTTATAATTAATAACAATGTAGCTCCTGTTCCCGATTCAGGCTCTCTACCCAAAAAGATTATAAGTGGATGCCAAATTACCAGTATAGATGAATTGGACATACCAACCGCCACAGATGCCTGTGAAGGCCCTATCTCCGGAAACTTAAGTGAAAATTTTGAATTTCCTTACTCTTTTACTGGAACTAATAGCATTGAATGGGAATTTATTGATAGCAAAGGGAATAAATCAACTCAAATTCAGGAAATTGAGCTTAAACCTTTAGATGTAGATGGTGGAACATTAACAGGCACTTTTGAATCTTCTGTTTTTCAAAAACAAATTGATATTTCGGCCTGTGGCGAAGCTATTTCTGTTGATTTAGACCTTACAGGCGAAAGAGGCAACATTATACATTGGGAGAAATTTTCGGTTAATAAAGGTATTTGGGAAATCATAAATAATACTGGCAACTTATATACTGCGAACTTTGCAGAAGGTGAACTAGTCTCTACTTACTATAGGGTCCTTGTTCAAACAGGAACCTGTGCCGAATATTCCAACAGTTTTTATATAAGAACTTTACCCGTAGGAGATGCCCCTACAGTTGAAAATTTAGAACCGGAAACGAATAATAAATATTGCCTGGGAGACGAAGTAAATCTTCTTGCTAAAAGTAATTATACTGCTACACAACCTGCATTACCCAATGAAGCACCGGGAGATTTTAATCAGGGACAGCTAAATACTCAGGATCCTAATTCATGGCTCACAGATGGAAACCCCGGAGGTTTTACCGCCGGTGGTAATTCAAAAAAACCTCGAAATTGGTCGGGTACCAATGATCATGAATTTGGTGATATCACTTATGATGGAGGCGATGGTAAGTTTGCTATAGCTCAGGGAGACTTTAGTGACAGCCAATACAAAGGAAATAACCCTACAACCTTAGAAAGTCCAATTTTAGATTTTTCTAATGCGGTATCGGCAAGCTTAGATTTTGATCAGGCCTTTTATTTTGCCGATGGAGACAACGCAGTAATTGAAATTTCAACTGACGGGGGAAGCACGTATTCCACGCTTCAGATAATGCACTCACCGGGCACGGGGATTAAAAAATGGTTTACCTCTGGTACTGCCGAATCCTATGCCGGATCTGATGCTAGCAATTACAATTTTAGTACAGACAACACCTCTATCTCTCTTGAAGACTATATTGGGGAAAACAATGTAAGAATTAGATGGAAATTTACCGGAACAAGCGATAAGAGTGTTTGGGCCATGGATAATATAACTGTTAACGAAGAGGTTTTTGTGGACACCGAGTTGGAATGGACCGATGGTATTGGAGATCCCAACGAAGATCCTTTTGTAGTAGGCCGTACAGAAGTACCTATTGCTTTCACTCCAGCTGTTCCGGGGCAACACGAATATGGTGGGACTGCTTTAATTAACGGTTGTAGAACTTATAACGAAGAGGGAACAGATTTAATCAATATTCTTGTTTCTTATTCCTATGCAGGGGAAGATATTATATTATCCAATGATGAGTGTGGCCAAAATACAGTGCAACTCAATGCTTATGACAATACACTTACAGCGACTGAAAACAATGAAAAAGGAGCATATCCTTCAAAACCCACCAACTGTATAAACTGTGATGACCCCGGTACTGGCGAAATAGGCACCTGGTCCTGGACGAGGGTAAGTGGCACCAACAATTGTGTTTCGGAATCTTTTTCTGGTATTAACGACCCCAATGCCACTTTTACCGGAAACGAAGGAACCTATAATTTAACCTGGACGGTAGATGGTTGCTCAGATTCTATTACAGTAGAAATCAAAGAATGTAATCAAATTAACTTTGATGGAATTAACGATTATATAGATTTCAGCAAAGACAATTATCACTTATCCAACAGTACCAACAAAAAAGCATTCAGCATAGAAGTTTGGGTTAAGCCAGAATCTACCAGCGGAATTCAAACAATCTTTTCAAAAAGAGATGCAAATTACGCTGAAAATAAAGGTTATGACCTTTCAATTAACGACGGAGAAGTATCTTTTAACTGGAATAACAGCGGAACTATAAACTCTTCACCTCATAAAGTTCAAGCTAATAGGTGGTATCATATTGCTGTTACCCACTCCTCTTCGGGAGAATATAAGCTTTACGTTGATGGGGTTCTTATAAAATCTACCGCCGGTGGATCTCCCGATGCAAACCTCAGCAAAGCCCTACTGGGCGCTGTAGATCAGTCTGAATTTGACCTACCCACAAATCACTTTCATGGATGGATGGAAGAATTTAGAATTTGGAATGTTGATTTAACACCAAATCAATTACGGGAAATGATGAATCAGCGTATCAAAAATAACGGAGCAGCCGTGGCCGGTGAGGTGCTTCCATTTGATATAAAAAATCTTAATTGGGTAGATTTAATTGGGTATTATAGAATGGACAAAGTAAACTGTGGAAACCTTTACCCCTACAATGATGGGTCTGACATTGGTTTTCCAGGAGAATTAAAAAACATTACCACTCCCCAACAAGCCTCTGCACCTCTTCCTTATGAATCTGAAGCAACAGGAAACTGGCATACTCGCAATTCCTGGGACCCAAACGCTACCAAACATTGGACTTTCCCTAATGATATCGGAATTGATAACGAAACAGAAATAAACTGGAACATCGCCGTTCAAAACGACGATTTAAATTCCAATAATAAAGATATTAAACTATTAGGATTGTTTTCTGAGCCTGCCACTGAGTTAAAAATGCAAGGAGAAGATAACGCTTCAGGCAACGAATTACGTATTACCCATTACCTGGAACTAAATGGACATATAGACCTTAACGGAGAATCGCAGTTAGTACAAACCAAAGGCAGCATCCTTACCGGTTCGGGTTATCTTACCCGTGACCAGCAAGGAACCGCCAATAGCTATAATTATAATTATTGGAGTTCTCCGGTAGTTTCCAATACAGGAAACCAATCTTACACCATCGCCTCTGTTATGCACGACGGTACCGATAAGGCATCTCCAAAAAACCTTGATATAGGACCTCCCGGACATGTTACCTATGCCGATGGAAATTATAGCGTTCCGAGAAAAATTAGTGGTCGTTGGTTGTATAAATTTAGGGGCGATGCCAATCAATATAGTGAATGGAAATATATAGGAAAGGATGGAACTTTATTACCGGGAGAAGGTTATACCATGAAGGGAACCTCAGGTAATGCCAACATACAGGACCTTCAGAATTACACTTTTAAAGGTTTTCCAAATAACGGACCTCTAACTAATGCGTTGAATATTGCCAATGATCAAAATTACCTTTTAGGGAATCCTTATCCGTCGGCGATTGAAGCTAGGCAATTTATTTTGGACAACCTCGATAAAAATGTAGTAGCAGGCGCAACCAATACCGCAAATATTTTTAATGGTGCTCTTTATTTTTGGGATCATTTTGGCGGTAAAACGCATATTTTACGGGAATATGTAGGTGGTTATGCCACTATAAATCTATCTGGAGCAGTGCAATCTGCATCTTCTGTAGACGAACGTATTAATAATAACAACGCTACGGGAACCAAAACCCCAGGGTCATTTATTCCGGTAGGTCAGGGATTTTTCGTGAATACAGTTTTAGACCCAGATCTGGCTGAAGGTATAAATATAAGCGGTGGAAATATAATTTTCAATAATGGTCAACGAGCTTTTGCAACTGAAGCTAATGCAAATGATTCACAATTTCTAAAACCTATTGATCTTAATAAAGGTCCAAAACCGGTTAAAACTAAGGATTCAAGATATAAAATAAGATTAAACTTTACCTCTCCGCTTGGTTACCAAAGACAGATTTTAGTTACTGCTGATGCCTATACTACAAATGGTTTTGATTTAGGGTACGACGCTCTTTTAAATGACAACATTCCTGAAGATATGTTCTGGATAATCAAAGAAAATAAATTTGTAATTCAGGGCGTACCTCACTTTAATTTAGATCAGGAACTACCAATAGGCCTTAAGATCGCTAAAGAAGATGAATTCAAAATAGAAATTGGGGAATTGGAGAACGTTCCAGATATCATTGATATCTACTTACGTGATAATAGCGATAGCACTTATCACGACTTACGCAAAGAAGCTTTTAAAGCCAGTTTACCTGCAGGCGAATATCAGGATTTATATGAAATTGTTTTTCACGATGAGACCTCTACCGGAAAGGATAAAGAACCCGGTGAAGGCCCAATTGATTATTACTACTCACTTGAAAACAAGGAATTCGTAATTAGCAATCCTGAACTTCATAAAATTGAGCATATGGATGTTTATAATATTGCTGGCCAGTTGGTAGATCAGCATTTTGGAATACCCGACATTAAAGAGATTCATATTCCACAGAAAAAATCTTTGAGTTCAGCAGTGTACATAGTAAAAGTCTTTACCAGCGCGGGCAATTATGCTAAGAAGGTGATTATAAGAAAAGACTAATTAAGGTTTGTATTTTAAGGGTAGATAAACCACCTTTTTGGTTTCGTAGAATTCTTCCTCAAAATAATCGCGGAGTTCATAAATTCTTGCTTTTGGGTAATCGCGAAGTTCTACCGTGAGATCTCCGCCTTTAAGGTAAAGAATTCCGTTTTTTAGTTCGTGCTGACTTTTCTTAGCAATTTTTCCTTTGGTCCAATGCACAAAGGTAGGCATTGCTGCCACTGCCCTGCTCACTATAAAATCGTAAGTTCCTTTGATCTCTTCTACCCTGGCATTTGTAGTTTTTACGTTAGTTAGTTTTAGCCCCCCAACAACTTCATCTACCACTTTCATTTTTTTTCCTATGGAATCTACTAAATGAAAATTGGTTTCAGGAAATAGTATTGCCAGAGGAATTCCCGGAAATCCGCCGCCCGTTCCAACATCTAAAATTTCAGCTCCCGGTTTAAACTCCAGAATTTTTGCAATTCCCAGCGAGTGTAAAACATGCCTAAGGTAAATTTCATCTATATCCTTACGGGAGACCACATTAATTTTAAGATTCCAGTCTTTGTAAAGCGATTCCATTTGCTCAAATTTTGAGTATTGGTCATCGGTTAAATCGGGGAAGTATTTCTTTATTAAATCCAAAGTTTTCACAATTTGCACAAAAATACATAATTTGGTGCTGAAATTGCAGCGTATATTAATACGGTATAGATTATAGATTAACTATAGAAATATTTTATCTTTACCGCTTAGAAAAAATTACATGGAAAACATTCAAAATCATATAAAGTTCCCCCGAAAGGATTCCACAAAATTCTTTAGAATACTCAACAAAAGGGTAAACAGTTACTTTAAGGAGAACAACATTAAAAAAACCGGAAACTGGAAACTGCACGTTAAAGCAGTAGCCATGTTCTCCCTGTTTCTAACCCCATATTTTTTAATTCTCACCCTTGATATTTCACAATGGTGGATGCTGCTTCTTACCGTGGTAATGGGTGCCGGTATGGCCGGAGTGGGAATGAATATTATGCACGATGGGAATCACGGCTCTTATTCTTCGAAGAAATGGGTTAATAAATTTATGGGAGGTACAATTTATGTGCTTGCCGGTAATGTTTATAACTGGCAGGTACAACATAATGTATTGCACCATACCTACACCAATATCCACGGGCACGATGAAGATCTGGACGCGGGAAGAGTAATAAGATTTTCTGAACATTCAAAATGGTATAGTTTTCACCGCTTTCAACATTATTATTCTGTATTCCTATATGGCCTGTTAACCTTTAACTGGGCTTTGACGACAGACTTTAAACAAACAAAAAATTACCTGAAAAGAAAATTATCTTACGGAAAAATGCCTAATCCGGTAACCCAATGGAGTATTATCGCAATTACTAAACTTATTTATGTTTCTATTTGGATTGTAATTCCTATGTTAATTTTATCAATTGCCTGGTGGAAAATCCTAATTGGATTCTTCGTGATGCATTATACTGCAGGATTAATTCTTAGTATCGTATTTCAGTTAGCCCACGTGGTAAAAGAAACCGAAATGCCTTTACCAGATGAAACCGGGTCTATGAAGAACACCTGGGCAATTCACCAGCTGTTTACTACGGTTAATTTTGCAACAAAGAATAAAATTGTAAACTGGTTTACCGGCGGATTAAACCACCAGGTAGAACATCATATTTTTCCAAATATCAGTCATATTCATTACGACAAAATAGCTAAAATAGTTAAGGAAACTGCAGCAGAATGCAACCTTCCTTATCACGAATACAAAACCACACGCGCAGCAATAATTGCCCATTTTAAACATTTAAAAGAAATGGGTGCGAAACCTGCAATTTCGTCTTAATAACTAATTAGTAACCAATTAAAGAATGCAAGAACAATTATCCAACCGAATTAACAACTTAGCAACTTCCCAAACCCTCGCTATGGCTGCAAAAGCGCGTGAACTTAGAGCAGAAGGGAAAGACATTATCGGGTTAAGTCTGGGAGAACCAGATTTTAACACTCCAGATTTTATCAAAGATGCCGCGATCCAAGCGATTAACGACAACTATAATTCGTACACTCCAGTAGATGGTTATGTAGAGTTGAAAGATGCGATAATCAATAAATTTAAGCGCGATAACGATCTTACTTATAATCATTCTCAAATTGTAGTTTCTACAGGAGCCAAACAATCTTTAGCGAATGTAGCCATGGTTTTATTAAATCCGGGTGACGAAGTTATTTTACCATGTCCTTACTGGGTAAGCTATGCTGAAATAGTAAAGCTTGCTGAAGGCGTTCCGGTAGAAGTTCCAACTTCGGTAGAAACGGATTTCAAAATGACTCCCGAGCAACTGGAAGCCGCTATCACTCCAAAAACAAAAATGATCTGGTACAGTTCTCCATGCAATCCCAGCGGGATGGTTTACAGCAAAGAAGAATTAAGAGGCCTGGCCGATGTACTTAAAAAACATCCGGATATTGTTATTGTAAGTGATGAAATTTATGAACACATTAATTTCGTTGGCGGCCACGCATCTATGGCTCAATTTGAAGATATGTACGATCGTGTAGTTACGGTAAACGGTGTTTCTAAAGCTTTTGCTATGACTGGCTGGAGAATTGGATACATAGGCGCTCCAACCTGGATTGCCCGTGCCTGCAATAAGATGCAGGGCCAAATTACCAGTGGCGCGAATTGTATTGCTCAACGTGCGGTAATTACTGCACTGGAAGCTCCCGTAAGCAAAATTAGCTTTATGGTAGATACCTTTAAGAAAAGGAGAAAGATCATTATTGATCTATTAAATAACATTGAAGGTTTTGTAACTACAGAGCCTGAAGGTGCTTTTTATGTTTTCCCTAATGTTTCTCATTTCTTCGGAAAAACTATTAAAGGTCATAAGATTGAAAACGCTACAGATTTCTCTATGTTTTTATTAGAAGAAGCTCTTGTAGCCACCGTAACCGGAGATGCTTTTGGAAATCCTGATTGCATCAGGATATCTTACGCGGCAAGTGAATCTCAAATTGAAGAAGCAATGAAACGAATTAAATCTGCTTTATCTGAAGCATAATTTTCACAGCTTAAAAAATAATTTATTTTTCAAAATCCTGATGCGTTTAAAAACTTATCAGGATTTTTTTTAGACCTATCAAAAAGTAGTATTAGAAATAACATATTCGTCAAGCTGAACTTGTTTCAGCTTCTAATTTGTTGTTAATTCTAACGTCTTAGATTCTGAAGCAAGTTCAGGATGACAATTTTAAATACATTTAAGACAGCCCTTCTATTTTTAGATTGCATCTTATCTATTCCTCCAGAAAAATGGAGTTAACAAAATAAGAACAGTAAATAGTTCTAGCCTTCCTATTAGCATTAAAAACGAACACCACCATTTACCAATGGGTGGTAAAATATCAAAATTATTTACCGGGCCAAGTGCACCAAAAGCAGGGCCAATATTCCCCAGGGAAGAGGCTGCGCCCCCAATAGCTGTTTCAAAATCGAGCCCTAATCCTCCTAAAACTACAGAGCCGATAATAAAGGATAGCATATAAAGGATAAAGAAACCAAGGATATTAAAGGTCACTCCTTTTCCAATAGATTTTCCGTTAAATCGCACCGGTAAAATTGCATTAGGGTGTAATGCACGTTTAAATTCAATCCCGCCATTTCTAATCATTATAATATGTCGCATCACTTTAACCCCACCAGAAGTAGACCCGGCAGAACCTCCTAAAAAGAACATCCCGAAAAAGAGAATAGTAAGAAAGGGCGTCCACATGGTATAGTCGGCAGTAACAAAACCTGTAGTGGTTATAATTGCTAAAACCTGAAAAAGAGCGTGCCTAAAAGCACTTTCGGCTTCACCCCATACCATTGGATGGTCTATTTGAGAAAGGGCCACATCAGCTTCAAAGTAAATAAATACAGAAGCGACTATCGTAAAAATTGCTATGAAAAAGAAATACCACTTAAACTCATCGTCGTGCAGAACTTTTTGAACCCTTCCTTTAAAACTATAATAGCTTAAAACAAAATTAGCCCCTGCCAAAAACATAAAAAGTATGATGATATACTGAATAATCGGCCTGTCGTTCCAATAGGCTACACTGATATTTTTAGTTGAAAAACCACCGGTAGAAAGTGTACTAAGAGAATGGTTTATTGCATCAAAAAAGCTCATTCCGGCTACTTTCAACAAAATTGTTTCAGCTACTGTGTAGCTCACGTAAATTAACCATAAGCGCTTAGCGGTATCGGTAATTCTAGGTTTCAGCTTATCGGCACTGGGACCGGGAGCTTCCGCAGCAAACAGCTGCATCCCTCCTATTCCCAATAATGGCAAAATGGCAATGGCTAAAACTATAATTCCCATTCCTCCAATCCAATGGGTAAGGCTACGCCAGAAAAGAATTCCTTTGGGAATAGATTCAATATCATTTAAAACCGAAGCCCCTGTAGTGGTATAACCAGACATGGTTTCAAAAAAAGCATCGGTAAAAGCAGGAATAGATTCGCTTAAAACATAAGGTAGCGTTCCGCTTAAAGCCATAAAAATCCAACCAAAAGTCACAATAATATAACCTTCACGTTTCTTTACTTCCTTGCGGTGCCCCCTGGTTGTAAACATTAACAGCACACCAAGAAATAAGGTAATAAAAGCGGCTGCGAGGATATCTATAGTAACCCCATCTTCATAAAACCAGCTCACTAAAACCGCTAATAGCATAAAACCACCATTGCATAAAAGCAACAGTCCCATAACGTGAAGGATAATCTGGTGATTAAGTCTTGGCATTATAGAAAGAGTTTTTCAACCTTTTTAATAGATCTTGGTAAGCAGCAAACCACAATTCGGTCACCTCGAGTAATCTTAAAATCTCCCAGGGCAATAATTCCTTCGCCATCTCTTATAATTCCTCCAATAATTGCCGATCTCGGGAAATCCAGATTCTTAATTTTCTTATTGCAAACCTGTGAATTTGGTTTAACAATAAACTCCAGTAATTCGGCATTCATATTATTGATCTTGGTCATTGCCACTACTTCCCCTTTCCTCACATATCTAAAAATATTATTAGCAGCAAGAAGTTTTTTATTGATTAAAGTATCAATTCCAATAGAATGACTTAACTGGTAGTAATCCATATTCTCTACTAAAGAGATAGTTTTCTTGACACTTTTCGATTTTGCCACCAGACAGGACATGATATTGGTTTCAGAATTACCCGTAACTGCGATAAAGGCATCCATATCGTGCACATTCTCTTCTTCCAGCAACTCTACATTTCTACCATCACCGTGAATTATAAGCGCATTAGGAAGTTCATCGGCCAGATCGTAAGCTTTTTCTTTATCGCTTTCTACCAATTTTACATGAAAATTGTTCCTACAAAGATCTATGGCTGTTTTTTTACCAATTTTACTTCCGCCCAAAATCATGACATTTTTAATAGCATGTTTTGTTTTACCGGTAAGTTTATAAAGGTTTTCTACCCCGCGTTTTAGAGTGACAAAATTCACCTGGTCACCTTCCTTAAACTGAGTATCGCCTCGCGGAATGAGTGTATATTGAGTGCCATAACGCTGTATAGCGATTGGCACAAAATTAAGGTCTGGAAAAATATTGGCGGCTTCTTTTACAGTTTTACCTACAAATAGCGCATTTCTAGAAAGGCTAAGGCCTATCATAGTCAATGCGCCATTTTCAAACTCATAGCTATCGTTAAAAGCAGATTGATTCAGCAACAAGGCAATTTCCCTTGCCGCCAGAGCTTCAGGAGAAATTAATTCGTCTATCCCGAAACTGGTAAAACCAATTTCTTCCTTATTTTCAAGAAATTCAGTATTAGAGATTCGGGCTATGGTTCTTTTTGCTCCCAACTGTTTTGCCAAAACACAACAGGTAATATTAGTAGCCTCACTGGAAGTTACACTTATAAGCATATCTACATGCTTTACCTGCGCATCTTTTAAAATTGAGATTGAAGTAGCATCTCCCTTAATCGTCCTGATATCTAAATGCGTATCAGCATACGTAAGATTATCCCGGCTGGTATCAATTAGCGTGATATCCTGGGACTCAAAAGAAAGCAATTTTGCCAAATGAAATCCGACTTCACCTGCTCCGGCAATAATTATCTTCATATAACAGCTTAAAATTGAAAAGAAGAACAAATGTACAGTATTTTACACTAACCAAAAACCAAAGGAGCCTACAACAAATTCTAAAAGTTTCAACCTCAATTATTTCATATCGTGTATCTTTGAACCAAAATTGTTATTATGAGTAAAAAGGTTACTCCTTACCAGGATTCCGGTCTTAATAAGAAAAAACAGGTTGAGCAGATGTTTGATAAAATATCTGGTAATTACGATGGGCTAAATCGGGTAATTTCTATGGGAACCGATGTAAAATGGCGAAAAAAGGTAATTGCACTAGTGAAAGCCCAAAAACCAAAAGCTGTTTTAGACATCGCTACCGGCACCGGAGATCTTGCCATACAAATGGCCGATATTAATGCTGAAAAAATTGTAGGTCTCGATCTTTCTGAAGGTATGCTTAAGGTTGGCCGCAAGAAAATTGCCACGAAACAGTTAACCGATAAGATTGAAATGATTCAGGGAGACTCTGAAGCCTTACCTTTTGAAGACAGTTCTTTTGATGCTATAACCGTAGCCTTTGGCGTACGTAATTTTGAAAATTTAGAAAAAGGATTATCAGAAATCCAAAGGGTTCTAAAACCAGGTGGAATTTTTGTAGTTTTGGAAACTTCTGTCCCTACCAGGTTTCCGTTTAAACAAGGTTATAAATTATACTCCGGCTATATGTTACCCCTCATTGGGCGGGTATTTTCTAAAGACCGGGAAGCTTACACTTATTTAAGTAAAAGTGCCGCTGCATTTCCTTATGGAGAAACTTTCAACAATATTTTAAAGAAAACGGGGTTTATAGATGTAGAAGACAAACCACAAACATTTGGGGTTGCCACCATTTATACTGCTTCAAAATAATACTATGAAGAAATTTTTTGTTATTGTCTTACTTTTTTGCGTTCAGTTTGGTTATGCGCAAATCTTTGGGGGAGATAAAATTGTAAACAACGAAAACTTTGATAAACAACGCTGGTCCTGGGGATATTACCTGGGGTTTAATACCTACGATTTTAAATTTAAATATAATGATGAAATAGCACCCAACGGCAATGATCTAATCATTGAAAAAACCATGGGCTTCAATGTTGGTCTGGTGGGTAATTTAAGGCTTAACAACAATTTAGACCTACGTCTTGAACCAGGGGTAACTTTTAACACTCGTAATTTTAGACCTCCATATACTCAGGAAATTGAAGAAGTAAACGCTACATACGTACATATACCTTTATTATTAAAATTTTCGGCCGATCGGAATAATAATTTTAAACCTTTTGTGGTTGGTGGTTTTTCTACTTCCATAAACCTTTCCAGTAATGAAAATAATCCGGATGTTGATACGCGTTTAAGAACCAATAACTATCATTATGAAGTCGGTTTAGGGATAGATCTTTACCTCTATTACTTTAAATTCTCTCCTTCAATAAGAGGGGTTTTTACAATAAATAATGAAATGGTAGAAACACAATTCTCGGCAGTAGACGCGATGCGTTCACAAGCTGTTTTTCTTAATTTTACGTTTCAATAAATTTCATGGTAAAACTTAAAAACGAATATTTTAAATTTCGGTTTAGCGGATAAAATCCCTTCGTTTAAATTCACTTAAAAGAATTGCGGTTGCGGTTGCCACGTTAAGGCTTTCAGTTTCTTTAAGTTCTCCAAATCTCGGGATGCTAATTTTCTTTTGTATTAATTCTTCTATTTCAGCTGAAATCCCATTTGCCTCATTCCCCATAACCAGAATTGCCTTTTCTTCAGTATTACTTCGGTAAATATTCTCACCATCCATAAAAGCACCATAAACCGGTGATTCAGAATTTTCAAGGAAAGTATTTAAATCGCAGTAAAAAATATTCACCCGGGCCAAAGATCCCATAGTAGCCTGAACTACTTTTGGATTATAGCAATCTACCGAATCTTGCGAACAAACCAGGTTTGTTATTCCAAACCAATCGCAAAGACGAATAATAGTCCCCAGGTTCCCAGGATCGCGAACGCCATCTAATGCCAGTGTTAGATCTTTTTCCTGAATTATCTTTTCCTCAGGAATTTCAAATAAGGCCAATGCAGTTTGCGGTGTTTTGAGAAAACTTATTTTCTTAAGTTCCCGCTCATCAATTTTTTGAATTTCACCAGGTTTCTGTCCAAAATCCGCCTCTAAAGAAAAGAGCTTATTTAGGGTGAAATCAGAATTTATCAGCTCGCTTATTGTCTTAAAACCTTCCGCTACAAAAAGTCTGTGTTTATAACGGTATTTTTTTTGTGCAAGACTGGTTATTAACTTAATTTGGCTTTTACTAACCATACAAAAAATGTAATTTTGATCTCTTAAAAATGTGTGTTTGAATCGGCATTTCGCAAAAATATCATTATTTTTTTTAAGCCTGCTTTTTTTAATTTCCTGTAATGCCGTTAAACGCGTAGAGGGTGATGATAAATTGCTCACTAACAATGAAATTTTCGTAAACGACGAAAAGATTAATGAAACCCGTATTTACAATCAACTATACCAGGAACCAAATACCAGTTTCCTGGGAATTCCACTAAGACTTCATTTTTACAATCTTGCCCGGCCCGATATCGATTCTATTTTAAGTGAAAAATATCTTGAAAATGAAAGCAAGAAAAATACTCTGGTAGATATTCTCTCTTACAAGCAGTTTGAAAAATTTCTGCATTCCCGAAAATCTTTTAATGAGTGGATAAAAAGAACTGGTGAAGAACCAGTAATTGTTAGTGAAGAAGAAACCAGGAAATCGGTTAACAGGCTCAACTCCTGGTACTGGAACAATGGCTGGTTTAATGTAGAAACCGATTATGAGATAATTCCTTCAGAAAATAAAAAAAAACGTGCCCGCGTTGAATATGAAGTCACTACCGGGGATGCATACCATTTAGACTCTATCACCACAAATATTGCTTCGAAAGTTATAGATTCCTTATACAAACTCAACAAAGACGAATCTATTATTAAAGAAGGCGTTCAATACAGAACTCTGGATATTAATGAAGAAAGGGACCGTTTAACTTCTCTTTTTAGAAATAATGGGGTTTATAATTTTGACCAGGAATACATAAGTTTTGATGCTGATACTATTAATACCGGTGGAAAAGTAAACACTACTTTAATTATAAAAAACCGATTTGCCTCAGAGGAAGACACTACTTCCCGGGTACCTTTTAAAATTCACGAAATAAGCAAAGTAAATATTTTTACAGACTTTAAATATGCCAATCGAAATCAGCCGTTAACCGATAGTATAACTACAGAAGAAGGCTATACACTTTATAGTTTTGAGAAACTGCGTTATAAACCCGAAGCCATTACCGATGCCGTTTTTATAAGGCCGGGAAATACCTATAGCGATATTTCCCGTTCCCGAACTTACAACCGACTAAACTCGTTACGGGTTTTTAAATATCCAAACGTACAATTTACACCAGACCCTTCAGATTCTACCCGTACCGATTTGGTAGCCAATATTTTTCTAACTCCGCAGCCAAAATATTCGCTAGGATTCGATTTTGATGTTTCGCAGAGCAATATTCAGAAATTCGGAATTGGTTTTGGAGGTTCCCTTTTAATAAGAAATGTTTTTCGAGGTGCCGAAAATTTCGAAATTTCAGGACGGGGAAGTATTGGTTCTTCTACAGATGCGGCAATAAGCGGAAGTGATGACCGGTTTTTTGATATCTCAGAAGTTGGCGCCGATCTTAAACTCACTTTTCCGAGGATATTCCTGCCAATTAATACCGAAAGCTTTATCCCAAAATACATGCAACCTTTTACCTCGCTGAGTTTAGGGGTAAGCACGCAAAATAACATAGGGCTGGATAAAAGAAATCTCTCCGGAATTATGAATTACCGCTGGAATCCTTCCCGGCAACTTTCTAACCGTGTAGATCTTTTAAATATTCAATATGTAAGAAATCTGAATATTGATAATTATTTTAATGTATACCGAAATTCCTATAACGACCTTAACGAGATTCTTCAATCAGGAAGTATAGTTACAGATCCCGCTTATTTAAATGAAGAAGGCTTATTAAGTATCCCAACCGGAGCCGAAAGTTTTATTCAGGACGTATCCAACGATACAGGAGGTACTACAGGGTTAAATGAAGATCAACTTCAATTGGTAAATAACATAGGGGAAAGAAAAAACCGCTTAACAGAGAACAACCTCATTTTTGCGTCTAATTATACTTACTTGTGGAATACGAAAAAAAACCTCTACGACCAGGAATTTACGCGCTTTAGGTTTAAAATTGAAACCGCTGGAAATGTTCTTTCTGCCGTTTCCTCTATAGCCGGTTTTGAGAAAAATGAAAACGGTAATTATAATGTTTTGGGGGTGAATTTTTCTCAATACGTCAAAACCGAACTCGATTTTATAAAACATTGGGATATGGGGCAGAATAATATTTTAGCTTTTCGTGCTTTTGGCGGAGTAGCCATTCCCTATGGCAATGCTAATAGTATTCCTTTTGTAAGAAGTTTCTTTGCCGGTGGACCCAACGACAATCGTGCCTGGAGAGCTTATGATCTTGGCCCGGGAAGTAGCGGTGGTCGCAACGAATTTAACGAAGCCAATATGAAACTCGCCCTTAATGTTGAATATCGCTACAATCTTTTTGGCGCTTTAAATTCGGCAGTTTTTGTAGATGCTGGTAATATCTGGAATGTGCTTGATATCGTGGAAGATGAAGATGCAACTTTCGAGTCTTTTTCTGACCTTAAAAACATTGCTGTAGGCTCTGGCTTCGGACTTAGATACGATTTTAACTTTTTTGTACTTAGGTTTGATATTGGCTTTAAAACCTACGACCCTGCCCAGCCAGAAGATAAACGCTGGTTTAGAAATTACAACTTTAACCACGCGGTCTATAATGTAGGTATCAATTATCCTTTCTAAGCCAACATATTTTCTTATTTTTGTTTTTCTAATTCAACTAAAATTATGAGTCACAACATTAAACCAGGCGTAGCCACAGGAAAAGAAGTACAGGAAATATTTAATTATGCCAAGGAAAAGGGGTTTGCCCTTCCAGCAGTAAATATTATAGGTTCCAGTAGTGCTAATGCAGTAATGGAAACCGCTGCAGAACTAAATTCACCGGTAATTATTCAATTCTCAAACGGAGGTGCCCAGTTCAACGCTGGAAAAGGACTTTCTAACGATGATGAAAAAGCTGCAATCGCAGGAGGCGTTGCAGGGGCAAAACATATTCACGAACTAGCTGAAGCTTATGGTGCTGTAGTAATTCTACATACAGACCATTGTGCTAAAAAACTACTTCCCTGGATAGATGGCCTTCTTGATGCCAGTGAAAAACATTTCGAGCAGTTTGGAAAACCATTATACAGCTCGCATATGATAGATCTTTCGGAAGAACCTCTTGAAGAAAACATCGAAATCTGCAAGAAATATCTTGAGAGAATGAGCAAAATGGGAATGACCCTTGAAATTGAACTAGGGGTTACAGGTGGTGAAGAAGATGGTGTAGACAACACCGATATTGATTCTTCTAAATTATACACTCAGCCGGAAGAAGTTGCGTATGCATACGAAGAATTGAGCAAAGTAAGCGACCAGTTCACTATAGCTGCCGCTTTTGGTAACGTGCACGGAGTTTATAAGCCAGGTAATGTAAAGCTTACCCCGGTAATTCTTAAAAACTCTCAGGAATATATCACCAAAAAGTATGGTGTGGAAGAAAACCATATAGATTTTGTATTCCACGGAGGTAGTGGTTCTACTGTTGAAGAAATTCGCGAAGGAATTAGCTACGGAGTAATTAAAATGAATATCGATACCGATCTTCAATACGCATATCTTGAAGGAATTCGTGATTATATGGATAACAAAAAAGAGTATCTTGCTGCGCAAATTGGAAATCCTGATGGAGACGATGTACCAAATAAAAAGTATTACGATCCAAGAAAATGGGTACGTGAAGGAGAATTAACTTTTAAAGCCCGACTTAAAAAGGCATTTGAAGATCTTAACAACATAAATACTTTATAAATCTAATTTTTTAAACAGCTGGAATTTTTTCTAAATTCCGGCTGTTTTTATTTTAAGTAAAACTTTCAGTCTATTTCTTATTATAAGGCTGAACCCTGAAACCTGAAAAAAATGGCTTGGTTTAAAAGAACACAAAAAGGAATTCAAACCCCAACCGAAGATAAAAAAGATGTTCCGAAGGGGCTTTGGTACAAATCTCCCACCGGGAAGATTGTAGATGCAGAGCAGCTGGAAAGCAATTTTTATGTGAGCCCCGAAGACGGCTACCACGTAAGAATTGGTAGTAAAGAATATTTTAAGATCCTTTTTGATGATAATGAATTCACAGAATTGGATAAGGATATGACCTCTAAGGATCCTTTGAATTTTAAGGATACCAAAAAATATACCGACCGATTAAAAGCAGCCCAGGAAAAAACCGAACTTAATGATGCAGTTCGTACTGCATTTGGAAAATCTAAAGGAAAAGACCTGGTAATTGCCTGTATGGATTTTAGGTTTATTGGTGGTTCTATGGGATCTGTAGTAGGTGAAAAAATTGCACGTGCGGCAGATTATGCTTTAAAAAATCAAATTCCATTAATGGTAATTTCTAAATCTGGTGGTGCAAGAATGCAGGAAGCAGCTTTATCTTTAATGCAGTTGGCAAAAACCTCGGTTAGGTTAGCACAGCTTGCAGAAGCCCGTATTCCTTATATTTCTTTAGCTACCGATCCTACTACCGGAGGAACCACAGCTTCTTTTGCAATGTTAGGTGATATTAATATTTCTGAACCCGGCGCTTTAATTGGTTTTGCAGGCCCAAGAGTTGTAAAGGACACCACTGGAAAAGATCTGCCTAAAGATTTCCAAACTTCAGAATTTCTAAAGGAAAAAGGCTTTTTAGATTTTATAACACAACGATCTGAACTTAAGAATAAAGTGAACCTTTATTTGGATCTTATTCAGAATCAACCGGTAAGAGCTTAAAATAAAATAGAAAAAGATATTCTATAAATAGGTAATTATTTAGAAAGTAGTATCTTTGCCGCCTGACAGAAAAACTGTCAATACATAAAAATCATTAAAATTAATATTGGAATGTATTTAGCCAAAGAAAGAAAAGAAGAAATTTTTGAGAAGCACGGGAAAAGCAAAACCGATACAGGTTCTGCTGAAGGACAAATTGCTTTGTTCACCTACCGAATCTCTCATCTTTCTGATCACTTAAAAAAGAATCGTAAAGATTACAACTCAGAGCGTTCTTTAGTAATGTTGGTTGGTAAAAGAAGAAGCTTACTTGATTACTTAATGAAGAAAGATATTTTAAGATATCGTGCGATTGTTAAAGAATTAGGATTAAGAAAATAAATTTCAAAAGGGGGCTTTACGCCCCCTTTTTTTATACAACAGTAATTTGTAAATTACTTGTAGTCCCGATAGTTCGGGATTAAATCTCACTTAGTGAGTAAAATTGTCGCTCAACGAGAGTAGTTTTTCATTGGTCTACACAACACACAACAACACAACTCCCGGCCGTCCGGTATAGGCGGAGACCATTGTATAACAAAAGATCTGGTGAAGTTATTCAGATCATTAGAAGAATTCAAAATTATTATGATTCCACAAACATTTAAAGAGGTTATCGATTTAGGAGATGGAAGAGAAATCTCCCTCGAAACCGGAAAATTAGCAAAACAGGCTCATGGGTCGGTTGTTGTTCAAATGGGCGACGCTATGTTGCTTTGTACTGTAGTGTCTTCTTACAAAGAAAGCACGATGGATTTCTTTCCATTAACAGTAGATTACAGAGAAAAATTTGCCGCAGCAGGACGTTATCCTGGAGGTTTCTTTAAAAGAGAAGCAAGACCAAGTGACGGTGAGGTATTAACGATGAGAATTGTTGACCGCGTATTGCGTCCACTATTTCCATCAGATTACAGAACTGAGACCCAGGTAATGATCCAGTTGATGTCTCATGACGAGGAAGTGATGCCAGATGCTTTGGCAGGACTTGCCGCTTCTGCAGCTATTCAACTTTCAGACATTCCTTTTGAAACCGCTATTTCTGAAGCCCGTGTGGGTAGAATTAATGGTGAGTTTGTAATTAACCCAAGCCGCAGCCAGTTGGCAGAATCAGACATTGATATGATTATTGGTGCTTCTTCAGATTCTGTAATGATGGTTGAAGGTGAGATGAAAGAAATTTCAGAAGAAGAGATGGCAGATGCTATTCAATTCGCTCACGAGCATATCAAAAAACAAGTTGAAGCGCAGTTGCGTTTGGCTGAAGCTTTTGGTAAAAAACCAGTAAGGGAATATGCTGTAACTCCAGAGAATGAAGACTTTGAAAAAAGGGTTCATGATGCGGCTTACGATAAAATTTACGAAATCGCTAAAGGCGGTCACAGTAAAAAAGAACGTAGCGAAGCATTTTCAGCAGTAAAAGAAGAAGTTTTAGCTTTATTTTCTGAAGAAGAATTGGAAGAAAATGAAAAGCAAATTAAAAAATACTACAGCAAAACCGAAAAAGAAGCGGTAAGAGAACTTACCCTTGCAGAAGGTATTCGTCTTGATGGTAGAAAAACCGACGAGATCAGACCTATCTGGTGTGAGACCGATTATTTACCATCGGTACACGGTTCAGCCATCTTTACCCGTGGGGAAACTCAGGCACTGGCAACGGTAACTTTAGGAACTTCCAGAGAAGCCAACACCATAGATATGCCAACTCACCAGGGCGAAGAGACTTTCTATCTACATTATAATTTCCCTCCATTTTGTACCGGAGAAGCTTACCCAATTAGAGGTACTTCAAGACGTGAAATTGGACACGGGAACCTTGCACAACGTGCATTAAAAGGAATGATTCCTGAAAACAATCCTTACACTGTAAGAATCGTTTCTGAAGTATTGGAATCCAACGGATCTTCTTCTATGGCAACGGTTTGCGCCGGAACTATGGCAATGATGGATGCAGGGATTAAAATGACGAAGCCGGTTTCTGGTATCGCGATGGGACTAATTTCTGATGGTGAGCGTCACGCAGTTCTTTCAGATATTCTTGGAGATGAAGATCACCTGGGAGATATGGACTTTAAAGTAACCGGAACTGCTGACGGGATTACCGCCTGCCAGATGGATATTAAAGTAAAAGGACTTCCTTACGAGATTTTAGTAAAAGCGCTAAAACAAGCTCGTGCCGGGAGACTTCATATCCTTGAAAAACTTACCGATACTATTGCTGAGCCAAACGAAAATGTAAAAGCTCACGCTCCAAAAATCATCACCAGAAGAATTCCTAACGAATTTATTGGTGCATTGATTGGACCTGGAGGAAAAGTAATTCAGGAACTTCAGAAAACTACAGGAACAGAAATCGTTATAAACGAAGATCCTGTAACCGAAGAAGGTATTGTTGAAATCCTTGGAACTAAACAGGAAGGAATTGACAAGGTTCTTGCTAAAATAGAATCTATCACATTTAAACCTGAAAAAGGAAGCGTTTACGAAGTAAAAGTAATTAAGGTTCTTGATTTTGGAGCTGTAGTAGAATATCTTGATGCTCCTGGCAACGAGGTATTACTTCACATTTCTGAACTGGCATGGGAACGCACCGATAATGTTACCGATATCGTAAATCTTGGTGATGTAATTGATGTGAAATACTTTGGTGTAGATCCTAAAACCCGTAAGGAAAAAGTTTCAAGAAAAGCATTGCTTGACAAACCTGAAGGTTACCAGCCTCGCCCGCCAAGAGACAACGATCGTAACGACAGAGGTCGTGATAATCGTGGTTCTCGTGACAACCGTGGCCGTGATGACCGCAGAGGTAGAGACAACAGAGATCGTAAAGACAACGACTAAATAGTCTTAAGCTTATATATTGAAATCCCCGGAATTAATTTTTCGGGGATTTTTTTATGTTATTTTTTTCGAAACATTATAGACGTCAAGCTGAACTTGTTTCAGCTTCTAATTTATTGTATTTCTAATCACCTTAGATCCTGAAACAAGTTCAGGATGACGAAAAAGGATATTTTTGAAATTCATATTTAAAATATTTCTACATTTTTTATGCGTTAGGGATTGTCGTGAAAAGCCCACAGCGTGTCAAGCGAGCGAAGACTTGTAACGTAAAGCCCGCCCTACCATTTTGCGGGGAGGAAACGCCCAAATAAAATTTTTTAAGGTTTTTTGTAACATTTCGACTATAGCTTACGTATAAACTAATACAAGAGCTATTCATAATTAAAATCCAAGGAGACGATAGATGAGACAACTTAAAATTACGAAGCAGGTAACAAACCGTGAAACTGCTTCGCTAGATAAGTATTTGCAAGAAATTGGTAAAGTTGATTTAATTACTGCCGATGAAGAGGTAGAATTAGCACAACGAATTAAAGCGGGTGATGACCGCGCTTTAGAAAAATTAACTAAAGCTAATTTACGTTTTGTCGTTTCGGTTGCAAAACAATATCAAAATCAAGGGTTAACCCTACCTGATCTTATTAACGAAGGTAATTTAGGACTAATTAAAGCTGCGAAACGTTTTGACGAAACTCGTGGTTTTAAATTTATCTCCTATGCTGTATGGTGGATTCGCCAGTCTATTCTTCAGGCACTGGCCGAGCAGTCGCGTATTGTTCGTTTACCACTAAATAAAATTGGATCTATTAACAAGATCAACAAAACTTTTGCTTTTTTAGAGCAATCTCATGAGCGCCCACCAAGTGCTGAAGAAATTGCGAAAGAGCTGGACATGACGATTAATGACGTTAAGGAGTCTATGAAGAATTCCGGTCGTCACGTCTCTATGGATGCTCCTTTGGTAGAAGGTGAAGACTCTAACCTTTACGATGTACTTCGTTCTGGCGAGTCTCCAAATCCTGACAAAGAACTTTTACACGAGTCTCTTAGAACCGAGATTGAGCGTGCTTTAGAAACTTTAACTCCGCGTGAGGCAGATGTTATTCGTTTGTACTTTGGTTTAGGAGACCAGCACCCAATGACGCTTGAAGAAATTGGAGAAACCTTTGATCTAACAAGAGAAAGAGTTAGACAGATTAAAGAAAAAGCGATTAGAAGGTTGAAACATACCTCTAGAAGCAAGATCCTGAAAACTTATTTAGGATAAAATATTTAAGATGACAACAGTTAATGCCGGCGACGGCCGGCTAACATAACTGTTCGTTTTTTGATTGATGAATGACCCCGGCGTGATGAACCGGGGTTTTTTCATTTCTACTCCCTTCCCTTCCGGATATTCGACGAGTAGTGTAAAAATGTTAATACAAGCTAATCTTTTGTTAATCAAGTGCTTTCCTCATTCCCTCATCTTCAATTTCTAAGTATCTTCTGTAATTATATTTAAAGACGGGGAAGATGAAAGATGATGGGAAGATTCTAATAGCCGGAGCTTCAGGTGCACTGGGTTCAGAAATTGTAAAATTACTCAGTGAAGAAGGAAGAAACTTGCGAGTGCTAACCCATTCAGATGAAGGGGTGTCAAAACTTTCTAAATTTACTGATGATATTTGGAATGTAGATGCAGCCAAAGATGCGGCAGGTATTAAAAATATCACCCAAAATGTAAACACGGTAGTTTCAGCATTGGGAAAAAGCATCAGCCTTTTCGCTTCCCCTGAGATCTCTTTTTATGAAAACGATTTTAAAGCCAATAAAAATCTTCTGGATGATGCAGTTAGAAATGGGGTTCAACGTTTTATATACGTTTCCATCAAGGGCGCAGATTCCGAAAAAGACTACAGCGTCGCACGAGCCCATAAATTATTTGAAAATGAATTAAGCAACTCAGGATTGGATTACACCATCTTAAGACCTGTAGGTTTTTATTCCGGTTTAAATGATCTGGCAATAATGGCTAAACGAAAGCTAATACCGCTAATTGGATCGGGAGAGGCAAAAACCAATAGCATTCATCCTAAGGATCTTGCAGGCGTAATAATTTCCTTCCTTGAAAAAGGACCGGAAATAATAGAAATTGGCGGTCCAAATATTCATAGCAGGCTAGAAATGGTTCAAATGATCAAAGAAATTATTGGAGGAAAAATTATTAAAATCCCCGAACCTGTGGCTAAAATAAGTGCTAAACTGGGCCTGACGAAAATATTAGGTAAAGGAATTCATGATAAACTGGATTATTTTACTTTTATTACTACAAACGATATGATTGGGGAATCTAAGGGAGAAATTTCCTTTCGTGAATATCTAAATAATCTGGATCTTAAAAATATAACTTGATGTCTTCAAGCTACGATGCCATTATAATTGGAAGCGGTTCTAACGGAATTTCAGCGGCAATATATTTGCAACAGAAAGGCCTAAAAACAGCTATCTTTGAGCAGGCTTCTACCCCCGGAGGCTCTACGCGAACCCAGGAACTAACTCTACCCGGTTTTAAACATGACGTGGGCTCTGCCATACTCCCTATGGGATTTGGATCGCCGTTTTTGAGAAGTTTACCTCTTGAAAAACATGGTTTAGGATGGATATTCCCTGAGATTCCATATTCTCATCCTTTTACTGACGGCACCGCACATGCCTGTTATACGGATATAGGAAAAACAGCTGCCCAATTAGGCGATGATGAGGCTTCTTATTTAAAATTGTTTGAACCCCTGGTCAAAAATTGGGGGAAATTAGAAAATGATCTGCTCGGACCTTTGGGAATTCCAGAATACCCGTTAGATTTCATGAAATTTGGAATGAAAGCATTGCCCTCGGCTAAAATGCTGGCAAAACATTATTTCAAAAATGAAAAATCAAGAATATTTTTTTACGGTGCTGCGGCACATTCAACTTTACCCCTGGATAGCCTGGCTTCGGCTTCATTTGGGCTTGTGCTAAGTACTATGGCGCATAAATACAACTGGCCATTCCCAAAAGGTGGCGCTCAGAATTTCATTAATAGCATGGTGAGTTACTATACTTCTATAGGCGGGGAATTGCACCTTGACAGGAATATTGCTCACCTCGAAGAACTCCCGGCATCAAAAACTTATTTATTCGATTTAACTCCGAAGCAGCTTTTAGAAATAAAAGGAACGGATTTCACAGACCTTTACCGCAAAAGAATGAGCTCCTTTAAATATGGCGCAGGAGTATTTAAGATCGATTGGGCGCTTAGTGAACCTATACCTTTTACAAATGAAAAATGCCGAAAATCGGGTACTGTGCATATTGGGTTTTCAGAAGAGGAACTGGAGAATTCAGAAAACAGAATTCACCATAAACAAATGACAGACACCCCCTATGTGTTAGTAGCCCAGCATAGTATTTTTGACAATACAAGGGCTCCTGAAGGAAAACACACCGCCTGGGCATATTGTCACGTTCCTAATGGAAGTATCGCCGACTTTTCAGAAATAATCGAAGCACAAATAGAACGTGCAGCACCCGGATTTAAAGATTGTATCCTAAAAAAATCCACTATGAATTCTGTTGACCTGCAAGCCTTTAACCCGAATATTATTGGTGGAGATATTAACGGGGGTAAGCAGGATATCACTCAGCTTTTTACCAGGCCAATAGCCAAATTATCCCCCTATACTACCCCAGATCCAAGAGTTTACATATGCTCTTCTTCTACCCCGCCAGGAGGAGGTGTACACGGAATGTGCGGTTACAATGCGGCCAAGGCAGTTGTTAAAGATCATTTTTGAGTGAATTACATCAGTTCCTTTCTTGATCTTATATAGTGAATTTTACAAATTTACGAAGCCGATTTTATTTTGTTAGACGGCATATTACCTTGAAAACTTTGACACCTATCTTGTCCAAATTAGTCTATTAAATCCTGCAATTTAAAGTTCGGTAAAGTACATCCTAAATAAATTTACAGAAGGCATCAAATAAGTATATTCTTGTTATTTTTGTGTGCACACTTACAGCACAACACTTATGACAACAAAACTTATTGCCCCATCTATTCTTGCTGCCGATTTTGCCAATCTTCAGCGTGATATTGAAATGGTAAACAAGAGTGAAGCCGACTGGTTTCATATAGATATTATGGACGGCGTTTTTGTTCCGAATATTTCTTATGGAATGCCGGTGCTTCAAGCCATTACCAAACACGCCGAAAAAACTATTGATGTTCACCTTATGATTATTGATCCAGATAGGTACATTAAGGAATTTGCCAGGCTGGGAGCCGATAACCTTACCGTACATTATGAAGCCTGTACTCACCTGCATAGAACCCTACAAGCCATTAAAGCTGAAGGAATGCAGGCCGGTGTTGCGATAAATCCGCATACGAGTGTAGATTTATTGAAAGATGTGATCAATGATATCGACATAGTTTGTATAATGAGCGTAAATCCTGGTTTTGGCGGACAAAGTTTTATCGAGAACACTTACCAAAAAGTTCAGCGTTTAAAGGAGCTTATTGTAACTCACAACGCTTCAACTCTAATTGAAATTGACGGTGGGGTAACTAACGAAAATGCGTCTCAGCTAATAAAAGCAGGTGCAGATGTTTTGGTGGCCGGTAGTTATGTTTTTAAAGCCAAAGACCAACTTGAAACTATAAAAGACCTAAGACAACTTGCAAACTCCTAAGAATATTTTTGATGTTATAATTATTGGTGGCGGACCAATTGGTATCGCCTGCGCTCTTGAAGCCGAAAAGAAAAAACTTTCTTATCTCATCCTGGAAAAAGGCTGCCTGGTAAATTCGTTATACCACTACCCTACAAATATGACTTTCTTTTCCACTTCGGAAAAACTGGAGTTAAATGGTATTCCGTTCATCAGTAATAATCCCAAGCCAAGAAAAGCGGAAGCCTTAGAATATTACCGAAGAATAACGACTTCAAATAACATAAACATCAATTTATTTGAAAAGGTGACCCAGGTTGAAGCTGAAGGAAATGAACATGAGGTTACCACTATAAAAGGTAAATATAAAGCCAAAAATGTGGTAATTGCTACCGGATTCTACGACATCCCAAATTACCTGAACATTCCCGGGGAAGATCTACCCAAAGTAGCGCACTATTATGGCGATCCTCACTATTACGCTACTCAAAAAACCATTGTTGTAGGTGCGAGTAATTCAGCGGTAGATGCGGCCCTGGAAATTTACCGAAAAGGTGGCGAAGTTACTATGATTGTTAGAAAAGAGGAAATTGGTCGAAGGGTGAAATACTGGGTACGCCCTGATATTGATAACCGAATTAAAGAGGGTAGTATCAAAGCACTTTTCAATGCCAATTTAAAAGAAATTAGAGAGAATGATGTAATCATTGAAACTCCCGAAGGTGAACAGAAACTGGAAAACGATTTCGTGCTGATGCTAACCGGTTATCGACCGAACTTTGAATTTCTGAAAAAAATGGGGATTAATCTATCTGATGATGGAAGAAAAATTCCGCAGTATGACGCAGAAACTATGGAGACCAATGTAAAGGGAATTTATCTTGCCGGGGTAATTTGTGGTGGCGTAGAAACACACAAATGGTTTATAGAAAACTCCAGGGTACACGCCGAAATGATTATGGAAGATTTATCGAAGAAGGCTAAAGCTTAATTTAAAGACCTTCCAGGTATTCTTTTAGCAAAACCGCGTGATTCTGAGTTTTGTTCTTCGAACCGTATAGAAGGACTAAGCTTTTTCTTTTATCCACTTCCTCTAAATCACTAGAAATTTGTTCTTTTTTATCATTTAATTCCTCTCTATAGAGTTTACTAAATTCGTCCCAGGAAATATTATTTTCGTGAAATTTCTTTCGTAAATCATCACTTGGAGCCCATGGTTTATTCCAGTAATCTAAATGCGCATCTTCTTTAGAAATTCCCCTTGGCCAGAGCCTATCTACTAAAATCCTAATATTATCTGAAGCATCTTTATTTTCGTAAATTCTTGCTATTTCTATGTTCATAGAGATGGAAATAAAAAAAGCGATCTTAGACTAAGAATCGCTTTTTAAGTTTAGGATAAAAAAGTTTTATCTGCTCATCAAAACTACGTCAGATGAGTTGAAAATTTCATTTCGGTTCAGTAGTTTTCCATAGAATTCTAAATCACATTGATTATTTTTAAAAGACTGATCCATCCATTTACCAGCTTTATTTACTGGAATTTTAAAAACTTTAATCTCCGGATAAGTATCTGGAGAATCAGACTCATCGATCCCAATTTCAATTTGCTTTTTCTTCTTATTATAATAAACATATTTAGCGAGGAAATTATGCTTTATTAAACTAATGAATTCATGAGGAAGTTCCTGACAGGTTTCACATTCTTCTACATATTGTTTCACTAATTGTTTTAGAGAAACTCTAATTTCATTGGTATTTAAATAAGTTGCCATAGGTGTTAAGTTTTTGTAAGTTATTAAAGGCTAAATTATGTGTAAACCTGCTAGGCGAAAATTTTTTATGCGGAGTTTAACTTCATATTGTTAATATATCTAAATTAAATCATTTTTAGATATAAAAAAATAAACGAAAACCTTTTCGTTGTGAAGGATTCAAGACAAATTCCTGTTTTACTATTAACTTTCTATTAATACAATTTTTGGAAAAGAACATTAAATAAGAATTACGAAGAGGTTTTTGTAAGGTTTCCGATCTCTTTTCGGCTATGTGTAAGCATTAAATCAAACCCATATGGCTTTTAAATTAAGTGATTTCCCTTACTCTATTCTTGAACTGGCAACTGTAGCCAAAGACTCCAGTGTAAAAGCAACTTTTGATCATAGTTTGGATCTAGCTCAAAAAGCCGAAGAGATGGGTTATACACGATTTTGGCTAGCCGAACATCATAATATGGTGAGTATTGCCAGCTCTGCAACATCGGTTCTTATAGGCCATATTGCAGGAGGGACTAAAAGGATTAAAATTGGTTCCGGTGGTATTATGCTTCCCAATCATTCACCTTTAATTGTAGCAGAACAATTTGGAACCTTGGGAACCCTTTATCCAAACAGAATAGACCTGGGTCTGGGAAGAGCACCAGGGACAGATCAGGTTACCGCACAGGCCATTCGTTCAGACCGAATGAAATCGGTTTTCAAATTTCCGGAAGAAGTAAAAGAAATTCAGAAATATTTTTCTATTGAAAACGCCCAGGCGCAAGTTAGAGCTGCCGTTGCTGAAGGCGTGGAAGTGCCAATTTATATTCTGGGTTCAAGTACCGATAGCGCGCATCTTGCAGCCGAACAGGGATTACCTTATGTTTTTGCCAGCCATTTTGCTCCCGCCCAATTACACCAGGCACTTAGTATTTATCACAATAATTTTAAGCCATCAAAATTTCTTGAAAAACCTTATACCATTGCCGGCGTAAATATAATCGCTGCTGATACTACTGCTAAAGCTGAAAAAATCTCTACCTCTCTTATTAAAATGATGTTAGGCGTTATGAGTGGAAATATTGATTATATGCAACCTCCGGTAGATTTCACTAATGAACACAGGGAAATTCTTGCACATCCCGGTATTCAGCGAATGCTTCAATACGCATTTATTGGTGATCCTGAAACTGTAAAGACTAAAACTGAAGCATTCCTTAAAGAAACCGGTGTAAACGAAATTATGGCAGTTTCCCATATCTATGACCACCAGGATAGATTGAGATCTTTCGAGATATTTTCTGATATAATGAAAGGAGTAATATAGTTTTAGTCTTTAAAGCTAAAATTTATTACTTTACTTAGAATATCAGGATTTAGCCCTTATCCCATGAAAAAAACGGGAGCTCCTAAAAGGCAACTCCCGTTTTTTTTTATTTTCATTATTTGACTACTGCACCACTATTTAACACGTTCTTCGCGTTCTTTAATGCGATGTTCTTCGGTTACTGTATGTTCCGGGAAACCAAGGCTACCACCAAAGAAACCAG
The DNA here is from genome assembly GCF_020164555.1 of Salegentibacter lacus. Classification (GTDB taxonomy): domain Bacteria; phylum Bacteroidota; class Bacteroidia; order Flavobacteriales; family Flavobacteriaceae; genus Salegentibacter; species Salegentibacter lacus. Next base: position 10,409 of record NZ_JAIQZB010000019.1, on the reverse strand, counting down.
CTAAAGCTCCAAGGAGTAACACACCAAATGCAATAATACTGAATTTACCTATCGCATCAGAGATCTTATCGCTTAGCTCTACAGCCTTTTGCTTTGCGTCAGCATAAAATTCTTCAGCTTCATCTATTGCAGTTTGAATACGCTCTTCCCAATTTTGAATCATTCGATCAATATCAGCTTCATTGAGATCGGTATTCTGGGTAAGATATTCTTTTAAATCATCTTTCTTTAGATATTCCCCATCACCTTCCAGGTTTATTTTTAGATCCCCATTATCATTAATATTGAATTCCAGATCATTAAAGAATTCTTCTATATCCATAGATCTTATTAAACCTTTTACCTGCGGACCGGTTTGTGAAATGGTTTCACGAGCTTCTTCTGAAGCATCCTCAGGTACAACATCGTATTGTTCCGCAGTATTGACAACCTGCAATAATTCTTCTTTAACCTTGTCCAGAGTCAGGTTTGCCTGGTCCTGGGACTGTTGTTGTGCTTTATCTACCTGCACGGTTAACTGTTTAGCCTTATCTCCACCAAACAATCCAGAAACAGTGTTACCTAAACCATTCATAACAGAGCCTACCGTAGAGGTGAGAAAATAAAAAGTTACTATAGCATATAGCGCCCAAGCTAAAAAGCCATGTATTCCTCCGTCTGCTCCCGAGGAAAAACCGGACATCCTACCGGCTACCATACCACCTACAAAAAGGGCAGCAAGATTAGAAAGACCCCACCAAATAATTGTCGCTGTCCCCAAACCGGCAAGGGGATCAGACTCTGTTAGGGGATCAATAGAACTTAATCCGATACCAAGTCCTAATAAGTTTAGCAAGAAGGCTACTGCCAGGGCAGTAAGTGCGCCGGCAAATATTGCCCCCCAGGAATTTCTATTAATTTTGTCTTTAAAACCTCCGGTATTCGTGTACTTTGTTTCCATAATGATTTTATATAATATCAATTTATCAACTACTGCGGTGTTATTTTTATAAAATCACTCTATTTAACACAGATAAATCTATTATTTAACAATAAATTAAAGTAATTCATTAAAACAGCCACTGATTGTATCTTTTTATATTTTAAGAAGTACACATTCCAGGTATGACAGGAGTCGAAAATATTCGCAGAAATAGAAGAGAACTAATTAATTCAGGTGCTAATTATTCCTTAATCGTGTTTAAATGCTGCCATAACTCTAAAAATATGCATAATAGCAGGAAAAACTGCATCCATAGACTCCTCTGCACCCTTAGTAGAAAAGGGTTCTTTGATTGGTTGTTTAAGTTTTAAATTTAAAAGCTGATTTCTATTCCTGAAAGGAGTAAGTTATTGAAATATTCCATTTTTTAATAGGGCGGCTTAATCAGTTCTGGGTTTAGAATCATTTTTCGTTTTGGCGCAGAATTCCTCTCCTGGTGGGGGTTCACAAATCCTTAAGCAAGGCATTGCTTGTTTTCCCAGCCTTGTACTTTTAATGCCGGGTCCAGACTCAAATCATCATTTTAAAAGGTGTATGCATAAGCTAGATTTTATCACCTACTCAACTACAAAACCTTCCCCGTAGGCATCTTCTTCAGTAAGATAAACCCCATCTAAAACCTCCAGAGCTATAGGTTCTTCATTTAGGTAAAAGTAAAAGCGTTTTATTCCTTCTTTCTCCAGGTAGGCTTCATGGGTCTTTTTAAGGATAGTCCTGGAAACTGCACAGTCCTTGTTCTGGCCATCATCAAATTTTAGTCTTAATATATACACATCCTCAATTTCCTTTTGAAGCTGTGTTCCATCTTCCAATTCTGCTCTTAATTTAAAAGGCTCTCCAGGTTTGGAGACTTCAATAACATCAGGAACCTCAAAGGAGTGTTCCCAATGGTACTTCCTGTTATTCTCATTTTCTTTTCCACAGTGATATTGATCAGCATATTCTTGTGAATAACTATTGTTTATACATTTAAAGTTTAGTTGAATTCTCATGATAATTAAGTTTAATCCATTGCAAATAATTCCCTTCACGCGGAAAGTCGGTTGAGCTGTAGATCTCCCGGAAAAAACATTGCACAAAAATGTCAAAATAAAACATTCCCTTAAATAAATAATGATAAAAGGCAGCTAATGCCCCTTCAAAATTCTTCTCATTAATTTTACAATTCCAAAAAGAATCCGCAAAAAAACCGGTCTAATCAATCTCGTAATGCTGGACGTTCATATTAGGCTTCCGAAAAAACGGATTGATGAATTTATAGTTTCTACTCATAGATTAAATTGTTGAACGATTGCTGAACTAGCGAAAGGCGAGAGAGCGCGATACGCCCGCGCTCCTGCGGAGCTCCGTCTGCTATTCCGCAGCTTCCCCTTCCTTGGGCAGAAGTTTGGAAATATCTCTTTTGGCATGTTTATTTATAGCTTCACGTATGGCAACTTTTAGTACTATCTCATAATCGGTACTGGTGATGTCAGCAGTATTCAGGATATTTTCCAGAGTTAACTTCCTTGGATCACTATATCGATCCACCATTGTTTCGTAACTCATTCCTAATGCAAATGGCATTCCAGTAGAGTATGCACTTGAAATTTCTTTCATTGAACGTACATCTCCCGTAGCAAAACGAGACTTAAGGTTTCTTAAAGCTTCGCGCATAGTATGCGGGTTTACTCTTTTTTCAGACTTCGCTGAGTTTTTTTTGTCTGATTTATCTGTTTTTTTGGCCATGTAGTAGGATTTCTTAAAATTCAATCTAAGATGGCACCATGATATTGATACTCAATGAAATATCACATAAGTTATGATAAATATCAGAATTTATATGATTTTTATTTGGTTTATTAGTATATTATAACTAATATTGTGTAATAACATCAAGTTTATTTATGATATATAACAGATTTTATCCTAAATAAATTCGATAAAAAAGGTGTTAACAAAGAGTCTCGACCGCAAATTCCGACAATTTGTAATCAGAACGAGACGGTAGGTTAATGCCCGAGGTGATATTTTGTGTACATTCGTACCGCTATAGCACCAAGGGCTCTATCGTAATTCCGTTTCTGATAGGCGTCGGAACCTCGCGGTACGGTTGATAGGGTCCGCTATAGTTTTTGGTTCTATCTATACTGGCGAGACTCGTTTTCAACTAATCAATATGAAAACGGGTTTTTTATTTTACACAGTACTCAGTTCCGTCATCCATGGCGGCGACTCCCTCTTCAACGGCCCATCGGCCGCAGAACGGCTATTTTCAGTTAAACCCAGAAATCCTATTTAAGTTATTTTCTTCATAGTCTCCAACAAATCTGGAACACCTAAATGATACCCTCTAAAGAACTTACCAAATTCATAAAGCCCTTACCGATGCTTGAAAAAACTGGATGCTCTTGCCCTTCCGGTCAAGGCTAAGGTTTCGGTAAAAGAGTGAAAAAAATGCAAAATGAAAAGAAAAATGAGTTAGCCTTTAAGCCCAAAAAACCTTCCCTGAAGATTGGCGTCTGGTGGGGAAGGTTTAGGCTTAAATAAAACAATGTTTCATTCAAAACACACGTAAAATTATGAAAAATAGTTACTCGCGCCTAAAATGGGTGGCACTAATTATTCTTGGCGGGATACTAATGTTCCTGTCAATGGCTGCCACTGCAGCAACTACTCCTCTACCATTGCAACAGCAAGAGGTATCGGGTATGGTTACAGATCAAAATGGTCTTCCTATTCCAGGAGTTACAATTACCATAAAAAATACCAATCGTGGTACCGTCACTAATCTAGATGGGGAATATAGTATTACAGCTCCTTCAATTGGTATTTTGGTATTCTCTTATATAGGCTATACAACCGTCGAAACAGAAATAGATGGCCGGGATGATATAGACATCCAACTGGAAGAAGACATTTCCGCTTTGGGAGAAGTTCAAATCAACGCAGGTTATTACAATACCACCAGGAGGGAAAGCACTGGGAATATTTCAAGAGTCACTGCAGAAGAAATAGAATTGCAGCCGGTGGTGAGTCCTATTCAGGCACTCCAGGGAAGGATGGCGGGTGTCGAAATTATTCCCGGCGGCAATTTACCTGGTCAGGCTTCTACTATTCGCATTCGAGGCACAAACAGTTTAAGGGAAGAAGGAAATTTTCCACTTTATATAATTGATGGAGTCCCCATAAACTCTACGCCCATTGAAAGTAATAGTAATCTTGGAAATGTAGGAATAGACCCTCTAAACACTTTAAACCTAGCTAATATTGAGAGTATTGAGGTGCTAAAGGATGCGGATGCCACGGCCATTTACGGTTCTCGCGGGGCCAATGGGGTAATTTTAATTACCACAAAAAAAGGGCGAGAAGGAAAAACAGAACTGCAGGCACGGGTTTACAGAGGAGCTTCAACAGTTCCAAATCGCGTTGATTTATTAAATACCGGAGAATACCTTCAAATTAGAAGAAGGGCTTTTGAAAATGATGGTATAGAACCTACTGAAGATATTGCTTACGATCTATTAGTTTGGGATCAGGATAAATATACCGATTGGCAGGAGGTCTTTTTTGGTGGGACGGCCGAAGTAACCGATATGAACTTAAATGCTAGTGCCGGTAATGAACATACTAGTTACAGATTAAGTGGTTCTTACTATAAGCAAGGTACCGTATACCTTGGAGATTTCGATTATACTAAAGTAACTGCTGGAATACAGCTGAGCCATAGTTCGGAAAGTCGAAAATTTAAACTGGATCTTTCTGCCAATTACGGAGTTGATAAAAATAATTCGGTAGGCTATATGAACTTATCAGAATCAGCTTTTAGGCTTCAACCAAATGCACCTGATGTATTTAATGCCGATGGTAGTTTAAATTGGGAAGATTGGAATCAGGCAGGACTGGTAAACCCTTTAAATGGAATTTATAATAACAGCTTAATTAATGGGAATAATTTAAACGCTAACTTGATGCTTTCCTACGAATTATTTAAGGATTTTAAGATTAAATCTAGTTTTGGGTATACCATATTTAATGGTGAGGAAATAGTAAAACGACCAAAACGTTCTTACGATCCCGCTAGTTGGCAAAATATAATTGATCGATCCAACCACCTATATAACAATCGAAGTTCTTGGATCATTGAACCTCAAATACACTACAATGCAGAGTTTGGCAAATTAAATCTGACTGCTATAGTCGGAACAACATTCCAAAATAGCAAAAACACTAATTTTAGTCTACAGGGTGAGGGCTACGTATCTGAATCGTTAATCGGTAATTTGAGTGCTGCAGAAGAAATCATCTCATCATCTAATCAAACAACTGATTACAGATACAATGCTGTTTTTGGCAGGCTTGGCCTGGACTTGGATCAAAAATATTATCTCAATTTTACAGGGAGAAGAGATGGTTCTTCACGTTTTGGCCCGGGAAAAAGAATAGCCAACTTCGGTGCTATTGGTGTAGCCTGGATTTTTACAGAAGAAAGTTTTATAACGAATTCCTTCCCGGTTTTAAGTTTTGGAAAATTACGTGGAAGTTACGGTACAACCGGTAATGACCAGATTGGCGATTATGGTTATTTCGATGCATATGAAACAACTATTGGACCGGGAGGATTATATCCTAACCAACTTTCCAATCCTGATTATTCCTGGGAGGTTAATAAGAAATTGGAGGCAGCAATAGAACTGGGATTTTTTGAGGATAAGATAAATTTTGGTCTAAGCTGGTACCTAAATCGTTCCTCAAACCAGTTGGTAGGGTACTCACTCCCCTCATTAACTGGCTTTAATTCTGTCCAGGCCAATTTACCAGCAACAGTTGAAAATACAGGACTTGAAGTGGAATTGTCGAGCTTTAACATTCAATCTGGGGAGTTCCGTTGGCAAACATCATTGAATTTTACTTTTCCCAAAAACAGGCTTGTGAGTTATCCTGATATCGAGGAATCTTCTTATGCAAATACATATAGGGTAGGCCAGCCTTTAAATATTGCCTTACTCTATGAATACTCTGGAATTGATCCGGAAACAGGTTTTTATAATGTTGTAGATGTTAATGGTGATGAGAGCTTGGATTACCAGGATAGAACCATTGCCTGGGATCGGGGAAGAGGTTTTTACGGAGGGATTAGTAATAATCTTAGTTATAGCAATTTTTCACTTCAATTTTTATGGCAGTTTGTAAAACAAGAAGGAATACTCGCACTTTTTCAAGCTGGAACCTTGGATAATCAGCGCTCAGAGGTTGTAAACGCTTTAAACCAAGGCAGTAAGTACCAACGAATTTCAAGATCCACTCAAGCATCACGCGCATATTCAGATGTTTTAAATTCTAATTTTCCTATCGTTGATGCTTCATTTTTGAAGCTAAAAACCATCAATATGAGTTACAGTATCCCTAATGAACTGATTATAAAACTTGGTTTAAGTTCTGGAAAAATTTTCCTGAATGCTCAAAATATTTTAACCATAAGCCCATATCAAGGGATTGATCCCGAACAACCCGGAAGAGGTACAGCATTTTCTGCTCTAAGAACCATTACTGGAGGATTACAAATTAATTTTTAAAAATGTATTATGAAATTAAATAGCTATATAAAAATAATCTTGATAACAGCGATTATTGCTTTAACGAGCTGTGAGGACTTTTTAGAGGTGGAAACACCAAATCACAAAATTGTTAGTGAATCTGTTTTTAATAATGATCAGACGGCACTTAGTGCTATGACAGGTATCTACAATGAATTATTTATAGCCACTTTTACAGGCGGGGGAAGAGAAACGAGTGTAAGCATACTTACCGGACTTTCGGCAGATGAACTGAAAACACTAAGAGCTAACGATTTAAATCTAACTGAATTCGAAGAAAACGAAATACAGGCTAATAATAGCAGGAATCTTTCCATATGGACCAGTGCTTACAACATTATTTATATGACCAATTCCCTTCTGGAAGGCGTAAGTATGTCTTCTATGATCAGTGAAGATGTTAGAATTATGCTACAGGGGGAAGCCAGTTTTATTAGAGCTTTTACTTATTTTACCCTGTTTAATCTTTATGGTGAAGTTCCATTAATCCTTTCTACTGATTACAGAAAAAATGCGCTTTCAACTCAAGCTACACAAGCTGATATATATGATCAAATTCTAGCAGATTTAAATGTTTCAATTAGTTCTCTGAGTGCAGAATATAGAGATAATGATCGAACAAGAGTAAATCGCTTTGCTGCAATGGCACTGTCTGCCAGGGTGCACTTATACCTGGAAAATTGGGAAGAAGCTGAAAGAATGAGTAGTCAAGTCATTCAGAACAATTCAACTTATAGTATTTCTCAGGATTTAAATAAGGTTTTTTTAGCCAATAGCCAGGAAGCTTTATGGCAGATTTCTCCTATAGGTGGTAGTGGGATTCTTTCCTATACAAACGAGGGTTCCACCTTGATTTTTCATCCCTCCTATCCTGCCCTTACCAAAGTAGCTTTAAAGGATTCTTTGGTTAATTCTTTTGATGACCATGACAAACGTCTGGAAAATTGGATTGCATTACATGAAGAAACAGGAAATTATTATGCTTACAAATATAAAGATAGAAGTAGTATAAACAATATTAGCGAATACTCCATGGTCTTACGTTTGTCTGAGCAATTTTTAATTAGAGCAGAGGCCAGACTGCAGCAAGGGAACTTATCTGCTGCAAAGGAAGATCTAGATGTTATCCGGGAGAGAGCAGGTTTAAATCCTATCGCTATTTTGGAACCTTCGATTAACGAGGAGGATTTAATAACACTCATTTTAGAAGAAAGGCAAAAGGAACTTTTTACGGAATGGGGGCATCGTTGGATGGACCTGAAGCGAACAGGTAGGAGCCAGAATGTTTTAGATAGTAAACCCTCTGAATGGTCGGATACCGATAGGCTATTTCCTATTCCAGCTCAAGAGAGGATGAAAAATCCAAATCTAAGGCAAAACCCGGGATATTAACTTAGAGGAATTCACAATGAAGAATATTTATCTAAGCAGTTTTATATGCGTTTTATTGATGTTTCAGAATTCGCCAACACAAGGCCAAAACAAATTAAATGAAGAGAAACTGACGGAAGACAGTTCAGTTATATCCGGTCGTTTAAAAAATGGATTTACTTATTATATTAGGCCAGTAAGACAACATATGCCTGACATTGAACTTCAATTATTAGTGAACGCCGGAAGTTATTTGCAAGCAAAAGATCAGGTTGGTATGGCTCATTTTCTAGAACATTTGGCATTTAAAGCGAGTGAAAACTTCCCGGCTGGTCTTCAAAATGATGTCCAAAAGCTTAATAAGCTTAATATATCAAAGTTCGATCTTAAAGGGCACTCAGGCACCCGTGCTACGGAGTATACCTTTAAAGCTCCAAGAGCCCGTCAAGAAGCAATTGATGCTGGTTTCATGTGGTTTAAGGATATAGCCAACGGTAAATTGCAATTAAATGAACATGATATCGATAAGGAACGTGGTATTTATAAACAGGAGTACATCATCCGGGGTGGTGACAATTTTGAAAAATTCCAGAGAGAAAATCAATTAAGACATAAATTATTCTCTCGAACAGAGAATATGGAAGACTTTTTTAGTCATATTGATAATTTCAAACCTGAAGTTTTAAGACGTTTTTACCAGGATTGGTATCTCCCTAATAGGATAGCTTTAATGGTCGTAGGTAATATTAAAAATCCTGCTGCTCTGGAAAATAAAATTAAAAGGATATTTTCTGACATTCCTTCAAGTGTTAAGCGGCAAAAAATACCAAATATAAATTCCCACTTCTATGAACGTCCTTCTCAATTTGCTGTGGTTGAGAAAAAAATAACCAATATATATGAACCTGTAGAGAAATTAGAATTCCAGCTCTATTACAGAGATTCCATTACAAGTAAGAAATTAAAAACTAATGCCGGGCGAATGAGATTACTGCAATGGGGGTTTTTATTCGATATTTTAAACAATAGGTTCATCGAAAAGGAAAAGGGATACAATAATAACTATAAAATTAGGATTTCACATACTTTCGATGATATGACTATGCCGCCGTCCGTAAAGTTAGAATTCCACAGCAGTTTTGATAGATACTGGGACGTCTTAGAATTGGCAATAAGTAGTCTGAAACAATTGCAAGAACACGGTGTGAGTAAGAGAGAATTTGAAGAAATTTTTAAATACCGTTTAAAAACCAATAATAAGGACTTTAAACAGAATTCACAGTTTTGGTTCAAGCAGATGAACCTACATTATTTGTTTGGGATGCCTCTTACAACCGAGGAGTCCGTAAATAATTTGTTATCTAGCTATACCCTAGAGGATTTTAATTCTTTTGTAAAAGAAAATAAATTGGAACTCCCTCAGGATATTGGAATTATATCTCCAAAATTAGAAAAGCCAATGGATGAGCTGGAGATTCGTAAAGGTATAAGAGCGACCTATGGTAAACATACTAAACCGTATACATTAACTGAAGGTCCGGAATTTCTCTTTTCTCCTTCCGAATTGAAGAATTTTAACAACCACCCTTATACAATCTCAAAATCAGCGGTCAAGGGAGTTACAGAAGTTAAATTAAAAAATGGGATAAAAATAATATTAAAAAACTTCCAACCCAATGGTATTAATAACGACAAAATTTTCATTCATGGATATACCCCTAATGGAGCGTTAAACTTCAATCCTGAACATTATTTTTCCGCAGTAAACGCTCCGGGATTTATTAAGAACAGCGGGGTTTCCAAATTTGATAAGTATGATTTACAGCAATACCTCAGAGGGAAAAATATCTTTTGGCATAATATCAATCTATATCTCCACAACCTGGAATCAGGAATAAAATTATAGAGGTCAGTAGTTAGTTACTTATAATTTGCGATTGATAGGTGACATTGCCCTGAACCATTTTTGTGATCAGGTTATTGAATATTGTAGCCTTGCTCTGAGATCGGTTGATCCTAAAACAGAATTCGTTGAAATACCTGTTCAGGTTTTTATCACTTACCCAAGAATAGGTGGTTCTTATCCAAGATTTTACTTGATGTATCATTGTATGGATTGCCTTAAAGTTCAATCCCTTATTGCTTTCTATTTGTGTAATGTTGTATGCTTTGCCTATTGGTCTATAACCTCGCCATTTATCAGTCGTTACCTTGGCTTCACGGCTTATATGGTTGATAAAAATGTACTGAAGGGACTGGGCTGAAAAATCATCAATTTTCATAGTGTACATCCGCTTCACCTTGCCTTCTTCGGTCAATTGAACTGCCGTGACCGCTTTCTTTTTCTTACCATCATAACTTCTTCCTATTTTTCCTTCGTCCTTGCCACCCAGAACAAATTCATCCACGTGAACATCGCCATCCATAGGATTGTTTCCACTCGAAGCCATAGCTTCTCTGACTTTCAACATAAATAACCT
>NZ_JAIQZB010000018.1 GCF_020164555.1 Salegentibacter lacus | reverse complement strand
AAACCATACTCAGGAACAGGTATGAAAACACTATACTTATATCGGTTAACTCGTGGTTCATTATATTTACCAATAAAATTACGTCAAAATCCTACGCTAGGTAATTTTTTTTATCACAGGTCTCAGGTTGACGATAAAAGAATATAATATCAAAAATTGAGAGTACTGCAATTAATAGATACCCTAACCCCCGGCGGAGCTGAGCGGGTGGCGCTAAACCTCGCAAATTCGCTGGAGGGAGAGGTAGAGGCCTCATATTTATGCTGCACCAGAGATGAAGGAATGCTAAAGGAGGAATTGGATGACGAGGTAGGGTTTTGTTTCTTAAACAAAAAACATAGTTTTGATTTGAGAGCTTTTTGGAAGTTGACGACTTTCATAAAAAAGGAACAGATAGATCTGGTGCATGCGCACGGCACTTCCTGGTTTTGGGGAGTATTGTTGAAGCTTTCGGGTTTGAATATAAAACTGGTTTGGCATGATCATTACGGGGAATCGGAAGAATTGGAGAAGCGAGATGTTAAATTTTTAAAACCCCTATCCCGGTATTTTGATGGTATAATTAGTGTAAATGATGATCTGAAGGCCTGGGCAAAAAGGGAATTGAGTTCCGATAAAGTAATACAACTCAATAACTTTATTGTGCCTTCTAAAGAAGTGGATTCCGGATTAAAACTAAAAGGCGATCCTACTGATTTTAAAATAGTTTGTGTTGCTAATCTGAGACCCCAGAAGGATCATCTAAACTTGCTATTGGCCTTTGAAATTCTGAGCATAGAGGAAATAAGCCTACATTTGATCGGCGTCGATCCGGGTTCCAACTACTCTCAAGCGCTAAAGAAGGAGATAACTAAATCCGGTAAAAAAATATTTCATTATGGTAGTACCCCCAATGTATTTGGTCTATTAGAACAGGCGGATCTTGGAGTTCTAAGTTCCCGATCAGAAGGGCTTCCTTTGGCTTTGTTGGAATATGCTTTGGCAGGACTTCCGGTTGTTTGCACTGAGGTGGGGCAGTGTCGGGAGGTGGTTGATGATGCAGCATTACTTGTACCTCCGAGCAATCCGAAAGCTCTGGGAAAGGCAATAAGGTTTTATTTTCATAATGTAGATAAAAGAAAAAAAGATGCTTATCGATTACATAAAAGGCTTAAAAAGACTTACTCTAAAGAGGCTTTATTACCGGTGCTCTCCAATTTTTATAATAATTTGTAGGACTTAATGACTCTTAAAAGTAGATACAAATACAATTATATTGAGTTGCTTCTCATTCATTTTGGGATAGCAATGGCTATTTATCTTTATAGGCCTGCCTCACAGTTTATTTTGCTTGGAGTACTGATATATTTTACTTTCCTCATCATAATTAAAGAAAATCGCAATAATGAAGCCTTAATGGCCGCGGCATATATAGCGGGAGCTGAGGTTTTTTTTAGGCAAACCGATGGGATGGTCTTTTATGAGACCGGGAAATACATGGTGATCGTTTTCCTGGTTATTGGTATGTTTTTTAAAGGAACATCTTCCCGAACCATACCATTTTGGACTTATCTTTTAATTCTTATCCCAGGTATTGTTGTGGCAAGTATAACAATGAGTTATCAGGCTGAATTTAGAAACCAGATAGCCTTTAATCTTAGTGGCCCTGTGGCCCTGGGTGTTTCAGCATTATACTGTTATTATAAAAAGATTACAAAGGAAGATTTTCAAAGAGTCATCATGATGCTACTCCTACCCTTACTGGCTCAGATGTTTTTCTTGTATCTCTATACACCAAGTATGAATGATGTTAAGATTAATTTACAGGCAAATTACGCTGCAACAGGTGGGTATGGTCCGAACCAAATTTCAACAGTTATGGGGATGGGAGCTTTTCTGGTGGCTACCAGACTGTTTACAATAAAACATAAACTAATTAATATTATAGATTTGGTTTTGTTGGGGATGATAGGTTATAGGGCTTTAATAACTTTTTCCCGAGGGGGAGTTTTTACGGCAGTGGTGTGTGTAATAGCTTTTATAATCATTTATTATTATAAACAAGGATCAAAAGCACAGGCAAATCTAAATTTAAAAATTGTTATTCTAGGACTTGCAACCCTTGGAATATGGTTCTTTTCTCTTATTCAAACAGGTGGCTTGTTAAGCAACAGGTATAGTAATCAGGATGCGGCGGGAAAATTGAAGGGAGATATTACTACCGGAAGGGTTGAGCTTGTCACTACCGAGTTAGAGGCTTTTATACATCATCCGGTAATAGGAATCGGGGTTGGTAAGGGGAAAGAATACAGAGAGGAAAATATGGGTGTGGAAATTGCCAGCCATAATGAAATAAGTCGGATGCTCTCAGAACATGGGCTTTTAGGTCTGGTTGCAATTCTAATTCTTATCTTAGTACCCATAATTTTCTGGACAAAGTTTAAGAACAATTATTATTTTTTGGCGTTCTTAGCATTTTGGTTTTTAACCATTAATCATTCGGCTATGCGAATTGCCCTGCCGGCTTTCGTTTATGGATTGGCCCTATTATATATAGTAGATGACAAAAAGCCTCCTATACATAGGAAACGACTTACAGATTAACAGCTTTACGGCTACCTATATCTCTTTTTTTAGTAAAATGTTACGCAAGGAAGGTTATAAGGTGAAAACGGCTTCTACCCGAAGCAATAAGGCCCTACGCTTAATCGAAATGCTCGGGCTTATTGTTCGCTATCATAAAACCACTGATATTGTTCTTATAGATACTTATGGGGCAATGAATTTTTACTATGCTTACCTGGTGGCTAAAACCTGCCAGGCTTACAATTTAGAATATATTCCCATTCTCCACGGTGGCAACCTGCCGGAACGTTTAAGCGCCACAAAAAAATACAGTCAGAGTCTCTTCGGAAAAGCAAAAGTCAATATAGCGCCTTCTAAGTTTTTATACGATATTTTTAAAGATGAAGGTTTTTATAACACCCAGATTATTCCCAATGCGATTCAAATGGAAAATTATCCATTTAAAATACGTGAGGATTTTCAGCCGAAATTATTATGGGTAAGAAGATTTCAAAAACGTTACAATCCGGTAATGGCTTTGGAGGTCTTATTACTTTTGAAAAAAGATTACCCCAATGCTGAACTTTGTATGGTAGGTCCCGATAAAGACGGAACCATGAAAACCTGCAAAAAGTTTGCTGAAAAACATCAGCTCAATCTTAAATTTACAGGGAAACTTAAGAAAAAAGCCTGGGCAAAACTTTCAAAAAACTATGATTTTTTTATCAATACCACGAATATTGATAATACACCGATTAGCGTGATAGAAGCAATGAGCCTGGGACTGGCAGTTGTTTCCACCAACGTAGGCGGGATGCCGGTGCTGATTAAAAATGATTCCGACGGAGTTCTTGTACCGTCTAATGATGCTAAAACTATGGCTGCTGAAATCGATAAACTGATAAAGCAATCTGAAAAAGCACGTTCACTTACTAAAAATGCCCGTGAGAAAGTTGAAGCTTTTGCCTGGGAGAAAGTAAAAACCGATTGGAACAGGGTGCTCAATTCATAAAGCCAGCCGAAAGGTAGACCCCAAAATTACTAACAAAAAGATTATAATTTTGTCGGTTTTCGACATAGGTTTAAAAGTATCTATATATGAAGAACCTGCTTTATATTGGCAATGAACTGGAAGACCGGGGCGGGGCGCCAACCTCTGTAGATAAATTATCTCCATTATTTAGAAATGAAGGTTTTGAGGTGAAAACCTCTTCTTCTCATAAAAACCAGGTGCTGAGGTTATCTGAAATGTTAACTTCTATAATTAAGAATAAATCCTGGGCAGATTATGTTTTAATTGATACTTATAGTACCCGAAATTTCTGGTATGCTGTGCTCACAGCCCAACTGTGTAGAAATTTACAGCTTGATTATATTCTGCTTCTCCACGGGGGTGATCTTCCGTTGAGATTAAAAAAGAATCCTCAATTATCTGCTTCTTTATTTAAAAATGCAAAACTGAATATTGCGCCTTCACGCTACCTTTTTGAAGTATTTCAGCAAGCAGGATATACTAATCTTAAATATATTCCGAATTCTATTTTTCTGAAAGATTATCCTTTTAAATCCAGAAAAGTTTTAAAACCAAAACTGCTTTGGGTACGCGCATTTGCTGAAATTTATAATCCGATGCTTACCTTAAAGGTTTTGGAAGAGTTTTTAAAAGAATATCCCGAAGCTGAACTTTGTATGGTAGGTCCTGTAAAAGATGATTCATTTCAACAATGTGTAGATTATGCTGAAAAAAATAATCTACCGGTTAAATTTACCGGAAAACTTACTAAACCGGAATGGATCTTACTTTCAAAAGAATATGACATGTTTCTCAATACCACTAACATAGATAATACCCCAGTTAGTTTAATAGAAGCAATGGCGCTTGGATTACCAATAGTTTCCACCAATGTTGGAGGAATTCCTTATTTGCTTCAGCATAAAAACACCGGATTCTTGGTGCCGCCGGATGATGAAGTCGAAATGCTAGGTGCCATAAAAAAAATGCTGCAGAACCCTGTTTTAGCTGAAAATCGAAGTCAAAATGCCCGGGTTCAGGCAGAAAAATTCGATTGGGAAATAGTTAAACAGGATTGGAAGGATGTTTTGCTTTCTGATTGAGGTTTTTGAAATATGTCGTTCCTTTAGCCTGTCTGAAAAGATGATAATGCGTCATCCTGAACTTGTTTCAGGATCTAGGCTGTTATAAAGTAATACCATGTTAGAACCCCTCCGTCTTTTCGTTTTGCAAACGAAAATCCACCTCCCCTTTAAAAAAGGTGAGGAGCTTTTATATTTGGTCTTGAATCTTGCCTCTTGTCTCTTGCCTCTTGTCTCTTGCTTCTAATTTAAAATCCACCCTTATTTTCCTCTATTAGAAATTGAATAAATCAAAAAAATTCTATCTTTAACCCCTAAGTAGGTAAGCTATGTCCCAAAGGCCACTTGTACATTTTGAAATCTCTGAGCGTAAGGTATTACTACGTTTGTTAGACTCGGTTTGTATTCTAATCTGCCTTAGTCTGATAGGGATTATCTTTGAATTCGATTATTTTAGAATAGACTCCCAAAACTGGAATTGGACCCTGGTTTTACTCCTCTATTTTAATCTTTTCGCCAGTATTTTTGAGCTTTACGATCTTCAAAAGGCTTCCAATTTTGATAGCGTTTTACAGAATTCAATATTAAGTTCAGGGGCTACGGTTTTATTCTATATGCTTACCCCGATATTAACACCCAGCCTTCCGGAAAATCGTTTGCAAATTCTCTTTTTCTTCCTGGCTATTTTAATTCCGCTGTTATTATGGCGTCTTGTTTATATCACTTTAATTTCTTCCCCGCGATTTTATAAGCGCGTCCTTGTAGTTGGTAATTCCTTCGATATCAACCTTATTAGTTCCGATCTTCAGAAATCTGACCCCAATTATATGGTGGTGGGTTATATTAAAACTGAAGACCGTATCTCCTCAGAAATTGATGAAGATATGTTGATTAGGTTTGAGGTTAAAGATCTAACAGAAGCCATTAAGGAGCATCATATCAACGAAATTGTGGTGGCGAGTGGATACAAGAAAGGTTTGATGTTGCCATTATACAATCAACTAAGTGTGTTGCTGAAAGCGGGATTTCCTATTAAGGATTATACCCAGGTTTATGAGGAGATTACCCAGCGAATCCCAGTGCAGCACGTAGATAAGGATTTTTACCGGTATTTTCCTTTTAGCCGAAGCAACCAGAATAAATTTTACCAAATTTTCTTTAGAATATTTGATGTTATCATCGCCTTGTTAGGCCTGGCATTTTTGGTCCTGATAGTCCCCTTCGTTTTAATAGCTAACGCTCTTGGAAACCGGGGTTCGCTTTTGTATGGGCAGGAAAGAGTTGGGAAATATGGGGAAGTTTTTAAGATTATAAAGTTGAGGACTATGGCGAAAGATGCTGAGCCAAACGGTCCGCAATATGCCGAAAAGAATGATTTGCGAACTACTAGCTTCGGAAAGTTTTTAAGAAGGTCGCGTTTAGATGAAATCCCACAATTTTATAATGTTTTAAAGGGTGAAATGAGCCTGATAGGACCAAGACCGGAAAGACCGGTTTTTGTTGATGAATTATCTGAAATGATCCCCTTTTATGAAACCCGCCACGTGGTAAAACCCGGACTAACCGGATGGGCGCAAGTAAAAGCCGATTATGGAAATGGACACACCGATAGCCTGGTGAAACTTCAGTATGATCTCTATTATATTAAACACCGTGGTATCTTTCTCGACTTGAATATTATACTGAAAACCTTAAGTACTGTCATATTTTTCCGCGGCCAATAGTTAAAGTAATTAGTTATTTTTCTTTCGGCCTATCGAAAATTTATCATCAAATTTGAAATGAGACAAGCGTAAAATTTTAGGCTGTTTGAGTCCGATGGTAATCGGGCGAGTTCCTAAAATTTAGGTGTCGAATGATAAATTTAGATAAAGTTTCGTAAGCCTAGACTTTTTTGTTTCTTTTTTTGTATCCGACGAACGTAGTGAGAGGAATACATGCAAAAAAGAAAAAGGTTTGATATAATTAGATTTTTTATTCTACCCAACATTAAAGCTACAGGAATGCAGACGTTTTTCCTCGATGGAAAAAATTAACAAAAAGAATAGAAAGCTTTACGAAGGTCTTGTACGCTTATATTTTACCACAGCAAAAAGAAAAATAAACAAAGCTAAAAATTGCGCAATTCTCGCTAAATAATCACCGTATTTCACATAAAAAGTTTTTTCTGAATTCAGGTGGATATCACCTTTAATGCTGCCTTGTTTTTCATAACCGAAACTTTTGGTGATTTCTCCTTTTTGATTGATAAATGCGGAGATCCCTGTGTTGGCGCTGCGCACTATATCACGACGGGTTTCCACGGCACGTAATTTAGCATAACTAAGATGCTGCTTATGGCCTTGCGTATTTCCCCACCAGGCATCATTGGTGATAATACTAAGAAAATCGGCACCATTTTCTACATATCCGGTTACATATTCTCCGTAGACGGATTCGTAGCAAATTATTGGTCCTGTAGCCGAATTATTATTTAAGGCAAAAGCTTCCCGGTCTTCCTGGGTGGTTTTCATTGCTACCGTGCCACCCAGATCTATCATAACATCTCCTAAAATTGGTTTTAGGATTTCCTGGTAAGGAAAATTCTCTACGCCCACCACGAGTTTAGATTTATGATAAAGCTGTGGATTATCTTCCGAATTCATTAAAAAAGCCGAATTGTAATCGTCATACCAGTCGTTGGGGCCTAATTGATTGCTTTGTTCTCTTACTTTTCCTGGATCCTGGAATCTTTCGTAAAAGGAAATTCCGCTAAGGAAATTGGTTTGCGGATAGCGATTGATTAATTGTCTTGCGAAAAAAGCGGCTTCAGATTGTTCAAAATTTGGCAAAACCGTACCATCGGCAAAAACCGTTTCGGGAGCTACAATAAGTTTAGTGTTTTTGCTGACTTTCTCTTCGCTTAGTTTCAGTAATAGTTCCCCAATTCGGGTGTCGTTAGTATTATATTTTTCGGTATAAGGATTAATATTGGGTTGAAGGATTACCACTTCCATAGTTTCTCCTTTTTCTTCAATCTGACTTAGTAATAAGTAAGACACCCCTATCGGGATTAAAATAAGCATTCCCATTTTGAAGATTCCGCGGTAAATAAAATCTTTATCCTTAAATTCCCTGTAAAGTAATACCGCTTTAAAGCAAGCGATATTAGCCAGCCAAATCCAAAGGGTACCACCAAAAGTTCCTGTGTATTCATACCATTGCACCCAGTTTTGGAATTCAGAAAATGCGTTTCCTAAATTTAGCCATGGCCAGGAAAATTCCCAGGCAAGGTGGAGTTTTTCAAATACCATCCAGATACTGATCAAAAAAGCTGAAGCCGCGCTAAATCCGGTGCGTTTTGCTACAATATGATATAATAAAAATACCAACGCCATTAACAGGGAGTTTACCAGGACAGCAAAGGCGCCTCCAAATGCGGTAGAAAAATAGAGCCAGTATGTCGTAATAAGGTTCCAGAGGAAAAAGCTTAAATAAGCCAACCCGAAAACCTTCCATTTTATGTATTTCTTTTTAGAATTTCTTACTTTGAATTCTGCATAGAGTAGAGGGACAAAAGCAAAGAATAAAAGTAATGGGAAGCCATAAGTAGGCCAGGCCAACGCCAGTAAGAGTCCGCTGGAAATCGCGTAAAGAAAGTTTTTCATACTCAAGAAATTCTATTCAAAAATAGCAAACTATTATTTTTTACAGGCTTTTTAGCAATTTCTTTGAAGTTAAAGCTTTTGTAATTATTTTATCGGAAAGTGAAAAAACTTGAAGAAACAGGCGGCAATTGATTAGTTTAGTACTTCAGAAAACCAATCTATGAGCATAAAAAGACATATTCCGAATCTTATTACACTTTTAAATTTACTCTGCGGAACTATCGCGGTGATTTTCGCGGTACAGGGAAGCCTTATTATGGCTGCAATTTTTGTAGCCGCCGGAATTTTCTTCGATTTTTTTGATGGCCTTGCGGCCCGAAGTTTAAAAGTAGCTGGAGAACTTGGCCTACAACTGGATTCCCTGGCCGACGTGGTTACCAGTGGTGTAGTGCCCGGAATTGTAATGTATCAGTTGCTGGATAACGCCTTACCCGGAACTTCAGGTGTAGAAAATACCGGCTGGGAAGTTAATTCCGGTTGGTGGGACTGGAATTTCAATACGCTTGCTTTAATTGGTTTGTTAATTAGTTTGGCCTCTGCTTACAGATTGGCAAAGTTTAATGTAGACGATCGTCAAACCGATTCTTTTATAGGTGTGCCTACGCCAGCAAATGCGCTTTTAATTTTGAGTTTTCCGCTTATATTGACGTTTCAACCTGATAGTTTTATTACCGGATTAATTTTAAATAAATGGTTTTTAATTGCAATTACACTTTTAAGTTGCTATTTATTAAATGCCGAAATAAAACTTTTCGCCCTGAAATTTTCTAACTGGGGTTTTGCCGATAATAAATTACGGTATTTCTTTCTATTGCTATGTTTGGTGCTAATACTGGTATTCCAGTTTGTAGCCGTACCGTTAATTATTTTGAGTTACGTGCTATTATCGGTTGTATTCCCGAAGAAGGAGGGGGCGTGATAAAAACAAACCTCACAGGTTTGAGAAACCTGAGGTTTAAGAATTTTCAGGTTATCTAAGTTGAATCATCACCCTGAGACCCGAGATAAAAAATTTTATCTAGCGTAGGAAAATGACGTTTTGAGCATAGCGAGTTTTAAACTCCGTATGTGAGTGTAGAAAATCAGCAGCGTTAATAATTTTTGAAGCCCTGGAAAAAATTTAGCTGCTGATTTTCGATTTTTTGGCCTTGTTGCCAAAAAAACACCTCCACATAGGACGCCATTTTTTGTTTCGTTTTTTGGGCGAGCAAAAAATGAAAAATGAAACTTCCAAACCAAGTAAGTTTCATTTTGAATTATAAAAAAATAAAAAACAAACCTAAATAACAGGGTATTTAAAATACGTCAATGGTAACTTGTTTCAGAGCCTGCCCCGATTTTTTTTCGGGGGTCTAAGTTGTTCATCTTAGATTCTGAAACAAGCATGAAGTCCTTTAATATTAGTGTCCGGAAGGTATGTGGGTTAAATAACAGCCATTCTTCAATATAATTTAAATGACTATTTAAACAACTTCTTCTTTCTCAACTCGAAGTTTTGACCCAGGTAAACTTTTCTTACCATTTGGTCTTCGGCGAGTTCTTCGGGTTGACCGTGTTTTAAAATACTTCCTTCAAACATGAGGTAGGTTCTGTCTGTAATTGCCAGGGTTTCCTGCACGTTGTGATCGGTAATAAGGATTCCGATGTTTTTGTCCTTTAATTGTGCTACAATTCGCTGAATATCTTCAACTGCCACAGGGTCTACGCCGGCAAAAGGTTCATCGAGAAGAATAAAATTAGGATCGGTGGCCAGGGCACGTGCAATTTCTGTACGGCGGCGCTCTCCACCACTTAAAAGGTCGCCCCGGTTTTTCCGAATGTGGCTTAAACCAAATTCTTCAATAAGAGTTTCCATTTTTTGATGGCGCTCTTCCTTAGAAAGATCAGTAAGCTCCAGAACACTCATAATATTGTCTTCAATACTTAGTTTCCTGAAAACCGAAGCTTCCTGGGCTAAATATCCAATTCCATATTGTGCCCTTTTGTACATCGGGTATTTGGTAATGTTCGTCTTGTCTAAAATAATCTTTCCTGAATTAGGCTTAATAAGCCCTACAATCATATAAAAAGATGTGGTTTTACCGGCACCATTTGGACCCAGTAATCCAACGATCTCTCCCTGATTTACTTCCAGAGAGATCCCTTTTACAACTTCTTTTCCTTTGTAGGCTTTAACTAAATTCTCGGCGCGTAATTTCATCCAAAAAGCATTTTAGAGCTAAGTTACATTTTTTATGCCAGCTTGTTAATCATTGGCATTCTCCAAAGCTTCCCAGTATTCGTGGGCGCGGCGAAGATGAGGGATAACGATAGTGCCACCAATTAAAGTACCAATACTTAAGGTTTCCATAATTTGTTCCCTGGATAAACCTTCTTTATAACTGGATTCTAAATGGTATTTTACGCAATCGTCGCAACGTAAAACCAACGAGGCTACAAGACCAAGTAATTCTTTGGTTTTTTTATCTACGGCACCTTCAGTAAAAGCATTGGTGTCTAAATTAAATATTCTTTTAAGCACTTTATTGTTCTCACCCAGAATCTTATCGTTCATCTGCTGACGGTAAGCATTGAATTCGTCAACTTTATCAATCATAGCTATCTTTTATTAATTTTTCTTTGTTCTTGTTTGTAGATTACTTTTGAAATAATAATACTTACTTCATAAAGAATCAATACCGGAATAGCCACAATTATTTGGCTCACAATATCGGGTGGTGTGATTATGGCTGAAAGAATCAGGACTATAACCAAGGCGTATTTTCGGTATTTTTTGAGGAACTGTGGGGTTACCACACCAACCCTCGTAAGGAAATAAATTACAATTGGTAATTCAAAAATAAGTCCGCTTGCCAGCACTGAAGCCCTAACCAGTCCAATATAACTACCGAGGTCAAAATCGTTAAAGACCGCTTCACTTACCTGATATTTTCCCAGGAAATTTATAGATAATGGTGTTACCACGTAGTATCCAAAAATTACTCCTATAAAAAATAGTAAGGAGGTTATAAAAATAAATCCTTTGGCGTGTTTACGTTCGTTATCATGCATTGCAGGAGCCACAAAGAGCCAAAACTGGTAAATTACGTATGGAAAAGCAATAATAAAACCAGCTGTTATAGAGGTCCATACGTGTGCAGAAAATTGCCCTCCCATGGTTCTACTTTGAATTCTAAAAGGCATTTCATCAAAACAAAATCCGGCGTCTAGACCAAGGGAAGTAGAGATCCTGCATAGAATATCGTATGAAAAGAAATCACCTCTACTGGGGCCAAATAATAGCACATCAAAAATAAAACTCTTTAAGAAAAAAGCTATAGATCCAGCAACTACAATTGCAACAACGGACCTTATTAAGTGCCATCTTAAATCTTCTAAATGGTCCAAAAAGGACATCTCTGGTTCAGGGGTGCCAATTTGCTTCATTATAAAATTCCTTCTCGAATTAGGTTATGGATATGTACGACACCAGCGTAGGTTTGGTTTTCCAATGCCAGTAACTGGGAGATTTTATTTTCTTCCAGCATTTCTAAAGCATCTACTGCCAGGGAATCCTGGTCTATTGTTTTTGGGGTGGGACTCATAATATCCCTTGCTTTAAGACTTTTAAATTCGGTATTATTTTTAAGCATTCGTCTAATATCACCATCGGTGATAATACCTATAATCTTGTCGTTTTCTAATACTGCGGTTACTCCAAGCATTTTTTCTGAAATCTCTATAATTGCATCGGTAACTGAAGTTTCGGGCGAAACCTGTGGTTTCATATTTTGCGCGGTAATATCGCTAACCCGTAGGTATAGTTTTTTACCCAGGGAGCCACCGGGATGGTATTTAGCAAAATCTTTTCGGGAAAATCCTTTTAATTTTAAAAGACAAATTGCCAAAGCATCACCCATTACCATCTGCGCAGTTGTACTGGTTGTAGGCGCCAGATTGTTGGGGCAGGCTTCTTTTTCTACAAAAGAATTCACTACATAATCAGACTCCCTTCCGAGGAAAGATTCTTTATCGGCTGTAATTCCTATCAGAAGATTTTTAAAATCCTTAATGTAAGGTACTAAAACCTTTATTTCAGGACTATTTCCACTTTTGGAAATACAAATTACAACATCGTCTTTTTGTATGGTTCCCAGATCGCCGTGAATAGCGTCTGCAGCGTGCATAAAAATTGCGGGTGTGCCGGTAGAATTAAGCGTAGCTACTATTTTTGTGGCAATTACGGCACTTTTTCCTATACCGGTAACAATTACCCTTCCTTTTGCTTCGTAAATTTTTTCTACAGCTTCAGCGAACTCACTATCAATAAAATTTTCCAGGTTTGCAATCGCTTTGGCCTCAATGGAAATGGTTTCTTTTGCAGCAATAAGGATTTTTTCCTTCAGTTTCAAATTTAGATAAAATTAAGGATTGTGAGTTTAAAGAAATATGTATCTTTAGTTATGCAAATGTATGTAAAATTGTAACACAATTGAATGAGTTTGACGGAAATTGATTTACACCAACAACTTAAGAAGTACTTTGGTTTTAGCCAGTTCAAAGGCCTTCAGGAAGAGGTGATTAAAAGCATTGTGAATAAGAATAATTCTTTTGTGGTAATGCCTACCGGAGGAGGAAAATCCTTATGTTACCAACTCCCTGCGTTAATTGAGGAAGGAACGGCAATTGTAGTTTCGCCCCTTATTGCTTTAATGAAAAACCAGGTAGATGCTATACGTAGTATTTCTGCAGATCACGGCGTTGCGCACGTGCTAAATTCCTCATTGAATAAAACTGAAGTTAAGCAGGTAAAAGAAGATATTGCCAATGGTGTGACGAAGTTGCTTTATGTAGCTCCGGAATCGCTTACCAAAGAAGATCATGTAGAGTTTCTGAAACAGCAAAAAATCTCTTTTCTGGCTATAGATGAGGCTCACTGCATAAGTGAGTGGGGTCATGATTTTAGACCGGAATACCGTAATTTACGTAGCATTATTCAGCGAATAGGAGATAATATTCCTATAATAGCGCTTACTGCTACTGCAACTCCCAAAGTACAGGAAGATATTTTAAAGAATCTTGGAATTCCTGACGCCAATACATTTAAAGCGAGTTTTAACCGTCCCAATTTATATTACGAGGTACGGCCAAAAACCAAAAATGTTAATGCAGATATTATCCGTTTTATAAAGCAAAACCGTGATAAATCTGGGATTATTTATTGTTTAAGTAGAAAAAAGGTTGAAGAACTAGCACAAACGCTACAGGTAAACGGAATTAACGCCGTGCCCTATCACGCGGGGCTGGACGCCAAAACCCGGAGCAAACACCAGGACCAGTTTCTTATGGAAGAAATTGACGTGGTTGTGGCGACCATCGCTTTTGGAATGGGAATAGACAAACCCGATGTTCGGTTTGTAATTCACCATGATATTCCAAAAAGTATAGAGAGTTATTATCAAGAAACCGGTAGGGCCGGTAGGGATGGTGGCGAAGGTCATTGCCTTGCTTTTTATTCTTATAAAGATATTGAGAAGCTCGAAAAGTTTATGAGCGGAAAACCTGTGGCCGAGCAGGAAATTGGTCACGCTTTGTTGCAAGAAGTTGTGGCTTATGCCGAAACATCGATTTCCCGTAGGAAATTCATCCTTCACTATTTTGGAGAAGAGTTTGACGGGGAAACCGGGGAAGGCGCCTCTATGGATGATAATGTTAGATATCCTAAAAAGCAGCACGAAGCCGGCGAAGAGGTAGAATTACTTTTAAAAACCATTAAAGAAACAAAGCAATTATATAAATCGAAAGAGGTTGTAAAAACCCTTATAGGTAAATCTAACGCGGTTATTTTATCGCATAAAACAGATGCGCATCCACTCTTTGGAAAAGGAAAAGACCGGGACGGGAAATACTGGATGGCTTTAATAAGGCAGGCTTTAGTTGCCGGCTTATTGAAAAAGGACATCGAAACCTACGGAGTAATAAAACTTACTTCTAAAGGTGAGGATTTTTTAAAGAATCCGACATCTTTTATGATGACCGACGATCATATTTTTGACAGTACTACTGAAGCTGTTCCAACTGCAAGTCAGTCGGGCGGGGCGGGGATAGATAAAACGCTGGTGAAAATGCTGAAAGATCTTCGTAAAAAAGTGGCTGTAAAAACTGAAGTGCCACCTTTTGTGGTATTTCAGGATCCTTCGCTGGAAGATATGGCTATTAAATACCCGGTGAGTATAGAGGAACTAACTAATATTTTTGGAGTTGGGGAAAACAAAGCCAAAAAGTTCGGAAAGGAGTTTGTAGAGCTTATTCAGCGTTATGTAGATGAAAATGAGATTGTACGGCCAGACGACCTGGTAGTGAAATCTACCGGTGCAAATTCGGCGTTAAAATTATATATAATCCAGAATGTAGATCGGAAATTACCTTTAGACGATATTGCTTCAGCTAAGGGAATGGAGATGAAGGAATTTATCAAGGAAATGGAAGCGATTGTATATAGCGGCACCAAGTTGAATATAAATTACTGGATAGACGATATTTTAGACGAGGACCAGCAGGAAGAAATTCACGAATATTTCCTGGAAGCTGAAACCGATAAAATTGACGAGGCTATTAAAGAATTTGACGGCGATTATGACGATGAAGAACTTAGGCTTTACAGAATTAAATTTATTAGTGAAGTAGCGAATTAGAGGGTTGAAGGTACAGGTGGAGTCTATCTGTTATTAGAATCGTCATCCTGAATTTATTTCAGGATCTAAGCAATTTTTACTCCTAAACATGTTAGAAGCTGAAACAAGTTCAGCTTGACGAGACAAGACTTTCTTTAAATATAATTCAGGATTATCGTCCTCCTGCGGCTTGCAGGTCTCTAATACAATGTGAGCCTAAGGCAGGTACACGGCCACCTTCAATTTGATCAATAATTCCGCTACCAAATTCAATAGAAGCACGCATTAAGCAATCTTCTACATTGCAGTGCCCCTCGTTATCATCATCCTTATGGTCAGATTGCGGTTCGGTGCCAATATCTACCAGGCCAAATAAATGCCCGAATTCATGATTTAAAACTGCGGCTTCAATATCACTTTCATTAGGCGCATTTGGACGTGAAGCAAAATCTTTAATAGTTCCGCCGAAAATAACCATAGATGTATTTCTAAAAGCCGAACCAAGTGTAAATTTATTCTCCTCGTCTTTTTCGCTTTTTCCGTCGGCAAAATAAATATACACAGCAATTTCATCTCCTGCGTTATAAATTGTTCGCGTTTCTTTTTCTATTTCTACAATTTCATCTATAGAAAAAGGTGCTTTTCCTGAAGACGGTACCGCCCTTAAACTAATATTAATACCATCGGGCTTAAAAGTGCGTTCTTCGAGAAAATTCTTGAAATTAGCCAGGGCGGTTTCACTGGGAGCAAAACCGTTAACGTGTACTATTTCGATATTCATAGAAGTAAATTCAGCATCGCTCAAAAGATGTGAAGCTGAATCACCCAAACCTTGCAAATTAGCTGTTTTATCTATCCCCCCAATTCCATCATCATTTTTATCTGAATCTGAAGAACACGAAAAACTAAGCACAGAAATAAAAAGTAGTATAAAGCGGTATTTAAATTTAGACATTGAGAAGCAATTTTGGTAAAAATATAAATTTATTGTTTTAAAGCTTGTAATTCAGCCAAATAATCGTAGTGTTCTCCTTCTTTGATACGTTTACAGCTGAAATTATTCGTTTCAGCAGCAAATTTCAGCGTTTGGAAATCTATATAAAGCCAGTCAAAATAAGCCGAACTTTCGCCTTTGTAACTCACCTTAAATTCCAGTTCACCATAATATGCGGCTTCAGAATCTACCCAAATCCCGCCATCTTCACCCCGATCAAATAAATAACTTAAATCTGAAGAATCTAAAAGCAGCCTGCCGCCGGGATTTAGTAATTCTCTGGTTTTCTTAAAGAATTTGTCTAGGTTTTTGAGTTTCCCAATAATTCCGCTACCATTCATAAGCATTAGAATAGTATCGAATTTTTCATCTTTTAGGTTAAAAAAATCAATGTTTTGAGCATTCTTAATTCCGCGTAGACGGGAAATTTCTATAGCTCCATTAGAAGTGTCAATAGCGGTAACTTCAAGTTTTTTCTCTTCCTGAAGATAAAGCGAATGACTACCCGCACCACAGCCTACATCTAGAATCCGACCTGTTGCAAGTTGCAAGGCTTTTTGCTCTAAAGGAGGCATTTCGGAATAATTTCGGAATAAATAGGTGACAGGAATTACATCGTCATCAAAATCGGGGGAATGCACCTGGATATCGGTAGTATCTTTTTCGTGGTAGTAAGCTGAAATCGCTGTTCCAAAAATGTCTTTAGCTGAAGTTTGCTGATTCATTGATGCGGTGTAGGTTGGTTTTATATCTTTGCCCAATGGAAGAAATCTTGAAAAATCTCCCTGAAAAGGCCAAAGATAAGCATAAGGAAAATAAAAAGTTTTTTGCGAAGCTTAGAAAAAAGCCGCCGAAAGATCTGGATATGCAGATGCAGGAAATGCACGAAGAAGAATTCTCCCGTACCAATTGCCTGGATTGTGCAAATTGCTGTAAAACTACTGGACCGCTTTTTACCAATAAGGATATAGAGCGTATCAGCAAGCATTTAAAACAAAAACCACAGCAGTTTATTGAAGAATACTTAAGAATAGATGAGGACAAGGATTATGTGTTGCAACAAGTGCCCTGCACTTTTCTGGCTGCAGATAATTACTGTTTAATTTACGATGTGCGCCCGAAAGCCTGTCGCGAATTCCCGCATACCGATCGAAAGGATTTTCATAAAATCTCAAACCTAACTATTAAGAACACCGCGATTTGTCCTGCTGCATATAATATCGTAGAGGAGATGAAGCGCAGGATCAAAACCTAAGACCGATGCCTGAACTGTCTCACCTTTCTTCTTAGAAGATTTACTTCCTTGTATCTTTTTATGATTATAAAGTACAATATAGACCCAAAGAAGGGCAAGAAAACAATTATTAAAACCCAGATTAATCGATGCCTTCCCTTAAAATTTTGCTTTAGCAAACTGGCAAAGGCCAACACTGGCAGTACCAGTAGTGCTACCATAAAAGCTGAAAGCCAAAAGCTTGAAGTTCCTAGCTCAATCATAGGGAAAAAGTTTCCCTTAATATAATAAATATTTCGCTCGCTTTTCTGTAAATTCTGCTAATCCTGACTGCCAGCTTTCCCTTATTTCTTCCGCAGATAAACCTTTTTCTATTTTGGATTGTAATTCTTTTGTGCCTGCCAGTTTTGTGAAAAAAGCATTGAAGAATTCATCTTTATTTTCAGTGTTTTGATAGGCTTCAATCAGCCATTCTAAATTTATTTGATCTACCCGATCTATTTTGCTAAGATCTCGACCATAGCATTCTTTTTCTAAATGTTTTGGGCTTTTTGCACCTGGTTTAGATTCCGGAGTGTAAGTGAAATCGAAGTAGGTTTTATCTAAATATGGTGAGCCAAAAACCTGGAACTGCTTATCGGTTCCACGACCTGCATTTACGTTAGTTCCTTCAAAAAAGCACAAACTTGGGTATAGATTTATAGCCTGCGCATTTGGTAAATTTGGGGAAGGTTTTACCGGAAGATCGTAAGCTTTGGAATGGTTGTAATTTTCCATTTCTATCACTTCCAAATCACATTGAACCCCGTCTTTTAACCATTTTTCACCATTAATCATTTTTGCGTATTCTCCCATCGTTAATCCGTGAACCGTGGGAATAGGATGCATCCCAACAAAACTTTTAAATTCGGTTTCCAGGATGGGACCGTCTATATAATGCCCGTTTGGATTTGGGCGGTCAAAAACAATAAGTTGCACATCGTTTTCGGCACAGGCTTCCATCACATAATGTAATGAAGAAATGTAAGTGTAAAACCTTGTTCCTACATCCTGTAGATCAAAAATTAAAACATCCAGACCTTTGAGTTGCTCTGCTTTTGGTTTTTTATTATCGCCATAAAGCGAGATCACCGGTAAACCGGTTTGCGCATCTTTACCGTCTTCTACCGCTTCTCCGGCATCGGCAGTACCGCGAAATCCGTGTTCGGGAGCAAAGCCTTTTACCAGGTTTACATCTAATGCCAGTAAAGAATCTACAACGTGCGTATAGCCACCATCTTTATTTTTTATGATAGAAGTCTGGTTTCCAACAATGCCTACTTTTTTCCCTTTCAACATTGGGAGGTAAGCTTCCGTGCGATTAGCTGCCAGAATAATTTCTCGAACAGCGTTCTCTTCCTGATTATTTATTGCAATTTCTTCTGTAGATTGCTCTTTCTTATTTTGGTTTCCGCAGGAAAGAATACCTATAAAAGCGAATAAAAATGTACTTTTGACTAACCTTTTAAGCATCGTGATAATTTGAATTTTGAATTTTTTGTTGTTAAACGCCTCATAGGCGGTAAGAGCCATAAAAGTAGCATTTCTGCGCCTATAATAAAAATAGCTATCGCAGCAATTGCAATTGGTGTGGTGATGATGCTGGTTTCTTTTGCCACCGGACTTGGTTTGCAAGAAAAGATTAGGGATAAAATTGCTGCCTTTAACGGGCATATCAATATTTCCAACTACGATAACAACAGCTCCCAGGTTACGCTAACCCCGGTTAGTAAAGACCAGGATTTTTATCCGGAATTTAATTCGGTTGAAGGCATTTCCCACGTACAGGCGGTAGCGACAAAATTTGGAATAATTCGTACCGAAACCGATTTTGAAGGCGTTGTTGTAAAAGGTGTGGGAACAGATTATAACTGGGACTATTTTGAAGATTTTCTGGTTAAAGGTGAGCTTCCAAACGTTGATAATAAATTAAATGATGAGGTTTTAATTTCATCCTACCTTGCCAATAGGCTTCAATTAAATGTTGGCGATAAAGTGCCTACCTATTTTTTAAGGGAAGGCAGCGAACGCCCCTTAACCCGTGGTTTTGTGATCACTGGCATTTATGATTCTGGATTTATGGAGTTTGATAAGCTTTATGTTTTGGCAGATATTCGGCACATTCAACGTCTTAATCGCTGGGAAGATAATGAAGTGGGTAATTTTGAGGTTTTTCTAAATGATTTCGATAAAATAAATGAGAAAGGTCAGGAAGTTTATGAGAATACCGGTTCGTTTTTAGACACGCAAACTATAACACAGAAATACTATTCTATTTTTGAATGGCTGGCACTTTTCGATTTTAATATCGCACTTATCATTGGAATTATGATTTTAGTCGCGGGGATAAATATGATTACCGCTTTGCTGGTTTTAATC
Organism: Salegentibacter lacus; assembly: GCF_020164555.1. GTDB lineage: Bacteria > Bacteroidota > Bacteroidia > Flavobacteriales > Flavobacteriaceae > Salegentibacter > Salegentibacter lacus. The sequence goes on along the minus strand of NZ_JAIQZB010000018.1, from coordinate 76,421 downwards.
CTGGAACGCACTCAAATGATTGGGATTTTGAAAGCCCTGGGCGGAAACGATTGGAGTATTAGAAAAATCTTTCTTTATAATGCCGGTTACCTTATTATTAAAGGACTTTTTTGGGGGAATTTAATCGGGCTGGGAATGTTACTGCTCCAAAAGTATTTTAAACTCATTCCGTTAAATCCTGAAACTTATTATGTGACGGAGGTGCCGGTATATTTAAGTTGCGATTATATTCTGGCCGTGAATTTAGGAACGCTAATTTTATGTATGCTAATGTTGATAATTCCTTCGGTGATAATTTCAAAGATTTCTCCATCCAGAGCAATTAAATTTGAATAAATGATAAAACACAGGGAGTTTTTGGTATTTCTATTGAAATAGATTCAATTTTCTACCTTTGCAACCTGAAAAATAAAACTATGGATTACGTAGAAAATATATTGGGCACTATTGGGAACACACCAATGGTGAAAATGAATAAGATCACTAAAGGAATTGATGCTTTAGTTTTAGCTAAATACGAAACTTTTAATCCGGGAAATTCGGTAAAAGATCGTATGGCGGTAAAAATGGTAGAGGAAGCTGAAGCTAGCGGGAAATTAAAACCAGGCGGAACTATTATTGAAGGAACTTCCGGGAATACCGGGATGGGCCTGGCGCTTGCAGCGATAGTGAAAGGTTACAAAATGGTTTGTGTACTTTCTGATAAGCAAAGCAAGGAAAAAATAGATATTTTAAAAGCGGTAGGCTGCGAAGTGGTAGTTTGCCCTACCGATGTTGCTCCCGATGATCCCAGATCATACTATTCAACTTCTAAAAGAATGGCCGAGGAAACGCCAAATTCCTGGTATGTGAATCAATATGATAATTTGGCAAATACTAAGGCACATTACGAAAGTACCGGGCCTGAAATTTGGGAACAAACCGATGGGAAAGTAACTCATTTTGTAGTAGGTGTAGGTACCGGCGGAACGATTTCTGGAGTTGGAAAATACTTAAAAGAGAAAAATCCGAATATTAAAGTTTGGGGAATTGATACCTACGGATCGGTCTTTAAAAAGTACCACGAAACCGGTGAGTTCGATGAAAAGGAGATCTACCCATATATCACCGAAGGTATTGGAGAAGATATTCTCCCTAAAAATGTAGATTTTAGCGTAATTGACGGATTCACGAAGGTAACTGATAAAGACGCTGCGATTTATACCCGCAAACTGGCGGAAGAAGAAGGTTTCTTTTTAGGAAATTCAGCCGGAGCTGCAGCAAAAGGTTTACTTCAACTTAAAGAGCATTTCACCAAAGATGATGTAGTTGTGGTTTTATTTCATGATCACGGAAGTCGTTATGTTGGGAAAATATTTAACGATGAATGGATGAAAAAACAGGGGTTTTTAGATTAATTGCAGCTCCGCTTTATTTTGGGTGCTAACATGTTCTTTGTGTGGAGATTTAATAAAATAATAATCGCTATCTGAAAGAGTATTTTTATAAATTAGGAAATAATAAAATAGATTTTGTTTATGAGGAATTTGTGGCTTTTCACAAGTATATTTTTAATGCTAACAGCCATTACGAATGCACAGGTAGAAGATAACTCAGAATTTCAAATAGAAGTAAATCTAACAAACCCTTCTCGAGAGATTAACGATGGTATTGCCGAAGTTAAAGTGCAGGGAGGTAAAAAGCCTTACAAATATAAATGGAGCAATCAATCTACTGCTTTAGATGCCAGGAAGTCTACCGGGTTGATTGAGGGAATGGAGCATTCCGTTAAGGTTACCGATGCTAATAACAATTCCATTTCTAAATCCTTTACAATTCCAGCGGAATCTATTACCGAAATTTTTAACAGTAACGTACAGCCTGCCGTAGATTTTTTGGGAGGAATTTTATTCTGGGATCCGTTTGCTTCTATGGGCTTATTCGATCCTGTGGTATATACACCCAGTAAGCAAATTCCTATACCTGAATGGGATGCTACCAGTAATGATTCCTATACTCTAAAAGAATGGTTAGTTGCGAAAAAAGCAGATGTTGATGAAGGAGACAAAATTGCTATCCTGGAAACCAATACAGGAGACGAAGTTGATGTTTATTCTCCGGTAAAAGGAAAATTAAATTACCTTATAAAAGAAGGCCACGTAATATTTGACCCTAATAGTACCAGTGATGTGGTAGAGCAGGATGCCCATGTTTTTGCCGAAGTAGTTTATGCTGAGCCGCAACCACTATTGCATCCTAATGGAGATGTGAAAAAGAATGCGATTCCTTTTATTGTAATGTGGTTAATAATTGGAAGTATCTTTTTTACCTTCCGACTTGGTTTTATAAATATCCGCGGATTCAAACATTCCATAGACCTTGCCAGGGGGAAATACGATGATCCAAATGCGCCGGGTACCATTACGCATTTCCAGGCTATGGCCACGGCGGTTTCTGCAACTGTTGGTTTAGGAAATATCGCTGGTGTGGCAGTAGCTATTTCCCTTGGTGGTGCTGGTGCAACTTTTTGGATGTTTTTAGCAGGTTTCTTTGCAATGTCCCTGAAGTTTGTAGAATGTACGCTTGGTGTAAAATACCGCTTTATAAATGATGGAGGCCGAATTTTTGGTGGCCCAATGAATTACTTGCGATATGGTCTGGAAAAAAGAAATATGAGAGGGCTTGGGAAATTCCTGGCTACTTTTTTTGCAGTATTGGGAGTAGGAGCTTCTTTTGGTGGTGGTAATATGCTTCAGTCGAATCAGGCCTTTAAGATTGTTTCTGAACAATTACCTTTTCTACAGGGTCACGGCTTCTGGTTTGGGGTTGGTTTTGCTATCCTGGTTGGAATAGTAATTATTGGTGGTATTAATAGTATTGCTAAAGTTACCGGCAAAGTAGTCCCTTTTATGGCTATAGTTTACATTGCTGGGTGTGCTATTGTAATTGGTACTCATATAGAGAATATAGGTGGTGCATTTTCAGCAATTTTTAATGGAGCACTTTCTGCCGATGCCCTTAAAGGAGGATTTATTGGGGTATTAATCATTGGATTACAGCGTGCTGCTTTCTCCAGTGAAGCAGGGGTAGGTTCTGCCGCTATTGCTCACAGTGCTTCTAAAACCAATAATCCTATAGCCGATGGTTTTACCTCTTTGGTAGAACCATTTATTGATACAATGGTAGTATGTACCATGACCGCTTTGGTACTTATTTTTACAGGTATGCACGAAGTGAACGGACTTGGAGGGGTAGAGCTTACCTCAGATGCATTTGGCAGTGTAATTTCATGGTTTCCGGCTGTTCTTGCTTTCGCTGTATTTTTATTCGCTTTTTCTACTATGGTTTCCTGGTCTTATTACGGAATGAGATCCTGGACCTATTTATTCGGGAAAAGTCTAAAATCAGAAATGGTTTATAAAGTTATGTTCTTATTGTTCGTAGTACTTGGTGCAACAACAAGTCTTGGTGCAGTGCTGAGCTTTTCAGATATGATGATCTTAGCTATGTCTTTTCCTAATATTATAGGTTTGTATATCTTGTCTTCTGAAGTGCGGGAGGATATGAAAATTTACCTCGATAGACTCAAGGCAGGTGAAATTTATATTAGTGAAAAGTTCAGGAAAGCAGCTTAAGGAAGATAAATTGTTCTATAATCGAGATTTAATGCTACGATGCTTTTCTCGAATATTCTTTTTGAATACTTCGTGAGTTCGCTTCGAGGTAGTTTACTTATGGTAATTTCTGAAGAAAATAAAAGAGAAAACTTCCAATTAAATATAGAAGCACATCAATAATATCGGCCGTGTATCTCCAGTGTAGTGGTGGAAGAATTACTTCAAAATAAATGGCATACATCACAAATACTGAAAGTACTGTAAAAAGGTTTAAACGTAAAGTTTTGTCCTTCTTAAGGAACTTTACCGTAAAGAGGCAAATGCTTAATACAATAGGCATACAAAGAAAATTCGCCAGGTAAAATCTAATAAAATCGGGTAGTGGTTGTTCTAAAAAGTAAAGGGTTTGAAGTGCAACGAAAAGAAGACAAAATAGAAAGAATACTGTTTTTAGACTTTTCATAATACCAATAAGGAGACCAGAAAAGCAATTACACCGCCTACTACCATTACCGCAATCCAAATTGAATATCCAACTTTAGAAAAGAAACGCCCAAAACCGGTTTTAGGTTCTTCTTTTTCCTGCACTGGCTTTGAAGCTATATTTTTAGAGGTGCCTGTATTGTTTTTTTGATTGTGTTCCATAGTTAAGTTGCTGTCACTTTGCTAAAAAAGATAAACATTATTTTCAAAATGGAACTGCTTCCGCAGGCTTTAACCGTAATTTAGGGCTTGGCTATAAAAAAATCTTAAAATATTATTCTTCCCATCCCCAGGGAGCATCGGGAGTTTCTACCGGATTTGAAAGATCGAACTCAACCGTAAAATTAGTGTTCGAACCTATTCTTTTTAAATTGTAACTAAATATTTCCTCATCTAAGCTAATCCACCAAACGTTGGTTGCTGCAGCAGGAATAAGGTCGGCGGTTTCCTTATCAGCAGGAAATACCTGGATATTTGCTAATCCTGTATTAGACGATGTTCCGCCATATTGAGTGATTTTATCTTCGGTTCCATCGGGTTTGCGGTGATCATGTTTCAGTTGAATTTTATCATCTTTTAATCTTAAAATCCAGGTTCGGGATTTATTTTCACCTACAAAAAATGGGATTTTAATTTCATTTTCTTCACAGGATCTTACGTGCATCAGTAATTTCTTGTTATCGAAATCATCATTGCCCATTCCCTGGGTTATGGTGCCTTCATAAGATTTTCCGCAATGATGCTGAAGTTGTTTCCAAAAGCTTTCAGCCGGAGTTTCCTGTGCGAATAATGCACTGCTTAAAAAGAATAAAATGAAGTATAATTTCATATCGGAAATGCTGTAAATGTTTTAAATTGCTGCAAAATACACTATTTAAAGCCTTAAACAGATTCTGAATGAAAATTTTCTACTTCATATTTTTAGCATTTTTGGTAATTGGTTGTAACACTTCTAATTCGGTCACTCAAAATACTGAAACCGATAACCCGTCAGAAATGGATTACAGTTACCTCGCGCTGGGTGATTCTTATACCATTGGGGAAAGTGTTCCCGAAAAAGAGCGTTGGCCGGTACAGTTGGTAGCTCAACTAAATGAAAGAGGTTATAAAGTTGCCCCGCCTAAAATTATTGCCAAAACCGGATGGACCTCTGGAAATCTATTAGCTGCAATGAGGTCTGAATTAAATTATACACGAGAATTTGATTTGGTTTCTATTTTAATCGGTGTTAATAATCAATACCAGGGACAAAGTATTGACGATTATGAAGAGGAATTGCGTGAGATTTTTAAGTTGGCGCTTAATCATTCCAAACGTAGGGAAAAAGGAGTTTTTGCGTTGAGCATTCCAGATTATGGAGTAACTCCGTTTGGGCAGGAAAATGCTGAAACTATTGGAGAAGAGATCGATGAATTTAATGCTGTTTTTAGACGTGTTGCTTCAGAATTTGAAGTCGATTTTTATAACATTACTCCAATTTCACGTGAAGCAGAAAGAGACGCCGATCTTATTGCTGAAGATGGTTTGCACCCAAGTGGATTGATGTATCGTTATTGGGTGGATGAAATTATAGATGAAATCCCCCAAATGTTACCTCAATAGCGGAAAAGCTTAGTATTGAAGCGCGTTTTTTTAATTTTAAAAGATGCGCGAAGACTTTTTACAATATCTTTGGAAATACAAGAAATTCGATTTTACCAATGCTGAAACTACGCAGGGAGAAAAAGTACTTCTTATTGACAGCGGCACTCATAATTTTAATTCTGGGCCCGATTTTTTTAATGCCCGGCTAAAAATTGGCGAACAGCTGTGGGCAGGAAATGTTGAATTACATACCAAAGCTTCAGATTGGTATTTTCATCAACACGAGAAGGACAGGAATTACGATAATGTAATTCTACACGTAGTTTGGGAAGACGATATTGAAGTTCAACGGCATAATAAAACATCAATTCCTGCTTTAAGTTTAAAAAATCTGGTTGATAAAAACTTGATTAACGGTTACCAGCAACTCTTTGCTTCGGCTGAAAACTGGATTAACTGTGAGAAAAACTTTAGAGATATAGACGATTTTACCTTGCGACATTGGCAAGAGCGGCTGTATTTAGAGCGTTTAGAAGAGAAATCTATACTTATCCTGGATTTATTAGAAAAGTCTGGTAATAATTGGGAAGCGGTTTTATTCCAGATGTTAGCCAAAAACTTTGGATTGAATCTTAATGGCGATGCGTTTTTAAGTATGGCGCACAGCCTGGATTTTTCGGTTGTACAGAAAGCTTCCCAGAATAATTTACAGCTTGAAGCTTTGTTTTTTGGCCAGGCTGGCTTGCTAAGTAAGCAATTTAATATCCCTTATTATAAAACATTGCAACAGGAATATGGATATCTAAAGCATAAATACAAACTATCGAATTCGGGAGTGATTCCGCCTAAATATTTCAGGTTGAGACCAGACAATTTTCCTAACATCAGGCTTTCCCAGTTAGCTTCTCTTTATTTTAATCAAAAGAATTTATTTTCAGTATTAGTCGCTTCAAAATCTGTAGCCGCAATCTATGAAATTTTAAATGTAGAAACTTCTAAGTTTTGGAGACAGCATTATTCTTTTCCGAAGAAACATAAAGATAGGGAGAAGAAGTTAAGTGCAGCTTTTAAAGATTTGGTGCTTATCAATACTATCATTCCGCTGCGATTTTGTTATTCCCGGAACAGAGGCGATGACGAAATAGATAATTTACTTGATTTAATAGAAAGTATACCTGCTGAAAATAATAAGATTGTAGTGAATTTTAATAAACTAGAAAAAAGTAGTGTAGAAAATGCCTTGCATTCCCAGGCTATGGTGCAATTAAAAAAGAATTACTGTGAGGCTCATAAATGCCTTGATTGTGCGATTGGTGTAAAATTGCTACAACGAAAGACTTAAAATCTTATATTTGTAATGATGACAAAGATGGTTCACAATATTCGTTATTTTTTTGAGAGGCACGGTTTTTATGTGTCCTCTCGTGTAGCTGATAAAATGGGAATGCGCGCTAAAAGTGTACGCTTATTTTTTATTTATGCTTCGTTTGTAACTTTGGGCTCCTGGTTTGTAGTGTATTTAGTTTTGGCTTTTTGGCTAAAACTTAAGGATCTAGTGTACACTAAAAGAACTTCAGTTTTTGATCTCTAACCAGTATTTATCTGCATTTTTTTCAATAAATAGATACATCTTCAAAATTTAATCAAATTAAATTTAACAATCCCTTTACATTTTAACTCCTGAAAATTTGAAAAGGCCTAATTTTTTAGCATCTTGCTTCGCGGAAATTATCATTTTGAATTAAACAACCTTTATACTATATGAGAAAGTATCTGCTTTCAATGTTCTTTTTGTTTTCAATTTTAGCGATTAATGCACAAGAACTGGATGTTCAAGCCAAAGTTGGCAATCCTTCGAATATCATTAATAACGGTTTTATAGACCTGGAAGTAACGGGAGGTGAACCTCCATATACTTACCAATGGTCAGATCCTGAAACTTCTCTGGAATCTTCCAGGGCTGAAGGCCTAACTGAAGGTGTGCCGTACGAAGTTACAGTAACCGACAGTGAGGGCAACTCTGTCACAAAAAGTTTTCAAATAGATGCCGAAGCTATTACCGAGCATTTTAACGGAACCTTTGTTCCTATTGTAGAGGGAATGACAGCTGTGCTTTTCTGGGATCCATTTACCGCTTTGGGAGTTTACGATCCAAAAGTGTATGCAGAGAAAAAATTTGTTCCTACCCCAGAGTGGGCTGCCGATGCAGAAGATAAATTCTCCTTAAAAGAATGGATGGTAGAAGAGGGAGCGCATGTAGATGAAGGTGATCTTATAGCTATTGTAGAGTCAGAGAGTAATGGCGAACTGGAAGTTTTTGCCAATGCTACCGGAACTGTTAATTACCTGGTTGAGGAAGGTAAAATGATCTGGGATTACCAGAACAGTTCAGACCTTATTGAAACAAATGCTCATATGTTGGCTCATATAGTATATGATGAGCCGCAAATGTTGACAAATCCTAACGGGTCTCCACAAAAACATAATATTCCTTTTATTGTTGTTTGGCTAATTTTTGGTGCAGCCTTCTTTACGGTAAAAATGGGCTTCATAAACTTTAAAGGATTTAAACATTCTATAGACCTTGCAAGAGGAAAATATGACGAACCTAATGCGCCTGGTAGTATTACGCACTTTCAGGCCCTGGCTACTGCGGTTTCAGCAACGGTTGGTTTAGGTAATATTGCCGGTGTTGCCGTTGCAATCTCCCTTGGAGGTGCAGGAGCAACTTTTTGGATGATCATTGCCGGTTTGCTGGGGATGGCGTCAAAATTTGTGGAGTGTACACTTGGTGTAAAATATCGTTTTATCAATTCTGAAGGAAGAATCTTTGGAGGACCTATGAACTATTTGCGATATGGTCTAGAAAAAAGAAATATGCGTGGTTTAGGTAAATTCCTTGCTGCATTTTTTGCGGTTCTAGGTATTGGTGCCTCTTTTGGTGGTGGAAATATGTTCCAGGCAAACCAGTCTTTTGAAATTCTTTCAGGACAATTTCCTTTCTTAATCGGAAACGGATTTTGGTTTGGTCTGGGTATAGCTGTTCTTGTGGGAATAGTGATTATTGGTGGGATTCAAAGTATCGCTAAGGTAACAGGTAAGGTAGTGCCATTTATGGCAGTAGTTTATGTAATTGGGGCTTTAACCGTAATATTTATAAATATTGAAAACATAGGTCCGGCATTTGGAGCTATTTATGACGGTGCTTTTAATGCAACAGCGCTTAAAGGTGGAATTATAGGGGTGCTAATTGTTGGATTCCAACGTGCCGCATTTTCTAACGAGGCCGGTGTTGGTTCTGCAGCGATTGCCCACTCTGCAGCAAAAACAAATCATCCGCCGTCTGAAGGTTTCGTAGCTTTATTAGAACCTTTTATAGATACTGTGGTTGTTTGTACTTTAACCGCACTGGTATTAATCTTTACTGGAATGCACGAAGTGCAGGGAATAGGTGGAGTACAATTAACTTCAGATGCTTTTGCAAGTGTAGTTTCCTGGTTCCCTTACGTATTGGCAATGGCCGTTTTCTTATTTGCTTTTTCAACAATGATTTCCTGGTCTTATTACGGAATGCGCTCCTGGACTTATTTATTCGGAAAAAGTAAAAAGACCGAGTTGGCATATAAAATATTATTCCTTGTGTTTGTTGTAGTAGGAGCCTCTATTAGTTTAGGAGCCGTACTCGACTTCTCTGATATGATGATTTTGGCAATGTCTTTTCCTAACATTATAGGACTTTATATAATGTCTGGTGAAGTTAGAAAAGACCTTAATGAATATTCCAGAAAGCTAAAAGCCGGAGAATTATTCAAGAAACAACGCGAGGCAAAAGCCAGCTAATTTTTTATAAAATATGAAACCGATAAAATCCCATTTTGTGTTCACAAAGAGCCAACAAAATGGGATTTTTCTTTTGGTACTTGTTATAATTATTCTTCAGGCCATCTACTATTTTAGTGATTTTTCTACGGGAAGTTCTTCTGAAGGTTTAACTCAGCAGGAAATAGAAGGTTTTCAATCAGAAATAGATTCTATTAAACTGGCCAGGGCTGAAGCAGATACGGTTAAAATCTTTCCTTTTAATCCAAATTACATTACAGATTTTAAAGGTTATACTTTAGGAATGAGTGTAGAAGAAATAGATAAACTTCATCAATTTAGAGATGAAAATAAATGGATTAATTCTGCGGAAGATTTTCAAAGAGTCACCGGAGTTTCAGATTCTCTACTCTCTGCTATCTCACCATTTTTTAAATTCCCGGATTGGGTGATTGAAGCTGAAAGAGAAAAGACGCAAACAAAAACTACTTCATCTTTCGCGGTTTTAGATTTAAATAAAGCTGAAGCAGAAGATTTGCAAACGGTAAATGGAGTTGGGGAGGTGTTGGCCGATAGGATTATAAATTATCGAACTAAAATTGGAGGTTTCCGAAATGAAATTCAGTTAAAAGATATTTATGGTTTAAACTATGAAACCCGGGAGAAAGTCCAGCAGCAATTTAAGGTATTTAATAATGAAGAATTCAATTTAATAAATATTAATCGAGCGAAAGTTTTGGATCTGGTAGAGGTGCCTTATATTAAATATGAACTTGCTCGCGAGATTATAGATTATCGCCAATTGCACGAGGAAATCAATTCTTTTGAAGAATTATCAAAAATAGAAAGTTTTCCTTCAGATAAAATCGATAGAATTCAATTATATTTGAGCTTAGATTGAATATTCGGAAAATTAATGGATTAAAATATTAGCTGTCCGAATTAGTATAGAATTAAAAATTGATTTTATTTTAGTAAACCGGAAGTTAGCTTCCCTTCGGAATAAAAGAAAAAAGAAATTAGCATGAATACATTGTATTTTACAGAGGAGCACGAACTTTTTAGAAAAAGTTTTCAGGACTTTTTACAGAAAGAAGTGGTGCCACATATCGATAAATGGGAAAAATCTGGAACAATAGAACGCTTTATCTGGAAGAAATTTGGTGAGATGGGCTACTTTGGCTTAAACCAGCCGGAAGAATACGGCGGAATGGATCTCGATATTTTTTATACCGTAATCTTCCTGGAAGAACTGCAGAAAATAAATAGTGGTGGTTTTGCTGCTGCTATGTGGGCGCATGCTTATTTAGCGATGACGCACGTTAATAAAGAAGGAGACGATGCGATTAAGAAAAAATATTTAACGCCGAGTATAGAAGGTGATAAAATAGGTTGCCTTTGTATTACCGAACCTTTTGGAGGCTCTGATGTTGCCGGAATGCGTAGTACCGCCATTAAAAAAGGAGATAAATATATTCTTAACGGCTCCAAGACTTTTATCACAAACGGAGTTTATTCAGATTACCTGGTAATAGCTGCCAAGACCGATCCTGATAAAGGAAATAAAGGTATGAGTATCTTTATTGTAGATCGGGATACTCCGGGGATTTCGGCTTCAAAATTAGATAAACTGGGCTGGAGAGCTTCAGATACTGCAGAGCTTGCTTTTGACGATGTAGAAATTCCTGCTGAAAACCTTATGGGTGAAGAAGGAAAAGGTTTTTCTTATATCATGCAGCATTTTGCTTTAGAACGTTTAATTATGGGTGTAAATGCTCACGCCCGTGCTGAATATGCCTTAGATTATGCTCTGGACTATATGGGCGAAAGAGAAGCTTTTGGACGAACTATAGATAAATTTCAGGCTTTAAGACATTCGGTAGCCGATATGGCGAGTGAAGTAGAAATGAACAAGGAGTTTAATTATTCTATCGCAAAACGCCTGGATGATGGACAATATGTGGTGAAAGAAGCCAGTATGTCTAAACTGCTTTCAACCAAAATGGCTGACAAAGTTATTTATGAGTGCCTGCAAATGTTGGGTGGTTATGGTTATATGGAGGATTATCCTTTAGCACGAATGTTCCGAGATAGCCGTTTAGGACCAATTGGTGGCGGAACTTCTGAAATCTTAAGAGAGATTATCGCTAAAATGGTGATCGATAAAAAAGAGTACAAGCCAGCGGCGAAGTAATCTTTTTAGATTGACATTTTTGCGAAGATTTCATATTTATCGCTAAAACGGTGATCGATAAGAAGGAGTATAAGTCTGCTGCAAAATAGATTGAAATAATTTAAATATTAATTGTAGGTTCTAAGATTTAAATTATCTTTGCAGCCTAAAGAAAGGAGGTGATGACACTATGTTAATAATACCAGTAAAAGACGGAGAAAATATAGATAGAGCGCTAAAGCGTTTTAAGCGAAAATTCGATAAAACCGGAACAATGCGCCAGCTGAGAAGCCGCCAGCATTTCACGAAACCTTCTGTTGCGAAGAGAGCTCAGCATCAAAAAGCCGAGTACATCCAGCATTTGAGAGATCAGGAAGATATCTAGTAAAAGGATATAATCGAATTTTTCCGAAGCTATTCGGAAAAACAAATATAACTGTTGATAGATTAAAGTTTGCTAACTTTGTCTATCAACAGTTTTTTTATGCCCTTTTCCCAGTTTTTAGATTATCTGCAGTTGGAGAAAAAATATTCTCCCAATACCCTAACCGCTTATAAAGCCGATTTAAAATCCTTTTCAGAATTTATTCTGTTTGAATTTGAAGAAAAAGATCTTAGTCTGGTGCATTATGCGCAGGTACGTAATTGGATTGTCGCTTTAGTAGATCAAGGTGTTTCCAATAGAAGTATAAACCGAAAAATCTCTTCCTTGAAGGCTTATTATCGCTTTCTCCAAAAAACCGGTGATATAGAATTCTCTCCGCTTGCAAAACATAAAGCATTAAAAACTGCTTCTAAGATCCAGGTTCCTTTTTCTGAAGCCGAAATAACCCAGGTGTTACAGCAAATCGACACTTCAGATTTTGAAGGTTTGCGGGACCGTTTAATCGTAGAGCTTTTTTATGCTACCGGAATAAGACGTATAGAACTTATTGAGATCAAACTTGAAAATGTAGATCTTTCGGGAAAATACATTAAAGTACTGGGGAAAAGGCAAAAGGAAAGAATTATACCGCTTTTACCCGGCGTGATTTCTAATCTGGAAAATTATATAAGTAAACGAGCAGATTTGGTGAAAGGGCAGGAGACACCTTATTTATTTGTTACTCAAAAAGGTATTAAATTATACGAAAGTCTTGTTTATAGAATTATTAATAATTATTTTAGTAAGGTGTCTGGCAAAATAAAAAGGAGTCCGCATATATTGCGGCATTCATTTGCTACACATTTATTGAACCAGGGCGCCAACCTAAACGCGGTAAAAGAATTACTTGGGCATTCCAGTCTTGCGGCCACGCAGGTATATACCCATAATAGTATTTCAGAACTTAGTAAAGTTCATCAAATGGCGCATCCCAGGAACAAAAAGACCAATTAAAATAATGTTTAATTAAATTCTACAGAAGATGAAAGTAAATGTGCAGTCTGTTAACTTTAACGCCGATCAAAAATTAATTGATTTCATCCAGCGCAAAATGGATAGGCTTGAAAATTATTATGATAAGATTATCTATGCAGATGTCTTTCTAAAAGTTCAAAATACCAGCGGAAAGGATAATAAGATCACCGAAATTTTATTGAGCATACCTGGTGGGGATATTATGGTAAAAAAAACATGTAAGAAATTTGAAGAATGCGTAGATGAATGTGCTTCATCGCTACAAAGACAGTTAATTAAACGCAAAGAAAAATTAAGTGCGCACGTTTAAATATTTTTTTCGCAGAATTGTTTTGTGAAAGGAATAATTTATATACATTTGCAGTCCGTTAGAAATAGCGGACTTTTTTGTGCTAAAAATTTAGCGTAAAGGCCGATGTAGCTCAGCTGGCTAGAGCAGCTGATTTGTAATCAGCAGGTCGTGGGTTCGAGTCCCTCCATCGGCTCTTGAAAATGTGAATTGCTTTGGATTGGAGATCGCTTATGATTTTCATTGAATTGGGACGAGAAGTGTATCCTGAGTGATAGTCGAAGAAAGTCCTTCTATTGGCTCTTGAAATTTTGAAGTAAAGTTTTTTGTTAGGTTTAATATACTGAAGATTAAACCACTAAAATTTTTAAAGAAAAATTTTCAAAAATGCTTTGGACGGTGCTGTAAAATTACGTTTATTTGCAGCCGTTAAAAAAAACAAACCGTCATAAAGCTTAGCTGGCACGCCAGCTATGGTTCTATGAAATAGTGGAAAAATAAATTTGGGGAGATACTCAAGCGGCCAACGAGGGCAGACTGTAAATCTGCTGTTTTCAACTTCGCAGGTTCGAATCCTGCTCTCCCCACAACATTTAAAGTTCAAGATTCAAGGATGTGAAAATCCAGGGACTTTAAATTGAAGCCTTGAATCGATAATGCGGGAGTAGCTCAGTTGGTAGAGCGTCAGCCTTCCAAGCTGAATGTCGCCGGTTCGAACCCGGTCTCCCGCTCTTAATTGGAGAACAGGAAGTTTTGCTTCTTGTTTTCTAGATTTATTTTTCCGGTTTAAGTAACTATTAAACATCCCGTAAACCAATGTTGGTTTATGGTTTTTCTTGTTTGAACCGGTGAACCTTGAAAGTGGAAACTTTCGGCTTGCCGACGTAGCTCAGGGGTAGAGCGTTTCCTTGGTAAGGAAGAGGTCACGAGTTCAATTCTCGTCGTTGGCTCTAGATTGTATTAAATTGAACACTAATATATAACTAAGATTAAATAAGTATTAATTATGGCAAAGGAAACATACGATCGTTCCAAACCGCACCTTAACATAGGTACAATTGGACACGTGGATCACGGAAAAACGACTTTAACAGCAGCGATTACTAAAGTAATGGCTGATGCTGGATATTCAGAAGCTAGTGCTTTTGATCAAATTGATAATGCTCCTGAAGAAAAAGAAAGAGGTATTACAATTAACTCTTCTCACGTAGAGTATCAAACTGCTAACCGTCACTACGCTCACGTTGACTGTCCTGGTCACGCCGATTATGTAAAGAACATGGTTACTGGTGCTGCTCAAATGGACGGTGCAATTCTTGTAGTTGCTGCAACTGATGGGCCTATGCCACAAACTCGTGAGCACATCCTTCTTGGACGCCAGGTTGGTATCCCAAGAATCGTTGTATTCTTAAATAAAGTAGACCTTGTTGATGATGAGGAGCTTTTGGAGCTAGTTGAAATGGAAGTTAGAGATCTTCTTTCTTTTTATGAGTATGATGGTGATAATGGTCCTGTAATTTCAGGTTCTGCACTTGGAGCCCTAGAAGGAGATGAAAAGTGGTCTAAAACCGTTCTTGATTTGATGGAAGCTGTAGATAGCTGGATTGAATTACCAGAGCGTGATGTAGATAAGCCTTTCTTGATGCCTATTGAAGATGTATTCTCTATTACAGGTCGTGGTACTGTTGCAACTGGTCGTATTGAGACTGGTGTTGCAAACACTGGAGATCCTGTAGAGATCATTGGTATGGGAGCTGAAAAACTTACTTCTACTATTACTGGTGTTGAGATGTTCCGTAAAATCCTTGATAGAGGTGAAGCTGGAGATAACGTTGGTATCCTATTAAGAGGTATTGAGAAGTCTCAGATTTCTAGAGGTATGGTAATTACTAAGCCTGGATCTGTAACTCCTCACGCTAAGTTTAAAGCAGAGGTTTATATCCTTAAAAAAGAAGAAGGTGGACGTCACACTCCATTCCATAATAACTACCGTCCTCAGTTCTACGTACGTACAACTGACGTAACAGGAACAATTAGTCTTCCTGATGGAGTTGAAATGGTAATGCCTGGTGATAACCTTACAATTACTGTTGAACTTATCCAGACTATCGCAATGAATGTTGGTCTACGTTTCGCTATCCGTGAAGGTGGTAGAACTGTAGGTGCTGGACAGGTTACTGAAATTTTAGACTAATTACAGTTTAGATATAAAAAGGTTTCCCGCTCGGGCGGGAAACCTTCATTTATATTATATTTACGGGTTTAGCTCAGTTGGTAGAGCACTGGTCTCCAAAACCAGGTGTCGGGAGTTCGAGCCTCTCAACCCGTGCAAATACCTTTAGAATCACATGGCAGGAATTGTTAATTACATATCAGAATCTTACAACGAATTAAGAAACCATGTTACCTGGACAAGCTGGCCCGAAGCACAGAGGCTAACCATCCTTGTAGCAGTTTTTTCTATAATTTTCTCACTGGCTATTTGGGGAGTAGATACCGTATTTAGCTCGGCTATCGAAGAATATTTCAAATGGATTAAATCTTAAAAATATTAGGATGGCAGAAGGAAAGGAAAAAAAGTGGTATGTAGTTCGTGCCGTTAGCGGTCAGGAAAATAAGGTTAAAGACTATATTGAAAAGGAAGTTGCTCATCTTGGGATGGAAGACTACCTAGATCAAATTCTAGTTCCTACCGAAAAAGTTATCCAGATTAGAAATGGTAAGAAAGTAAATAAAGAACGTGTTTATTTTCCGGGATATGTAATGATTCAGGCTAGCCTTGATGGTGAAATGCCACACGTGATAAAAAATATTAACGGTGTTATTGGATTTCTAGGAGAAACAAAAGGAGGAGATCCTGTTCCGCTTAGAAGATCTGAAGTTAACAGAATGCTTGGTAAAGTAGATGAACTTTCAGTAAAAACCGATAATGTTGCGATACCTTTTACTATTGGGGAAACCATAAAAGTTATAGATGGTCCGTTTAACGGCTTTAATGGTACAGTAGAAAAGATAAATGAAGAAAAGCGTAAGCTTGAGGTAATGGTGAAAATTTTCGGTAGAAAAACACCATTAGAATTAAGCTATATGCAAGTAGAAAAAGTATAAAAATTTAGTTACATATTTTTTGATGGTTTTTTAAAGCTTCCACTCTAACAAACTATCACCTTAAAAATTTAGAAAATGGCAAAAGAAGTAAGTAAAGTTGTAAAACTACAAGTTCGTGGAGGTGCTGCTAACCCATCACCACCAGTTGGACCTGCTTTGGGTGCTGCCGGGGTAAATATCATGGAATTCTGTAAGCAATTCAATGGTAGAACCCAGGATAAACAAGGTAAAGTATTGCCGGTTGCGATTACGGTTTATTCAGATAAGTCTTTTGACTTTGTGATTAAAACCCCTCCAGCTGCAGTACAATTGTTGGAAGCATCTAAGAACAAAAAGGGTTCAGGAGAACCAAACAGAAAAAAAATAGCAAGTGTTTCTTGGGATCAGGTTAAAACTATTGCAGAAGATAAGATGCAGGATTTAAACGCCTTCACCATAGAATCTGCAATGAAAATGGTTGCTGGAACGGCTCGTTCAATGGGAATAACTGTAAAAGGTGATGCACCGTTTTAATCCAAAAAGAAATTAAAAATGGCAAAATTAACTAAAAAGCAAAAAGAAGCCCAATCTAAGATCGAGAGCAATAAAGCTTACTCGGTGGCGGAAGCTTCAGCTTTAATTAAAGAAGTTGCTAACGAGAACTTCGATGCATCTGTGGATTTAGCGATTCGTTTGAATGTAGATCCAAGGAAAGCCAACCAAATGGTAAGAGGTGTTGTAACCCTTCCACACGGAACTGGTAAAGATGTAAAAGTACTTGCGTTAGTTACTCCAGATAAGGAAGAAGAGGCTAAAGAAGCCGGAGCTGATTATGTTGGTCTTGATGAATATCTAGACAAGATAAAAGGTGGATGGACAGATGTAGATGTAATTATCACTATGCCTAGCGTAATGGGTAAATTAGGACCTTTGGGACGAGTACTTGGACCAAGAGGGCTTATGCCTAACCCAAAAACAGGAACAGTAACTATGGATGTTGCAAAAGCAGTATCTGATGTTAAAGCTGGTAAAATTGACTTTAAAGTTGATAAAACCGGTATTGTTCACGCTGGAATTGGAAAAGCATCTTTTGAAGCTGAAAAAATTGCTGGAAACGCGAGAGAATTATTAACTACTTTAGTGAAGTTGAAACCTCAGGCATCTAAGGGTGTGTATATTAAGAGTATACACATGTCTTCTACGATGAGCCCGAGCGTTCAGGTTGATACTAAAAGGTTCACTGAGCAATAATAGTATAGATTATGACAAGAGAAGAAAAATCAATAGTAATTGAAGATTTAACTGCCCAGTTAACAGATAATTCTGTGGTTTATTTAGCAGATATATCTGGCCTTGATGCCGGAACGACTTCAAACCTACGTAGAGCTTGTTTTAAAGCTAACGTAAAGCTGGCTGTAGTTAAGAATACGTTGCTTGCTAAAGCAATGGAAGCTTCAGATAAAGAATTTGGAGACCTTCCTTCAGTTTTGAAAGGCAATACTTCCATAATGTTTTCTGAAACCGGTAATGCACCGGCCAAAGTAATTAAGGAATTTAGAAAGAAAAACGATAAACCACTACTTAAAGGAGCTTTTGTTGAAGAAGCTGTTTATGTAGGAGACGATTACCTTGACGCACTTGTAAACATCAAGTCTAAAGAAGAGGTTATTGGAGATATCGTTGGATTATTACAATCACCTGCTAAGAATGTTATTTCAGCACTTAAGTCTGGTGGTGGTAAAATCGCAGGAATCCTTAAAACGCTTTCTGAAAAGGAAGAAAAATAAGTACGCACTTTTAACAATTATAAATTAAAGAACTTTTTAAAAACGATAGAAAATGGCAGATTTAAAAGAATTCGCAGAACAATTGGTTAACTTAACCGTAAAAGAAGTAAATGAGTTAGCTGATATCTTAAAAGAAGAATATGGTATAGAGCCTGCTGCGGCTGCAGTAGCTGTTGCTGGTGGCGGTGCTGCTGCTGGTGAAGAGGTTGAAGAGCAAACTGAATTTGATGTAATTCTTACAGCTCCAGGTGGATCTAAACTAGCAGTTGTAAAACTTGTAAAAGAACTTACAGGTCTTGGTCTTAAAGATGCTAAAGCATTAGTAGATGGCGCACCAGCTCCAGTTAAAGAAGGAGTAGCTAAAGACGAAGCAGAAGCACTTAAAGCACAGCTAGAAGAAGCAGGAGCTGAGGTTGAGCTTAAATAAGCTTGCCACAGCAATATTATTTAGGTTTAGACCTCAGGATTCGCTCCTGAAGGTCTAAACCCTTTTGCGTATATAGGGGATTAACCTCTTGCGCGCCCGTTTTTTTATAAATTATAATCCGTCCATTGATGTTAGCAAAGCAAACTGAAAGAGTGAGTTTCTCTTCTGTAAAGAACAGACCTGATTACCCGGACTTCCTGGATATCCAGATCAAGTCTTTTCAGGATTTCTTTCAACTAGAAACCAAATCAGAAGAGCGGGGAAATGAAGGTCTCTATAATACCTTCCTGGAAAACTTCCCAATTACGGACACCCGTAACCAATTTGTACTAGAATTTTTAGATTATTTTGTGGACCCGCCAAGATATTCCATTCAGGAGTGTATAGAGCGTGGTTTAACGTATAGTGTGCCTCTTAAAGCAAGATTAAAACTATATTGTACCGACCCTGAACACGAAGATTTTGAAACCATCGTACAGGACGTTTACTTAGGAACTATACCTTATATGACTCCAAGTGGTACTTTTTGTATCAACGGGGCAGAACGTGTGGTAGTTTCTCAGCTTCACCGTTCACCAGGAGTTTTCTTTGGACAATCGTTCCACGCAAACGGAACAAAACTTTATTCTGCCCGTGTAATTCCTTTTAAAGGTTCCTGGATAGAATTTGCTACCGATATTAATAGCGTTATGTATGCTTATATCGATAGAAAGAAAAAATTACCTGTTACTACACTTTTCCGCGCCATCGGTTTTGAACGCGATAAAGATATTTTAGAAATCTTTGACCTTGCTGAAGAGGTGAAAGTTTCAAAAACAGGACTTAAAAAAGTATTAGGTCGTAAACTTGCGGCCCGTGTATTGAATACCTGGTATGAAGATTTTGTAGATGAAGATACAGGAGAGGTAGTTTCAATAGAACGTAATGAGATCGTTTTAGATCGTGATACAGAACTTGAAAAAGAGCATATAGAAGAAATTCTTGAAACCGGAAGTAAGACTATTCTTCTTCATAAAGAAGATAATCAAACCGGAGATTATGCTATTATTCATAATACATTACAAAAAGATCCTACCAACTCTGAAAAAGAAGCGGTAGAACATATTTATCGTCAACTTCGTAATGCTGAACCGCCAGATGAGGAAACTGCACGTGGTATTATCGATAAATTATTCTTCTCAGATCAGCGTTACAGCCTTGGAGAAGTTGGTCGATACAGAATGAACAAAAAATTAGGTCTTGATGTTGCTATGGATAAGCAAGTGCTTACCAAAGAAGACATTATTACCATAATTAAATATTTAATCGAGCTTATTAATTCTAAAGCTGAGATTGATGATATTGACCACTTATCTAATCGTCGTGTTAGAACTGTAGGTGAGCAATTGTCTCAACAGTTTGGAGTTGGTTTAGCGCGTATGGCCAGAACCATTCGTGAGCGAATGAATGTTCGTGACAACGAGGTATTTACCCCGATAGATTTGATTAACGCGAAGACACTTTCTTCAGTGATCAACTCTTTCTTCGGTACCAACCAGTTGTCTCAGTTTATGGATCAAACCAACCCGCTGGCAGAAATCACGCACAAGCGTAGACTTTCGGCATTAGGGCCAGGTGGTTTATCAAGGGAAAGAGCAGGTTTTGAGGTACGTGATGTTCACTATACGCACTACGGAAGACTTTGCCCTATTGAAACTCCTGAAGGACCAAACATTGGACTTATTTCTTCACTTTCAGTGTATGCTAAAGTGAATGGAATGGGCTTCATTGAAACGCCATATCGTAAAGTTGATAATGGAAAATTAGATTTTTCACAGGAACCTATTTATTTAAGTGCTGAAGAGGAAGAGGACAAGAAAATTGCCCAGGCTAACATTCCGCTTAAAGAAGATGGTACTATAGATTCTGAAAGGGTAATTGCCCGAATGGAAGGTGACTTCCCGGTTGTTGATCCTAAAGAGGTTCATTATACTGATGTTGCACCAAACCAGATTTCGTCTATATCGGCTTCGTTAATTCCGTTCCTGGAACATGATGATGCAAACCGTGCTTTGATGGGATCTAACATGATGCGCCAGGCATTACCATTGTTGCAAGCCGATTCTCCAATTGTTGGAACCGGATTGGAACGACAGGTAGCTACAGATTCTCGAGTATTGATTAATGCTGAAGGAGAAGGTGAAGTAGAGTATGTAGATGCCAAGCAAATTATAATAAAATACGACAGAACTGAAGAGGAACGTATGGTGAGCTTTGATAGTGATTCAAAGTCATACAATCTTATTAAGTTCCGTAAAACTAACCAGGGTTCTTCTATTAACCTTAAACCAATTGTTAGGGTTGGAGATAGAGTAACCAAAGGTCAGGTTTTATGTCAGGGATATGCTACTGAAGCTGGGGAACTTGCTTTAGGTAGAAACATGAAGGTTGCCTTTATGCCTTGGAAAGGTTACAACTTTGAGGATGCGATTGTAATTTCAGAAAAAGTGGTTAGAGAGGATATCTTTACTTCTATCCATATTGATGAATATTCGCTTGAAGTTCGTGACACTAAATTAGGAAACGAAGAATTAACCAATGATATTCCTAATGTTTCAGAAGAGGCTACTAAAGACCTTGATGAACACGGGATGATTAGAATTGGTGCCGAGGTTAAACCTGGCGATATTCTTATTGGTAAGATTACTCCAAAAGGAGAAAGCGATCCAACACCGGAAGAAAAATTACTTCGTGCCATCTTTGGAGATAAAGCCGGTGATGTTAAAGATGCATCGCTTAAAGCATCTCCATCTTTAAATGGTGTGGTTATAGAGAAGAAACTCTTTGCCCGTGCTATTAAAGATAAGCGTAAGAGAGCTCAGGATAAGGAAGATATTGCAGCACTTGAGAAAAAGTACGATGCAAAATTCGCCAATCTAAAAGCTGAACTTGTAGATAAGTTATTCACCATTATAGGTGGAAAAACTGCTCAGGGAGTTCAAAACGACCTTGGAGAAGAGGTAATGCCAAAAGGAAAGAAGTATACATTGAAAATGCTTAACGCAGTAGACGACTATACTCACTTAACTCATGGTACCTGGACTACAGATGATCACTTGAACACTTTGGTTGCAGACCTTATTCACAATTATAAAATTAAGGAAAACGATCTTCAGGGTAACCTAAGGAGAGAGAAGTTTACGGTCTCTGTTGGAGATGAGCTTCCTTCCGGAATCCTTAAACTTGCTAAGGTTTACATCGCTAAGAAACGTAAACTAAAAGTAGGTGATAAAATGGCAGGACGTCACGGTAACAAAGGTATTGTTGCAAGAATCGTTCGCCAGGAAGATATGCCATTCCTTGATGATGGTACACCGGTTGATATCGTGTTGAACCCACTTGGGGTACCTTCACGTATGAACATTGGTCAGATCTATGAAACTGTACTTGGATGGGCAGGACAAAAGCTTGGTAACAAATATGCAACTCCAATTTTCGATGGAGCTACCATAGACCAGATTAACGAGCTTACTGATGAAGCCGGAATTCCAAGATACGGACATACTTATCTATATGATGGTGGAACAGGAGATCGTTTTGACCAACCTGCAACTGTAGGGGTGATCTATATGTTGAAATTAGGACATATGATTGAAGATAAGATGCACGCCAGATCTATTGGGCCATACTCGCTTATTACACAGCAACCACTTGGTGGTAAAGCACAATTTGGTGGACAGCGTTTTGGTGAAATGGAGGTTTGGGCACTTGAGGCCTATGGAGCTTCAGCAACATTGCGTGAAATCTTAACAGTGAAGTCAGATGATGTGATAGGAAGGGCTAAAACTTACGAGTCTATCGTAAAAGGAGAGCCTATGCCAGAACCCGGCCTGCCGGAATCTTTCAACGTACTTATGCACGAATTGAAAGGTCTTGGTTTGGATATTAAATTAGAAGAATAAAATACTGTTTATAACGGGGTGTTACGGCACCCCAATAACAGGTTTTTCACAATAATTATAGCAGCAGAGTTATTATGGCTAGAAATAATGATAAGAATACAGTAAAGAGATTTGATAAAATCTCTATCGGTTTGGCTTCCCCGGAATCTATCCTCGCAGAATCTCGTGGTGAAGTTCTAAAACCGGAAACTATCAATTATCGTACGCACAAACCCGAACGTGACGGTTTGTTTTGTGAGCGTATTTTTGGTCCTGTAAAGGATTACGAATGTGCCTGCGGTAAATATAAAAGAATACGTTACAAAGGAATTGTTTGTGACCGTTGTGGGGTAGAAGTAACCGAAAAACAAGTACGTAGAGACCGTGTTGGGCACATTAATTTGGTAGTTCCTGTAGCACATATCTGGTATTTCCGTTCCTTACCTAACAAAATTGGATACTTGCTTGGTCTTCCATCTAAGAAATTAGATATGATCATTTACTACGAGCGTTATGTAGTAATTCAGGCGGGTATTGCCAAAAACGAAGAAGGAGAACCAATTAAGAAAATGGATTTCCTTACTGAAGAAGAATATCTAAACGTTTTAGATAGTCTTCCGCAGGAAAATATGTATTTAGAAGACAGCGACCCAAATAAGTTTATCGCTAAAATGGGTGCCGAATGTCTTATTGAAATATTAAGAAGAATAGATCTTAACGAACTTTCTTACGAGTTAAGACACAAAGCAAATAACGAAACTTCAAAACAGCGTAAAACTGAAGCCCTTAAACGACTTCAGGTTGTAGAAGCTTTCCGTGATGCTAATAACAATCGCGAAAATCTTCCAGAATGGATGATTATGAAAGTGGTTCCTGTAATTCCACCAGAATTACGACCGCTTGTACCTCTTGATGGTGGGCGTTTTGCGACTTCAGATTTAAATGATCTTTACAGAAGGGTTATTATTCGTAACAACCGTCTAAAAAGATTAATGGAGATCAAAGCACCTGAAGTGATTCTACGTAATGAAAAACGTATGCTTCAGGAATCAGTAGATTCATTGTTCGATAACACAAGAAAATCTTCAGCGGTAAAAACTGACTCTAACCGTCCGTTAAAATCGCTTTCAGATTCTCTTAAAGGTAAGCAGGGACGTTTCCGTCAAAACTTACTTGGTAAACGTGTAGATTATTCAGCACGTTCGGTAATTGTTGTGGGACCAGAATTGAAAATGCACGAATGTGGTCTTCCAAAGAATATGGCAGCTGAGCTTTACAAGCCTTTCGTAATTAGAAAACTAATTGAAAGAGGAATTGTAAAAACAGTAAAATCTGCCAAAAAAATAATAGATAAAAAAGAGCCGGTAGTTTGGGATATCCTTGAGAATGTTCTTAAAGGACACCCTGTATTGCTTAACCGTGCTCCTACGCTTCACCGTTTAGGTATCCAGGCATTCCAGCCAAAACTTATTGAAGGTAAAGCGATACAATTACACCCATTAGCGTGTACGGCATTTAACGCTGACTTTGATGGTGACCAGATGGCGGTTCACTTACCGTTAGGGCCAGAGGCTATTTTAGAAGCTCAGCTATTAATGCTTGCTTCTCATAATATCCTTAACCCTGCAAATGGTTCGCCAATTACAGTACCGTCTCAGGATATGATTCTTGGTCTTTATTATATGACCAAGTCTAGAAAATCTACAGACGAGGTTAAGGTTAAGGGAGAAGGACTTACTTTCTATTCTGATGAAGAAGTGGTAATCGCTTATAACCAGAAGAGAGTAGACCTTAATGCCGAAATCAAGATTCGCGCTAAAGATTTTAATGAAGTAGGTGAATTAACTTACCAAATTATAGAAACTACAGTTGGTAGAGTATTATTTAACCAGGCTGTACCAGAAGAAGTTGGATATGTGAATACAGTTTTAACCAAGAAAAACCTTAGGGATATTATTGGTGATGTATTGGCTAAAACCAGTGTTCCTGCTACAGGTGAATTCCTTGATGCTATTAAGGAAATGGGTTATGGATACGCTTTCCGTGGTGGACTTTCCTTCAGTTTAGGTGATATTATTATCCCTGAAGAGAAGCAATCTATGATTGATGAAGCTAACGAACAGGTTGAAGGTATTGTAGGAAACTATAATATGGGACTTATTACTAACAACGAGCGTTACAACCAGGTAATTGATATCTGGACATCTACCAATGCCGGTCTAACCGAATTGGCTATGAAACGTATTCGTGAAGATAAGCAAGGTTTCAACTCTGTGTTTATGATGCTGGATTCTGGTGCTCGTGGATCTAAAGAGCAGATTCGTCAGTTAACCGGTATGCGTGGTCTTATGGCCAAGCCTAAAAAATCTAACTCAGGTGGAGGTGAAATTATTGAAAACCCAATTCTTTCCAACTTTAAGGAAGGGCTTTCAATTCTTGAATACTTTATTTCTACTCACGGTGCACGTAAAGGACTTGCCGATACTGCACTTAAAACTGCCGATGCAGGTTACTTAACCCGTAGATTGGTAGATGTTTCGCAAGATGTTATTGTAAATCAAGAAGACTGCGGAACTTTAAGAGGGGTAGAAGTTAAACCACTTAAAAAGAACGAAGAAATTGTAGAATCTCTTGGAGAACGTATTTTAGGACGTATTTCTCTTCACGATGTTATTAATCCTTCAAATAATGAAGTTTTAGTAGGTGCAGATGAAGAAATCACTTCAGAAATAGTTACTAAGATTGAAAATGCTCCAATTGAAAGTGTAGAGGTAAGATCTCCACTAACTTGTGAAGCTAAAAAAGGAATTTGTGTAAAATGTTACGGAAGAAACCTTTCTACTAATAAACTGGTACAAAGAGGAGAAGCTGTAGGTGTTGTTGCCGCGCAATCTATTGGAGAGCCGGGTACACAGTTAACACTACGTACATTCCACGTTGGAGGTATTGCAGGTAACATTTCAGAAGATAATAAACTTGAGGCTAAATTTGACGGTATTGCCGAAATTGAAGACCTTAAAGTTGTAAAAGGAGAAGCTCCTGATGGTAGCCAGTCAGATATCGTGATTTCACGAACTGCCGAGCTTAAAATTAAGGATAAGAAAACCGGAGTGTTATTGAGTAACAATAATATTCCTTATGGTTCTCAGATCTTCATCGATAACGGTGCTAAAGTTACTAAAGGTGATGTAATTTGCCAGTGGGACCCTTATAACGGGGTGATTATTTCAGAATTTGCCGGTAAGATCAAGTACGAAAATATTGAACAGGGTGTAACTTACCAGGTAGAAATAGATGAGCAAACAGGATTCCAGGAAAAAGTAATTTCAGAATCTCGTAATAAAAAGCTTATCCCAACCTTACATATTTTAGGTAAAAAGGATGAAGTAATTCGTTCTTATAACCTTCCGGTTGGTGCCCACCTTATGGTAGACAATGAAGAAAAGATCAAGGTTGGTAAGATTTTGGTTAAGATTCCACGTAAATCTTCTAAAGCAGGAGATATTACTGGTGGTCTTCCAAGGGTAACCGAGTTGTTTGAAGCTCGTAACCCATCTAACCCAGCTGTTGTAAGTGAGATTGATGGTGTTGTTTCCTTCGGAAAGATCAAAAGAGGTAACCGCGAGATTATCGTAGAGTCTAAATTAGGAGAGGTTAAGAAATACTTAGTGAAGTTATCTAACCAGATCCTTGTTCAGGAAAACGATTATGTTCGTGCCGGGATGCCACTTTCTGATGGATCTGTTACTCCGGAAGATATTCTTAATATCAAAGGACCAAACGCGGTACAACAGTATCTTGTGAACGAAGTACAGGAAGTTTACCGACTACAGGGTGTGAAGATTAATGATAAGCACTTTGAAGTTGTTGTAAGACAAATGATGCGTAAAGTTAGAATTCAGGATCCGGGAGATACTATTTTCCTTGAAAACCAGCTTGTTCATAAATCAGATTTCATCGAGGAGAACGATAAAGTCTTCGGAATGAAAGTGGTTGAGGATGCAGGTGAATCTGAAAACTTAAAACCAGGTCAAATCGTTTCACCAAGAGAACTTAGAGATGAGAACTCATTGTTAAGACGTGAAGATAAAAACCTTGCAACTGCAAGAGACGTAACCGCCGCAACCGCTACACCGGTTCTTCAGGGTATTACTCGAGCATCGCTACAAACAAAATCGTTTATTTCTGCGGCTTCCTTCCAGGAAACTACCAAAGTATTGAACGAGGCTGCCGTAAGCGGTAAGATCGATAAGCTCGAAGGATTGAAGGAAAATGTAATTGTAGGGCATAGAATTCCTGCAGGTACAGGTATGCGTGAGTACGATAGCATTATCGTTGGTTCTAAAGAGGAATTCGACGAAAGAATGGAGCACAAGCAAGAAGTTAATTATAACTAATGCCTATAGAAAGAGCCGCAAACGCGGCTCTTTTCTTTTTATAAAATGAGGAATCCCGATCTAAAGTCGGGATTTTTTGTACTTTTATATTGCGCGATAAATAGAGCGTTCCGAAGATTGCTTCGGAATCTTTTAAATAAAATTCGATTATATTATGAGTGAAGAAAAAAAGAAACCTAAAAAAGGTCAAATAAACATAGAACTTGATGAAGCTGTAGCTGAAGGAACGTATTCCAACCTGGCTATTATTAATCATTCGGTTTCAGAATTTGTGGTAGATTTTGTAAACATTATGCCTGGGAGACCTAAAAGTAAAGTGAAATCGAGAATTATATTAACTCCACAACACGCCAAAAGATTATTAAAAGCTTTAAACGATAATATTCAACGTTTTGAAAAAGCCCACGGCGAAATTAGGGATTACGAAAAAGCACCAATGCCTTTAAACTTTGGTCCAACCGGCCAGGCTTAATTCCGCCTAAAAATATATTTTAAAAGCCCACAGAGTTATAAATTCTGTGGGTTTTTTTATGGGTGTTAAAACAACGGAAATAATTTTAGTAAATATTACCTAACTTAGAAGTGTAGTAACTTAGAGATTTTCAGCTAAAATAACCAGACAATGGCAAAAAATGCTTCGAATTCCGAACCAAAAAAACGCATAGCGGCAATAGATCTTGGTACCAATTCCTTTCACGCCGTATTGGTAGATATATATCCCGATGGCAGTTTCCGCACGGTGAATAAATTAAAAGAGATGGTTATTCTCGCCGAAAAGGGACTGGAAGATAAATTAAGCCGGGAGGCTATGGATCGCGGATTGGAAGCACTTAAGCGGATAAAATTTTTATGCGATAGTCATAATGTTGAAAATATTCTCGCTTTTGCCACCAGTGCTATCCGGGAGGCCAAAAATGGAGGTGATTTTATTAAAGAAGTGGGAGAAAATGTTGGGATAAGGGTGCGGGCCATTTCAGGAAAAATGGAAGCTGAAATGATTGGACTGGCCATAAGGCATAGTATTGTTTTAGAAAAAGAAATGGTGCTTATGGCCGATATTGGTGGCGGTAGCGTTGAATTTATCATTGGTAACGAAAAAGAATTCATCTACTATAATAGTTTAAAATTGGGTGTTGCGAGGATGGCTGCTGCATTTGTAGATTCAGATCCTATAGAAGAAAAAGACGTAAAAGAGCTGCAGAAGCATTTTACAAAAGAACTAGCAGAAGTGTTGAAGCTGGCCAAAAAGCATAAGGTAAAGACTATTGTTGGTTCTTCGGGAACTATGGAGAATATTGGCGAAATGGTAGCCAATAGAAATTCTATTACTGCCAAAAGAAGCCTTAACGAACTAGAATTTAGTGCAGAAGATTTTAAAGATTTATATAAAGATTTTATTAAGCTGAATAAGAAGGGGCGTCTTAAGGAAAAAGGGCTGGAAGAGAAAAGGGTTGATATTATAAACCCAGGAATGGTTTTAGTGAAATTCCTTGTAGATAAATTTAAGATTGAAAACATTAAAATTTCAGAAGGTGCGCTAAGAGAAGGAATGATCCTGAATTATATCAATAATCAAAAAGAGCAACTCAATCTGGATCTTGTAGCTAATTTCACAGATCCGCGTCGCAGAAGTATTTATGAATTGCTAAGAAAATGCAATTGGCTAGAGAAGCATTCTAAACACGTCTCAAACTTTGCTTTGCAGCTTTTTGATGAATTTAAAGAAGAATTAAAATTAAAGGAATCAGACAGGGAGTTGCTGGAATATGCCAGTTTAATGCATGATATAGGTTATTATATCTCTTATAGAAAGCATCATAAACACGCTTTGTACCTTATTCGGTACTCAGATTTACTTGGGTTTAAAGAAGATGAAATAAATATTATGGCGAATGTAGCCAGGTATCATAGAAAATCCACACCTCATAAACGTCACGAGCATTACAAGCAGCTGAATAAAAAAACACGAAAGAGGGTAAAAAAACTTTCCGCGTTATTAAGGGTTGCCGATGGCCTGGATAGAAGCCATTATCAAAATGTAGAAAAACTGGAAATCAACAATAAGAAGAACAAAATTCAACTAATAATTACCACGCATAGTGATCCTGAACTTGAAATATGGGGAACATTAAGAAAAGGTGAATTATTGGAAAAATTAACCGATAAGAAACTTGAAGTTTTTCATGTTGTTGAAAATGAAGAAAAGTAATTCAGTATAGTAAAAGCTAATCTTTGTATTTCTTGAAATAAATTCGTGCAGCTTTCATTACTCGGGGAGCAAGAATTAGCGTAGAGATCATTGTTGGAATGGCCATTAAAGCAAAGAAACCATCAATAAGATTAATCATCATACTCAAAGAAGTTGTAGCCCCTAACAAGATGCTGATTATATAAAAGTAGTTGTAATAATGTTTATTTTCTGCGCCGGCCAGGTAGGAAAGACATTTTGTTCCGTAGTAAGAGAATGAGAACAAAGAGGAAATACTAAAC
This sequence comes from Salegentibacter lacus, assembly GCF_020164555.1. Classification (GTDB taxonomy): domain Bacteria; phylum Bacteroidota; class Bacteroidia; order Flavobacteriales; family Flavobacteriaceae; genus Salegentibacter; species Salegentibacter lacus. The sequence continues at coordinate 46,970 of NZ_JAIQZB010000018.1, read as the reverse complement.
GCCGCAATACAGAGTAACAAAAGATAATCTCCAACATAGGGAATAGAATCTTCAAAAGCTGCAGCGGTTAGACTTACTCCATTTACATCTGAAGTTTGCCAAATTCCCGTTACCAGGATACAAAGCGCAGTAAGGGTACAAACAACCAAAGTGTCTATGGCTGGCCCTAACATCGCTACGAGTCCTTCCCTAACAGGTTCTGATGTTTTACTGGCCCCGTGAGCCATTGTAGCGGTTCCTATGCCCGCTTCGTTAGAAAAAGCACCTCGTCTTACTCCAAGAATAATCAAGCCGCCAAGCACGCCACCAAGCATTGGTTCGCCTTTATAGTTTTCGGCAGCAAAAGCATCGGTGAAAATCGTTGAAAAGTAATAAGGCACAACATCGTAATTAACGATCAAAATAATAAGTACCGAAACAAAATAAAGAGCTACCATAGCCGGAACTAATTTGGAAACAGTTTTACTTATTCGTTGTAATCCTCCAAGAATTACTACCGAAGTAAGAATGACTAAAATAATCCCGATAATTAGGTTTGTACCGAAACCGGTAGGAATATTATTCGGTTCTAAAAGAATGAAATTAATAGCCTGTGTAAGTTGATTCACATTAAAAACCGGTAATGCTCCAATAAGCCCCGCGACACTAAAAAAGATGGCCATAAATTTCCATTTTTTGCCCAGACCTTCTTCAATAAAATACATGACACCACCCTGTATATTTCCCTGGGTATCTTTGCCCCGGTACATTACGGCAAGGGTATTGGTGAAAAATTTAGTGGCCATACCAACCACAGCGCTAACCCAAAGCCAGAAAATCGCTCCGGGACCGCCCAAAGCAATAGCTACGGCTACGCCTGCGATATTTCCCATTCCCACGGTGGAGGATAGGGCAGTAGAAAGCGATTGAAAATGGTTTATTTCCCCGGGATCGTTGGGGTTATTATATTTTCCACGTAAAAGATCCAGGGAATGACCTAAATATCGAAATGGAAGGAAATTAGATAAAATAAGCAGGTAAAATCCGCCGCCAATTAATAAAATAACCAAAGGAAGTCCCCAAACCGCCGAGGCGAACTGGGCAACAAATTCATCTAATTCATTCATAAAACCTCAATTATGCTGAAAATATATGAAAATAAGTCCTATTAAACACAGCGTGCTTATAGGTTTCTTTTAATCCAGGCATTACTGGTTTAGAATCAGCAACTTAAAATTCTGAAGTAAAATGGAATTTAATGGAACGATATTTATCCTGGGTCATTTGCAATGAGAATTGCGAATCTGCCAAAAATACCAATTGTCCCTTTTTATCCTTCGCCAGGTACTTCGATTTTAATCGTTTAAAATCTTTAAATTCCTCGCTTTTTTCATCTTCGGCTTCTACCCAGGTAGCTTTGTAAACATTTAAGTTTTCGTAAGTACATTTAGCACCATATTCGTGCTCCAACCTGTATTGAATAACTTCAAATTGAAGCGCACCTACGGTTCCAATAATTTTCCTTCCGTTTAATTCCAGGGTAAAAAGCTGCGCCACACCTTCATCCATCAGCTGGTCAACTCCTTTGGCGAGTTGTTTCGATTTCATTGGGTCGGCGTTATTGATATATCTAAAATGTTCCGGTGAAAAACTTGGAATTCCACGGTAATTTAAATTTTCACCTTCGGTAAGTGTATCACCAATTTTAAAATTCCCGGTATCGTGCAGTCCTACGATATCACCGGGATAAGAAACATCTACAATTTCTTTCTTTTCGGCAAAAAAGGCATTAGGACTCGAAAACTTCAGATTTTTATTGTGCCTTACGTGAAGATAGGCTTTGTTTCGCTCGAATTTTCCTGAAACGATTTTTATAAATGCCAGCCTGTCTCGGTGTTTAGGATCCATATTGGCGTGGATCTTAAAAACGAAGCCGGTAAATTTATCTTCATCTGGTTTTACTAATCGCTCTTCACTTTGCTTGGGCCTGGGAGTAGGTGCAATATTTATAAAGCAGTCCAACAATTCCCGAACCCCAAAGTTGTTTAAGGCCGAACCAAAAAATACAGGCTGTAAGCGTCCTTCGAGATAAGCTTGCTTGTCAAATTCAGGATAAACGCCCTGGGCGAGTTCCAGTTCTTCTCTTAAATTATCGGCAGATTTGCTTCCAATAAGTTCATCTAACTCATCAGAAGTTAAATCAGAAATTTTTATGGTATCTTCAATATCTTTCTTAGGATCGCCGGTAAACAGGTTTACATTCTTTTCCCAAATATTGTAAATTCCTTTAAAATCGTAGCCCATCCCAATGGGGTAACTTAAAGGTGTCACTGTAAGATTTAGTTTTTGTTCAATTTCATCAAGTAATTCAAATGCATCTTTCCCTTCCCGGTCCATTTTATTGATAAAAACGATCATCGGGATGTTTCGCATCCTACAAACCTCTACCAGTTTTTCGGTTTGTTCCTCTACACCTTTAGCAACATCTATTACCACAATTACACTATCTACGGCAGTCAAAGTTCGAAAAGTATCTTCAGCAAAATCCTTGTGACCCGGAGTATCCAGGATGTTGATCTTTATATCTTTATACTCAAAAGCTAACACCGAAGTTGCTACCGAAATCCCTCTTTGGCGTTCAATCTCCATAAAGTCACTGGTTGCACCCTTTTTGATCTTGTTGGATTTTACCGCCCCGGCTTCCTGAATAGCGCCACCAAAAAGCAGCAATTTCTCGGTAAGTGTGGTTTTACCAGCATCGGGGTGAGAAATAATCCCAAAAGTTCTTCTTCGCTTTAGCTCTTTCTGAAAACTCTTCATCTATAAAAATATTAACGAGGGCATTAATTTATACTTATTCTATTGCAAAACCCTCTTTGGTAAATGTCAATTACTGGTTTTTATACCAGATAATTCAGCGCTGCAAAAGTACTATTATTTTGAGGAAAATTAAGGATAATTCCAAAGCTCGTTTCCTGAAGAGGCTTCTGGCTTTTAGCAAAAATCTGTTAAAAACTTCAAGCTGTGAAAACATTCAGTAATTTTACAATTATGGGGCAGTTTTTTATAAGATTAATAGTTTTTTTTAGTTTGCTATTTACCGGTTTTAACTGTTTTGGACAGTCAAATGAACAGATAATAGCTCCCGGCGCTTATGTAATTAATATGGGTTCGAATCCACAAACTGTAGAAAATACTTTGCGGGCTTATGGGTTGATCTATGATTTGTTGAAAAATGAAAAAATTGAAGTTAGATGGATAATCAATCCAAAGAAAGTTAAGGACGGGATAGATTTCACTTATAAAGAGACAGCTTTTAGAGGAAGTGCTTTTATTATTCCGGTTTCCTATTTAACTGAAGAAATAAAGAAATTAATTGCCTTGTGGGTGGAAAAGGGAGTGGTGGGGATATATTTAGAGGAATCTATTAGTGTCCCGGTTTTTACCAACTTATCGGTACCGCCACGTTGGACTTTAGATCGGGAAAATGGTTATATCGCATTGCCATTTTTTAAAGCTGCAGCAATTCCTGCAGAAGCTTATGGAGGCGATAGTAGTAAAAACTGGAAATCTCCCGAAGACCTTGGAGTTTGTGATGATATTTTTGTAATGCCCCACGCCGATCCCAGTTTTAAAACCCATAAAAACCTTTATCGATGGAATAAAAAATACAAGGGCGCTATTTGGGCTGGTTGTCATGCAGTGAGTAAACTGGAAAACCTTACGGGAAATATTAAAGTTCAGGATGAGAATAGTACAGAGTTTGTTCAGCTAAATTTTTTAAGTTCTGGATTTCCGGGAGCGCAGAGTGCGGGATTAATTCACTATAATGATCATCGGCACGGCACACCGCCTTATCAAAATCTACTACCGGCAGATCCTGTTGCGCAATATCTTGGCAGTTCCGATAATGCACATTTAAATGGTTCTGAAAGAATTTTTCTTCCGAAGAAGATAAACCGATGGAGAAAAGAAACAAAAAAAATTGTAATAGATCAGGATGCACCAGATATTCCTGAAATTTCTCAAGATACTGCTGTTGTTACCGCTTACGGCCACGCTTATGGAAACCCGGAAAACGGATTGGTGATGTACCAGGCGGGACATAATATTTATGGGAAGGATGCTTCAAATATAGCAGCCTTGCGAGCTTTTTTTAACTGGAGTTTTTATGCAACCGAAATTAAACGAAGAAAGAATGTGTTAGAATTTGGAAACCTGGAGGGTCGCCCTGCGCTTGATGCAAAAGTTGGCGATGAACTTACGGGTGTGCTAAGTTTAAAACCAATTCATTTTGATCTCGATAGAGCTGAAATTAGAGTGGGAGATAGACCGGCACTGGATAGTATTGCCACTTTTATGAAAACTCATCCGGCATTATTACTCGACATAAGATCGCACACCGATAGCCGGGCAAATGATGATTATAACCTGGAACTTTCAGAACGAAGGGTTAAGGCAACGATTCAATATTTAACAGAAGAAGGAATTTCAGGCTCACGCATTACCGGAAGAGGTTATGGTGAAACGGAACTTATAAATAATTGTGGGAATAATAATAGTAAATGCTCTGAACCAGATCATGAAAAAAACAGGCGATCGGAATTTATTCTGGCTATAGATTGTGATATTTATGCAAAAAATGAATTGTAAAGGTTTTCTTTCTCAAATAATCCAACATAATTTTAGGAAATGTAGACTTGTAAAACCCCCGCTTCATTTCGTACATTTGGCACTCAAAGAAAAAAATGGGAACAGATAAGGTAATATTAGTAAACGAAAACGACGAGCAAATTGGCGTGATGGAGAAGATAGAGGCTCACGAAAAAGCCTTGTTACACCGTGCTTTTTCAGTCTTTGTTTTTAATGAGAAGGAGGAATTAATGATCCAGCAGCGCGCACACTCTAAATACCATTCCCCGGGATTGTGGACCAACACTTGTTGCAGCCATCAACGGGAAGGGGAGAGTAATGTTGCCGCGGGAAAAAGAAGACTTCAGGAAGAAATGGGCTTTAGTACAGACTTAAAAGAAATTATGTCTTTTATTTATAAAGCACCTTTTGATAACGGACTCACTGAACACGAATTCGATTATATTATGATTGGGAATTATGAAAATGACCCCAAACCTAATCCAGATGAAGTGGCTAATTGGAAATGGATGAGCCTGGATGCCATAAAATCTGATATGGAAGTGAATCCGGGAGTTTATACCGAATGGTTCAAGATTATTTTTGATAAATATTATTCAAGTATTCAAAAATGAGGTTAAGCGTACATAGAAAAGCTCATTTTAATGCGGCGCATCGTCTGTATCGCAAAGACTGGAGCGATGAGAAGAATCTGCAGGTTTTTGGAAAATGCAGCAACCCACATTATCACGGTCATAATTATGACCTAATAGTAAAGGTTACCGGAGAGATAGATCCTGAAACAGGTTTTGTTATGGATTTAAAACGACTTAAAGATCTTATTTACGATGAAGTAGAAGTACCTTTTGACCATAAGAACTTAAATGAAGAGGTAGCTCCTTTTGACGAACTTAATCCTACGGCTGAAAATATCGCGGTTGTGATTTGGAATAAAATCAGGGAGAAATTAAAACCTGAGCTCGATTTGGAGATCACTTTATATGAAACTCCAAGAAATTATGTAACCTATAAAGGAGAATAGATGGCACTTAAAATTGGCGATAAATTACCAAGATTAACTTTAAAGGATCAGGAAGGAGAGAACTTTCATTTTTCGAGACTGGAAGATAAGGCCCTGGTTATATTTTTCTATCCAAAAGATTTTACTCCGGGCTGTACTAAAGAAGCTTGTAGTTTCCGTGATCATTATGAAGAATTCCAGGATTTGGGTGCTGAGGTAATTGGGATAAGTACCGATAATGAAAACTCTCATAAAAAGTTTGCTACCAAACACAAACTTCCTTTTGTGCTACTTTCAGATAAAGAGAAACGAGCGCGTAAAGCTTTTGGGGTAAAACCTGGTTTGCTCGGCTTATTACCCGGAAGAGAAACTTTTGTTTTTGATAAGGATAAAAAATTGATCCACAGATTTAATAGTATGGGAGCTTCGCAGCATATTCCTGAAGCACTTAATTCGCTTAAGGAAATTCAGGAAAAATAATTTCAGCATTGCTGTAATTTGTATTAAAAAATACTCTAAATTCGCAGCCGAAATTTAAGTGATATGGCAAGTAAGAGATTATTAAAAAGAGATGTGAATTACGTAATGGGAGACATTATTGATGCAGCATACATACACCAAATGGCTAACCCTGAAGACGCATCTAAAACTGAAGCGATCGTAGACGAAGCCATTTCAGAATTTGATGAATTGATCACTAAGATCAATCAAAAAGATGTAGAAAATAAAAAGCAACATTTTAAAGCGATAGAAAAAGAGCTGGAGGCAAAAGCTGAAGCCCTAATCGTGAAGATAAACGCTTTATAGAGATTACTGGCCGATGTAGCTCAGCTGGCTAGAGCAGCTGATTTGTAATCAGCAGGTCGTGGGTTCGAGTCCCTCCATCGGCTCAAAAAGTCCCTTCAGAAATGAAGGGACTTTTTTATTCTAGGAGGGTAAATAACCCCGAGGCTCGCCTCGTCAGTATATGTTGTAAAGTTTGAAAACGTGTTCTACTAAAATGCATTGTGGGCTTGCCTAGATGAAATTTACTTTTCGATACTTCTTATGAATCTGAAGTAGAAGTTTTGTACTCAACTTTTTTATGCTCGGTTCTAACTTTTTGAACACTTCTGTTTAACAGCAAACTAATAATTAATGCAACGACAATTAAGACAGTAAATACATAGAAAACGGGAATATAACTTCCGGTTCGTGTATAGATTTGCGAAACCAGTGTTGGGCCAATAAGTCCGCCCAGAGACCAGGTAGTTAATAGATACCCGTGAATTGCTCCAAGTTCTTTTGTTCCAAAAAGATCGCCAATAAAGGCAGGAAGGTTAGAAAACCCGCCGCCGTAACAGCTTACAACAAGGAATATAAAGATTTGAAAAATAATAGCACTGGTAATAATTGGCAAAGTGATAAAAGCTACGAGTTGAATTATGAAGAAGATAATAAATACTTTTGGGCGCGAAATATAATCTGAAGCCGCAGCCCAACCTAATCTTCCGCCTCCGTTGAATATTCCCATTAAGCCTACCATGGTAGCGGCCGCACCGGCTGATAAACCAACGATATTTTGAGCCATTGGGGAAGCTACAGAGATCATCATAATTCCTGCGCTTGTATTTATGAGCATCATTGTCCAGAGCATCCAGAAATGCTTAGTTTTAACGGCTTCACCAGATGTAGCCTGGGATAAATCTCTTTTTATTTTCTTTGTACCGGCTTTTACTGCTGCTTCCATTCCTGCTGGCATCCAATTTCTTGGTGGTGGTGCGATATAGGAAGCGCCAAGCATCATTAAAATAAAATAGGAGGCGCCTAAAATATAGAAAGTTGTACTAATACCTATTGATTCTATTAAACTTGCCGCAACAGGAGCCGTGACTAAAGCACCTGTACCAAATCCCAAAACAGCCATTCCTGTTGCTAAACCTCTTTTGTCTGGAAACCATTTTACCAAGGTTGAAACCGGGGCTATATAGCCAATTCCCAGTCCGAGCCCACTTAGTAGGCCGTAAGAAAGTAAGAACCCTGTTAAGGAATCCATTGAAATAGCGAATCCAGAACCTGCCTGGCCTAAACCAAATAAAACTGCCGCCAGCATAGCCGATTTTTTTGGCCCACTCCTCTCTACAAATTTTCCGAATAATGCTGCAGAACCACCACCTAAAACCATCATTATGGTAAATGCTGTGGTAACTGAAGCCATAGACCAGCCTTTCGTTTCAACAAGAGGTTGAATGTAAACACTATAGGCATACGCAGCACCTATAGAAATATGAATAAAAACTGCCGATGCTGCTATAAGCCATCGGTTTTTGTTTGGAGCGCTCATTTATAAAGAATTTTGCAAGGTTGTAATACTATTAAATTGAATAGGACAACAAGTATAAGTTTTTATTGCGGAAATATAAATGAAATGCTTCCACTATTATAAATGAGATAATAAAAAAAGCCCGAAATTTTACTTTCGGGCTCTCAGATTGTTCGATTATGATGCTTAATTAACTTATTTCTTCTTCATTTTCATCAGTTTCTACGGGCTCAACATTTTCGCTTGCTTCTTTTTCGTTCCTTCTTTCTTTAAGGAAATCCTTCAGCTCTTTTCCGTACATCGATTTTTTTACCTTAGGCTCCAAAGAATTATAGATGGTGTCTAAATACTTGATGTTGGCATCAAAAACTTCAGAAAGAGCCAGGTAAGGTGCTACTTCCAGGTCTTTATTGTTAATCGCGAAATTAACGGTGTACAGGTATTTTCTTTTAAGCAAGCTTTCATATTGCTTATTCACTTCTATCAGCTTTTCCTCATTTTCGTCACGTTGTGCTTCAAAATTTTGCTGAATAAGTTCCAGGTTTTTATCATTGAAGCGTTGCATCATGTTGCGATATTCTTGCAGCTTTTCCTGGTTTCTGGCACCGGTTATTTCTGCATCGGTAACAAAATTCTCTAAAGTTGTCGTGATATTTACTTCTCCTTCTTCAGCAAAAAAGTCTATACGATCATCGTATTGAGAGTTATCAACTTTTTTAAGATAGAGGTACATTACCTGCGGACTTTCAATAAAAGCCTCCAGACTAATATTCGCATTGCCATTAACTACTACTGAATCCAGATCTACCATAAGGGTGTCTTCAATCTTTTGAAGATAAACGGTTCCTTTTTTAAGACCGTCAATATTGGCGTTTACTATTAAGTTGCTTTCTTTATTGTTACAAGAACTAAGGGCGATAATAGCCATTAAAAGAATGCTAAATTTTTTCATTTGTTTATAATTTTCTCTAGTGGTGGGAATTTATCACAAGCCAATAATTCTTCCTGTGTAGTCCCTTTTTTAGTATCCAGCATCATGCTGGTTTCAGGTTTCGATTTAGGCGGCAAATATCTTATATTTTTCTATTTTAAACTAACTCCCGGCCGCGATTTGCATTAAAATAGTAGTAAGAATTGCGCCGTAGGTTCCAACTACATATCCAAAAACGGCAAGCAATACTCCCACGGTTGCCAGGGAAGGATGAAAAGCTGCTGCTACCACAGGCGCTGAAGCCGCACCCCCAACATTGGCCTGACTTCCCACAGCGAGAAAGAAGTAAGGTGCTTTAATAAGTTTTGCAGTGACAAAGAGAAAAATAACGTGAATAGACATCCATATAAGTCCGATACCAATTAATCCCGGGTTATCGAAAACCATCCCGAGATCCATTTTCATACCTATGGTCGCTACAAGAATATAAATGAAGATACTGCCCAATTTACTGGCCCCCGCACCTTCGTAAGTTTTGAATCTGGTAAACGAAAGACCGATACCAATGGCGGTTGCTATGGTAATCATCCAAAAGAAGGATGAGGAAAAAGATGAAAGCGCACTTTTACTGTCATTAAAAATCTCAAAATTAGAAGAGAGATATACCGAAATTTCATCGGCTCCCCAGTGCGCAATACCTACGGTTACGAAAGCCAGGGCAAGCATAATCATATAATCGGGAAGACTGGGGTTTCTGGTTACGCTCGCCGCGTAATTAGAAACTTTATTTTTAAGTTCGGTAATTGCTGAATTATCTGCTTTTAGCCATTTATCAATTTTTTCGGTTTTGCCAATTCCCATTAATAATCCGGCCATAAGCAGGTTGGCTACCACAATATCTACCAGCACCATTCCACCGTATAATTCTGGGTTGTATTCATAGATTTCCAACATAGCAGCCTGGTTGGCTCCACCACCAATCCAACTACCGGCAATGGTAGAGAGACCACGCCAAATAGCATCTGGGCCAACGCCGCCAACGGTTTCGGGAGAAATGGCTGAAACTATAATTAAAGCTAAAGGACCTCCGACAATAATTCCTACAGTACCCGCGAAGAACATAATAAGTGCTTTAGGACCAAGATTAAAAATTGCTTTTAGATCTATACTTAAAGTCATTAATACCAGTGCAGCGGGTAATAAAAACCTGCTCGCTACAAAATAGAGTTGAGATGTACTATCGTCTATTAATCCAAGGGAATTGAAGATTGCCGGAATTAAATAACACATTAAAAGTGCCGGTACAATACCGTAGAATTTTTTCCAGAAGCCTTCTTCTTTAGAAGAAGTATAAAACACAAAGCCCAAAGCGAGCATTAAAAGGCCAAAAACTACAGCATCATTAGTGAAAACCGGTGTATCTTCCATAAAGAGATTTTATAAGCGGCGCCAAAATACAATTTTTATTAAACTCTTCTTATGGAATTAAGGGAATCCTCTTATTAGATTTTGAACAATTCTTTTAAGCTATTTGCAACCCCATCTTCCTTTCCGCTTTGGGTCACGATATTGGCAACTTCCAAAACTTCTTTTCGGGCATTTCCCACGGCAACACCCATTCCTACACCTTTTATCATTTCTACATCATTATAGTTGTCTCCAAAAGCGATAGTTTCTTCGGTTGTGATTTTGAAGTGATTTTTCAATAAAAATTTAATTGCTGTAAGTTTAGAAATCTCTTTATTTGAAATTTCCAGATAAGTGGGTTTTGAACAGTATAAATGAAGTTGTTCAGGAAAATTTTCTGACAAATAATCTTTAATTTTATCTATATGGGCTTCGTCTCCCATCGCCATAATTTTGTGAGCCCCTTTATTATCTTGCTTCCAGACCGAAAGTACATCGTTATTCGACTTAATTTCGGGCTTTACTTTGGTGTTATTTTCTTCCCTGGCCGCCCATTGATCGTATTCTGGAACATACCATTCATCACTGTGATAAAGGCTCAAATGGCAATTCATATTTTGATTGAAATCACAAAGGCTTTCAAGAGTATTTAAAGGAATTTCGGTAGAGCTTACCGCCTGGCCGTCTACCAAAATTAATCCGCCGTTGTAGCAAATTATGGGTTGCTCGTTTATATCAAGATTAGCTTGCAGGTGGCGCATTGCGGCCGGCATTCTGGCTGAAATTAATACAAAAGGTAATTTATCTTTTAGCTCTTTTATTGTTGAAATGGTAGAGGGAGATAGCTCCCTGTCGTGGTTTAATAAAGTTCCATCTATGTCTGAAAAAACGATCTTATACATTATTCTTCTTTTTTATTTTTTGGGTGGCGATTTGCTTCTTTTAGGGCTTTATTTAGCATCCACTCGATCTGCCCATTGGTGCTCCTGAATTCATCAGCAGCCCATTTTTCAATGGCTTTCAGCATCTTCTCATCGACTCTAAGGGCGAATGCTTTTTTATTACTCATTTTATTTATTTTCCAGATTCTTAATAAAATCGGTTAAAACCGGAATTATTTCAGGATGCAAAGGCTTTTCAGGATTGTTGTAGCTGGCCAGGTTTTGATCTTTTTCTTCTTCCTTAATTTCCCTAAATACGTGGTTCATATCCTTTAAAAAAACTAATTCGGAGTTAAAAGCTGCTTTATTTAAAATTTCAGCCTGTTCTTCTTTAACCTGCAGATCTCTTGTTCCCTGAATTATTAAAACAGGAATGTCCAGTTTCGCAATCTCTTTGGAAGGTTCATATTTTATCCAGGAAGCCAAAAAGTCTTGACTTTGAGGTTGAAAATAAGATTGAAAGATCTTCGGATAATTTTCTGTAGATCCTTTTTGCTTCAATTCATCAAAACTTTTGCGTAAATCATCTTTAAATTGTGGGAATTGAGTAGAAAGTTGTTCAACCAGAATGTGATCTATACTTTTCCCGGGACCGGCAATAGAAATAAATGCATCGGCTTTGTCTTTTGCAGCGAGCATTCCTATTAAAGAACCCTGGCTGTGCCCGGCGATAATTAACTTGCTAAAGTTCCCTTCCTCCTTAAAATGACTTAAAATATTTTCAACATCAATGACGAAATCATCAAACGAAATTGCTTTTAAATTTAATTCCTTTGCTTTAATGCTGCGTTTATCAAACCTAAAACTTGCTATTTGGTTTTCAGCTAATTCATAAGCGATTTTTTTGGCGAAATCACTTTTTATAGTGGTCTGGTTTCCATCACGATCAGTTAACCCAGATCCCTGGATAAAGATGACCAATGGCATTTCTTTAGAACCGGTAGGAGTAACCAGATTACCTTCTGTAAACGGATCAATTTTAAGGGTGTCTTCGGAATAACTGTTTTGCTGTGCGTTCACTGTAATGTTTGCAGTGTATAAGCAGATTAATAAGAAAAAAGTTTTCATAAACTATATCTTTTAATGACCGATTTTGCTTCAATAGGTTTTTGTGTACCAATTAAAAAACCACCGTTAGAATTGACTAACTGAATTCCTGTGTAACCTGAAACATTGTAGGCTCTTTTTTTACCTAAACCTCTAATCCCCCAACCGCCATATTCTTGGAGTGGCCTGTATTTCCTTATAAAAACCTTTTCTAAATCTTTCCAAAGAAATTCTTTTTCCATAAGATGAAAAGGTTCCCACCAGGTTTTTATGCCTTTTTGATCTATCCTGGTATACAGGCGAAGATTATAAAGCATAATAAAAACACTTAATATTATTAGCGTTGTGATTAACTCTATGGTATAATCTTTTATTTGTCCTTCGAGTATATCATCAATCACAAAGGCAAAAGGAAGGCTTATGCAAAATATTGCTATAAGTATTAGCCACCATTGTCTAAAGCTTTGTGTTTCGTCAAAAACGCGCATTTACTAATGATTTAACGTTCCTGCGTTTACAACCGGTGTTGCATCTTTGTCGCTACAGAGCACGACCATTAAATTACTTACCATTGCGGCACGTCTTTCGGCATCGAGATCTACTAGTTCTTTTGCGCTTAGTTGGTCTAAGGCCATTTCTACCATACTCACTGCGCCTTCAACAATCTTATGGCGGGCAGCGACAATTGCGGTAGCTTGCTGGCGTTTTAGCATCGCGCTGGCAATTTCGTTAGCATAAGCCAGGTAACCAATTCGGGCTTCCAGTACCTCGATTCCGGCGATATGTAAGCGTTCTTCGAGCTCTTTTTCTAAAGCATCGCTTACTTCGTTTACACTGGATCTCAATGTAATATCTTCATCTAAACCTTCGTCTGCAAAATTATCATAAGGATAGAGACTGGCAAGTTTTCTCACCGCGGCGTCAGTTTGTACCACCACAAAATTTTCAAAATTATCTACATCAAAAGAAGCTTTGTAGGTGTCTCGTACCCGCCAAACCAGAATGGTACTTATCATTACCGGATTTCCCAGCTTGTCGTTCACTTTTAGGCGTTCGCTGTCAAAATTTCGTGCCCGTAATGAAATTTTCTTCTTGGTGTAAAAAGGGTTCACCCAAAAGAGTCCGTTCTTTTTTACGGTGCCCTTATAATCTCCAAACAGTAAAAGCACTCTTGAGCCATTTGGGTTTACCAAAATTAATCCCGGAAGAATAAACAATGCGATAATAATTCCTAAAATAAACCACGCATTACTTAAGATAATAAAACCGATAATGCTTCCGAAGAAGAGTAATAGAAAAACAAACAACATAATATAGCCGTTTGAAGCCTTGAGGTCTTTTTCCTGAGTCATAATATTTAAGATTGGTTGATATTAAATTGATATCATAAATATATTGTATTAATTTAAACCACGAAAAAAATTTAACATTTAATAAATATGGGCTTCGTTATATTTGCCGAAATTCTAAAGGAGATTCACTTTTTTCTCCTTAATCTTTAAAATTTCTATAGATGAAAAAATTAATGATGTTTGCTTTGGTTATTTTAATTGGTAACACCGCTTTTTCGAGCGATAATGACTGGGGTAAAACTGGTCACCGTGCTACCGGAGAAATCGCCGAAAACTATTTGAACAAGAAAGCTAAAAAAGCGATAGATAAAATTTTAAACGGGCAAGGTTTGGCTTTTGTAGCCAATTATGCCGATGATATTAAGAGTGACCCCGATTTTAGACAATACGGTCCCTGGCATTATGTGAATCTGGCTGAAGGTGAAACCGAATATGACGAAGAAACGGCGAACCCAAAAGGAGATCTTTACCAGGCAATTTTGAAGTGTAAAGAGGTATTGAAGGATGAAAATGCATCTAAAGAAGACAAGCAGTTTTACCTTAAAATGTTAGTACATTTTGTAGGTGACCTTCATCAGCCATTCCACGTCGGAAGAGCTTCAGATAAGGGCGGAAATGATGTACAGGTGCGTTGGTATAATGAAGGATCTAACATTCACCGGGTTTGGGATAGCCAGATGATAGATTCTTACCAAATGAGCTATACTGAGCTTGCTGAGAATACCAGAAATTTAACCAGAGCTCAAATTAAAGCAATTGAGGAAGGCGAAGTTATAGACTGGGTTTATGAGTCGGGTGAAATGGCTGATGAACTTTATGATTCGGTTGAGATAGGAGAGAAGTTGGGTTACGAATATATGTACCATCATTTGCCAACCGTGCTAAAACAATTGCAAAAAGGCGGAATTCGTTTGGCGAAAATATTGAATGAGATTTACGGATAATCCAGTTAAATCTAAGATTTCAAAGCCATTGTGAATAATTTTTCACAGTGGCTTTTTTTATTGAATTTTTCTAAAAGTTAAATTAATTCTTGATGACACTTTCTTTTTTGTTTTTGGGAGTTGATGCTTCCAAAAATGCTGCATAGTGCCTTTCATAATTAACAAACTACCGTGCTGAAGTTCAATTTTTTCCCTAAGATTTTTGTTGTTTTTATGTTTAAACTGAAAACTACGAACGCTACCTAAACTTATAGAAGCAATTATGGGATTTTTTCCTAAAACCTTTTCATCATCTGCGTGCCACCCCATACTATCACTTCCGTCTCGATAAAGATTGGCGAGGCAGGTGTTGAAATCAAACCCTGAAAGTTCCTGGGTTTGGGTTTTTAGCGCTAATATTTCAGTTGAAAATGGTTCCGGTTTTAATTGTAATCCGGAATAGGTATAAGTAATTCCTTTTTCAGCATAAAAGGCGGTTAAGCGTGGCTGCGGAATCTCTTTCCCGAAGAGCTTAATATTTTGCTGTTGCCAGGGAATTTCCTTCAGTAATTTTTCGAACAAAAAATTAGCCTTTTCAGTATTGAGGAAATCGGGAAAATACTGCAGTTCTGCATCAGGTAAGCCAAAAATCTCTGATTTCATCTTTTAAAATTGTAAATAGAACCAGGCCCAATACATAAGAAAAAATTGCAGTGGGATCCTTAGTAATAAAGCCCATCTGGGAATTCCTGCACCGGCTTTTTCTGAAGTAAGCATATAGAAATGTACCAATAGAAAAACCGCTAACATTAAGATTATTCCGTAGATCGCCAGGTTTTTGGTTTCCGGAAAAAACAATAAGAAACCAAGAAAGATTTCGGCCAGGCCACTTAAAAAGACCAAGGGTTTATGCGCCGGTAAATAACGCGGCATAATGCGCATATACATTTTTGGTTTTATAAAGTGAATTATTCCGGCTACGATATACATCGCGCCCATTAAATAGAGGTGCCAGGGATATTGCATCCCTTAAAGATAAAAATATATTGTAATGAAGGCCTGTTTTTTTAGTTTATTATCTCTCTAAGGCTGAAAATTTTGTGTATTTCACTAATTTAGAGTAATTTTCGCAAGCCCATTCTGCAACCTAACTTATTGGATATTGAAACAAAATTACCTACTACTCCTTTTTTATTTGATAAGTCTCAATTTGCTGTTTGCGCAAGAAAAAGAGCTTGTTTCTAAAGATAGCCTGGAGCGTCTAACCGATATTACTTCTGAATATTTAGGGAAGTATAATTACAAGGACGGGGTGGAGAATGCATATATTTTGTTAGATCTGGCTGAAAATAATAAAGAGAACTACTATAAATTCCACGCACATAATTTTCTTGGGATTGCTTACAACGAATTAAAAGATACACTTAGAGCCAAGAGAAATTATTTGCAAGCTTTAGATTATGCAAAGCGTTTAAAAAACGATACCCTTCTCATTTTTATTTATAATAACCTGGGGAATATTTATTCTGAAGAAAAAGGTAATGCAGAAAAAGGAATATTATATTACAATAAGGTAATCGACCTTGCCGATACCTTAGGAGTAGAAAAAGAAAAATTAGCCCCCACTGTTAATATCGCCTGGACCTATATGGATGGTGAAGAATACTCCAGGGCATATCCCTATTTAAATAAATCTATAGCGCTAATAGCAGATGAAGACGACAACAATGCCCGTTCCCAGCTCTATATGTTATTGGGGAAATATCACCATAAAACTAATGATTTAGATTCGGCTGAATATTATTTTAAAGAGGGTTTTCGAATTGCTGAAAAAGACAGTCTAATACTGCCGGCTTCGCTTATAAGCAAAGATTATGCTAGCATGCTTTTTGAAAATGGAGATTTTGAAGAAGCCTATGCAAGTCTTAAGAAATATGATGACTACAATTCACAACTCTTTGAAAAAGATAAGCTGGCTCAAATTGAAGCAGCGAACGCTCGTTTTGATGTAAATGAGTACCGCCGTAATCTTGAAATTTCAAAAAAAGAGCAAGCCTACCAGGATGAATTGATCGATAAATCTACCGAGAAAATTTTGATTATGGTAGTGGCTACCCTTATTCTTATTGTAATTCTTCTCATTTTAAATAAAATAAACCAGGATAGAAAAAAGCTTATTTACGAGCTTAAGCAAAACAATAATAAGTTAATAGATTCCCGCGATAATGCTGAGCGGCTGTCTAAATTGAAAACCGAATTTCTATCCACGGTAAGTCACGAGTTAAGAACGCCACTTTATGGTGTTGTGGGGCTCACGTCTTTATTGTTGGATGATAAAAGTCTGAAAAAACACGAAAGTGATTTAAAATCCTTGAAATTCTCAGCCGATTACCTTTTGGCACTTATTAATGATGTGTTGCAAATGAATAAGATGGAATCTAACCAGGTAAAACTGGAGAATATTTCTTTTAATATCCAGGAATTGGTGCTGAGTATTGTTAATACTTTTGAATTTACCCGTCTCCAGAATAAAAATAAAGTTCATTATCATATAGACGAAAAAATACCAGTAGACCTTATTGGTGATCCTGTAAGACTCTCCCAGGTTTTAATGAACCTTGTAGGAAATGCGGTGAAATTTACCGAAAACGGTAATATTTATATTAATGTAAAATTACAAGCCAGGGTAGAAGATAGAGCGGTGATCTATTTTGAGGTGAAAGACGATGGAATTGGTATCCCAAAGAGCAAACAAAAATTGATTTTTGAAGAATTTTCTCAACTCAAATCTTCAAATTATAATTATCAGGGAACCGGGTTGGGCTTGCCTATTGTAAAACGTTTGCTGGAATTGTTCGATTCTCAAATACATTTAAAAAGTAAGGAAGGCGAAGGTTCAGTATTTTGTTTTAGTTTGAGTCTTAGGGAAGATCAATCTCCCGCTAAGAAAGCCGGGTTTGCACACGAAGTTTATTTAGATAATCTAAAAGAGCCGCAAAAAATTCTGGTGGTAGATGATAACCGAATTAACCAGGTGGTTACCAGAAGAATTCTTGAAAAGCAGAATTTTGAATGTGTGGTCGCCGCCAATGGTGTGGAAGCAATTGAAAGAGTAATTGCTGAAAATTTCGATCTTATTTTAATGGATCTAAATATGCCGGGCATTAATGGTATGGAAACTACAAGGCGAATTAGGAAACTGAATAAAAACGTACCGGTTGTAGCTTTAACCGCGGTGGAAATAGAGGAGGTTAGAAATGAAATCTACGCTGCTGGAATGAACGATATAATCGTAAAGCCATACGATGTAGAACGTTTTTATCAAACAATAAAACGTAATCTAAGTCTAAATTTAGAAGCCACGGAAAAGAATTAGCAAGCTAATCTTTTAGCTCTTTGGATTATTCTCTGTTTAATCCTTTTTTCTCAATAAAATAAAAAGGCCTGAAAAGTCTTGTTATCGTCAAGCTGAACTTTTGATTCAGCTTCTAACATCTCAGATCCTGAAACAAGTTCAGGATAACGACTTCAACAGCTTTCCAGACCTTCTTTAAGATTTCCGCTATGCGGAAATTATTTTACCATATCAAAACTACGTTTTACGAAATTGGTTAGCTCTTCACCTTTAAGCAGGTTCTGAGATAATCTCGCAAGGTCTAAAGAATGCTTTATTAAGCGTTCCTGTTTCTTTTCGGTTTTGGTATTTAGGATATCAGAAATTAACGGGTGGTTGGTATTTACAACCAGGTTATACATTTCTGGCATATTGCCCATTCCAAACATTCCGCCGCCACCGGTTTGCTGCATTTCTTTCATACGGCGCATAAATTCCGGTTGCGTGATTAACAATGGCGCAGCATCGCTGTCCATAGCTTCTAACTGTACAGTATATTTTTCCTTCGGAATTACTTTTTCAAAATCTCCTTTTAATTTCTCTTTTTCTTCTTCAGAAAGTTTAGAAATCTTCTCTTCGTCTTTTTTGATGAGGTTATCTACCTGGTCTGAATCTACACGAACAAAAGTGATTTTCTCTTTTTCACTTTCCATTTTTTGAAGCAAGTGAGAGATAATTGGAGAATCTAACAACAACACCTTGTATCCTTTGGCTTTTGCCGCTTCAATATAACTGTGTTGTTCGTCCTGATTAGAAGCGTAAAGCACAACCAGGTTTCCGTCTTTATCGGTTTGGTTATCTTTTATTTTCTCCTGAAGTTCATCAAAAGTATAATACTCGTTCTCTACCGTTGGGTAAAGTGCAAATTTTTGGGCTTTTTCAAAGAATTTATCTTCAGAAAGCATTCCATATTCAATAACGATCTTAATATCGTTCCATTTTTGCTCAAAGTCCTCACGATTATTATTGAAAAGTGATTTCAGTTTATCGGCTACCTTACGTGTAATATAGCTGGAGATCTTTTTCACAGCACCGTCTGCCTGAAGATAAGAACGGGAAACGTTCAACGGAATATCCGGAGAATCAATTACTCCGCGAAGCATCGTTAAAAATTCAGGTACAATTCCTTCAACATTATCGGTTACATAAACCTGGTTCTGGTAAAGCTGAATTTTATCTTTCTGAATATTCATATCCTGTGTCATCTTTGGGAAATAAAGAATCCCGGTAAGATTAAACGGATAATCTACATTAAGGTGAATGTGGAATAATGGCTCCTCGAATTGCATCGGGTACAATTCGCGGTAAAAACTTTTATAATCTTTATCCTCTAAATCGGTTGGTTGCTTTGTCCAGGCCGGTTCAGGATTATTGATAATATTGTCTACGGTTTTGGTTTCAGCTTCAGCATCTTCTGGAGCGTCTTCCGGAAGTGGTAAAGTTTCTTCCTTGGTTCCAAATTTAATTGGGATTGGCATAAACTTATTATACTTCACCAATAATTCCTGGATCCTGTTTTCTTCTAAAAACTCCTCGTCTTCTTCATTTATATGAAGAATAATTTCAGTTCCGCGCTCTTTTTTGTCAGCATCTCCAAGAGTGAACTCGGTTGTTCCTTCACAAACCCAATGCGCTGCCGGTTCATCTTTATAAGACTTGGTAATGATCTCTACCTTATTGGCTACCATAAAGGCTGAGTAAAACCCAAGTCCAAAATGACCAATTATTCCGCTGTCTTTAGCAGAATCTTTATATTTTTCAAGGAATTCTTCAGCGCCAGAGAAAGCTACTTCGTTGATGTATTTCTCAACTTCCTCTTTGGTCATCCCAACTCCCTGGTCTATAACATGGAGTTTCTTTCCTTCCTTGTCTACTTTTACCTCAATTACAGGATTACCGTATTTTACATCGGTTTCCCCAATATCGGTGAGGTGTTTTAATTTTAAAGTCGCATCTGTTGCGTTAGAAATCAATTCCCTTAAGAAGATTTCGTGATCACTGTAAAGAAACTTCTTTATCAGTGGGAAAATGTTCTCTACAGAGACATTAATTTTTCCGGTTGCCATATATTTTCGTTTTTAATACTATTTATTGTTGCTTACCTACAGTCAAAAAAAATACCATTAAAACTCCGCTGACAAACTGACATAGCTTGTAATTAATAAAGTAGAATCTCGTCTAAACTTCTAAATCTCAATTTTAACCGGCAGAGGTATTTTTAACAAACATTTTGTTTAATATTATGAATTAAAACTTAAACAAAACATTATCTTTGGAAAAGAAATAAAAGTTATGGCGACAACAAGTAATAAAAAAACCACCACTAAAAAGGTTTTAGATAAGGATAAGCTTATTGCAATGTATATGGATTATGTATTGGAGCAGGAGCATAGACCTAAAACCGTTTATAAATTTTGTAAAGAGAATAAAATTAAGGAAGAGGAATTCTATAATTTCTTCGGAAGTTTTGAAGGATTGCAGAAAGGAATCTGGGAGCGCTTTTATGAGCATACCATGAATGCGATTAATAAAAGCCCTGAATTTGATAGTTTCTCCAACAGAGAAAAAATGCTCACTTTCTATTACACATTCTTTGAAATGCTTACTGCGAATAGAAGTTATGTGCTTTTTTCTCTTAAAGAACACGAAAGTCAGATGAAAAACCTTCAGCAATTAAAGGGTTTGAGAAAAAATGTGAAATCGTTCGCGACAGATCTTATCCAGGATGGAAATTCAGACAAAGCAATATCAGCTTTGCAACAATCAGAAAAAATATTTTCTGAAGCAGCCTGGGTACAACTGATGTTTTTGATAAAATTTTGGATGGATGATAACTCCCCACAATTTGAAAGTACCGATGTTGCGATAGAAAAATCTGTAAACACTGTTTTTGATGTGTTCGACAATACCCCGCTAGAAAGGGTTATAGATTTAGGAAAATTCCTCTGGAAAGAAAAAATGGCTTAATAAAGTCTACCCCAATTATCATGAAAACAATAGATAACATACCAACGGGCAAAATTGGCAGAACTTCTAAACTGGTGCAAACCGGGGTGAAGCTAGGAGGTAATTATATTAAATACTACAGCAAAAGAGCTTTTGATTCTGAGCTTACCCGCGACGAATTAGACCAAAGCAATGCCGATGATATTTACGATAGCCTTAAAAGCTTGAAAGGAAGCGCGCTTAAAGTAGCACAAATGCTTTCTATGGAGAAAAGCCTTTTGCCAAATGCCTATGTAGAGAAGTTTAGCCTGGCGCAATTTAGTGTGCCGCCGCTCTCTGCACCGTTGGTGAGAAAAACGTTTAAAAAATACAACGGAGCTTACCCTGAAGAATTATACGATAAATTTGCTGCTGATTCTGTGAATGCGGCCAGTATTGGCCAGGTTCACAAAGCCGAAAAAGATGGGAAAAAACTTGCTGTGAAAATCCAATATCCAGGCGTTGCAGATAGTATAAGTTCAGATTTGGCGATGGTTAAACCTATTGCTACCAGAATGTTCAATCTTCAGGGTAAAGATTCCGCAAAGTATTTTAAAGAGGTTGAAGGAAAACTTTTAGAGGAAACAGATTATATCTTGGAAGTTAAGCAGAGTAAAGAAATTTCTGAAGCCTGTGCTCACATTCCCAACCTGAAGTTTCCGAAGTATTACGAAGATTTATCCAGTGAGCGAATTATCACTATGGATTGGATGGATGGGAAACACCTAAGCGAATTTGCTAAGGAGAATAAAGATCAGGAAAAAGCTAATAAAGTAGGGCAGGCTCTTTGGGACTTCTACATGTACCAAATGCACGGACTTAAAGAAGTACACGCCGATCCTCACCCTGGAAATTTCCTTATTGATAAGGATGCTAATCTTATAGCCATAGATTTTGGTTGCATCAAGCAGGTTCCAGATGATTTTTATGTTCCTTATTTTGAACTGGCAAAAAAAGAAAATATTAATAACCCTGAATTTTTCAACGAGAAATTATTCGAATTAGAAATATTAAGGGAAGACGATTCTGAAAGGGAGATAAAGTATTTTTCAGAATTATTTTACCAAATGCTGAATTTATTTACGAGTCCGTTTCACGAAAAAACTTTTGATTTTGCCGATGAGACATTTTGGAATTCAATAACAGCATTGAGTGAAAAATACAGTAAAGATACTGAATTGCGAAAAATGAACGGAAACCGCGGAAGCAAACACTTCCTGTACATTAATCGAACATTTTTCGGACTATATAATCTATTGCACGATCTTGAAGCGAAGATCGAGGTTAACAAGTTCCGCGATTATATGTCATAATTGTTGGTTTTATTTATTGGTTAGGTTGTGGAAGAGCGTTGTTACCGTCCCTATGGTAATAGCGCTTTTCCTATTTTTACTCGCTAAGTGACCTCTAACTTTTGCGGTTTATATAAGAATTTAAAAAAGAGATATCAAAATAAATTTCCTCAGCAAACTCTAAAATAAAAAAGGCTGTTTGAGAAATCTTAAAATCGTCATCCTGAATTTGTTTCAGGATCTAAGATGTTAGAAGCTGAAACAAGTTCAGCTTGACGGAAGAAGAGCTTCTCAAACAGCCTAATTAAGGTATAAAGCCTAAAATTTAATCTTTCATTTCCTCTGAAGTTTCAATATTTCCAGATTCTTCTTTGTTTTTCACATATTTTTCTAACCACTGGTCCTGTTCCCAAAGCACGTGTAAAACAGATTCTTTGGCACTGTAACCGTGGCTTTCCTTTGGCAGCATTACTAAACGCGCAGTTGCTCCAAGTCCTTTAAGTGCATTAAAATAACGTTCACTTTGCATTGGGTAGGTCCCCGAATTATTATCGGCTTCCCCGTGAATTAACAACAACGGGGTTTTCATCTTATCGGCGTGCATAAACGGTGACATATTGTAGTAAACCTCAGGCGCTTCCCAGTAGTTTCTTTCCTCACTTTGGAAACCAAACGGAGTTAGCGTTCTGTTATAAGCACCGCTTCTGGCAATTCCCGCTGCAAAAAGATTAGAATGTGATAACAGGTTTGCAGTCATAAAGGCACCGTAACTATGGCCGCCAACAGCAACACGATCACGGTCTACATAACCCATTTCAGCAACAGCATCAATGGCAGCTTTTCCATTAGCAACTAATTGCTTTCTAAAGCTATCATT
Source organism: Salegentibacter lacus (assembly GCF_020164555.1). GTDB lineage: Bacteria > Bacteroidota > Bacteroidia > Flavobacteriales > Flavobacteriaceae > Salegentibacter > Salegentibacter lacus. Next base: position 23,887 of record NZ_JAIQZB010000018.1, on the reverse strand, counting down.
TGGTTGTTCTTCGCCCTCCCCAATAATTGGGAAAGAAGCATCGTCTAAAACCACGTAACCGCGATTTACCCAATAAATGGGCGAACCATAATAAGGATACGTAAAATCGTTAGCGTTAGAAGTATTCTGCGAAGCAGAATTTTTATCCTTGTATTCTCTTGGATAAGCCCAAACGATCATAGGGTGTTCTTCTGGATTTTCTTTATCAAAACCTTCAGGAAGGTAAAGTGTACCATTCAGTTCTAATCCATCTTCACGCTCGTAAGTAATTACTTCTTTGCTTACGTTTTCAAGACTTTTAAAAGGATTTTCAAAAGAAGTGATTTGTGTAAGATCTTCTTTATCATCTATATCGCGAATATAATAATTAGGATACTCGGTTGCCGATTCGATTCTTACCAAAATTTCTCCGTCCTCAATATCCAAAGCTTCAACAAGGGTTTCTTTCTTATCGTTGTATTTAGATTGGTATAAACGTTCAGTTTCGCCATCTTCTAAATCAATTTTATCGGCAAATGGAAACTGTCCTTCATCACTATAGCCGGCTCCAAGTAGAAAAGCATCTTCACCATCTAATTTTAAAACACTCTGGCCAAAATCATTTTTAGTTGTTACAAATCGGCCCGGATCGCTGTACCGATCTTGATAATTTCTATCGAAAATAACTTCCGGTTCTTCAGAAGCGTCAGATGGATTAAAAACATAAGTTCTAGTATTTCGAGTATTCCACCAGTAATCATCGGCAATAGCAATTTCATCATTTCCCCAGGTAATTCCGGAAAAACGATCTTTTGTTTTTAAAATAGAGTTTCCTTCACCTTCAAAAGGCGCTTCTAATACAAATACTTCGTCTCTGTAATCTACTTCTATTTCAGGATCACCTTCATCCAAAGCTTTTACGTAAACCAGGCTTGATGGTTTATCATTTCTCCATTGCACACTTCTTCTTCCGGTTTGGGTAGACATAAAACCTTGAGGAAGATCTTCTAATAATGGCTCGTCATTTACCTGGTTTACAAATTCTCCTGTTGCGGAGTAAATATTTGTTTCAGATGGAAATCTATAATAAGGAACCAAATAAGAAAACGGCTTTTTAATATGATTAATCATTACATATTCCCCGTTAGGAGAGAAAGATATGCTGCTATACATTTTAGCGTTCATCCATTTTTCTGAAGTCCCGTCTAAATTCACTTTTACTAATTCTGAACGGGCTAATTGTTCAAAATTATATTCATCGTTAGGATTTTTAAGCAAATCCTGGTAGGTTCGGTTTTGTGCTTCTTTCCCGTCACTAACTGAAATAGTAGGCCCGGTTGGAACAGCTGTTTCGGGATCGATCAAATCTTTTCGATCTTCCGGGAGCATTTTTACTAATAAAGAAGAATTATCTTTAAACCAGTTAATCACATCACGCATATTCGCATTTAGGTTTGCACCGGTTAATTTTCTGGCTTGTGCATTTTCAATATCGAGAACCCAAAGTTCCACACCTGTATTCGTGGTGTGTGTAAAAGCAATCTTAGATTCGTCTGGAGACCAGCTAAAATTCCCCAAACGTGGATTTTCGGGAAGTCCTTGCACCTGTTTTGGCGCGTCAGCCTCAATAGGCTTTACTTCCAGGTTGTTATAGTACCTGGCACGGCTACTAATATTGGTGACAGGATTAATTCTTAATCCCCCAAGTCTTAATTCTTCTTCGCTTAATTCGGCTATAGATTTATATTGATCGCGATATAAAAAGATCATCATTTCGCCATCGCTATCTAAAATAGTGGAAGGAGCTAGGGGCACATCTACCAGGTCCAGGATCTCCTGAGCTGGTTTTTGGTAGGTTAAATTTTCCTGGGCAATAAGCGCTGGAAAACTCATCAATAGACTGATAAAACTTAAAATAATTTTTCTCATAAATTGTGGTTTTAGGAAATGAAAATAAAATGGGTCATAATCGCAGTAATATTAATCTTTAGTATATTGCGGACCCATTTTTTATTAAATGCGTAAATTGAAATCGAATAAGGTCTAAATATACTAAACAATAGAATATGTATCAATCTAAAATAGCCGGAGTTGGTAGTTATGTGCCAGAAAATGTTGTGACTAATGATGATTTGGCAAAAATAATGGATACCAACGATGAATGGATTCAGGAGCGAACCGGTATTAAAGAACGCCGACATATTAAGAAAGGTGATGGTAATTCCACCGCTAAAATGGGAGTAAAAGCGGCTAGAATTGCTATTGAACGTGCTAAAATTGATAAGGATGATATAGACCTGATTGTTTTTGCCACACTAAGCCCGGATTATTATTTTCCTGGTTGTGGCGTGCAGGTGCAGGAAATGTTAGATATAAATACCTGTCCGGCTTTAGATGTTAGAAACCAATGCAGCGGATTTATCTATGCGCTTTCTACGGCCGACCAATTTATTAAAACCGGAATGTATAAAAACGTGCTGGTTATTGGAAGTGAGAACCACAGCGGTGGACTCGATTTTACCACTCGTGGCCGATCCGTTTCTGTGATTTTTGGCGATGGAGCAGGAGCAGTGGTTTTAACCCGAAGCGACCATAATGGTGAAGGAATTCTTTCTACCCATTTACATTCTGAAGGAAAACACGCTTTAGAACTTTCTTTAAAAGGCCCAAGTACAGAGCACTGGGTTCCTGAAATTATTGCTGAAAATCCTCAGGGAGACGATATTCCTTATTATCCTTATATGAATGGGCAATTTGTTTTTAAAAATGCGATTCAGCGTTTTTCTGAAGTGATCATGGAAGGCTTAAAAGCCAACGGACTTGAAGTTAAAGATATTGATATGTTGATTCCACACCAGGCGAATTTGCGTATTTCACAATATGTTCAGCAAAAATTTAAACTCAGTGACGAGCAGGTTCATAATAATATTCAGAAATATGGGAACACTACTGCGGCATCTATTCCTATTGCTCTATGCGAAGCCTGGGAGCAGGGAAAAATTAAAAATGAAGATATAGTAGTACTTGCAGCTTTTGGTAGCGGATTTACCTGGGCAAGTGCAGTGATAAGCTGGTAAGTAAAAAGATAAAGCTAAAAAAGGTCATTTTGCAAAAGCGAAATGACCTTTTTTCTTTAATGATTTATCTGATTTAAACTTTTTTGAAATACCTGAATAGATCGTAGATTCCAAAAATGATAAAACCTACTGCGAGGACCAATCCAAAATTATCGGTTATTTCGGCGGTTAAGTGGGTGTAGAGCCGGTATACTCCATAAACTAAGAAAATAATTCCCAGTATTAAATACCATTTATTGCGTTTTCCTCCTTTGAGGTTACTCATCTGTATAGTCTTTAGGGAAGGTTGTTTTTGCAATTTTCAGTGCTTCATCATAATGATTTTTCACCACGAAAAGCTGAACTTGCCCTCGCAAGCCTCCACCAAACCCTGCGCGTAAACCTGAATCGAAATCGTTTCTAACCCGGGAGGAGATATTGGCTTTATCAAATAATTCCTGTAAGTATTGAACGTTGGGCTCCGAACCCGTATATACTCTTTCGTAAGATTCGTCTGAACTCATAATTAATAGTTTTTAGTACTATCTAAAATACAAAGAACAATATAGCTCACAGGCTATTTTATACAGAGTTTAACGTTCTAGGCATTATAATATTTACTTTGCCAAATAGCCGAACTAAAATTTTTTCCTTTTTTAAATCCGTAAAAAATAGAAAGCCCTGCAACCCATTTAAATACAAAGAAAAAGATCATAAAAAACTGGGTTGTGGTTTGCTGCGGCGAGAAAAGTCCGTCGGGAATTAGTAGTGCAATTAAAAAACTTAGTACAAGTAAAAAACCAACAAAGTTTTCAAGATGTCTAAAGGGCCACATTAATAATTTTCTCAAGGGATGCAGGTCATTGCCCCATTTGTGTATGAGGTAAAAGTAGTTGTTGCCCATAGGCGCGAAAAGCAAAGGATCATCGGCATTTTCGAGTTTAAAAAGTTTAGATGGAGCAACAATTTTAAAGCCTTTCAGCGCGATTTGTTGTTCCTTTTCTAATGCTTTAATCTTTAGCAGAGCTTCATACGGAATTTCCCCTTTAAAATAATTACTGTCTAAAAAACGTAGGCGATATTCAATACAAAGTTTTTCAATATCTGAAAGATGAAAAATTTTGTTGCTTTCTAATAAATTGAGATTAAAAGTATTAATTCCGTCACTGCCCTCGTTAATTTTTTTAAGGATAGTTTCTTCTTTCTTATTTTCCTGTTCAAAGATTTCCTGAACTTGTTGCAGAATATTTTCAGAAGAGATTCTTTGTTTTCGGGATTTGTATAATTGCTCCTCCAGATTCGTACGGCGCAAACCTAACTTCAACTTCAACTTCATTTTCTTTTTCTTTAGCATCTGTCACTAAATTAAGTAATTAAGATGATTCATGCAATCCTATTTTTCCAGTTTTACGCGATGTTAAAACTATATTAATTGGATGTTTTTAAAAAGTGTTTAATGATAATAAGATTAAATTAGACAAAAATTAAAAGAAACGAATTTTATCACTTGCTTAAATATTAAAACCAAAGCACTTTTAATCTCGTTTATTTAATAAACCATTTAAAAATTATTGTTATGAAAAAATTGAAAGAATTAGGAATTATTTGTTTCCTATTTATCGGTGGGACTTTATTGGCCCAAAACGGATCAACTATGGTTGGTGGAGCAGAAATGTACCCCAGCAAAAACATTGTGGAAAACGCTTCACAATCTAACGACCATACCACGTTAGTAGCTGCAGTAAAAGCTGCAGATTTGGTTGAGACTTTACAGGGTGATGGACCTTTTACGGTATTTGCACCAACTAATGCTGCTTTTGAAAAATTACCAGCTGGAACTGTAGAATCTCTATTAAAACCTGAAAACAAATCAAAATTGCAAGCTGTACTTACTTATCACGTGATAGCTGGTAACTTTAGTGCTAACGATGTGGTAGCCGCAATTAAAGAAGGTGATGGAAAGGCTACTTTTGAAACCGTAAATGGCGGAAAACTTTATGCTATGATGGAAGATGGCAATGTGAAGCTAAAAGATGCGGCAGGAAATGTAGCCACCGTGACTATTGCTAATGTAAACCAGTCAAATGGAGTTATTCACGTAATTGATACTGTAGTATTGCCAGGGAAATAGATTGCGATTGAAAAAGAAAAACTTAAGAGCGGTCTAAATGGCCGCTTTTGTTTGTTAATTAAATATCAATTAGGAGATATCCTTTTTTTAATCACGAAGGAAGGCCTATTTTGAATCAAAATTGAAAACTATGAAGAAATTAAAACTTTTTATTACCACAATTATGGCAGCTGCTTTCTTGATGTCTTGCGGCTCTGGAAGCGATATTTCTAAAGATTCTGCCAAAAAATTAAAAAGCTACAATACCTATTCTTATTTACCAAATCAAGACACTATTTTGAGTCGGGATTATGACAATAACCGTATAAACGAGGTTATTATCTCTACAATAAACAATAATATGTCCAGCGAAGGTTTTGCTATAGATAACCGCCAGCCCGATGTGCTTATCTATGTGCACACCATGTTTGACGAAAAGGTAGATGTTAATGCAAATCCTGTTTATACCAACTTTTCATATTATCGCCCGGGACTTTATATAGGGCCATATTATGAAGATTACACCTACGAAAATTATTTCACGATTCAGCGTATTGGCGCCGATGTTGCTATTAAACAGATGCCTTATAAAGAAAAATCTATCGTTATAGATTTTATAGACCGAAGAACTAATCAAATCTTATGGCGTGGAACCGCCGATGAGGAAATTGGTTCAAGAAGATTAGAAAAAGATCTAAGAAATTATGTAGATGAAATTTTTAAAGAATTCCCATAATTTTTCTTAGCTAAAACTAGAAATTGGCTGTTTGAGTCATCCTGTAAACGTCACTCTGAACTTGTTTCAGAGTCTAAAATTAAGTCTAACCTATATTAAAATAGAACCTGAAAAATTCAGGTTGACGTAAAATAAATGGATTCAAACAGCCAATTTTATATACAATTACCTCAACTCAGCCTGAAGTTCATCTTCAAACCTTTGCTGCAGTTTTTTCATCATTTTATCTACCTGCTTATCGGTAAGGGTTTTGTTTTCGTCCTGAAATTTAAAACTCACAGCATAACTTTTCTTGCCTTCGGGAAGATTATTTCCCTGGTAAACATCAAAAAGATCCACTTCTTTTAAGAGCTTTTTCTCTGTTTTAAGGGCTATTTCCTCAATTTCTTCATAAGAAATATTATTGTTCAGCAATAAGGCAAAATCACGTCTAACCGCTGGATATTTAGGAATTGCGCTGAAACTGGTTTTTCGGGTTTTAACAACTTCCAGTAAGGCATCCCAGTTAATATCGGCGTAAAGTACCTCCTGTTCAATGTCAAAATGCTTTAAAACCTTTTTGCGAATCACTCCAAAAGAAACCAAATTGTTTTTTGCTGAAGAAAAGATAAGTCCTTCAGAAAATACATCAGACTTAACTGCGGAAGTTTTTAAATTTTCAATACCAAATCTTTTAAAAATGGATTGAATTATTCCTTTTAGTAAAAAGAAATCTGTTCTATCTGAAGCCGAATTCCAACGTACAGCATTTCGGTTTCCACTAATAAAAATTGAAAGGTGCTTGTTTTCCACGCGGCTACCATTAAAATCGTGGTAGGTTTTTCCGAATTCAAATAGTTTAAGATCGTTGCGTTTTCTGTTAATGTTATAACTCACAGATTCCAGCCCCGAATACAACATAGATTGCCTCAAAACAGATAAATCCTGGCTTAACGGATTTAGCATTTTCACGTTTTGAGATTCTTTAATTTGCTCACTTAAATTGGTATAAACTGGAGTGGTCAACGAATTGGCCATGGTTTCATAAAAACCCTGTCCTACTAACTGGTTGGCAATTAAATTCTGAAGTTTGTAATCTTCAAATTTAGAAGAATTGGCAACTGATGCGTTCAGTTTTTCCCCAAATTTAATATTGTTATAACCATACACTCTTAAAATCTCTTCGATAACATCAGCTTCACGCTGAACGTCTACGCGGTAAGAAGGAATGGTAAGCCCCATTCCGGTTTCGGTAACATTGTTTACCCTAATTTCAAGCGAAGCAAGAATAGATTTTATAGTTTCCTCTTCAAGGTTTTCTCCAATGAGTTTATTCACTTTATCAAAGGTTAGGAAAACCTGGAAATCTTCAATTTTCTTAGGGTAAAGATCATCAATATCACTGGTTACTTCACCACCGGCAATTTCGGTAATTAAAAGTGCGGCGCGTTTTAAAGCATATTCGGTGATGTTAGGATCAATTCCACGCTCAAATCTAAAAGAAGCATCGGTATTTAACCCGTGTCTCTTTGCGGTTTTTCTAACGCTTACGGGATTAAAATAAGCACTTTCCAGGAAGATTTGTGTGGTGCCTTCGCTCACTCCGCTAGTTGCTCCACCAAAAACTCCGGCTATACAAAGTGGTTTTTTAGCATCACAAATCATTAAATCTTCTTCGTGAAGTTCACGTTCCACTTCATCTAAAGTGGTGAATTTTGTTCCTCTTTCAAGTGTTTTTACATTGATCTCGTTGCCGGCAATTTTACCGGCATCAAATGCGTGTAAAGGCTGGCCAAGCTCGTGCATCACGTAATTGGTAGCATCTACAACATTATTTTTTGGTCCAAGACCTATTGCTTTTAATCTATTCTGAAGCCATTTTGGTGATTCTTCAACTTTAAGTCCCGAAATGGTAACGCCGCAATATCTTGGAGCAAGCGCCGAATCCTCGACCTGGATCTGGATTTTTAAACTTCTGTTATCTACATGAAAACTACTAACAGAAGGAGTAATTAGTTCTAAATTCTTACCCTTCTGAGTATAACCGGCTTTTAGATCTCTGGCAACCCCCCAGTGGCTCATAGCATCGGCGCGATTTGGAGTTAGACCAATTTCAAAAACCTGATCGTTTTCAACATCAAAAATTTTGGCAACAGGAGTTCCGGGAACCAGATCGTCTTGCATCACCATAATTCCTTCGTGGCTTTGCCCAAGGCCAAGTTCTTTTTCAGAACAAATCATTCCGTAACTGGCTTCTCCTCTAATCTTTCCCTTCTTAATTGGCCAGGCTTCGCCTTTTTCATCATAAAGTGTCGTGCCAATTGTCGCTACAGGAACCTTTTGTCCCGCAGCAATATTTGGCGCACCGCAAACAATTTGTACTTGTTCGCCATTACCAAGATCTACGTTGGTAAGCTGTAATTTATCGGCGTTTGGATGACTTTTACATTCCAGCACGTGGCCAACAACTATCCCTTCCAGACCACCTTTAATGCTTTGGAAACTTTGTAAACCTTCTACTTCGAGCCCAAGATCGGTGAGTAATTCTCCTGTTTCTTCTGGAGCTTCCGGAAGTTTAATAAATTGTTTAAGCCAGTTATATGAAATTTTCATGTCTCAATATTTTCAGTTGGCAAAGATAGTATTACGAATAGTTTTGGCATAATTTCAAATTTTAATTTTAAGGCTTATTTTGGCTAATTTGATAAAAAAGAAAGGAGCTACCTAAGTTGCTCCTTTCAAACGCCAATTAATTTTAAATTGAAAATCAATTTTTCTTTTTAAACTTCATATTATTTACAAGTTCCCATTCCTGACTGTCTTCTTTTGGGACATAAATATTCCAATCAATATTTTCATCATCGGCCTGGGAAATCTCGTGCTTTACTTGTTTTTGCTCATTGTTTTCAATGTAGTCTTCTACGAATTCAAATTTTCCGTTCCCTTTATCTTTGATTTTTAAGTCAGATACTTCAATACCATTAGGATTTACCGCATTAATGTAAGCCATTTCATAATTGTCTTCCATTGCATTATAAGCCACAATTCTTTCACAACAGGCAGCATCGCCTTCTCTGGTATGGTTAATTCTTAGAACCGATTCTCCCGGTAAATAACTAATGTTTTGTGTGCTTGTTGGTAAATCTACTGGCTGTCCGTCTCTATAACCGGTTTGTGTTACTTCCCAATATCCGGCTAGAAAATCTAATTGACGATGTTTGTTTTCTAATTTGGCTAATTTAGAAAGCGAAGCCTCTTTCATTTGGTTTTTCTCGGCTTCATCTTCTATATTTTCCGCCAATTTTGCTGCTTTTTTAAATTGTTCCTTAGCTTTTTCTTTTTCTCCTTTTTCCAGAAGTAGATCTCCATAAGAATCATAAGGATTGGCTTCCTGCGGATATTCTTCAATTTGGGCCTGGAAAACCTTTTCTGCAGCATCCAGATTTTTATCTTCCATCATCAATTTGTAACCCAGTAAATTTAAAGGTTCCTCTAAACTTTTATATTCTGAAGATTTATGCTTCTTATACATCTCCATGGCTTTATCTAATCCGTTACTTTTATATTCTTCATATAATTTCTCTTCTAAAGCCGTTTGGGTATCTTCCTGAGCAAACAGGAATCCACTGCATAAAATAAACATTATGCTTACTGCTCTTTTTAAAACAACTTTTGCCTCCATGATTCTCAATGTTTTGGTTATCTATTAAATTTACGGAATAAACTTTAAGGTTTAAATTTATAAGAAGTAAGTTAATTGTAAATCAGTGTATTAAGAAATGAGAATAGCATTTGGAAAGCCTTAATTTTACTATGAAAAGGAATGAAAGTAGCTGGGGAAATCGCTTTTTTAGCTTAATAAAAAATAAGGGAAAATCAGTAGCTTTTTTTTGCTCAAGATAGGAGACTAGCTAATGTAATTCCAGATATTTTTATGCTTGGCCACTTGAGCATAGGTAAACCGGAGCACTTTATTCTTTTCCATAGCGAGACTGGGATCCTCTTTTAAAATCTTCATTGCGTGGTAACGAGCCGATTTTAATATTTGGTTGTCCTTTACAATATCTGCGATTTTGAGGTTTAACACACCACTTTGTTGTGTGCCCATAATATCGCCGGGACCTCGTAATTTTAAATCAACTTCAGCGATTTCAAAACCGTCGTTGGTGGCGGTCATGGTTTCCAGCCTGGTTTTACTGTCGTTAGATAATTTATGACTGGTCATTAAAATACAAAAGCTTTGTTCGGCGCCACGGCCAACACGGCCTCGAAGCTGGTGGAGTTGAGAAAGACCAAAACGTTCGGCACTTTCAATGATCATCACACTGGCATTGGGTACATTTACACCTACTTCAATAACGGTAGTTGCCACCATAATTTGGGTTTCACCGCGTACAAAGCGGTCCATTTCATAATCTTTGGCATCAGATTTCATTTGCCCGTGAACAATAGAAATTTGCATCTCTGGAAATTCCCGGGCAATGCTTTCATAACCATCCATTAAATCTTTGTAATCCATTTTTTCCGACTCCTGAATTAATGGATATACAACATAAACCTGGCGCCCTTTTTTAATTTCATCTTTTATAAAAGCGAAAACTTTAAGTCGGTTGCTGTCATAACGATGAACGGTTTTTATAGGTTTTCTTCCCGGCGGTAATTCATCTATTACCGAAATATCCAAATCTCCGTAAAGACTCATCGCCAAAGTTCTTGGAATTGGTGTTGCGGTCATCACCAAAATATGCGGAGGCACATTGTTTTTACGCCATAATTTTGCTCGTTGCGCCACGCCAAAACGGTGTTGCTCGTCTATAACTGCAAGGCCTAAATTTTTAAATTTCACTTTGTCTTCAAGCAAAGCGTGCGTGCCAATGAGAATGTTTATTTCGCCATTTTCGAGTTTTTCGTGAATTTCACGTCGTGCTTTGGTTTTTGATGAACCGGTTAGTAAAAAAATATTAGTATCCAGGTCTTTACAAAGTTCTACCAGTCCGTTATAATGCTGAATTGCCAGGATTTCAGTTGGCGCCATAAGACAGGCCTGGAAACCATTATCAAGCGCAATAAACATAGACATTAGCGCTACAATGGTTTTTCCTGAGCCTACATCGCCCTGCAGCAAACGGTTCATTTGGGCGCCGCTTCCCAAATCGGCTCTAATTTCTTTAATGACCCTTTTTTGTGCACCGGTAAGTTCAAAAGGAAGGTGATTACTATAGAATTCGCTAAAATTCTGTCCGATTTCTTCAAAAACAAAACCTTTTATTTTTTGCTTCTGAAGCATATTTTTGATGAGCAATTGCAGCTGGATATAAAATAGCTCTTCAAATTTTAACCGAAATTGCGCTTTGGTTAGTAAATCCTGGCTCTGCGGAAAATGAATATTGAATACAGCTTCCGGCTTTGGAATTAATTTTAATTCAGTAGTGATTTCTTCTGAAAGCGTTTCATAAAAGTTCCCTTTGGTTTCAATAAAAAGCTGTTGCATCAATTTATTGATCACCCGGTTGGTTATCCCCGATTTTGCCAGTTTTTCGGTAGAAGGATATACCGGCTGCATCGCGGTACGCAGTTGCTTTTTATATTCTTCAACCGGTTCCATTTCGGGATGTGGCATACTAAAGAGTCCGTTAAACCAATTGGTTTTTCCGAAAATAACATAAGGCATATTGATTTTTAAATTCTCCCGAATCCACTTTTGGCCTCGAAACCAAACCAATTCCATTTTTCCGGTATCATCAATAAAATCGGCTACCAAACGCTTTCCGCGTTTTTGCTCTACCGATCTTATATTCGTGATTTTGCCCACCACCTGTACTTCTGCTGAATTGCGCTGCAATTCGTTTATTTTATAAAAGCGGGTTTTATCGAGGTAGCGATTTGGGAAAAAATTTATAAGATCCTGGTAAGTGTGAATGCCAAGTTCCTTCCGCAGTAAATCGGCGCGGTTCGGGCCGACCCCTTTTAGATAATCTATGGGTGTTTGCAAAATATTGGCGTTCATGAAAACGAAGATATTAAAATCAGGTTTTTTAGGCTGAATTTCAACTAAAAATTAAACCTGAAATTTTCGGGGTTTAAATTTATTCAGTTTTTGTAATTTGGCTGCTGTAGTTTTTTATTATGAGATATTCCTTTATCGCCCTCCTTTGTTGCTGGAGCTGGACCTTTTATAGCCAGACTCCCATCGCAGATTCCCTTAATCAAATTGAAAGTATAGATTTTGTAAAAGCTGATGCTGAAATTTTTGTAAATCCGGTAAGTGAAGAGATTTCAGGAGAGATTAACTATAATTTTAACATTCTAAAAAGTATAGATTCGTTTTATGTGGATTCTCGAAATATAAATTTTGATGAAGTTTTACTGAATGGGAAACCAAACAACTTCAGAAATACCGGCGCACGAATTTGGATAAAAAATGAATTAAGCCCATCAGAAAATAATTCGTTACAACTGAAATATTTAGTAAAACCAAAACAAGCGGTATACTTTATAAATTGGGATATCGCTGATTCTATAAATGCGCCGAAACAAATCTGGACACAAGGGCAGGGAAAATATACTTCTAACTGGTTGCCTTCGTTTGACGATCAACGCGAAAAAGTAGAATTTGATATCACTTATCATTTTCCCAAAGATCTGGAAGTGATGGCGAACGGAAAACTTACCGGGAGTTCAGTAAACGATTCTTTAAAAAGCTGGGATTTTGATATGAAGCGGCCTATGAGTAGTTATTTACTGGCCTTTGCAGCAGCAAATTATGCGGTAGAAGAAAGTAAATCAGCTTCAGGAGTTTCTTTGCAATATTTTATGCCGCTTTCAGAAAAAGCAAATTTGGAACCCACTTACCGGCATACCAAAACCATTTTTGATTTTCTGGAAAATGAAATAGGAGTAGCATATCCGTGGCAAAATTACAAGCAGGCACCGGTGCGAGATTTTCTATATTCTGGAATGGAAAATGCCACAGCCACTATTTTTGACCACGCTTTTATTACCGATTCGATTGCTTTTAAAGACCGGAATTATGTGAGTGTAAATGCACACGAATTAGCGCACCAATGGTTTGGAAATTCAGTAACCGCAGAAACTAATAACGATCACTGGCTGCACGAAGGTTTTGCTACTTATTACGCATTGCTTGCCGAGCGTGAGGTTTTTGGTGATGATTACTATTACTGGCAACTTTATGAATCTGCAGAAAAACTGAAGGAATTAAGCGATGGCGGAAAAGGTGAACCGGTAACCAAAGCCGGGGCAACTTCGTTAACCTATTATCAAAAAGGAGCCTGGGTTTTGCATATTTTGCGGGAGCGAGTGGGAGATGAGGCTTTTAAAAAAGCTGTGAAAAATTATTTGGAACGCTACAAATTCAAAACTGCTACAACCGAGAATTTTATTGCTGAGGTTGAAGCAGCCGCGAATGTTAGCCTTTCCGATTTTATGGCGAAATGGTTGAATCAAACCGCTTTTCAAGGTTTTGCAGCTTTAAATTCTTTAAAGAATTCAGAGTTTATTCAAAATCATTTAAATATCCTGGCGCTTCGGGAGACGCCTTTGGAGAAAAAGAAAGAAATCTTAAGTGCAGAACTTGATTTCCCGGTTAGCGATTATACCGGGCAGGAAGTGGTTTATCAATTAGAAGGCGAAACTTCAGCCACAGCTCTAGAGCTTTATAGAAAAGCATTTGAGACAAACAATATTTACGTGCGCCAGGCTATTGCAACCAGTATGGAAAGAATTCCGCAGGAACTAAAATCAGATTTTGAATCCCTGCTTAGCGATGAATCCTATATTACAAAGGAAGTCGCGCTCCTTAAATTATGGATGAATTTTCCCCAGGAGGTTTCCATTTATCTGGATAAAACTAAAGGAATTGAAGGTTTTACCAATAAAAATGTGCGAATGCTTTGGCTTACCTTAAACCTGGTGACGCCAAGTTATGAACCTGAGAAACAGCAAGAAATATATAATGAACTTTCAGGCTATACGGCTGTGCATTTTCCAATTGAAGTTAGGGAAAATGCTTTTAGTTATTTATTTCAAATTAATAGTTTTACTACTCAAAACCTGCTTGATCTTATGCAGGGAACACAACACCCAACTTATCGATTTAGAAATTATTCCAGGCAACTACTAAACGAGCTCCTAAAAAATGAAGAATATCGGCAAAAATTCATAGCTTTAAAGAATAGTCTTCCTCAAAAAGAGCAGGATTATTTACAAACAAAACTAAATTAATGAGGGCATTGGTAATATCGGGAGGAGGCAGCAAAGGCGCTTTTGCCGGTGGGGTAGCCCAATACTTGATTGAAGAATTAAAACGCGATTACGACCTTTATTTGGGAACTTCTACCGGGAGTTTGCTTATTTCCCATCTTGCGCTTAATAAGTGTGAAAAGATAAAGGATACCTACACCTCGGTTAATCAATCGAGTATTTTTAATAACCGCCCTTTTCTCATAAAGAGACGCCACGGCTACGATCAAATAAGCATAAATCACTTTAATGTAATTCTTAATTTTTTGAAAGGAAAAAAGACTTTTGGTGAAAGTAAAAATCTTAAAAAGCTTATAGAAGCGACCCTAACTAAAGAGGAATTTTTAAGCTTACAAGCGGCAAATAAAGATGTTGTAGTTACGGTTTCTAATATTTCTTTGAATACAGTAGAATACAAATCGATTAAAGATTTTGAATACGACGAATTTTGTGAGTGGATTTGGATTTCGTGCAATTACGCGCCTTTTATGAGTTTAGTGCAAAAAAATGGGTGTGAATATGCCGATGGTGGACTGGGGACGATGGTGCCTATTGAAGAAGCAATAAAACGAGGCGCCACCCATATTGATGCGGTAATTTTACAAACCGAAGCTACTTTTTATAATAGGATGCCATCCAAAAACGTTTTTGGACTCATCACTAATTTGTTTCGGTTTATGCTGGACAGGATTGAATCACAAAATATCAGAATAGGGAAATTTGCAGCTGCCAATAAAAACGTAACAATAAATTTTTACTACACGCCTACAGTATTGACTACCAATTCCCTTATTTTTGATGAAAAGCAAATGAAATCCTGGTGGAAAACTGGCTATATGTATGCCAAAGAGAAAAGCGAGGAAATTAACCAAATTGAACCTTAATGCGGGCACTGGTAATATCGGGTGGGGGCAGTAAAGGCGCTTTTGCCGGCGGCGTTGCTCAATATTTAATTCAGGAAGAAGGCAAGAAATATGATTTATTTTTGGGCACTTCTACCGGAAGCCTATTAATTCCGCATCTTGCTATGGGAAATATAGACAAGGTCTATGACATTTATACCAATGTAAACCAGCGTAAGATTTTTAATGTTAATCCTTTTGTAGTAAAGCGAAAGGAAGGTAGGGAGTATGTGACGATTAATTATTTTAACATGTTCTGGCAATTTGTTCGGAAGAAAAGAACATTTGGAGAAAGCCAAAATCTGCGAAAACATATAAAGCGTAATTTTTCTGAAGAAAATTTCGATCAGCTTAAAAACCAGGTGGAAGATGTAGTGGTTACCGTTTCTAATTTGTCTAGAAATCGCGTAGAATATAAGTCGATTAACGATTTTTCTTATGAAGATTTCTGCGACTGGATCTGGATAAGCTGTAATTATATTCCTTTTATGAGTCTCGCCAAAAAGGACGGATTTGAATATGCCGATGGCGGCCTGGGTTGTGTGGTGCCAATTCGAGAAGCGATAAAACGCGGAGCTACTGAAGTAGATGCGATTATCCTCGAAGCCGAAAATATGGAATATAACAAAGTACTGGGGAAAAATCCATTTTCGTTAATGATTAACCTTTTTGGGTTTTTACTGGACCAGGTAGAATATCACGACATCGTAGAAGGAAAACTGGCCGCTTTAAATAAAAAAGTAAAACTCAATACCTACTACACGCCTACAAAACTGACTGAAAACTCCCTGGTTTTCAACAAAAAATTAATGGGGGAATGGTGGCAGCAAGGTTACGACCATGCAAAAGAAAAGCATTTGCAATTCCTGGCTACAAAACGTAAAAGCTTTTTCGGATTGTTTTAAATAAAGCGTTTTACCTCATTTTTTAAGTAAGCGATTGCAGCTTCAGTAGGAGATTGTTTTTCTATTAAATTTTTCAGAATTATCTCTCTTAATTTATCGGCATCAGTAACACTTTCCTGTTGGTTAGCTTTTCTAATGATTCCGATGGTAGCATTTTTAGCTGTCTTAATATAATCCCAGCATTCCACAGACAGATAGATTTGCTGTGCGAGGTTATGTTCAAATTCCTGTTCAATGGTATTAATCAATGCTCGCTCGTAGGCTTCTTTATCATTGGAGTTAGGCTTTACTCTAAATAAGATTTTCCCGGGAGAAATGCGTTCCAAAAACAACGTCATCCGTTCGTAAGCCTGTAATTTTAAAGGAAGCGCTGTTTTTTGATTTTCTCTATGTAATAGAAAGCGTCTTCTATTTTCTTCATTTTTGTTATACGAACTAAAAAAATAAAAGGCTACTACACCAACAATTAAAGCCGGCAGAATAGCTAAAAGTATTTGGGAAAGTTCTATCTGATTCATTCGTTCTTATTATGTGGAGAGGTTTCCTCGGTTTCAGCTTCTTTGGTCGTCACTTCTTTTTGCTTATGAATTCCGCCCAGATGTGGGCAATCCATATGCGATTGAATATCGCCGAAAGGTACTTTTTCTTTATGATATGCAAAAGTGGTCGCCAGGGTTTTTGCCAGATTCTTGTCGCTTAAATTTATCTCTACATCATCCATAGTAAATTGTGACGGATGCTCGTAACCGCAGGCGTGGGTAATCTCTAACAATTCTTTTCTGAACTTAGTGAAGTAATAGTTCACTCGGCGAGCTTTATCTTTCACATTTATTCCTGCCTGCAACCATTTGTTTTGTGTAGCAACTCCGGTAGGGCAGGTGTTGTTATGGCAGGCTTGCGCCTGTATACAGCCAATACTCATCATTGCTTCCCGGGCAACATTTATACAATCTGCTCCCAGCGCAAAAGCCATAGCTGCTTTTGCGGGAAAACCGAGTTTCCCACTGCCAATAAATACAATTCTATCGGTAATTCCTTCATTCAGGAATATTTTGTAAACATCGGTAAATGCGTAAATCCAGGGTAATGAAACGTGATCTGCAAAACTTGGCGGCGCGGCGCCGGTACCACCTTCACCACCGTCAATTGTTATAAAATCCGGGCCTCGTTTGGTTTTTGACATAAGCGCAGCGAGTTCTTCCCATTGATTTAATCTTCCCACGGCCGATTTTATGCCGACCGGAAGTCCGGTCGCTTCAGCGATTTCTTCAATAAAATCTAACAATTCGGGAATATTGCTAAAAGCTGAATGATTTGGTGGAGAAAGTACGTCCTGACCCATAGGGACGTGCCGAATTTCAGAAATTTCTTTGGTGATTTTTGAAGCTGGCAATACTCCGCCTTTTCCTGGTTTGGCACCCTGTGAAAGCTTGACTTCGATAGCTCGAATCTGAGGATTATCTTTTACGAGTGCCACCATTCTATCCATAGAAAAGTTTCCATTTTCGTCCCGAACTCCAAAATATCCAGTTCCAAAATGAAAAACCACATCGGCTCCTTTTTGATGGTATTGTGAAAGTCCGCCTTCTCCAGTATTGTGATAAGCACCGGCTTCTTTGCAACCCTCATTTAAAGATTCAATAGCCCTGGCTGAAAGAGAACCAAAACTCATAGCAGAAACATTGATTATCGAGGCCGGTCTAAAAGGGCGTTCTCTTTTGTTATATTCTCCCATCACTTTCCCGCAGGCAATAAAATTTGGGTCTATTGCATTAGGATGCTTTTCATCTAATTTATAAGGAATCATCGCATTATTGATGAAGATATAATGCGTTGAAAAAATATCCTGGTCGGTTCCAAAACCCTCGTAATTATTTTCATTTTTGGCCGAAGCATAAATCCAGCCGCGTTCAACCCTGTTAAAAGGTAATTCCTCCCTGTTGCTAGCCACGATATACTGTCGCAATTCCGGACCAATTCCTTCTAAAAAATAGCGTAAATGTCCCACCACTGGAAAGTTATGTTTTATAGTGTGTTCGCGATTAAAGAAAATATCTTTTATAGCAATTAAAACAATAACTATAAGAATCCATCCCCACCATTCAATTGAACCTAAAAAATCGAAAAAGCTATTCATAAATTATTGGTTTAGGTAATCTATAGCTAACTGAGACATCGTTTTTACGCCCAGTAACATTCCGCTTTCATCTATAAAAAAGTCGGGAGTATGATGTGGTGCCGGTTCGGTAGAATCTATAGGTTTTCCACCAAGGAAATAATAAAAACCGGGTATTTCCTCCTGAAAGAAAGAAAAATCTTCCCCACCTGTGGTGGCTTTGGCTAAAACCACATTTTCTTTACCTGCAACTTTTTGTAAAGTCGGTAACATTTGGCTGGTAAGTTCTGGATCGTTGTAAGTAATCGCGGTATTATTCTGAATTTCAACCGTAGCTTCTCCACCGTAAGCTTTGGCAATTGCAGGAACCATCTCGTTCATTCTTTTCAGGATTAATGTTTTCATATCTGGATCCAGGGTTCTTATGGTTCCAATCATTTCTGCAGTTTCAGGAATAATATTAAAACGAACCCCGCTGGTGATTTTTCCTACCGTAATTACCGCCGCAGCATCTACCAGTTTAGATTCCCTGCTAATTATGGTTTGCAAACCATCTATAATTTTTGCTGAAATTAAGATAGGATCTGTACCACTCCAGGGCGCCGAACCGTGGGTTTGTTTTCCTTTTACATTTATTACAAAACGCTCTACCGCGGCCATAGTGCCTTCCGGTTTGTAACGAATAGTTCCTACAGGAGTTTCCGAATTTATATGAAGCCCGAAAATTGCGTCCACATCTGGGTTTTTAAGAACACCTTCTTTGATCATTAAGGAAGCACCGCCTTCTTCACCCGGTGGCGGACCTTCTTCTGCGGGTTGAAATATAAATTTCACCGTCCCGTTTATCTTATCTTTGTTTTTTGAAAGGATTTCAGCAACACCCATCATTATTGCAATGTGGGTGTCGTGGCCACAAGCGTGCATCACCCCGGTTTCTGAGCCCAGAAACTCTGTCCTTACTTCAGATTTAAAGGGAAGGTCATTTCTTTCGGTTACCGGCAGCGCGTCAATATCTGCCCTTAAGGCTACAGTTTTGCCTTCATTTTCACCTTTTAAAATCCCTACTACCCCGGTTTTAGCCACGCCGGTGGTAGTTTCTATACCGAGACTTTCTAAATGAGCGGCGATCTTTCTGGCGGTTTCCGTTTCCCGGTTGGAAAGTTCAGGATGCTGATGAAAATCCCTGCGCCAGGAAATCACCTGTTCCTCTATTTCTTCGGCAGCCGAATTGATTTCTGGATCAATTTCCTGGGCAGCTAAAGTAAAGCTGAAAAGCCCAAGCAAACTGAATATTATTTTTTTCATAGTAAGTTTTGTTTCGTTTTCAATTTAAGATTGCAGAATTTTAAAGATATTAAAAACTTAAGCAATTGCTTAAGGCCAATCTGAGTTTGTTTAAAACAAAGTGGGTTTCAGGTTTATAATTTGTCTCATTTTGGTTAATTTCACGCATTTAAAAAACTGAAGAGATTGGAAGCTTATTTAGCCGAATTAAATGACGCACAGCGTGCGCCTGTACTGCAAAAGGATGGCGCAATGATTGTAATTGCAGGAGCAGGATCTGGGAAAACCAGGGTGCTTACCTACCGTATCGCTTACCTTATGAGTCAGGGAGTAGATCCCTTTAATATTTTATCGCTCACTTTTACCAATAAAGCGGCCCGGGAAATGAAAACCCGTATCTCTAAGATTGTTGGTAGCAGTGAGGCGAAGAATCTTTGGATGGGAACTTTTCACTCTATTTTTGCTAAAATTTTGCGGTTTGAAGCCGATAAATTGGGCTATCCTTCAAATTTTACCATTTACGATACACAAGATTCCCAAAGCGTGATCAGGGCGATTATTAAAGATATGCGTCTCGATAAGGACGTTTATAAATACAAACAGGTTTACAGCCGTATTTCTTCTTATAAAAACAGTTTGATTACGGTAAAAGCTTATTTCCAAAACCCGGAGTTGAAGGAAGCCGATGCAATGTCTAAAAAACCACGTTTGGGGGAAATCTACCAGGAATATGTGGAACGCTGTTTTAAAGCTGGCGCGATGGATTTTGATGATCTTCTGCTAAAAACTAACGAGCTTTTAAATCGTTTTCCTGAAGTGCTTCATAAATACCAGAATCGTTTCAGATACATTTTGGTAGATGAGTACCAGGATACCAATCATTCACAATATTTAATTGTAAAAGCACTTTCAGATAAATTTCAGAATATATGTGTGGTAGGTGACGATGCGCAGAGTATTTATGCCTTCCGCGGAGCGAATATCAATAATATCCTGAATTTCCAGAAAGATTACGATAATGTACAAATGTACCGCCTCGAGCAAAATTACCGGTCTACCAAAAATATTGTAAATGCAGCGAACTCCATAATTGAAAAGAATAAAACCAAACTGGAAAAAATAGTTTGGACAGCTAATGATGAAGGGCCGAAAATCGTGGTGAACCGCTTGCTAACCGATGGGGAAGAAGGAAGGTTTGTTGCCGGTTCTATCTTTGAGAACCGAATGCAAAATCAGATGAGTAATGGCGATTTTGCTATTCTTTACAGAACCAATGCTCAAAGCAGGGCGATGGAAGATGCGCTTAGAAAAAAGGAAATTCCATATAGAATTTATGGCGGACTTTCATTCTATCAGCGTAAGGAGATTAAAGATGTGTTGTCTTATTTGCGTCTGCTAATAAACCCGAAAGACGAAGAAGCGCTTAAGCGAGTAATCAATTATCCTGCCCGTGGAATTGGGCAAACTACCATGGATAAACTGAGTATTGCCGGGAATCAATATGGAAAAACCATATTTGAAATTATTGAAAATATAGATCATCTTGATTTAAAGATTAATAAAAGCACGCGTACCAAGCTGGATAATTTCGTGAACATGATTAAGAGTTTTACGATTCTTGCTGAAAATGCCGATGCTTTTACCGTTGCCGATACCGTAACCAAGAAAACAGGTTTGGTTCAGGAATTAAAGAAAGACGGTACCCCAGAAGGAATTGCCCGAATTGAAAATATTGAGGAATTACTTAACGGAATCAAAGATTTTGTGGAAGGCCAAAAAGAGCTGGCTGATGCTGAAGGTTCTTTAGCTGAATTCCTGGAAGACGTCGCACTTGCTACAGATATGGACAAAGACACTGGCGACGACGACCGTGTAGCCTTAATGACCATTCACCTGGCAAAAGGTTTGGAGTTCCCATATGTATATATTGTAGGGTTGGAAGAAGATCTTTTCCCTTCAGGAATGAGTATGAATACCCGAAGCGAGCTGGAAGAAGAACGACGTTTATTCTATGTGGCACTAACCCGGGCAGAAAAACAGGCTTATCTAACTTATACACAATCGCGTTATCGTTGGGGAAAACTTGTTGATGCCGAACCGAGTAGATTTATTGAAGAGGTAGACGAGCAGTATATGGACTATATGATTCCGCAGGATGATTATAAATATAAACCGCTGATAGATACCGATATTTTTGGCGATGATGTTGATAAAAGTAAATTACGCCAAAGCAAACCTAAAAAAGGCACGCCACCACCGGCGCATAAGCCGAGTGAGTCTCAGTTAAGAAAACTTCGGAAATTAAAACCCGCCAGTCCTGAGCCTGAAAAAGCTACAAATGCCATAAAACTCGAAGCAGGAAACGTGGTAGAGCATATGCGTTTCGGTAAAGGGAAAGTTCTTGCCATAGATGGTGTTGGGCAGGATAAAAAAGCTGAAATAGATTTTGAAAACGGAGGAATTAAAAAGCTTTTGCTAAGGTTCGCAAAGCTGAAATTGATCTCTTAAAACTCGTTAAACTTCTGTTATTTAAAGCCGCTTCGAGCGGCTTTCTTTTTATCTTCAAAATAAAAAATTATGATTAAAGAGGGAAGTAACGTCAGTTGGAAATGGGGGAATGGAAAAGCTGAAGGTAAAGTGGTAAAAACCTATGCCGAAGAAGTCGCCAAAACTATAGATGGAAGTGAGATTACCCGAAAAGGCGAGGCAGGTAATAAAGCACTTTTTATAGAACAGGAAGATGGTAGTAAAGTGCTGAAGCTGGAAAGTGAAGTTTCTAAATCAGATTAAATAGATCATTTAAAAAATATCTGCTCGAAAATTTGTAAATTCTCAATTACTAAAATTTATAACTATGGCTGAATTACTTAAAATTTACGACGAAAACCCAAGTCAGAAACATATTAATAAAGTAGTAGAAGTCCTGAGAAACGGTGGGCTAATTATTTATCCTACCGATACCGTTTATGGTTTAGGCTGCGATATCACCAATACTTCGGCATTAGAGAAAATTGCTCAAATTAAGGGCGTAAAGCTTGAAAAAGCTAATTTTTCCTTTATTTGCGAAGATTTAAGCAATCTTTCAGACTACGTAAAACAAATAGATTCCGCAACTTTCAAAATCCTTAAAAGAAATCTTCCGGGGCCGTATACTTTTATTTTACCCGGAAATAATAACCTTCCAAATGTATTTAAGAAGAAAAAAACCGTTGGAATTAGGGTCCCCGATAATGCTATATGTAAAAGTATTGTAGCCACCTTAGGAAACCCAATTGTTTCAACTTCTATTTACGATGAAGATGAAGTTATAGAGTACACCACAGATCCTGAATTAATTAAAGAAAAATGGGATCATCTTGTAGACCTGGTAATTGATGGTGGATATGGAGACAATATTCCATCTACCGTTATAGATCTAACCACTTCTGAGCCTGAAGTAATAAGGGAAGGAAAAGGAAGTATAGAGATAATGTAGTTTTAAATAAAATTTTTGATAACAAGTTAAAAGCCTGCTAAATGCAGGCTTTACTTTTTTATAGAGAACTGTAGTTGTTATCTTATAAAAAAATAAGCAATGAATTATATAGAAACTAAAAACGAAGAGAACGGAAATAAAATAAAATTAGCCTACCAAGATTATGGCGAAGGGCAACCGGTAATTCTTATTCACGGCTGGCCTTTAAGTCATAAAATGTGGGAATACCAGGTAGAGAAAATTGTAGATGCAGGATTTAGATGTATTAGCTACGACCGCCGCGGATTTGGTGATAGCGATAAACCCTGGGGAGGTTATGACTATGATACTTTAGCTTCCGATCTAAACGATGTTATAACCGAATTGGGACTTTCTAATACAATAATTGTAGGATTTTCTATGGGTGGAGGCGAAGTAGCCCGATTTATCGGTAAATACGGAACTGCGAATATTCAGAAGGCAGCACTTATTTCAGCTGTGCCCCCTTTCATGCTAAAAGCCGATGATAATTCCGACGGACTCGATAAAGAGGTTTTTGAAGGATTTAAAAAAGAAATTAGAAAAGACCGCGCGGGATTTTTAGCTGGTTTTGGCGATAAATTTTACAATTATGAAAAGAACAAAGATCGTATAAGTGATGAGCAGAAACACTTCGATTGGAGTATTGCCTGTAAGGCTTCAGCCAAAGCGACATTAGATTGTGTAGACTCTTTCGGCTTAACCGATTTTAGGGAAGATCTAAAAGAGTTTGATGTGCCTACGCTAATTGTTCACGGAGATGCTGATGAGATCGTTCCTTTAGAGCTTGCCGGAAAGAAGAGCAAAGATCTGGTTAAGAATAATACTTTTGAAATAATTGAAGGTGCGCCACACGGATTGGTGATGACACATAAAAAAGAGTTTAATGAGATTTTATTACGTTTTCTAAAATCCTAACTCCAGAAATATTAAGAATGAAAAAGAGGCTGTCTGAAAAGGCAGCCTTTTTTGTTGTATTATTTTCTGGTTTTTAGTATTTTCATGTAATGAAAGCCAAAGCAGTATTTAAGACCTATGACCAGTCGCAGTTAAGTCTTTTACCTC